>CAVYMA010000034.1:0-8812 GCA_963769465.1 uncultured Alphaproteobacteria bacterium
GCTCACCGGCTGCCGGGTGATCAATACGCTCAATGTCGGCGACCGGCGGATCCGGTGCACCCGCGCCGCCTTGCCCGGATCGTGACGCGCGCCACGGGGATCATCCCGGCTTGACAGTGACGGCCTTCTTCCGAAGGCGCGGCTTTGCCCTCGCTTAGCGCAGCCGATACTGGACCGGTACGACCACTTCCACCCGGCGCGGGCTCCCGCGGTGGCGGTGGTACCGGCGAGGCGCGCTCCAGCAGCGCCAGGGTTTCCTCGTCGAGGGCCGTGGCCGGAGGAGTCGAGCAGGGCGACGCGCGACACGTTGCCGTCGCGGTCGATCGTGAAGCGCACCGTGGCCGTCCCCTCCTGGTGGCGCGAGCGTGCGCGCGCCGGGTAGCGCCGGTGGCGCTCGAGATGGGCCATGAGTGCCGCCTGCCAGCTCGTCACGGCGGCGGGTGATGGAGGCGACGGCGCGCGGCACCGGAGCGGCGGGCTGGGCCGCCGCGGTCTGGGCCTGTGCAGGTGCCGCCGGTGGCGGTTGGGCGGCGACCGCGCCTTGGTGCCGGTCGGGTCGGCGTCTCGCGCGGCGGCCTGGGCTTGGCCCGTGGCGGCGGCGGTGGCTCGCCGGCAGCGGCGGCTCCTCGGGCAGGGGCAGGCGACCCGCGCCACCTCGATCGCCAGGGGTCGGGCATGTCAGGCGGCGCCACCGGGATCGCGGCATGTCGGGCGGCACGGCAGCTCGACCTCGGGCACCTCGAGTCCACCGGCTCGGGCATGTCCGGCACGGGCAGCTCGACCAGCGGCACCTCGATCGCAACCGGTGCCGGCATGTCGGGCAGCGGCAGGTCGACCGAAGGGGCGGCGGGCAGGTCGAGCAGGATCGCCGCCGGCGGTGCGGCGGCCGGCGGCGGCTGCCCACGGCGCAGGAGGAGCGGCCGCGAGGCCGGCATGGACCGCGAGCACCACGACCAGTGCGGTCGCCCAGCGCGGGCCGGGATCCGCGGCGGCGACGGCCAGGGTCATGGCGCTGCGGCGGGCACGGCCTCGAGCCCGACCAGGGCGACCTTGAGGTAGCCCGCCTGGCGCAGCCCGTTCATCACCTCGACCACCTCGCCGTAGCTCACGCCGCGGTCGGCGCGCAGGAACACCCGAGCGTCCCGGTCGCCGCCCGACAGCCGCGTCCAGGGCGGCGCCGAGGCCGTCGCGGGTGACGCGCCGTCGCCGAGATGAAGCGCCAGGTCGGCGCCGAGGGTCAAGAACAGCGGCCGGTCCGGGCGCGGCTGCGGCTTGGCCGCCGCGGCCGGAAGGTCGACCGGGATGTCGACCGTGGCCAGCGGTGCCGCCACCATGAAGATGATCAGGAGCACCAGCATGACGTCGATGAACGGCGTCATGTTGATCTCGTGCAGCTGGTCGAGGTCCTCGCCCTCGTCGAGCACGGCCGGCCATGGCCTCAGGCCGCCGGGCGCAGGCGCTGCAGGCGCGACCGGTCGAGGTCGCGCCCGACCAGCCGCTCGATCGCCGCACCGGCGTCGCGCAGATTGGCCCGGTAGCCGGCAGGCCGCGCACGAAGCCGTTGTAGAACACGACCGCCGGGATCGCGGCGACGAGCCCGAGCGCGGTGGCGAGCAGGGCCTCGGCGATCCCCGGTGCCACCACGGCGAGGTTGGTGGTCTGGGTCTCGGCGATGCCGACGAACGCGTTCATGATCCCCCAGACCGTGCCGAACAGGCCGACGAAGGGTGCGGTCGAGCCCACGGTCGCGAGCAGCCCGATCCCGTCCTGCAGCTGGCGCGCCGCCGCCGCCTCGCTGCGCTCGAGACGCGAGGCGACGCGTTCCTTGACGCTGCCGCCCGGCACGTCCGCCGAGGCGGCGAGCTCCTGCTCGGCGGCGTGCACGAGCCCCGCCGCGGCCCCGCCCATCCCGGCGACGCGCTCGGCGGCCTCGCTCAGCGAGTTGGCCCCGGCCATCGCCTCCAGCACGCGGGCCAGCCGCCGGCGCGCCTGGGCGAGCTGCACGGTCTTGGCCAGCCACACGGTCCAGGTCAGCAGGGAGGCGAGCGCCAGGCCGACCATCACGCCCTGCACGATCCGGTCGGCGGCGGCGAACATGCCCCAGGGCGACAGGTCGTGCGGCAGGGCGACCTCGGCCGCGGGCGGACAAGCGGCATCCGGCGGGCGGCCGCCCGGGTGGGTGCGCCTGGTGCCGGAGGCGCGGGCGCGCGGTCGGCGGGCGGCGGAGCTCGGCCGCCGGCGGCGGTGCCGGCTGGGCAGACGGCGGGCGGAGAGCACGACGAGGAGGCAGACGGTCTGAGCAGGGTTCCGGGGCGAAGCAGGAGGTCATTCGGCCGGCTGGGTCGAGGTGATGCTGTCAGGCGGCGCCGCGGCGGGTCGCGGCCAGGCGCGCGCGGCGCTTGCGGGCCCAGATCACCACGCCGGTGACCGAGAGCGCGGCGACGACGAGGCCCATGAGCGAGATCAGGATCCGGCCGGGCAGGCCCAGGATCCGGCCGCTGTGCAGCGGGAACTGCGCCTGGACGAAGATGTCGGCGGCAGTGCCCTGCCAGGGCACCCGGTCGCCCAGGAAGCGGCCGTCGCCGACCGTCAAAGTAGAGGTAGGGCGGACCGACGCCGGCCGCGCCGTGATCGTCGCCGAGCTCGAAGAAGCCCGACGCCGTAGATGCCGTACTCCTGGCTGTAGAACGCGGCACCGGCCGGCTCCTGCCAGCCGCGCCGCGCGGCCTCGGCCCGCGCCCGCGTCGATCACCTCGGCATAGCCCACGACCGGATCGATCGGCTGCGTGCTTGTCCGCGGGCTCGCGCACGTCGAAGGGCGTGGGCGTCACTTCCGAGACCAGCGACATCACCGGATAGAACACCTCGCGGTAGAGGTTCAGCGAGAAGGCGGTGAAGGCCAGGATGAACAGCAGCGCCCAGGTCCACAGGCCGAAGGCGCGGTGGATGTCGAAGTTGATCCGGTAGGGGCTGCCCGTCGGTCTTGATCCGCCACGCCGGCGCCCAGCGCGCCCACCAGCCGCGGGCGAGCTGGCGCGTGACGGCGGCCGGGCGGCTCGGGTCGGCGCCGCGTGCCACCGGCAGCGTCAGGTAGAAGCCCGACGAAGCAGTCGACCGTCCAGACGATCGCCACCACGCCGAGCAGCCACATGCCCCAGTGGTCGATGCCCCAGAACTCCGGCAGGTGCAGGCTGTAGTGCAGCACGTAGAGGAACGAGACGAAGGTCTCGCTGGTGATCGGCCAGGCGGCACCCCAGTAGCGCCGGCCCTGCTCGGCCCCGGTGACCGGGTCGAGGAAGACCTGGTTGTAGTCGAGCTCGAACAGCCGGCCGGTGGCGGGATCGCGCCGTGGGATCGACGAACACCGACAGCGCATGGCCGGGCTCGGCCGCGAGCGGCACGTAGCTCACCCGTGCCCGCGGATCCTGCGCCTCCACCTGCGCCGCCAGCTCCAGCGCCGGGATCGCCGGCCCGACGCTGGCGACCTCGTTGAGATGCGGGTTGAGCCACTCGTCCAGCTCGTGGTCCCAGGAGATCACCGCACCGGTGAGACCGGAGACGAACAGGAAGCCGGCGATGGCGAGGCCGAACCAGCGGTGGAGGAGGGTCAGGGCGGGGCGCATGCGTTTCCAATCGGGCCAGCGGCACCCGAATGTTGCTGCAAGGGACCTCGCTCCGGCGCCCCGTCGTCTCGGCCATAGCCGATAGCGTGCAAGAAAAGACTTAGAATTGGACCAGCTCCAGCGTCTTTGCCACTCATAGCGGCATTCCGACCTCAATCTAGCTGACTGCGTGTCTGGCAACCAAGCGTCGTGGGCAGCATTTTCGATTATTATAATTCAAAAGAAATGCGGGAACCGTCAGCGACGGCCGCATATGACACAGTGGAGAACTGATTGTTGCTGTCCTACGGCTAACGAGCATTTCTGGATTATGTACCGGAGGCGCTGAGCCCACAGGCGCTGTCACCAGCGCAGCCCCAGCGTCGCGAACACGGTCCGGCCAGGGCCCCAGTTGCAGTCGACGAGGCTGAAGCAGGTGAAATATTCCTTATCCAGCAGGTTGTTGGCGTTGAGGCCGAACGAGGCGCCGCGCAGGCGAGTCGTCGAGGTTGCCGAAATCGTAGCGGATGGCCGCGTCGACCAGCGTGTAGGCGTCGTTCTCGAAGCTGTTGGCCGCGTCGGCGTAGCTGGTGCCGACATAGCGCACGCCCCCGCCCAGCAGCAGGCCTTCGAGCCCGCCGGCCTGGAAGGTGTAGTCGAGCCAGGCTGAGGCCAGGTTCGCGGGTGCCAGCTGCGGGCGGTTGCCCTCCGTCGTCGAGGCCGTCGGCGTCGGGGTTGGCCTTGGTCACCTCGGCGTCGTTGTAGGCGTAGGCCAGGGTCAGGTTGAGGCCGTCGGCGAGGCTGGCGCTCCCCTCGAGCTCGATGCCGCGCGACCGGACCTCGCCCACCTGCTTGGTCGCGAACGGGCCGTTGCTCCGGGTCCGGCGTGAGCACGTTCTCCTTGGTGAGGTCGTAGACCGCGAGCGTGAACAGGCCGTTGAACCAGGTCGGCCGGTACTTGACGCCGACCTCGTACTGCTCCGCCGGTGGTGGGCTTGAACGGCTTGCCAGCGGCGTCCGCCCCCGCGGTCGGCAGGAACGAGGTGGTGTAGCTGACATAGGGGGCGAGCCCGAAGCCGGTGAGGTAGGTCAGGCCGGCGCGGTAGGTGAATTCCTGGTCGTCCTGTCCGTCGGTGACGCCCAGAAGCTCGTCGTCGACCGAGCCCGTGGCCCAGTCCTGGCGTCCGCCCAGGGTCAAGATCCAGTGCTCGCCGTAGCTGAGCTGGTCCTGGAGATAGACGCCAAAGTTCTCGTTCACCGAGCGCTGGTGGATGTAGGGCTCGTAGGCGCCGCTCGGCTGGCCGTAGTCGGGATCACGGAAATCGATGCTGGGCGCGTCGCCGCTGCTGAAGGTCACACGGTCGCGCAGATGCTGGTAATCGAAGCCCACGAGCAGCTGGTGCGATCACCGGGCCGGTGACCGCCTCGGCCTGGAGGTTGGTGTCCACGGCGAGGTCGTAGCGCTCCTCCTCGAACCCGTCGAGGAACCGCTCGACGGTGCCGGTCGCCGGATCGACCGAGCCCTGGAAGAAGCCGAAGCGGTGGGCGTCGAGATGCCCGAAGCGGAAGTTCTGGTTGAGCTGGACCAGGCCGGCGAAGCGGTGCTCGAAGGCGTAGCCGCCCTGCTGGTGCTCGTAGTCGACGTCGTTCTTGCCGAGACTGACGTGGGTCAGGTCGCCGGTGTCCAGGAGCACGATCGATTCCTGGCCGGTCCGGTCCTCCTGGATGCTGCCGAGCAGGGTGAGCGAGGTATCCGGCGAGAGATTCAGGGTCGCCGCCGGGGCCAGGAACTTGCGATTGTCGGGCGCGGTGACGCCGAAATCGTAGTCGATCGGCGCGTCGGCGTCGCGGGCCAGCGCCGTGAGGCGGTAGAGCAGGCGCCGGTTCTCGTCGACCGGGCCGCTGAGGTCGGCTGCCGCCTGGCCGCGGCCGTAATTGCCGGTTTCGAGCTGCAGCTCGCCCAGGAAGTCGGGGGTCGGGCGCTTGGAGGTGCGGTTGACCAGGCCGCCCGGGTCGGCCTGACCGTAGAGCACGGAGGACGGCCCGCGCAGGACGTCGTAGCGCTCGATGCCGAACGGCTCGTAGTGGTAGTTCACCGGGCTCACCAGCCCGTCGACGTAGCTGCCGCCGAAGGCGCTCTGGAAGCCGCGGATGATGTAGAAGGGATTGTTGAGGTTCAGGTCGCCGCCGAAGGGCTGGGTCCAGATGCCCGGGGTGTAGGCCAGCGCCTGCGGGTCGCTCTGCACGTTGCGGTTGTCCAGTTCGTCGCGGGTGACCGTGGAGACCGATTGCGGAATCTCGAGCACGGGCGCGTCGGTCTTGGTCGCGACAGAGGAGCGGGTCGCGACGAAGCCCGGGGGCGAGCGCAGCGCGTTCTCCTGCAGCGGCTGCTCCTCGACCAGCACCGGCCCCAGCTGCAGGGCACCATCGGCCGTGGTCGCGGCCGGCGGCTCGATCGCCACCGTCCCGCTCTCGCCGAACCGTGCCGCCAGACCGGTCCCGGCCAGCAACTGCTGGAGCGCCTCCGCCGGCAGCAGTGCGCCGCTCACCCCCGGCGAGGCCACGCCCTGCACGGCCGCCGGGTCGACCCGCAGCGCCAGCCTCGCCTGCGCGGCGAACGCCTCCAAGGCCGATCCCAAAGGCTGCGGTGCGATCGCGAAGCGCACCGCGCCGGACTGGGCCAGGGCGCGGCAGCACGTAGAGCACGGCCATGGCGGCGACCGCCATGCAGCCGCCCCAGCGACGCCGGCGATGCTCGAGGTATCCACCCTTGGCCGCCATGCGAATGCTCATCCCAAGGATCAGAAGGTGACGTTCAAGGCGGCGTAGAAGGTCCGCGGCGCGCCCGGCTCGACGCTGTTGAAGCCGTTGCCGCCCAGATAGTAGTCCTCGTCGAACAGGTTCCTGACGCCGACCTGTACCGACGGCACCACGTTGAAGTAGCGGCGGCTCGGGCGGTACCACAGTGCTGCGTCCACCAGGGTGAAGGCGTCGAGCTTCACGTCGTTGCTGTTGTCGGCGTAGCTGTCGCCCGTGTAGAAGACGCCCGCACCACCGCCGAGGCCTTCCAGCAGCCCGTCCGGCTGCGTGTAGCCCGACCACAGCGTGAAGCGATGGCGCGGGGCGTTGAACAGGTCGTTGCCTTCGGTGCCGTCGTTGTTCTCGTCGATGGTGGCCTTGGTGTAGGCGTAGCCGCCGAACACCTGCCAGCCGGGCAGGATCTCGCCCGAGAAGTCGAGCTCGAAGCCGCGCGAGCGCTCCTTGCCGATCAGCTCGGTGGTCACGCCGTTGAGGCTCGGGCCGGGGACGTTCTCCTTGGTGATGTCGAACAGGCTGAGCGTGACCTGGGTCCGCGCGGTCGGCTCGACCTTGACGCCGACCTCGAACTGCTCGGCCTCCTGCGGGTCGGGCGGGGTGGTCGCAAGGTCGCCGATGAACTGCGGCGCGAAGGAGCGCGACCAGGAGCCGTAGAGGCTCACCCGCTCGACCGGCATCCAGACCAGCCCGAGGCGCGGCGAGAACTTGCTCTTGTCGATGTCGGAATCGTCGGCGGGTGGGCTGCCGAAGAACTCGCCCGAGGTGTCGGTCTTCTGGCGGAAGGCGTCCCAGCGGCCGCCGACCACGGCGATCAGCCGGTGGATCGCGGTCCGGTCCTCGAGCAGGGTGATCTGGTCCTGGCCGTAGATGCCCAGCGAGTCCGTGGTCCACTCCGTCCTTCAGGTCGTCGAAGACGAAGTCGGGGATCGCCACGGTCGGATCGTTGCGCGGGTCGAAGATGTTCTCGCTGACCAGCAGGTCGCCGTTGTTGTGCTCGTCGTTCACGTTGCGCTGCAGATCGAGCCCGAGCAGCCCCTCGTGGCGCATGCCGAGGAGCCGAGCACGGGCGAACAGCTCGCTCTGGTGCTGGAACGAGGTGACGTGCGCGAATCGCCCTTGACCCGCAGCGGGCTGAAGGTCTCGCCGTTGGCGTCGACCCCGAACACGTTGGCGACGGTGTCCTGGTCCGACTCGGTCCGGAAGAAGGAGAAGGTGTTGCGCCAGGTGAGGCCGTCGGTGAACTCGTGGTCCACCCGGGCGATCGCCTGGAGGAGGCTGTCCTGCTGCGTGGCGTCGGGGATGCCGAGGAAGGTGGACTTGTCGATGTCGGCGGGCTCGCCGTCGACCAGCGGGATCAGGATCGTGTCGTCGACGACTTCCTGGTCGAAGTAGCCGACCGTCAGGCGTGCGGTGGTCCGCTCGCCCAGCGGGACCTCGACCGATGGCAGCATGCCCAGGGATTTGTTGTCGTCGACATGGTCGCGGAACGTGTCGTAGCGGCGCGCCGCCACCGGCAGCCGCACCGCGACGCCGTTGTCGAACCGGTAGGAGCCGTCGAGCGTGGCGCGCACGTCGTCGTAGGTGCCGACCTCGAAGCCGCCGCTGACGAACGGGTCCAGGGTCGGCTGCAGGCTGACGAAGTTGATCACCCCGCCCGGCTCCATGCTGCCGTACAGCAGCGAGGCCGGGCCCTTCAGCACCTCGATCCGCTCGAACAGCGATCGGGTCGAACTGCAGGATGTTGCGCGTCCGCATGCCGTCGATCTGGTAGCCGGTCTCGTTGTCGACGTAGAGGCCGCGGATGGTGAACGCCTCGTAGCCCTGGTAGTTCTGCCGCTGCGCCAGGCTCGGGATCGCCTGCAGCGCCTCGCCGGCGGTGTGCGCATTCAGGTCGCGCACGAGGTCGCGCGGCACGGTCGAGATCGAGGCCGGCGTCTCCATGATCGGTGTGTCGGTCCGGGTCGCGGTGGTCGAGCGGGTGGCCCGATAGCCGCCCACCGGCCCGTCGCCGCGCTCGGTCTGGGCCTCGGCCTCGACCGTGACCGGCGGCAGGGTCACCGGCGCCTCCGCCGGGGTGTCAACCGTTTGCGCGACGGCACAGCCGCCCCGCAGGCACAGGGCGAGGCAGACGCCGAGTGCGGCACCGCAGCAGGAATTCCTGGATCGGGAGCAGGTTATGGGAGGCATGGAGCCGTGCTGGTTGCGGGTGGGGCCGCAAAAACAACACGGTGCTGTGACCGGGCGCAAGGCCGCAAGTACAAAGTACGAGTTAGAATAGCTAGGGAATACGCATTGGAACTAGAATAAGATTGCTTATAGCAGCCGCGTAATCTGTTCAGAATTTGTGGAAAGTGTCCGCGTCCTTGGACGTCTTTACTTGATGCTAGCGGGTC
>CAVYMA010000035.1:0-63559 GCA_963769465.1 uncultured Alphaproteobacteria bacterium
GGTGGTGGAGCTGCCGCGCTAACGGACGGCAGGGTAGTAGAGCATCACCGTGTGGCGGGCCTCGGCGAAGAACAGCCAGCGCTCGGCGAGGATGCCCAGGAATGCCGACAGGGCCGCGACGGCGGCCAGCGCCACGGAAGGCCACGCGGCGAGCGCCAGCGCGGTCACGAGCGGCAGGGCGAAGCCGAGCAGCCGGACGAGGTTGCGCAGCCGCTCGGCGTGGCGGCGCGCGACGCGGTAGCCGAACTCGTGCAGGAGGTAGTTCGATTCGGTGTGCGGCGGGTCGAGCGGCCGGACCTCGCGGAACGCGGTCAGCCCGGTGGCCGCGGCGAGTTCGGGAAGTTGCGTCCGCGCGGCGGCATGCCAGTAGATCTCCTTGGTCAACCACGCCCCCGCCAGCGCCGACGCGACGAGCGCCGTGAGCCAGGCGGGAATCCCCTCGGCTGCCATGAACACCTGGAAGGCCATGGCACCCGAGGCCAGGGCGAGCAGGCCGTAGGCCGGTGGCACGGTGGGCAGCCGCCACTGCGGGACGGGCTTGAGCGACGCATAGATCATGGCCGTGCACCATACCGTGAGCGCGGCGAGGACCGCCGTCAGGGCGGCGAGCAGGCGCGACGGAGCGCCCGCCAGGAGCGTCGCACCCAGGGGCAGGGCAGCAAGGTAGACCGCCACGGCGAGCACGCCTTCTCGCGACAGCCACGAGGTGCGCCATTGCGAGAAGGCACGCCAGGCGCGCTCCGGCCGGCCGAGGTGGAAGGTCGACGCGACGAGGCCCACGGAGGCCAGGCCGAGCCCGAGGACGAGTGCCGCGAGCGGATGGGGCGTCGTCACGCCGAGCGTCAGGGCGGCGCCCAGGACGGCCAGCAGGCCATAGCCGGCGCCGGAGAGTGTGGTGAACAGGATCACCGAATAGGCAGGACGCATGCCGTTCAGCCGCCGAGGACCCGGTCCAGCCAGCCGAAGAGGCGATCGGCACCGGTGCGGGCCGGCTCGGCCGCCCGCTCTTGCGCCATGTCGACAAGGCTCACCGGTTGGCGCGGCGGCAGGTAGCGGTTGACCGGGCGGTAGCCGAGCTCGGGCAGCAGTGCGGTGCCGTCGCGCTCGGCCACCAGCCGCGACACGGGCGAGGCCGGATCGCCGAGGTCGCCGAAGTGCCGCGCACCGGTCGGGCAGGCCATCACACAGGCCGGCTGGCGCTCGGCCTCGGGCAGGGTCTCGTTGTAGATGCGGTCGACGCACAGCGTGCATTTGCGCATCACGTGCTGCCGGGGATCGAGCTCGCGGGCACCGTAGGGGCAGGCCCAGGCGCACAGGCCGCAGCCGATGCACAGGTCGGCGTCGACCAGAACGATGCCGTCCTCGGTGCGCTTGTAGGAAGCACCGGTCGGGCAGACGGTCACACAGGCGGGCTCGGCGCAGTGCAGGCAGGAGCGCGGGAAGTGCACCGTGCGCCCGCCGGCCTCGCCCTCGGCCTCGTAGCTGTGGACGCGGTTCAGCCAGGCGCCCTCGGGCTCGGCGCCGTAGGGCTCCAGATCGGCCAGCGGGCCGCCATGGCCGCGGTCGTTCCACGAGCGGCAGGCGGTGGCGCAGGCCTGGCAGCCGACGCAGGTGTCGAGGTCGATGACCAGTCCCAGCTGCGTCTGGCCCGGTGCGACCGGTGCGTAGGAGGTCATGCCGAGGCGATCGCGGTGAACCGGGGCGCCTTATGGTCCTCGCCCGCGCCGAGCCGGCGCACGCGCACCTTGAGGTCGAACCAGGCCGCCTGGCCGGTGATCGGGTCGGCGTTGGCGTGGCGGTAGCCGCGCGCCTCCGGCAGCACCTCGCCGATCACGTGGTTGAGGAGGAAGCCGCGCTCGGCCTCGGGTGCGTCCGGGGCGAGGCCCCAGGCGCCGGCGCGCTTGCCGATCGCGTTCCAGGTCCAGACGGTGTGGTCCGCACAGCCCGACATCAGGCGGAGCTGGGCGCGGGCCAAGCCGTGCGGGCTCGCGATCTCGACCCAGTCGCCGTCCTCGAGGCCCAGCTCCGCCGCGGTGCGCCGGTTCATGTAGAGGTGGTTGCGGGCGAGGATCTGCCGCAGCCAGGCGTTCTGCGAGCCCCAGGAGTGGTACATCGGCATCGGGCGCTGGGTGATCGCGTGCAAGGGATAGTCGTCCGCCGCGAACGCCGCCTCCTCGAACGGCCGGTACCAGACCGGCAGGGGATCGAAATGCGCGGCGATCCGCTCGCGGTGGCTGTCGGGGGGCTGGACCGGACCGTGCCCGGCGGCCGCGAGGCGGAAGCGCTGCATGACCTCGGCGTAGAGGTGGAGCGTGATCGGGGTCGCGGTGTCGAGCAGGCCGAGCTCGCGCGCTCTCGCGAGATAGGCGCGGTTGACCGGCTTGAGGTAGCTCTCCTCCGGCGCCAGCTCATGGCGCCAGAAGCAGCCGTTGGCGAGGTAGGCATCGAGCTGGCCGGGGTTGGGGGCACCGCGGCCCTGGTCCTCGCCCTTGGGGCCGCGCCAGCCGGCCAGCGGGCCGATCCCCGGCTTGCGCTGGTGGTTGACGAGATAGTCGGGGTAGCCGCCCGGATAGCGCGCCTCGCCGTCGGGATGGGCGAAGGCCGGCAGCTTGAGGCGGACGCCGAGGTCGATCAGCACGTCCTGGAACGGCCGCACGTCGCGGTCGGGGGCGACCACGGGCTGGCGGATCGCGTCGCCGGGGCCGTGCGCCGAGCCGATCGGCCGGTCGAGCAGCGAGATGCAGTCCCAGCGCTCGAGATAGGTGGTGTCCGGCAGGACGAGGTCGGCGTAGGCCACGGTCTCCGAGCGGTAGGCGTCGACGTAGATGAACCTGGGGATGCGGTACTCGCCCGTGGCCGGGTCCTTGTCGGCCAGCATCCGCATGGTCTCGACCGGGTTCATGGCCGAGTTCCAGGCCATGTTGGCCATGTAGAGGAACAGGACCTCGATCGGGTACGGGTCGCCGCGCCAGGCGTTGTGGATCACCGTCTGCAGCATGCCGTGCACGGCCAGCGGCGCGTCCCAGCTGAACGCCTTGTCGATCCGGACCGGCCGCCCGTCGGGGTCCAGGAGCAGGTCCTCGGGCCCGCGCGGAAAGCCCAGCGGCGAGCCGGGCAGGGGCTTGCCGGCGACGATCTCCTCGGTCCGGCCGGCCGGGCGCGGTCCCGGCGGGCAGGGGCGGGGGTAGGGTGCCTTGTAGCGCCAGCCACCCGGGACATCGACGGTGCCGAGGAGAAGCTGGAGGACGTGCAGCGCACGGCAGGTCTGGAAGCCGTTGCTGTGGGCCGAGACGCCGCGCATGGCGTGCATCGCCACCGGCCGGCCGAAGAACGCCTCGTGGCGGACGCCGCGCGTGTCGGTCCAGGGCTGCGCGACGCTGATGGGGTGGTCGAACGCCACGGTCCCGATCTCGGCCGCGATCCGGCGGATCGTATCGGCCGGCACGCCGCATCGTTCGGCTACCGCCTCGGGCGCGTGGGCTGGATCGCGGTAGCGCTCGGCCAGCAGCGCGAACACCGGACGCGCGGCGCGGCCATCCGGCAGGCTCGCGACGCCGCCGAGCCTGGGGTGCCGCACCTGCTCGGCCGGGGCGACCGCACCCGTGTCGGCATCGACGCTGAGCGGGCTGCCGTCGGCATCGCGCGCATAGAGGCCGTCGCCGTCGGTGCCGGGGGCGTCGACGACCAGCCAGCCGGCGTCGGTCAGGCGGGCGAGGTAGTCGAGGTCGACGCGGCCGAGGCGCAGGAGCTCGTGGATCAGGGCCAGGACGAACAGGCCGTCCGTGCCGGGCCGGATGCCGATCCACTCGTCGGCGATGGCGGCGTAGCCCGTGCGCACGGGATTGATCGCCACGATCTTCGCACCGCGCGCCTTGAGCTGGCCGAGACCGCGCTTGATCGGGTTGCTGTCGTGATCCTCGGCGACGCCGAACATCAGGAGGTAGCGGGTATGCTCCCAGTCCGGCTCGCCGAACTCCCAGAAGCTGCCGCCCACGGTGTACTGGCCGGCGGCCGCCATGTTGACCGAGCAGAAGCCGCCGTGGGCCGCCCAGTTCGGCGTGCCGAAGCTGGTGGCCCACAAGGAGGTCAGGGACTGGCTCTGGTCGCGGCCGGTGAAGAAGGCGAGCTTCTTGGGATCCTTCGCCCGCACCGGCGCCAGCCAGGAGACGGCGAGCGCCAGGGCCTCGTCCCAGGAGATCTCCTTGAACCTGCCTTCGCCCCGCTCGCCCACGCGCAGGAGCGGGGCGCGCAGGCGGGCCGGCGACTGGTGCTGCTTGAGGCCGGCGGCACCCTTGCCGCAGATGACGCCGCGATTGACCGGATGGTCGGGGTTGCCGTCGATGTAGCGGATCGCCCCGTCCTTCAGGTGGACGCGGATCCCGCAGCGGCAGGCGCACATGTAGCAGGTGGTGGGCACCACCCGGTCGGCCACCTGGGGTGAGGTATCGATCCGCTCGCGCGGACGGAAGTAGCGGTCGAGCCAGCTAGGCATGCGCCTGCCTGTCCGTCCCCAGCCCAATGTCGGCCACTCAGCCCGCCTTGTGGATCGGGTCCACCCACCGGACCGCTTCGGGCTTCTCCACCGGCTCGATGTCGAGATTGACCACGACCGCCTCCTGGTCGCTGCGCACCAGGACGCACTCCAAGGGCTCGGCCGTGCTCGCGTTGATCTCCTGGTGCGGCACGTAGGGCGGGACGAAGATGAAGTCGCCCGGCCCGGCCTCGGCCACGAACTCGAGGCGGTCGCCCCAGCGCATCCGCGCCTTGCCGCGGACGACGTAGATCACGCTCTCCAGGGCCCCGTGATGATGCGCCCCGGTCTTGGCGTCCGGGTGGATCGTCACCGTCCCGGCCCAGAGCTTCTGGGCGCCGGCCCTGGCGAAGTTGATCGCGGCCGCCCGATTCATGCCCGGCGTCTGCGGCGTGTTGGTGTCGAGCTCGCCGGCGCGCACCACGCGCACGCCGTGATCGCGCCAGTCGGGCCGATCCGAGGTCATGGCACCCTCCTCCCTGCTGCCGCCCACGCTGCCGCGTTCGGAGGGTTGCGGCAAGGGGATCAGGCGGCGGCCATCTGGTCGTAGCAGGCCAGGGCCTGGGCGCCGTAGACCGCGGAGGGCCCACCGCCCATCTCGACCGCCACGCCCAGCATCTCCAGCAGCTCCGGCCGGGTCACGCCGAGCTTCACGCAGGCACGGGTGTGGAAGACGATGCAGCCCTCGCAGCGGATCGCGATCGAGATCGCGAGCGCGATCAGCTCCTTCTGCTTGTGGCTCAGCGCCCCGTCGGTGCCGGCGGCCTGGACCAGGTCGCGGAAGGCCTTGAGCGGCGCGCCGCCGTCCTTGTGCAGGCCGCGCGAGTGGGCGACGTAGTCCCGCTCGAGGTCGAGGAAGTTCTTGGACATCGCTTGCTCCAAGGGTTGTGGTGACGGCCTTCAGCCGATCGCCGGCGCCAGCTCGCGGACCAGGTGCCGCAGGCTGCGTGGCGGGATCCAGGGCCAGCATGGCGGCATGCTGCGAGAGGAACACCTGGCCGGTCAGGTGGGCGAAGAAATCCGAGCGCTCGAGCGCGTCCATCACCGGGCCCTTGACCTCGGACAGGTGGAACGTGACCCCCGCACTCCGCAGCCGGTCGCTGATCGCCTCCAGGCTCTCCAGCGCACTGGCGTCGATCATGTTGATCGCCGAGCACATCAGGACGACGTGCTCGAGCTGCGGCCGGGTCGCGACCATGTCGTAGATGCGGTCCTCGAGGAAGCGCGCGTTGGCGAAGTAGAGGCTCTCGTCGACCCGCACGCTGAGCACCCGGGGCGAGGTCGCGACGCTGTGCCGGAGCACGTTGCGGAAGTGCTCCGTACCGGGGACCTGGCCGACGATGGCCATGTGCGGCCGGCTGGTCCGCCACAGGAACAGCGCGATCGACACGGCCACGCCGGCCACCACGCCGGCCTCCACACCTTCGGTGAAGACCAGGAGGATGGTGGCGGCCATCGCGACGAAGTCCGGCTTGGAGTAGGTCCAGGTCCGGCGCAGGGAGCGCAGGTCGACCAGCGACAGCACGGCCACGATGATGGTGGCGGCCAGGGTCGCCTGCGGGAGGTGGTAGAACAGCGGCGTCAGCAGGAGGGCGGTGACGCCGATGCCGACCGCGGTGAACACGCCGGTCAGCGGCGTCTCCGCACCGGCGTCGAAGCTCACCACCGAGCGGGCGAAGCCGCCGGTGACCGGGTAGCCGCCGGTGAACGCGGCCGCGAGATTGGCCGCGCCCAGGCCCATCAGCTCGCTGTCGGCGTCGATCCGTTGTCGCCGGCGTGCCGCGAGGGTCTGCGCCACGGAGACCGATTCGACGAAGCCGATCAGGCTGATGAGCACGGCCGCCGGCAGGAGCTCGCGGATCAGGGCAGGGTCGAGGTGCGGCATGGTCAGCGGCGGCAGGCCCTGGGGGATGTCGCCCACCACCTTCACGTCCAGGCCCAGCAGCGCCACGATGGCGGTCGTGACCGCGACCGCGGCCACCGGCCCGGCCTTGGCGCCGATGTCGGCGAGGCGGGGCGGCACGCCGCGACGCGCCAGGAGCGGCTTGAGCCGGCTGCGCACCCAGAACAGGAACGCCATCGCGGCCACGCCGATCGCCATGGTGACCGGGTTGACGCCGCCGAGGCTGCCGGCGAGGTCCGCCAGGATCTCCAAAAGCGTGTCACCGCCGGTGCTGACGCCCAGGACGTGCTTGAGCTGGCTGGCGGCGATCAGGATGCCCGAGGCGGTGATGAAGCCCGAGATCACCGGATGCGACAGCAGGTTGGCCAGAAATCCCAGCCTGAGCACGCCCATGGCGATCAGGATCGCCCCCGACAGTGCTGCCAGCAGCAGGGCTGCCGCCCAGTATTCCGGGGTGCCCGGGCTCGCGACCTGGCCCACGGCCGCGGCCGTCATCAGCGAGACCACGGCCACCGGTCCGACGGCCAGCACCCGGCTCGAGCCGAACAGGGCGTAGGCCAGGAGCGGCGCCATGCTGGCATAGAGGCCGACATAGGCCGGCAGGCCGGCCAGCATGGCGTAGGCGAGGCTCTGCGGGATCAGCATCACCGTGACGATGACCGCCGCCAGCAGGTCGCTTTCCAGCTGGCGGCGGCCATAGGTCGGCAGCCATTCGAGGGCCGGGAGAAGACGGGCGAGACGCATGGGCTTCAAGCGGCCTTCTTGCGCTCGGGGCCGTAGTCACAGGCGGCCTGGGTCTCGTGGGCACCCGGCGCGTGCGGCAGGAGCTTGGGCTGGGCCAGCCACTCGTGGCCCTTGAGCATGAGCTGGAAGTAGAGCGGCGGCAGCAGCTTCTCCTTGAGCAGCCAGGCGAGCCGGCTGGGCTTGGTGCCGTCGAGGAACGGGAAGGTCGGCAGGAGCTTGCCGCCATAGCCGAACTCGGCCAGCACGATCTTGCCGCGCTCGACCGTGAGCGGGCAGGAGCCGTAGCCGTCGTAGATCGCGCGCGGCGCCTGCCCGTCCAGGACGGCCAGCACGTTCTGCACCACGGCCGGCGCCTGCTTGCGGACCGCGGCCGCGGTCTTGGCGTTGGGTGCCGAGCAGGCGTCGCCGAGCCCGAACACGTTGCCGAAGCGCGGATGCTGCAGGGTCTCGGCACTGACCTCGACCCAGCCGGCGGCGTCGGCGAGCGGGCTGCTGCGGACGAAGCCGGGCGCGCGCTGGGGCGGGCAGACATGGAGCATGTCGAACGAGCGCTCGACCGTGGTCACGCTGCCGTCGGCCGCCTTGACCTCGAACCAAGCCTTCTTGGCGGGCCCGTCGACCGTCTTCAGGTTGGTGTTGAAGTTGAGGCCGACGCCGTACTTCTCGACATACTGCATCAGGGCCGGAACATAGTCCTTGACGCCGAACAGCACCGCACCGGCGGTCATGAACTCGACCCTGGTGTCGCGCAGGGTGCCGCCCCGCTGCCAGTGGTCGCAGGACAGGTACATGGCCTTCTGCGGGGCACCGGCGCACTTGATCGGCATCGGCGGCTGCGTGAACAGGGCCGTCCCGCCGCGCAGCGCCTGGACCAGCTCCCAGGTGTAGGGCGCCATCTCGAACTGGTAGTTGCTGGTGACACCGTTGCGGCCGAGCGTGTCGCGCAGCCCCTCGACCCCGTCCCAGTGCAGCTCGAGGCCGGGGCTCACCACCAGGGTGCGGTAGCCGACGCGCTCGCCGTCCTCGAGCACGACCTGGTTGTGCTCGGGCTCGAAGCCGGCGACCGCCGCCTTCAGCCAGCGGAGGCCCTCGGGCATCACCTCGGCCATGGGGCGCTCGGTGGCCGCGCGATCGAACACCCCACCACCGACCAGGGTCCAGCCCGGCTGGTAGTAGTGCGCGTCGCGCGGCTCGACGAGGGCGATCGAGATGCCGGGCCGGCGCTTGAGGAGCCCGGCCGCGGTCGAGATGCCGCCGGCACCGCCGCCGACGATGACGACGTCGAAGGTGACCGGGCTCGGTGGAGCGGCAGCCGCGCGCAAGGCGCCGGTGCGCGCCCGGGTCTCCAGGCGCGGCCGCAGACCTTCGAGGTCGTAGCCCGCGGCGGCCGCGGTGCGCAGGATCGCCGCGGGATCGAGGTGCCAGGCCTCGCCCAGCGCCCACAAGGTGGTCGAGCGCGTGCCGGTGCGGCAGAAGGCCAGGACGGGGCCCTGCAGCTCGCCCAGCGCCTCGGCAAAGCGGGTCACGTCGGCGTCGGTCACCTGGCCGGACACGACCGGAATGTGCCGATAGGCAAGACCGAGCCCTTCGGCCGCGGCGGCCAGAGCCGCCGAGGCGGGCTGGCCCTCGCCCTCGTCGTCCGGCCGGTTGTTGATGACCGACCGGAAGCCCTGGGCGGCGAGGACACCCAGCTCCGCCTCGGTGATCTGCGGCGACACGTGGAGAAAGGGCGTCAGTTGCTTGATCTGCACGGTTTGGCCTTCCCTGAACGATCGATTGCTTGCGGGCTCAGAACACGTCGAGTGGGATCTTGAGGTAGCGCTGCCCATTGTCCTCCGGCGGGGGCATCTGGCCGGCGCGCATGTTGACCTGCACCGAGGGCAGGATCAGCCGCGGCATGCCGAGCGTGCTGTCCCGCGCGGTGCGCATGGCCACGAACTCGTCCTCGCTGACACCCTCGTGGACGTGGACGTTGTGCGCCTTCTCCTCGGCCACCGTGGTCTCCCAGCGGTACTCGTCGCGGCCGGGTGCCTTGTAGTCGTGGCACAGGAACAGGCGGGTGGAATCGGGCAGGGCGAACAGCTTCCTGATCGAGCGGTAGAGCTGGCGCGCGTCGCCGCCCGGGAAGTCGCAGCGCGCGGTGCCGTAGTCGGGCATGAACAGCGTGTCGCCGACGAAGGCGGCGTCGCCGATCAGGTAGGTCATGCAGGCCGGGGTGTGGCCGGGCGTGTGGATGGCCCGCGCCGGGATCGAGCCCAGGGCGAAGTCGTCCCCGTCCTGGAACAGCCGGTCGAACTGGCTGCCGTCGCGCTGGAACTCGGTGCCGGCGTTGAAGATCTTGCCGAACACGTTCTGGACCACGGTGATGTTGGCACCGATGCCGAGCCGGCCGCCGACCTGTTCCTTGAGGTAGGGAGCGGCCGACAGGTGGTCGGCGTGGACGTGGGTCTCCAGGATCCACTCGACCGTGAGCCCATGCTCGCGGACGAAGGCGATCATCTGGTCGGCCGAGTGCCGGTCGGTGTGGCCGGCGGCCGGATCGTAGTCCAGCACCGAGTCGATCAGCGGCGCATCGGCGCGTGGCCGGGTCGACGGCGACGTAGCTCACCGTGTTGGTCGGCTCGTCGAAGAAGCCGGTGACCTCGGGTTTGTGCATGGCAAGCCTCCGTAGGATGGACGGTCAGCGGGTGACGGCAGGCCTCGCGGCCGTGCCCTGGCCCGAACGGACGACGCGAACGGCGGTCAATCCGGCGAGCATCGCCACCAGGAACGCGAACAGGGGCCCGGTGGCTGCCGACAGCGAGGCGAGTGCCGGTCCGGGGCACCAGCCGGCGATGCCCCAGCCGACGCCGAACAGGGCGGCACCTGCGAGCAGGGGTGCGTCGAGCTGCGTCGCGGTCGGCAGCTGGAACGTGGGGGCCCACAGCGGCGCCGGTCGCCGCCAGGCCAGGCGGTAGCCGATGAAGGTCACCGCCAGTGCGGCCGCCATGACGAAGGCCAGTGCGGGATTCCAGGCACCGGCCACGTCGAGGAAGCCCAGGACCACGGCGGGATCGGTCATGCCCGAGAGGCCAAGGCCCGCCCCGAACAGGGTGCCGGCGACGAGACCGGCCAGAACGTGGCGCATGGGGCCTTCCTCAGAGGATGTGGCGGACCAGCAGCACGGTGAGTGCCGCTGTCGCCATGAAGGTGAGGGTCGCCGCGAGCGAGCGCGGCGACAGCCGCGCCAGGCCGCACACGCCGTGGCCGCTGGTGCAGCCGCTGCCGAGGCCGGTGCCGACGCCGACCAGCGCCCCGGCGAGCAGGGCACCGCCGATGCCGACCATGGGTGCCCCGACCGCCGGGGTGCCGAGCGCCAGGGCGACCAGCACCGGGCCGGCGATCAGGCCCACCAGGAACGCGATCCGCCAGCCCTTGTCGCTGGCCGGCGTCGGCGGGAGCAGCCCGCCGACGATGCCGCTGATCCCGGCGATCCGACCTTCGAGCGCCATCAGGAGCACGGCGGCGGCGCCGATCAGGCCGCCGCCGGCCAGGGCGGATCCGATCCCGCTCATGAATGCTTGGGGGCGATCGGGCAGGTGTTGAGCCCGATCAGCTTGTAGGCCGGGCAGAACCCGACGGCGGCGGTGACCAGCGGGACCACCCCGATCCAGCCCCACCAATGGCCACCGAACACCGCCAGGCTCAGCAGCACCAAGCCCAGGATCACCCGCAGCGCCCGATCGACCGTTCCGACATTCGTCGTCATCGCGACGTCCTCCTCTTCTCTCCGCCATCGTCGGCGGCGAGGCCATCTGAGGCTCGAGGAGGCCTCGCGGTCGGTGACTAAGTCACGCCCGCTCAGGTCCGCTCGGAAAGTGCTGCGATCTGACGCAGGGTCCCGCTGTCGAGCACCTCGATCCGGCCGCGCGACAGCGACACCAGCCCCTGGCGCTCGAACTCCTTGAGCTGCCGGCTCACCACCTCGCGGGCGGTGCCGAGCTCGACCGCGGCCTCCTGGTGGGTGTGCCGGATGCTCGGGCCCTCGCGCGCACTGGTCAGGACCAGCCAGTCCGCCAGCCGCGCGTCGATGCGCCGGAACGCGACCTCGTTGAGAAGCACCATCAGGTCGGCGAGGCGATGACCGAAGTCGGTGAAGACGAGCCGGCGGAACTCCGGCGAATCCGCCAGCAGGCGCTCGAACATCGCCGGGGTCAGCCCGAGCCCGCTCACGGCCGTCTCGGCGATGCCCTCGGCGGCGTACTCCTCGTGGGCGATCAGGCACGAGGTCGTGAGCACGCAGCTCTGGCCCTGCTCGACCCGGTAGAGAACGATCTGATGCCCGCCGGCCGTCACCAGCTGCACGCGGACCGTGCCCTCGGTCAGCAGGAGGTAGAGCGCGCAGGCGTCGCCGGGCCGGAACAGGACCGTGCCGGCCGGCACGGTGATCCGGGTCGCCTGCTCCAGCACGGCGTGCCGGACCGGCTCGGGCAGCCCGGCAAGCAGTTCGGGTGCGCTCGCAGCCGTCATCGCTCGTCCTCCCTCGCCGAATGAAGCCCAGGAATGTCGATCGGGGAAGCCACCGGGCGCAAGCCGGACTGGAGCGTTCCGCAAGCGGCGCGGTTGGCCTAGCGTGCCATTGGCCGAGCATGGTGGCGGGAGGAATGGCGACGATGCGGCGATATGCCTTGCACCTGCTGATCGGGCTGCTGCTGCTGGCACGCCCCGCCCAGGCCCAGGACGCGCCAGCACCCGAGGACGCGAGCGGCTGGCGTCAGCCGGCGGTGGTCGAGGCGCAGCGGTTCATGATCGTCACCGCCAACGGGCTCGCCACGGAGGCCGGGGCGGCCGCACTGCGCCGAGGGGGGAGTGCCGTCGACGCGATGGTGGCGGCGCAGCTCATGCTGAACCTGGTCGAGCCGCAGTCCTCGGGCATCGGCGGCGGCGCGTTCCTGCTCCATTGGGACGCCGCCACGCGCACGCTGTCCGCCTTGGACGGGCGCGAGACCGCACCCATGGCCGTCACGCCGGAGCTGTTCCTCAAGCCCGACGGCACGCCCATGGCGTTCGACGAGGCGCTGCCCGGCGGGCGCTCGGTCGGGGTGCCGGGCACCCTGGCCCTGCTCGAGCTCGCCCATCGCCTGCATGGGAGGCTGCCCTGGTCCGAGCTGGTGCAGCCGGTGGCCGAGCTGGCGGAGAAGGGGTTCGAGATCTCGCCGCGGCTGGCCGGTGCGGTGGCGGAGAATGCGGCCGGCTTCGCGCCGTTCCCGGCGACCCGGGCCTACTTCCTGGATCCGCAGGGCCAGCCCCGCCAGGCCGGCAGCGTGCTGCGCAATCCCGACTTCGCCGCGACGCTGCGGCAGATCGCGGCCGAGGGCAGCGCGCCCTTCTACCGTGGCCGCCTCGGCGATGCCCTGGTGGCCGCGGTCCGGACCTCGCCGGTCAATCCCGGTGCCATGACGGCCGAGGATCTCGCGGGCTACCGGGTGAAGCTGCGCGAGCCGGTCTGCCGGCCCTACCGCACGGTCGAGGTCTGCGGCATGGGGCCGCCCAGCTCCGGCGGGGTCGCGGTGCTGCAGATCCTGGGGCTCGTGGAGCATTTCGACCTGGCGGGCCTCGGGCCCGGCGTCGATGGCTTCCAGGCCCTGCTCGAGGCGTCCAAGCTCGCCTTCGCCGACCGCAACCTCTACCTCGCCGACCCCGATCACGTGCGCGTCCCGGTCCGGGGCCTGCTCGATCGGCGCCTACCTGACCGCCCGCGCCCAGCAGATCCGGCTGGACAGCTCGATCGAGAAGGCGGTGGCCGGCAACCCGCCCTGGCGCGAGGCCGGGCTCCTGGCGCCGGACGCCGCCGAGAAGCTGCCCGGCACCAGCCACCTCGTGATCGTCGACGCCGACGGCAACGCCCTGTCGATGACCACCACGATCGAGAGCGGGTTCGGCAGCCGGCTCATGGTCGGCGGCTTCCTGCTCAACAACGAGCTGACCGACTTCTCCTTCCTGCCGGCCGAAGACGGCCGCCCGATCGCCAACCGGGTCGAGCCCGGCAAGCGGCCGCGCAGCTCGATGGCGCCGACGATCGTGTTCGACCGCGCGGGAGAGCCGCTGCCTGCTCGTGGGCTCGCCGGGCGGCAGCCAGATCATCGGCTACGTCGCCCAGGCGCTGGTCGGCGTGCTCGACTGGGGCCTGACGCCGCAGGAGGCGGTCGCCGCCGGCCATGTCCTGAGCCGCAACGGCCCGGCCGAGCTGGAGGCCGGCACGGCCGCGGCCGCACTCGAGCCGGCCCTGGCGGCGCGCGGGCAGAAGATGCAGGTCAAGGTGCTCAACAGCGGCCTGCACGCCATCGAGACTCGTGAACGGGCGGCTGCGCAGCGGGGTCGATCCGCGCCGCGAAGGCTCCGCACAAGGCGAGTGAGCGAACCGAGGCGCGAGGATCGGATGGACAGTTATCGATCGGCTCTCATCGTCGGCGCGGGCGACGGCCTGAGCGCCTCGCTGGCGCGCCTGTTCGCGGCCGAGGGGATCAAGGTGGGCCTGGCGGCGCGCAACGTCGACAAGCTGCGCGATCTCGCCGGCGGCATCGGGGCCGCGACCGCCGCCTGCGACGCGAGCGAGCCCGCGCAGGTCGCGGCGCTGTTCGCCACCATGGAGGACGCGCTCGGCGGCGGCGCCGGACATCGTGGTCTACAACGCCTCGGCGCGGGCGCGCGGGCCGCTGGTCGAGCTGGACCCGGCGGCGGTGGAACAGGCGCTGCGGGTGTCCGCGTATCGGCGGCTTCCTGGTGGCGCAGCAGGCCGCCCGGCGGATGCTGCCGCGCGGCAAGGGTGCGATCCTGTTCACCGGCGCCTCGGCCAGCGTGAAGGGCTACAAGCTCTCGGCGCCGTTCGCGATGGGCAAGTTCGCCCTGCGCGGCCTCGCGCAGAGCATCGCGCGCGAGCTGGCGCCGCAGGGCATCCACGTGGCGCATTTCGTCATCGACGGTGCGATCCGCAATCCGGGCCGGACCGAAGCGCCGGGCGCGCCGGATTCCATGCTCGACCCGGACGCCATCGCCCGCACCTACCTGCACGTGCTGCGCCAGGAGCGCAGCGCCTGGACCTGGGAGGTCGAGCTGCGCCCCTGGGTCGAGACCTTCTAGCGGCGCCGGGCGAGCAGGGCCACGACCGCACCCGCGGCGGCAGCGAGCAGCACGCTCGGCAGCGGCTTGGCCGCGACCAGGCGGCCGACATCCTCCAGCGCGTGCACGAGGCCGTCGCGCGATTGCCGGGCGGCGCGGTCCCGCTTGGCCTCGGCGGCGCGATCGAGCAGCAGGACCACGGTGGCCTCGATCGCTGCCAGGAGCGCCAGCCCCAGCGCCACGATCGCGGCCGCGGCGGCCGGCGACAGCGCCTCGGCCAGTGCCAGGTAGGCCGCGGCGACCGCGAACACCGCCGCGGCCAGGAGCAGGACCACGGGAATGAGGATCAGCGCCACCCGCAGTGCCGCGCGCCGGCCGAGATGGCGCGACCGCCCGCGGGCCTCCGGCAGCAGGTTGAGCAGGGTCGGGAGCAGCGGCAGCAGGAGCCGCAGCAGGTTCACCGCCGCAGGCTGCCGAACAGCAGGCCGACCGTGAAGGCGATGCCGACCGCAGCCAGCGGCTGGGCGCGGATGCGCGTTTCCAGCTCGGCCAGCTGGTCCTTGGCGGCACCGGCGGCCTCGTCCGCCAGCGCACCGGCTTCCGCGGTGATCCGCTCGACCGCCGCGCCCTGCTGGCGCCTGGCGGTCGCGACGGCGTTCTCGCCCAGCGCCTTGATCGCCTGCATCACGCCCGCGAGCTCGGCCCGCAACGCCGCGAGGTCGCTCTTGAGCGAATCGACGTCGTGGTCAGCGTCCGCCTCACGCGCTGCCCGCGCCTGCTGCCCCGCGTTCGCCATCCGGGTTCTCCCTAGCGTCCGTACCGAGCCGGCCTTACCGGCCGGCGTCGCCCTTGGTAGCGGAGGCGAGGGGACCATGGCGAGGGCGTCGGGGCTCGGCCCGAAAAAGAAAGCCCGGAAGGGTTTCCCCTCCCGGGCATCAGTTGGCCGCGCTGACCAAGCGTGGTCACGCCGCGGCGCTCGGGCCAAACTGCAACTCGACACGCGTCATCGAACGTCGAACCGCGCCACTGCGCCAACTCGCCACGCTCGGTGGTGGCTTGCCGACGCGCATATCGCTGGTGCGCGATGCTGAGATCCATGACGACATGTCGGTCGATGCAAGGTGCGTGCCATGGGCGACGCGGCGGCGGGACGGCGCTCCGCGTCGGGCACGGCGCCGCGCGATGCCCGGATTGCGGGCGTACGCCCAATCGTTGGGCACGGCCGGGCGCTGTCGGGACGGGTTGGCTTGGGGTGAGGCGGGCATGCGGGGACCAGGCGGCGACGAGCGCTACGATCTGATCGTCATCGGTGGCGGCATGACCGGCCTGGCGCTGGCCAATGCCGTCGGCGGAGCCGGGCTACCGGGTGCTGGTGGTCGAGCGCGCGCCCCTGACCGAGCTGGTCTCGGCACCCTATGACGGCCGGGTCACCGCGGTGGCGCAGGGCAGCAGGCGCTTGCTCGAGGAGATCGGCGCCTGGCAGGGCGATGGCCGATGCGGCGGCACCCGATCCTGGACATCGTGGTCCGCGAAGGCTTCTCGCCGATCGAGGTGCACTACGATCATCGCACCGTGGGTGACGAGCCGCTCGGCCACATCGTCGAGAACCGGGCGATCCGCTCGAGCCCTGATCGAGCTTGCCCGCTCGCTGCCGACGGTGACGCTGGCCGCACCGGCGGAGGTCGCGTCGCTGGAGCGCTCCGAGGCGCGCGTCGGACGTCGCGCCTCTCGGACGGGCGCCGCGCCACGGCGCCCTTGCTGGCCCTGTGCGAGGGCCGCCAGTCGAGCACCCGCGAGCGGATCGGCGTCGGCGTGCGCCAGTGGAGCTACGGCCAGACCGGGATCGTGTGCAGCCTGGCACACGAGCTCCCGCACCAGGGCCTGGCCGTCGAGCGTTTCTTCCCCGACGGACCGTTCGCCCGCCTGCCGATGACCGGCAACCGCTGCTCGATCGTCTGGGCGCTCGACGACAAGCTGAGTGCGGACGTGCTGGCCCTGGACGATACCGGGTTCCTGGGTGAGGTCGCCGATCGCTTCGGCGCCGATCTCGGCGCCCTCGAGCTTGCCAGCCCCACGCTGGTCCTATCCGCTGGCCCTGGTCCTGGCCGACAGCTACACGGCCCATCGCGCGGTGCTGGTCGGCGACGCGGCACGCGGCATCCACCCGATCGCGGGACAGGGCTGGAACCTGGCCCTGCGCGACGTCGCGTCCGTGGCGGAGATCGTCGTCGACCGGCTGCGGCTCGGGCTC
Organism: uncultured Alphaproteobacteria bacterium; assembly: GCA_963769465.1. Lineage (GTDB taxonomy): Bacteria > Pseudomonadota > Alphaproteobacteria > Geminicoccales > Geminicoccaceae > Benzoatithermus. Next base: position 16,528 of record CAVYMA010000035.1, read on the forward strand.
GATCCCGGCGACGCCCTGGCGCTGGAGCGTTACGCCGCCTGGCGCCGGTTCGACGGGATGGCGCTGATGGCGGTCACCGACGGCATCAACCGCCTGTTCGCCAACGATCTGCTGCCGGTACGGCTCGCCCGCGAGGCTGGGCTGGCGGCGGTCGAGCAGGTGGCGCCGCTCAAGCGCTACTTCATGCGCCATGCCATGGGGCTGGTCGGCGACCTGCCCCGGCCGATGCGCGGCCAGGCCCTCTGACGGCAAGAAAATGGCGCGCCCCCGAGAGGGCGCGCCAAGTCGTCAGGGAGGAAAAGTCAGCGAGCCGTCAGGCGACGCTCTCGCCGTGAAGTGCGAGATCGAGGCCCTCGCGCTCCGCGTCGCGGTCGACGCGCAGGCCCATGATCAGGTCGATCAGCTTGAGCAGGACGAAGGTGGCGATGACGCACCAGCCGATCGTCCACAGCGATGCCGATCGACCTGGATCCAGAGCTGGCCGGGATTGCCGTCCAGGAGCCCGCGTGCCGCATCGCCGCCGACGGCACCCACCGCGAACACGCCCGTCAGGAGGGCGCCCACGATGCCGCCGACGCCGTGGACGCCGAACACGTCCAGCGAGTCGTCGTAGCCGAGCGCGTTCTTGAGCGAGGTCGAGGCCCAGAAGCAGATGATGCCGGCCGCCAGACCGATGATCAGGGCACCGCTCGGCAGGACGAACCCGGCCGCCGGCGTGATGGCCACCAGACCGGCGATGGCACCGGAGGCGATACCCAGCAGGCTGGGCTTGCCCTTGGCGACCCACTCGACGAGCATCCAGGCGACGGCACCCGAGGCGGCGCCGATGTGGGTCGACGGCGAAGGCGATGCCCGCACGGCTGCCCGCGCCCAGCGCCGAGCCGGCGTTGAAGCCGAACCAGCCGACCCAGAGCAGCGAGGTGCCGATCAGCGTCAGGACCAGATTGTGCGGCGCCATCGGCTCGTTGCCGTAGCCGATGCGCTTGCCGAGCACGAGGCAGCAGACGAGGCCGGCGACGCCCGCGTTGATGTGCACGACCGTGCCGCCGGCGAAGTCGAGCACGCCGTCGCCGAACAGGAAGCCGGTCGAGGCCCAGACCCAATGCGCGACCGGCGCGTAGACCGCGAGCGACCACAGGATCATGAACACGAGCATCGCGCTGAACTTCATGCGATCGACGAAGGCACCGACGATCAGTGCCGGCGTGATCATGAAGAACGTCATCTGGAACATCATGAACACGGATTCCGGGATCGTCCCGGACATGCTGTCGAGCGTGAGCCCGCTCAGGAATGCCTTGCTGAGGTCGCCGACATAGGCGTTGCCCTCGCCGAACGCCAAGCTGTAGCCCGACGATCATCCAGACCAGGGCCAGCACGCTGGCGGTCGCGAAGACCTGCATCAGCACGGAGAGCACGTTCTTCTTGCGGACCATGCCGGCATAGAACAGGGCCAGGCCCGGGATGCACATCATCAGCACGAGTGCCGACGACACCATCATCCAGGCGGTGTCGCCGGTGTCGAGCGTGGGCTCGGCAGGGGTCTCCGCCACTTCCGCCGCGACCGTGGTCTCGGGTCCCGGGGTGGTCGCGTCCTGGGACCAAGCCATGCCGGAGAAGGTGGTCAGGGTCAGCAGCAGCAGCAGGACCCGAATCAGGCTGTAAGTACGCATGCGTTCATCCCGCATCTGTGAGGCCGGCTTCGTCCCGGACGGGCGGGGTGCCAGCTGCGGCTCACCTGCGTGAACGACATCGGGCGCCCCGCCCGCGGACGCGAGGACGATGCGTTGCCGCTCGCGCCTGACCGGGTTGCCCAAAAACGATGCAAGTTCGATGCCACGCGCGGGGGGTGCCCGCGAACTGTGCAAGCCTGGGGTGCCTTCGCTCAGGTCACCCAGGCGACGCGCAGCAGATTCGTGGCGCCGGGCGTGCCGAAGGGCAGCCCGGCGGTGATGACGATGCTCTCGCCCGGTGCCGCGAAGCCTTCGTCGCGGGCATACTGGCGCGCCTTTGCCACCATCTCGTCGAGATCGTGGGCATCGGCGGTGTGCACCGGGTGGACGCCCCAGGCCAGCGCCAGCTTGCGCGCGGTGACCATGCGCGTGATCAGGCCCAGGATCGGCCGGTCCGGGCGCTCGCGCGACGCGCGCAGCGCCGTGGCGCCCGAGGTCGTGTAGGTCACGATGACCGCCGACTGCATGGTGTGCGCGACCTGCTCGGCCGCCATGGTGATGGCATCGGCACTCGTCCGCTCCGCCTGCGCCTGGTAGGCGTCGAGGTAGAAGCGGTAGAGATCGTCGTGCTCCACGCTGCCGATGATCCGGTCCATGATCGCCACCGCCTCGACCGGGTAGTCGCCCGAGGCGCTCTCGGCCGACAGCATCACCGCGTCGGCACCGTCATAGACGGCGGTGGCGACGTCGGAGGCCTCGGCCCGGGTCGGGGCGGGCGAGCTGATCATGCTCTCGAGCATCTGCGTCGCCACCACCACCGGCTTGCCGAGGTCGCGGCACTTGCGGATGATCCGCTTCTGCAGGCCGGGCACCAGCTCGGGCGGCAGCTCGACGCCGAGGTCGCCGCGGGCGACCATCACCGCGTCGGCCAGCTCGATGATGCCGTCCAGGCGCTCGATCGCCGCCGGCTTCTCGATCTTGGCCAGGATGGACGCCCGCCCACCGATTAGGCGGCGTGCCTCCGCGATGTCCTCCGGGCGCTGGACGAAGGAGAGCGCCACCCAGTCGAAGCCGAGCTCGATCCCGAAGCTGAGGTCGGCATGGTCCTTCTTGGTCATGGCCGAGATCGGCAGGACGGCGTTGGGGACGTTCACGCCCTTGCGGTCCGAGAGCGCGCCGCCGTTGACCACCATGGTCTCGGCGAACTCGGGCCCGCACCGCTCCACGTGCAGCCTGATCCGGCCGTCGTCGAGCAGGAGATCCTGGCCCGCCTGCAGGACGGCGAAGATCTCCGGATGCGGCAGGTTGCAGCGCTGCTGGTCGCCCTGGGCCGGATCGAGGTCGAGCCGGAAATGGTCGCCCCGCGCCAGGGTGATCCGGCCGTCGGTGAACCGGCCCACCCGCAGCTTGGGCCCCTGCAGGTCCATGATCGTGCCGATCGGCCGCCCGCGATCGCTGCTCGACCTCGCGGACCATGGCGAAGCGGGCGGCGTGGTCCTCGTGGCTGCCGTGGCTGAAATTGAAGCGGAAGACGTCCGCCCCGGCGTCGGCGAGCTCGCGGATCCGTTCCTTGGTCGAGCTGGCCGGCCCCAGCGTCGCGACGATCTTGGCGCAGCGGTTACGGCGCATGCCGGTCACTCCCTTGATCCTGCCCGGCCCGCTGTGCGTTGGCCGTGCCTGTCGTGCGTTTCTTGAGCGCACCGATGGCACCTTCGGTTCGGCCACGCAACGGCGGCCTGCCCTCGCCATGATGCGATTGGCCCGGCCGGCGTTCGGCTGCTACCCCTGGCCTGCAACCGCGGGGCTTTACCGATGCGCAGATCATGGTCGTTCGTCGCCCTCGTGCTGGGCATGGCCGCAGCACCGGCCCTGGCGGCGGCGCGCGACCTGGCGATCGGGATCAACCAGTTCCCGTCCAACCTGCACCCGAACATCAATTCGATGGCGGCCAAGTCCTACGTGCTGGGCCTGACCCAGCGGCCGCTGACCACCTTCGACCAGCGCTGGGAGCTCGTGTGCATGCTGTGCACCGAGCTGCCGACGTTCGAGAACGGCAAGGCGGTGGCCGAGACGACGCCGGACGGCAAGGAGGGCGTCGCGGTGACCTTCACCATCCAGCCCGGACGCCACCTGGGGCGACGGCGTGCCGATCACCACGCGCGACGTGCTGTTCACCTGGGAGGTGGGCCGGCACGCCAAGAGCGGCGTCGGCAACGCCGAGATGTACCGCCGGATCCGGCAGATCGACGTCGTCGACGACAAGACCTTCACGTTTCACGACGAGAAGCTGTCCTTCAACTACAACGCCTACAACGATTTCCGGCTGCTGCCCGAGCATCTGGAGCGGCCGGTGTTCGAGGCCGATCCCGCGACCTACCGCAACCGGACCCTGTTCGACACCGCCCCCACCACGCCGGGCCTGGCCTTCGGACCCTACCGCATCGCCGAGGTGGCCCCCGGCAGCCAGATCCTGCTCGAGCGCAATCCGACCTGGTGGGGCGAGGCGCCGGCGTTCGACCGCATCGCGATCAAGGCGATCGAGAACACCACCGCACTGGAGGCGAACCTGCTCTCCGGCGAGGTCGACATGGTCGAGGGGGCCTTGGGCATGTCGCTCGACCAGGCGCTGGCGTTCGAGCGCCGCCACGGCGACCGGTTCCAGGTCCGCTACCAGCCGGGGCTCGTCTACGAGCACATGGACGTGATGCTGGACACCCCGGCGCTGGCCGACGTCAAGGTTCGCCAGGCCCTGCTCCACGGCCTGGACCGGCAGGCCATCAGCGAGCGCCTGTTCGCCGGCCGCCAGCCGGTGGCGGACACCTCGGTCCATCCGCTCGACTGGGTCCACACCGACCAGGTGCGCCGCTATCCTTTCGATCCGACGCGGGCCGGCGCCTTGCTGGACGAGGCCGGCTGGTCCCTGGCACCGGACGGCATGCGCCGCAACGCCGCCGGCGAGCCCTTGCGCATCGAGCTCATGACGACCGCGGGCAACCGCACCCGCGAGCTGATCCAGCAGGTGGCGCAAGGCCAGTGGCGCGAGCTCGGCATCGACACGGTGATCCGCAACGAGCCGGCGCGGGTGTTCTTCGGCGAGACCACGAGCAAGCGCCGCTTCACCGGTCTCGCCCTGTTCGCCTGGATCAGCTCGCCCGAGAACGTGCCGCGCTCGACCCTGCACGCCGCAGGAGATCCCGACCGAGGCCAATGGCTGGTCGGGGCAGAACTTCCCCGGCTACCGCAACCCGCGCATGGACGAGCTTCTGGATGCGATCGAGGTCGAGCTGGACCGGGACAAGCGGCAGGCGCTCTGGCACGAGCTGCAGCGGATCTACGCCGAGGACCTGCCCGCCCTGCCGCTGTTCTTCCGGGCCGACGCGCATGTCTGGCCGACATGGCTCCGCGGCGTCGAGCCCACCGGGCACATGGCCCCGGTGACGCTGTGGGTGGAGCAATGGCGCGCGGACGCGAGCTAGGCCCGCGCGGTTGAGCGCCTTCCTCTTGCAGCGGCTGGTCGAGAACGCGCTGGTGATGCTCGCCGTCTCGTTCCTGGTCTACGCGCTGATCGGGCTGATGCCGGGCGACCCCATCGACCTCATGCTGCAGGCCGATCCCTCGCTCACCTCGGCGGACGCCGCACGGCTGAAGGCGCTCCAGGGACTGGACCGCCCGCTGCTCGAGCGCTGGGCCGGCTGGCTGGGACGCGCGGTGCAGGGCGATTTCGGCTTCTCCCGGCTCTACTCGCTGCCGGCGGCCGACGGTGCTGGCGGAGCGGCTGCCCAACACGCTCCTCCTGATGGGCCTGAGCTTCGTCCTGGCGCTGGCGATCGCGCTCCCGGCGGGGATCTGGGCCGCCGCCCGGCCGCACGGCCTGTTCGACCGCACGGTCACGCTCCTGGCCGTGGCCGGCTTCTCGATGCCCGCGTTCTGGCTCGGCATGCTCCTGATCATCCTGTTCGCGGTCGAGCTCGGCTGGCTGCCGGCGGGCGGGAGCGGCAGCCTCGGCGGTGGCGGCGGGCTGGAGCGCCTGCGCTACCTCGTCCTGCCGGTCCTGACCCTGACCGTGCTGACCGCCGGCATCTTCGTGCGCTTCGTGCGCGCCGCCATGCTGGAAAGCCTGCGCGAGCCCTTCGTGCGGACCGCGCGGGCCATGGGCTGCAGCGAGGCCCGGGTCCTGCTGCGGCATGCCCTGCCGCACGCCATGCTGCCGGTGGTCACCATGATCGCCCTGTCCTTCGGCTCGCTGTTTTCCGGCGCGCTCGTGGTCGAGACCACCTTCGCCTATCTCGGCGTCGGCAAGCTGATCTACGACGCCATCCTCGGCAGCGACTTCAATCTGGCCCTCCTCGCCCTGATGCTGGCGACCCTGGTCACCCTGGCGAGCAACCTCGCCGCCGACCTCGCCTATGCGTGGCTCGACCCCCGGATCAGCTACGATGCCTGAAGCGCGGCGCGCGCGCCGGCCGGTGGCCGCCGATCCGGTGAGTCTGCTCGCACTGGTGGTGGCCGTGCTCCTGATCGGACTGGTCCTCGCCGGGCCGCTGGTCGAGGCCTGGCTGGGCATCGACGGTGCCGCGGTCGACCTGCTGGCGCGCCTGGAGCCGCCCAGCGCCGCCCATCCGCTGGGCACCGACGATCTCGGCCGGGACGTCCTGGCCCGGCTTCTCCAGGGCGGGCGGGTCTCGCTCGCCGTGGGCCTGGCCGGGGCCCTGCTGGCGGCCGCCATCGGCACGGTGATCGGGCTGCTGGCGGGCTATCTGGGCGGTGCCGTCGACGCGCTGCTGATGCGGCTCACCGACATGGTGATCAGCCTGCCGCTCCTGCCGCTCCTGATCGTCCTGGCCGCGATCGACCTCGGCAAGCTCGGCCTGCCCGCACAAGGGGAGCTGGCAGGCGTCGTCCGCATCGTCGTGCTGGTGGCCCTCTTCGGCTGGACCACCACGGCGCGGCTGGTCCGCGCCAGCGTGCTCAGCCTGCGCACGCGCGAGTTCGTCAAGGCGGCCCAGGCGCTCGGCGCCGGCCCGGCCGGCATCCTCGCGCGTCACATCCTGCCCAACGCCTCCGGGCCGCTCATCGTCGCCACCACCCTGTCGATCGGCAACGTCATCCTGGTCGAATCGGTGCTCAGCTTCCTCGGCCTGGGGGTGCAGCCGCCCGTGGCCAGCTGGGGCAACATGCTCACCGGGGCCCAGGAGCTCCTGTTCGAGGCCCCGCGGCTCGCCCTGTGGCCCGGGATGCTGATCTTCCTGTCCGTGCTCGCGTTCAACCTGCTGGGCGACGGCCTGCAGACCTACCTGGATCCCAAGCGACGCCTGCAGTGAACGCTTGAGATCGGCGGACCGATAGCGCATAGGTAGAATTGAACCTGGGTGAACTCGCTGCATTGACCGAATCGCACCAGCTCGCGAGCCTGCTCCGCCGGGTGGGCCATTGGGCCCTCGACCTGCTGCTGCCGCCCCGCTGCCTGGCCTGTGGCATCGAGATCTCGACCCCGGACGGGCTCTGTCCCGAGTGCTGGAGCGGGCTCCGCCTGCTGGCGCCGCCCTGGTGCCGCTGCTGCGGCTTTCCCCTGCCGCACGCCTCGGCCGAGGCGCCGCTCTGCGCGCGGTGCGCCGCACAGGCGCCGCCGTTCGACCGCGGCCGCTCGGCCCTGCGGTACGACGGCAACAGTAGCCGGCTGATCTTGGGCTTCAAACGTGGCGGGCGGCTCGACGGCGTGGGCCTGTTCGCCCGCTGGATGGTGCAGGCGGGCGAGGAGCTGCTGGCCGACACCGACCTGATCGTCCCCGTCCCGCTCCATCGCTGGCGGCTGCTCCGCCGCGGCTTCAACCAGTCCGCGGTCCTGGCGCAGCGCATCGCGGTCTTGAGCGGCCGCCCGTGGGCGCCCGGAATCCTGCAGCGCCACCGTGCGACCGTCTCGCAGCAGGGCCTTTCGGCGGCCGAGCGCCAGCGCAACATCACCAGCGGCGCCTTCCGCCTGTCCAGCACCGACCGCATCGCCGGTGCCCGCGTGCTGCTGGTCGACGACGTCCTCACGACCGGTGCGACGCTGGCCGCCTGCGCCTCGGTACTCCGCCGCGCAGGCGCTGCCAGCGTCGATGTCCTGACGCTGGCACGGGTGGTCAGGGACGAGGCGTTGCCTATATGATCGACCTGTCGCAGCGATGTGACGACGGCGCGTGTTTGCCCGCGGATGCCCGATGGCGACAGTCGAGATCTACACCACGCCCATGTGCCCCTACTGCTATCGGGCAAAGCGCCTGCTGAGCAGCAAGGGCGTCGCCTTCATCGAGATCGATCTGTGGCAGTTTCCGGGGCGGCGGGACGAGATGATCGCGCGCGCCGAGGGTCGGCGGACCGTGCCGCAGGTCTTCATCGACGGGCGCGCGATGGGCGGCTCGGACGATCTCCATGCCCTGGACCGGTCGGGCGGTCTCGACCCGCTGCTGACCGGCACTGCACCGCCGGCGCAGGAGCAGGGGCGATGATCTGCTTCTCGCTCCTGTGCGCCAACGAGCACAGCTTCGAGGGCTGGTTCCGCGACGGCGACACCTTCGACCGCCAGGCTGGCGAGGGCGGGGTCTCCTGTCCGCATTGCGGCGACAGCGCGGTGCGCAAGGCCATGATGGCGCCCGCGGTGGTGCGGTCCGGGGCGCGCTCGGAAGTCATGGTCAAGCCCGTTGCCGCCCCCGAAGCGGTACCCGACGAGGCCAAGGCCGCGATGATGATCGCGATGCTGCGCAAGATGCGCGAGCATGTGGAGAAGAGCTTCGAGAACGTGGGCGAGCGGTTCCCCGAGGAGGCGCGGCGCATCCACTATGGCGAGGCGGACGAGCGCGAGATCTTCGGCCAGGCCAGCCTCGAGGAGGCGAAGGAACTGGTCGAGGAGGGCATCGGCATCCGCCTCCTGCCCGATCTGCCCAAGCTCGACGGCTGATCCGGCGCCGGGCTCACGCCGAGGTTACGGCCCGCCGCGGCCCCGGCAGCCCCGTCCGGTCGATCAGGTGCAGGAACGAGCCGGCGACCCTGACCGATCGTGCAGCCCTGGTGGCGCTCGTCGCGGCCGCGGGCGCAGGTGCTGCGGAGCAGGGGCGGGCCATCGCAAGAGACTTCCCGCGCATAGTGAAACTCGTGGCCGCGCCAGCGCGCGCCCGTGGCCCCCAGGGGCCCGGCGACCAGCAGCTCGATCTGCCGATAGCCGAGGTGCAGGCGCGGCTCGGCGAAGCTGGTGACCACGGGCAGCAGGCCCGCCATCGGGTGCGCAGCACCGTCCCGGTCGATCAGCGTGCGGCCGAGCGTCATGTAGCCGCCGCATTCCCCGTAGACGAAGGCGCCCCGAGCGGCGGCGGCACGCAGACCGTCGAGGAAGCGCAGATGGGTGGCGAGGGCGGCCGCATGCAGTTCCGGGTAGCCGCCCGGCAGGTAGACGGCGTCGGCCTCGGCGTCGGGCGCCTCGTCGGCCAGGGGCGAGAACGGGACGAGCTCCGCCCCCTGGCGCCGCCAGCCCTCGAGCACCGCGGCATAAGCGAAGGCGAAGGCACGATCGTGCGCCACGGCGATGCGCTGCCCGAGCGGGGGCCAGGGACGTGTGTCCGGGCCGAGGATCGAGACGCTGGGCGGACGCGCCAGCCGCTGCAGCCGCTCGAGCTCCACCCGCTCCGCGACCAGATCGCCTGCGGCAGAGACGAAAGCGGCGAGATCGGGGTGCTCGACGGCCTGGACCAGGCCGAGATGGCGGCTGGGCAGCGCCAGGGCCGACTGGCGCGGGATCATGCCCAGCACGGGCGTGGACACGTGCTCGAAGCAGGCCCGGGCCAGGATCTCGCCATGGGTGGGGCTGGCCACGCGGTTGAGGATGACGCCGATGACCTCGACGTCCTCCCGGTGGCGGCGAAAGCCGTCGATCAGGGCCGCCACCGACGCGCCCATGCCGGTCACGTCGACGACCAGGAGCACGGGCAGGCCGAACAGGGCGGCGATGTCGGCGGAAGCGCCGGTGCCGTCGGCGGCACCGTCGAACAGCCCCATGACGCCCTCGCCGAGCACGAGGTCGCAGCCCCGCCCGGTCTCCTCGAGCAGCCCGGCCAGGGTCTCGAAGCGCATCGCCCAAGGGTCGATGTTGCTGGTCGCCCGACCGGTGGCCGCGCTGTGGAACGCCGGATCGATGTAGTCGGGGCCGATCTTGAACGAGCCCACGGCCACGCCGCTGCGGCGCAGCGCTGCCAGCAGCCCCAGGGTCAGCGTGGTCTTGCCGCTGCCCGAGGCCGGTGCCGCCACGATCAGGCCGGGCGCGCTCACGACGCTGCCCGGCGCGGCGCGCGGTGGTAGGATCGGGGCGTGAACCGGATGCTGCACATCGCCCACGCTCTATGCGCCCGCCCGGTCGCGGGCAACCGGCAATGACGGCCGATGCGCCCCCGCGTGAGCTGCGGCGCGGCTGGACCACGGGGGCCTGCGCCACGGCGGCGGTCAAGGCGGCGTGCGGCGCGCTGGCGGGGCTGGGCTTTGCCGATCCGGTCACCATCCGGCTGCCGCGCGGCGGGCAGGCGAGCTTCGCCCTGGCGGAGAAGTGCCGCGACGGCGACACCGCCAGCGCCGCGGTGGTCAAGGACGCGGGCGACGATCCCGACGTCACCCATGGCTGCCTCGTCCGGGCCACGCTGCGTCGTGGTGCTGCCGGCGACGGCGTCACCTTCCACGCCGGCAGCGGCGTCGGCACCGTCACCCGCCCGGGCCTGCAGATCCCGCCAGGCGAGGCCGCGATCAACCCGGTGCCGCGGCAGATGATGCGCGAGGTGGTGGCCGAGGTCGCGGCGGCCACGGGCGAGGCCATGGACGTGGCGATCACCATCGCCATCCCGGGCGGCGAGGAGCTGGCGCAACGGACCCTCAATCCGCGCCTGGGCATCGTGGGCGGCCTGTCGATCCTGGGGACGACCGGGGTCGTGGTGCCCTACAGCTGTGCGGCCTGGATCCACTCGATCCACCGCGGCGTCGACGTGGCGCGCGCGGCGGGCCTCGTGCACGTGGCGGCCGCCACCGGCTCCACCTCGGAGCGCACGGTCCAGGCACTCTACGGCCTGCCCGAGATGGCGCTGCTCGACATGGGCGACTTCGCCGGCGGCACCTTGAAGTATCTCCGCCGCCATCCTTTGCCGCGCGTGACCCTCGCGGGCGGCTTCGCCAAGCTCGCCAAGCTGGCGCAGGGTCATCTCGACCTGCATTCGTCGCGCTCGGCGCTGGATCAGCCGGCCCTTGCCGCCTTGGCGCTGGCGCGTGGCGCGCCGGCGCACCTCGCCGAGGCGATGATCGGCGCCAACACCGCCAACCAGATGCTGACGCTCGCCGAGGCCGCGGCCTTCCCGCTGGCGGACCTGGTCGCAACGCAGGCGGGAGAGGTCGCGGGCGAGGTGGCGGGGCCGGACATCGCACTCGAGGTCCTGGTGGTCGACCGGCAGGGCAGGGTGGTCGGCCGGAAGCCCGGATGGTGAGCCGGGTGCTGATCCTCGGCGGGACGGCGGAGGCCGGCGCCCTCGCCCGGACGCTGGCGGTCGGCGGCGAGGTGATGCCCATCCTCTCCCTGGCCGGGCTCACCGACGCCGCGCCGGTCGAGGGCGTGGTCATGCGCAGCGGCGGGTTCGGCGGGCCTGAGGGGCTCGCCGCCTATCTGCGCGCCACCGGCGTCGCCGCGGTGTTCGACGCGACGCATCCCTTCGCCGCGCGGATCACCGAGCATGCCGCGCGGGCCTGCACCACGGCCGGCGTGCCGCGCTTTCGCCTGCAGCGGGCGGAATGGCAGATCCAGCCGGGCGATCGCTGGCATGCGGTCGAGAGCCTGGCGGCCGGGCTGGACTGGCTCCTGCCGCAGGCCCGGCGGGTGTTCGTGACGCTGGGCCGCAAGGGCCTGGAGGAACTCGGCCGGGCCCAGGCCTTCACCTTCGTCATGCGCGGGATCACCCGGCCACCCGACCTGCCCGGCAACATCGTCTGGGTGGCGGGCCGGCCACCCTTCCCGGTCGCGGCCGAGGTCGAGCTGCTGCGCCGGCACGAGATCCGGGCCCTGTTCATCCAGGCCAGCGGCGGCGAGCTGACCTACGCCAAGCTGGCCGCGGCGCGCGAGCTTGGGCTGCCGGTGGCGATGCTGACCCGGCCTCAGCCGCCGGCCGGTGCCTCCGGCTCGGTGCCGGAGGCCATGGCCTGGCTGGCCGGGGTCCTCGGCCGCAGGACGTGGGAGTGATCGGCAGCGTAGAGCCGGCTCTCGCTGAACCCGGTCTCGCCCAGGACCCGGCCGACCATGATCAGCGCGGTGCGGGTGATCCCGGCCGCCTTCACCGCGTCGCGGATGGTGCCCAGCGTCCCGCGCAGGATGGCCTGGTCCGGCCAAGTGACGCGGTACACCACCGCCACCGGCATGTCCGCGCCCAGGATCGGGACCAGATCGCGCACGATGCTCGCGAGGTTGTTGATCGAGAGATGGATGCACAAGGTCGCACCGGTGGCGGCGAAGGCCTTGAGGTCCTCGCCCGCGGGCATGGCCGAGGCGCGCACGGCGGTGCGGGTGACCACGACCGACTGGGCGATGTCGGGCAGGGTCAGCTCGCCGCCAAGCGCCGCGGCCGCCGCGGCGAAGGCGGGTACGCCCGGCGTGATGGTCCAGGCGATGCCAAGCGCGTCGAGGCGGCGGATCTGCTCGGAGATGGCGCCGTAGAGCGACGGGTCGCCCGAATGCACGCGGGCCACGTCCATGCCCTGCGCATCGGCCTGCCGGATCTCCGCCACGATCTCGTCGAGATGCATGGACGCGGTGTCGACCACGCGGCCCGGGGCCTCGGCCACCACCTCGGCCGGCACCAGCGAGCCGGCGTACAGGCACAAGGGGCAGCGCTGGATCAGGCGCAGGCCGCGCACGGTGATCAGGTCGGGAGCGCCCGGTCCGGCGCCGATGAAGTGCACCGTCATGCCACCCGGTACCCTCGCGGCGTGTAGATCCAGTCTGGACCGTGCAGCCGCGGCGCCCGCCGCGTGCCGGTCGCACCCACCAGGACCAGGGTGAGCATGTCGCACATGTCCGCGGTCAGCTCGGCCAGCGGCACGGTGTGCGTGGTCTGGTCGGGCCGGCCGAGATTGCGGGCGAGCACCACGGGCGTGGCGGCCGGCCGGTGCTCCAGGAGGAGATCGCGGGCGCGACCCAGCAGCTCGCGCCGGCGCAGCGACACGGGGTTGTAGAAGGCGATCACGAAGTCGCCATGCGCGGCCGCGCGCACCCGCTGCTCGATGACCTCGACGGGCGTCAGCAGGTCGGAGAGCGAGATCGCGCAGAAATCGTGGCCCAGAGGTGCGCCGGCGACCGCGGCCGCGGCCTGCAGTGCCGAGACGCCCGGGCTCACGGTCACGGCGACGCGCGCCCAGGCCGGATCGGCGGCGTTCTCGAGCAGCTCGAACACCAGGGTCGCCAGGGCGTAGATGCCAGGGTCGCCCGAGCAGACCAGGGCCACCGTGCGGCCCTCGGCGGCACGGGCAAGGGCGAAGCGGCAGCGCTCGACCTCCGCGCCCAGGGGGAACTCGTGCCGCGGCTTGCCGACGGCGGCAGGCCCGATCAGGTCGAGATAGAGGCCATAGCCGACCAGCTCCTCGGCTTCGGCCAGCAGGCGCTGCGCCTCGCCCGTCCGCCACCGCAGGTCCCCGGGTCCCAGGCCCACGACGGCGAGCCTGCCCTGGGGTCGCCCGATGGCCTGCGGATCCAGGTCGTGGGGCGACGCCGCGATGGCGCAGGTGACCCGCTCGCCCTTGCGCTTGGGTGCCAGCAGGCGTCCCGCCGGACCCACGGCCGCGAGGGCGGCACCCTCGGCCACGCCCCAGCAGCCGGTCTCGCGCAGCACGACCTCCGATGGCGAGGCGAGCCGCGGCGTCTCTTCCAGGAGTCGCTCGGCGGCGAAGAACCGCGCCGGCACGCCCAGCCTGGCGGCCAGGGCGTGCACCGCGGGCTCGGCCGCCTTCAGGTCGATGGAGACCACGCAGGCGACGCTGGCTGCGGCCAGGCCATGCTCGGCCAGGACGCTGGCGGCAAGCCGGTCGAGGGCCTCGGCAGGCGCCCCGGCCTCGGTGCCGACGCCCAGCGCCAGCACCGGGGGATGGTAGACCAGGCACTCGGCCGAGCCCGGCCGCGCCTCGGGCGTGACCAGCAGCTCCAGGGCCGCGTCCTCCGCCGTGGGCAGCCCGCCGGAGCGCAGCCAGCCCACGTCGCCGGCGGCCGCCGTCAGGCGCACGGGCTCGCCCTCGAGCAGCCGCGCCATGACCTGCTTGGCGTGTGCTGGGTTCGCGAGGGTCCAGCCGCGCGGCGGCGCGTCCAGGGCCAGGCCGAAGCGGTTGTCGCCGGCGGTGGTGATGGCGGGTGCCACGCCCAGGGCAGCTGCGATGGTCCGGGCGAGCGTGTTCGCGCCGTGATGGCCGCCGAGCAGGGGCACCACGGCCGAGCCGTCCTCCGCCACGGCCACCACCGCGGGCTCGGCCGTCTTGTCGCCGAGCCGGGACGCCACCGCGCGGATCAGGATGCCGCTGGCGCACAGCCCGACGATCGCACGGCCGCTCGCGAACAGCTGGGCAAGGTGCGCCGTGGCCTTGGCGAAGCGGACGTCGGCGGGGCAGTCGGCGCAATCCGGCGCATGGATCTCGCTGCCGGGGAGCAGATCGCGCAGCCGGAGGGCCAGGGCGGCGCTGCGCGGGCCCAAGGAGATGATCGCCGGTGCGGGGGTCATCGCGGGCCGCGTTTCCGGGCGGCGATGATCAGCGAGAAGTAGGCGACCTGGTCCTCCAGCACGACGGACAGCGGGCGCACCTTCTGGGCGGGCAGGGTCGCGTTCTCGACCAGCACCGCGGTTTCGCTCATGTCCGCCGCCGCCAGCGCCTCCTTCACCTTGGCCAGATGCCGGCCGACCTTCATCACCACCGCACGGTCGCACTGGCTCAGGATGGCGGCCAGCCGCTGCGGGCCGACGGTCGCGGGTACCAGGGCGATCGGCTCGTCATAGTGCCCGAGCGGCACCTTCGCGACGGCGGCCGCCGCGGTGATCGACGTGATGCCCGGGAATGACCTCGCACTCGAAGCGGTCGCCCAGCCGCTGCAGCAGGTGGGCGAAGGAGCCGTAGAGCAGCGGATCGCCCTCGCACAGGAAGACCACGTCGTGGCCCTGGCCCAGCTCGCTGACGATCCCGGTCGAGAGCTGGCCGTAGGCGCGCCCGGTGGCCTCGCTGTCCTGGGTCATCGGCATGACCGCGATCAGCTCGCGCGTGCCGGGGCGGATATGGGGTGCCGCGATCTCGCGCGCCCGGCTGGCCCGGCCGGCGGCGGCGATGAAGGCGATCGTCGGTGCTGCGGCCAGCGCCTTGACGGCCTTGACCGTCACCAGCTCGGGATCGCCCGGGCCGACGCCGAGCCCGATCAGCTTGCCCCGGCGCGTCACTTGCGCGCCGCGAGCTGGGTGACCGGCATGGCCGGGCGCCAGACCAGCTGGCCGCCCACGGTCTCGGCCCGGGCGAGCCCGAGACGCAGCAGCCGGCCGCCATGGGCCGCATGGAACGCGAGGAGCGCCTGCTCGCCGGCCAGGGTGACCGCGTTCACGACGAGCCGTCCGCCGTGGCCCAGCCGCTCCCAGCATTGGCCGATCAGGCCGGGCGCGGCGGCGCCACCGCCGACGAAGATCGCGCGCGGCTCGGCGAGGCCCGCCAGGGCCGCCGGCGCCTCGCCGACCCGGACCTCGAGTTCGGGCACGCCCAGCCGTTCGGCATTGCTCCGGATCCGCGCGGCCCGCACCGGATCGCGCTCGATCGCGATCGCCGTCATGGTGCGGCCGCGAGCGCAGCCATTCGATGGCGACGCTGCCGGCACCGGCGCCCACGTCCCACAAGAGCTCGCCCTCGCGGGGAGCCAGCGCCGCGATGGTGACCGCCCGCACCTCCGCCTTGGTCAGCTGCCCGTCATGCTCGTAGGCCTCGTCCGCCAGCCCGGGCCCCAAGGGAAGCGCTTCCCGCCCGGCATCGGCGCGCACCTCGACGGCGAGCAGGTTGAGGTCGGCATGGCGCGCGGTGCCCATGGCCGCGGCCGTCCCCTCGCTCAGCTGCTCGCCCGCGTCGCCAAGCTGCGCCAGCACGACGGTCCGGCTCGCGCCGAAGCCGGCCTCCGCGAGGCAGCCGGCGATCTCGGCCGGGGCCTTGCCGTCGGCGGTTAGGATCAGGAGGCGCCGTCCGGGCTGGAAGTGCCGCCGCAGGGCGGAGACGGGCCGGCCGTGGGCGGTCAGGGTCTGCACGTCCTCGAGCGGCCAGCCGAGGCGGCTGCATGCCTCCTGGAACGCCGAGACATGCGGCAAGATGGTGACCTCGGAGAGCGGAACGTGGCGCAACAACAGACGTCCGATTCCATACCAGAGCGGATCGCCGGAGGCCAGGACCGCCACCCGCTGCGGCCGCAGCGCCAGGAGTTCCGGCAGCGTGTCGAGCAGCGGCGAGCGCCATGCTAGGCGGGGGCGTGCGTCGGGCGGCACCATGGCCAGATGGCGCGCGCCGCCGACCAGGACCTCGGCGCGCTCGACCGCGTCTCGGGCTTGGGCGCCGAGGCCGGCCATGCCGTCCGCGCCGATGCCCACCACGCTCAGCCAGCTCATGACGGATCGACCAGGAGCGCGTTGACCGCGGCCGCCGCGAGGGCGCTGCCGCCCTTGCGGCCGCGCAGCGTGAGCCAGGGCAGGTCGAGGCCGCTGTCGATCAGTGCCGCCTTGCTCTCGGCCGCACCGACGAAGCCAACCGGGAAGGCCAGGATCGCGGCCGGCCGCTCGGGCCAATGCCGCAGCCGCTCGAGCAGGTGGAACAACGCCGTCGGCGCGTTGCCGATCGCCACGACGGCACCGGCGAGGTGCGGTCGCCACAGCTCGACGGCGGCAGCCGACCGTGTGGTGGCGAGCTCGGCCGCCATCACCGGCGTCCGCGCGTCGTCGAGGGTGAGCAGGACACGGCTCGCGGCAGGGAGGCGGTCGGCCATCACGCCCGACGCCACCATGCGCGCGTCGACGAGGATGGCGGCCCCCCGTGCCAGCGCCGCACGGCCCACCAGCGCCGGTTCCCCGTGCCAGGCGAGGTCGTGGGCGATCTCGGGCATCCCGCAGGCGTGAACGAGCCGCAGCACCATCCCGTGGAGGCTGCTGGGAAACCGCGCCAGCGGCACCTCGGCCCGGATCAGCGCGAAGGAACGCGCGTAGATCGCGTCCGGGTCACGCAGATAGTCCGCCATCGCCCGGCAGCTTGGCCTCAGGCCGCGCCGTTGCCGTGGCGGACCGGATGGGCGTGGTCGTGCCCATGGTCATGGTCGTGCCCGTGATGGTGATCATGGCCGTGGTGGTGGTCGTGCGCGTGTCCATGATGGTGACCATGATGATGGCCGTGGCCGCCGTCCGTGCCGATCCCCTCGACATGGTGGTGGTGGCTCTCCTGCGGCGCGCCCACGTCGCGCTCGAAGCCGATCACCTGGGTGCGGTACTTGCACAAGGAGCAGTTCATGTTGACGTCGCCGGCAGCGATGCCGCGGATCCGCTCGACGAAGGTCTCGATCACCAGCGGGTGGTCGTCGAGATAGTGCGCGTTGACGAACTCCACCTCGGGGTGGCGCGCCGCCACCATGGCCGCCGCCTCGTGGATGCGGCGGACCAGGATGCCGGTGAACAGAAAGTAGGGGAACACCACGATCCGGCGGAAGCCCAGGCGCACGGCGCGCTCCAGGGCCACCTCGGTGCGCGGGTGGGCCACGCCCGAAAAGCCGACCTCGGCATGGGCGAAGCCGATGCCCTCCCACAGCATCCGGGCGACCTTGGCGACGTTGCCGTTGGCGTCGCTGTCGGAGGTGCCGCGGCCGATCACGACGAGGCAGGTCTCGTCCAGGCCGACATCGCTCTCGCCGCGCTCGAGGGCGGCGTCGATCCGGTCGCGCGCCGCCGCCAGGAGCTTGGCGTCGATGCCGAGGTCGCGGCCCATCTGCAGCTTCAGCCCGTGCTCGGCGGCGTAGGCGTTGAGCACCGAGGGCACGTCGTTCTTCACGTGGCCGGCGGCGAACAGCATCCCCGGCACGGCCAGGACATGGTCCACACCCCGGGCGCGCAGCGAATCCAGGCCTTCGCGGATGATGGGGCGGGCGAATTCCAGATAACCCATCGCCACCGGCCATTCGGGGAGGCGGTGCGCGATCCGGTCCACGACCCGGCTGAACTCGACGCAGGCGGCATCGTCGCGGCTGCCATGCCCGCAGATCATCACGCCGATGCGGCTCATGCGCAGAAACTCCTCACAAAGCGGGCTAGGCGGAGCGCAGCTGCTCGCGCCCTTGGGTCAGCCGACCGAAGCAGAGTGCGCTCAGCACGCCCAGCGCCAGCCAGAACAGGAAGCTGGTCACGATGACCGTGACCACGAAGCGGTGACCCAGGGCGTGCGGGACTTGGCCGTGTACCTCGGCCGGCTGCGGTGCTCCAACCAGATGCGGTGCGACCAGCAGGGCCACGGCCAGTACCGTCCACGCGGCCGAGCGGCGGAACGCCAGCAGACCCAGGCCGGTCGCGGTTGCCGCCGCCGTGCCGACCCACCAGGCTTGGCGCGGGCCCAAAGGAGCCGCGGCCATGCCGGGCAACTCCGGCGGCAGGCCCAGGGATGGGGCGAGCGCGAACACGGCAAACCCGCCGATGCCCCACAGCAAGCCCTGTCGCCAGTCGACGGCGCGTCCGCTCAGCGCGAAGCCCGCGACCAAGAAGAGCGCGAACGCCACGCCGGTCACGATGTTGGAGACAAGCGTGTAGCCGGTGCGCTCGATGCCGTCCTGCGGGGCCCAGCCTTCGCCCCCATGCTGATGCTCGTGCCCGACCATGGCCGGCGCAGGGGCTGCCTGCTCGAAGACTTCGGCCTGGACGATCAGCGGCACCGTGCCGAACTGCTGCAGCACGGTGAGCAAGAGCCCGCTCAGCAGGCCCGCAATCGCCGCGGCGAAGACGATGGTGCGAAACAGCGGCATGGTGAGGTCGGCCAAACGGTCAGTGACAGGGGAAGCCGGCCGAGTGCCGGGTGTCGTGGGCGGCATTGTGGACCGCCTCGACCTGCCAGAAGCCGACGCCGGCCAACAGCACGACGCCGAGCGCAGCGGCCAGGAGCGACTGCAGGATGGTTCCGGCGCGCGCGGCCGTCGGGTTGCTGCCCGTGACGAGCGATTGAGTGGAGGCCATTGCCGATTCTCCCCAGCACCAAGATCACGGCCGTTGGGGATGGACGAGAGCCGCATGCATTGCCATGGCCCGTGGCCTGAGCCAGGGCCGCGCCGGCATTACCTGCCGCACCCGCCGGGGCACCCCGCCCGGCCTTCGGACACGTGACGGCGGCAGGTCTCCTGGCTCGCGGGTCCCAACCATGCAGCCCCGCCTTCCCGGCCTGCGCCAGTGGCTCGATTGGGCTGAAGGCTCACCGCTCACAGTTGCGGGGGCAGCCGCGGCCTCGACCCTGCCGGGCCTCACCGCGTTCCCTATTGCTTCCTTGCGGAAACCGCCGTCGTCCGCACCATGCGCCCGCGTGCCGGTACGGTCAATCGCGGTGCAGTCGCAGCCCGCTCAGTGCAGTCACCTGCGGTGCCAGTGCCGGCGTGCAGGCGGCGACCCCGCCCTTGCCCAGCAGGCCATGGTCGGCGACGAAGTCGCTGGCGATCCCGCCGGCCTCTTCCACCAGGATCAGGCCGGCCAGGCAGTCCCAGGACGAGCAGAGATGGGTCACGAACGCGTCGCAGCGGCCGTCGGCCACCCAGCACAGCTGGACCGCGGTGGAGCCGCAGCGGCGATGCTCGAAGCCCTGGTCCAGGGCACCCTCGACCAAGGCCACGTAGCTCTCGCGCTGCTGGCGGAAGCTGTAGGCGACGGCGAGGCAGGAGGTGTCCACGCCCGCATTGCCGGAGACGCGGACCGGCACGCCGTTGCGGAAGGTGCCGCCACCCCGCCGGGCGGTGAACATCTCGTCGTGGACGGCGTCGTAGGTCAGGCCGATCTCGACCCGACCGTCGACCACCAGGGCCGCCACCACGCCCCAGCAGGGGATGCCCTTGAGGAAATTGAAGGTGCCGTCGATCGGATCGAGCACCCAGGTTCGCCGGGCAGTGTCGTCGCCTCCGCCTTCCTCGCCGAGCACGGCATCGCCCGGGAAGGCCACCGCGAGGCGTTCGCGCAGCAGTTCCTCGACGTTGCGGTCGGCGATGCTCACCAGGTCCTGCGGGCCCTTGTGCTCGATCGCCAGGGTCGCCCGGTCGCGGAAATAGTCCAATGCCAGCGCGCCAGCGGCGCGGACGATGGGCGTGGCGGCAGCGAGCTGGGAGTCGAGTTCCTGCGGGGTCATGCCGGGCGTTCCATGTCGGTGAGGCGGTGGCGAAGCAGGGTGATCCGGCGCAGGCCGCTGACGTCCCGCACCGCGCGCTCGAGGGCCTCGGGCTCGGTCAGCAGCACCACCAGCCGCCGTGCGCGCGTGATGGCCGTGTAGAGCAGGTTGCGCCGCAACATGCGACCGTGCTGGCGCAGCAGCGGCAGCACCACGGCCGGGTATTCCGAGCCTTGCGCCTTGTGCACGGTCACGGCGTAGGCGATCGCGAGGCTGTCCAGCTCGTCGGCGGCGTAGGTCAGCCGGCGGCCGTCGATGCTCACCTCGAGGGATTGGGCCCGGGCATCGACCGCGGTGACCCGACCGACGTCGCCATTGTAGACCTCGCGGTCGTAGTCGTTCTCCAGCTGCATCACCTTGTCGCCGAGCGCGAATCGGGTGTGACCGCGCAGGAGCGAGCCGGGCGGATCGGGATTGAGATGGGCCTGGAGCAGCTCGTTGAGCGCCTGGGTGCCGCTGCGGCCGCGATTGATCGGGGTCAGCACCTGCACGTCGTTGACCGGATCGAGCCCGAAGCGCTCGGGAATGCGGCGCAGGACCAGGTCGAGCAGCTTCGCCTCGGCGTCCTCCGGGCCCGTGACCCGGATGCCGTAGCAGTCGCCGGGACCGTCCTCGGCCCGTGCGAACACCGGCAGCTCGCCACGGTTGATGCGATGGGCGTTGCGGACGATCCCGCTCTCCGCCGCCTGACGGAAGATCTCGGTCAGGCGAACCACGGGCACGGCCGCCGACGCGATGAGGTCGGCCAGGACCTGGCCGGGCCCGATCGAGGGCAGCTGGTCGACATCGCCCACCAGCAGGAGGGCGGCGGCCGGCGGCAGGGCCTCCAGCAGTGCCGCCATGAGCTGGGTATCGATCATCGACGCCTCGTCGACGATCACGAAATCGGCCTCCACCTGCCGGCCCCGGTTCCGGCGGAAGCCACGCTCCGGATCGGCCTCCAGCAGGCGGTGCAGCGTGCGCGCCTCGCGGCCGGTGCTCTCGCCCAGCCGCCGCGCCGCGCGGCCGGTCGGGGCCGCCAGCGCCACCTTGAGCCCGTCCTCGGCGATGGCGGCGAGGATGCCGCGGACCAGCGTGGTCTTGCCCGTACCCGGTCCGCCGCTGATCACGAGGACCCGGCTGCGGATCGCGTTCTCGATCGCCGTCCGCTGGGTCGGCGCCAGCGCCATGCCGAGTGCCGCCTCGCTGCGCGCCAGCGCCGCCGCGGGATCCGGGGTGGACCAGGGGGGCGGACCCTGGCCCAGCTCGAGCATCAGGTTGGCGACGACGCGCTCGGCCCGGTCCAGCTCGGCCAGCATCAGCAGCGCCGCGTCGCCCTGCTCGTGCCGCACCAGCCGCCCCGCCCGGCACTCGCGCTCGATCGCCTCGGCCACCTTGTCCGGTGCCACGGTGAGCAGCTCGCCCAGGCGGGTCATGGCCTCGGGCAGCGGCAGGGCGGTGTCGCCGGCATCGGCGGCCTCGCGCAGCACCTCCGCCATGGCGGCACCGGTCCGCTGCACCGAATCCGGCGCCACGCCCAGCTTGAGCGCCACCTGGTCGGCGGTGGCGAAGCCGACGCCACGGATGTCGCGCGCCAGGATGTAGGGATCCTTGCGGATGGTCTGGATCGCTTCGAGGCCATAGGCCTCGACGATGCGGTTGGCGCGGGCCGGGCTGAAGCCCTGCTCGGCCAGGAACATCAGGGTGTCGCGCGCCCGGCGCTGGCCGGCCCAGGCCTCCTGCAGGCGGCCCGCCAGCCGGGGGCCGACGCCCTCGACGTCGCGCAGGCGCATGGGCTCGTGCTCGATCACGTCGCCCAGACGCAGGCCGAACTCGGTCACGAGGCGACGCGCGAGCTCCTCGCCCACGCCCTTGATCCGGCCCGAGGCGAGGTAGGCGACGAGGCCGGCCTCGGTCGCCGGTGCCTCCAGGGTCGCCACTTGCGCGCGGAACTGGCGGCCCCAGGTCCGGTCGTCGTACCAGCCGCCCTCGGCGCGGATCAGCTCACCCGGCCCTGCCGCCGGCAGGATCCCCACCACGACGACCGGCTGGCGCTGGCCCACCGCACTGACCTGAAGGACGCGGTAGCCCGTCTCCGGCCGCTCGAACAGGACACGGTCGACGACACCCGCCAGCACCTCGCCGCCTTCGCCGCTGGGCGGGCTCGCCATTCGTCGCCGGGCCTCCATGCTGCGCGCGGGCGCTTGCCGGATCGCGCGACGCATGGAATGAGCGCCGGCGCGGGTGGCCACTCTAGCGGCGGAGAGCGCGATGCGCGAGGACGGCTGGCGACCCTGGCGCCGGGGTGTCTCCGATCCGCTGCCCGGACTGGCGCAGGTCATCGGGCATCGCGGTGCCGCGGCGCGGGCCCCGGAGAACACGTTGGCCGGGCTGCGCAAGGCGCACGAGCTGGGCGCGGGCTGGGTCGAGTTCGACGTCATGCTCAGCAGCGACGGCGTCCCGATCCTGATCCACGACGAGACTCTGGAGCGCACGACCTCCGGGTCCGGCCGGGTCGACCGTCACAGCGCGGCCGAGATCCAGGCCCTGGATGCCGGCTCGTGGTTCGACCCGGCTTTCCGCGATGAGCGCGTGCCGACGCTGAGCGAGGCCGTGGCGGTCCTGCTGGAACTGAATCTCGGCGCGAATGTCGAGATCAAGCCGTCGACGGGGTACGCACAGCGAACGGGCGAGGTCGTGGCCGCGCTGCTCCAGCGAACCTGGCCGCCAGGACGGGCCGCCGCTGCTGCTGTCCAGCTTCGAGCGTCCGGCACTTGCGGCGGCCCGTGCCGTCGCACCGGAACTCCCGCGGGGCCTGCTATCGGAAGCGCTGCCGTCGGACTGGGCGCAGGACATGACCGGGCTTGGCTGCACCACCCTGCATCTGGGTCATCGGCAGGTCCGACCGGCGATGCTGCGGGATCTCGCGGCGGAAAGCGTTCCGGTGCTGCTCTACACCGTCAACGACGCCAAGCGCGCTCGCGAGCTTCTCACGGCGGGTGCCGTGGCCGTGATCAGCGACGTTCCCGACCTGCTCAGTAGCGGCGCATGAGCCCCACGAGCCGGCCCTGGATCTTCACCTGGTGCGGGCCGAAGATGCGGATCTCGTAGGCGCTGTTGGCCGGCTCCAGCGCGATCGAGGCGCCCCGGCGGCGGATCCGCTTCAAGGTCACCTCGCGGTCCTCGACCAGGGCCACGACGATCGCCCCGTTCTCCGCGTTCTCGCAACGCTGGATCACGGCGAAGTCGCCGTCGTTGATGCCGGCGTCGACCATGGAATCGCCGACCACCTGCAAGCACGTAGTGCTCGCCCTGGCCGAGCAGGACCGCCGGCACGTCGATCACGGTGTTGGTGTCGGTCAGGGCCTCGATCGGCAGACCGGCGGCGATGCGGCCGAACAGGGGCAGCGGCTCGCTGCCCGATCCGGTCGTGGCCGCGATCTCGGGCCGATTGCGCCGGAATGCGCCGCGCACCACGTTGGACGCCGCCTCGAACGGGGCCGTGTCGAGGTCGCTGCCCACCGGGCCGTCGGCAAGCGGCTTGACCACCTCGAGCGCGCGGGCCCGGTAGGCCAGGCGCCGGATGTAGCCGCGCTCCTCCAGCCCGGAAATCAGGCGGTGGATGCCGGATTTCGACTGCAGCTTCAGCGCTGCGCGCATCTCGTCGAACGACGGCGAGACGCCATGTTCGCGGGAGTAATTCTGGATGAATCTGAGCAGCTGCAGCTGGCGTTGCGTCAGCACGCCATCCTCCCGGATCGAGATTGGCTGAGCGAATGTCACGAAATGTTCTAGTTTAGTTCACGGAAACGGTCAAGTCCGCAAACACCGCGAATCGCCCGTAGGATGCGGCATCTGGACGCGATCGCGTGCACGTTGTGCTGTTTCTACCGCAGGTTCTCAAGAGCGCTGGCGAGATCGATGGCGACGATGGTGGCACCCGGTGCCCGCGCCGGGTCGAAGGGCGGCCGCACGACCAGCGCGTCGGCGCGTGCGAAGGTGGCGAGCATCGAGCTGTCCTGGCGCTGCGCCGTCTCGACCCGCCGTCCATGGGACCCCTCGACGTAGCTCGCGCGCAGATAGTCCTGGCGCAGGTCGTTGGCCGGCAGCGCGTTGGCGAGCTCGACCTCGCGCAGGCCCAGACCGACCGGAAGCGCCAGCATTTTCTGCAGGATCGCGCGCAGGAACACCAGGGCGCAGACCGCGGTGGAGACGGGATTGCCGGGAAAGCCCAGGATCGGCACCGGGCCCAGCCGCCCGAACAGCAGCGGCTTGCCCGGGCGCATCGCGATCTTCCAGAAGTCCAGCTCCATCCCCTCGCGGCCCAGCGCTTCCTGGACGAGATCGTAGTCGCCGACCGAAGCACCGCCGGTCGTCGCCAGCAGGTCGAGCCCGCGCGCCTCGCGCACACGCGCGGCCAGCGCCTCGCCATCGTCCGGGCAGATCCCCAGGTCCACGGGCTCGGCACCCCAGCCGGCGAGCATGGCACCCAGGGTGATGGTGTTGGAACTCGCGATCTGGCTGCCCTCGGGCGTTTCGCCGGGCCAGCGCAGCTCGTTGCCGGTGGCCAGGAGGCCCACCCGCGGGCGCCGGCGCACCGCCAGCCAGACATGGCCCAGGGAAGCGGCGAGCCCGATCGCGCGCGCATCCAGCAGCATGCCGGCGGTGAGGCCGCGCCAGCCGCGGCTGAAGTCGAGGCCGGCCGGCCGGACGAAGGTGCCGGGCTGGACGCCAGCGCTGAAGCGGACGCCGCCGCCGTCGACGCTGGCATGCTCCTGGATGACGACCGCGTCGGCGCCGGCCGGCATCGCGCCGCCGGTGAAGATGCGGACGGTCTCGCCCGGCTGGAGGCAGGTATCGCCCAGCGTGCCGGCGGCGGCCTCGCCGACCAGCCGGAACAGCCGCCCCGGCTCGGCGGTGTCGGCGGCCCGAACGGCGTAGCCGTCCATGGCCGAGACGGCCACCGGCGGCTGGTCGCGCCTCGCGTGCAGATCGCCGGCCAGAACCCGCCCCACCGCCTGCGGCAGCGGCACCCACTCGACCGGCGTGACCGCGAGTCCGGCCAGGATCCGCGCCTGGGCCTCGGCGACCTGGAGCACCTCAGTCGCCCGCCCGGAACTCGCCGGAGCGCCCGCCGTCCTTGTGGACGAGGTGGATGTCGCCGATCCGCATCCCGCGATCGACGGCCTTGCACATGTCGTAGACCGTGAGTGCAGCCACCGCGACCGCGGTGAGCGCCTCCATCTCGACGCCCGTCCGACCGGTGACCCGGCAGGTGGCGCGAACGGTGATGCAGGACTGCTCGGGCTCCGGCGTGAGCTCGACCGTGACCGCGCTCAGGGGCAGGGGATGGCACAGCGGGATCAGGTCCGGCGTGCGCTTGGCGCCCATGATGCCCGCGAGCTGCGCCACGGCCAGCACGTCCCCCTTCTTGAAGCCACGGGCGGCGATCCGCTCCAGGGTCGCCGGGGCCATGGTCACCCGGCCCTCGGCCGTGGCGGTCCGGTCGGTGACGTCCTTGGCGGTGACGTCGACCATGACCGCGTTGCCGGCGGGGTCGAAGTGGGTGAGCCCGCTCATGCCGCTGCCAGCAACCGTCGGGTCGCACCCGCCACGTCGGCCTCGCGCATCAGGCTCTCGCCGACGAGGAACGCATGGGCGCCGGCATCGGCCATGCGCCGGAGGTCGGCGTGCGCGTAGAGGCCGCTCTCGGCGACCAGCAGCCGGTCCGAAGGTACCCGCGGGGCCAGCCGCTCGAAGGTGGCGAGGTCGATCGCGAGCGTCTTCAGGTTGCGGTTGTTGATGCCCAGCAGCGTGCCCGGCAGCGCCAGCGCCCGGTCGAGCTCGGCCTCGTCGTGGACTTCGACCAGCACGTCCATGCCGTGCGCGGTCGCGGTCAGGGAGAGTTCGCGGGCCGTGGCGTCGTCGAGGCACGCCATGATCAGCAGCACGCAGTCGGCGCCCAGGGCGCGCGACTCCACGATCTGCCAGGGGTCCAGCATGAAGTCCTTGCGCAGCGCCGGCAGCCCGACGGCAGCGCGCGCGGCCTCGAGAAAGCCGTCCTCGCCCTGGAAGAAGGGCGTGTCGGTCAGCACCGAGAGGCAGGTGGCACCGCCCTCGGCGTAGGAGCGGGCGAGGGCGGGGGGATCGAAGTCGGCGCGGATCAGGCCCCGGCTGGGCGAGGCCTTCTTGATCTCGGCGATCAGCGCGTGGCGCCCGTCCGCCGCCGTCGCTGCCAATGCCGCGGCGAAGCCGCGCGGTGGTGCTGCAGGCAGCCCGGCGAGCAGCTGCGCCAGGGGTACCGCCTCCTTGCGGCGGGCGACATGCTCGCGCTTGACCGCGCAGATCCGCTCCAGGACGTCGGTCATGCCGAAGCCGGGCTGTTGGTGATCCGGACCAGCCGCTCGAGCGCCGCCTGCGCCGCACCGCTGTCGATCGACGCCGCGGCCAGCTCGGCCCCCTCGCGCACCCCCCGCGCGCGCCCGGCCACGACCAGGGCACCGGCGGCACCGAGCACGACGGCGTCGCGCAGCGCACCCGGCCGCCCGGCCAGCACCGCGCGGATCGCCTCGGCATTGTAGGCGGGATCGCCGCCCTGCAGGTCCTCCGGCAAGGCGCGCGGCAGGCCCGCATCCTCCGGGCTCACCTCGAAGCGCCGCACCCGGCTGCCGTCCCACTCGGCGACGTGCGTCGGGCCGGTGGTGGTGAGCTCGTCGATGCCGTCGCTGCCGTGGACGACCCAGGCGAAGCGCGAGCCGAGCCGGCCCAGCACCTCGGCCAGGGGCTCGATCCACTGCACGGCGAACACGCCCATGAGCTGGCGGCTCACCCCGGCCGGGTTGGCCAGCGGCCCGAGCAGGTTGAAGATCGTCCGCGTGCCGAGCTCCACGCGCGGGCCGGCGACATGGCGCATGGCGCCGTGGTGGCGCGGCGCCATCATGAAGCCGATCCCGGCCTCGCGGATCGCCTGCTCGACCAGCGGGAACTCGGCGTCGATGTTCACCCCCAGCTGGGTGAGGACCTCGGCCGAGCCCGACTTGGAGGACAGGCTGCGATTGCCGTGCTTGGCGACCGGCACGCCGGCACCGGCGACCACCAGGGCGGCCGCGGTCGAGATGTTGTAGGTCCCGGCACCGTCGCCGCCGGTGCCGCAGGTGTCGATCGCATCGGGCGGGGCGGCCACCCTGACCATGCGCTCGCGCAGGCTGCGCGCTCCGGCGGTGATCTCCTCGACCGTCTCGCCGCGCACCCGCAGGGCCATGAGCAGGCCGGCCACCTGGGCCGGCGTGGCGTTGCCGGTCATCATGAGCGCGAAGGCCTCTCCGGCCTCGGTCTCGTCGAGCCTGGCCCCGGTCGCGGCCTTGCCGATCAGCTCCTTGAACCGCTGCAGCTCGGCGGTCATGCCCGGCCCCCGATCTCGGCCAGCTCCAGGAAGTTCTTGAGGATGCGGTGGCCGTGCTCGGTCTCGATGCTCTCGGGATGGAACTGCACGCCGTGGATCGGCAGGGTGGCGTGCCGCAGACCCATGATCGTCCCGTCGGCCGTGCGCGCGTTGACCACCAGCTCGTCGGGCACGGTCTCCGGCTGCGCCACCAGCGAGTGGTAGCGCGTGGCCGTGAACGGCGTCGGCAGGTCGGCGAAGACGCCGGTGCCGTCATGCTCGATCGGGCTCAGCTTGCCGTGCATGACCTGGCGGGCGCGGCCGACGGTGGCGCCGAACGCCTGGGCGATCGCCTGGTGGCCCAGGCAGACCCCGAGCACCGGAATGCGGCCGGCGGCCGCGCGCACCAGGGGCAGGGTGATGCCGGCGCGGTCGGGGTCGCACGGTCCCGGCGAGATCACGATGGCGTCGGGCGCCAGCGCGATGGCGTCCTGCACGGTGAGCGCATCGTTGCGGTACACGGCCGTTTCGGCGCCGAGCTCCCCCAGATAATGGACGAGATTGTAGGTGAAGCTGTCGTAGTTATCGATCAGGAGAAGCATCGTCATGCCCGGCCAGGACGCGCCTGGCGGCGTCCGCCCGCGAGAGAACCGCACCCTGGTCCGCGCCGTCAAGCACGGAGCGTCGCGTCGATCCGCCAGGTTCTGGTGCACGCGGACCACACTCTACTCTGGCTCCTGGTCGTTGTGAATAGTGTCACAGACTCGCCGGACGGCCCGATGGTGCTATGATCGTCGACGGTAGCGGAGGGAAGCTTTGTTCGGTTTTGGCGGCAGGCGCGTGGGCATGGACAGCGGCCGGCGTCGCCGGTCGTGGACGCTCGTCCAGGCCGTCACGCGCCTCTGCGAGCTGCGCAATCTCGCCCGGCTGGCCGTGGTCGGGGCCGCCCTTGCCGTGATCCTGGCCTCGCTGGTGGGTCCGCCTAGCGGCGCCATGATCATGCGCGCCGACCTGCCGCCGGCCGATGCGCAGGTTGCCGAGGAGCCAGCCGACGAGCTGGCGGCGTGGACGGCCGTGCCCAGCCTGGCGGTCCATCCGCGGTTCGAGCTCGCCCTCGTGCACCCGCAGGACAAGCGGCGGATCGCCGTCCCGGCCGCGCCGCCGTCGGTCGTGTCACCGTCCGTCGTACCGCCGGCCGCCCTGCCGGCGGTACCCGCGCGCCGGCCGCCCGAGCAGACCGCGGCGGTGGCGCCCGCGGCGCCGGTCCCGCGGACCGAGCCCGCGGCCAAGGTCGCCGCCAAGCCGGGCGCGGCGCTGGCCACCACGCTGGCGATGATGCCGGTCGTGCCGCGCAAGGAGCCGGCCCGCCCGATCGCCGGTGCCCAGCTGGCCATCGTCATCGACGATCTCGGGCCGGCGGTGGGTCTCACCCGCAAGGCGATCGCCCTGCCGCGCCCGCTGACGCTGGCCTTCCTGCCCTACGCGCAGGACCTGCCCGAGCTCACGGCTGCGGCCAAGGCCCGCGGCCACGAGGTCTATCTGCACCTGCCGATGGAACCGGTGGGCACGCCCGATCCGGGCCCGAACGCCATCCTGGTCGGCCTGGATCCGGACGAGTTCCGCCGCCGCCTGAACTGGGCGCTGGACCGCATGCCGCTCGCCACCGGCGTCAACAACCACATGGGCAGCCGTGCCACCGCGGAGCCCGAGACGATGCTCAAGGTCCTGCAGGAGGTGCGCCGCCGCGGCCTGAGCTTCGTCGACAGCCGCACCTCGCCGCTCTCCGTCGCCGACGGCCTGGCAGCACAGCTCCAGATTCCCCACGCCGCCCGCGACGTCTTTCTGGACAACAATCCCACCACGGGCGCCATCCTGGTCCAGCTGACGCTGGCGGAGCGGCTGGCGCGGCGCCAGGGTTATGCCCTGGCGATCGGCCACCCCTATCCGGCGACGCTGGCCGTGCTGGAGCGCTGGCTGCCCCAGGCCGAGGCACGTGGTCTGCGGATCGTGCGCGCCCAGGACCTGATCGCCGCCCGGCGTTGCGCGCCGGAAGCACCGCTCCAGGTCAGCGCCTGCGCCGGCCCCGATTGCCCGCCCACGCCCGCCTGCTGACGCTCACCGCGCGCTGCTGGCGAAGCGGACGGCCTCCTCGGCGGCACGGATGAGGGCGCGCGCCTTGTTGCAGCTTTCCTGGTACTCGGCCTCGGGGTCGCTGTCGGCCACCACGCCGCCGCCGGCCTGCACGTACATGCGCCCGTCCTTGATCAGCGCGGTGCGCAGCGCGATGCAGGTGTCCATGGTCCCGTCGGCGGCGATGTAGCCGACGGCGCCGGCGTAGAAGCCGCGGCGCTCGGGCTCCAGCTCGTCGATGATCTCCATCGCCCGGACCTTCGGCGCCCCGCTGACGGTTCCCGCCGGGAAGCCCGCCATCAGCGCGTCCAGCGCGTCGCAGTCGGGGCGGATGGCGCCCTCGACGTTCGAGACGATGTGCATGACGTGGGAGTAGTACTCGACCTTCATCTTCTCGGTGACCCGCACCGTGCCGATGCGTGGCCACCCGGCCGACATCGTTGCGCCCCAGGTCGAGCAGCATCAGGTGCTCGGCGAGCTCCTTCGGGTCGGCCATGAGGTCCGCGGCCAGGGCCTCGTCCTCGGCCCGGTCGACACCGCGGCGGCGCGTGCCGGCGATCGGGCGCACCGTGACCGTCCCGTCGCGCAAGCGTACCAGGATCTCCGGGCTGGAGCCCACGAGCGCGTAGTCGCCGAGGTCCAGGAAGAACAGGAACGGCGAGGGATTCAGGCGCCGCAGGGCCCGATAGAGCGCGAACGCGGGCAGCCTGAACTCGAAGTCGAAGCGCTGCGAGGGCACGACCTGGAAGATGTCGCCGGCGCGGATGTACTCCTTCGCCCGCTCGACCATGGCATGGTACTGCTCGCGGGTGACGTTCGACACCGGTGCCGGCGTCGGGCTGGTCATGCGCAGCGGCTCGTGGCTGATGCCGCGGTTGAACTCGCCCACCGCGTCGGCCACGCGCTCGCAGGCCTGGCCGTAGGCCTGGCGGGCGGACAGCTCGGGGCTGGGCCAGACCGGCGTGACCACCGTGATCCGGTCCTCGATGTGGTCGAACAGGGCCACCACGGTCGGGCGCATGAACACCGCGTCGGGCAGGCCCAGCCGGTCCGGGTTCGCGTCGGGCAGGCGCTCGACGAGCCGCACCATGTCGTAGCTCATCTGGCCGAACAGGCCGGCGGCCATGAGCGGCAGGTCGGGCGGCAGCTCGATGCGGCTCTCGGCCACGAGGCTGCGCAGGCTCTGCAGGGCAGGCTCGGCGCAAGGCTCGAAGGCGTCCCGCTCGAAGCGGGCGCGGCGGTTGATCTCGGCCCGTTCGCCGCGGCAGCGCCAGATCAGGTCGGGCTTGATGCCCAGGATCGAGTAGCGGCCGCGGACGGCACCGCCGGTGACGCTCTCGAGCAGAAAGCTGAACGGCCGTCCGTCGGCGAGCTTGAGCAGCGCCGACACCGGCGTCTCGAGGTCGGCCACGAGCGACGCCGAGACCACCTGGGCCTTGCCGGCCTCGTACGCGGCCGTGAAGCCCGCGAGGTCCGGGCGCGCATCCATCTCAGCGCCTCCGCAGGCCGGTCATTGCGCCTGCTGCTCGAGCAGCTGTGCCACGACCGACTGGTTGATCGAGACCGAGTAGCGCTCGCGCAGCGCCGCCTCGTAGGCACCCAGGAGCTCGGCCTGCAGCGAGTTCGCCACCGCACGGCGGGTGGCGCTCAGCATCTCGTCCGCGACCTGTGCTGGGATCACCTCCTCGACCGCGACGATGGCGACGCCGCCCGGCACGTTCACCACGCCGGGTGCCACCTCGCCGGCGCGGGCGGCGAACAGGGCCCCGATCGCTTCGGCGCCGACACCCTGGGCCGCGCCGTCATCCGACCTGATGACCGGTCCGAGCTCGACCAGCCGGGTATCGGCATGATCCTGCGCCAGCTGCGGCAAGACCGAGGTGCCGGTCGCCTGGGGCCGGAGCTCCTCGGCACGCGCCTTGGCCTTCTTCGCCTGCTCCTCCGCCCGCCATGCCGCCTCGACCTCTGCCCGGACGTCGGCCAGCGGCCGATCCCGGGCCGGCTCCACGGCATCGACGCGGAACACGAAATAGTGCCCGTCGGCCGTCTGCTCGAGGAGCGAGGTCTCGCCCGCCGCGGCTACGAACACGCGCTCGAGGATCTCGGTGTCGAGGCGGTCCGCGGCCAGCCGCTCGTGGCTGGCGGTGTGACCCGTCCGGTCGACCTGCTCGAGCGTGAGCAGCTCGAGGCCGGACTTCTCCGCTGCCTCGTCCAGAGCCGTGCCGGCCGCGAGCTCGTCGTCGAGCCGGCTGGCGACGTCGGGGAGCCGGCTGGCCGCCTGCTCCAACGCGATCTCGCGCCGCAGCTCCTCCTTGACCGTCTCGAAGGGCTGCACCTGTTCGGGCATGACCTCCTGTGCCAGCAGCAGATGCCAGCCGAACGGCGTCTGGACCGGGGCACTCACGGCACCCTGCGCCAGCGCGAAGCCGGCGGTGTCCAGCGCCTCGGGCAGATCGCCCTTGGCCAGCGGCCCGACCTCGGACCGCTCGACCTTCTCGTCCTTCATCGCCTCGGCGATCTGGGCGAAGCTCTGGCCGCTCGCGGCGAGCTCGCCCGCCCGCTTGATGGTGGCCTCGTCCGGCGCCAGGAGCTGCTCGAACCGGCGTTGCTCCGGCGTCCGGTAGAGATCGTGCCGCGCGTCGTAGGCGGCCTGGAGATCGGCGTCGGCGACCTCGATCTCCGCCAGCAGATCCTCGGGCGCGAGGGTCACGAGGCTGATGCTGCGATACTCCGGCGCCTGGTAGGTCTGGGCATTGGCCGCGAGATAAGCGGCCAAGGTTTCCTCGCTCGGCGCCTCGACCTCGATCGTGGCGGCGTCCACCACGAGCGCCTTGCCGCGCCGCTCCTCGAGCCGGAACTCGACCAGCTTGCGGGCCAGCAGCTCGGGGACCTCGACCGGAGCCGACATGGCCCCGATCAATCCGTTCCGCACCAGATCCGCCCGCACGGCAGCGACATACTCCGCCTCGCTCATCCCGAGCTGGCGCAGGTAGAGGTCGAAGCGCTCGCGATCGAACCCCCCGGCGCCCTGCAGCGACAGGTTCTCCCGGATGATCTCGGCCACGGTCTCGTCGGCGGCGGTGAGCTGCAGGTCGCGCGCGTGCGCGTCGACCAGACGGCGCGCGACGCTGGCCTCGACCGCCTGCTGCAGGACGCCGATGCTCGCCGCCGTCCGCCGGTCGAAGGTGGCGCCGAACTGCTCTTGCATCTGCGCCACGCGGTTGTCGAACTCGCGGCCGACCTCCTGCACCGAGACGTCGACGCCGGCCACCTCGGCCACCGTGCCGCCGCCTTGCGGGGTGCGGAAAATGTCGCCGATGCCCCAGACCGCGAAGCTGAGGACGAGAATGCCGAACAGCACCTTGGCCACCCAGCCGGTGGCGTGCCTTCTCAGACTGTCGAGCATGCGGTGGGTGCCGTCGTGGTTGTTCGGAAGCGCGGCGAAGCGGGGTCCGACGCGGTGCGCGACCATATGGGCTGCACCGACGATCCGCAACACCTGCCGACCGGCGTGCCGGCGCGGTGGCCGCTATGGGTCGGGCGTATTCCGCATGTGGGCCGCCAGCCGCTCGATCACCGGCAACACCTCGGTGCCGAGCGCCTGATCCGCGACCGTCTCCGCCCAGGCGCGGTGGAAGCAGTGCAGCCAGCCGTCGATCTCGGCGCCGGCGATGTGCGCGTGCAGATGCCGGCGGCGCAGCATGGGCGGGCCGTGACGCGCGACGTAGAGCGGCGGACCGCCGAGCCAGCCGGACAGGTACGCGAACAGTTTCTCTTCCGATCCGGCGAGGCTGGGCGGATGCACCGCCCGGCAGGCGGCGGCCTCGGGGAGCGCGTCCATGAGCTCGTAGAAGCGGCGGGTGAGCCGGCGGACCCCGGCCTCGCCACCGATGCGATCGTAGAACGTCATGGCCGCCCGAGCCATCGCGCGGTGCGCAGGCAGTAGGCCCGCCAGGCGGGCCCGAAGAGCCCGGCCAGATGGGCCTCCTCCCGCACGATCGCCAGCCGCGTCACGGCGATGGCGGCCGCCGGTGCGGCCAGCAGGAACCAGGGATTGGCGAAAGCACCAGCGGCGCCGAGCAGGACGATGGTGTTGCCGAGGTAGATCGGGTTGCGCGACCAGGCGAAGGGACCGGTGGTCACCAGTGCCGTCGCCGAGCGATGCGGGAGAATGTTGGCGCGCTGGCGGGACATCGTCCGCATCGCGGCGAGGTCGAGGCCGAGCCCGGCCAGCAGCGCCGCCCAGCCGAGCGACGCGCACGACCGGTGTTTCCAGCCAAGCCGGTCCCGGCACCACCATCCCGAGGCCGACGGCCGCCAATGCCGCGACGATGAACAGGATCGGCGGCCAGGGGATGCGGTTGGGGGGCCGGATCGCCCCGCCTTCGGCCGGCGTCCCTGCCGACCCAGCACCGTCGGTCGAACGACTCACGCCGCGGATGCGTGCTCGGCGAGCGTGGCACGCAGCATCCATGCCGTCTTCTCGTGGCTGGCGATGCGCTGCGTCAGCAGGTCCACGGTCACCGCATCGTCGGCGCCCTCGGCAATGCCGAGTGCCTCCTTGGCGTTCCGGGCGACATGCAGATGGCCCTCCAGCGCCGCCTCGAGCATGGCCTGCGCGCCCGGCACCCCGGCGATCTCCGGCAGGTCGCCGAGTTCGGCAATGGCCTGCAGCGAGCCCGGGGCGGGATGGCCGAGGGCGCGGATGCGCTCGGCGATCGGGTCGAGCGCCTGCCAGAGCTCCTGGTACTGCTCCTCGAACATCAGGTGCAGCGTGCGGAACTGCGGGCCGGTGACGTTCCAGTGAAAGCCATGGACCCGGACATAGAGCCGGAACGTGTCGCCCAGCACTCCGCCGAGAGCCGCCGCCACATGACCGGCATGGGCGTTGCTCGTGTCGTCTCGCATGATCCGTCCTTCCGTTCGGGTCCCGTCGACCCGCTGGCGCCGGTACGGCTGACTCCGCACGCTACGTAGACACCCGACCATTGGCGCGCAATGGCCCAAGATTAGGGGGCGACGGGGTCAAGTGCGCGCCGATGGCGCGACCGGTGCTGGTATGCTGGAAAGCAGCGGAGGTGTGTGATACCACCCGCGCGGCTTCAAGGCACAACGGACATAGCTATGGCTCCGCCGCGGCCGATCGTGTTCGGCAACTGGAAGATGCACGGGCTGCGCGCGGATGCGCGCGCGCTGGCGGCTGCTGTCGCCGGCCATCCCGGCGCGCGCAGCGGCACCCTGGGCATCTTTCCGCCGGCCACGGTGCTGGCGGACGTCGCGGCGGTGGTCGCCGGCCAGGACATCGTGGTCGGCGGGCAGGACTGTCACCCCGAGGCGAAGGGTGCCTTCACCGGCTCGCTCAGCGCCGCCATGCTCAAGGATGCCGGTGCCACGGCCGTCATCGTCGGCCATTCCGAGCGCCGGCACGGCCTTGGCGAGACCGATGCCATGGTCCGTGCCAAGGCCACGGCCGCCCTTGCCGCAGGTCTGCTGACCGTGCTGTGCATCGGCGAGACCGAGGCCCAGCGCGAGGCCGGGCAGACCGTTGCGGTGCTCGAGGAGCAGCTGGCCGGCAGCTGGCCCGCGGCTGCCACGTCCGATCTTCTCGTCGTCGCCTACGAGCCGGTCTGGGCGATCGGGACCGGTCGCACCGCGACACTCGACGACATCGCGCAGAGCCATGCCGCGATCGGTCGCAAGCTGGCCGACCTCGGCGCCGCCGGCGTCGCGCATCCTCTATGGCGGCTCGGTCAAGGCCGACAATGCGGGCCAGATCATGGCCGTTCCCGGCGTTGCCGGCGTGCTGGTGGGCGGTGCCTCCTTGGACGCGGCCGGCTTTTGGTCCATCTACCAGGCGGGCGGCGGCGCTTGATCCCGGGCTCACGGGCCTACCCCTCCTCGCCACGCGCGCCCATGCGGAGAATTCCCTTCAGTCATGACCACTGTTCTGCTCGTCGTTCACCTCCTGATCGCCACCGCGATGGTCGGCGTGATCCTGATCCAGCGCAGCGAGGGCGGGGCCCTGGGCGGCCTCGGCGGCGGCACCATGGGCGGCATGATGTCCGCGCGCGGCACCGCCAACCTGCTGACCCGCACCACCGCGATCCTCGCCGGCTGCTTCATCGCGACCAGCCTGGTGCTGGCGATCCTGGCCGGCCACAGCGGGGGCGGCGGCTCGATCCTCGACCTGCCGGCCTCGGCGCCGAGCGAGGCGCCCGCCGCGCCTGCGGTACCGGCTGTGCCGGGCGAGCCCACGGCGCCGATCGCGCAGTAGGCCGGACCGAGTTGCGGCGCGCCCCGGCCTCGCAGCGCTCCGCCCTGGCCGGTGACGCGCCATGAAGCGCTACGTCTTCATCACGGGCGGCGTGGTGTCGTCGCTGGGCAAGGGCCTGGCGGCGGCGGCGTTGGGCTCCCTGCTGCAGCTGCGCGGCTACCGCGTGCGCCTGCGCAAGCTCGACCCGTACCTGAACGTCGATCCGGGTACGATGTCGCCCTACCAGCATGGCGAGGTGTTCGTCACCGACGACGGGGCGGAGACCGACCTCGACCTCGGGCACTATGAGCGGTTCACCGGCGTGCCCGCGCGCGCGTCGGACACGGTCTCGGCCGGACGGATCTACTGGACCGTGCTGACGCGCGAGCGGCAGGGCGACTATCTCGGCGGGACCGTCCAGGTCATCCCGCACGTGACCAACGCGATCAAGGAGTTCATCGAGAACGACACCGAGGACGCCGACATCGTCCTGTGCGAGATCGGCGGCACGGTCGGCGACATCGAGGGCCTGCCGTTCTTCGAGGCGATCCGCCAGTTCGCGCTCGAGCACGAGCCGCAGCAATGCTGCTTCATCCACGTCACCCTGGTGCCCTGGATCCCCTCGGCGCACGAGCTGAAGACCAAGCCGACCCAGCACTCGGTCGCGGCCTTGCGCGCCATCGGCATCCAGCCCGACATCCTCCTGGCGCGCGCCGACCGGCCGATTCCGGAGGACGCGCGGCGCAAGATCGCGCTCCAGTGCTCGGTGCGGCCGGAAGCCGTGATCCCGGCACTCGACTGCCCCTCGATCTACCAGGTGCCGATCAGCTACCACGAGGAGGGGCTGGACACGCAGCTGCTGCGCACCTTCGGCCTGCCGTACGAGCCGCACCCCGACCTGACCCCCTGGCACCAGATCGTCAACCGGCTGTTCCGCCCCGAGGGCGAGGTGTCGGTGGCGGTGGTGGGCAAGTACACCGGCCTGTTCGACGCCTACAAATCGCTCAACGAGGCGCTGGTCCACGGCGGCATCGCCAACAATGTCCGGGTCAACCTGCACTGGATCGACGCCGAGGAATTCGCCCAGTCCGACCACAGCGACCGCCTGCACGGCATGAACGCCGTCCTGGTGCCGGGCGGCTTCGGCGAGCGCGGCGTCGAGGGCAAGATCGCCGCGGTCACCTACGCCCGCGAGAAGGCGCTGCCGTTTCTCGGCATCTGCTTCGGCATGCAGCTGGCCTGCGTCGAGGCGGCGCGCCGCATGGGGCTGAACGGCGCCTCCTCGACCGAGTTCGGCCCGTGCCCGGATCCCATCGTCGGCCTGATGACCGAATGGGAGCAGGACGGCCGCCTGCAGCGCCGGGGTGCCGGCGACAATCTCGGCGGCACCATGCGCCTGGGCGCCTATCCGTGCATGCTCGAGCCGGGCAGCCTCGCCGCCACGGTCTATGGCGACGTTCCCGAGATCAGCGAGCGGCACCGCCACCGCTACGAGGTCAACATCAACTACCGGCCGGTGCTGGAAGCTGCGGGGCTGCGCTTTTCTGGCATGTCGCCGGATGGCCGCCTGCCCGAGATGATCGAGCTGCCGGGCCATCCGTGGTTCGTGGGCGTGCAGTTCCATCCCGAGCTGAAGTCGCGGCCGATGGCGCCGCACCCGTTGTTCGCCGCCTTCGTCCGGGCGGCCGTGGAACAGTCGAGGCTGGTGTGATGTCCGAGCAGCGTACCGTCGAGATCGGCAGGATCGCCATCGCCAATGCCCGGCCCCTGGCGCTGATCGCCGGTCCCTGCGCCATCGAGAGCCTGGAGCATGCCCTCACCATGGCGGGCGAGCTCAAGCGGCTCACCGACCGGCTGGGCATGCCGCTGATCTACAAGAGCTCCTTCGACAAGGCCAACCGCACCAGCGCGTCCAGCGCGCGCGGCATCGGCCTGGAGAAGGGCATCGAGATCCTGGCCGCGGTCAAGGAGGCGACCGGGCTGCCGGTGCTGACCGACGTGCACGAGAGCTGGCAGTGCCGCCCCGTGGCCGAGGTGGTCGACGTGCTGCAGATCCCGGCCTTCCTCTGCCGGCAGACCGACCTGCTGCGCGCCGCCGCCGAGACCGGCCGGGCGATCAACATCAAGAAGGGCCAGTTCCTGGCCCCCTGGGACATGAAGCAGGTGACGGCCAAGCTGGAGAGCTTCGGTGCCACCGGCATCCTCGCCTGCGAGCGGGGGGCGAGCTTCGGCTACAACACGCTGGTCTCGGACATGCGGGCACTGCCGCAGCTGGCGGCGACCGGCTGGCCGGTGGTGTTCGACGCGACCCACTCGGTGCAGCAGCCGGGCGGCCTCGGCGGCACCAGCGGCGGCCAGCGCGAGTATGTGCCGGTGCTGGCGCGGGCGGCGGTCGCGATCGGCGTGGCCGCCGTGTTCATCGAGACCCACGAGCAGCCCGACCGTGCGCCCAGCGACGGACCCAACATGGTGCCGCTGGACCGGCTGGAGGAGTTGCTCACCGATCTCCAGCGCTTCGATGCGCTGGCCAAGGCGAAACCGCCGGTGGCGCTCTAGCGCCGACCACCCTTTCGGGAGAAACGCATCATGGGTGAGCTCGAGATCGTCGCGATCCGCGGCCGCGAGATCCTGGACAGCCGTGGCAACCCCACCGTCGAGGCCGACGTCGTGCTCGAGAACGGCGCGTTCGGGCGTGCCGCCGTGCCGTCCGGCGCCTCGACCGGCTCGCGCGAGGCCATCGAGCTGCGCGACGGCGACAAGGGCCGCTATCTCGGCAAGGGCGTCACCCGTGCGGTCGACGCGGTCAACGGCGAGATCGCCGATGCGGTCACCGGCTTCGACGCGCTCGACCAGACCGCCCTCGACCGGGCGATGATCGAGCTCGACGGGACCGAGAACAAGGAACGGCTCGGTGCGAACGCCATCCTCGCCGTCAGCCTCGCCGCCGCCCGGGCGGCCGCGGTCGGCACCGGCCTGCCGCTCTACCGCTACCTGGGCGGCGTCGATGCGCGGGTCCTGCCGACGCCGCTGATGAACATCATCAATGGCGGCGCCCACGCCGACAATCCGCTCGACATCCAGGAGTTCATGATCCTGCCGGTGGGTGCCGAGACCTTCAGCGAGGCGCTGCGCGCCGGCACCGAGGTGTTCCACGCCCTGAAGAAGCTGCTCAAGGATGCCGGCCACAACACCGCCGTCGGCGACGAGGGCGGCTTCGCGCCCAACGTCGACACGCGAGCAGGCCCTGGCGTTCATCGAGAAGGGCGTCGAGGCGGCGGGCTACCGGTTGGGGGAGGACATCGTCCTGGGCCTGGACGTGGCCGCCAGCGAGTTCTTCAAGGACGGCCACTATCACCTGGAAGGCGAGAACCAGACGCTCGACCCCGAGGGCATGGTCCGCTGGCTGGCGGGCTTGTGCGAGCGGTTCCCGATCGTGTCGATCGAGGACGGCCTGGCGGAAGGCGACTGGGACGGCTGGCGCGCGCTGACCGAGACCCTGGGCGACGAGATCCAGCTGGTCGGCGACGACCTGTTCGTCACCAATCCCGCGATCCTCGCCAAGGGCATCGAGGAGGACATCGCCAACGCGATCCTGATCAAGGTCAACCAGATCGGCACGCTCACCGAGACCCTGGAGGCGATCCGGCTCGCCACCTCGGCGGGCTATTCGTCGATCATGTCGCACCGCTCGGGCGAGACCGAGGATTCCACCATCGCGGACCTCGCGGTCGCCACCAACTGCGGCCAGATCAAGACCGGCTCGCTCTCGCGTTCGGATCGCTTGGCCAAGTACAATCAACTGTTGCGCATCGAGCAGATGTTGGGCGACGGTGCGGTCTATGCGGGGCGGTCGCGTCTGGCCCGCGGCTGACGGAAGGACGGGCATGGTGGCCTACCTGCTGGAGACGGTGAACGGCTGGCTGAAGGGCCGCTGGATCGCGGTTGGCCTCACGCTGGTCCTGGCCTACTTCGGCTACCATGCCCTGCACGGCCGCTACGGCTTTCTGGCCTGGATCGACACCTCGCGCGACCTCGAGCTCGCGCGCCAGGAGCTGGCGTTGCTCCAGGCCGAGCGTGCCGCGGTCGAGAGCGACGTCGCGGCCTTCCAGCCCGACTCGCTCGACCGCGACCGTCTCGAGGAACAGCTGCGCCTGCTGGGCTATGTGCGACCCAACGAGGTCATCGTCCTGCGGCGCGATGACGGGTCGGCCGAGTAGCGCACACCGGCGACGGCGCGCCGGGCCGCTATGGCGGCCATGGGAAACCGTGTAAACACCGGCGAAACAGGCACCGACCGCCAGCGGTCCGCGCCTGGGCCGGCGGATGGGAGGAGCGACAAGCGATGGCAGCCAGGACGTCGCCCAAGGCGGCCCAGAAGCCCGCTGCGAAGACCAGCGGTCCCAGCCCGAAGGAGCTCCTGGGCTACTACCGCGAGATGCTGCTGATCCGCCGCTTCGAGGAGAAGGCGGGCCAGCTCTACGGCATGGGCCTGATCGGCGGCTTCTGCCATCTCTACATCGGCCAGGAGGCGGTCGCGGTCGGCATCCAGCATGCGCTGCAGCCCGGCGACAGCGTCATCACCGGCTACCGCGACCATGGTCACATGCTGGTCTGCAACATGGACCCGCGCCGGGTGATGGCCGAGCTCACCGGGCGCAGCACCGGCTATTCCAAGGGCAAGGGCGGCTCGATGCACATGTTCGCCCGCTCGGTGGGCTTCTATGGCGGACACGGCATCGTCGGCGGCCAGGTGCCGCTCGGCACCGGCCTCGCCTTCGCCCACCAGTACCGCGAGGATGGCGGCATCTGCGTCGCCTACATGGGCGACGGTGCGGTCAACCAGGGCCAGGTCTACGAGAGCTTCAACATGGCCGCCCTGTGGAAGCTGCCGATCCTCTACGTGATCGAGAACAACCGCTACGCCATGGGCACGTCCCAGGTCCGCGCCGCCGCCGGCCAGAGGCTGTGCGAGCGCGGCCACGCCTACGGCATTCCCGGCCATCAGGTCGACGGGATGGACGTGGTCGAGGTGCACGCCAAGGCCGCCGAGATGGTGGGCCAGATCCGCGGCGGGCAGGGGCCGATGATCCTCGAGGCCATGACCTACCGCTATCGCGGCCATTCGATGTCGGATCCGGCCAAGTACCGCACCAAGGAAGAGGTGCAGGAGATGCGCGAGCGGCACGACCCGATCGACCTCCTGCGCAAGGTGATCGTCGACCGGGCCGCGGCCAGCGAGGACGATTTCAAGCGGATCGACAAGGAGATCCGCGACATCGTCAACGAGGCCGCCCGCTTCGCCCAGGACGCCCCCGAGCCGGATCCGAGCGAGCTCTGGACCGACGTGCTGGTCGAGGCCTGAGCGAGCTAGAAACGCGATGCGGCGCTCTCGCCCGGCCGTGGCCGGCGACGCGGTGCCAGCTGGGAGACAGGGATGCCGACCCCCATTCTGATGCCGGCCCTCTCGCCGACGATGACCGAGGGCAACCTCGCCAAGTGGCTGAAGAACGAGGGCGACGCGGTCCGCTCGGGCGACGTGATCGCCGAGATCGAGACCGACAAGGCGACCATGGAGGTCGAGGCCGTCGACGAGGGGACGCTCGGCAAGATCCTGGTCCCGGCCGGGACCGAGGGCGTGGCGGTGAACACGCCGATCGCCATGCTCCTGGGCGACGGCGAGAACCCGAGTGCGCTCGACGACGCGGTCCTGCCGGCACCCGCCGCCGACGAGCCGGTCGTGGAGAAGAAGCCCGCCACCGCCGACACCTCGGCCCTGCCCAAGAGCGTAAGGGCAACGCGCGAGCCGGAGGTGCCGGCCGGCACCGAGATGGTTCGCCAGACCGTGCGCGAGGCGCTGCGCGACGCCATGGCCGAGGAGATGCGCCGCAACCCCGACGTGTTCCTGATGGGCGAGGAGGTCGCCGAGTACCAGGGCGCCTACAAGGTCAGCCAGGGCCTGCTCGAGGAGTTCGGCGGCAAGCGCGTGATCGACACGCCGATCACCGAGTACGGCTTCGCCGGGCTGGGCGTGGGTGCGGCCATGGCCGGCCTGCGGCCGATCGTCGAGTTCATGACCTGGAACTTCGCCATGCAGGCGATCGACCACATCATCAACTCGGCCGCCAAGACCCTCTACATGGCCGGCGGCGAGCTGGGCTGCCCGATCGTGTTCCGCGGCCCCAACGGTGCGGCCGCCCGCGTCGGCGCCCAGCACAGCCAGGAATTCAGCAGCTGGTATGCCCACTGCCCGGGCCTGAAGGTGGTCGCCCCCTACAGTGCGGCCGACGCCAAGGGCCTGCTCAAGGCGGCGATCCGCGACCCCAATCCCGTGGTTTTCCTCGAGAACGAGGTGCTCTACGGCCAGAGCTTCGAGGTGCCCAAGCTCGACGATTTCGTCCTGCCGATCGGCAAGGCCAAGATCGTGCGCGAGGGCGGGCACGTCACCATCACCGCCTTCTCGCTGATGGTCGACCGGGCACTCAAGGCCGCCGACAAGCTGGCCGAGGAGGGCATCGAGGCCGAGGTGATCGACCTGCGCACCATCCGCCCGCTCGACACCGAGACCATCGTCGAGTCGGTGAAGAAGACCAACCGCATCGTCTCGGTCGAGGAGGGCTGGCCGCAGAGCGGCATGGGGGCCGAGATCGCGGCGGTGATGATGGAGCAGGCGTTCGACTGGCTGGACGCGCCGGTGGTCCGCGTCCACGGCAAGGACGTGCCGATGCCCTATGCCGCCAATCTCGAGCGCCTGGCTCTGCCGCAGGTGGACGACGTGGTCGCCGCCGCCAAAGCCGTCTGCTACCGCAGCTAGGCCGGAGCCGATCCCATGCCGATCAAGATCCTGATGCCGGCCCTGTCGCCCACCATGACCGAGGGCAACCTCGCCAAGTGGCTGAAGAACGAGGGCGACCCGGTCAAGGCCGGCGACGTGATCGCCGAGATCGAGACCGACAAGGCGACCATGGAGGTCGAGGCCGTCGACGAGGGCACGCTCGGCAAGATCCTGGTCCCGGGCGGCACCGAAGGCGTCAAGGTCAACGAGCCGATCGCACTCCTGCTCGAGGAGGGCGAGGACAAGAGTGCCCTCGAGGGCGGCAACGACGCGCCGGCGGCCAAGCCCAACGGCGAGGCGAAGCCGGCACCCGCGCCGGCGGCTGCGGCCCCGAGCCCGACTGCCCCGAGCCCAGCGCCGTCCCCGGCCGCGGCACAGGGCGAGCGGATCACGGCGAGCCCGCTCGCGCGGCGGATGGCGGCACAGGCCGGGCTGGACCTGGCGGGACTTGCGGGCAGCGGCCCGCACGGCCGGATCGTGAAGGCCGACATCGACGCGGCCCTGGCCGGCGGTGCCAAGCCTGCCCCCAAGCCGACGGAGAAGACGCGCCCGGCCCCGGCGCCCGCGGCGGCACCCATGCCCGCGGCGGCTCCGGCCGGACCACTGCCCGGTGCTGCCTTCGAGGAGATCCCGCTCAACAACATGCGCAAGGTGATCGCGCGCCGCCTGACCGAGGCCAAGCAGACGATCCCGCACTTCTACCTGACGATCGACTGCGAGCTCGACGCGCTGCTGGCACTGCGCGCCCAGCTCAACGGGCGGGAAGGGGCGGACTACAAGCTCTCGGTCAACGATTTCGTCATCAAGGCCGTGGCGCAGGGCATGCGCAAGGTCCCGGGCGTGAACGCGTCCTGGGGTGGCGACCGGATCTACCAGTACCACGATGTCGACGTGTCGGTCGCGGTGGCGATCGAGGGCGGCCTGATCACGCCGATCGTCCGCAAGGCCGACCAGAAGGGCCTGGCCACGATCTCGGGCGAGATGAAGGACCTCGCCACCCGCGCCAAGGCCGGCAAGCTCAAGCCGGAGGAGTTCCAGGGCGGCGGCTTCTCGATCAGCAATCTCGGCATGTTCGGCATCAAGGACTTCCTGGCCGTGATCAACCCGCCGCAGGCCTGCATCCTGGCCGTGGGTGCCGGCGAGAAGCGCCCGGTGGTCAAGGGCGACGAGATCAAGATCGCCACGGTCATGTCGGTCAGCCTCTCGACCGATCACCGCGTCGTCGACGGTGCTTTGGGTGCCCAGTTCCTGCAGGAGTTCAAGAAGCTGGTCGAGGACCCGCTGGCGCTGCTGCTCTAGATGTCCTACATCTTGTA
Source organism: uncultured Alphaproteobacteria bacterium (assembly GCA_963769465.1). GTDB lineage: Bacteria > Pseudomonadota > Alphaproteobacteria > Geminicoccales > Geminicoccaceae > Benzoatithermus. Next base: position 60,530 of record CAVYMA010000035.1, read on the forward strand.
GTACGCTAGGAGTAGAAGATGAGCGAGCTCACCCAGATCAGCGCCCGCGAGGCGAACCAGCGTTTTTCGGAGGTGCTGGCCAAGGTCGAGAGCGAGGGCCAAGGCTTCGTCGTGACCAAGCATGGCCGGCCCGTGGCGCGCATCCTGCCCGTGGAGCGGCAGCAGGTGCGGCTCACGCCCGAGCAGGAAGCAGACTTGCAGCGGATCATGACGACCGGCTGGCCGCTCGGGATCGGGAAGCTCAGTCGCGACGAGCTCTATGACCGGTGAGCGGTTCGCGCTCGACACCAACCTGCTCGCCTATACTCGCGATGATTCGGCCCCCGACAAACAGGCGCGTGCCCGTGAGGTGTTCTGGCGATCGCTCCGTTGCGGGCGGTGCCTCCTTTCCGTCCAGACGGTGGGGGAACTCTATGCCTCGCTGCGGCGGCGCGGTGCCGTATCGGTGCCTGCAGCGATTGAGGCGGTCCGCCAGATGACGTCGCTGCTGCCCATGGTCGGCATCATTCCAGACGATGCGGAACGAGCCCTGCGTGCCGCGGCCGGCGGGTCGCTGTCCTACTGGGACGGCCTGATGGTGGCTACGGTAAGCCGCGCCGGCTGCACGGTGCTGCTGTCCGAGGACATGCAGGACGGCGCCAACCACAATGGCGTCACCATCCGCAATCCGTTCACCGGCGAGCGCCTGCCGGCCGAGATCGAGGCGCTGCTCGGCTGAGGCCGTGGCGGTGCCCTAGGGGAGGAAACCGATGGCCCAGAGCTTCGATCTGATCGTCGTCGGCGGCGGTCCTGGCGGCTATGTGGCCGCCATCCGTGCCGCCCAGCTGAAGATGAAGGTGGCGCTGGTCGAGCGCGAGCATCTGGGCGGGATCTGCCTGAACTGGGGCTGCATCCCGACCAAGGCGCTCCTGCGCTCGGCCGAGGTGCTCGAGCTGATGCGCCATGCCGGCGAGCTTCGGCCTCGCCGCCGACAATCCCCGCTTCGACGCGGCGGCCGTGGTCAAGCGCAGCCGCGGCGTGGCCCAGCAGCTGAGCCGCGGCGTCGGCTTCCTGCTCAAGAAGAACAAGGTCACGGTGTTCGACGGTGCGGCCAAGCTCGCCGGCAAGGGCAAGCTGGCGGTCAAGCTCACCAAGGGCGGCGAGGAGAGCCTGGAAGCCAAGCACATCATCCTGGCCACCGGCGCGCGCGCCCGCCAGCTGCCGGGCCTCGAGACCGACGGCAAGCTGGTCTGGAGCTACAAGGAGGCGATGGTCCCGGAGCGGATGCCGAAGTCGCTGCTGGTGGTGGGCTCGGGCGCGATCGGGATCGAATTCGCGAGCTTCTACCGCTCGATGGACGCCGAGGTGACCGTGGTCGAGGTGCTGCCGCGCGTCCTGCCGGTCGAGGACGAGGAGATCTCGGCCTTCGCGCAGAAGGCGTTCGAGAAGCGCGGCATCAAGATCCGCACCGGTGCCACGGTGAAGGCGCTGAAGAAGGGGGCGGACAGCGTCACCGCCACGATCGAGAGCGGCGGCAAGGCTGAGGAGATCACGGTCGAGCGGGTGATCATGGCCGTGGGCATCACCGGCAACAGCGAGAATCTCGGCCTCGAGGGTACGGGCGTGAAGGTGGAGCGCGGCCACATCGTCATCGACGAGTGGTGCCGCACCGGCGAGCCCGGGATCTATGCGATCGGCGACGTCACCGGCCCGCCCTGGCTCGCCCACAAGGCCAGCCACGAGGGTGTCTTGTGCGTCGAGAAGATCGCCGGCGTGGCCGGCCTGCATCCCATGGACATCACCAAGATCCCCGGCTGCACCTACTGCACGCCGCAGGTCGCGAGCGTCGGCCTCACCGAGAAGGCGGCCAAGGACAAGGGCCACGAGGTCAAGGTCGGCCGCTTCCCGTTCATCGGCAACGGCAAGGCGATCGCGCTGGGCGAGCCCGAGGGCATGGTCAAGACCGTGTTCGACGCCAGGACGGGCGAGCTTCTGGGCGCCCACATGGTCGGCGCCGAGGTCACCGAGCTGATCCAGGGCTACGTCATCGCCCGGACGATGGAGGCCACGGAAGAGGACCTCATGCACACCGTCTTCCCGCACCCGACCCTCTCGGAGATGATGCACGAGGCCACCCTTGACGCCTACGGGCGCGCCATTCACTTCTGACCCATGTCCACCGTCACGCTGCTCGACCGCACGACCGTCCAGCGCAAGCCCGCCTGGATCCGCGTCAAGGCCCCGACCTCGGAGGCCTATCACGACACCAGGAAGCTGATGCGGGCCAAGGGCCTGCACACGGTGTGCGAGGAGGCGGCCTGTCCCAACATCGGGGAGTGCTGGGCGCAGAAGCACGCCACGGTCATGATCCTGGGCGACACCTGCACCCGGGCCTGCGCCTTCTGCAACGTCAAGACCGGCGCACCCCTGGCGGTCGACCCGAAGGAGCCGGCGCATCTGGCCGAGGTCGTGGCCACCATGGGGCTGGCCCATGTCGTGATCACCTCGGTCGACCGCGACGATCTGCCGGACGGCGGTGCCTTCCAGTTCGTGCGCTGCATCGAGGCGATCCGGGCGGTGAGCCCGACCACCACCATCGAGATCCTCACCCCCGACTTCCTGCGCAAGCCCGGCTCGGTCGAGGCGATCGTCGCGGCACGCCCCGACGTCTACAACCACAATCTGGAGACCGTGCCGCGGCTCTACCGGACCGTGCGGCCGGGTGCCCGCTATTTCCACTCGCTGCGCCTCTTGCAGCAGGTCAAGGAGCTGGACCCGACCCTGTTCACCAAGTCGGGCATCATGGTCGGCCTGGGCGAGGAGAAGCGCGAGGTCCTGCAGGTCATGGACGACATGCGCTCGGCCGACATCGATTTCCTCACCATCGGCCAGTATCTCCGCCCGACGCCGCGCCACCACAAGGTCGAGCGCTTCGTCGAGCCCGCCGAGTTCGAGGGCTATGCCCGCATGGCGCGGGCCAAGGGCTTCCACATGGTCTCGGCCTCGCCGCTCACGCGCAGCTCCTACCATGCCGGCAGCGACTTCGAGCGC
>CAVYMA010000036.1:0-87192 GCA_963769465.1 uncultured Alphaproteobacteria bacterium
GTGGCGGCAGGGGCGTCAGGAGCGGATCGCACTCCTCAATCTCCTGTTGGGCTGGACCGGCGTCGGCTGGCTGATCCTCCTGGTCTATGTCGTGGCCCGGCGCTGGCGGAACTCGCGCTCGCCAAGCTGGCGCAATCGCTTGCGCGGACGAGCGGAAACCGAGCAGCAGCGTGGGCGGCAGTCCGCCTCGGCCGGATCGCTGCGGGCCGAGTTCGATGGAGCCGCCTCGCTCCGCTGACGAAAGGGTCGTCGATAGCGACCGCCCGTCATTTGCCGGGCGCGCGGTCCTTGTGTAAGCTGCCTCTTCTCGCTCGCAAACCAGATCAATCGGGCCATGTCGACCATCCCAGCTGCGACGGCGGCAACACCGCTCGTCGCGCCGACCGGATTCGTGCGCGAACTCAGGGCCATGCTCGCCCTGGCGCTGCCGCTCGTCCTGACGCAGCTGACCCAGATCCTGGTCCACACCACCGAGGTCGTGATGCTGGGGTGGCTCAGCGCCTCCGCCCTTGCGGCGGCCACCCTGGCGGCCGCGCTGTTCCACAGCGGCATGATGTTCGCGATCGGCGTGGCCAGCGCCACCGCCCCGTTGATCGCCCAGGCCAAGGGCGCGCGCCAGCCGCGGCAGATCCGGCGCGTGGTCCGGCAGGGCCTGTGGATGACGCTGGCGATCACCCTGCCGCTGATGGCGGCCTTGTGGTTCGTGCGGCCGCTGCTGACGGCGATGGGCCAGGACGAGACGCTGCTGGCCATGACCGAGCAGTACATGCGCGCGGCCCTGTGGGGGCTGCCGTTCAGCGTCGGCTTCATCGTCCTGCGCAGCTTCGTCGCCTCGTTCGGCCATGTCCGCGCCATCCTCCTGGCGGCCCTGGTGGCCGCCCTGGTCAACGTCCCGCTGTCGTGGCTGCTGATCTTCGGCGGGCTGGGCATCCCGGCCCTGGGCACCCTGGGCGCCGGCATCGCGGTGGCCTGCACCTTCACGCTGATGTTCGCGCTTCTGCTCGGCTACTGCCTCCGGGTCCGGCCCTTTCGCCGCTACGACGTGCTGGGCCGCTTCTGGCGGCCGGATTGGGCCACGTTCCGCGAGATCTATCGGGTCGGCTTTCCGATCGGCGGTGCGGTGCTCATGGAGACCGGCCTGTTCGCCGCCTCGACCCTGTTCATGGGGCTGATCGGGACAGCACAGCTGGCGGCGCACCAGATCGCCCTGCAGCTGGCCAGCATCGCCTTCATGGTGCCGCTGGGCCTGAGCCATGCCGCGACCATCCGGATCGGCCTCGCCGTCGGTGCCGGCGAAATCGCGCGCGCCCGCCTCGCCGGCTGGGTCGCCTGCGGCCTGGGTACCGTGTTCATGGCGGCCATGGCGCTCCTGTTCGCGACGCAGCCCGCGGCCCTGGTCGGGCTGTTCCTCGATCCCGCCACGCCCGACGGTGCCGCGGCCTTCGCCTTCGCCGTCGGCTTCCTGCGCATCGCCGCCCTGTTCCAGCTGGTCGACGGGCTGCAGGTGATCGGCATCGCCAGCCTGCGCGGGCTCAAGGACACCACGGTGCCGATGTGGCTGGCCGGCTTCGGCTACTGGGTCGTGGGCTTCCCGATCTGCTGGTTCCTGGGCTTCCACACCGCGCTGGGCGGGCTGGGCATCTGGATCGGCCTCGCCTTCGCGCTGGCGACGGTGGCGCTGGTCATGGTGCTGCGCTTCGAGCGGCTGACCAGGCGGCGTGGCGGCGCCCGCTGCTCCGCGCGAGCTCGCCGGTGCTGCGCGGCGTCCGGTGCTCGGCGACTGTCCTCGGCCTGCTGCGCACCGGCGCAGGCCTTCGAGCGCCGTGACCGGCGAGCTGACGGCGGACGCGGCCGTGCGAGGCCTATGTCAGCTTCCGCAAGCGGAGCAATCCCGGACGGCGCGACGCTGGCGCCCGGCGAGCGCTACCGGTGCTCGGCCGCAACGAGGCCGGCGGCGAGTGGCTGCAGATCCTGCTGCCGCGGCGCGAGCCGCAGCAGCGCTGGGTCGCCGTCGACTGCGGCGAGCTGGCGACCGCGGCGCCGCCGGCCCGGCCGTCCGGCCTGCTGCCGTTCTTCGACGAGGTCGCGACCGGCCCGGACGATCCCAGCCCGCCCCCGCCGCCGCTGGACGCACTCGACCGCGGCGTGCTCGAGGTCTGCGGCGACTGGGGCAGCCGGCCCGGCCGCGCGACTTCCGCGCCATGCTCGATCGGCCGGAGGTCGAGGCGGAGGTGCGGGCGCTCTATGACGGGCTGGACCGCCGCGTACGCGGCGGCCGAGTGTCGCTGCCACGGTTCAAGGACGAGCTCACCGCCGTCTGGTTCGACGCCGACGGCTTCGCGCACGTCTTCTGCGGCGAGCCGCGCGGCCGACGATCTGGGCGGCCTGCACTATCGCGGCCGCTATCTGGAGCTGCAGGAACAGGGCATGGCCGGCCTGCTGACCGACCGCGAATGCCGGGCCACCGAGGTCGAGCCGCCGGTCTACACGGTCGGCGTGCGCTATCGGCTCGCCCGGCGGCGGTCCGCTGCGCACCGCCTGCCCCAAGGGCTACGCCTACGACCTCGGTGCCGCGCGACCTGCTGCTGCGTCGCGACCGCCGCCTATCGCGAGCTGCGCCAGCAGCGTGAGGCCGAGATGTGCCTGGAGGAGATCGCGGTCTCGGTCGGCGACGACTACTTCGCCGTGGTCGTCGTCCGCGGCGACGCGATCCGCACCTTCTACCCGGACGTGATCGCCGGCCTGCGACGGCGGCGGGCGACCGGCCAGCTGCGCCTGCCGCTAGCCGACGATGTCCACGCTCACCTGAAAGCCCGGCTCGCGGCGGATCTGGACCGATCCGCCCAGCTGCCGGGCGAACACCTCGACCAGCTGAAGCCCCAGCCCCTTGGGGCGCTCACCCGCGGGAGGCCTTGCGGTCGTCGGCAGCGCCGCTCGTCGGCAACGGTCAGACGCCACAGGCCATCCGGGCGCGGGGCCAAGCTGACGCGCACCGCGACCGTACCGTCCGCCGCCAGCCCGTGCTTGAAGGCGTTGGTGACCAGCTCGTTGACGATCAGGCCGAGCGGAACGGCGCGATCGAGATCGAGCCTGGGCGCATCGGCCGGTGCCTCGACCTCGATCCGCGCACCGCCGTCGAGGAACGATGCTGCCAGATGCTCGCAGAGCTCGCGCAGATAGGCGGCGAGGTCGATGCGGTCGAACGGGCCGCCGCGGTGCAGGATGTCGTGGGTGGCGCCGATGGCCGAGATCCGGGCCACAGCACCCTCGACGAACCGTCGCACGGCGGGCTCGCGCGAGCGGCCCGCCTGGAGGTGCAGGACGCTGGCGATGAGCTGCAGGTTGTTCTTGACCCGGTGATGCAGCTCGAACAGCAGGTGGTCGCGCTGGTCGACCGTCGCCTTGAGGTCGGCCTCGGCGCGCTTCACCTCGGTGACGTCGTAGGTGATGCCGCCGATGCGCGCGGCCCGCCCGCTGGCGTCCATGGTCACGGCGGTGCCGCCGACGCACCAGCGCACCTCGCCGTCGGGCCGGACGATCCGGAACTCGGCCTGGTAGGGCTCGCCTGTCGCCAGCGCCCGCTCCGCCAGCGCGCGCAGCTGATCGCGATCCTCGGGATGAACCATCTCCCAGATCGCATCGAGCCTCGGCTCGAACCGCGCCGGATCGACCCCGAAGATGCGGTACTGGGCCTCGTCCCAGCGCGAGGCCGGCTCGGCGAGATCCCAGTCCCACACCCCCATGCGGGCGGCGCGCAACGCGAGCTCCAGCCTGGTTGTGCTGGTGCGCAAGGCCAACTCCGTGCGCTTGCGTGCGGTGATGTCGCTGGCGATGGCGAACAGGCAGTAGCGGCCGTCCGCCAGCAGCTCCGGCGGGGGCGCGGTCCAGATCCAGTTCAGCACCCCGCCTTGGGCGGTGTGCACCTCCAGCTCCACGCCCGGGATCGGCAGATGCTCGCGAAAGCGGCGCTCGACGCGCGCGGCGATCTCCGGCGCACGGTCGCGGTAGGCCAGCCGCAGCCAGCTCTCGTAGCGGTGGAGATCGGCCCGAGCATAGCCCGTCACTGCGACGAGGCCGTCGCTCACCGCCAGCACCTCGCCGTCGTCGGCATGCAGCATGATCGGCACAGCGGCCCCGGTCACCGCGCGTCGGTAGCGGTCCTCGCTCGCCCGCAGCTCGCGTTCGGCCGCCTTGCGCTCGGTAACGTCGCGCGCGGCGATCAGCAGCCCGGTGACGGCACCGGTACCATCACGGACCACGTCCGCCTGGTACTCGATCGTGCGCGGGCTCGCTGCGGCACGGACCTCGAACTCGCCAGTGGCCGCCTCGCCCCGACCGATCACACGGTCCCATTCGGCCTCGGCCAGTTCCAGCCACGCCGCCGGCAGATCAGCCTCGGTCCAGCTCCGTCCGATCACTCCGGTCGAGTCCAGACCAAAAGCGCGCAAGGCTCCCGGGCTCGCGAAGCGCAGGCGCTTGTCGCGGTCGAGCAGGACGTAGTGCTCGCGCGCGGTGGCCAGCACCATCGCCAGCATGGCCGGCATGTCGTCCAACCCGCCCGCCGGGCCGTGCTCGCCCTGTCCCTGCTCCGCTGCTTCCATCTCCGCGCCGACCTGCTGGCAGGCTGCCCCCTCTGCCCACCAGTAGGGACACCATGGCCGAAGCGCGGTTTCCTGGCGAGAGCTGCGTTCAGTCAGCCAGCGGCGAGGTTGGCCTTGAAGAACTCGACCGTGCGCTGCCAGGCGAGCTTGGCCGCGGCCTCGTTGTAGCGCGCGGCCGAGGTGTCGTTGTGGAAGGCGTGCTGGACGCCCTCGTACATGTAGAGGGTGTAGGTCTTGCCGCCCTCCTTCAGCGCCGCCTCGAAGGCCGGGACGCCGGCATTGATGCGCTCGTCCATGGCCGGCATAGTTCAAGAGCAGCGGCGCCTTGATCTCGGCCACCGTCTCGGCCGCCGGCGCCTGGCCGTAGAAGACCACGCCGGCATCGAGGCCGGCGTCGGCGGCCGCGACCCGACCGACCACGCCGCCGCCCCAGCAGAAGCCGACGATGCCGACCTTGCCGTTGCTGTCGGGCCGGGCCTTGAGCCAGGCGATCGGCCGCCTCGGCATCGGCCACGACCTTGGCCGGCGTCGAGCGTGCCGATCATCTCGCGCGCCTTGTCCTCGTTGTCGGTCGGCGTGCCGCCGATCGGCGAGAGGAAGTCGACCGCCAGCGCCATGAAGCCGTCGGTGGCGAGCCGGCGCGCCACGTCCTGGGTGTGCGGGTTGAGGCCGCGGTTCTCGTGCACGACCACGACCGCCGGCAGCTTGTCGGTCGAGCCCTCGCGGGCGGACCAGATAGCCCTGCAGCGGCGGCGTGCCCTCGCGGATGGTCACCGTGTCGGCGTCGAGGCGCGGATCGTCCGGCGCCACCATGGCCGCACCGGCAGGGTCGGCGCGCAGCAGGCTCAGTGCCGTCGCCGCCGCCGCCGTGCCGCCGGCGAGATCGGCCAGCCGGCTCATGAACACGCGACGATCCAGCCCGCGATGGGTGAACTCGTCGTAGAGGTCGATGATCTCCTGCTTCACGGCGTCTCTCCCGTAGCTCGGCCCGGCGTCTCGCCTCACTCTATCGGGAGTGCCCCCGTGAGCCAGCATCGCGGCTGCGGCGCTCGCATAGCCGTGATGCGGCGACGGGCCTGGAGCGCGACCTCGGATCGGGCCTATCTGCACCGGGACCAATTCCAGACGAGGCGGCTACCGGCATGATCGACCTGCACTACTGGCCGACCCCGAACGGGCACAAGATCACCCTGTTCCTGGAGGAGACCGGCCTGCCCTACCGGATCGTCCCGGTCGACATCGGCCGCGGCGAGCAGTTCCGGCCCGAGTTCCTGGCGATCGCGCCCAACAACCGGATGCCGGCGATCGTCGACCACGCGCCCGCCGACGGCGGCGCGCCGGTTCAGCCTGTTCGAGTCGGGTGCGATCCTGCTCTACCTCGCCGACAAGACCGGCCGCTTCATCCCGGCCGACCTGCGCGGCCGCGCCGAGGTGCTGCAGTGGCTGTTCTGGCAGATGGGCGGGCTCGGGCCCGATGGCCGGGCAGAACCACCACTTCGCGCAGTACGCGCCCGAGAAGCTGCCCTACGCCATCGACCGCTACGTCAACGAGACCAACCGGCTCTACGGCGTGCTGGACCGGCGCCTCGCCGACCGCGCCGTTCGTGGCCGGCGACGACTACTCGATCGCCGACATGGCGGCCTATCCCTGGATCGTGCCCTACGAGCGCCAGGGCCAGAAGCTCGACGACTTCCCGAACCTCGAGCGCTGGTTCCGCGCGATCGAGGCGCGGCCCGGCCACCGTCCGCGCCTACGAGGTCGGCCAGCAGCACCAGCGCCGCGAGGCCACCATGGACGAGGAGGCCAAGCGGGTCATGTTCGGCCAGACGGCGGCCAGCTCCGCCGCTAGCCGCGCGGGCGCGTCGGCGAACATGCGGTCGGTCTCCACGGCCAGCACCCCGCCCAGGATGCCGCCGCGCCAGTGCGGTGCCGCCGCCGCGACCGCGGGCGAGCCGATGTCGATCTGGTCGAAGCCCACCTGCTTCAGGGTCTCGATCGAGGTCGCCCAGACCACGCCGCCGATGCCCGCCCAGATGATCGCACTCATGCACATCGGGCAGGGCTCGCCGGTGGTGTAGAGGATGGTCTCGTCCCAGCCCTGGTGCCCGTGGCGCTCGACATAGGCGTGGATGGTGCGGATCTCGCCGTGCAGCGTGGGGTTGCGGTGGCCCTCGTTGGCCCCCTCGGCCATCACCGCGAGGTCGCCGGCCCGCACGATCACCGCCCCGAACGGGAAGGCCGGGTTGGCCCGCGCCTGCTCGATCGCCAGCCGCATGAACCGCTCGTGGGTCGCCATCGGGATGGCGTTGAGGTCGATCGGGCTGCGTGGGCATGGGCGGTCTCCGCGGGCGGTGATGCCCGTCCTCTAGCCTCTTTGCGCGCGGCCCGCGACCTGCCACATCCTCCGCCCATGCCGTACCAGCCGGACCTGCCGCTCGCCGACTGGACCGCCGGGCTTCCGCCACCTGCCCGGGCACCTGGACGCCGGCGGCGCAGGCTGCCCTGCTGGCCGAGGTGCTGGCGGCGGTCGAGGGCTCGGGCTGGTTCCAGCCGACCATGCCCCGCACCGGCCGGCCCCTGTCGGTGCGCATGGGCAATCTCGGGCCCTTGGGCTGGGTCGCCGACGCCAGCGGCTACCGCTACCAGCCGACCCACCCCGACACCGGCCGGCCCTGGCCGCCCCTGCCCGCCTCCCTCCTGGCCTTGTGGGACGCGGTCACCGGCTGGCCGGCACCGCCCGAGGCCTGCCTGGTCAACCTCTACCGGGATGCGGCCAGGATGGGCCTGCACCAGGACCGCGACGAGGCCGACCTCGCCGCACCCGTGCTCTCCGTCTCGCTGGGCGACACGGCCCTGTTCCGCCTCGGCGGCACCAGGCGCGGCGGCCCGACCCGGAGCCTGCGCGCTGCGCCAGCGGCGACGTGGTGGTGCTGGGCGGGGCGGCGCGCCTCTGCTTCCACGGCGTCGACCGCATCCTGCCCGGCAGCTCGGACCTGGTTCCGGGCGGCGGCCGGATCAACCTGACCCTGCGCCGGGTGACGCTCGTGCCGGGGGCGGGCACCGCCGCGACCTAGCCGGTGCGGCGGCGAGCCGGTAGGCTCGGGACCAGGCTTGGGGACGACGGGAGCAGGTCGGGCATGGCGCGGAACGGTGACGGCGGCGGGCGGACGGCTCTCCTGGCGGCGGGGCTGTGCCTCCTGGCCGGGACGGCGCACGGGGCGGGGCCGTCCTTCGACTGCGGCAAGGTCGAGGCGGGGAGCATCGAGGCCCTGGTGTGCGCGGACCCGGCCCTGGCCGCGGCCGACCTGAAGCTGGCCGGGGTGTACGCGGCGGCACTGGCCAAGGCCGGCAACGAGCAGCCGCCGACCCTCAAGGCGGAGCAGCGCGGCTGGATCAAGGGCCGCGACGAGTGCTGGAAGGCCGACGACAAGCCGGCCTGCGTCGCCGACGCCTACCGGCTGCGCACGGCCGAGCTGCAGGCCCGCTACCGGCTGCTCGAGCCCACCGGGACGGCCACCTATGCCTGCGACGACGCGCCGGGCAGCGAGGTGACGGCCAGCTTCTTCGCCACCGACCCGCCCACCGCCATCGCCGAGCGCGGCGACGAGGTCTCGTTCATGGTCGAGCAGCCGGCCGCCAGCGGGGCACGGTACCAGGGCCGCAACGAGAGCCTGTGGGAGCATCAGGGCGAGGCCACCATCACCTGGGGCTACGGGGCGCCGGAGCTGCGCTGCCGGGTCCAGCGCTGAGGCAAGGGCCCGGGGTCGGCGCTCGGGTTCGCCCGTGCAATTCTCCGGCCTGAGATGGGCTTGGGTTCGTTTCGCCGCGACGTGACGTCGGGGCGGTCGGGTTCGGACGTGCCGAAATCGTTCGTGCATTCCGGCCGATGCGGAACGCTTTGGGTTCGTTTCGTACGGGCGGGGCGAAGGGGCCTTGGGTTCGGACGTGTCGCCGGCGGAAATCGTTCGTGCATTCTGCCGAGTTGGCTCGGGTTCGTCTCGCGTGGCGGGTGCGGAGGAACTTGCGGACCGTGTCCGCGGATCGTCGTGCGGCGCTGCGGTGCCGGGTGCGCGTGCGGCCGGGCATGGCGCGCGATGCGGTTCGGCGGGTGGCATGCCGGGTCGCGGGGTGGGGAGCATGTGGCGGGCGCTCGCGGCTGCAGGTCCGGACGATCCTAGCATGGATCGGACTTCAGTCCTAGCTGCGAGGTGCGGCCGAGGGCGCGCGTTGACCGTTCGGTAGCGATCTTCAGGCAGACTGCCGGACGGTGGCGGAGGTGCCGCGCCAGGACCGGAGCCCGAACGAAGTGAGGGCGGCAGGTTCGGGCGGGGCCGCCGGTGGGCCGGCTGGATGGTGGGGTGCGGGGGATGGCGGTGCCGTTGCCGAGGCCGTGCTGTGGGCGGCGGGAGGATCCCGAGCGGAAGCTGCGGCGGCTGCGGCGGCGGTTCGCGAAGGTGACGGGGCGGCTGGAGCGGCGGGACCGGCTGCGGCGGATGGGGCCGCGGGTCGCGGCGGTGGGGCGGCCGCTCCTGGTGGTCGGGCTGATCGCCGGTGCCGGTGCCGCGGCCCTGATCGCGACCTCGCCCTGGCCGCTGGGTCTGACGCTGCGCCACCTCGCGGCCGCCGCCGGCTGCCCGGTGGCCCAGGCCGTCGGCCTGGCGCCGGCACGGCACGGCGAGCCCGGCTGGTGGACGTACCTCGATCCCGACCTGGACGGCTGGTCGTGCGGATCGTTGCCGGGCGGACGGAGGCGCGGCTTCTGGGTGCTAAGGTAGGCGGGGCGACGGCGGACAGGATGGCGATAGCGGGTAGACCTTGTACCATCATCGCCCGAGCCGTTTGTTAATGGTACCCGGTACAGTTTACCGGTACAGTCAACCGAGAACGAACCGGGCGCGTTCGCGCCGGAGCATTTCATACGGACTGACGCAGGTCAGACTCAATCCGATGCAGGCATTGGGGATCTTGATCTTGCGCGTTGAGTCGGAAGGCACCTCGTGGGTGACGACCACGAAGTCATGTGCCAGCGCGTGCGCCACCAGCCAGTAGTCGGCTACCTGGAGGAATGTCGCGATCGCCGCCGGCTCGTACTTCTGGCCGGTCGCCCAAGCGCTGACCCTTCCAAGGGCCGGCACCACAGCATCGTCCGGCGGCAGGAAGAAAGTGCGCCCGCGTGCGGTCGTCCAATCGGAGAGATCATCGCCACCAGCCTGCAATTCGTCCCCGACCTTGTCAATGCTGGCGACACGTCCGGTGCCGTTCTGTGCGATCAGCCATTCCCAGAACGCCGGGCAGAAATCGAAGCCGTAGTGCAGGTTCTTCGCCTGAATGAAGATGTTCGTGTCGAGCAGGTAGCGGGTCATGGCATGACCCCCACTTCTCGCCCGATATTGTTGAACGTCTCCGTCTTCTTGACACCCAGCATCCTGAACGCGTCGCGGTAGAGGGTCTGTCCTTCCAGCGTGCTTTCAACAAGTGCGCGGGCGAACCGGCGGCTGACACGCGACAGCGTCGTGCGGTAGAAATCGCCTCCACCTGCACCGGCGCGGGTAAGATCGCGCAGGCGCGCGCGTTCATCCGCCCATGCTCGATCGAATGCCGGCCGATCCAGTGCGCCAGCGTCGAGCAGCCGGCGCAGGATTACCAGCGTGCTGACCTTGAACTGCCGCGCTAGGCGCTGCATCGACCTCGTCGAGTGGCTCGCCCGGCTGAAGCATGGGCCTGAGCGCCGCGAGCGGCACGAGGAGCTCTGCGGCGACCGCATTGCACCAGACCTCCTCGCGGCGGTAGCCGTTGAGCGGCGCGGCGCTAGCATCCGACACGGCCGAGGACCCGAGCCAAAGATGCGCCAGCTCGTGCGCCAGCGTGAACATCTGGCCGGATTTCGTATCTGTCCCATTGATGAAAACCAGTGGCGCCCGCCTGTCGGCCAGCGCGAAGCCGCGGAACTCCTCCGGATCGAGCGTGCGGCGGTTGTTGGACAGCACAACGCCGCTCACCATTACCAGCACACCGGCAGCATCGGCCTGGGCGATGAACAGCCTCAGCGCCGCTTCCCAGGTGTGGCAGGCGGCGCGATGGGCCACATCGAAGCCGAGCGTCTCAGCCATGCGCGCCGCCACATCCTGGGGCCGGTCATCGAGGCTTGCGCTGCCGACAAAGGCGGCCTCGGGCATGCGCACCGTCAGCGCAAAGTCGCGATACCAGCCCTGCCGTTCCTGGCAGGCATAGAGCATGTCGAGCAGATCGGGGCTGGCGCGCCGCACGCCGCACCCGTCATGGGTACGGAAATCCGGGATCGGCAACGGCTCATGCGGTGGCTCGGGCAGGAACAAATAGCCGATGGGCACATGCAGCGCCTGCGCGAAGGCCTCCAGCTGCTTCAGCGTGGGCTGCGTTTCGCCGCTTTCCCATTCGGCCAGCTTCGGGAAACGGCCAAGCAGTTCCTCGGCATCGGCGATGCCGGCCCGCTCCCGCGCCCAGCGCAACAGTTCGGGACGGACAGCCGCGCGTGTCATGTGGCCTCTTTTAGAGCCCGTCCAGAAAAAAGCTTAGCGGAATCACACTGGTGTGGTGTCTGTCTCGTTTATGAAGCGAGGAGACGCCGCGATGTGCGCCGACTCCCCCCGCGCCGAGTATGGGCTCCGGGTCAAGAGCTATGCAAGCGACTGCGCGGCGAGGCCGATCCGGCGAGCGACCTCGACCTCCTGGTCGATCTGGAGCCCGGCCGCAGCCTGATCGACCTGGGGTGCCCCACTGGTCGATCTCGAAGCCGAGCTGGGCACGCCCGTCGACCTCGTCACCGAGGCGGGCCTGCGGCCGGAACTGCGCGAGCGCGTGCTTTGTGAAGCAGCTCCGATCTGACTGTTCGTCCGCGAGGTCGACTGCTGAAAAGTGCCGCAACGCGTGAAAGTCGCCGCGCCGACGTACTATAGACACGTCGTCAAACAGCCGGATGGGATCACGTGGCCGATCCGATCGACCTCACGCTCGAATATCTGCATCGACTGGACGGCAAGCTCGACGACGTGCGCGCCGACCTCGACGAGGTCCGCGCGGCCTTGCGCAGCCTGGAGGACCGGCAGCTCGGCGTCGAGCGGTCGATCGGGCTCGTGCGCGAGGACATGGCGCGGCGGGATCGCCGGAGCGATGCGCTGGGGAGCCGCGTGAAGCGAATCGAGCGGCGGCTGGAGCTGTCGAATTATGCCGGGCGCTGAGCGACATTCGCTAGAGCTTGACCAGGGCGAGGATCAGCAGGGTGTGCCCCAGGAACATCATCGCCATGTACAGGGTCATCCGATCGAACAGATCGCCCAGCTGGTACCGCACGGGTACCCCGGTAGCGGCATCGCCCGGCCGGGATGGATCGGTGGGGATGGGCTCGTGGCGCATCGCCGGCACGTGGCTGCCGAGCTTGCCGTCGCGTCACGGGTCGAGCATGCTCGGCTCCGTTGCCGGTGAGGTACGGCCATGATCTCTCTCGAGACGGTGCGCGGCAAGCGGGGGCGGCTGCTCGATCTGGCGGCGCGGCACGGTGCGCGCAATGTGCGGGTGTTCGGGTCGGTGGCGCGGGGCGAGGCCGACGCGGCCAGCGATCTCGACCTGCTGGTGGACCTGGAGCCCGGCCGCAGCCTGATCGACCTGGGCGCCTTGCTCGCGGAGCTCGAGGCGGAATTGGGCGCACCCGTCGACGTCGTCACCGAGGCGGGGTTGCGGCCAGCGCTGCGCGAGCGGGTGCTGCGCGACGCCGTGCCCTTGTGAGGGGCTCGCGCGCCCGGCTGGCCGACATTCTCGATGCGATCGCGGCGATCACGCGCGGCATGCCGCGTCCGGGCGTGACGCGTTCGACCGGGACGAGCTGATCCAGGTCTGGATCGTGCATCATCTGCAGATCATCGGCGAGGCCGCCGCGCGGCTCGACGCCGAGCTGGTGAAGTCGTCGCCAGCGCCGTGGTCCGGGATCGTCGGGATGCGCAACATCCTGGTGCACCGGTACTTCGGCATCGACCTGGACGCGGTGTGGCGGGTGGTGGAGCGCGATCTCGATCCGCTCGAAGCGGAGGTCCGGCGGCTGTTGGACCAGGGTCCGCCGCCGAGCTAGTGCGCCGTCTCCCAGCTCGCCCCGTGCCCGACCTCGACCACCAGCGGGACGGACATGGCGGCCGCCCGCTCCATCGTCCGCTTGATCAGCGTCTGCGCGTCCGCGACCAGCTTTTCCGGCACCTCGAACACCAGCTCGTCGTGGACGGAGAGCAGCATGCGGACCTCGGGCAGGTCGCGCTTGAGCTGGTGCCAGGTGCGGATCATGGCGCGCTTCATGATGTCGGCGGCCGTACCCTGGATGGGGGCGTTGATGGCGGCACGCTCGGCGTAGGCGCGGCGGGAGGGGAGCTTGACGTTGATCTCGGGCACGTAGCAGCGGCGGCCCCACAAGGTGCGGACGTAGCCCTTCTCGCGGGCCTCGGCCTTGGCCTTGTCCATGTAGGCGCGGATGCCGGGATATTGCTCGAAGTAGGAGTTGATGTAGGCCTTGGCCTGCGCCTGCGGGATGCCCGAGGCGCTGGGCGAGGCCGAAGGGGCCGATGCCGTAGACGATGCCGTAGTTGATGGTCTTGGCCGAGCGGCGCAGGTCGCTGCCGACCTGGTCGACGGGCACCCCGAACATCTGGGACGCGGTGACCCGGTGGATGTCGATGTCGCGCGCGAAGGCGTCCTTGAGGGTGGGGATGTCGGCCATGTCGGCCAGGATGCGCAGCTCGATCTGGGAGTAGTCGGCCGAGACCAGGAGCCAGCCCGCCTCGGGCACGAAGGCCTCGCGGATCTTCCGGCCCTCCTCGGTGCGGATGGGGATGTTCTGCAGGTTGGGGTCGTTGGAGGAGAGCCGGCCGGTGGAGGTGGCGGCCAGGCTGTAGCTGGTGTGGACGCGGCCGGTCGTCGGGTTGACCTGCTCGACCAGGGTGTCGGTGTAGGTGCGGGTCAGTTTCTGCAGCTGGCGCCAGTTGAGGATCACGCGCGGCAGCTCGTGGCCGGCGACCGCCAGCTCCTCCAGGACCTCCACGCCGGTGGCGTAGGCGCCGGTCTTGGTCTTGCGGCCCGCCCCGCCCAGGTTCAGCTCGTCGAACAGGACCTCGCCCAGCTGCTTGGGGGAGCCGAGGTTGAAGCTGCGGCCGGCGAGCCTGTAGGCCTCGTCCTCGAGCCCGGCCATGCGCTGGGTGAACTCGGCGGAGAGCTGGCGCAGGCGGTGCGCGTCGACCTTGATGCCCCAGCGCTCCATCTCGGTGACGATGGGGGCCAGCGGGCGGTCGAGGGTCTCGTAGACCGCCACCATGCGCTCCTCGAGCAGGCGCGGGCGGAGATGCTGCCACAGGCGCAGCGTGACCTCGGCGTCCTCGGCGGCGTAGGCCGTGGCCTTGTCGATCGGGACGTGGGCGAAGCCGATCTGGGCGGCCCCTTTGCCGCAGACGCTCTCGTAGGTGATGCAGTCGTGGTCGAGGTAGCGCTGGGCGAGCTCGTCCATGCCGTGGCCGTGGCTCGCACCGCCCAGCACGTAGGAGAGCAGCATGGTGTCGTCGATGGGGGCGACCGCGAGCCCGTAATGGGCGAGGATGCCGGCGTCGTACTTGATGTTGTGGCCGATCTTGAGGACCGAGGGGTCGGCGAGCACGGGGCGCAGGCGCTCGATGACGGCCATGAGGTCGAGCTGGCCGTCGCGGACCTGGCCGAAATCGTCGACATGGGCGAGGGGGACGTAGAAGCCCTCGCCGGGCTCGACCGACAGGCACACACCGACCAGCCGGGCGCGGGCGACGTCGAGCGAGGTGGTCTCGGTGTCGAGTGCGAGGAAGCCCAGGTCGACCGCACGGGCGAGGATGCGGTCGAGCTCGTCGAGTGCGGTGACGGTGACCGCACGCTGCTCGCCCTTCTCGCTGCGCTCGGTGCGGTTCTCGGCGGCCGCGGCGGCGACCTCGCCGATGCGGGCGGCCAGCGACTTGAAGCCGTTGGCGTGGAGGAACTGGAGCAGCGCCTGGGCGTCGAAGGGCTTGCGGCGCAGCTCGTCCAGGCCCAGCGGCAGGGGGGCGTCGGGGTCGAGGCAGACCAGGCGGTAGGAGAGGCGCGCCTTGTCGGCGTTCTCAACCAGCACCTCGCGGCGCTTGGGCTGCTTGATCTTGTCGAGGTTGGCGAGCAGGCCCTCGAGCGAGCCGTACTCGGCCAGGAGCTGGGCCGCACCCTTGGGGCCGATGCCGGGCACGCCGGGCACGTTGTCGGAGGTGTCGCCGATGAGTGCCAGCGCGTCGCAGACCAGCTCGGGGCCGACGCCGAACTTCTCGATCACCTCGGCCCGCCCGATGGCCTTTTGCTTCATCGGGTCCCACATGGCGACCCGGTCGGCCACGAGCTGCATCAGGTCCTTGTCCGAGGAGACGATGGTGACCGGCTCGCCGGCCTCACGCGCCTTCCTGGCGTAGGCCGCGATCAGGTCGTCGGCCTCGAAGCCCTCGACGTCGATGACCGGCAGGCCGAAGGCGCGGGCGGCCTCGCGCACCAGCTGGAACTGCGGGACCAGCTCGGGCGGCGGTGCGTCGCGGTTGGCCTTGTACTGGTCGTAGAGCTGGTTCCTGAAGCTCTCGCCGCTGTAGTCGAACACGACCACGAGGTCGTCGTGGGGGCGGTCCTGCATCAGCTTGAACAGCATGTTGGCGAAGCCGAACACGGCGTTCACCGGCGTGCCGTCCGGCCGGGTCATCGGCGGCAGGGCGAAGAAGGCGCGGAAGATGTAGCCCGACCCGTCGATCAGGACGAGGCTCTTCTCAGGGGTCTCGCTCATGGGCGGCAAGCTAGCCGAGAGGCGGGCCACGGGCCAGCGGCGAGCCGGCCTTCAGGGAATGTTCACACCCGCCGTGCGTCCTCGATGGCGGACCATGGGAGTATGCCATGCGCGCGGCGGTGCGGGCGGCCGTGGGCGCCCTGTTCGGGCTGGGCCTGAGCCACGCGGCGGCGGCCGCGGAGCCGGTCGTCTACCGCGAGGCCGGCACCGCGTCCTACTATGGTGCCGAGCTGGCCGGGCGGCGCACCGCCAGCGGCGAGCGCTACGATCCGGCGCTTCTGACGGCGGCCCACCCGACCCTGCCGTTCGGGAGCGAGGTCACCGTGGTCGCGCTCGCCACCGGCCGCCGGGTGGCGGTGCGGATCACCGACCGCGGGCCGTTCACCGGCGGGCGCGACATCGACCTGTCGCTGCGCGCGGCCGAGGCCCTGGGCATCCTCAAGCAGGGCGTGGCGAAGGTGCGGATCACCGCGACCGAGGGCCAGCTCGCCCGCGCTGCCGCCGACTGAGCCCCGGCCGCCGGACGGAACTGCACACGGCGCGCCGGCGTTGCGGCAGGTACCTTCAACCGCAGCGACGGCGGGCGCACTTGGCCGGTTCCAGCTCCGACGACGGCATCCGCGAGCATGCCAGCTACCCGACCCTGGCGGGCTCGCCGCCGCCGGCCTCCGCACTGGCGCCGGCGGACGCCGACCTGTTCTATGCCGACGCCCTGCGCCTCCTGCACGGCAGCGGCATCCCGTTCCTGGTCGCCGGCACCTTCGCGGTGAACTGCTACACGGGCATCAACCGGGCCACCAAGGACCTCGACCTGTTCTGCAAGGCGGGCGACTTCCCGCGCATCCTGCTGCACTTCAAGGCGCACGGCTTCGAGACCGAGATCGAGGACGAGCGCTGGATCGCCAAGGTGCGGCGCGGCGGGTCGTTCTTCGACGTGATCTTCGGCTCCGCCACGGCGGTGGTCAGCATCTCCGACCACTGGTTCCAGGAGAGCCACCCGGCCGAGATCTACGACGTGCCGGTCCAGCTCACCCCGCCCACCGAGATGATCTGGTCGAAGGCGCTGCTGCAGAACCGGCACCGCTACGACGGGGCCGACATCGCCCATCTCGATCCTGCGCCAGTCGGAGCGGATCGACTGGCAGCGGCTGCTGACCCACATGGAGCAGTATTGGGAGGTGCTGCTGATCCACCTCTTGAACTTCCGCTTCATCTATCCGTCCGAGCGCGAGCTGGTCCCGCGCTGGCTGGTCGACGAGCTGCTGCAGCGCGCGCATCGCCAGGTCGACCTGCCCGTGCCGCAGACCCGGGTCTGCCGCGGCCGGCTGTTCTCCGCCGAGGACTACCGCATCGACGTCCAGACCTGGGGCTTCGCCGACGTGGTCGGGCCCGGCCTACGGCCGAGGCCGCATGGCTGAGGCGCGCGCCGCTGCGCGTGGCCGCCATCGGCGACGTGCACGCCTCGCCGGGTGCCCGCGGCCGCTGGCGCGACACGCTGGCCGAGATCTCGGCCGTGGCCGACGTCCTGTGCCTGTGCGGCGACCTCACCAACCACGGCACGGTGGCGGAGGGCGAGGTCCTGGCCGAGGACCTGCGCGCCTGCTCGATCCCGGTGCTGGCGGTGCTCGGCAACCACGACCATCACTGCGGTGCCACGAGCGAGCTGGAGGCGGTGCTGCGGCAGGCGGGCGTGCTGTTCCTCGAGGACGAGGTGCACGAGGTCGGCGGCGTCGGCTTCGCCGGGGTCAAGGGCTTCTGCGGCGGGTTCGACGGGCGGATGCTCGACGCGTTCGGCGAGGCGCCGATCAAGGCGTTCGTCCAGGAGGTCGCTCGACCAGGCGCTGCGCCTGGAGCACGCGCTCAAGGAGCTCGAGACCGAGCGCACCGTGGTGGTGCTGCACTACGCACCGATCGCGGCCACGGTGGTCGGCGAGCCCGAGGCGATCTTCCCCTTCCTCGGCTGCTCGCGCCTGGCCGAGACCATCGACCGCTTCGACACGGTGCGCGCGGTCGTCCACGGCCACGCCCATCGCGGCACCTATGCCGGCGAGACGCGGCGGGGCATCCCGGTGTTCAACGTCGCGGCCACGGTCGAGAAGCCGAACGGCAAGCCCTACGCCCTGATCGAGGTGTAGGCGGCGCCGCGCAGGGCCGGAACCAGCGCCGTGAGCCGCACCAGCTCGGCCAGCGAGCGGGCGAGGGCGAAGGCAGGCAGCGACGGTGCCATGGCGGCCAGGACGAGTGCCGGCAGCAGCACGGCGATGCCGACCGCGTTGGCACGCAGGACCGCGGCCTCGCGCCCGGCGGCGGTCAGGGCGGCCTGGAGCAGCGTGGTGACGTGCTGGAGCAGGAACCAGGGCAGGAGCCAGCAGAGCGCGCGGGCGGCACCGGCATGCTCCGCACCGAACAGGGCCGGGACCAGCAGGGGTGCGAGGAGCGCCATGGCCAGGGCGGTCGGGGCGGCCACGGCCAGGAGGCGGGCGAGCTCGGCCCGAAGTGCCGCGCGCAGGCGGTCGGGCGCCTGGGCCAGGGCGGGCAGCCGCGCCAGGGCGATCTGGCCGGCGGCGTTGGCGAACACCAGGGCCGCCACCAGGATCTGGCCCGCGAGGTAGTAGTCGCCGGCGGCGGCCGGGCCCAGGACCAGCCCGACCGCGAGCAGGTCGGCGCTGAGCTGGGCCTGGTTGGAGAGGGTGACCAGCGCCAGCGACGCGCCGCGGCGCAGCATGGCGCCGGCGGCGGGCACGGCACCGGGTGCGGTCCCCGCCGGCCGGTCGAGGCAGGTCCAGGAGGCCAGGGCGGCCACGACCCAGGCGGCGAGCCAGCAGACGGCGATCGCGAGCAGGCCGGGCGGGCCCGGCAGGAGGACGAGCAGGGCGAGGAAGGCCACCGGCCGCACCAGCAGGAGGACGGCGGCCAGGCGGTCGCGGCCGGCGACCAGCGCCAGCCAGTCGAGCTGCAGCGCTATCGGCACGAGCGAGGCGGTGACCAGGCCGACCAGGAGGAGCTCGCCCGGCCACCAGGCGGCACAGGCAAGCAGGGTGACGGCCAGCGCCACAAAGGTCATGGCGAGGCGCAGGCGCAGGTAGCGGGCCAGCAGCTCCGGCAGGCGGCCGCCGGCGCGCGCGGCCTCGGTGGTGACCACGCCGCGCAGGCCGAACTCGCCCAGATGCAGGGCATAGCCCTGCACCGCCAGCGCCAGCGACCAGCGGCCGAGCTCCGCGGGCGGCAGTGCGCGGGCGATCAGGAGCACGGCACCGAGGCCGAGGAGCGAGGCAGCCGGCGCGTGCCAGGGCCAGCAGGGCGAGGCGGCGGCCGCCGGCGGAGGGCAGCCACGCCGCGCGCGTGGCGCTCAACGGCTGGCGAGCTGGCGGTAGAGGGTCAGCACCTCGCTCATCAGCTTGCCCTCGTCGAGCTCCTCGAGGCGGCTGGTGATGCGGTAGCGCCCTTCGCGGATCAACCGGCTGGCGGCGCAGGACACCCTCGGCCAGGGCGTCGGGGTTCGCGGCGCAGACGAAGCCGGTGCGGTCCTGCTCGAGCCAGTCGGCGACGTCGCCGACATCGGTGCTGACCACCGGCCGCATCACGCGCAGGGCCTCCTTGACCACGGTCGGCGAGGCCTCGTAGCGGCTGGTCAGGAGCAGGATCCCGTGCTCGCGCAGGAGGGCCGGCACCTGGTCGTGCGGGCACCGCGCCGATCCAGTCGATCCGGCTGGCGGCCGGGCTGCAGGCGATCAGCCGGATCAGGTCCTTGCTGCCCTCGCCGCGGCCGGCGATGGTCAGCTCGAACCGCTCGTCGGCGGCCAGGAGTGCTTCCAGCGTCGCCACCGCCAGCGGCACGTTCTTCTGGTGGCTGATCCGGCCCAGGACCAGCAGCCGGTTGGCGAGCTCGGGTGCGGGCGGGGCGGCGTCGAGCGCGGCGAACAGGCCGCCGTCGAACGCCGCCGGGACGACATGGGCGCGGATGAACGGCTCGGGCGCCACCAGCCGGGCGAGCTCGCGGCGGTCGCGCCCGCTGACGCAGACGATGGCGTCGGCCAGCGCCGCCACCCGGCGCTCGAGCGCCAGCATCAGCCGGCGCACCGGTGCCGCGAGCCGGCCCGAGCCAGCCCTCGCAGCACGCGGCCGGTGACGTTGTGGTAGCTGACCAGCACCCGGCCGCGGCCGCGGTGCGAGCAGCAGCTTCGGCCAGGCGGCGTAGTTGCGGTGGAAGTGGAACACGTCCTCGTCGCCGAAGCCGCCGCGGCGGCGCCAGAACCACACCCAAAGCGCCAGGTAGAAGCGCAGGAAGCCGGAGCCGCTGGGCGATGTAGACGATCTCCGCCGCCGAGCGCTCCGGCTGCAGCCGGGTGGCGATCAGCCGGAAGGGCAGGTCCGAGGCGGCCAGGGCGCGGTGCAGGCAGCGGAAATGCTCGGCACCGCCGCCCAGGTCCTGGGCCAGTGGGTCGTTGTGGTAGAAGACGTAGATCATGGCGGTGCACCGTCGCGCAGCCGCTCGAGCCGGTCGAGGAACTGCTCCGGCGGTGCCGTCGTTCTCGAGCACCGGCAGGCGCGAACTCCTCGGCCAGCCGGCGGTAGAGCGCCCGGCGGCGGGCGAAGTTGCGGTCGAGCAGGACGTCCGGCCGGTCGGCGCGGATGGCCGCGACCGGCCGGTCGACCACGACCGCCAGGCGCGGCCGGCGGCAGGCGGTCACCAGCCAGTGGCCGAGCCGGCCGAACAGGACGTCGTCGAGGCCGGTGTCGACCGCGAGGTCGACCAGGGTGTCGTAGATGCAGCGGTCGGCCAGGATCAGGCGGCGGTCGCCGCCGCGGCGATAGCGCCACCAGGTGTCGATCACGCAGTCGGCGACCTGCAGGCACAGGAACGGCCAGGCCAGCCACGGCCGCCCGGCGAAGTCGTGGTAGCCGGTGCGGACGCCGCCGATCTCCTCCTTGCGGTTGTGGCCGGTCAGCCGTGCCAGCGGCCAGGAGCGGCTTGGACAGGTAGTTGCGGAACCGGCTCCAGACGTGGCGATGCGGCACGCCGGCCGTCGTCCAGGCGGGCCTGCAGCGCGCCGCAGCAGGAAGGTCTTGCCGCCGCCGTCGACGCCGGACAGGGCCACGAGCCGGTAGCGCGCGAAGCCGGCCGCGGCCGGGTCGAGCAGCGGGGCCGACGGCCGCGGGCCAGTCGGTCCAGGCGCGCCGGATCGCGCGGCGGCGCCGGCGGTCCGTCGCGCACGCCGCAAGCAGGGCCGCCGGCAGGTCGCCGGGGTGCCGGACGACGATCCCGCCGAGCGCCTGGCGCGATCTCGTCGACGCCGGGTGCCGCCAGCACGATGGTCGGCCGGCCGGACAGGCCGGCCTCGATCACCACCAGCGGCACCTCGGAGATCGGGGCGCGGAACGGCAGCAGGAAGGCGTGGCAGGCGGCGAGCTGCCTGCCGGAGCGCGTCGGGCGCCAGCATGCCGACCCGGCAGTCGATCGCGTCCCGGCACGGGCTCCGTTCGACCCGGGCGAGGAACCGGGCGAGGCTGGCCTCGCCGCTGTCGGGCCGCAGCAGCAGCAGCAGGCGCCCGTCGAGCCCCAGCGCCGCGGCCCGCTCGAACGCGGCCAGGGCCAGGTCCGCGCCGCGGGCCGCCAGCGGCGGGCCGAAATAGCCGACCTGGAACGGGCCCGCCGGCGGACGGCGGCAGGAGCGCCGCCGGCTCGATCTGGGGCCGCAGCAGGCGGCCGGGCGGCAGGCCCAGGCGCGCGAAGCGCCGACGTGCTGTCTCGCTGAGATAGACCACCTCGTCGGCACCGGAGCGGCGCAGGCCGGCGCGCAGCGCCGCACCCGGCAGGAGCGCGTTGAGCAAGCGGCAGGGCCAGCAGTCCGGCGCTCGCGCCACAGGGCGGCGGGCCCCAGCCGCAGCAGCTCGCGCAGGCCGCAGGCGCGGGCTCGCCATCACCAGCGAGACCGGGGCACCGAGGTCGAGCGGCCCCAGCCGGGCGAGGCGGCGCGGCACCGGTCACCAGGAACACCCGGTCGGGGGGTGCCGGGCCAGTGCCGCGCGCAGCTCCGCCGTGGGGCGCCCCGCCCGCAGCAGCGGGCAGCGCTCGACCGCGGTAGGGTGCCGGTGCCACGGCCGCGGCCGACATCGGTCACCAGGCGGACCTCGTGGCCGAGTGCGGCAAAGCCGCGGGCGAGGCCGTCGGCCACGTGCCAGGGCTGACGCCGCGCGCCGATCGGCCGCGAAGCCGGGGCACAGGACGGCCAGCCGCAGCGCCGGGCTCGGCAGCGGCAGGGCCTGGATCATGCGGCCCGCTCCCGGCGCAGGCCGTAGATGCCTTCGAGCCGGTCGACCGCGTGCTCCCAGTCGAAGCGGGTGGCGACCAGCGCGCGCGCCTCGCGCGCCCGCAGGGCGGCGAAGTCGGGGTCGCGCAGGACCGCGATCAGTGCCGTCGCCAGCGCCTGGGAATCGCTGCGGGCGAGGTAGAGCGGCGGCCGCGAGCCCATCTCGATCGCCGAGCCCGGTATGGGTGGTCACGACCGGGGTGCCGCAGGCCATGGCCTCGAGCAGGGTGAGCGGCCCGGTCTCGTAGTCGGCCGGGTTGACGAAGCAGGCGGCGTCGCGCAGCTCGCTGCGCACGCCCATGCGGTCGAGGAAGCCCGCGAAGCGGACCCGGCCGGCGATGCCCAGGGCGGCGGCCCGGCGGCGCAGCGCGGTCTCCAGCGGCCCCTCGCCGGCCAGGATCAGCTCGCGGCCGAGGTCGGCGGGCAGCCGGGCGAAGGCGTCGAGCAGGCGGAACAGGCCCTTGCGGTAGCCGAGCCGGCCGACATAGAGGATGCCCGGCCCGCGGCCCTTGAGCGAGCGCGAAGCCGAAGAAGCCGGCGTCGACACCGTTGGGCACCACGGTCGGCCGCCGCCCGCCCAGGCTGTAGGCACGCCTCGAGCTCGGTCCGCACGGCGCCCGACACGGTGACGACGGTGCGGGCGTGGTCGAGGTACCACTGCTCGTAGCGGCGGCTGAACAGGCGCGCGTTGGCCTTGATCAGCGCCGGCCGCAGCCCGGTCTCGGCGATGGCCCCGGTGTCGGCGAGCATCGGGCTGTGGAAGGTGGCGACGATCGGCAGGTCGGTGGGCAGGGGCGGCAGGAGCGGCAGGTGGACGTGCAGCAGGTCGGCACCGTCGGCGCCGTCCCGCAGCCAGCGCGCGAACTCCGCCCGTGCGAGGGCATGGTGGAAGGGCTGCAGGGGGTAGTGCGGGTAGTGCCGGACCCGCAGGCCGGCCACGCTGCTGACGCGCCAGCGCGCGAACGACCGGCCGCGGGCGAGCACGGTGACCTCGTGGCCGCGCTGCTGCAGCCGCTGCGCCACCTCGAACACGTGCCGGGCGATGCCCTCGCGCGGCGGGAAGACGTTGTTGGTGAGGAAGGCCAGCCGCATGGCCGGTCTCAGACCGGGACCAGCGTGCCGGCGCCGCCGACCTGGACGTCCGAGGTCCAGAAATAGTCCTGGCCGCTCAGCCGCCGCGCCAGCCCGGCCGGCAGGCGCGGGCCGAGGAGGCCGGCCCGGTAGCCGAGCCAGCTCGCCGCCAGCAGGGCCACGGTGCGCGGCAGCTCGGCCGGCGCCTCGCGGCAGGCGCGGGCGAGCACGGTGCGCGCGAACTGGCGGCCGCGCGGCTCGTCGCCCTCGCGGGCGAGCAGGAGCCAGTCGTAGAGGCGCCGGCTGTAGCCGATGTCGAACTGGCGGCGGAAGGCGCCGGCCGGGCCGTAGCGGTGGGCATGCCGGACGACGGCCTCGGCGACGTAGGCGACGCGCTCGCCGGCGGCCAGCAGCTCGGCCACGGCGATGGTCTCCTCGGAGACCAGGGTGGGCTTGAAGCCGCCGATCCGGTCCAGGGCCGCATTGGACCAGGCGGCGGCGGCGTTGGAGCAGAAGCGGGTGTAGCTGCCCCAGCGGCCCCAGTCGCAGGCGGCACGGACATGGCTGCGGCCCGGATAGCTGAACTCGCGCCCGACCCGCTCCATCAGCCCGCAGACCGGGGTCGCGAGCTGCCGGGCGTAGGCCACGGCCGCCTCGCCGGCGCGGACCGGTGCGGTCAGCCGCTCGAGGAAGTCCTCGCCGCAGGGATAGGCGTCGGGCGTGAGCATCACCACCACCGGCGTGCCGAGCCGGCGCCGGGCCAGCTCGCGCGTCAGCCCGTGGTTGAACGAGCGGCGCGGCACCACCAGGGTCTCGGCACCCAGCTCGCGCGCCCGCTCGACCGTGCCGTCGCCGGAGGAGGAGTTGACCACCAGGACCCGCGGCTGCAGCGGCGAGCGCAGCAGGAGCGGCAGGCAGTGCTCGAGATGCTCGCGCGAGCGGTGGGTGACCACCACGACGCCCACGCCGGTTCCGTCGGCAGCACCTTGCGCCTGCGCCATCAGCCCTTCTCCCGAAGCGATCGCCCGCGACCGCCGTGCTGTGGATATCTATCAACTAAAGGTTGATTTCAATTGGAAAATCAACCGACAGGCTATTCAGGCGGCCAGGTGATGCACCGGGTCGAAGTCCGGGATGGCCGCGTCGCGCGGCGAGATCACGCGAGGTGCACCGGGCCAGTAGAGACCGAAGGCCGGGTCGTCCCAGCGCACGGCGCGCTCGCGCACCGGGTCGTAGCCGTGGCTGACCATGTAGAGCAGCAAGGTGGCGTCGCTCATGGTCAGGAAGCCGTGGGCGCAGCCCTCCGGGATCACCAGGAGCCGGCGGTTGGCCGCCGAGAGCTCGACCGCGGCGTGGCGGCCATAGGCCGGCGAATCGGCGCGCAGGTCGAGCACCACGTCGTGCAGGGCACCCTGCAGGCAGGTGACCACCTTGGTCTCGGCACTCGGCCCGATCTGGTAGTGCAGGCCGCGCAGCGTGCCGGCGCGCTCGGAGAAGGACAGGTTGGCCTGCTCGATGACGGAGCCCGCGCCGAACGCGGCCAGCTCCTCGCGGCAGAAGCAGCGGGCGAAGAAGCCGCGCTGGTCGACGCGGGGCTCGGCCTGCAGCACCAGCATGCCCGGCAGCGGCCGCGAGATCAGGCGCATCGCCCGCTCCTCAGCCCTTCCACGGCGCCGCCCCCGCTTCCCACAGGCCCTGCACCACCTCGCGGTCGCGCACCGTGTCGACGCAGGACCAGAAGCCCGCCATGGCGGTAGGCCGCGAGCTGGCCTTCGGCGGTCAGCCGCTCCAGCGGCTCGCGCTCCAGCACGCAGCCCTCGTCCGGGGACAGGTAGTCGAGGACGCCGCGGCGGAAGAAGAAGTAGCCGCCATTGACGAGTTCGCTGGTCCGGGCCGGCTTCTCGGCGAAGCTGGCGCTGCCGTCCTCGTGCAGCGACATCCGGCCGAACTGCGAGGGCGGGTGCACGCCCAGCACGGTGCCGAGCCGGTCGTGGGCGAGGTGGAAGCGGAACTCCTCGCCGAGGTCGGCGTCGGTCAGCCCGTCGCCGTAGCTGACCGCCAGATGCTCGGCCTCGCCCAGATGGCTGGCCGCGGCCCTGGCCAGGCGCGCACCGGTCATGGCGCTGCCGCCGGTGAAGGCCACCGTCACCGTCCAGGGCGGCAGCCGGTCCGGCTGGTGGTAGGTGATGCGCCGGGCCGCGAGGTCGACGGTGAAGTCGCTGTTCAGGGCGGCGAAGTTCGCGAAGTAGCCGCTGATCACCTCGCTGCGGTGGCCGGTGCACAGGACGAAGCGGCGAAAGCCGAACCTGGCGTACCAGGCCATGATGTGCAGCAGCATCGGCTTCTCGCCGATGTCGAGCATGGGCTTGGGGCGCAGGGCCGCGAGCTCGCCCAGGCGGGAGCCCTGCCCGCCGCAGAGCAGGAAGACCGGGACCTGCGCCGGCTCAGGCGAAGGCATGGCGGCGCTCGGGACGGCTCCCGGCCGCGGCTCCGGCCTGGTGCGGCACGCGGTCCAGGGCCTCGTAGGCGGCGATCTGGTCGGCGAGCCAGGCGGTGTCGCCCTCGCACAGCAGCGCCCGGTAGCCGTCGATCGCCCACTCCACCGCGTCGCGCGTCGACAGGCGCGGCCGCCAGCCGAGCCAGCGCCGCGCCTGGTCGGAGGACAGGAGCAGGGTCGGCACCTCGAGCGCCAGCTCGCGCGCGGCCGCCCGCCAGCTGCCGACGCCGAAGCGCGCGGCGGCGACGTCGGCGATCCGGGCCGCCGGCCACTCGACGTTCTCGTCCGGGCCGAAGTTCCAGGCCGTCGAGAACGAGGCCGGGTTGACGGCCAGGCGCTCGGCCAGGGTCAGGTAGCCGGACAGCGCGTCGAGCACGTGCTGCCAGGGGCGCACCCCGCCGGGATGGCGCAGCTCCGCCGGGACCCCGGCGGCGAAGGCGCGCACGAGGTCGGGCAGGAGCCGCCCGGGCGAGAAGTCGCCGCCGCCGATGACGTTGCCGGCCCGCACCGTGGCGAGCCCGACCCCGGCGTCGGGGGAGAAGAAGCTGCAGCGATAGGCGTGGACCACCATCTCCGCGCAGGCCTTGCTGGCGCTGTAGGGATCGTGGCCGCCCAGCTCGTCGCCCTCCGCGCAGCGGCGGTCGGGGCGCAGGTAGCACTTGTCGCTGGTGATCACGACCACCGCGCGCAGGCCGGGCAGGCGGCGCGCCGCGTCCAGGACGTTGACCACGCCCAGGATGTTGGTCTGGAAGGTGGTCACCGGGTCGTCCAGGCCGGCCAGCACCAGGGGCTGGGCCGCCAGGTGGAACAGGACCTCGGGCTGGGCCTCGCGCAGGTGGCGGGCCATCAGCTCGCGGCCGCGGACGTCGGCGATGCGGCTGTCGATGCGGCGCTCGAGCCCGCTGGCCGCGAACAGCGACGGCTCGGTCGTGGGTGGCAGGGCGATGCCGGTGACCTCGGCGCCGAGCTCGGCCAGCCAGGTCGCGAGCCAGGTGCCCTTGAAGCCCGTGTGCCCGGTGACCGTCACGCGGCGCCCGGACCAGAACTTCCGGTTGGCCATGCCCTAACCTCCTCGTGCGCCGCTGGCTGTCGATCAACCTATGGATGATTTACGGAAGACTAAATTACCATAAAGCGAAAATGCAAGCATTTATCCACAGGCGGCGGCCGGGCGTGCCATTGTCCGCGCGGGGTGCCCGGGCTAGCTCGTCTCCGCCTCGCCCCCGTCACGATCCGGATGCGGATGCGCGTACCCGTCGTCCACCACCCCGCCTACGTGACGCCCCTGCCCGCGGCGCACCGCTTCCCGATGCCCAAGTTCGCGCGGCTGCTGGCGTGCTTGCGCGAGACCGGCCTGCTCCTGCCCGGCCAGGAGTTCGTGCCGGAACCCGCACCGCGGGCCTGGCTGGAGCTGGCCCATGCCGGCGGCTACGTCTCGGGCGTGCTCGAGCAGCGGCTGGCGCCGGAAGCACAGCGGCGGCTCGGCCTGCCCCTGTCGCCCGCACTGGCGCTGCGCAGCCGCTGCGCGGTGGCGGGCACGGTGCTGGCCGCCCGCCTCGCGCTCGAGCACGGGGTGGCCTGCAACACCGCCGGCGGCAGCCACCATGCGTTCCACGGCTTCGGCGCCGGCTTTTGCGTGTTCAACGACGTGGCGGTGGCGTCACGGCTCCTGCTCGCCGAGGGCCTGATCGACCGGGCGCTGGTGGTCGACCTCGACGTCCACCAGGGCGACGGGACCGCGGCGATCCTGGCCGACGAGCCGCGGGTGGTCACCTTCTCGGTCCATTGCCGCGCCAACTTCCCGGCCAGCAAGCAGCAGAGCGACCTCGACGTGGCACTCGATCCGGGGGTCGGCGACGCGGACTATCTCGCGGCGGTGGACGCCCTCCTGCCGGCGCTGCTCGACCGGGTCCGGCCCGATCTCGTGTTCTACAATGCCGGCGTCGACCCGCATGTCGACGACCGGCTGGGCCGCCTGGCGCTGAGCGACGGGGGCCTGGCCGAGCGCGAGCGGCTGGTGCTCGCCGCCTGCCGGGCGCGCGGCGTGCCGGTCGCCTGCGTGGTCGGCGGCGGCTATGCCGACGATCTCGACCTGCTCGCCCGCCGCCACGCGCTCCTGCACGAGGCGATCCTGGCCCTGCCCGACTGGTGAGGGTTCAGACCCGCACCACCTTGCCCGGGTTGAGGATGTTCAAGGGATCGAGCGTGCGCTTGATCGCGGCCATCACCGCGATCGCCGGCCCCACCTCCTCGGCCACGCTGTCGATCTTGCCGAAGCCGACGCCGTGCTCGCCGGTGCAGGTGCCGCCCATGGCGATCGCCCGGCGCACCAGGCGCTTGTTGAGCTGCTGCGCGGTGGCCAGCTCCTCCGGCCGCGCGGGGTCGATCAGCATCAGCAGGTGGAAGTTGCCGTCGCCGACATGGCCGACGATCGGGGCCAGCATGCCCGTCTCCTCGAGGTCGACCCGGGTCTCGCGGATGCAGTCGCCCAGCCGCGAGATCGGCACGCACACGTCGGTGGCCCAGCCCACGGCACCCGGCCGCAGCGAGAGCGCGGCGTAGTAGGAATCGTGGCGGGCCTGCCAGAGCCGGTTGCGCTCCTCGGCCCGGGTCGCCCACTGGAAGTCCAGGCCGCCGTTCTCCTGCGCCAGGGCCTGGGCCATCTCGGCCTGCTCGCGCACCCCGGCCTCGCTGCCGTGGAACTCGTAGAACAGGGTCGGTGCCGCCTGGTAGCCCTCGAGCTTGGAGTAGCCGATGCAGCCGCGCATCTGCGCCTCGTCCAGCAGCTCGATCCGGGCCACCGGGATGCCGGTCTGGATCGTGGCGATGACCGCGCGCACCGCGTCGTCGACGGTGGGAAAGCGGCAGACCGCGGCCGAGATCGCCTCCGGCACGCCGTAGAGCTTGAGCGTGATCTCGGTGATGATGCCCAGCGTGCCTTCCGAGCCCACGAACAGGCGGGTGAGGTCGTAGCCGGCGGAGGACTTGCGGGCCCGACCGCCGGTGCGGATCACCCGCCCGTCGGCCAGGACCACGGTGAGGCCCAGCACGTTCTCCTTCATCGTGCCGTAGCGCACGGCGTTGGTGCCCGAGGCACGGGTCGCGGTCATGCCGCCGATGGTGGCATCGGCACCGGGATCGATCGGGAAGAACAGCCCGGTGTCGCGCAAGTGCGCGTTGAGCTGCTTGCGGGTGACGCCGGCCTGCACGGTGGCGTCGAGGTCCGCGGTGTGCACCGCCAGGACCTCGTTCATCCGGGTGAGGTCGAGCGAGACCCCGCCCCGCAGCGCGGCGACATGGCCCTCGAGCGAGGTGCCGGCACCGAACGCCACGACCGGCACGGCGTGCTCGGCACAGATGGCGACGATGGCGGCGACCTCCTCGGTCGTGCGCGCGAACGCCACCGCCTCGGGCGGCCGGCCCTCATGGTGGGCCTCGCCGCGCCCGTGCTGCGCGCACAGCGCCGCCGCGGTCGAGAAGCGGTCGCCCAGAAGCTGCCGCAGCGCCTGGAACGGACGCGTCCGGTCCGGCCTGTCCTCGGGGCCATGATCCATCGCCTCGCTCCCGATCCGTTCATCCTTCGTCAACGGACGCCGTTGTACTTCTCGTCCGTCGGCCCTGCCAGCGCCCGTGTCCGCGGCCACACCACGCCGCGGCGCCGGCCGAGCCGAGCATATCGGAATATGGAGGGACCTTCGATCGCCCACCATGAGCCCGCGACGATCGCTTAGCTTCCGGCTGCGCACGTACTTCTTCACGCTACGGAGACAGCGATCATGTCTGACAATGTCGAACAGGGTCCGGAGGCGACCGGCGGCGAGCCGCGGGAGCTCACCCGTTCGGTCGAGCGCCGCGAGGCCTTGCGGCGGTTCGGCGTGTACGCCGCGGTCACCGCACCCGCGATGACCGTGCTGCTCGCCTCGCGGCAGGGCCATGCCGGCGGCTTCTCGCGCAACGGCAATTCCAACCGCGCTGGCAATTCGGGCCTCGGCGGCCGCGGCGGCCGTGGTGGCGGCGGCGGTGGCGGTGGTGGCGGCGGTGGCGGCGGCGGTGTCGGCGGCGGCGGTGGCGGCGGTGGCAATGGCGGTGGCGGTGGCGGCGGGTTCTCGCTCTAGGGCCCGGGCCTGCTTGCAGGCACCGCGCGGGCCGGGGGGCAAGCCCCGGCCCGCCGCTTCTGGTCAGACGATGCCGACGCCATCCGGCGCGCGGCACGCACGAGGGTGTTGATGTCCGGCATCGAGACGTTCCCGCTGGGCGACATGGCGCTGGTCCGGGCGCCGCGGAGCGGCGTGGTGGCCATGGTCGACCTGCCGACGCGCGCCATCCTGGAAGGGCTGGCGACCGGCGCGCGGGTCGGGGCGCTCGCCCGCGCCCATGCCCGCGCTACGGGCGGGGAGGTGCAGGTGGCGACCGCGCGCATCGCCGAGCTGCGCCGCGCCTGGCGCGAGCTCGACACCCCGTTCCGGCCTGCCGTGCCGCGGCTGCCGCCCGCCGAAGCGGCGCTGCCCGCTCTCGACATGCGCTGCCGGGTGGGTGCGGCGACGGTCCGGCTGCGGATCTGGCCGCCGACGCTCGCCCGGATCGTGGCGGCCGTCACCGCGCCGGCGCGCCTCGGCGGCGACGGCACCGGGGGCGGCCCGGGCGAACCGGTCCTGGAGGTCCGCCGGGTTCACGGAAGCTACCATCTCCAGGGCGACGGCGAGCATCTGCTCGGCACCGACGACCTGATGATCGCGCGCAGCGAGATCCTGCGCTGGCTGATCCTGGCCAGCCATCCCGGGCGCGCATGGCTGGCCGTGCTGCACGCGGCCGCGGTCGCGGGGCCCGCGGGTGCTGCCCTGCTGTGCGGCTGCAGCGGTGCTGGCAAGAGCACGCTTACCGGCCTGCTCCTCGCCAGCGGCCTGGAGCTGGTCACCGACGACTACGCGCCGCTCGAGATGGGTACCCGCCTGATCTGGCCGGTGCCGTTCGGCCTCAGCGTCAAGGAGGGCAGCTGGCCCATCCTGGCGCCCCATTTCCCGCAGCTCGCCCGCGCGCCGCTGGTGCGCACGCGGCGCCGCCGCCAGCGCTACCTGGCGCCGCCCGCCCTGGCCCGTGGGCCGCTCCCGGCGGCCTGCCTCGTCTTCCCGCTCTACCAGCCCGGGGCACCGGCCGAGCTCACGCGCCTCGAGCCCGCGGAATCGCTGCAGCTCCTGACCCGCAGCGGCGGCTGGTACGAGAACTCGCGCGACCGGCTGGCGGCCCTGGTCGACTGGGTCGGCTCGCTGCCCGCCTATGCGCTCGCCTATGGCGACGGCGCCCAGGCGGTGGCCGCGGTCCGCGGCCTGATCGGCGCGAGGTGAAGCCGGCGATGCCCCCCTTCCCGCTGCTCTGCACCCTGGTCGCGGCGGCACTGGCGCAGCGCCCGCTCGACGCGGACGCGATCGCGGCCATCGCCTGGGACCGCGTGGACTGGCGGCGGCTGGTGCGGCTGTCCGGCACGCATCTGCTGACCCCGGCGCTGGCGGCACCGCTGGCCGATCCGGCGCTGGACCTGCGGGTGTCGGACGAGCTGCGCGACTATCTGGCGGCGATGCACGACGCGGCGCGCGAGCGCAACCTCGCCCTGCGCGAGCAGGTGGTCGAGGTCGCGACCAGTCTCAACCGGATCGACGTCGTGCCGGTGCTGCTGAAGGGTGCGATCCGGCTGGTCGACGGGCTGTGGCCCGATCCGGCCTTGCGCTTCATGCACGATCTCGACCTGCTGGTGCCGGAGGACGATCTCTGGCAGTGCGTGGCCCAGCTGGCACGGACCGGCTGGCGCCCCTACGACGAGGGCCGCCAGGACCTGTCCCAGCACGTGATCCTGGTCCATCCCGACGCACCGGTCCGCATCGAGCTCCATCGCCAGCCGCTCTCGGGCGAGCTCGTCGAGCTGCTGCCGGCGGCGCGCATGCTGACGCGGGCGTCGACCATGCCGCTCGGCGAGGCGGTGGTGGCGGTACCGTGCCACGAGGACCAGCTCGTCCATCTGGTGGCGCACGGGATGCTGCAGCACGCGTTCCTGCGCAACGGCCGCTGCGTCCTGCGCGAGCTGGTCGAGCTCAAGCTGCTGCTCGCCAGCACCAACGGCCGCGAGATCGAGCTGGCCCGCGAGCGCTTCGCGGCCATGGGCCAGGCCCTGGCCTGGGACGTCAGCCTGGAGCTGGCGGCACGCTGCCTGGGCGGCGTGCCGGCCGCCGAGTCGCTGACGGCACGGATCCTCGCCACGCGGATGCTGATGCAGCAGCGCTGGGCCTGGGCCATGCTGCTGCTGGGGCCGCTGGGCTGGGCGGTGGCACGGCTCGCGGCACACCGCCCGGACGGCCCGATCCCGCTGGATCCGCGCCGCCTCGCCACCCGCCTCAAGGTGTTCCGCCGCAAGACCATGTGGTGACCAAGCGGGCATCCCGGCCCCCGGCCGTGCGCAGGCGGCGCCACGCCACTGGCCGTGACCCGCGTGGGCGTCCATATCGACCCGTGGTACGCTGATTGCAGACCACGCGGGAACAGGACGCTCCCCGGCTTCGCGGGAGCCGTGGCAGAGGCACGGAGGGTTGGCATGAGCAGAATAGGGCGTGAGCCGTCGGGCGTGATCGCGATGGCGTTGGCAGCGGCGGTCGTGGCGCTCGGCGGCCCCGCCATGGCCTTGGACAAGGTGACCTTCGGCTCGAACTGGAAGGCCCAGGCCGAGCATGGCGGCTACTACCAGGCCGTGGCCGACGGCACCTACGCCAAGTACGGGCTCGACGTGACCGTCCGCCAGGGCGGGCCGCAGGTGAACCACTCGCAGCTCCTGGCCGCCGGCAAGATCGACTTCAACATGGGCGGCAACCTGTTCGGCCAGTTCAACTACACCCAGGCCAACGTGCCGATGGTGACGATCGCGGCGATCTTCCAGAAGGAGCCGCAGGTCCTCCTGGCCCACCCGGACACCGGGGTGAAGGAGCTGGCCGACCTGGACGAGCAAGACCTTCTTCATC
Organism: uncultured Alphaproteobacteria bacterium; assembly: GCA_963769465.1. GTDB lineage: Bacteria > Pseudomonadota > Alphaproteobacteria > Geminicoccales > Geminicoccaceae > Benzoatithermus. The sequence goes on from CAVYMA010000036.1 coordinate 32,308, forward strand.
TCCAACGACGGCCGGCAGACCTACTGGCTGTGGCTGCAGCAGGTCTACGGCTTCTCCGACGACCAGGTGAAGCCCTACACCTTCAACCCCGCACCCTTCCTCGCCGACACCAACTCGGTCCAGCAGGGCTACGTCACCTCCGAGCCGTTCGCGATCAAGCAGGCGGGCGGCTTCGACCCGATCGTGCTGATGATGGCCGATTTCGGCTACGACACCTACTCGACCACGATCGAGACCTCGCAGAAGCTGGTCGACGAGAACCCCGATCTCGTCCAGCGCTTCGTCAACGCCACCATCGAGGGCTGGTACAACTATCTCTACGGCGACAACGCCAAGGCCAACGCGCTGATCAAGGCCGACAATCCGGAGATGACCGACGAGCAGATCGCGTTCTCGATCGAGGCGATGAAGCAGTACGGCATCGTCGATTCCGGCGACGCGCTCACCATGGGCATCGGCGCCATGACCGACGCGCGCTGGGAGAGCTTCTTCACCAAGTCGGTGATCTGGGGCGTCTACCCGGCCGACCTGCCCTACAAGACCGGCTACACCACCAAGTTCGTCAACCAGGGCCACGGCCTGGAGCTCAAGAAGAAGCTCACCGGCGGGTGATGCCCGTCACCGCGGCCGGTGCGGCGGCCGATCCCGCCGCACCCGTCGTGGCGCTGCACGGCGTGCACAAGGTGTTCGCCAACGGCACCGCAGGCGCTGGCGGGCCTCGACCTCAGCATCGGCCGGCACGAGTTCGTGAGCCTGCTCGGGCCCCTCGGGCTGCGGCAAGAGCACGGTCCTGCGCCTGATCGCCGGCCTCGCCCGGGCGAGCCGCGGCCGGATCGACCGGCCCGGCGGCGAGGCCCTGGGCGACATCGGCTTCGTGTTCCAGGAGCCGACGCTGATGCCCTGGGCCAGCGTGTTCGACAATGTCTGGCTGCCGCTGCGCCTGCTCGGCCGCAAGCGGGCGCGAGGTCGCCGACCGGGTGACGGCGGCCCTGGAGATGGTGGGTCTGGCGGCCTTCGCCGGCGCCTACCCGCGCGAGCTGTCCGGCGGCATGAAGATGCGGGTCTCGATCGCCCGCGCTCTGGTGACCGAGCCCAAGCTGCTGCTGATGGACGAGCCGTTCGCGGCACTGGACGAGATCACCCGCTTCAAGCTCAACAACGACCTGCTCCGGCTGTGGGCAGCAGCCAGCGCTGGACCGTGGTGTTCGTCACCCACAGCGTCTACGAATCGGTCTACCTGTCCAGCCGGGTGGTGGTGATGGCGGCACGGCCGGGCCGCGTGGTGGCCGAGATCGCGATCGACGCGCCCTACCCGCGCGACGACGCCTTCCGCACCTCGCCCGCCTACAACGCGCTGTGCCGCGAGGTCTCGGCCGACCTGCACCGGGCGATGGGGGAGTAGGCGCCATGTCGACGCTGCTCGAGCTCGAGGCGCGCGCCGGCGAAGACGCCGACGAAGGCGAGCGCGGCTCGCGACCGGGAGCGCTGGATCCGCTGGCTGGCGCCCTTGGCGATCGCGGCGGTGGCGATCGGCGCCTGGGACCTGGTGGTCCGGGTCAACCAGATCCCGCCCTACATCCTGCCCGGCCCCGGCCTCGTCGCCGCACAGCCTGATCACCGACTGGTGGACCTTGTGGCCGTCGCTGCTGGTCACGCTCAAGATCACCGCCATGGCGCTGGCCGGCCGCCATCGTCGGCGGGGTCGGCCTGGCCGTGCTGTTCTCGCTCTCGCGCTGGGTCGAGCTGTCGCTGTTTCCCTTCGCGGTGGTCCTGCAGGTGACGCCGATCGTGGCGATCGCACCGCTGATCCTGATCTACGTCGACAACACCTACCTGGCGCTGCTGATCTGCGCCTGGATCGTGGCCTTCTTCCCGATCCTGTCCAACACCACGCTGGGCCTGAACAGCGCCGACCACAATCTGCGCGACCTGTTCCAGCTCTACCGCGCCAGCCGCTGGCAGCAGCTGCGTCCTGCTGCGCCTGCCGGCGGCGATGCCCTACTTCCTGGGCGGGCTGAAGATCGCGGGCGGCCTGTCGCTGATCGGTGCGATCGTCGCCGAGTTCGTCGCCGGCACGGCCGGGACCGGCTCGGGCCTCGCCTACCGCATCCTCGAGGCCGGCTACCGGCTCAACATCCCGCGCATGTTCGCGGCCCTCATCCTGATCAGCCTCACCGGCATCGCGATCTTCCTCGCCTTCACGCTGCTCCAGCACCTCGTCCTGCGGCGCTGGCACGAGAGTGCCCTCAGGCGCGAAGGCTGAACGGTCAGACGGGCTCGGCCTGCGCCTCGCGCACCAGCCGGCTGAGACGGCGCAGCGAGCGGTCGACGATGCCCAGCTCGTCCAGGTGCTCGGTGGTGTTGAACAGGTACTCGGCGCAGGCGCCCAGCGGGCCGCAGGCCTGGGCGATCGAGCGGACGATGGCGGCGTCGTCGAGCCGGCCGGCATAGCGCTCGTGGGCGTGGTTGATCAGGAAGGCGATGGCCCGGCGCGGGCCGGCGGCGGTGCGCGCCGCGACCCAGGCCGGGCGGTAGGCCGCGGTCACCATCTCGCGCCGCCAGACGATCTCGAGCTCGGAGGCGATGTCCGCGGCCGCGATGGTGTAGAGCACGCCGCGGCAGGAGCCGCCCGCGTCGAGGCCCAGCATCAGGCCGGGGCATTCGGGCGTGCCGCGGCCGAGGCTGGTCCACAGGCAAAAACGGCGATGATGGCCGTGGACGTGGGCGAGCTCGCGACGGGCGAAGTGGAAGGCCGGGTTCCAGATCAGGGAGCCGTAGGCGAAGATGGCGAGATCCTCGCCCGGCGGATGGACGGCCAGCATCGCGTCGCGGCTCGCGCGCAGCTCGTCGTCGCTGAGCGCGCGGATCGGCTCGGCCGCGCTCAGCACCAGCTGCTGCACCCAGCCGTCGCGGATCTGCTCGCGGGTCAGGGCCATGTGGTTCTTCGCCCGTGGCGGCGGATCGCGCCGGCGGCGATCCGGTGATGCAGCGACGCTAGAGCAAGGCCCGTGCCGGGCCAAGCGCGCGCAGCCTCAGCGCAGCCACACCAGGAGCAGCGTGAGCGTCACGATGCCCAAAAGGTGGCTGCCGAACACGATGGCTGCCGCCGGGCGTTCCAGGATGCCGTAGCGCTGGGCAATGACGAAGACGCTGGCGGCGGTGGGCAGGGCGGTGGTGACGATGAGCGGCGCCTGCAGGTCGGCGGGGACGGGCACGATCTGGAGGCCCAGCCAGGCGATGGCCGGCAGGAGGAGGAGCTTGGCGGCGATGGTGCCGCCGACCAGGGGTACCTTCTCGACCAGCGCCCCGCCGCGCAGGGTGGCGCCCAGCGCGAACAGGGCGCCGGCCGCGGCGGCTGGCCCGAGCAGGTTGAGGAAGCCCACGACCGGGGCCGGCAGGGCGATCCCGAGCCCGGCCACGACGGCGCCGGTGACGACCGCGATGATCAGGGGATTGTGCAGGACCGCCCGCACGACGATGCCCACCCCGCCGCGGCCGGTGCCGGTGGCGCTCTCAAGCAGCAGGATGGTGAGGGTCTGCAGGACCAGATTGTCGAGCACGACGGCCAGGATCGCCGGCAGGCCGCCGGCCTCGCCATAGGCCGAGCCCAGGAGCGGCACGCCCATGTAGCCGACATTGCCCCACGACGCGGCGAAGGCCAGGATCGCGGCCTCGCCCAGCGTGCGGCGCAGGACCAGCCGGGCGGTCAGCAGGACGAGCAGGTAGATGAGGACGCACGCACCCTCGTAGCCGACATAGAGGGTCCAGTCGGTCAGCCGCTCGAACGGCGTGACGGCGACCTTGTGGAACAGCAGTGCGGGCAGGGCGAACCAGAACACGAAGGCGTTGAGGCCGATCAGGCCGGCATCGTCGATCAGCCGCAGCCGTGCGGCCAGCATGCCGCAGAGCAGCACGGCGAAGAACGGCAGCGCCACGCCGGCGATGGTGCTCAATCCAGGGCTCCCGGCCGGAGGCGGCCGGGGTCAGCCTAGCAGCCCGTCGGCGCCGGCGCTCGCGGCTGAGTTGCGGGGCGCTGGCCGGTGCCTCGACGTAGCGGAGATGAGAAGTTAGGTTCGGCCGGGGATGCGCGCGATCACCTTGATCTCGAAATCGAACCCCGCGAGCCAGTTCACGCCGATCGCGGTCCAGGCGGGATGGGGTGGTGCCCGGAAGTTCTCGTTCTTGACCTTCATGACCGTCGCGAACTGGGCTTCCGGATCGGTGTGGAAAGTGGTCACGTCGACGATGTCGTCGAAGTCGCAACCGGCGGCAGCGAGGGTGGCCTCGAGGTTGGCGAAGGCACGGCGGACCTGGCGTTCGAAGTCGGGCTCGGGGCTGCCGTCCTCGCGGCTGCCGACCTGACCGGAGACGAACAGGAGGTCGCCGGAGCGGATCGCGGCCGAATAGCCGTGCCGCTCGTACAGGGCGTGGCGGTCGGGCGGGAAGAATGCTTCACGCTTGCTCATGGCTCGCTCCTTGACCACTGGAGGGTGGGAGTCCCTGCTCGGCGAGCTTGCGGCCCAGGAAATCCCGGATAAGGGCGGCGATCTCGCGGTGGTGCGTCTCCAGCGCGAAGTGGCCGGCGTCCAGGAGGTGGATCTCGGCGTCCGGGACGTCCTTGCGGTATGCTTGCGCGCCGGGCGGCAGGAAGAACGCGTCGTGCCTGCCCCACACCGCCAGCACGGGCGGACGGTGCGTGCGGAGATAGGCCTGGAAGTCCGGATAGAGCGCCACGTTGGTGCGGTAGCTGAGGATCAGGTCGAGCTGGATTTCTTCGGCGTCCGGCCGATGCATGTAGAAGGTGTCGAGCATGTAGGCGTCGGGCGACACCAGCCCGGCGGGCGCACCATGCTCGTGCTGGAAGCGGATCGCCTCGTCCGACAGGGACGCGCGCGTCGCCTCGCGATGCTCGGGCGTCGGCTCCCGCCAATAGGCCTGCCACGGCTCCCAACCCTCGCTGAAGCCCTCGACATAGGCGTTGCCGTTCTGCGTGATGATCGCGGTGACGCGCTCGGGGTGCTTCAGTGCCAGCCGCAGGCCGATGGGCGCGCCATAGTCGAAGATGTAGAGCGCGTAGCGGCGAAGCCCGAGCGCGTCGACGAACCCGCCGATGACCTCGGCCAGGGCGTCGAAGCTGTAGGTGAACCGGCCGCGCGGTGGCGCCTTGGTCAGCCCGAAGCCGGGCAGGTCGGGCGCGATCACCCGGTAGCGATCGGCGAGCTCCGGCATCAGGTCGCGGAACATGTGGCTCGAGGTCGGGAAGCCGTGGAGCAGCAGGATGACGGGCGCGTCGGCGGGACCGGCCTCCCGGTAGAAGACGTCGACCTCCCCCACCGTGCGGGTGCGATAGTGCGTGGCGGTCATGGGGTCTCCTTCGGTTCGTGGCCGATCGGACCTGAAGGCCACCCGAGACGTCGACTACGCTGCCGGTGATTGGCCGTGATGCTGCGCCCGCCAGGATCGCGGGCGACACCCTTGGCAAACCCGGCAAAGGCGGCCTTGGTTCCGCCTTGTCGACCAGGACGGCGAGCTTGCCGAAGCGCCGCGCTGGGCGTCAGGCGAGAACCGGATCGGGGGGCATCGCCGCAGACGGGGGCGCTTCACGGCGCAGGGCGGGCTTCAGCAGTCCGTTACCGGCGCCGCGACGGCCCGCCAGCGGTCGACGGCGCGCAGGAAGCAGGTCCCGCTGCCGGTGCGCAGCGGGACGAACGGCTTGGCGAGACGGCGGCACATCTGCTTGGCGGCGAGACAGGCCTGATGGCTGACGCAGTCGATCGGGCAGAAGACCGCCTCGGCGCGGCCGACCAGGCCTTCCAGCACGTGCAGGCTGTGCTCCTCGCCGCCGTCGTGGTGGAGCAGCTCCAGGCAGCGGTCGCGGGCGTGGCGGCGCAGGTGCGGGAGCAGGGCGCAATGTCCGCCGACATAGAGCAGGCAGCGCTCGGGCCCGCCCGCCGGCACCGTGGGCGGCGGCACCGCCACGCGCGGCACGCCGGCCTGGGCGAGCGGGCCGTCGGTGGCGAGGTCGAGCTGGCGCCGCAGCCGCTCGTTCTCCTGCTCGGCCTGCCGCAGGCGTGCGCGCGCCGCCAAGACCCGCCGCTCGAACCGGGCGGCATCGACGCCGCGCGCGCCGGTGCGGCGCCGGCGCTGGGCCAGCGTCGCGGTCAGCCGGCGGGCGAGCTCGTTGCGGGTGTGGGCGAGCTCCGTCTCCAGCTCGGCGATCTTGCCATCACGCTCGGCCAGCGTGTCTCGCGCCTGACGGCGGCTGCGGGCGAGGCGCTCGGCCAGCTGCTCCGCACGCCGCTCGCGCCAGCCACAGCTCCTTGGCATGGGCGCGGTTGTGGCCGCCCATGAAGTGCGAGAGCATGTGGACCTCGCCGAAGATCCGCACCCGCAGCTCGGGCGGGACGTGGGCGTGGGTGACGAACGCCCAGTAGGCGGCGGCGATCTCGCCCTTCTCGCACAGCTGGTCCCACAGGGCCGCCAGCTCCGCCGCCCCGACGGTGGCGCCGACCCGCCGCAGCGTGCCGGCGAAGCTCTCGTCCAGGCTCTTGGTGATCAGGCGGGACACGATCCCCGGCTTGGCCGCCTCGCTGACCAGCACGCTGTGCAGCCGGTAGTCCTGGGAATCACCATCGAAGCTCAACTTGGCGCGGCGGACGATCTGGCGGGCGGTGGCGGGGGTCAGGCAGGTGCCGACGATCGAGCAGTGGAAGCCGTGCTCGAGTTCGTGCAGGCGCAGACGGCGTCGCTGGGTTGCGAACAGGCCCGCGACTTCACCTTCGTTTGGAAAGGACACCTTGATCGACACCTGGACACTCACGCCAATCCTCGCTCACGCAGTTAGGATTGGCCGGTATCGGGCGCAACATTTATCGTGCAGATTGCAAATACTATAATTCAAGCCAGACCACGGCCTGACGCGGTGCCAGAGACGCTCCGGCGGCGGCGTGCCGCCGGAGCGGGCCGGCTCAGGTGGCCGCGTGGTGCAGGCGGCGGTAGAGGAGCGGATTGCGGGCGACGGGTGCCAGGCTCTTGGCGGCCGCGAGCACGGCCAGATCGACCAACGGCTCGAGCAGGATCACCGTCATGTAGGCGCCGCCGAACGAGGCGACCGCACTCAGGTTCTCGGCCCCGAAGCCCTGGCCGTAGAACGCCCAGAACGCCACCCAGGCCACGATCCCGCCCTGGTAGCAGACCGAAAGCGTCAGCGCCTGCCGGTAGCTGACGTCGACATAGGCGGTGTGCGGCGGGATGATCCGCTTGGCCAGCTGGCTCATGGCCCACAAGGGTACGAGCAGGGTCGTCAGGTTGATGCCGTACTGCGGCAGGTCGAACGGCGCGAAGAACAGGCCCTGGAGCAGCAGTCCCGCAGCCAGGCCGATCGCGGCGGGGCCGGCGCCGAACATGAGGTAGAGCGTGGTGCCCAAGATCAGGTGGACCTCCGACACGCCGACCGGATGGTGCGGCAGCACCTCGAAGAAGCCGAACACGAGTGCGGTCGTGACGACGCTGCGCATCGCCAGGGCCTGCAGGCCGCCATCGTGCTGGACCGTGTCGCGGCACATCTGCGCGGCGAGGCCCAGCGAGCCCGCGGCGGTCACGTAGCTCAGGCCGATCTTGGCGCCGTCGACGACGCCGGGTTCGATATGCATGGACGACTCCTTTCCGCACCCACCGTGCGCGAGTTCACGCGCGCCCATCGGCACGCCTTGTTGGCGATGGCAGGTATCCTGGCTCGCGGGTCGCCGCTTCACCCGCCTTCCCGGCCCAAGGGCCAGTGGCATTCCGGGTGTCGCTTACCGCTCACAGTTGCGGGGGCAGCCACGGCATTGGCCCCCCTCGCGGGTCGCCGCACCGTGTTCCCTGTTCATCCGCCGGGCGTAGGCGCGACGGATCCATCGCCGGTCACCCTGCGCCAAAACCACACAACCGACAAGTGCTACGCTAGAGCGGCAGCAGGTGATTGTCGTAGGCCACGGGTGCCCGCTCGCCCAGGGGCATCAGGGTCCCGTCGACCGCGTCGATCTCGAGCACGGCACCGGTGCCGCTGGCGGTGAGGAAGCGGCCGGGTGCGGCGGCCGGACCCAGGGCGCAGGCATCGGCGACCTCGACCGTGCGCAGGAACGCGCCGTCGGCCACGCGCCAGAACGCCAGCCGGTCGCCGCGCGGGCAGCTCGCGCCCAGGATGGTGCCGGAGCGGTCGAAGGCGACGCTGCCGATGTAGGCCGCCATCGTCGCCAGCGCCGCGGCCGGAGCCTCCAGCGTGGCAAGGCCGTGGCCGCGGTCGACCGCCACCAGCGGCACGAGGTCGCCGGGCTCGCCCTCCCATTGCAGGCCCGCGGCGATCAGGCCGCCCTCGGCCTGCGCCAGATGGCGGATCGACAGGCGGTGCAGGCGGTCGGGGAGCCGGGCGTCGTCGAGGAGACGGCCCGAGGCGAGCTCGATCCGGTTGAGGCTGGGCCGCATGCTGTCGAGGTTGAGCTTGTCGCGCCCGGATTCGGGCAGGGTCAGGATGCCGCCATTGGCGACCGCCAGCGTCCGCCCGTCGGGCAGGAGGGCGATGTCGTGCGGACCGATGCCGTGCGCCGGCAGCTCGCCGACCCGGCGGTAGCCGTCGGCGGCGTCGTAGAGGCCCAAGACACCCTGCCCGCGGGTGACGTCGTTCTCGGTCGCGACCAGGATGCGGCCGGTCGGCTCGAACACGCCGTGACCGTAGAAGTGCCGGTCGGGCGGGGTGTCGAAGCGGCGATGCACCAGCCCCGTGGTGGGCTCGAACACCGCGGCGAAGGTGCCGGGCCGGCGGGCGAACACGACCGCCTCCGCCGTGCCGGGCCGCAGGCAGATGCCGTGCCCGCGCGCCGGCAGCTCGGGCCCGGCCACCGCCCCGGCATGGGCGTCGACCAGAGCGACGCCCGCACCCGCCGCCGGATGGACCCGGCAGACCAGGAACAGAGGCCCGGCCTCCGCCCGCGCGGCGCAGGCGCGCAGCGCCAGGCAGGCCGCGGTACCGCCCAAGGCACCGAGCATCGCCGCCCGGCGGGGCAGGGTCGGGGTTCGATCCATGCTCAGTCCCCGTCCAGCGCGTTGAAGCCTGCCGCGAGGCCCAGGGCGGGCGCCAGCCGCTCCTGGAGCAGCCGCCGCACGGCGCGCAGCTCGTCGAGCAGCCGTTCGACCGTCGGGCCGGGCCGCCGGGTCGGCGACCGCCAGGTGCAGAGGCTCCGCGATCGAGGCCAGTGCTTCGCGCGCGGCCCCGAGCCGGCCGCGCAGCACCGCGTCGAACGCGGAGAGCTCGGCACTGGCCTGGATCATGGCGGCAAAGGCCCCGGGTGCGGTGTAGACCCGCTCGACCGTGTCCAGTGCGGCGGCGATCAGCGGCAGGGAGAGGCCGCTGCGCCAGGCCCGCGCGCGCTCGCCCCGGGCCGCGGCGAGGTCGGCGCCCAGCGGGCGCTCCAGGTCCAGGGCGATGAGCACGTCGAGCGTGCCCTGCATGCCGCGGAACATGGTCTCGGCCACGGCGGTCCCGGTGGCCGGGTCGTCCGGGGCGGCGGCGGCGAGCCTGGCCGCGAGCCCGGCCTGGAAGCCGGCGATGGCCTGGGCGTAGCGGCAGGCGAACGCGTCGGCGTCCGCGGGCACCTGGTCGCCGTAGAGGAGCACCTCGAGCGTCGCCAGGCTCTGCAGGCCCACGCTCTTGGCGGCGAGGCCCCCGGGTTCGGTCAGGGCCGGGTCGCGGTCGCGCAGGGCCGCGCCCAGCTGGCGGCCGGCGGTGCCGTGCTTGTCGGGCCAGAAATAGACGGTCGACGGGGTCTCGCCGGCAACGGCGGGCCCGGTCCCGGCCGCCTCCAGCCGCCGCCATGCCAGGACGGCCTCGGCATAGGCCGGGCGCAGCGAGGCACGCCAGTCTCCGGCGCAGTCGGGGGCGAGCGCCGCGAAGGTACCCGCCCGGTCGAGATAGCCGGCGTAGAGGGGCAGCAGGACCTCGCGGCGCAGATTGCCGCCGGCGGCGTCGAGATCCTGCGCGGCGGCGGGTGCTGCCGTCAGCAGGAGGATCGCGACGAGCCGGCGGATCACAGCGATTCCAGGAAGGCCAGGAGGGCGGCACGGTCGGTGGCCGACATGGTACGGAAGCGCTCCTTGCTCGTTTCTGCCTCGCCGCCGTGCCAGAGGATCGCCTCGGTCAGGCTGCGGGCACGGCCGTCGTGCAGGAAGTAGGTGTGGCCGTTGACGGTCTCGGTCAGGCCGATGCCCCAGAGCGGGGCGGTGCGCCATTCCCGGCCGTCGGCGACGCCCTCGGGCCGCCCGTCGGCCAGCCCCTCGCCCATGTCGTGCAGGAGCAGGTCGGTGTAGGGCCAGATCAGCTGGCCGCGCAGCGCCGGGTCGGCGGCAGTCGCGGCCGGTGGCGTGCTTGGGCGTGTGGCAGGCGATGCAGCCGGCCTCGTAGAACAGGCGCTTGCCGGCCAGCACCTCGGGTGCGCCCGGGTCGCGGCGGGCCGGCACCGCGAGGTGGCGGCTGTAGTAGCTGACCAGGTCCATGACTTGCGCGGGTGCTTCCAGGTCGTCGTAGCGCGCGGTAGCACCGGTCGGTGCTGCCATGCACGCGGCCTGGGCCGGCGTGCAGTCGCCGGCTGGATAGGGGGCCAGGGGGTTGGCGATGCCGATGTCGCCGGCCATGGCGGCGGCGGCCTGCTCGTCGACCCTGGACTGGCCGGCCTTCCAGCCGAAGCGGCCCATGGCCACGCGCCCGTCGACCTCGCTCCAGACCAGGTTCGGCCGGCCGGAGATGCCGTCGCCGTCGGCGTCGTCGGGATCGGCCCGGGCCAGGAGGTCGGCCTCGGCGACGGCCTCGAGCAGGCCCAGCCCGATCATCGGCTGGGCCACGCGCGGGCTCAGCAGGGTGTCGGGGTGGAGCGGGCCGTAGGCGGGATCGGCCACGGCGTAGCTGGGCCGGCGGAGCATGACGGTCTCGCCGCCGGCCAGCTCGACCGGGACCTCCTCGTAGGCGATGGCCATCCGGCCCTCGCCGAGATGCCCGGGAATGGCGAGATCCTGGAGCTGGGTGCCGTAGGTCGGCTCGCCGATGACGGCCGCGCGGTGGCTCGCCAGCGCTGCCCGTTCCGCGTCGGTCTGCGGTGGGATCGACAGGCGCAGGAACATCGAGACGCGCACTGTCGTCCGGGCCTTCCGGCGGATGGCCGCGGCCGTCCTTGAGGTGGCAGCCCTGGCAGGAGCGGGCGTTGTAGAGCGGGCCCAGCCCGTCGGCGGCCTCGGTCGAGCTGGGTGCGGTGACCCACAGCCGCTTGAAGAAGCCGTTGCCGACGAAGAAGTCGGCGCGCTGCTCGAAGGTCAGGTTGGCCGAGGGCTGCGAGAAGGCGTCGCCGTCCAGGCGGGCCCGGTTGGTGGCCGAGCCGCCGGGGAGGTCCTCCCAGCGCTCGGGTGCCGCGAAATCGGTGGCGGGCTTCAAGATGGCGTCGCGCTGGCGTGCGGTCATGGCGGCTTCGGCCGTGGCCGCCAGCAGGCACCCGGCGAGCAGGGCGAGGACCGGGATCCACCGCACCTGGCTAGACGACGGTGAGCAAAGGCGGGCGCCGCCAGGCGCCGCACTTGCCCTGGGCCGGGGTGGTGCGGGCACCGCAGTCGGCCAGGCACCGGCCATGGCCGTCGTCGTCGCCGTACCAATGCGCGCAGGAGCGGCAGGTCCGCGACGTCGCCGCGGCGGCCGCGGCCGGCACGGCGCGGCGGGCGAAGCGCACGAACACCACATTGCCGGACCGCGAACGGATCGACGGGTGCTCAGTCATGGCGATGCCTTGCTCCCACGCCGGCGAGCTGGGCCAGCGGCTCGGCCCGGCGCGCCTGCCGCAGCTCGCGCGGGAGGCCGATGCGGGCGAGCGCCCGGCCGGTCCGCGCCAGGAAGGCCAACAGCTTCCTCACTGGAAGACGGCCTCGGGGTTGTCCAGGCTGTCGGAGCCCTCGAAGGCCAGCTGGTCCAGGCCCAGCGCGGCCACGGCCCGCTCGATGGTGCGGGTCTGCGCCACCAGCGCATCGACGCCGGCCTGGATCATCGCGTTGCCGGCCGCGTTGCCCTCGCCCAGCATCTGGTCGTAGGCCATCTGCCCGGAATCGGCGGATTGCTTGATGGCAGCGAAGGCCGCGAGGGTCTTGTCGAGGGCCGCGCGCATCGCCTCGTCGACGGCGGGATCGGCGGCGCGGACCAGGTCGGAGAGGCTCGGACCCTCGGTCACCTTGCCGTCGATGCCCTCGTAGCGGCCGAGATAGACCGCCCGCATGCCGACCACGTCGTAGTAGTGCGAGTTGTGCGTGTTGTCGGAGAAGCAGTCATGCTCCTCCTCGGGGTCGTGCAGCATCAGGCCGAGCTTGATGCGCTCGCCGGCGAGCTCGCCGTAGGAGAGCGAGCCCAGCCCGGTCAGCATCATGGCGAGGCCCTTCTTCTCGCCGTCCGCGGTAAGCGCGGCGCGGGCCGGGCCGCCCGCCTGCCAGTTCGCGAGCATCTCCTGGAGATCGGCGACCAGGAGATCGGTGGCGGCGGCGAGATAGGCGCCGCGGCGGTCGCAGTTGCCGTTGGTGCAGGCATCGCCCGTGGCGAAGTCGCTGGCGGGGCGCTCGCCCTTGCCCGGGCCGGTGCCGTTCAGGTCCTGGCCCCAGAGCAGGAACTCGATCGCGTGGTAGCCGCGGCTGACATTGGCCTCGACCTCGTCGATCTCGTGCAGCGACTCGAGCAGTGCCGCGTCGATGGTGCTCGCGTCGATTTCCTTGCCGCCGATGGCCAGCTTCGGGTTGGCGACGACGTTGGCGACGTAGAACGCGTTCTCGTCGCTGGCGTCGCCGTAGGACGCCGACGGCGACATAGTCGATCAGCCCCTCGTCGAGCGGCCAGGCGTTCACCTTGCCCTCCCACTCGTCGACGATCGGGTTGCCGAAGCGGTACACCTCGGTCTGCTGGTAGGGCACGCGGGCGGCGAGCCACGCCTCGCGCGCCGCCGCCAGGGTCTGGTCGCCGGGTGCGTGCAGCAGGGCGTCGACGGCGGTGTCGAGCTGCCGGGCCGTGGCCAGCGCGTCGCCGTACATCGCCTGGGCGATGTCGGCGTAGGTGGCGAGCACCGCCGCCGGCTCGGGCCGATCGGCGCACCAGCCGGATGCGGCGGGCGCTGCGACGGCGAGCAGCGTGGCGAGAAGATAGGGACGAGCCATGGCGGCATTCCGGCAATGAAGGGCTGACCGCCAGTCTCTTAGAAAACGTGGCCCCACGATCAAAACGTTAAGTGCATCCATTACATAAAGAATAGTTCCAAAGCACGACTTGAAAGCAGTTCCAATGTATACCCTGCTCTACAGCAGTTCCTCGAGCACCGGGATCAGCGGCCGGTCGGCCGCCGGCATCGGCAGGTCGCGCAGGTCGCGCGGCCGCAGCCAGCGCAGCACCTGGCCCTCGCGCGCCTGCGGCTGCCCGCGCCAGACCCGGCAGACATAGAGCGGCATCAGCAGGTGGAAGCCGTCATAGCCGTGCGAGGCAAAGGTCAGCGGTGCGAGGCAGCTGGCCTCGGTGTCGATGCCCAGCTCCTCGCGCAGCTCGCGGATCAACGCGGCCTCGGGGGTCTCGTCCGCCGCCAGCTTGCCGCCCGGGAACTCCCACAAGCCGGCCATCGCCCTGCCCGGCGGGCGCTGCGCCACCAGCACCCGGCCGTCGGCATCGACCAGGGCGCAGGCGACCACGAGGAGGAGACGGTGCGACGTCGGTCCCGCGTCAGGACCGGTAGTCGGCATTGATCTCGATGTAGCCGTGGGTGAGATCGCAGGTCCAGACGGTGGCGTTCCCTGGCCCGGTGCCCACGACGACGCGGATCGCGATCTCGCTGCCGGCGAGGTGGGCCGCCACCGGGGTCTCGTCGAGGTCGGGGACGGCGGCCCCGTCGCGCGCGACGTCGTGGCCGCCGAAGGCGACGCCGAGCCGCGCCATCTCGACCGGCTCGCCCGACTTGCCGACCGCCATGATCACCCGGCCCCAATTGGCGTCGCCGCCGGCGATCGCGGTCTTGACCAGGGGCGAGTTGGCGATGGCGAGCCCGATGCGCCGCGCCGAGGCGGCGTCGACGGCACCCTCGACCGTGACGGCGATGAACTTCTGTGCCCCCTCGCCGTCGCGCACGACCTGGTGGGCGAGGTCCATGAGCACGGCGCGCAGGGCCTCGCGGAAGCCGGCGAGGCGGGCGTCGCCGACGGCTTCGACCGGGGCGTGGCCGGCGGCACCGGTCGCGAGCAGGAGCAGCGTGTCGGAGGTGGAGGTGTCGCTGTCGACCGTGATCGCGTTGAACGAGGCGTCGGTGGCCTCGGCGAGCAGCGGCTGGAGCACCGGCGCAGGCAGGGCCGCGTCGGTGACGACGAAGGCCAGCATCGTCGCCATGTCGGGGGCGATCATGCCGGAGCCCTTGGCGATGCCGGCGATCGTGACGGTCTTGCCGTCGATGGTGCAGGTCGCCGTCGCACCCTTGGGAAAGGTGTCGGTGGTCATGATCGCCTGCGCGGCGGCGGCGATGCCGTCCGGACGCAGCCCGGCCACCAGGTCCGGCACGTGTGCGGCGAGCTTCTCGACCGGCAGGCGCTGGCCGATCACGCCGGTCGAGGCCACGAACACCTCGCTGGCCGCGCAGTCGAGTGCCGCTGCCACCGCCTCGGCCTCGGCCCGCACGGCGGCGTCGCCTTCGGCCCCGCGAAAGACGTTGGCGTTGCCGGCATTGACGATGACCGCGCGCGCCCGGCCCGCGGCCAGGATCGCCCGGCACCAGAGGACAGGGTGGCCGGCCGTGGTCGAGCGGGTGAACACGCCGGCCACGGTGCTGCCGGGTGCGACCTCGATCAGGCAGAGATCGTCGCGGTCCCGGTAGCGGAGCCCTGCGGCGAGCGAAGAAAACCGGGCGCCTGCCACCACCGGCAGCGCCGGGAACGCCGCGGGTGCGAGGGGCGAGCGGTGCTCGATCTTGGCCATGGTGCCCGGCCCGCCGGTCAGGGGGCCTTGGGCGACCCGTCGATGTTGAAGATCTCGATGGTGGCACCCTCGCGCACGCTGCCGAGCAGGGCGGTCACGATCTCGCGCGAGAGCTGCTCGCGGATCTCGGGCGCCTTCTCCTCGAGCGTCGGGACCTCCTGGCGGCGGTCCTCGACCTTGATCACGTGCCAGCCGAACTGCGACTTGACCGGCTTCTCGCCCACCGTGCCCGGCTCGATGGTGAACGCCGCCTCGGCGAACTCCGGCACCATCGCCTCGCGGCGGAAATAGCCGAGGTCGCCGCTGTTCTCCTTGGCCGAGGGGTCGGTCGACTTCTCCTGCGCCAGCTTGGCGAAGTCGGCGCCGCCCTGGATCTGCTTGAGGATCTCCAGGGCCTCGGCCTCCTCGGCCACCAGGATGTGGGCGGCCCTGACCTCCTCGAAGGCGAAGCCCGGCTGGCTCTTCATCGCCTCGTAGGCCGCGGCCACCTTCTCGTCGGTGACACCCTCGTCGATCGCCTTCTTGATCACCCCGTCGCGCAGCACGCCGTCATGGGCGCGGTCGAGCTGGACCTTGACCTCGGGATCCTCGGCCAGGTTCTGCTTGTTGGCCTCGGCCAGGAGCAGCTCGCCGCTCACGACCTGCTCGAGCAGGGGCTCGAAGATCGATTCCAGCGGCATCTGCCGGTACTGCTCGGGCAGGCTGGCATAGGCCGCCTCGAGGTCGCTGCGCTTGATCTGGGTGCCGTTGACGATGGCGACCACGGGATCGGTGGTCTGCGCGCGCGACGGTACGGCGACGGCGAGCACGGCAAGGGCCGTGGTGGCGAGGACGAAGGCGCGCATCGGGAAAACTCCGGGGGGTCGGTCGACGACGCGGGGCATAAAACACAAACGACCGGGCGCCACAAGCGCAGCGGCGGGGCGCTATCCGGTCCGTGAGGAGCCCGTCGGATGGCGGCCGCGGCTGGTGGGCTCAGGACTGCAGTGCCGAGGCGATCGTCCCGGCATTGTGGCGCATCATGTCGACATAGGTCGCGGCGGGCCCGCCGGGCGGCGAGAGCGCGTCGGAGAACAGCACCCCGCCGATGGCAGCACCGGTCTCGCGGCTCACCTGCTCGAGCAGGCGGGGGTTGGTGATGTTCTCGACGAACACCGCCCGCACCCCGTCGGCCCTGATCTGCCGGATCAGGCCGGCGACGTCGGCCGCCGAGGCCTCGCTTTCCGTGCTCATGCCCTGCGGGGCCAGCACGGTCACGCCGTAGGCCGCGGCGAAGTAGCCGAATGCGTCGTGCGAGGTGACCAGGACCCGCTGGGGTGCCGGGATGGCCGTCATGGCGGCACGGATCTCGGCGTCGAGTGCTTCGAGCTCGGCCAGGTAGGCCTGGGCGTTGGCCCGGTAGACCGCGGCACCTTCGGGGTCCGCGCGCTCCAGGGCGGCGGCGATGTTGCGGACATAGGCCTGGGCGTTGGCCACGTTCTGCCAGGCATGGGGATCGACGCCGTCATGGCCGTGGTCGTGATCGTGATCGTCGTGGCCGGCTTCGTCCGCCTCGGCCATGCTCAGCGGGGCGATGCCGGCGCTCGCGACCGCCTCCACGCCCTTGAAGCCCGCCGCCTGCTCGAGCCGGTCCATCCAGCCCTCGAAGCCCAGGCCGTTGACCACCAGCACGCGGGCCGCGGCCACGGCCTTGGCGTCGGCCGGGCCCGGCTCGTAGACGTGCGCGTCGCCGTCGGGGCCGACCAGCGTGGTCACGGCGATCCGCTCGCCGCCGACGCGCTGGGTCATGTCGCCCAGGATGCTGAAGCTGGCGACCACCGGCAGCTTGCCGTCGGCCCAGGCCGGCGCGGCCAGCAGGCCGAGGCCGAGGGCGAGCAGAACGCGTCTGTTGGGCATCGGGTGCCTCTGGTCAGGCTTCGAGGTGGGCCGCGGGCCAGAAGCGGCGCACGAGGCCGCCCGCCGACCCGAACAGGAGCGAGGCCAGCCAGCCGGCGCCGGCGGCCAGGATGATCGCCGGGCCGCTGGGAACCGACGCATGGTAGGAAAGGACGAGGCCGGCCGCGGCGGCGGCCAGCGCGAACAGGACCGCGATCCCGATCAGCGGCCCGAGATCGCGCGCCCAGAACCGGGCCGAGGCCGCGGGCAGGATCATCAGGCCCACCGACAGGAGGGTACCCAGCGCCTGGAAGCCGCCGACCAGGTTGATCACGACCAGGACGAGCAGGGTCGCGTGGGCGAGCCCGCTGGTCCGGCTCACCGAGCGCAGGAAGGCCGGATCGACGCACTCCAGGACCAGGGGCCGCCAGAGCAGCGCCATGGCGAGCATGGTGGTCGAGGCGATGCCGGCGAGCAGGAACAGGGCCGGATCGTCCAGGGCCAGGACGGTGCCGAACAGCACGTGCATCAGGTCGACGTTGCTGCCGCGCAGGGAGACGATCAGGACGCCGGCTGCCAGCGAGATCAGGTAGAAGCTGGCCAGCGTCGCGTCCTCGCGCAGGATCGTCGTGCGCGAGACCACGCCGGCCAGCAGGGCCACGGCGAGGCCGGCGGCGAGCCCGCCCAGGGTCATGGCCGGCAGCGACAGCCCGGCCACCAGGAAGCCGACCGCGGCACCGGGCAGGATGGCGTGGGCCATGGCGTCGCCGGTCAGGCTCATCCGGCGCAGCATCAGGAAGACGCCGACCGGGGCCGAGCCCAGCGCCAGGGCGGCGCAGCCGACCAGGGCGCGGCGCATGAAGCCGAACTCGACGAACGGCGCCACGGCGAACTCGTAGAGGGTCATGCGGCGTTGCGCCGGCAGACCGCACCACCGTCGCCGAAGGCCTCGCACATCCGCCGCGCCCGCAGGAGGTTGGCCGCGGCCAGGGTCTCGCCGGTCGGGCCCCAGGCCACCGGCTCGCGGGCGAGCAGCAGCGCGTGCGGGAACCGCTCGCGGACGAGGTCGAGGTCGTGCAGCACGGCCAGCACGGTGCGGCCCTCGCCGTGCCAGCGGCCGACCAGCTCGAGCAGATCGCGCGCGGTGCGGGTGTCGATGGCGGTGAACGGCTCGTCGAGCAGGATCAGCCGGGCGTCCTGGAGCAGCAGCCGCGCGAACAGGACCCGCTGCAGCTGGCCGCCCGACAGGGAGCCGATGACCCGCGGCCCGAAGCCCTCCAGGCCCACCGCCGCCAGCGCCTGGTCGACGCGTTCGCGGCCGGCGCGGCCGAGGCCCCGGAACGGGCCCAGCCGGCGCCACAGGCCCATGGCGACGAAGTCGCGCACACCGATCGGGAAGGAGCGGTCGATCTCGGCCAGCTGCGGCAGGTAGGCGATGTCGCGGCGATCCAGCCCGCCGCGGGCGATGCGGCCCTCGAGCGGCGGCAGCACGCCGGCGACGCCCTTGAGCAGCGTCGACTTGCCGGCCCCGTTCGGGCCGACCACCGCCAGCAGGTCGCCTTCTGCGACCTCGCCGTGCAGGTGGTGGACGGCCGGATGCCGGTCGTAGCCCAGCGTCAGGTTCTCGAAGACCAGGGCGGGTGCCGGCGTGCTCACGACGCGGTGACCGCGAGCGTGGCGAGCCACAGCACCGCCGCGAGGGCGACGGCGATCAGCAGGCGCAGGTTGGCGTGGGCGAGCAGCACGGCGGTACCTCGGCAACGCAGCCGGAAGACGCTACGTTATAATATAACATGCTGATAGCGCCGAAGCTCCCGGCGTCAAGGGCCTTGCCGCCTCAGCTGGTGGGAGCGAGGTCGCGCGGCAGCAGGATGAACAGCCGCCCGGGACTCTTCATGTGGCCGGCCAGGTGCTCGGCGCGCGGGCCGGCGCCCCAGAACACGTCGCCGCGCACGGCCCCCCTGATGGCACCGCCGGTGTCCTGGGCCACCATCAGCCGGCGCAGGGGGCGCTCGCCATCCGGCTCCGGGGCGGTGGTGTCGACCCAGACCGGAGCACCCAGCGGCAGGAACTTGCGGTCGACGGCGAGCGAGCGGCCGGGGGTGAGCGGCACGCCCTGGGCACCCATGGGCCCGGAGGCGGGGGCCTGCTCGGTGAAGAACACGTAGGAGGGGTTCCTGGCCATCATGGCCGGTGCTTGCGCCGGGTTCGCCGCGAGCCAGGTCCGGATCGCCTGCATCGACATCTGCTCGCGCGGGATGGCGCCGATCTCGATCAGGTCCTTGCCGATCGCCCGGTAGGGGCGGCCGTTCTGGTCGGCGTAGCCGACGCGGATGGTCGCACCGTCCGGCAGGCGGACCTGGCCCGAGCCCTGGATCTCGAGGAAGAACCGGTCGACCGGATCGTCGACCCAGAGCAGCTCGAGCTCGCGCCCGGAGAGCGCACCGCGGTCGATCGCGGCCCGGTCGGCGTAGGGTACCAGGCGCCCCTTCTCGACCCGCCCACCGATCCTGCGGCCCTCGAGCTCGGGATCGAACTGGCCGAGGTCGACGCTGACGAGGTCCGCCGGCCGCCGGTAGAGCGGGTAGCGGTAGGTCGCGTCGGGCCGGCGGGCACCCTGCAGCAGCGGCTCGTAGTAGCCGGTGAACAGGCCTTCGCGATCATCGCCGGCGCCGACCGCGAAGGGGGCGAAGTTGCTCGCGAAGAAGGTGCGGGCCGAGCCGGCCGCGGCCGCCCGGGCGCAGACCGGCTGCCAGTCGCGCACCGTGCCGGCAAAGCCGCCCTGGCCGCCGATCGGCTTGTCGGGGGCCTGCTTGGCCCAGCGCGCGCAGCTGCGGCGGAAGGCTTCCAGTGCTTGCGCCGGATCGTCCTCCGCCCAGCCGGGCAGGTCGGCGAAGTCGACGGGAGTGAGCTTCAGCGCGGCGGGTGGGGGCGGTGCTTCGGGCGGCGGCTTCTCCTCGGCGCAGGCACCGAGGAGAACGAGACCGAAAACCAGGAGGGCGAGGCGGCGCACCGGCGTTGCGTCAGGAGGACGCACCCGTCTCCACCAGCTGCCAGTTCGGGTCGCGCGAGCGCGTGTCGCGCTCGAAGGTCCACAAGTCGATCACGGTGTCGATCTGGCGCGGATCGCCCTCGACGACGTCGCCGGCCGTGTCGCGGGTCAGGTTGATCTGCTCGCTGGTGAAGCGGACCGTCACCCTGGCGCGGGTCCCGGCCATCGCCACGTCGACGAGCTCGGCCGAGCGGGTGGCGACCAGCTCGGTGGACAGAGTGCGGCCGGCCTGCTCGCGGCTGTCGATGGCACCGGCGAACTGGGCGAACACCTCGTCGGCCAGCAGCGGCCGCAAGGCCGCCTTGTCGCCCTTGGCGTAGGCCTCGACGATCATCGCGAACGCGGCGCGGGCGCCTTGCAGGAAGTAGTCGGGATCGAAGCGCGGGTCGGCGCGCCGGACGGCGGCGATGCCGGCCGCGAACGGACCGTCGGCCGTTGCCGGGGCGGCGGTCTCGCCGGGCGGCGTCGGGCCGCGCTCGGGCAGCGGCACGACATTGTCGTTGCTCCGCGCCCCGGCACGCTGGCTCACCGAGTCGACCCGCGGGCGCTCATGGCCGGTCTTCCGCCCGAGCACGCTGCGCAGGCGAAACGCAATGAACGCGGCGACCATTGCGAAAAAGAGGATGTCGAGATAGGCGAATCCGTCGGACATATCGCTCGATCACCGGCCGCCGGCTGGAACTGGACAGGGCAGACGCCCCCGCACGGGGCGCGCCACGAGGCTTGCTACCACCCCTCATATAAGCTGCGATCCCCAAAAACAAACGCCGTGCCGGTCCCCGCCTACCCGGGCATGCCTGTGCCAGGCTCTTGCGCCGGCGGGGGGTGGTTATCTACAAGGCCACCGCGGCGGCCGGAGGCTCGCCGCTGCCGTTGGAGCCAGCCATCCGCGACCCATGCCCAGGGCCAACCGGGGCCGCCGCCTGCCGGCTCGGCCGGGCGACCTCGTGACGCTCCTGATCCGCCACGCCGAATCGGTCTGGAACGAGCATTTCGGCTCGAGCCGGATCGACGTCGGCCTGCCCGACCCGCCGCTGACGGCGCGCGGCGTCGAGCAGGCACGCCGTGCGGCCGACCGCCTGCGCGCCGAGCGCATCACCCGGCTGGTCACCAGCCCCTACCGGCGCACGCTGCAGACGGCCAGCATCCTCGCCGCCGAGCTGCGCGTGCCGATCACCATCGATCCCATCGTGCGCGAGCGCTGCGCCTTCTCGTGCGATCAGGGCAGCGCGCCGGCCGATCTGGCGCGCGAGTGGCCCGAGCTCGACTTCGCGGGCCTGGGCGAGCTGTGGTGGGGCGGGGTGATCGAGAGCTGGCCCAGCCTCGCCGCGCGCTGTGCGGCGTTCCGCACGCGGATGGCGGCGGCACCGGACCGCGACGAGGTCGCGGTGGTCAGCCACTGGGGCTTCATCCGCGGCCTGACCGGCGCCGAGCTGCACAACACCGATACGATCCGGCTCGCCCACGCGGCGGCAAGCCCGGACAACTGAAGGAGCGAAGGAAGATGGCCGAGCAACCGAACGGCGAAGGCGCCCAGCCGGCGGCAGCGCCGCAGCCGCGCCTCTCGATCGTGAGCCAGTACGTGAAGGACATGTCCTTCGAGAACCCGCGCGCGCCCGCGGGCCTGCAGCAGAACACACGGCCGGAGATCCAGATCCGCGTCGACGTGCGCACGGCCGAGCACGGCGAGGGGCGCTACGAGGTGGTGATCGACATCAACGTCGACGCCCGCGCCGGCGACGGCCCGGTGTTCCTGGTCGAGCTCGCCTATGGCGGCCTGTTCGAGCTGGCCAACATCCCGGCCGACAGCCTGCAGCCGCTGCTCCAGATCGAGTGCCCGCGGCTCCTGTTCCCGTTCGCGCGCCGCGTGGTCGCCGACGCCACCCGCGACGGCGGCTTCCCGCCGCTGATGATCGACCCGATCGACTTCGTGACCCTGTTCCGGCGCAAGCTGCAGGCCGCCGGCGAGGCGGGTCAGGCCTGACGCTTCAGGCCGCCCGGGCCCGGGCGGCCGCGTCGAGGAGCGCCACGGTGCCCGCGACGTCGGGCACCAGCTCGACCAGCCGGAGCGCCGACGGCTCGGCGAAGCCGGCGGCCACGAACTGCTCGAACAGGGCCATGCAGGGACGCCAGTAGCCGGCGAGATCGAGGAGCAGGATCGGCTTCTCGTGGTAGCCGAGCTGGCGCAGGGTCACCGCGTCGAGGATCTCGTCGAGCGTGCCGAGCCCGCCGGGCAGGACGACGAAGGCGTCCGGCCTCGCGGATCAGCAGCTCCTTGCGCTCGAACATGGTGGCGGTGACGCGCAGCTCGGTCAGGTCGCGCTTGCCGACCTCGCGGTCGAGCAGCCGCTGCGGGATGATGCCGAGGACCGGGCCGCCGGCCTCGAGGGCGGCCCGTGGCGGCGACCCCCATCAACCCGACCTCGCCCCCGCCATAGACCAGCCGCCAGCCATGCGCGCCGATGGCGGCACCAAGCTCGGCCGCCGCCGCGCGGTGCGCGGGATCGGCGCCGAAGCGCGAGCCGCAGAAGACCGCGACGCTGAAGGGTGGCCGGTCCGCCACCGCGCCGCTCACGCCGCCTTGGCGTGACCGCGCGTGATGCCGTGATAGTCGTCGATCAGCTGGCGGGTGATCGGACCCAGCTGGAAGGTCAGATCGTCGACCGCGCGCACCGGCGTCACCTCGGCCGCGGTGCCGGTGACGAAGAACTCCTCCACCTCGGCCAGCTCCTCGGGCTTGATGTGCCGCTCGATCACCGGGATCCCGCGCTTCTTGGCGAGGTCGATGACGGTGCGCCGCGTGATGCCGTTGAGGAAGCAGTCGGGCTTGGGCGTGTGCAGCTCGCCCTTGATGACCATGAACAGGTTCGCACCCGTGGTCTCGGCGAGGTAGCCGCGATAGTCGAGCATCAGCGCGTCGCCGAAGCCCTTGGCCTCGGCGGCGTGCTTGCAGACGGTGCAGATCATGTAGAGGCCGGCGGCCTTGGCGTGGACCGGGGCCGTGTTCGGGGCCGGGCGGTCGTAGATCGCGCGGGTCAGCCGCAGGTCGCTGTAGTAGGCACCCCACTCCCAGACCGCGATCGCGACGTTGATCTTCGACTGCTGCGCCGAGACGCCCATCTGCTCGGAGCCGCGCCAGGCGATCGGACGGACATAGCAGTCCTTGAAGCCCATCCTGGCCACGACGCTGCGCCTTGGCGGCATCGAGCTCGGCCACGCCGTAGGGCACCTCGAAGCCCAGGATCCGGCCGCTGTCGATCAGCCGCTGGCTGTGCTCGGTGCTCTTGAAGATCCTGCCGTCATAGCAGCGCTCGCCCTCGAACACGGAGCTGCCGTAGTGCAGGCCGTGCGTCAGCACGTGCACCTTCGCGTCCCGCCACGCCACCATCTCGCCGTTGAGCCAGATATGGCCGTCGCGGTCGTCGTACGGGAAGAGCTGCGCCATGCGGATTGCCTTGAGAAGACGGCCGCGAGGGCGGCCGCAAGCGAGAGTTGCGATCGCTATCACTGGGCCTCATATGTGTCAATCAACGCCGGAACGGCCGCATCCGCCGGGACCATGAACTCACCCAACCCTTTGTTCTTGCGCGAGGAAGAGCTCGATCGCGGGCTGGCACTGCTCTATTTCGCGGGCCGCCAGCTGAACGCCGACGCCGCCGCCCTGCGGGCCGAAGGGGCCATCGACGAGATCGACCATCAGGCCCTGTTCATGATCGGGCGCCACCCCGGCGTGACCCTGGCCGAGCTGTGCGTGATGCTGGCGGTCGGCAAGCAGACCCTCTCGCGCCACCTCAAGCGGCTTGCGCAGGCGGGGCTGATCGATCAGGAATCCTCCGCCGACGACCGGCGCAAGCGGCACTTGCGGCTGACCGAGAAGGCCGCACTCCTGCTCGCGCGCGTGCATCTCCTGCAGAAGCGGCGGCTGCGGCTGGCCTTCAAGAGCTCGGGTGCCACCGCGGTCGAGGGTTTCCAGCGCGTGCTGCTCGACCTCGTCGGCGAGCCCAGGCGCGAGCAGCTGCGCCGGCGCACGGCGGGGGTCGCGATGCCATGACCGAACCGGACGAAGAGGCGCCGCACATCCTCGTGGTCGACGACGATCCGCGGCTGCGCCAGCTGCTGCACCGCTACCTCGTGCAGAACGGCTACTTCGCCACCACCGCCGCGGACGCGATCGAGGCCAAGAGCAAGGTCAAGAACATGGCCTTCGACCTGATCGTGCTGGACATCATGATGCCCGGCCAGGACGGCCTGTCGCTCACCGGCGAGCTGCGCACCGAGAGCGACGTGCCGATCCTGCTGCTCACCGCGCGCGGCGCGCCGGAGGACCGCATCCGCGGCCTGGAGGCCGGTGCCGACGACTATCTGGCCAAGCCGTTCGAGCCGCGCGAGCTGCTGCTGCGCGATCGCGACCATCCTGCGCCGCGTCCAGGCCGCGCGCACCGACGACGTCGATCCGCTTCGGCCCGTTCACCTTCAACCGGCACACGGCCGAGCTGCGCCGCCAGGACGACGTCATCCACCTGACCACGGGCGAGATCTCGCTCCTGCAGGCGCTGGCCGCCAAGCCCGGCCGCTCGGTCAGCCGGGCCGAGCTCGGCGACAAGGGCGTGGTGGCGGGCTCGGACCGGGCGGTCGACGTGCAGATGGCCCGGCTGCGCCGCAAGATCGAGGACGACCCGCGCCAGCCGCGCTACATCCTGACCATGCGCGGCTCGGGCTACGTGCTGCGGCTGGGCAGCTGACGCGCATGCTGGCTCCGCTGCGGCGCTGGATCGGCCACCTGATCGTCCCGCGCAGCCTGTTCTGGCGCTCGCTGCTGATCGTCGTCGTGCCGCTCCTGATCCTGCAGATCCTGCTCACCTACATCTTCTACAACCGCCACTGGGACACGGTGACCCGCTGGCTGGCGTTCGGGGTGGCCGGCGAGGTCGCGCTGCTGGCCGAGACCATCGAGGAATGCCCCGTCCATCGCCGCGCGCGACGCCTTCATCGAGCGCGCCCGCCGCAGCACCGACCTCAACATCACCCTCACGCCCGGAGGCCGGCTCGAGGACGCCGTCGCCCAGGCCGGCATCGAGACCGACGTCGGCCACATCGACAACAAGATCCTGGAAGCCTTCGCCGAGCGGCTGCCCTACCCGTTCGCGGTCGACCTGCGAGACCGAGGATCCCGACCGCGTCGCCGTGCTACGTCCAGGTCGAGCCGGGCCTGCTGACGGTGATCGCCGCCCGCCAGCGGGTGACCAGCACCACGACCTGGCTCCTGCTCGCCTGGATGGTCGGCAGCTCGATCGTGCTCTCGGCGATCTCGATCTTCTTCCTGCGCCTGCAGATCCGCCCGATCCGCCAGCTCGCCCGTGCCGCCGACAGCTTCGGCAAGGGCCGCGACGTCGGCGACTTCCGGCCCCGCGGTGCCCTGGAGATCCGCCAGGCCGCCCACGCCTTCAACCTGATGCGCCACCGCATCCTGCGCCACATCAGCCAGCGCACCGAGATGCTGGCCGCGGTCAGCCACGACCTGCGCACGCCGCTGACCCGGATGAAGCTCGAGCTCGAGCTGCTCGGGCGAGGGCGACGACCCGGTGCTGGCCGGGCTGCGCCAGGACGTCGGCGAGATGTCCAAGCTGGTCGAGGAGTATCTCGGCTTCGCCCGCGGCGAGGGCCGCGAGCAGGTCGAGCCGACCGACCTCGAGCCCGATCCTGGAGAGCATGCGCCAGCGCGCCGAGCGCAGCGGGGTCGAGCTCGACATCACCATGGAGCGGCCCGTCGTCCTGCCGCTGCGCCCGACCGCCTTCCACCGCTGCCTCGGCAATCTCGTCGACAATGCCTGCCGCTATGCCAAGTGGATCGGCATCTCGGTCCGGCAGAAGGAGGAGATGGTCGAGATCGCGGTCGACGACGACGGGCCCGGCATCCCCGAGGCCTACCGCGAGAAGGTGTTCGAGCCGTTCGTGCGCCTGGACGAGCAGCCCGACGGCGACAGCGGCGGCACCGGCCTCGGCCTCACCATCGCCCGCGACGTGGTCCTGTCCCACGGCGGCGACCTGCGCCTCGACCGCTCGCGGCGCGGCGGCCTGCGCGCCGTGCTGCGGATGCCGGCGTGAGCGGCTCGTCCTCGCGAGTGCGCCGCCGGTGATCCTGGCCTCGGGCAGCGCCGCGCGGGCGGCACTGCTGCAGGCCGCCGGCATCCCGTTCACGGCGATCCCGGCCCCGGTCGACGAGGCCAGCCTGCGCGAGGCCCTGCGCGCGGAGGGCGTGACGGCCGAGCCGGCGGCGATCGCCCTGGCCGAGCTCAAGGCGCAGCACGTCGCCGCCCGCGCGCCGGCCGAGGCGATCGTCCTGGGTGCCGACCAGATCCTCGAGCTCGAGGGCGATTGGCTGGAGAAGCCCGGCGACCGCGAGGCTGCGGCACGCCAGCTGCGGCGGCTGCGTGGCCGCGCCACCGTCTGGTCAGCGCGGTCGTGGCCTTCCGCGGCGGGGCCCGGGTCTGGCACGACGTCGACGTCGCCACGCTGTCGCATGCGTCCCTTCTCCGAGGAATTCCTCGAGCGCTACCTCGATGCCGCCGGCCCGCCGATCCTGGGCTGCGTCGGCGCCTACCAGCTCGAGGGCCTGGGCGCGCAGCTGATGGCGCGGGTCGACGGCGACGCACGCCACCGTCCTGGGCCTGCCGCTGCTGCCGCTGCTGCAGTTCCTGCGCGACCAGGGGGTCCTGGCGGCGTGATCCTGCTCGGGCTGACGGGCTCGATCGCCATGGGCAAGAGCCGGGCCGCCGACCGCTTCCGGGCATTCGGCGTGCCGGTGTTCGATTCCGACGCCGAGGTCCACGCCCTGTTCGCACCCGGCGGTGCCGCGACCGCACCGGTCGCGGCCGCGTTCCCGGGCTGTGGCGACGCCAGCGGCGGGATCGACCGCAAGGTGCTGGGCCAGGCCGTCCTCGGCCGGCCCGCGGAGCTGCGCCGGCTGGAGGCCATCGTCCACCCGCTGGTCCGCGCCGGTCAGGGCCGCTTCCTGCGCCGCGCCTGCCGCGCTGGCGCCGAGCTCGTCGTGCTCGACGTGCCGCTGCTGTTCGAGACCGGCGGCGAGCGGCGCGTCGACGCGGTGGCCGTGGTCTGGGCCAGTCCGATGCTGCAGGCACAGCGCGCACTGCGCCGCCCCGGCATGACCGCCGGCCGGCTGGCCAGCATCCGCGCCCAGCAGCTGCCCGACCGGGTCAAGCGCCGCCGCGCCGACTACGTCATCCCCTCGGGCTTCGACGGCGGCGTGCTCGCGGACCACGTGGCCGGCGTGATCGCGGACGTGCGCCGCCGCGCGCCCCGGGCCTGGCCGCCCCGGCCGCGCTGAGCGGGCTCAGGGCGCCTCGTCGGCCATCTCGGCGAGGCTGAGCTTGCCGTCGCCCTCGCGGTCGAAGGTGAACCAGCGGGTGTTGGCACCCGAGCAGGGCCCGGCGCCGGCACCCAGGGCGGTGGCGGTGAAGCGGTAGGTGACCTCGAACACGACCTCGACCGGCGTGTCGGTCACGATCCGCGAGCCGTCGATCGCCTCGATCCGCCCGCGGCCGCAGGCGAAGCGCGGCTCGCCCGCACCCTGGCTGGCATAGTAGGCGACGATCTGGTCTTGCGCTTCCGGGTAGCGGGCGAGGCCGTCGGCCGTCGGCGGCGAGGCGGGCGGCGCGTCCCCGGCGCAGGCGGCGAGCAGCAGCGCCCACGGCAGGGCGATCAGCACCTTTCGGTTCATCGGCGTCACGCTCCCCGGCAGCTGCAAGCCTCGTAGCGCGAATTTCGCCATGGGCAAGAAGGGGCTGCGGTTGCGCGCCTTGCACGGAGCCGTGGCAGCGGGCAAGACTCGCCCGCCTGGCCCGTGGGATCACCGAGATGCGCGAGATCGTTCTCGACACCGAGACCACCGGCCTCGACCCGGAGCAGGGGCACCGGCTGGTCGAGGTGGCCGGGGTCGAGCTCGTCGACCACCTGCCGACCGGGCGCAGCTTCCACAGCTACCTCAATCCCGAGCGCGACATGCCGGAGGACGCGTTTCGCGTCCACGGGCTGAGCGCCGCGTTCCTGCGCGACTATCCCCTGTTCGCCGAGGTGATCGACCCGCTCCTGGAGTTCCTGGGCGACAGCCGCCTGGTGATCCACAACGCCGCCTTCGACATGCGCTTCCTCAACGCCGAGCTGACGCGGCACGGCCGCGAGGCCCTGGCGCTCGGCCGCGCCGTCGACACGCTGTTTCTGGCCCAGCGGCGCTTTCCGGGTGCGCCCAACAACCTCGACGCGCTGTGCCGCCGGTTCGCGATCGACAACTCGGCGCGCACCAGGCACGGCGCCCTGCTCGACTGCGAGCTCCTGGCCGAGGTCTACCTGCACCTGATCGGCGGGCGGCAGATCGGGCTCGGCCTGGTGCTGCCCGGCCAGCGGGACGGCGGCACGGCGGTGGTCCGGCCGGTCCGCCCGCCGCGGCCGCACGCGCCCTCGGCCGAGGAGCTGGCGGCGCACGCGGCCTTCGTCGCCAAGCTCGAGGACCCGGTCTGGCTGCGCTGAGCACCGGCGGCGTGCGACGCGTGACCGCTTTGCCGCCCCGTTACGGCAGGCTTACAAGCCCTCCACCCCATCTCGCCCGCGGAGAGTCGTGATGCAGAAGATCAAGGTGCACAATCCGATCGTCGAGCTCGACGGGGACGAGATGACCCGGATCATCTGGCAGATGATCAAGGACAAGCTGATCCTGCCCTATCTCGACGTGGACCTGCTCTACTACGACCTGGGCGTGGAGCATCGCGACGCCACCGACGACAAGGTGACGGTCGAGGCCGCGGAGGCGATCAAGCAGCACAATGTCGGCGTGAAGTGCGCCACGATCACGCCGGACGAGGCCCGGGTGCAGGAGTTCGGCCTCAAGCAGATGTGGAAGTCGCCCAACGGCACCATCCGCAACATCCTGGGCGGCACCATCTTCCGCGAGCCGATCGTCTGCCGCAACGTGCCGCGGCTGGTCCCCGGCTGGACCAAGCCCATCGTCATCGGCCGCCACGCCTTCGGCGACCAGTACCGCGCCACCGACCTGAAGATCCCGGGCAAGGGCAAGCTGCGCCTCCTGTTCGAGCCCGAGGGCGGCGGCCAGCCGATCGACATCGAGGTGTTCAAGTTCCCGGAGTCGGGCGTGGCCATGGCCATGTACAACCTCGACACCTCGATCCGCGACTTCGCCCGTGCCTCGATGAACTACGCGCTCAACTGCGGCTATCCCCTCTACCTCTCGACCAAGAACACCATCCTCAAGGCCTATGACGGCCGCTTCAAGGACCTGTTCCAGGAGGTGTTCGACACCGAGTTCGCCGACAAGTTCAAGGCCGCCGGCCTCACCTACGAGCACCGCCTGATCGACGACATGGTGGCCTCGGCGCTGAAGTGGTCGGGTGCGTTCGTCTGGGCCTGCAAGAACTACGACGGCGACGTCCAGTCCGACACGGTGGCCCAGGGCTTCGGCTCGCTCGGCCTGATGACCTCGGTGCTGCTCACCCCCGACGGCAAGACCGTCGAGGCCGAGGCCGCCCACGGCACGGTGACCCGGCACTACCGCGAGCACCAGCAGGGCAAGCAGACCTCGACCAACCCGATCGCCTCGATCTTCGCCTGGACCCGCGGCCTGTCCTACCGCGGCAAGCTCGACGGCACGCCCGAGGTCGAGAAGTTCGCCCACGACCTGGAGAAGGTCTGCGTCGACACGGTCGAGGCCGGCCACATGACCAAGGACCTGGCGGTCCTGATCGGGCCGGACCAGCCCTGGATGAACACCAACCAGTTCCTCGACAAGCTGGACCAGAACCTGAAGGCCAAGATGGGGGCGTGAGGGCGCGTTAAGCTCAGCCCTGCGAGCCTTGCCAACGAAAGGTTAGAGGCCTATCCTTTCGTTGCATGTCCGCCAACGAAAGCTTCCCTTCGCAAGGCCGCTCGCGGCGGATGGGTAGCTACGCCACGACGACCACGGCTGGGGAGCGGGTGCAGGCGTACCTGCCGCCGCCGCTACCACCCGATCCTCCGGTCCGGCTGGATGGGCTCCTGCCCGAGTTGGAGAAGGCCAACCGAGCGCTTGGACAACTGGACGGCGTTGCTTCTATCCTGCCGGAGCCGGCTCTCTTCATCTACATGTATGTTCGGAAGGAAGCCCTGCTCTCGTCGCAAATCGAGGGCACCCAATCCTCGCTGTCGGACCTGTTGCTGTTCGAGAGCGAAGCTGCTCCCGGAGTACCGATCCACGATGTCGAGGAGGTGTCTAGCTACGTCGCAGCCATGAACCATGGGCTGGAACGGTTGCGCGAGTTCCCGCTGTCGCTGCGGTTGATCCGCGAAATCCACGGCATCCTCCTCGCCAAGGGCCGCGGTAGCGCCAAGCAGCCTGGCGAGTTCCGCCGCAGCCAGAACTGGATCGGCGGCACCCGCCCTGGCAACGCGATCTTCGTCCCACCACCGCCGGAAGCAGTGCTCGACAGCATGGGCGAGTTGGAACGATTCCTGCACAGGTCCGACACGAGGTTGCCGGTCCTGGTGAAGGCGGGCTTGGCTCATGTCCAGTTCGAGACCATCCATCCATTCCTCGATGGCAATGGCCGGCTCGGTCGACTGCTGATCACTTTCATCTTGTGCGCCGAGGGCGCATTGAAGGAGCCGCTGCTCTACTTGAGCCTGTTCTTCAAGACCAACCGCGAGCGCTACTACGAGCTGCTCCAGGCCGTACGCCTGCACGGCGCCTGGGAAGAATGGCTCGCCTTCTTTCTGGAAGGCGTGGCGCAGACCGCCGATCAAGCGGCCGACGCGGCCCGGCGCATCCTTGCCCGGTTCGAGGCGGATCGGCGGCGAATCGAGGGCCTCGGCCGCGCGGCGGCATCGGCCTTGCGGGTCCATCAGGCACTCCAGAAGCACCCAATCACGTCGATCCCTGCGGCGGCTAGGATGATCGGCGTATCGGCACCGACGGTCGCCGCCTCGCTCAACCATCTGGCGACTTTACATATCGTCCGCGAACTAACCGGCCGGCAGCGCGGGCGGATGTTCGTCTACGACGACTATCTCCGAATCCTGAGCGAGCACACGGAGCCCCTGCCACGGCTTGGCGGCAGCCTTTGATCAAGCAGGAGGGATGTCCGCACCCGGTAGCTCGCCCCGACAGACGTAGAGTGCCCGTGTGATCCTCCAGCACCGACAGCACGCGACCGAGGTTGGCATCGGGCCCGGACATCCAGGCAAGGGTACGGTCGTTAGCTTCCACGATCTCTTGACCATCGCCACATTTCGCAGCCGTTGCGACCGGCCCAGGCCTTCCCCGCCCATTGCCAATCCCCCCGATCCGCTCCAGATTGCGCCCGCTGGATCGTTTTACGGACAGCCCATAAGGGAGGCGGTCGATGAGCATCGGTGATCAGGTCTCGCCGGAGACCAGGCGGTCGTTCGTGCGCAAGGTGGCGGGCTCGGGTGCGGCGGCGACCGCACTGCTGGGCGGGTTCGGCATGGACCCGTTGATCTCGGCGGCGATGGCGCAGGAGATGGGCCGCTCGGAGAAGCCCCTGAAGGCCGCGTTCTCCAATGCCGGCCTGCAGGCGACCTGGTGCGCGCAGGGCAAGCAGGCGGCCGAGTTCTGGGGCAAGCTGTTCAACGTCGAGGTGACCTGGTTCGACGGCGAGCTGTCGGCCACCAAGCAGCGTGCCGCCATCGACAACATGGCCTCGCAGCAGTGGGACTTCGTGGCGATCCAGGCCTTCGGCATCGGCACGCTCACCGACCCGGTCAAGAAGATGATCGACGCCGGCATCCCGGTCATCCAGATGGACACGCTGATCGCACCGCCCGACCAGATCGCGGTGCAGAGCTTCCTCGCCCCCGACAACGAGTTCATGGGCGCGGCCGTGACCCAGGCCCTGGTCGACGCCATGGGCGGCAAGGGCAACATCGTCATGACCCAGGGTGCCCTGGGCCACAGCGGGGCGCAGGGGCGTGCTGCCGGCTTCAAGTCGGTGATCGAGAAGTATCCGGACATCAAGGTGCTCGACGACCAGCCGGCCGACTGGGACGTCACCAAGGTCTCGCGGATCTGGGACAGCATCCTGACCAAGCATCCCGACATCAACGCCGCCTTCTTCCACAATGACGACATGGCGCTGGCGGCCTACAACGTGATCAAGGCGCGCGGCCG
Source organism: uncultured Alphaproteobacteria bacterium (assembly GCA_963769465.1). Lineage (GTDB taxonomy): Bacteria > Pseudomonadota > Alphaproteobacteria > Geminicoccales > Geminicoccaceae > Benzoatithermus. The sequence continues at coordinate 64,423 of CAVYMA010000036.1, forward strand.
CGAGGGCATCCTTCTGGGCGGGGTCGACGCCATGCCGCCGGCCGTCGAGGCGGTCATCGACGGGCGGATGCTGGCCACGGTCCGCAACCCCTCCTGCCGCATCCATGGCGGCTCGGTGGTGGCGGGCGTCGCGGCGGTGCTCACCGGCGAGAAGACCGGGCCGGGCGGCATCCCAGCGCATGTCATCACCGACGGGCCGGTCGTGACCAAGCCCAACGCGGAAGGCATGCTCTGGATGCAGAAGCACTTCCTGATCTGAGCCGGTCCTTGAGCGAGGCCACGCCGCCGAAGCCGCGTCAGCCGATCCTGGAGCTGTCCGGGATCGGCAAGACCTTCGGCGGCGTGACCGCGCTGACCGGCGTCGACTTCGCGCTCCTGCCCGGCGAGGTGCACGGGCTGGTCGGCGAGAACGGGGCCGGCAAGTCGACCCTGATGAAGATCATCGCCGGGGTGCATGCCGGCTATGACGGCGAGATGCGCATCGACGGCCGGCCGGTGCATTTCCGCTCCGCCCGCGACGCGCTCGCCGCCGGCATCGGCATGGTCCATCAGGAGCTGTCGATCGTCCCGTCCTTGAGCGTGGCCGAGAACGTGTTCCTGGGCCACCAGCCGACCAACGGAGCCGGCATCGTCCGCTGGCGCGGCATGGCGCGCGAGGCCAAGGCGCACCTGCAGCGGCTGGGCATCGACGTCGATCCTGCCACCGAATGCGGCCGGCTGCCGCTGGGCCTGCAGCAGCTGGTCGAGCTGGGGCGGGTCCTGTTCAGCGGGGCGCGGATCATCATCCTGGACGAGCCGACCTCGGCCTTGTCCCCGCCCGAGATCAAGCAGCTCTTCGCCGTGCTGCACCGGCTCAAGACCGAGGGCACCAGCTTCATCTTCATCTCGCATTTCCTCGAAGACGTGCTCGAGGTCTCCGACCGGGTGACGGTGTTCCGGAACAGCCGGCGCATCGCCACCGAGGACGCGGCCGCGGTCGACAAGCACTGGGTGATCGAGCGGATGATCGGCCGCGGCCACCAGGAGCTCGAGGAGGTGCTCGAAGGCGAGGTGGCGCTCGCGAGCGACCCTTCGGCCACCGTGGTGCTCGACGCGCACGCACTCGGCCGCAAGGGTGCCTTCGCCGACGTCTCGCTGCAGGTCCGCGCCGGCGAGGTGCTGGGGCTCTACGGCTTCATGGGCTCGGGCCAGCTCGAGATCGCCAAGGCGCTGATGGGCAAGCTGGTGCCCGAGCAGGGCTCGATCACGCTGGACGGCCGGCCCTTGAAGCTCACCAGCACCAGCCGCGCCAAGCGGGCCGGGATCGCCCTGGTGCCCGAGAGCCGGCGGTCGATGCTGTTCGCGATGGAGCCGGTCTACAAGAACATCTCGATCAGCATCCTGGAACGCATCGGGCGCGTGCTCCTGCACCCCGGCCAGGAGCGCAAGATCGCGCAAGGCCATGTCGACGCCTTGCGGATCCGGCCCTACTCGGTCGAGCCCGAGCTCAGGAAGCTCTCGGGCGGCAACCAGCAGAAGGTGGCCTTGGCCCGCTGGCTGACCCACCTGCCGCGCGTCCTGGTCCTGGCCGAGCCCACCCGCGGCATGGACGTCGGTGCCAAGGACGACGTGGTCAAGATCGTGCGCGGGCTGAAGGCGCAAGGGGTCGGCGTGGTGGTGGCCTCGACCGAGCCCGAGACCGTCCTGGCGCTGGCCGACCGGATCATGGTCCTGCGCAAGGGCAGCGTCACCCGCGAGTTCACGAACGAGAAGGTGAGCAAGGACCGCTTGCTCGCCGCAGCATGAGGTAGGACATGGCGGCTGAAGCACCGACCGGCGCTGCCACGCCCCCCGCCGGCTGGGGGACCTGGCTGGCGGGCCAGCTGACCAACGTGGCACCCTTGATCACCCTGATCTTCCTGGTCGCGGTGTTCTCGGCGCTGAGCCCGTCCTTCGCCACGGTCGACAATCTGGCCAACGTGCTGCGCCAGGTCTCGATCACCGCGATCATCGCCACCGGCCTGACCTTCGTCATCCTGACCGCGGAGATCGACCTCTCGGTCGCGGCGATCGCCAACGTGGCCGGGATCACGGTCGCGTTCTTCACGCTGCAGGAATCCTACGTCAACATCGCCAACCTGCCGCTGCCGGGCTTCCTCGCCGTCATCCTGGCCCTGCTCACCGCCGCGGCCCTGGGGTGCATCACGGCCTTCGGCGTCACGGTCATCGGCATCCCGTCCTTCATCATGACCCTGGCCATGCTGCAGATCGGTGCCGGCATCTGCGCCATGCTGGTGCGCGGCCAGATCGCCTATGCCGTGCCGCCCTCGATCAAGTGGCTGGGCTCAGGGACCATCGGCCCGTTCCCCACGGTCGTGGCCGTGGCCGCCCTGTTCCTGCTCGTCGGCCACCTGGTCCTCACCTACACCCGCTTCGGCCGCTACGTGTACATGGTGGGCGGCAACCGCGAGGCGGCCGAATATGCCGGCGTCAACGTCAAGCTGGTGATCGCCGCCGTCATGGTGATCTCGGCCGTCTGTGCCGGCATCGGCGGCATGCTGGGCGTGGCCTATTTCGGCAGTGCCCAGCAGAACCAGTTCGACGACTACCTGCTCGATTCGATCTCGGCCGTGGTCGTCGGCGGCACCAGCCTGTTCGGCGGGCGCGGCGGCATCCCCAACACGATCCTGGGCCTGTTCGTCCTGGGCGTGCTCAACAACGGCCTCGACCACATCGACATCGACAGCTTCCTCAAGGTCCTGATCCGCGGCCTGATCCTGCTGCTGGCGCTGGTGATCAACGTCTACGCCCAGAAGCTGCGCGAGCGGGTCTAGGCCGGAGCGTCGATCCGGACCACCCGGCCGAGCGACGGCACGCCGGCCCGGTTCAGCGCGAACAGGAGATAGTGGCCCGGCAGGAGGCGGTTGCGGTCGCTGGACAGAGCGGCGCTACACGCCCGTCGCGTTGGGCGTGAAGCTCAGGCGATGGAAGCGCTGGTTCATGTTGAAGGTGTGGGTCACCGATCCGAGCCGCACGAGCGTCACCTGGGCGATCGTCACGGCATCGGGCGTCGTGATCGTTATGCCCCCGCCGAGCACCGCCCTGGCCGTAGCCGCGGTCACGCGCGGGCGCGCGCCGCGGAACAGGTAGGGCGGCGAGAAGATCTCGACGTTGGTGTTGTTCAGCCCCCAGTTGGCCGCTGCCGGTTGGCCGCCGCCACCGTAGAGGACACGGCCGTCGGGCAGGAGGAGCGCGCTCGAATGGTAGATCCGCGGCACGGCAGCACTGGCGAGCACGGTCCAGCGCTCGGTGGCCGGATCCCACAATTCCGGCGCCAGCACCGCACCGGCCGCGTCGTTGAAGGCCGCGGCGGCCGAGCCGCCGGTGACCAGCACGGTGCCGTCGGGCAGCAGCGTGCCCGTGGCGTGCTTGCGCGCAAAGCGCATCGGCGCCACGGTCCGCCAGGCGGGCGTGCCCGACCGGACGTCCAGCACCTGGGCGGTGGCGACCGGGGCAGCAAGTTGACGGGTGGCGCCGCCGGCGATCAGCACCTGCCCCTCGTCGTAGAGTACCGCGATGCCCTGGTTGCGCCGCGGGGCGGCGGTGCCGGGCCCGGTTCGCCACCGGCCGGTGCCCGCCAGGTCCAGGAACAGCGTCTGCGGATCGGGCCCGACCATGCCGACCGTGCCGTCGGGCAGGGCGAAGATCTTGGGATAGCTTGGGGCCGCGACGAGGGCACCCGTCAGGTTGCGGAGCCCACCGGCGGGATGCCACACCTGAGGCAAGGGGTTCGGCTGCTGGCTGCCGGACATGTAGCCGCCGACCACCAGGATCTCGCCGCCCGGCAGGGCCACGAGGCTGGGGTACCAGCGGCCGGCATTGAGCGCCGACGCCTGCAGGGTCCAGCGGCTGATGGCACCGTACTCGAACAGGCTGATGGCACCCGAGCCGTAGTAGTCCTGGCCCTCGTGCCCGCCCATCGCGACCAGCCGCCCGTCCGGGAGGAAGGCATGGCCGCTGCAGAACAGGTTGGTGGTGGTGTTCTCGACCAGCAGGGCGCTGGTGAGCGGTGCCCCGTTCTTCGGGATGTTGACGACGTAGGAGCGCGTGTAGCCCGATTCGACGAGCGTCGCCGGATTGGCCTCGCGGCCGTAGGTGAGGACGAGGGCGGCCGAGGGCGTGCTCGCCGGCAGAAGATGGACGTGGATCGGCACGTCCGGCCAGGGGTGGATCGAGGACCAGCTCCCGATCTGGTCCGGCGGCGCCGCCGCAGCGGTCTCCGCCATGGCGCCGAGCAGGGCGCCCCCGGCCGCAGCCGAACCCAGGCGGCCGAGCGCCGCGCGCCGGCCGATCATGTTGCGCATGCCGTGGCCAACCAATGCCGGGCCATTCAGGCGTCGATCCGGACAACGCGCCCGATCGACGGCACGCCGGACCGGTTCAGCGCGAACAGGAGGTAGTGGCCGGGCAGGACCAGATTGGGGTTCGCAGGCAGCTGCGCGCGCAGGCCCGTGGCCGTGGTCGAGAAGGTCAGCCGGGCGATACGCTGGTTCATGTTGAAGCCGTGGGTGACGGAGCCGAGGCGCAGCAGGTTGACCGCGCCTATGGTCGCGGCGTCCGGCGAGCTCATGCGGATCGTGCCACCGAGGGTCACCGTGGCCGACGCCGACGTCACGCGCGGCCGGGGCCCCCGGAACAGGTAGGGCGGCGAGAAGATCTCCACGGTGGAATTGTCGATGCCCCAATTGTCCGCCGCGGGCTGGCCGCCGCCGGCCGACAGCACGCGACCGTCCGGCAGGAGCAGTGCCGTCGAGTGGTAGACGCGAGGGATCAGCGCGCTGGCCAGGACCGTCCAGGTCTCGGTGGCCGGGTCCCAGAGCTCCGCCGCGTGGACCGCGCCGGATGCGTCGTTGTAGGGAATGGAGTTGCTGCCGCCGGTGACGAGCACCGTGCCGTCGGGCAGCAGCGTCGCGTTGAGGTGCTTGCGGGCGAAGTTCATCGGCGTGACCTGCCGCCAGGCCAGCGGCGACGCGCTCACGTCCAGGACCTGGGCGGTGGCGACCGCGGGCGCGGTGCCGTAGGCCACGCCGCCCATGATCAGGATCTTCCCGGCATCGTAGAGCACGGCGGTGCCGCGGTTGCGGTTCTTGGTCCCGCTCGGCGGGCCGGGGCGCCAGACGCCGGCGCCGCTCGGGTCCAGGAACAGGGTGTTGGGCTCCGGACCGACGAAGATCACCCGGCCATCGGCGAGCACGAACAGCTTCGGGTACTCGCGCATGATCGCCAGCGCGCCGGTCAGGTTGCGCATGGTACCGGCGACCGGATTCCAGATCTGCGGCAGCGGGTTGGGCTGGCCCTGGCCCGCCATGTAGCCGCCCGCGACCAGCACGGTGCCGTCGGGCAGGGCGATGACGCTCGGGTACCAGCGGCCGGCATTGAGCCGCGCGGTCTGCAGGCTCCAGCTGCTGGGCGGTCCGTAGTCGAAGACGTTGATGTCGCCGGCGCCGTAGTAGACGTCGACGACGTGGCCCCCCATCGTGACCAGCCGACCGTCCTGCAGGAAGGTGTGGCCGCTGCAGAACAGTGCCGTGTTGCGGTTCTCGACGCTGACCCAGCTCGACAGCGGCGCGCCGTTCTTCGGAATGCCGACGACGTAGGACCGGGTGTAGTTGGCCTCCAGGTCCGTCTCGGGGTTGTATTCCCGGCCGTGGCTGAGCAGGACCGCCGTGGCCGGCGTGCTGGCCGGCAGGAGATGCAGGTGGACGGCCACGTCGGGCCAGGGGTAGGGCGGCGACCAAAGCCCGACAAGGGCAGGATCGGCGGCCAGGGCCGGCGGGACCGCCAGGCCGCCGACGCCGCCCAGCGTGGCGCCCGCGGCGACCCGGAGCAGGTCACGACGGGTGGTCACGGGTGGTTCCTCACCTCTGGCCGGTTGATCATCGCGCGTTTCCCGCTTCCGGTCCGTTGCCGGCAGTATGGCGCGGCAGGCGATTGGAGCCGAGCAGGAAAAGCGCCGAGGTGGAACACGCTTCGCGCGCCGGTCGTGGTGGTCCGGTCGGGGACCTCAGCCGGCCGAGATGGCCCGGCTCAGCTCGGCGACGCGGCTCGTGCGCGAGCCGCCGAGCTCGACGATCCGTGGACCGTCGGCCAGCAAGCCATGCGCGTCGTCGCGGACCAGCCGCTGCAGCCTCGCGTCGACGGCGCGGCGCAGCCTCGGATACGCGACGTCGCCACCGCGCGGCTCGCCCGCGGGGAGCGGCACCAGCGCGATCAGATCCAGCGTGGCCAGGGCGGCCTCGATCCTTGGCAGCCAGCGCTCCCAGGAGGCGTCGTCGTCAGCCCTGCTGTCGCCGAGCACGTCCAGGTAGGCGATGAAGTCCAGCGGACACCGGTCGAACAGGATGTTCGGCTCGGAGGCCAGGCTCAGGATCGAGACGAGGCTCTGCTCCAGCTGCTCCTGGAAGCTCTCGACGGACGGCTCGTCGGAGAACAGCGCACCTTGCTCGGTCAGCTCCCAATAGGGCTCCGGCACGCTCAGATACCCGCGATGGACCTCGACGAAGTCATCGATGAGTGTGGTCTTGCCGACGCCGTGCGTGCCGGTGACGGCGATCCTCATGGCGGCGAACCACCGATCGGTCGCGGGTCGCTAGGCACCATTCCCCTGGCCGGTGAGCCCCCGCGCCTCGCCCAGGCTCAGCGGCCGCAGGTTCCGGCCGTCGTGGTAGACGAGCCGCAGCCGGCGGCGGCGCGACACGAGCTTGGCCGGCAGGGGGTCGTAGCGGAAGCTGCCCCCGCCGAGATGCGGCGTCATCGTGCCGATGTCGGCCACCTGCTCCAGCTCCACCCGCAGCAGGCACAGGCGGCCGCCGGCGCCGTCGGAGGCCTCGAACGGGACGCCCGCCAGCCGCAGGAAGCTGGTCGGGTCCGAGGCGGTGGCGAAGCCCTCGGCGAAGGCGGCCTCGACCAGGTCGAAATCCGGCTCGGGCTGGTCCTGCGCATGCTCCGCGTGCCCGTGCGGCAGGTGCGGCGCCTGCCACTGGACCGCGCGCGGCGGCGCATGATTGTGGCCGGGGCCGGGTGCCTCGTGATGGTCGTGCATCAGAACGCGACCGGCTTGTCGATGATCCCCTTGTGGCTGCCGAGCTTGCCGCCCGCGACCATGGCCCCCAGCACCTCGACCACGACCCGGGTGGCCAGGAGTGCGGTGATGTCGGAGGTGTCGTAGGGCGGGCTGACCTCGACCACCTCCAGGCCGCACAGGCCCTCCTTGGCGACCAGGCCCACGAGCTTGAGCGCCTCGCGCGGCAGGAAGCCACCGGGCTCGGGCCAGCCGGTGCCGGGGACGAAGCCGCAGTCGACGCTGTCGACGTCGAAGCTGATGTAGACCGCGTCGGTGCCGTCCCAGGCGAGCTCGAGGGCGATCTCGGCCGTCCGCTCGAGGCCCAGCCGCTCGACGTCCTCGATGCTGAGCACGTTGGTCTGCCGCTCGCGTGCCACCTGGATGCCGCTGCGCGGCACCTGCCAGCCGCCGATGCCGATCTGGACCAGGTTCTTCGGGCTGACGTTCGGCAGGTTGGTCGCCCAGTACCAGGGCGTGGTGTGCATCCGCTCGTCCAGGTCCTTCTCCTGGATGTCGATGTGGCGGTCGAAATGGACGATGCCGATCTTCTTGGACGTGCACTGGGCGATGCCGCGCACGCAGGGAAAGCCGATCGAATGGTCGCCGCCCAGCATGATCGGCAAGGCACCGCTCGAGGCCACGTGCGCCACGCCGCGGCTGATCTGGTCGAAGCTCTTCTCGAGATTGCCCGGGATCGCGAACACGTCGCCGGCGTCGCACATGGTCATCTGCTCGCGCAGGTCGACGCCGAGCTCGAAATTGTAGGTCTGGTAGAGGGCCGAGATGCGGCGGATGCCCTGCGGCCCGAACCGCGTGCCCGGCCGGTAGGTGGTGCCGCTGTCGAACGGGATGCCCAGCACGGCGGCGTCGTACTTGCCGACGTCGCGCACGTTCTCGACATAGGGTGCCTTGAGGAAGGTGTTGATGCCCGCGAAATGGGGCAGCTCGCCGCGCGCGAAGGTCGGGATGGTGCGGTCGGTCAGGCTCTCGGCACCGGGCAGGCCCATGTCGAGCGCCCACTGCTGCTCCTTGCGCCAGCCCTCGCCCGGCAGCTTGCCCTCGGCCTCGACCGCCTTCCAGCCCTGGCTGTTCAGCTTCTCGTAGCTCGGATGGTGCGCCCGCCGGCCGGCGGGCAGGACGTCGGGGGTCAGGCGGCCGGCGCGGCGGCGCTCGTGGCGGTTGGCCATGGCTGGCGTGCCTCCTTGCGATTGTAGCCCTTGAGATCGTAGGTGATCGACGCGCCATATGCATCCGGCGCCTGCGGGTCGCGGCGCACCCGGTCGAAGGTGAGGATGCGCGTGCCGAGCTTGAACGCCTCGCCGATGTCGTGGGTGACCATGAACACGGTCATCCCGGTCTCGCGCCAGAGCCGGGTGATCAGCTCGTGCATGTCGCTGCGGATCCCGGGGTCGAGGGCACCGAACGGCTCGTCGAGCAGCAGGATCTTGGGCTTGAGGATCAGGGCCTGGGCGATCGCCAGGCGCTGCTGCATGCCGCCGGACAACGCCGTGGGCCAAGCGTCGATCGACATGGCCCAGGCCGACATCGGCGAGGATGGCCTCGGCCTCGTCGCGGGCAGCGCGCCTGGCCTGGCCGTAGAGCCGGCCCAGCCCCTTGCTGCGCGCGAACTCGAGGCCGAGCACGACGTTGCCCACCACGGTCAGGTGCGGGAACACCGAGTAGCGCTGGAAGACGATGCCGCGGTCCGCGGTCGGGCTCGGGCCGCAAGGGTGCCCCGTCGACGGTGATGCGGCCGCGCGTGGGCGTCTCCACGCCCAGCAGCATGCGCAGGAAGGTGGTCTTGCCGCAGCCGCTGGCGCCCACCATGGTGACGAAGCTGCCGCTGGCCACGTCCAGCGAGATCCGCTCGAGCACGCTGCGGTCGCCGAACGACTTCCAGACGCTGTGGACCTGGACGGCACTCATGCCGTGGCGGCCCAGGGGAACAGGCGGCGGCTGGCCCAGGCCAGGAGCCGGTCCATCAGGAAGGCCAGGAGCGTGATCCAGGCGACGTAGGGCAGGATCACGTCCATGGCGAGGAAGCGCCGGACCAGGAAGATGCGGTAGCCCAGGCCCTCGGTGGAGGCGATCGCCTCGGCCGCGATCAGGAACAGCCAGGCCGGGCCGAGGGAGAGGCGCAGGCCCGAGATCAGCTTGGGCAGGAGCTGCGGCAGCACGACCCGCAGCGCCACCTGCCAGGTCGAGGCGCCCAGGGTCTGGGCCTTGATCAAGAGCTCCTCGGGCAGCTCGGCCACGCGGAACGACAGGTCGCGCGTCAGGTAGGGCGCGATGCCGAGCACGATCAGGGTCACCTTGGCGACCTCGCCCAGGCCCAGGGTGATGAACAGGATCGGCAGGATCGCCAGGGGCGGGACCATGCAGACCACGGCCACGAAGGCCGCGAGCGAGGCCCGGACATAGGGCAGGAGGCCGATGGTGATGCCCAGCACCAGGCCGATCGCGGCGGCGATGGCGAGCCCGGCCAGGATGCGCAGCAGGCTGGCGGCGGTGTCGACCCAGAACAGGTAGTCGCCGCTGCGCTTGTCCGGCTCGAGCGCCATGGCGCGCATGGCGTCGACGAAGGCCGAGGGCCAGGGCAGCAGCTTGTCGTCGGGGTTGGCCGCGAGCCTGGCCGCGGAAGCCGCGAGGTAGGCCAGGATCACGAGCAGGAACGGCAGGGCCGCGAGGAGCACCTGCCCCTCGCGGCCGGGCCGCCGGTTCATCAGGCGGGTCAAGGGAGCGGCCCGGGCTAGAGGGTGCCCTCGGCCGCCATCTGCATGAAGGTCTGGTCGAAGCGCAGCTTGACGCTGTCGGGGTTGCCCAGGGTCTGGTTGTCGGGGAAGGCGATCCCGACCGAGTCCAGGCCGCCGCCCATCAGGCCCTTGTCGTGCGAGAACTTGCGCACCCGGTCCATGGTCTCGAGCAGCTGCAGGCTGCCGTTGAACGACACCGCCTCGGCCGGGTCCCAGAACATCCGCGTCGCGGCCAGCTGGGCGTCGAAGCCGGCGAGGTCGGTGCCCGAGGCCTCGGCCATCGCGGTGCGCGCGGCGATCGCGGCCGCGTCGTCGCCCCGCATGATCGCCAGGGTCTCGTACCACGCCCCGACCAGCGCCTTGCCGAAGTTCGGGTTGGCCGCCAGCGTCTCGCTGTTCACGACCATCAGGTCGATGATCTCGCCCGGGATCTGCGCGCTGTCGAACAGCAAGGTGGCGTCGGGAACGGCCGCGACCTCCGCCAGGAGCGGGTTCCAGGTGACGACGTTCTGGACGTCCTCGGTGCCGGTGAACACCGAGACGATGTCGGCGTCGGAGGTGTTGACGACGGTCACGTCCTGCTCCGACAGGCCCACCTTCTCCAGCGCCCGGGCCAGGAGGTAGTGGGAGACGCTGAGCTCGACCAGGTTGATGCTCTGGCCCTTGAGCTCGGCCACCGACTTGGCGGTCTTGGCGACGATGCCGTCATTGCCCTTGGAGAAGTCGCCGATGATCAGGGCGGTGCTGTCGACGCCGCCGACCGCCGGGATGGTCAGCGCGTCCATGTTGGTCATCACGCAGCCGTCGAAGCCGCCGGCGGTGTACTGGTTGATCGATTCGACATAGTCGTTGATCTGCACGACCTCGATCTCGATCCCGTACTTGTCGGCCCACTTCTTGACGATGCCGTTGTCCGCGGCCCAGCCCCAGGGCATCCAGCCGACATAGATCGACCAGGCGATCTTGAAGCTGTCCTTGGCCTCGGCCGCACCGGTGGCCGTGACCAGGCCGATGGCCAGTGCCGCCAGCCCCATCCGCAGTCGTCGCATGTCGATCTCCCGTCGCTGTGGCGGCGACCCGGCCCGGGCTGCTGCCGCGTGAGCACCTCCGCACCGCCTCGCGGCGATACTGCCGGCTCTCCCGGGCTTTTGTCCCGCCGTGGCTCCGCGCGGCCGAGACTACGCGGGAGTGCACCTCTCGGACCAGACACCGCCGGACGCGGCCGGAACCCTAGGCGCGTTATGCTTCCGGCTCCGCAAGATCGGTGCCACCCGGGACGGGCACGCGGCTCGCTCCCGTTGTGAGCCCCTTGCTGGGCAGGGTCGATGCAGCCCTGCCTCAAGCTTGGGCATGCGGTTCCCTGGCGAGGGCGTGTTGCGCGACGAGTTGGGCGGCGCTGCCCGTCGCGTCCGGCACCGCCACCGGCTGCCGCATGGCGCGGACGAACTCGCCGGCCCCGGTACCCCATTTCGAGAAGACGGCGATGGCCTGGGTGAACGGGATGTCGACCGGATGCACGCGGTGTGGCGGCAGGATGTAGACGCTGCCGGCCATCGGCGTCGGCGCCGAGGGGACGAGCACGGTGAACGACCCGTCGCTCAGCTGTTCGACGATCAAGGCCGGCACCAGGGCGTCCTCCAGCTCGACCAGTGCCGGCTGCAGCGTCTGCTCCTCGCTCTGCCCGGCCAGGCGCTTGGCGAGGCCGCGCAGGAAGGTGTAGCCGGGCAGCCTTTCGAGCAGGGCGCGCTCGCAGGCGTTCTTCGCCCGCAGCCCCGGGCCGGTGCGCACGATCAGCCCGATCAGGAAGCAGGCGGCGACCAGGAGGACGGCGGCGAGGACCTGCCGGAACTCGACCGAGGCCGGGACCCGTTCCGCCACGGGCTGCAGCAGCGCCAGCAGGCCCTTGATGGTCTTGGCGAGCAGCAGTACCGCAACATAGAGCGGCAGGATGACCAACAGGCCGCCGATCAGCGTGGTTCTGGTGAATTCGGCCAGGGCTTTCATGTCGGCAACTCCGCGCTGCGGGCCGCGCGTCTACTTCCTGGCTAACAAGCCAGTCAGCAACGTGACCCAAGGCTAGAAAAAAGGAGGCGGCCTCTTGTGGAGGCCGCCTGAACCCGGACAAATCAACCGAACTCGCCGCTGTCGCGAAAAGCCGGCAAGCACCACGGGGCTCCACATCCCCTGCCAGCCATCCCTCCTGAGAATGGCGTGAGCCCGTGACCGCCACTTTGCTTGCTCGTCCCCGGACCATGGGAGTATCTTACAGTAGGCGACACGGCGCCGGCGCGTTGCAGGAACGTGCTTGGACTCGAAAACCGTGGGGGGAAAGTCCGCCATGCCGCACCGGAACGGTGGGTCCGCGGTGGTTCGTCCGGGCAATGCGCTGTCCCCGCCCTTGCCCGACGAGGTGCGCGCCCAGCTCAGCCGTATCCTCGCCAGCCACGAATTCGTGGTCCCTGAGCGCGTGCGGAGCTTCCTGCGCTACCTGGTCGAGCAGACCCTCACCGGGCACGCGGACCGGCTCAAAGGCTACACCATCGCCACGGCGGTGTTCGAGCGCGGCGAGGGCTTCGACGCCCAGGCGGATCCGGTGGTGCGCACCGAGGCCGGGCGTCTGCGGCGGGCGCTCGAGCGCTACTATCTCGTCGAAGGCCAGGCCGATCCCATTCTCATCGAGGTGCCGAAGGGCTGCTACGTTCCGATCTTCGAGCGCCGCAATTCCGCTGCCCGCCGAGCCCGCAGCGGTCGCAGAACGTGCCGGCAACGCCGGCGACGGTACCTGGAGCCGCCGGGCGCACCCGCTGGCGAAGTGCCACGATCGTTCTGGCGGGCCTGACGCTGCTGGCGGCGCTTGTCGGCCTGTCGGCGGCTCGCCTTGATCCGCAACGGGCGGTCACGTCCGAGGCGGCGCTGCCCGAGAGCCCCACCATTCTCGTCACGTCGTTCGAGAGCCTGAGCGAGGGCGATGAAGCGACGCTCTATGCCGCCGGCGTGACGGAGGAGATCCTGACCCAGCTCTCCCGGTTCAAGGACATCGCGGTACTGGGACGCCCAGCCGAGCGCAGCGACACGGCAAGCGCCGACGAGCTGGCCGCTCGCTACCTGCTGACCGGCAGCCTGCGGCTCTCCGCCTCCGAGGTGCGGGTGACCAGCCGCCTCGTGGATGGCGGCACGAGCACGGTGCTGTGGGCACAGACCTACGCGGTCGACCGGCGTGCGGCCGGGCTGTTCGCGATCCAGGGCGACATCGCCCAGCGCGTGGCCAGCGCCGTGGCCCAGCCCTATGGCGCCGTCTTCCGGTCGGAGCTGCAGAGGCTGGCCGATCAGGCCCCCGAAGACCTCGATGCCTATGGCTGCACCTTGCGCTTCCATGTCTACCGGGCGGAGCCTCGCCCCGAGTCGCACGCCCTGATCCGCGACTGCCTGGAACGCGCGGTGGCGCACTATCCCGGCTACGCCACCGCGTGGGCGATGCTGTCGCTGATCGCCCTGGACGAGGACCGTTTCCACTTCAACCCGAGACCCGGTGCGCCGGGTCCGATCGACCGGGCGCTGCGGGCGGCGCGCCGGTCGGTCGATCTCGATGCCGACAACGCTCGCGGCCTGGAGGCCCTGATGATGGCGTTGTACTTCGACGGCCAGGTTGCCGAGGCCCAGCGGGTTGGCGAGTTCGCCTTGGCTGCCAACCCGCACGACACCGACCTGCTGAGCGAGTTCGGCCTGCGGATCGCCATGACCGGTGCCTGGCAGCGTGGTCGCGAGCTCGTCGAGCGTGCACTCGCCAGGGACCCGGCCTATTCGGGCTACTATCACGCCGTGCTGGCACTGATCGCCTACATGCAGGACGACATCGCGCGTGCGGAGGCCGAGATCCGGCAGGCGAAGCTGTCGGATTTTTCCCTGCATCACGCGGTGGCGGCGATCATCTACGCCGAATGTGGCTTCACGGACGAATCACGTCGGGAAGCCGCCCTGTTCATGAAGACCCACCCGACGTTCATCGCGAACGTGGATGCGGAACTGCGCAAGCGCAACCTGCAGCCCGACGATCACGCGAAGATCGTCCGCGGCCTGGTCAAGGCCGGTCTGCCGGTACCCGCAGAGGCGGCCGAGGACGCCACGCGGCCCACCGGCGCCTCGTGAACGCCGCCGGCGCGGCCGCGCCGACCCTGTAGGCTACTGTATCTTCCGTCACCGTTCTGCCGTCGGTCGCTAGGGAGTCCGGCAGCGCGGCTGCATCGGTCCGATGCGCTGCCCCAACGAGGTGAGAACGGCCGATGCCCACACAGACGCGGCTCATGACACTCGCCGGGCTGTTGCTGGTCCTTGGCTGTTCCGAGCAGGAGACGCCTGCGGCGGCTCCGCTCACGGCGCAGCGCGAGGCCATGCTGAACACCACTGCGGTCGTCGAGCAGGTCGACCAGACCACCCGGGTACTCCGGGTGCGCATGATGGACGGGACAGAGTTCGACGTGGTCGCCGGACCGCAGGTTCGCAACCTGGCCCAGGTGTCGGCGGGCGACAGCATCCGGCTGACCTACTACGAGAACGTCTCCGCCCGCATGGCCGAGCCCGGCGCCGGCGGGCCCGCCACGACCTCCGTCGTCACCAGCCGGGCGCCAGCGGGCACCACGCCAGGGGGTCTCGTCCGCGCCACGACGGATGTGGTGGTCGAATTCCTCGCCTACGACCCGGCCACGGGTATCGTTACCTTCAAAAATCCCGATGGCATCACGCAGACGGTCGAGGTCGACCCCGCCATGCGCGGGTTTGCGGCCGCCCGCCGGCCCGGCGAGCGGGTTGCCTTGCAGATCACCAATGCCGTGGCGGTCTCGATCGTCGAAACCAGCAGCTGAGGCGGGCGCTCCCGCGCCCCAGCCTACCACTCCACCAACAACTGTCGGGCCAAGCGCCGGCGCGGCCGAGTGCTGCCGCGCGCATACCAATCGATCGCAGGGACCAGGGAAATGGTGGGCGCACTCCGGTGCTCGATGATGCTTGCGCCGCTTTTGCTGGCGACGCCGGCTCTGGCGATCGATTGGACGATCGGCGCGGGTGCAGGCTATGCGCCCGACTATGAAGGCTCGGCGGACTACGAGGCGGTACCGCTTTGGAGCTTGCGGGCGGCCGGGCTCTACGCACCCACGACCTATGTCGAGATCTTCGCCACCAAGCTCACCAGCAACCTGGTCCCGCACCCGAACCTGCGCCTCGGGCCATTGGTCGAATACATACCCAAGCGTGGCCACGTCCAGAACAGCGCCGTCGACGATTTGAAGAATGTCGACCCAGCACTCATGCTGGGTGGGCTCCTCGGGTGGGATTTCGTCGACGCACCGGCGCAGACCCTGGGCGTCGAGGTGCAGGCCCGGGTCGATGTCGCGGACGGCCACGGCTACCTCGTCACCCCGGCCGTGCGGCTGCGGCGCGTCGTTGCCGGCCCGTGGGTCCTCGCGGGTGCTCTCGTCGGCACCTATGCCAGCGGCGACTACATGTCCGACTATTTCGGCGTCGATGCCGCCAACGCTGCCCGGAGTGGCCTCGACAGCTACGACGCCGACGCCGGCTTCAAGGACGCCGGCGTCGATCTGGCCCTCGGTTTCGGCCAGGGGCCCGGCTGGCGGGCGAACCTGATCGGGCGCTACCGCCGCCTGCTCGACGACGCGGCCGACAGTCCGATCGTCGAGGACGAGGGTGACCGGGATCAATACTTCGCCGGCGTGGTCGTCGGCTACCGGTTCTGAGCCGCGAGGGAGGGTCGACAGATGGGGCAGCTGAGCAGGCTCACCTCCAAGATCGTGCGCGGCGGAGCACGCCGCGAGGAGCTGTATGACCGCCTCTATTCGCTGAACTGGGGCGAGACGACGACCAACAACTACGGTTACGCACCCGCGCAAGGTGAGCGCGCGGAACGCTATCAGCTCCAGCTCTACACCGAGCTGCTGCGATTGCTGGAAGAGCCGGACAACTACCGTCGGGTTACGCGCTGCCTGGAGATCAGCTGTGGACGCGGCGGCGGCCTCAGCCACCTGGCACGCCAGCTTCCCCGGCAGGCCCAGGTGGTCGGCCTGGACTACTCCGCCCATGCGATCGCGTTCTGTCAGGAACACTATGCGGCCTTGCGCAACTTCACCTTCGTCCGCGGCGATGCCCTGAACCTGCCGTTCGAGGACGGGACCTTCGACCTCGTCGTCAACGTCGAGGCGTCGCATGCCTATGGCGACGATGCGAGGTTCCTGGGCGAGGTCCGGCGCGTGCTGCACGCCGAGGGCCGGTTCCTCTACGCGGACTACCGGACCCGGAGCAAAATCGGCCGGCTGGAGGAGCTGGCACGCGCCGCCGGCCTCGCCGGGGACCTGCGCGACGTCACGCACCACGTGGTCAGCGCCTGCGAACTGGACGCGGACCGGCGCCGCACAATGATTCGCACCGGCTTGCCCTGGTACGCCCGGCTGCTGCTGACCGGCAGCCTGGAAGGCTATTCGGGCCTGCCCGGAACGCCCAACCTCGAGCGGTTCAGGAGCGGCGATCGCATGTACTTCCTGGCCTGCCTGTCGCTCTGTCCGCAGGATGTCGTCAGCGTCAGCTGAACCATGCCGCCAGGGAAGGCGTCGGAGACTAACGAGGTCGACATTTGGCGCTCATGGATTGGCGAGGATGATGCGGATCGAGTTCTGACTGCCGTCGACGGCCACGGCCGCGCGATCGAAGGCCGGAGCACCGAACAGACCACGGACGTTGTTGCTGAATCCGTAAGGCTCGGTCGGCACGCCGAAAATGTTCCGGTCGAGCTTGGCATTGTCGTTCTCGTCCTGGAACGCGATGACGGCGTATCGACCTGGCCGGACCTCGCTGAAGGTCACGATGGTACCCTTGGCGGCACCTGCCTGGACGGCGATTGCGGCAAAGCGACCCGGCTCGATGAGCAGTGCCTTGCTGTCGACCGAGCCCACGGCCCGATCGAACGCCTGGGCATTGTCGTACAGGCCGATCATGACCGTGCCGCGGTCGGAACGGACCTGCTCGACGGCGATGCCCAGCTGCCCCGCCTGCGCCGAGCAGGAAAGCAGCAACGCAGCGGGCCAGGTCCAGGTCGTCCAACGGTGTGTCGACATCGCGCTCACTCTCACCCGCCGCGCACGATAGCGTGCCGGGGCGTGACGAGTGAGCGGGTTCGCCCAGCTGCCCCGGCCGGGTATGCAGCTCCCCTGGGGGCTCGCCGCGGCAGCGTTTCGGTGCTAGCGGGGCTGGCTCGCAAACCGCTGGGGACGCCGCGCTCATGCTGCTCTCACGCATCCTGCGCCCGCTGATCCGGATCGGCCGGCTCACGGTGATCGACGCCACCGGCCAGCGCCACGTCTTCGGCTCCGAGGCGGAACCGGCCGTGACCATCCGGCTGCACGATCCCAAGCTGCACTGGAAGCTGGCGCTCAATCCCGGGCCTGCATGCCGGCGAGGCCTGGATGAACGGCACGCTGACGGTCGAGGACGGGGCCTCGCTCTACGATTTCCTCGACCTGTTCGGCCGCAATCTCGGGCCGGCCGGACTGCGCGCGTTCAAGAGCCCGCTCCGGCACGTGCGCCGGCTCAAGCGCGGCTTCCACGGGCTCAACGACCGCTGGCGCTCGGAGCGCAACGTCGCCCACCACTACGACCTCTCCGACGAGATGTACGGGCTCTTCCTGGACAGCGAGCGCCAGTACACCTGCGCCTACCACCCTACGGGCATCGAGGACCTGGAGACCGCCCAGCGGCTCAAGGAGCGCCACGTCGCGGCCAAGCTGCGGCTCGAGCCCGGCATGCGCGTGCTCGACATGGGCTGCGGCTGGGGCAGCCTCGCCCAGTATCTGGTGCGGCACTACGACGTCGACGTCACCGGCGTGACCTTGTCCAAGGAGCAGGTGCAGTGGGGCAATGCCCGCCTGGCCGAGCTCGGGCTCGCCGGCCGCGCGCGGCTCCTGCACAAGGACTACCGCGAGGTCGAGGGCGGCTTCGACCGGGTGGTCTCGGTGGGCATGCTCGAGCATGTCGGCGTGCGGCAGTACGAGACGCTGTTTCGCAAGATCAAGGCGCTGCTGCCCCGCGACGGGGTGGCCCTGGTGCACTCGATCGGCCGCGTGCAGGGCCCCGGCTCGACCAATGCCTGGATCAAGAAGTACATCTTCCCCGGCGGCTACATCCCGGCCTTGTCCCAGGTTCTGCCCCCGATCGAGCGCAGCGGGCTGTGGGTCACCGATATCGAGATCCTGCGCCTGCACTACGCCTTCACGCTGCGCCAGTGGCGCGAGCGCTTCGCCGCCAACTGGCAGCGTGCCGCCGCCCTCTACGACGAGCGCTTCTGCAGGATGTGGGAGTATTACCTCGCCACCAGCGAGGTCTCGTTCCGCTACCTCGACAACATGAACTTCCAGATCCAGCTCGCACCCGACCGCAACACCCTGCCGCTCGCCCGCGACTACATGGTCGACGAGGAGCGCGCCCCGGCGGTGCCGCGGCTGGTGGAGCGGGCCGCTGGCTGACGCGGCGCCCGAGTCCCTGCGGCTCGCGACCAACGGCATCGAGCTGCACGCCATGGCCGCCGGGCCGGCGGACGGGCCGCTGGTCGTCCTGCTGCACGGCTTTCCCGAGTTCTGGTACGGCTGGCGGCGGCAGATCGGCCCCTTGGCCGCGGCCGGGGTGCGCGTGCTGGCACCGGACCTGCGCGGCTACAACCGCTCGGCCAAGCCCGAAGGGCTCGCCAGCTACGTCCTGGACGTCCTGGCCGACGACGTCCTCGGGCTGGCCGACGCGCTGGCCCGGCGCCGGTTCGCCATCGTCGGCCACGACTGGGGCGGCGTGCTCGCCTGGCACCTGGCGGCACGCGATCCGGGCCGGATCGAGCGCGCGGCCATTCTCAACGCGCCGCATCCGGCGACCATGGGCGGCTTTGCCAGGGCGCACCCGAGCCAGCTCGCGCGCAGCTGGTACGTGGCCTTCTTCCAGCTGCCGGGTCTGCCCGAGCGGATGCTGCGCGCGAACGAGTTCGCCTGGCTCGCCAACGGCCTCACCGGCTCCAGCCGGGCGGGCACCTTCTCCGACGCGGACCTCGCCCGCTACCGCGAAGCCTGGGCTCAGCCGGGTGCCTTGACCGCGATGCTCGCCTGGTACCGGGCCGTCCGTCTGGAGCAGCCGCCGACCACGCCTGTGCGGGTCGAGGTGCCGGTGCGGGTGATCTGGGGCAACCGCGACCGCTTCCTCGACGCGCGGCTGGCCGAGGCGGGTGCCGCGGCCTGCGACCGTGCCGAGGTCCACCATCTGCGCCGCGCCAGCCACTGGGTACAGCACGAGGCGCCGGACGAGGTGAACCGGCTGCTGGTGGAGTTCCTCGGCTGAGCCGCGGGGAGACGACGATGCTCGAGCTGTACTCCTACCCCGAGCTGTTCGGGCTGCCCGACAACAACCCGTTCGGCCTCAAAGTCTGGGCGTTCCTGAAGCTGACCGGCGTGCCGTTCGTCCACCGCCACATCTTTGACGCGAGCCAGGCACCGCGCGGCCAGCTGCCCTACATCGTCGACGGCGGGCACACCGTCGGCGACAGCGACGCGATCATCGCGCACCTGATCGCCAGCCGCGGCCTCGCCATCGACGCCGACCTCACCCAGGCCCAGCGCGATCTCGACCTGATGCTTCGGCGGACGCTGGACGATCTCTACTGGGTGATGTCCTACTCGCGCTGGAAGGACGAGCGCTTCTGGCCGCAGTTCCGTCAGGCGCTGCTCGATACTCACCCAGGCGAGCTGACCCCGGAGACGCTGGAAGGTGCCCGGGCTTTCAACGCCCAGCGCTACCACTACCAGGGTATCGGCCGCTACGCGCCCGACGAGGCCTATGCGCGCGGGCTCGCCGACCTGCAGGCACTGGCGCACCTGCTGGGCGAGCAGCCGTTCCTGTTCGGCGGGGCACCGCACGGCATCGACGCCGCGGCCTACGGCTTCCTCGCCAACAGCTGGTTCTTCGACATCGACACCCCGCTCAAGGCGTGCATCGCCGCGAGCGGCAATCTCGTGCCCTACTGCGAGCGGGTGCACCGGCTGGTGACGGGATGATGCCTACCCTCCGCATTGACCGCTGCGAGGGCGGCGTCGACCGCCACCAGGGCATCGAGGTGCTGGAGCCGCTCGCCTTCGCTGCGTAGCCGCGCCAGTTCGGCGCCGAGCGTGGCCATTCCGGCACCGCGTCCGCGTGCTGCGAGCGCGCGCCCGCGGGCGACGACGAAGTCGGGCCAGGGCGACGGCTCCTGCCGGGCATAGTCCTCGAGCGCCCCCGCATGCCGGTCCGCCTCGTCCCACGCACCCTGCTCGAGGCAGGCGTCGATCGCGTCGCGCCGGAACAGGAAATGGTTGTGGCTGATGGACCCGGCGGCCAGCAGCGCCTCCCCCTCGGCCAGGGCTTTGCTGCGCACGGCCGCATCGTCGGTGGTGCGGGCGAGGACCCCCAGGATGACCGGCCCGATGAAAGCCATCCCGGTCTCGCGGCTGATGGCCAGCGCCTCACCGAGGTCGGCCAGCGCTTCCGGCCGGGACCCGGCCTCGCGGTGCAACGCCGCCCGGAGGGCCAGGGCCTCCGCCTCGAACCGCCGGGCACCGAGCTGCCGTGCCAGCTCCAGGGCCGCCTCGGCGTGATGGAATGCCGCCGGCCCGTCGCACAAGGACTGGCAGCAGAAGAACGCGGCGTGATGGGCGATCGTGCGCGCCCTGAGCTGGCCCACCGTCGCAGCGGCATCGATGGCGGCCAGGGCCTGGGCCATCGCCTCGCGCGTTTCGCCGGCGAACCACTGGGTGAAGGCCAGCATGGGGCGGTTGGCGACCTCGATGCGCCCGAGGCCGCGCTGCCGGCACAGCTCGACGCAGCTACGGAACGCCGTGTTCGAGCTTACCATGCGCCCGCGCACATACTCGGCATCCCCGAGGCCACCCAGGGCCGCGGCCTCCTGCTCGACGACACCCGCCGCGCGGGCGAGCTCCAGGCTCCGCCCATGCTCGCGCAGGCAGCCATCGATGTCCCCGCGCGGAAAGCAAAGATTGCCGCGCAGATGGTGGATCCGCGCCCGCTCGGCGGCAAGCCGGAGCGCGGTCGCCAGCACCTCCGCGTCCGCGAGATCGGCGAAGGCACCGTCCAGGTCATCGATGACCCGCTTGACCGCGGCTCGCCCGATCAGTGCTTGGCATCGCTCCGCCTGGCTCGTCGCCGCCGTCAGCGCGACCTCATGGGCGGCCAGGGCGGCCGGCATCCGCCCGAGATCATGCAGCAGGTCGCCTTGAAGGCAGGCCAGGGCGTAGCGCTCGGCCGGTTCGCGCGCGAGCGCCAGCCCACGCTCGACCAAGCTCAGCGCCTGCTCGTGCCGATGCTCGCCGAACAGCGCTCGGCCCGCCTCGAGGTAGGCCAGCGGTGCCGTCGGGTCATCCGCCCGGTCGAGATGCTCGGCGCGCACGGCTAGGTCGCGCCCCTCGTACCAGGCGGCGGCACGACGGTGCAGCTCGCGCCGGCGACCCCGCAGCAGACCGTCATAGGGACCGCGTCACGGATGAGCGCGTGGGTGAACAGGAAGCCTTCGCCCTCCGGCCTGACCAGCTGGCGCTCGGCGAGCCTGGCGACGCCGTAGCCGGGCTGGTCGAGGACATGACGCAGGGTCGCGAGGTCGAACCGCTGGCCGAGCACCGCAGCCGCCTGGAGTGCAGCCTTGTCGGCCTGGTCGAGCCGATCGATCCGCGCCTGGATCAGACTTTGAACCGAGCCGGGAACGGCGCTCTCGGGCCCCTCCTCGGCGTCGCGGAGGAGCTGCTCGAGAAAGAGCGGATTGCCGGCCGCCCGCTCGACGCAGCGCTCCGCGCGCGCCGCGTTCGCGGCGAGAAACGGCTGGGCGAGAAGGCGCGCCTCGGCGGCCTCGAGCGGGCCGAGATCGATCGTCAGCAACCGGTCGGCCATGAGCGCCGCCCACCATTCCTGGCCCAGCGGGTCCCCCTCGCAGCGCGACGTCGTGACCAGGATTGCGCGGCTGCGTGCCGCGTGCGCGCAATCTCCGCCATGAGCGCCAGCGTCGGCCGGTCCGCCCAATGCAGGTCCTCGGCCACCAGCATCTGGGGTCGTGGCCCGCTCGCGCGCTCGACCAGCCGCGCCAGAGCCCGCCGCCGGCCGCTGTCGCGGGCGCTGTGGTCCATGGCGTCGTAGAGCGCGCGCAGCGGGGCAGGCTGCGGCAGGCCGAGCAGGTCGTTGAGGAACACCGCGTCGTCCGCGTCGAGATGGTCCTCGGGGCCGAGCATGCCGTGGACGAGCGAGCGGATTGCATCGACCTGGGTCCCGGTACCCGAAATCCAGGACCCGTCCGGTGTGGAGGCAAAGCCGCTCGCACCCGCCGCGCGCTGGAATTCCTCGACCGCGTCTCGCCCCATACCGGCCTCACCGCGGATGTGGATGGCACGTCCGCTCCCGCCGGAGGAGCACTCGGCCAGCACCGCCGCGAACCGCGCCAGCTCGCCGGCCCGGCCGACGATCGCCAGGCGTTCGGCGGCCACGTGGAGGCCGGTCAACCGCCACGCCCGCACCGGCTCGGCGAAACCCTTCACCTCGAGCGGGTCCAGCTCCCTGCAGCTCAGCCGCTCGCCCAGGGCATGCGGCGCACCGAGTTCGAGACCAGGACCTCGCCGGTGCCGGCGACGCTCGTCAGGCGCGAGGCCAGGTTCACCGACTGCCCGGTGACCGTGTATTCGCGATGGCTGGTGCTCCCGGTGCCGCTGGTGATGACCTGCCCGCCGGCGACACCGACATGCACCCCCAGTGCGCGCCCGGCCTCGGCCGAGACCGACGGCATGGCGTCGCGGATGGCCAGTGCCGCGCGCACGGCCCGCTCGGCGTCGTTGCCGTGGGCGATGGGGG
>CAVYMA010000037.1:0-274389 GCA_963769465.1 uncultured Alphaproteobacteria bacterium
ACGACCTCGCCCTTCGCGTCGAGTATAACGTGGTAGCTGTTGGCGGGCACGACGCCGGTCGCCATGTAGGCCTCCAGCCTTTCCGCGAACACCGGGCTCTCGATGTAGAGGCCGGCCTCGGTGTTGATCCAGGCCGAGCGCGGGTCGAGGTTGAAGCTGCCGATGAACACGGCTTCGCGGTCGAACACCATGGCCTTGGTATGCAAGGCTGCGCGCGACCCCTTGGAAAGGAGCGACCAGCCCGGCCGGAAGGCGTCGGTATCCGGTCGCAACTCGTACAGCTCCATGCCGTTCTCGAGCAGTTGCCTGCGGGTCTTGGCATAACCTGCCTGCGCCGGCAGCACGTCGTTGGATGCCAGCGAGTTGGTCAGCACGCGCACCCGCACGCCCCGCTCGTGCAGCGCCTTGACGGTTGCCTGCGCCCCGGCGGGGAGGACGAAGTAGGGCGATTCGATGAGCAACTGCTCCTTGAGCCCGGCGACCCGCCAGCGGATGAACTCGACCACGTCGCCGCTGTCCTCGCCGCTGGCGACGATTGCCGGGTCGTCGGCGATGATCCGGCCGTGTGCCCAGACGAGATTATCGCGGAATTCGGCGCTGCGGGCCGCCAGCTCGTCCAGGTCCTGGTCGATCGGGTAAGGATAGTCGGCCGCGGCTATTTCCTGGTCCAAGCGCGCCCGGATGGCAGCGAGATCGACGGCGCCATAGACGCGATCGACGATGGCGCCGATCGGCGCGGCCGAGGCGCCATTCCAGAATTGGTCGAATACCCCCGACAGGTCGCGGACCACTGGTCCGACTGCCAATACGTCCAGATCGCGATAGTTGGCGCTGGTGTTCACGCCATAATAGACGTCGCCGATGTTGCGACCACCGACGATCGCCGCGGCGTTGTCGGCAACCATCAACTTGTTGTGCATGCGGCGGTTGACCCGGCCGAAATCGGTGATGAAGTCGAGAGCGGACCAGCCCCGATTCGCAAGCGAGTTGAACAGGCGGATCTCGACGTTGGGGTGGGCATCGAGGGCGGCGATGACCGAATCGCTGGTCTTGTAGTAGGGATCGTCGATGAGGAGGCGAACCCTGACCCCGCGGTCGGCCGCTTTGAGCACATGGTCGAGTATGATCCGGCCGGTGTTATCTCCGTCCCAGATGTAATACTGCATGTCCAGGCTGCGCTCGGCCAAGTCGGCCAGCGCCAGGCGGACGATGAACGCCTCGCGGCCATGGCTCAAGAGGCTGAAGCCGGAGAGGCCTGGATGCTCGTCGGCCGCAGTGGCGAACAACCGGCCCAGCCTGGTGGACGCGTAGTCCTTGAACGCCGTCGATGACGTGCGCGGGTAGTCGGGCCGGGGGCCGGCGGCGCAGCCGGGGAGAACCAGGGTGAGGCAAATCAGGACCGCGTGGAGGAAACCGCGACCGGCCAGTGCTCGAGACCCGCCCGAACCCGTAGTGCCGCTCAATCTCTGCGCGCCGGCGACGGTAAGTCGGCAGTCGGCAACCCCGCCGGGCATTCCGCGTCGCATCACGCCCTCCAACCTGCCACGGCCAGCAGGCAAGCGCGGCAAGCGCCATGGGGTCAAGGGCCAAATCGACGTCGGACCGGCAGTGTTGGCGACCAAGCGAGTCGGTCGTCCGAGCCAAGCTATCGCTTCGGTCGGTAGTTGGCGAAGAACGGCATGTGCCAACCGCGGCATGCCCTCATGGCGGGATAACGGTCATGTCGTGGAGGCGAGACGACCCGGGCACACCAGCGTCGCCGCGGACATCACGGATCATGATCTCCTCTATCCGATCGGGGAACTGCTCCCGGACCGCAGCGAATATTTCCGGATCTCGCTCGCCGGAATCGCCGATCAGAATGAACCGGCGATTCGGGCAGGCCTCGATAAGCGCTGTGATCTCGGCCTTCTTGTGCTCGACCGTATAGTCCCCGGAGACAAGATTGAACCATGCCAGCCAAGTTTCCGATGCGGCTAGGTTTTTCGGTATATTCTTCATATGAAATGTTCCCTTCGGGAAGCCGCTCTCTTCGATCAAAAAATTGGCCAGTGCGCGGTAAAGCTGCCAGGGCCCCCCTGAGACATAGTGGAAGTCGACGGCATCGCCATAAGCCACATAGCGATCCCTCATGCCCGGAACCGCCTCGAACGTTTTCAGGAAGGTATTGCGCAGTACCGCAGACCGCCCGTTCAGGATCTCGGTGATCTTGATCGTATCGTCGATGTCGGTCACCACGGACCGACCCGAAGCGGCAAGCAGCTTGATCCGGCCTTGCCCTCGGACGTCGCGATAGCCTGCCTCGATGGTCAGCCAACCGTCGCTGGCCCCCTGTTCCCGAGCGATTTCCTCGGCGCGTGCTGCGGGTAGCGAGAAGCTCTGCTGGACGATGCCATTGAAGTCCGTTCGTCTGTCGAACCGGAACAGTTCATTGGCCGGATCATCGACAAACTGGAACGTCACTTCCTCGAGCGAGTCATCGTCGGCGAAGAAATCGGCCAGGCGATCGGCGAGCAGCTCTTTTTCAGCGGGATCCAGCCCATCCGGATCGTCGGTCAGCTTCCGCACGGCCCATTCCGGTATCTCGGCGGTTCTCGCCTTCGAGGCCCAGATCCGAAGCGTGAAATGCCAGCTGCCCGTAGCGTCGACCGCCGCCCATGTCGGCACCACGGTCACGCTGCGGTGGTTGTCGCGGACGGGCTCGGGTATGGTCGAGGCCGTGCGCGGATCATCGAGCCGGGGGCCGGGGGAGCAGCCAGAAAGAACCAGGGCGAGCCCAACCCGGACGACGGCGAGGAGGCCGCGACCGGCCAGCGGCCGAGCGTCTGGCCGAACCCGTAGAGCTGCTCGATCTTCGCATGTCGGCGCGCATCCGGCGGCAGTCCGTCGCCTGGCAGGACACTCCGCAGCGCAGGGCACTCTCCTACCTGCCACAACCCGCAGGCAAGCGCGGGCACGGCCACCCGGTCAAGCGCCAAATCGACGTCCCGCCGATGGTGGCGGTGCGGGCGTGGTGAAGGCTGCCTCCGTTTGGTCGATCGACGTCGTCGTGAAGCCCGCGGCTGGAGCGGGCGGGCTCGCATTCCACGTACGCCGTGCCCCCTGCCCGGATCGGCGGCCGGCGCTGCACCGTTGGCGTGGCAGGCAAGGCCGGGTATCCGGGCGATTGTCGAGGATATGGACCAGAGGACAGGACCGTAGTGGTCATGGTCGTCCCCGCCATGCCCTAGTTCGCCACGACCCGCCAGCCCGGCGACCGCCCTTGGAACCCGGGATGCCCAAAGTATGATCATGATCGGACTGGCGGTAGGCCCCGGCTCGCGGCTTCGCTATAGAGGCTGCCCGCAGGGCGAGGTGGGTGACGGGCGATGCATGCCGGCTGGCAGTTCTGGATCGATCGGGGCGGCACGTTCACGGACGTCGTGGGCCGAGCCCCCGACGGCTCGATCCGCATCCACAAGCTGCTCTCCGAGAACCCCGAGCAGTACCGCGACGCGGCGATCCAGGGCATCCGCGACCTCTTGGGCCTGACCAAGGGCGAGCCCCTGCCGGATGGCGCGATCGAGGCGGTCAAGATGGGGACCACCGTCGCCACCAACGCGCTCCTGGAACGCAAGGGCACGCCCACCGTCCTGGCGATCACCCGCGGGCTCGGCGACGCCTTGCGCATCGCCTACCAGAACCGCCCCGACATCTTCGCGCGGCACATCGTGCTGCCCGAGCAGCTCTACACCGCCACGGTCGAGATCGAGGAGCGGCTGCGCGCCGACGGCACGGTGGAGCAGCCGCTCGACCGCGACCGCGCCCGCGCCGACCTGGCGGCCGCCCACGCCGCCGGCTACCGCGCCGTCGCCATCGTCCTGATGCACGGCTACCGCTACCACCAGCACGAGCTGGCGCTGGCGGAGATCGCGGCCCAGGTGGGCTTCACCCAGATCTCGGTGAGCCACCAGGTGAGCCCGCTCATGAAGCTCGTCGGCCGCGGCGACACCACGGTCGTCGACGCCTACCTGTCGCCGATCCTGCGCCAGTATGTCGAGCGCGTGGCCGCCGAGACCGGCGACGTGCGGCTGATGTTCATGCAGAGCAATGGCGGGCTGGTCGACGCCCGGCTGTTCCAGGGCAAGGACGCCATCCTGTCCGGGCCCGCCGGCGGGATCGTCGGTGCCGCCAAGACCGCGGCCCTGGCCGGCCTCGAGCGCATCGTCGGCTTCGACATGGGCGGCACCTCGACCGACGTCACCCACTATGCCGGCGCCTTCGAGCGCGCGTTCGACACCGAGGTCGCGGGCGTGCGCATCCGGGCACCCATGATGAAGATCCACACCGTGGCCGCGGGCGGCGGGTCGATCATCGCCTTCGACGGCCAGCGCTTCCGGGTCGGCCCGGAGAGTGCCGGCGCCAATCCCGGCCCCGCCTGCTACCGCCGCGGCGGACCGCTCGCCGTCACCGACGCCAACCTGATGGTCGGCAAGCTCCTGCCCGCCTTCTTCCCGCACGTCTTCGGCCCGTCGGGCGACCAGGCCCTGGACGCCGAGGTGGTCCGCGCCGCCTTCGCGGCCCTCGCCCACGAGGTCGCGAAGGCCACCGGCATCGAGCGCACGCCCGAGGAGCTGGCGCAGGGCTGCCTCGCCATCGCCAACGACAACATGGCCAACGCGATCAAGGAGATCTCGGTCCAGCGCGGCATCGACGTGACCAAGGGCTACGCGTTGTGCTGCTTCGGCGGCGCCGGCTCGCAGCATGCCTGCCACGTCGCGGACCTCCTGGGCATCGGCCGGGTGTTCATCCACCCTTATGCCTCGGTCCTGTCGGCCTACGGCATGGGCTTGGCCGAGCTGCGCGTGCTGCGCCAGGAATCGGTCGAGAAGCCGCTCGACCAGGCGCTCGTCGCGGAGCTCGACCGCATCGCGGCCGGGCTCGCGGATGCCGTGCGCGGCGAGCTGCGCACGCAGGAGGTCGAGGACGCCAGGATCGCGGTTCAGCCCCGGGCGCATGTCCGCTACGCCGGCACCGACACCTCGCTCGAGGTGCCGCTGGGCTCCGCCGAGGCCATGCGCGCCGATTTCGAGGCCGAGCACCGCACCCGCTACGGCTTCGTCGTCGAAGGCCGCGGCCTCGTGGTCGAGGCGGTCACGGTCGAGGGCGTCGGTGCCATGGAGGAGGTGGTCGAGCCCGAGCTGCCGGCCCAGACGCGCGCCCACGCGCTGGAGCCCGTGCTGACCACGCCGATCTTCACCAACCGCGCGCCGCACCAGCCGGCCGAGCGCTTCGAGGCCACGGTCTACTCCAGGGAAGCGCTGCTGCCGGGCGACATGATCGCGGGCCCGGCCCTGGTCTGCGGTGCCACCACCACGGTGGTCGTCGAGCCCGGCTGGTCGCTCGAGGTCACCGCCCGCGACCACCTGATCCTCGAGCGCGTCGAGCCGCTGGCCCGTGCCGTCGCGGTCGGCACCCACTGCGACCCGATCCTGCTCGAGATCTTCAACAACCTGTTCATGACCATCGCCGAGCAGATGGGTGTGACGCTGCAGAGCACCGCCTACTCGGTCAACGTCAAGGAACGGCTCGACTTCTCCTGCGCCGTGTTCGCCGCCGACGGGGCGCTGGTCGCCAACGCGCCCCACATGCCCGTCCACCTGGGCTCGATGGGCCAGTCGGTCCGCACCATCCTCGAGCTCAACCGCGACCGGCTGCGCCCGGGCGACGTCTGGGCGCTCAACAACCCCTACAATGGCGGCACCCACCTGCCCGACATCACCGTCGTCATGCCGGTGTTCGAGGGGAACGAGCTCGTCTTCTTCACCGCGGCACGCGCGCACCACGCCGACGTCGGCGGCATCACGCCGGGCTCCATGCCGCCCGACAGCATCACCATCGACCAGGAGGGCGTGCTGTTCGACAATTTCCTCCTGGTCGAGAACGGCCAGCTGCGCGAGGCCGCCCTCCTGGAGCTCCTGCGCTCGGGCCCCTGGCCGGTCCGCAACGAGACCCAGAACGTGGCCGACATCCAGGCCCAGGTCGCCTCCTGCCAGCGCGGCGCCAACGAGCTGGCCAAGATGGTGGCCCAGTTCGGCCTCGCCACGGTCCGCGCCTACATGGGCCACGTCCAGGACAATGCCGAGGAGAGCGTGCGGCGCGTGCTCGACGTGCTGCAGGACGGCGAGTTCACCTACGCCCACGACGCCGGGCCGGTGGTGAAGGTCAAGATCTCGATCGACAAGGAAGCACGCCGGGCCAGGGTCGACTTCACCGGCACCAGCGCCCAGCAGCCCTGGAACTTCAACGCGCCCGCCGCGGTGACCCGTGCCGCCGTGCTCTACGTCTTCCGCACGCTGGTCGACGACGACATCCCCATGAACGAGGGCTGCCTGAAGCCGATCGACATCGTCCTGCCCGAAGGCTCGATCGTCTGCTGCCAGTATCCGGCAGCGGTCTGTGCCGGCAATGTCGAGACCTCGCAGTGGGTCACCGACACGCTCTACGGTGCGCTGGGCGTCCTGGCGGCGGCCCAGGGGACGATGAACAACTTCACCTTCGGCAACGCCACCCACCAGTATTACGAGACCATCTGCGGCGGCAGCGGTGCGGGGCCGACCTTCGACGGCACCTCGGGCGTGCACACCCACATGACCAACTCGCGCCTGACCGACCCCGAGGTGTTCGAGTGGCGCTATCCCGTGCTGCTGGAAAGCCACCGCATCAACCGCGGCTCGGGCGGTGCCGGCCGGCACAAGGGCGGCGACGGCACGATCCGGCGCGTCCGCTTCCTCGAGCCGATGCAGGCGGCCCTGGTCTCCAACCACCGCAGCGTGCCCCCCTTCGGCCTGCACGGCGGCAGCCCGGGCATCACCGGCGACCAGTGGATCGAGCGCGCCGACGGCACGCGTGAACAACTGGCGGGCCGCTGCCGGGCGGAGGTCGGGGCTGGCGACGTGTTCGCGGTACAGACGCCGAGTGGCGGAGGATACGGGCCGCCGGAGACGTGATAGCATCGCATCGGCTTCAGGAGACTTGCATGGCCGAGCCGGCTCTGCCGATCTTCCGTTCGACCGACGACTTCCTCGCCTGGGAGGAACGGCAGGCCGAGCGCTACGAGTTCGTCGGCGGCGTCCTGCGGCTGATGTCGGGCGGCACCGCCAACCACGATCTCGTGGCGATGAATCGTTGCGCGCTGCCTCGGCAACGCGCTCGTCGGTCGACCTTGCTTCGTCCACGGCAGCAACCTCAAGGTCCGCTCGCCCGAGAGTGCGTCGATGTATCCCGACGTGTTCGTCCGCTGCGGCAAGAATGTCGGCGACGCGCAGGTCGTCGACGACCCGGTTCTCGTCGTGGAGGTGCTGTCGCCCTCGACGCAGCGCGACGACCTGACCCTGAAGCGCTGGGCGTACCAGGCCATCCCGAGCCTGCAGGCGATCCTGTTCGTCTCGGCCCAGACCGCGGCCGTCGAGCTGGCCGAGCGCGAGCCGGACGGCAGCTGGCGCTCGCGGCACTATCGCGGACTGGACGTCTCGGTGCCGCTCGCCGCGCTCGCGATCGAGCTACCCGCGGCGGAGGTCTACATGGGCGTCGACCTGGGCGTGGTGTAGTCAGTGGCGACGCCTCTCTTTGTTATGTCATGTTCACTTGGCATCCTTCGGCGTTCCAATGACGCGCCCGTCGGGGTCATTCTCGACGAGCGCACGTCGAAGTCTCATGAGCTGGCGCACGAACGGTATGAATAGCTGAAGGTTCACATAGACGATTTCCCGACTGGGAGCGGCTGACGTCGGATGCCCGGCTTCATTGCGTGCGATACGCAGCACAGATTGTATCGGCAAAAAATTCGTTTCAACATCCTCTGTTGCGCGCTTGTCTAGTTTAGGAGCGATTGCCATGAGCGCGGGTATGAATTTCACGATCTTTTGGCGGACAAATTTCTCGTTATTGGCGGCTACAAAGCGGCTCCCTAATATTGGTCGACTCACTGCAACATCTAGAAGCCTCAAGAACTCTACCTCGGCCGCCACACCTAGCATGACCGATGAAGCAAGCAAACA
Organism: uncultured Alphaproteobacteria bacterium; assembly: GCA_963769465.1. Taxonomy (GTDB): domain Bacteria; phylum Pseudomonadota; class Alphaproteobacteria; order Geminicoccales; family Geminicoccaceae; genus Benzoatithermus. The sequence goes on from CAVYMA010000037.1 coordinate 8,040, forward strand.
CTGCGCGTAAAATGCTTGGACGGCTTCATCAAGGTATTGGATAGCCTGATCCGAGATATCGGGCGCTTCTCTGCGCGCCACGGCAAGGTACGACGATGTGTCGTGAAACCGCCATGGCGACAGAGATCTTAGTGTACGCTCACCAAAGTAGCTCAGTCGGAAAAATGGCCAGTTCTGGTTGATGTTGTCGAGGCCAAGCGTGATGGCGCCCTGCCGGAACAGATCCCAAAGTACATCACGGACCAGTTCTTCATCCTCTGGGTTCCTGGTCAGATCGGCTTGTCCCATTTTGCCAGCGCGCCGCCCAAGCACCTCACGTACGCTCCGCTTGAGTTCCTCGAACTGTGATGTACCATAGCGAGTCTGCTCGCGGCCAAGAAGAATGTCGATGACGACATCTCGAATTTCTTCGTAAGTATGCGACTGTGCCGGCAGCATCTGAATTCACCTCGGGAGTGATTTCGGTCGGACTGCGTTTCCGCCGATCTTGTCGGGTAGTCTGCCGACTATACCGTAGCCTCCAGCTCAGCGCACCAACAGCACTGCGACATCGCCGTCGAGCTGCGCCCAGGTCCGGTCGGTGGTGATGGCGGTGGCACTGAGGCTGGCCGCCAATGCCAGGCAGCAGCGGTCGCCGAGCGACAGGCCGGCACCGCGGGTACGTGCCCGCATCAGGCCCGAGGCCTCGGCCTGGGCGCGATCGAGCGGGACGATCGCCAGGTCGAGCTCGGCGAGGTCGGCCAGGACCGCGTCGCCGTCGGCACCACGCTCGACCAGCTTGGCCACGACTTCGGCCAGATTGGCGGCGCCCATCCGCGCGCCGGGCAGCAGCGCCTCGACCCGCTCCGCGCCGGGCTCGCCAAAGAGCAGGCAGAGCAGCGCCGAGGCATCGAGCACGTAGCCGGCATCAGGCATTGGCGGCCTCGCGGCGACGCTCCTCGAGGAGGGTGTCCGACACCAGCGGCTCGCCCGGGCCGGGTGCCAGCGGTGCCAGGCGTGCCTGGAGCCGCCGCAGCGCCGCCCGCGCCGGGCGCACCCGCAGCTCGTCGCCGTGCAGCTCCAGGATCACCGCGTCCCCCTTGGCCAGGCCCATGGCCCGGCGGAACGCGGCCGGAACGATGATGCGGCCACCCTCGACCAGCCTGGACTTCGCCGTCTGCATGGCAACATCTCCAGATGGTGCACTGGCCCGAAACCGTGCCAGATCTCGCCACTCTGCACCAGATTCCCATGGGCCGGCGCCTACGGTCTGCGACGTCGGCCCGAGCACGCCGACCCGAAGATGGACCCTGACTTGGTCTTTATTCCTATTCCTGCTATATGTTGGTCCCATGCCTTCCCAGCCGGACCCGTGCCATGACCGACGCCGCCCCCGCCGATGCTCCCGCCCGGAAGAAGCGTGGCCCCAACACCCCCGAGGGCAAGGCGCGCTCGGCCATGAACGCGCTCAAGCATGGCCTGCGCGCCCGCGAGTTCGGCCTGCTGCCCGAGGAGGGCCAGCCGGACTGGGCCGAGCACGTGGCCGACCTGCGCGCCGGCTACGGGCCGGTCGATGCCACCGAGGAGAAGCTGGTCACCGCCATCGCGGTCGCGATGTGGAACGAGATCCGCGCCGACCGCACCCTGGCCGAGACCATGGCCGAGATCCCGCCCTGCCGCCCCGGCCGCAGCCACGGCACGGACCTGCACGACCCGGCGCACGGCCGCTCCCTGGGTACGGCGATCCGCTACATGACCGCGGCCGGCATGGCGACGCAGCGGGCCCAGCGGGCGTTCCTGGCCTACCGCAAGGCCAAGCAGGCGGGCCAGATCCTGCCGGCGACCCTGCCCGCGGAACCGGCCAACGAGAACCGCACGAACGAATGGGTGGCCGCCTGCGGCGAGCGGGCGCCAGTCGAGGCGGTGGCGGAGCCTGGCAGCGAAAAGTGCACAAACGAATTCCGCCGCTCGACCAGCCCGGCCGCGCCCGAACACCCGGCGGTCCAGGCCACCCTGCCCGTCCGGGCACCCGACGGCACGGCGCACCGCGGAAAAACGCTGCCACCCGAGGTCGCGGCGCTGCCCGGCGGGGGCCGGTGGCACGCCCCGAATCCGCGGGCGTACGCCGAAGTCCCGATCCGCGCGGTCCGGGCCGGATGAGCGCCGGCGGCGGGTGAAGCCGCACCTGCACCGGGCCGAACCGCCTTCGCCACCGGCGATCCTGTTTGACAGCGCGGAGCATGCGCCTAGGTTGCGGGTTCAACCCGCGCCACGACGACCGCGCCGCCGATGCGCTGTCGAGAACGAACGGGAGGCCGCGCAACGATGGCACTGATCGTCGGAACCCTGGGCGACGACCGCCCGCTGAACGACCCCGACGGCGAGAGCGATGCGATCTTCGGCGACAGCGCCGGGATGCTGAACGTCCTTGCAGGCAGCGATCGCGATCTTCGGCCGTGGCGGCGACGACGTGATCGCCGGTGACGCCGCGATCATCGGGCCCGCCGGTCGCGGCGGCGACGACATCATCTTCGGCGGCGACGGCATCGACACGATCTACGGCGACGCCAGCAAGCAGCTGTTCGGCCGCGGCGGGGACGACGTGATCTATCAGAACCGCGGCCCGGGCCGGCTGGTCGGTGACGCCCTCGAGGTCGAGGGCGGCGCGCGCGGCGGCAACGACCAGCTGTTCGGCGGCGGCACCCTGGTCGGCGACAGCGTGTTCGAGATCGCCAGCGGCCGGTGCGGCAACGACCTCCTCGATGCCTCGGCGGCGACGGTCGCCTCCTTCCTGTACGGCGACGTCGAGCAGGGCGACCTGGACGGCAACACGGTCGGCGGCTGGGACCGGCTTATCGGCGGCAACTACGGCGACCTGCTGGTCGGCGACGCCGAGGACGTCGACGACATCGCCCGGGGCGGCGACGACCGGCTGTGGGGCAATGGCGGTCGCGACGTGCTGTGCGGCGACGCCGAGCAGTCGATCTTCGAGCGTGGCAGCGGCGGCGACGACGTCCTGCGCGGCGGCGCCGGCGGCGACGTGCTCTACGGGGATGCGCCCCTGCTCGCCGATTTCGCGGTCGGCGGCGCCGACATCCTCTACGGCGGCAACGGCGACGACGAGCTCTGGGGCGACGGCGAGCTGGACGGGTCGGCCACCGGCGGCCAGGACCGGTTCGTCTTCGGCGGCACGTTCGGCAACGACACCGTGCAGGACTTCCGGCGCGGCGAGGACGTGCTCGTGCTCGAGGGCTTCGACCCGTCCGACGTGGCGGTCAGCCTCGATGACGGCGACCGTGTCGTGACGGTGGACGGGGTCCACACGGTCCGGCTGGTCGACTTTGCCGGTGCGCTGACGTTCGGCGTCGACCTGGTCTTCGCCTAGTCGCCGCGCGGCCTCGGACCTGGCCGGAAACGATCGGGCCCCCCGGCGGTGCCGGAGGGCCCGACGGTCAATGACGCTGCTGCTCAGCCCTTGAGCTGCAGGTTCTCGGCCGAACTCTTGCCGTTCTTGCCGCGAACCAGCTCATAGCTGACCTTCTGGCCGTCACGCAGGGTGTCGACACCCGCGCGCTCGACGGCGGAGATGTGGACAAAGGCATCGGGGCCGCCATCGTCGGGCTGGATGAACCCATAGCCCTTGGTGGCGTTGAACCATTTCACGGTACCGGTGGTCGCCAAGGTCGTCCTCGTTCACTTCAGGTCGGCACCCGGGCAACGTGCCCTGGCACCGGGTCTCGTCGTCTGTCCTGGTTCAGGTCGCCGCGAGGCGGCCACAGGGCCGGCGAAGATAGCCGTGGGCATGCCTATAGGAACGACAACCGGCGCGCAAGGCACGATCCGGAACGCGACACGCCAGGGGGCAGCTGTGCTAGGCTTCTGGCCGCCGTTGCTGCCTGCGGACGCGCCATGCCCCTGCTCGCCCCGTCGCCACCCCGACCGTTCGCCTCGGCCGCATGAGCGGGGCCGCGGTCGCCCGGAGCGCGGGCCGCGACCCGCTCGACGTCCTGCGTACCGTGTGGGGCTATCCCGCCTTCCGCGGGCTGCAGGAGGAGGTGATCGGCCACGTCCTGGCCGGCGGCGACGCCCTGGTCCTGATGCCGACCGGGGGCGGCAAGTCCCTGTGCTACCAGGTGCCGGCCTTGTGCCTCGACGGCCTGACCGTCGTGGTGTCGCCGCTGATCGCGCTGATGCAGGACCAGGTCACGGCCCTGTCGCAGCTGGGCGTGCGGGCGGCCATGCTCAACTCGTCGCTCGACCTGCGCAGCGCCACCGCGGTCGAGCGGGCCATGCGCGAGGGCGGCCTGGACCTCGTCTACGTGGCGCCGGAGCGCCTGAAGGCGCCGGGATTCCTCGACCTGCTCGGCCGGTGCCGCCTCGCTTTGTTCGCCATCGACGAGGCCCACTGCGTCTCGCAGTGGGGCCACGACTTCCGGCCCGACTATCTCGAGCTCAAGGTCCTGCACGAGCGCTTCCCGGCCGTGCCGCGCCTGGCGCTGACCGCCACGGCCGACGCGCCCACCCGGCGCGAGATCGTCGAGCGGCTCGATCTCGGCCAGGGCCGCTCGTTCGTCGCCGGCTTCGACCGGCCCAACATCCGCTACCGTGTGGTGCCCAAGCTGCAGCCCAAGGCGCAGCTCCTGCACTACCTCAAGGGCGAGCAGGCCGGCAGCAGCGGCATCGTCTACTGCCTGTCGCGCCGCAAGGTGGACGCCACCGCGGACATGCTCAGCGGGGCCGGCATCCCAGCACTCGCCTACCATGCCGGGCTGGACAAGGACGTCCGCGCCGCGCACCAGGACCGGTTCCTCAAGGAGGACGGCCTGGTCATGGTCGCCACCATCGCCTTCGGCATGGGCATCGACAAGCCGGACGTGCGCTTCGTGCTGCACCTGGACCTGCCCAAGAGCCTCGAGGCCTACTACCAGGAGACCGGCCGCGCCGGGCGCGACGGCCTGCCGGCCGAGGCCTACATGCTCTACGGGCTGGACGATGTCGGCAAGCTGCGCGGCCTCCTGGCCCGCTCCGACACCGCGAGCGAACGGCAGCGCCACGTCGACCGGCAGAAGCTGGAGGCGATGCTCGGCTACTGCGAGACCACGCGCTGCCGCCGCCAGGTGCTCCTGGGCTATTTCGGCGAGGAGCGCGCCGGCGGCTGCGGCAACTGCGACTGCTGCCTGGAGCGGCCTTCGAGCTTCGACGGCACCGAGCTTGCGCGCAAGGCGCTCTCGGCCATCTACCGCACCGGCCAGCGCTTCGGGGCCGGCCACGTCATCGACGTGCTGCGCGGCGAGGTCAACGAGCGCGTCGAGCGGCTGGGGCACGACCGGCTGTCCGTGTTCGGTGTCGGGCGCGAGATCGACGCTGCGGGCTGGCGCTCGGTGCTGCGGCAGCTCGCCGCCCGCGGGTTGGTGGAGATCGACGTCGAGGGCCATGGCGGCCTGTCACTGGCCGGCGACTGCCGCGCGGTGCTGCGGGGCGAGCAGGTCGGTCGAGCTGCGCCACGACCCGACCGCACGGCGGTCCGGAGCCAAGAGCCGGGCCCCGACACGCAGCAGCGGCGCCGAGCTCGACCCCGCGGCCGAGGCGCTGTTCCAGCGCCTGCGCCAGTGGCGGCTGCAGACCGCACGCGCCCAGGGCGTGCCGCCCTACGTCATCTTCCACGACGCGACCCTGCAGGCGATCGCCGTCGCGGCACCACGTACCATCGCCGAACTCGCGGGGATCCCCGGTCTCGGCGCCGCCAAGCTCGAGCGCTACGGCGAGGCGATCCTGGCGTTCCTCGCCAAGCCCGCGTGAGCGGTGGCGGACCTCCTAGACCGGGGCCGGTCGGCCATCGGCACGAGGTATGCCCACGGACCGGTCCGGGTGCCAGCGCGCGGCACCCGTCGCCCGGGCGCAGGCCGCGACGACGCGCAGTGCCGCCCGGCGCAGGCCCAGGCGCGTCGCACGCACACGAGGGCGCCTCGGCTGCTCGTCGCCTGGTGGCGTGCCGGCGAAGATGGCCAGCGCCTCGTCGACACGGCCCTTGCTGGCGCGCAGCAGGGCCAGCCACCAGATCAGGCGCCGCTTGCGGCCCCGGTGGGTGCCGCCGCCGGTATGCCGTTCCGTCGCCACGAGGAGCGCCTGCACGCCGTCCTCCCAGCGCCGCAGGCGGCACAGGCCGAGGCCGTACCACTTCCAGACGCTCCAGTCGTCGTGGCCCGAGGTGATCGCCTGCTCGACGGCCCGCACGCTCTGCTCGATCGACAGGCGGTTCCCGCCACGCAGCTCGCAACGGCAGCGCAGGATCTGCTCCTCGACCGTCGGCCCAGCGATCCATGGCCGCAGGTAGCTGAACTGCTGCTCCGCCGCCGCGTAGTCGCCCTCACGCATCAGGCGCCACGAGCGTCCCCACTCCTTGATCAGCCGCGTATCCGGCCGCGCGGGCTTTTCGCGCCGCGCCGGCTGGTCGAGGTCGAAGCCGTAGCCGAGCTCGATGAAGTCGCGCTCGTAGATCGTCCGGACCAGCCGGATCTCCTCGGGTCCGTAGTGCTGGGCGAGCTTCGAGGCCGAGTTGGTCTTGTGGGGCTTGTGGTCCGTGATCGGCACCTCGCGGCCCGGGAACAGCCGGGTCAGCACATAGGCCAGATCGGTATCGAAGTGCTCGAGGCTGCCGATGAAGTCGTAGGGGATGATGTTTGGTACCAGGTTGCAGCTCTGGGGCCGCCAGTGCGGGTCCATCCGCCCCTCGGGGGTCGAGGCGACGATGTCGAGGAACTCCCGGAATTCCAGGGTGCGCTCACCAAGGCCATACTGCGCGGCGAAGCGACTCCACACGTTCTTGTCGCGGTGGTTTCTGATCTTGTCGAGGTAGGCGGAGAGGACGCGGATGTAGGGATTGCGCGCTATGGTGAAGACGAACTGACCGTCGACCTGCTCCCAGCGGCGCGGATCGGCCACGAACGGCAGCTTGGGCGAAGGCCTGTGGGGATGCTCCGGCGGGTCCGCCAGGCCCATCTCGTGCTCGGCTGCCCACAAGGTCGACCGCACCGTCGACGACCCGCATTTCCAGTTCTGGACATAGATGTAGTTGAGGCGGCGCGACGCCACCATGCCACGGTTCAAGCCACTGCTGCGGACGGCCTCGACGGGGAAGGCCGCGCGGGAGGGTGAACCGGTCGAACCCATGTTGATCGCTCATGGTTGGAGGCGCGCGATCTTCTAGGTTACGACTCTGCAACAGTCACGCTTCGTGTCGAACGGTCCCCAGACTGGCGTAGACATCGCCCGAGTTCTCCGTCGGCGACCGCACCGACAGCCAGCGCCGCATGGCCGGCCCGTCCACCCAGGCCGGAAACTCCATGCTCAGGCTCTCGCCCACGGAGACGTTGTAGCGATAGCGGCCGAGCGCCTCGAGGCGCTCGAGGCTGGCCAGCGCGCCGTCCAGGGCCGCCGGTACGAACTCGAACGACACGGCCGGCAGCGGCGTCGACAGGCCGGCCAGCACCTCGTGCTCCATGCCCTCGACATCGATCTTCACGAAATCGGGCAGGCCATGGGAGGCGATCAGCTCGTCAAGCGTGGTGACCGGCACCTCGACCGTGCTGTCCCACCGCACCCAGGCGAAGGACGGCACCGTGGTCGCGGCGGCGATGAAGGCGCGCGAGCCGGTGGTGACCGTAGGCGTGCGCGGGCTCACCAGCAGGCGCAGCATCCCCGGCGCCGCACCCACCGCCTGCTCGCGCACGGTGACCCGCGCATCGGACCGGAACAGCCAGCGCAGGAAACGGGCGAAGTCGGGCTGCGGCTCGAGTGCGACCACCGAAGCGCCGAGCCTGGACCAGGAGCGGGAGCGGTTGCCGACATGGGCGCCGATGTCGAAGCAGAGCCCGCCCCGTGGCACCAGCGCCGCGTAGAACCGGTCCAGCGCAGCACCACCGCCGGGACGGCCGTAGTACATCCACAGCGACCGGCACAGCCCGTAGGCGCGATCGACGACGCGCATCCAGAGGAACCGGGCGGCGCGTCAGATCGCCGGCAGGCGGGCGGCGCCGTTTCCGGTCGGCGGCTGCAGCTCGTCGACCGCCAGCATGTGGCCGCTGCGCTCGGCCTTGGTCAGCAGGTAGCGTCGATTGTGCACGTTGGCGCCGAACACGTGGGCCACCCGACCCGCCACCTCGATGCCGTACCGTTCCAGCTGGGCGATCTTGGCGGGGTTGTTGGTCAGGAGGCGCACACTCTCGATGCCGAGCTGGCGCAGCATCTCGGCGGCGGCCGAGAAGTCCCGCTCGTCGCTGCCGAAACCCAGGTGATGGTTGGCCTCGACGGTGTCGAGCCCGCTGTCCTGGAGCATGTAGGCGCGCAGCTTGTTGGTGAGACCGATGCCCCGCCCCTCCTGCGCCAGGTAGAGCAGGACGCCGCCGCCGTCGCGCGCCATGCGGCGGATGGAACCACGCAGCTGGTCGCCGCAGTCGCAGCGCAGCGATCCCAGGAGGTCGCCGGTGAAGCACTCGGAATGCAGCCGGGCCAGCGGGGCCGACTGATCCTCCGGCGTGCCCACCAGGATGGCGTACTGGTCGGGTCCGCCATCGGCCGGCCGGAACGAGACGATCCGCACATCCTCGGCATCGGCCAGCGGTACCCGCGCCTCGCTGACCGGGCGAAGCGTGGCGGCTGACAGGCGCCGGTAGGCGCTGACCGCGGCGAGCGAGACCGTCGCCACCTGCCCCTGCGGCTTGTCGCCCGGAACGATCACGGCCGCCGGCAGCAGCCCGCTCAGCTTGCAGAGCTCCACCGCCGCCCAGGCATCCAGGCGATCGGTCACGGCGGCCAGGGAGAGGATGTCGAGCGCAGAGTCGGCGGGTGCCGTCGGATCGGCGAGGGTCGCCATCCGCCCGGGCGTCGCGTCGCTGCGGGAAAGCGGGAGCAGGTAGATGGCGTCGGCGTCCGCGGCGAGGCCGAGGCTGGCCAAGCGCTGCCCGGTCATGGCGAGCAGGCTGCCGCGCGGCAGGCCACGCGGAAACAGGGAGTCGCCGTCCGCCATCATGGGCTCGGCGGCGATCACGTCGGTCGCGGCACCGACCCCCGTCAGACGTGCCCACCCTCCGACCCGCAGCGTCCGGGCCGCGTGCTGGACGGCAAGGAGCGGCGCGCTCGGGGTCAGCTCGGCGACAATGTCCATCACATCGACTTTCTTCTGGGCTGCAACGCTGTCGTTCGCCCGTCCTTACGTGTTGGCCGGCAGGTTGGTTCACGCCTCCCGTTCTCACTATCTAGCGACGCCGCGACCCGTCCACCAGTGGCGGGCTCACGAACCGGAACCGGCCATTGACCTCGCACCGGCCCGACCTATTCACGTCAACAGCGAAAAATCGGTCGCAGCTGCGCGTGCATTCACCGTTGGTTCGCATTTGGCGGCGACACATAACGCAAGGTCGGGCGGGAACAGTTGGATGCTCCGATGACGTCGGATGAAGCGATCGACCGCGGCACGCAACCTGGAAGGCTGCGGCGCCGGCGCATCCTCTTCGCCTCGGCGACGCTGGGCACGGCTCTGCTCGCCCTGCTCGCGATGGCCCGCGTGCTCGGCGCGGACGGCCTAAGCCCCGCCGACTGGATCCTGCTGGGCTGCTTCGCCGCGATGCTGCCCTGGAACGTCATCGGCTTCTGGAACGCCCTGGTGGGGTTCGCCCTGCTCTACGGCAGCCGCGACCCGGTCGGCCACGTCCTGCCGGCGGCCCGGTCGCCGGCGACCGGCGCCATCACCGAGCGGGTGGCGGTCGTGATGCCGGTCCACAACGAGGACCCGGACCGGGTCGTCCGCCATCTGGCCGAGACGGTGGCGAGCCTCGATGCGACCGGCGAGGGTGCTGCCTTCGAGATCTTCCTGCTCAGCGACACGCAGGACGACGCGATCGCCGCCGCCGAAGCCGTCGCGTTCGCACGCTGGCGCGACGGCGTCCGCCGGCCGGAGCGGCTGCACTACCGGCGGCGGCCTGACAATCAGGGCCAGAAGACCGGCAACATCTGGGAGTTCCTGGATCGGCACGGCGCCAGGTTCGATCACATGCTCGTGCTCGACGCCGACAGCGTCATGTCCGGCAGTGCGATCCTCCGGCTGGTCCGGGTCATGCAGGCGCACCCGGAGATCGGCATCCTGCAGCAGCTGATCGTCGGTCTGCCCAACCTGAGCCCGTTCCCGCGCATCTTCCAGTTCGGCATGCGCCACGGCATGCGCGCCTACACGGTCGGCAGCGCCTGGTGGCAGGGGGACTGCGGTCCCTACTGGGGCCACAATGCACTGATCCGGATCGCACCGTTCATCGCGCATTGCCGCCTGCCCCAGCTGCCCGGCCGGCCGCCGCTGGGCGGACGGGTGCTCAGCCACGATCAGGTCGAGGCCGTGCTGATGCGCGCGGCGGGCTGGGAGGTCCGGGCACTGGCGGAGGAAGAAGGCAGCTTCGAGGAGAACCCGCCTACCCTCTCCGACTTCATCAAGCGGGACCTGCGCTGGTGCCAGGGCAACTGGCAGTATGTGCACCTGCTGGGCCGGCCGGGCCTCCACTGGATGGGCCGGCTCCAGCTCTGGCTCGCGATCTTGATGTACGTCTCGGGGCCGGCCTGGATCCTGTTCTCGCTGGTGAGCTTCGGCCGGGCGATCGCCGTGGCCAACTGGCCGGCTGCCCAGGCCGCTGGTGCGCCGCCGTTTCTCGGCACCCCACTGCCCTGGGAACCCTGGGCGCTGCTGGCGGCCACCATGACCCTGGTGTTCGCGCCCAAGCTCGCCGGCGTGGCCCAGGTGCTGCTCGTACCCGAGCTGCGGCGACGCTATGGCGGCGGGGCACGGGTGGTGGCCTCGACCCTGGTCGAGCTCGTCTTCTCGTTCATCCTGGCGCCGATCATGGCGGTCGGGCAGAGCATCTTCCTGCTCGGGATCCTCGCCGGACGCACGATCCGCTGGGAGGCGCAGCTGCGCGACCCGCGTTCCCTGGACTGGCGCGAGGCGACGCGCGGCCTGTGGCCGGCGACCCTGCTGGGCCTGGGGCTGGGCATCGCGGTCTGGACCCTCGCCCCCGAATCGGCGCGCATCTGGGCGGTGCTCTTCTGCGGCCCGCTGGTGCTCGCCATCCCCTTCGCCGTCGTCACCTCGTGGACGTCGCTGGGCCGGCAGCTGGCGCGGCACGGGATCTGTTCCGTGCCCGAGGAGGTAGCACCGCCGCCGGTCGTGGTGGCGTCCGGCCATGCCGTCGGCAGGTGGCCCGGAGCTTCCCAGGGCGGCGGCCGGCCCGGGACGGTGGAGGTGCCGGCAGCAGCACCGATCGACTGAGCCGGGCCTACCCGGGCTGGCGCAACCGCACATAGGGTGCGGGAGGATCGACGCTCTGGTTGACCGCCCGCCAGCCAAGCCGCCGGTAAAAGGCCAGAGCGCGGGCGTTGCCGACCAGGCACTTGAGCTCCAAGGGCCGGCGCGTCTCGGCCCGGGCGGTGGCCAGGAGCCGGTTGCCGCAGCCCTGGCGGCGCCACTCCGGCGCCACGTGCAGGAAATGCACGAAGGCGTCGGCGCGCCAGAGCGACAGGAACCCCGCGAACGCGGGACCGACCTGGGCCACGAGCAGCTCCTCGCCTTCCACCAGTGCTGCGAACTCGCTGCTGCGCCACGGCGGCGAGCGGGGCTCGATCTCCTGCTGACCGCGCGCGAACAGCTCCGCGCAAGGCACGAGATCGCTGCGCAGGGCCGTCCGCACCACGACGACCGGCCGCATGCTCATTCGCCCGGCGCCAGGACCGGGGCCGCGTGGGCGTGGCTGTGGACGTGGGCCTGGCGCTGCCGGCCCTCCCGCTGGCGCCAGGGCTGGGCGCGCACCAGCCGCGCCAGGGCCGCCACCCCGATCAGGCTGGCGAAGCCCACCAGGTGCATGACCGACACCGTGAGCCAGGTGCGGCCATGATGGTCGAGCACGATCCCCATCGCGAAGGCGAGGCTCATGCTCCAGAGGAACACGGGCAGCGCCTGCTGGCCCACCAGCACGATCGGCGCTGCCCAACGTTGGGACAAGGCCTGGCGGTAGGGGTTGACGACCCAGAGTGCCAGATAGGCCAGCGCCAGGAAGTGCAGGTAGCGCAGGATGCCGAAGTGGGTCTTGTCCTTGAACGGCACGAACAGCAGGCTGAACTGGTCGAGCCACTCCCAGCGCGACCAGAGCGGATGCCAGTTCAGCGGGATCATCGCCAGGACGAACAGCAGGGCAGCCCAGAACAGGCCACGGCGGCGCGGCGGCTCGGCCAGCCAGCCCGAGCCGAAGGCGAAGCCGGTGAAGAAGATGAGCTGCCAGCCGAACGGATCGAAGAACCAGGGCCGGTCCGACCACCATTCCGCGGGCAGGTCCCAGCCGAAGGCGAGCTGGGCGAGGTAGAGGGCAGCGCAGCCGGCCAGTGCCACCCACGGTGCCAGCCGCGCCAGCGCCATCACCGCCGGCACCATCGCCAGCACGACGATGTACATGGGCAGAATGTCGAAATAATTGGGCACGTAGGTCAGCGTCACCAGGCCGGCGACGCCCTGGCGCGGCTCGGCGAAGAAGTGCTGCAGGTAGAGCGCATCGACGTAGTCCACCGTACCCGACCACCAGGTGCCGATGACCGCGATCGCCGCCACGGCGAGGAACAGGCCGAGATGCGCCCAGTAGACCTGCCAGCAGCGATGAACGATGCGCAAGGTGCCGATGGCGAAGCCGTGGCGGCGGAAGCTGCCGCCGAACGCGATCGCCGAGGCGAAGCCCGAGCAGAAGACGAACATCTCCGTGGCATCGCTGGGCCCGAAGCGGGCCGGTATGTAGTCGATCCAGGGATTGAGCGGCACATGGGCGATGAAGATGATGAACATCGCGATGCCGCGGAAGAAGTCGAGCCGGGCCTCGCGGGCGTTCTGGGCGATCGTTGCTGCCTGGCTCGACAAGGCTCACCGTTCCGTGCGCGACGCCGGCTCGGCCGTCGGCGTGGGTGCGCGACCGCTGGCGTTCAGGTGGCTAGCAGCATAAATCGGCAGCCTTCGTTGACAATCGCGCGAACGACACGGGCTCGGGTAGCCGCCCGGCGCAGATTGCTGTCGGATGTCCCATCCCCGACGCGCAACGTGGTAGGTTGCCGTGCATGAAGTCCACCAGAGGGCGATGATGGATCGGCCAGCCGACGCAGTCATCAATCCCGCGGACGATCTCGCCCGGCCCGAGGATCTGGCGCCCGTCTCCGCCGACGATGCCTGGCCGCTGCTGCTGGCCTTGCGGCGCCGGGCCGACGCCGGCGAGCAGGCCCGCGAGCCCTGGGGCTTTCGCCAGGTCGGCCAGCAGTGGGTCCAAGCACCCAGTCGGCTGGCCCAGCTGTGGATCGATCCCCAGACCGGGCACATCCGCCACGCCCGGCGACCGGTGACCACCGCCGCCAAGCTGCTGCTCGACCTCCATGGCCGCCATGCCGCCTGCGCCCGGCCCCAGGGGCACGTGATCGCGCTGCTGGGCCAGAGCCTCGACGGCTTCATCGCCACCTGCTCGGGGCAGTCGCGCTACATCAACGGCCAGGAGAGCCTGATCCACCTGCATCGGGTGCGGGCGCTGAGCGACGCCGTGCTGATCGGCGTGGGCACGGCCCTGGCCGACGGGCCGCGCCTGACCACGCGCAACGTCGCCGGTCCGCACGCGGTGCGGGTGGTGCTCGACCCGCGCGGCCGGCTGCCGGCGAGCAGCGGCCTGCTGTGCGACGGTGCGGCCGCGACCCTGGTGGTGCGAGCCGCCGACCATCGCGGGCCCGGCCTTCGAGCGAGCGATCTCCGACCAGGCCACGGCGCTCCATCTGCACGGCGAGGACGGCAGGATCGCGCCGCGCACGGTGCTCGAGGCCCTGGCGGAACGGGGGCTGCGGCGGATCCTGGTCGAGGGCGGCGGCGTCACCGTCGGGCGCTTCCTCGAGGCCGGCCTCGTCGACCGGCTCCAGCTGGCGGTGGCCCCCCTGATCCTGGGTGCCGGCCGCCCGGCGCTGCCGGTACCGCCCGCCGACCGGCTCGACCAGGCGCTGAGGCCCTCCTGCAGCCGCCACCTGATGGGGGAGGACGTCCTGTTCGACCTCGACTTCGGCCGGGCGGGCGATCCGGGCTGAGTTGTGCGGATTTCTGTGCTAGCGGTGCCGCCTCGCCTGTCGAGGAGCCCCGCCATGCTCTGGCGCCCTGCCTGTCTCGCCCTGGTCGCGCTGCTGTGCAGCGCCTGTGCGGCGTCGCGGCCGCCCGATGCACCGCCGATGTCCGCCGACGCGGCCAACGGGCAGGCCATCGTCACCGCGATCGGGACCCCGTTCTACGCGCTGTTCAAGGCGACGAGCTGCCTGGTCAGCGTCGTGGTCGCCGTGCCGTCGACGACGGCGCTGGCCCTGACCGACCGGCCGGAGCGGCAGCAGGAGCAGGCGGCCATGTATGCCGGGGTCGGCGAGAACTGCTACGGCTCCTACCTGTTCGAGCCGATCTGACCCTTCAGTCGGGGGGCGACACCGGCATGCCGAAGCAGGCGCCGTTGCCGAAGACGGCGGCTGGCAGCGGCGGCAGGACGAGACTGGCACCCTGCTCGTGCAGCGCGCCGGCAAAGCCGGGTGCCTCGCCATAGACGTGCCAGACGTTCGGCAACCAGGTCGCACCGACGAGCGAGCCTTGCGCACGGGATACGCTGGCGAGGATCCCGGATTCGTCGGCAGCCGGCGGGAACACCGCCAACAGCGCGCCGGTCCGATCCGGGCGGGTGCCGACGGCATGGAGTGCCGCCGCGACGGCGAGCGCCCAGACCGCCAGCAGGCCAAGCGCCAGCCCGGCGGCCAGCCCGTGCTGCCCACGCCAGCCGCCCTGTGTCGCCTCGGCCGCTCGGCCCAAGCCTGGAACCTCCGGGGCCCGCCCTCGTTGCGGCGTCGCCTGACGCCACGTCCATGCGCAGATATGGCCTGGGACCCGCCGAGGCGCTAGAGTGATCGGGCGGTCAAGGGGATGCAGGGCGCGTGTCGCAGTCCGATGATCCGGTCGCTGTCCACATCGTCGACCAGCTGATCGAAGAGCGGGCACCCACGCTGCTGCGGCGGCCCTTGAGCCGGTGGCTGATGCGCCGGCTGCTCTATCCGAGGCTCGGCTACCACGAGGCCAAGGCCGCGATCGACCGGGTCCAGGGGTTGCCCGGTGCCCAGGTCATGAGCTTGGCCGGCACCGAGATCGCGATGGTGGTGCGCACGCTGGGCGCTTCGCGTCTGCCGGCCAAGGGCCGGGTGGTCATCGCCGCCAACCATCCGACCGGGCTCGCCGACGGGGTGGCGCTGTGGCGCGGGCTCAGCCCGATCCGCGAGGACCTGCGCATCCTGGCCAATGGCGACGCGCTGCGGATCGCACCCGGCCTGGGCGACGTGTTCATCCCGGTCGAGTGGGTCAAGAGCCGGCGCAGTGCGGCCGGCAGCCGCCGGGTCCTGGCGGAGGTGGGCCGCGCCTTGCGCGACGAGGCGGCCCTCGTCTTCTTCCCGTCCGGGCGGCTGGCCTTCCTGCAATGGCACGGCCTCAAGGAGCGGCCCTGGCTGCCGACGGTGGTCAGCGTCGCGCGCAAGTTCGACGCGCCGATCCTTCCGCTCCACATCCGCTCGCGCAACAGCTGGATGTTCTATGCGCTGTCGCAGCTCAGCCACGAGCTGCGCGACGTGACCCTGTTCCACGAGCTGCTGAACAAGCGCGGCCGGCTGTTCGAGCTGACCATCGGCCTGCCGATCGACGCCGCCGAACTGCCCGACGACCCGGCCGAGGCCACGCGCCGGCTGCAGCATCACGTCGAGTTCGAGCTGCCGCGGGCATCGCGGCTGCATCCGCGCATCGCGCACGGCCCCGGCCCGCATCTCGCCCGCGCATCGGCCCGGGGACCGTGACCGCCTCGCCTTGAGAGCTTAACCGGGCAGGAGGAGCAGGTCCTGGTGGGCCACCTCCAGCTGGGAGCCGCCCTGATCGATGAGCGCGCGCCGCCTCGCCGCCCAAGCGCGCAGCTCCGCCTCCTGGTCGGGGGCGATGTCGCCGGCCGCGGCGGCGTAGCCGGCCAGGAGCATGGCCTGGATCTCGCGGTCGGCGGGGCCCAGGCGCCAGGGGCTGGCTGCCACCCATGCTCGACCGGAGGACGAGACCAGCGCTTGGAGCGCCGGCCCTGCCTCGGGCCCCAGGGCGGGGCCGAAGCCCTTGTCGGTGCGCTGGTGACGGTCGACCAGGGCCTGGGCCGGGCCGTCGAACGGATCGGCGGGCGTCCAGCGAACGCCGCCGGCATAGGTCAGGCTGACATAGAGTGCGGCACCGAGCCGCCGCCGGACGGCTTCGAGCCGCTCCAG
The DNA here is from genome assembly GCA_963769465.1 of uncultured Alphaproteobacteria bacterium. Taxonomy (GTDB): domain Bacteria; phylum Pseudomonadota; class Alphaproteobacteria; order Geminicoccales; family Geminicoccaceae; genus Benzoatithermus. The sequence goes on from CAVYMA010000037.1 coordinate 24,378, forward strand.
CCAGGCGGCCGACACCAGATCCATGAGCGCCGAAGCGGTGACGAGTTCGCACGGCGCATCGGCGATCTGCTCGAGATCGGCCGCGAGATCCAGCCGCCGGTAGCGCCAGGCCACCGGTGCGGCCGCGAGCTCCCGCTCGCCGGCGGCGATCAGCGCGGGATCCCATTCGAGCAGCGTCCAGGACTGGGCGCCGGCGAGGGCCGGCGCGGTCCGCCGGAGGTTGGCGCCGGTGCCCGAGCCGAGATCGACCACCCGCAGGCGGGGGCACTCCCGGCTCCAGGCACCGAGCCGGTCGAGCAGCTGCCGGTCGCAGGCACGGCCGTCATAGGGCTCGCGCAGGCGCAGCCAGTCCGCGGAGAAACCCTCGCTCATGCCGTGCTGCCATGCAGCGCGCCCGCGACCCGAACGGCGGTATCGCGCCAGCTGGGCAGGGCCTGCCTTGCGGCCCGGGCGCCACGGCGCAGAGCGTGCAGCAGATCGGGATCGTGGAGACACCGGTCCAGGGCGGCGCGCAAGGCGGCCACGTCTCCCGGAGGCACGAGCAGCCCCGCCGCTGCCGGCACCGTATCGGGAACGGCGCCGCCAGCGGCCGCGACGATGGGCAGGCCATGCGCCAGCGCCTCGGCCAGGGCCATGCCGTAGCCCTCGTAGAGCGATGCGGACACGAACAGGTCCGCAGCGGCGTAGTTCGCCGCGAGCGCCGCCTCGTCGAGCTCGCCCGCGAGGTGGATGCGCTGGCCGAGCCCCGCCGCGTCGATCGCTGCGCGCAGGCTTTCCCCAGCGGCCGGATCGCGCTCGAGGCTGCCACCAATCGTCAGCTCCCAGGCGCCGTCGACGCCGGCAAGCGCCTCGACCAGGAGCGCCTGTCCCTTGCGCGGCGTCACGGTGCCGACACAGAGCAGCCGGAGCTTCCCGTCGTTCGACCCGGGTGCAAGGGGCGCCGGGTCGGTGCCCGGCAGCGCGACGGTGATCCGGCTCTCCGGCACGCCCATGAGGGTCGTCAGGGTGGCGGCCGTGCGCGGGCTGGTGACGATGACGGCGCGCACGAGGCCCAGGGCATCGCGCTCGCTGCGTTCGAGGGCTGCGGCGCTCGCCGGGGCGAGGCCCGTCTCCAGGCACAAGGGGTGATGGACCAGGGCCACGATGTCCAGGCGGTCGGCGGCCGCGGCCACCAGGCCGGGCATGGCGCCCAGCGCCAGCCCGTCGACGAGGACCGTCGTCCGGTCGGGCAGCCGGCCCAGGCAGTCCCGCGTGGCGTCGAGATCGGCGGGCGACGGCCACGGGAAGCTCGCCGGCAGGCTCAGGCGCGAGACGGTCCAGCCGAGGGCTTCCAGCTCCAGCGCCAGGCGCCGGTCGTAGCGATAGCCGCCGGTCCGGGTCGCCAAATCGCCGGGATAGGCCAGAACCAGCCCGCTGGCTGCGCTCACACGGTGCCCTCGTAGGCGGCCCAGGCGATGTGGCTTTCCCAGAGCGTCACCTTGATCGAGGTGATGCCCTCGGAGCCCGGCCCGAGCTCGCCGTCGCGGGCGGCAGCACTCATGCGGTCGAAGACGTGCCGCGCCAGGAACTCGGTGGTGGTGTTGACGCCGGCGAAGGCCTCGATCTCGTCGAGGTTGCGGTAGCTGAGCTCGCCGCAGACCGACTTCAGCCGGTCGCAGGCGCGGCCGATGTCGACCACGATGTTGTCGGCCGTGAGCCGCTCGCTGCGGAATTCGCAGTCGATGACGAACGTCGCCCCGTGCAGCTTCTGCGCCGGGCCGAACACCTCGCCCCGGAAGCTGTGGGCGATCATCACGTGGTCGCGCACGCCGACGCTGTACATCAAACGTTTCCTCCTGCGGGCTTGGTCAGGGCTGCGGATAGCCGATGCGCACGCACAGCGCACCATCGGGATGCCGGGCGAGCCGCGGCAGTGCCGTGGGCAGATCCGCGAACGCGACGTCGGCGGTGATCAGGCGATCCAGGACCGGGTCGCGCAAGAGCTCCAGCGCCTTGGCCAGCCGCCGCGCATGCGACCAGCGCGCACGCATGGGCGTCGCGACCTGGCCTACCTGCGAGCTGACCAGCGCCAGCCGACGGCTGTGGAACCCCTCGCCCAGCGGAAGCGGCACCTCGGTGGCGCCGTACCAGCTCACCTCGACCACCCGCGCCTCGAAGCCCGCGACCCGCAACGCGGTCCGCAGGCCCTGCGGGTTGCCGCTGGCGTGGAGCACGAGGTCGGCGTCGCCGTCCAGATCGTCAGGATGGCGAAACGCGACGCCGAGCGCCGCCGCGAGCTCGGCCCGGCCCGGCTCGACGTCGGCCAGGGTCACCTCCGCACCGGGCAGGCGGCCGCACAGCCAGGCGATCGCAGCACCGACCACGCCCGCACCGATGACGTGGATGCGCTGGCCCGGCGCCGGGGCCGCGTCCCAGACCGCGTTGAGCGCCGTCTCCAGGTTGGCGGCCAGCACCGCCCGTGCCGCAGGCACGCCCGCCGGCAGGGGAACGACAGCCGCGGCCGGCACGACGTAGCGGTCCTGGTGCGGGAACAGGCAGAACACCTCGCGGCCCTGGAGCCCGGCCGGACCGACCTCGACCACGCCCACGCTGCTGTAGCCGTACTTGACCGGGAAGCCGAAGCCGCCCTCCTGGAAGGGTGCGGCCATCTGCGCCCACTGGCCGGGCGGCACATGGCCCAGGCCCACGAGCGCCTCGGTGCCACGGCTGATCCCCGACCAGAGGGCTCGGATCAGGACCTCGCCTGCACCGGGATCGCCGAGCCGGGCCGCCCGCAGGGCACCAACGCCCGGTGCCGTCCACCAGTAGGCCAGGGCCTCGCCGTCCGTCGTCATGCGCACAGGCGCGACACCATGAGCGGCGCTCTCCACAGGGACTGACGCCCCAATCTGCATCGGGGCCGGGGGCAGGCAAGACCTTGACGCGCGGCCGGACAGGCGGTCACCTCGGCGTGACATCGCACAAGCTTGCGCGGGAGCGCCAGATGGCGGCCGAGACGGTGAGGCTCCGCATCGAGGGCATGGGCTGCGACGGCTGCGTCGCAGCGGTCGACGATGCGCTGCGCACGCTGCCGGGCGTCACCCGTGTCGAGGTCGATCTCGCCGCCGGCACGGCGGAGGTCGAGCTGGAGCGACCCGCCGACCCGGCGCCGCTGCTGGCCGCAATCGCCGGCGCCGGCTACGACGCCGCGGTCGCCTGAGCGCATGGCGGACCGCCGCTTCCCTGGAATCCACGCCGTCCTCTATGCGCTGTTCGACGCAGGCGAAGCCCTGGACCGCGCCGCGATGCGCCGGCAGGTGGAGCTGTGCCTCGCCGCCGGCGTCGACGGCATCACCGTCCTGGGCCTCGCAACCGAGGTGGCGAAGCTCACCGAATCGGAACAGCGCGCCGTGGTGGACTGGGCCGCCGAGGACGTGGCGGGGCGGGTGCCGCTCGGCGTCACCGTCTACGGCAACGCCACCCGGGCGCAGCTGGCGATGCTGCGGGCGGCCGAAGCCGCCGGGGCCCAGTGGCTGATCCTCCAGCCGCCATCGGTCGGCAGCTACGCGGCCGGCGAACTGCTGCGCGGCCTGGGCCGCCTCGCCGACGCCGCCTCGGTGCCGGTGGCACTGCAGAACGCCCCGGCGCTGATGGGCCGGGGCCTGGACGCCGAGGCCATCCTGACCCTGGTGTCCCGCCATCCCAACGTCACGCACCTGAAGGGCGAGATGCCCGTGGTCCAGCTGGCGCAGCTGATCGAGGCCTGCGGGGACCGGTTGACGGTGCTGAACGGCCAGGGCGGCCTGGAGATGGTCGAACTCGCTGCACGCGGGCTGCCGCGGGTTCGTCCTGGCCCCGGACATGGTCGACCACGCGGTCCGGATCTGGCGGCACTGGCAGGCCGGGCGGCGCGAGACGGCCGAGGCCGCCTATGCCGCCATGCTGCCGGAGATCGTGTTCGCAATGCGCTCGCTCGAGCATCTGATCGCCTACGGCAAGCGCATCTTCGCGGCACGATGCGGCTTCGAGGTCCACGACCGCGCGCCCTGCCGACCGGCCCACGGACTTCGGCCTCGCCTGCGCGGCACGCCATGCCGCCGCCCTCGGCGCGTTCGGGGGCCATGCATGCTGACGGTCGAGAACCTGCGGGTGACGTTCGCCGCCCGCAACGGCAGGGTGGACGCGGTGCGCGGCGTGTCGCTGCAGGTCGGCCGCGAGAAGCTGGGCATCGTCGGCGAGAGCGGCTCGGGCAAGTCGACGGTCGGCCGGGCGATCATGGGCCTGCTGCCGCCCGGGGCGATGGTCACGGCCGACCGCATGGAGTTCGCCGGCATCGACCTGCGCCGCGCCACCCGCGCCCAGTGGCGCGATCTGCGCGGCGGGCGGATCGGCATGGTGCTGCAGGATCCGAAATACTCGCTCAACCCGGTCATGCGCGTCGGTGAGCAGATCGCGGAGAGCCTGCGCGACCATCAGGGCCTGCGCGGCCGTGCCGCCCGGACGCGCGTCGGCGAGCTTCTGGCGGCGGTGCGCATCCGCGACCCGGAACGGGTGGCCGGGGCATGGCCGCACGAGCTGTCCGGCGGCATGGGCCAGCGGGTGATGATCGCCATGATGCTGGCGGGCGGGCCGGACCTGCTGATCGCCGACGAGCCGACCTCGGCCCTCGACGTCACCGTCCAGATGCAGGTCCTGGCGATCCTCGACGATCTGGTCACCGAGCGCGGGATGGGGCTGATCTTCATCAGCCACGATCTGGAGCTGGTGGCGACCTTCTGCGACCGGGTCGCGATCATGTATGCCGGGCGGGTGGTCGAGGTCTGCCGCGCGAGCGAGCTGCACGCGGCCACCCATCCCTACACGCGCGGGCTGCTGGGATGCCTCCCGCAGCTGGACCGGCCGCAGCAGCGACTGCCCGTGCTCACGCGCGACCCCGCGTGGCTGGACGAGGGCCGGTGATCGAGATCGCCAAGCTGAGCGTCGTCTTCGGCGAGGGTCCGAAGGCGGTTCGCGCCGTCGACGAGGTGAGCCTGCGGGTGGCGCAGGGTGCTGCCTTCGGCCTGGTGGGCGAGAGCGGCTCGGGCAAGAGCACCGTCCTGCGCGCGGTTGCCGGGCTGATCGGGGAGTGGTCGGGACGCATCCTCATCGACGGCAAGCCGGTGGGACCGCGTCGCTCGCGTGCCGAGCGGCGCAAGCTGCAGATGGTGTTCCAGGACCCCTACGGCTCGCTCCACCCGCGCCACACCGTCGATCGCATCCTGAGCGAGCCGTGCCTGGTGCAGGGGCTGGATCGGGTGAGCGGGAGGGTCGAGGACGCGCTGCGCGAGGTCGGCCTCGGCCCCAGCTTCCGCTACCGCTACCCGCACCAGATCTCGGGCGGGCAGCGGCAGCGGGTGGCGATCGCGCGGGCACTGATCCTCGAGCCCGACATCGTCCTGCTCGACGAGCCCACCTCGGCCCTGGACGTCTCGGTGCAGGCGGAGATCTTGAACCTCCTGGTCGACCTGCGTGCCCGCCGGCGCCTGACCTACCTCTTCGTCTCGCACAACCTGGCCGTGGTGGCCCATGTCTGCGACGAGATCGCCGTCATGCAGCAGGGCCGCATCCTCGAGAGCGCCAGCGCCGATGAGCTGGCCTCTGGCCGGCTCCGGCATCCCTACAGCCAGCAGCTTCTGGCCAGCAGCAAGGGCTACAGCCGCGAGGCGGCGCGACAGGCGGCGGCGTCGGCCTAGACGCCGGCGAGGCCCAGCGTCTTGGCGAGCAGGTAGACGAGGATCCCGGCGGCGATCGCCAGCAGGAAATGGCCGCTCCAGCGCATGGCGGCAAAGCCGGCGGCGGCGGCGATCCAGCCCGCCGGCCCCGCACCCGCCACCATCGGCGCCACGAGTGCGGCGAACACGGCGCCGGGCAGGTGCTCGAGCCAGGCGCGCAGGAACGGCCCCGGCGTCAGCCGGCTGGCGAGCCAGAAGCCGCCGGCGCGCGTGGCGTAGGTGACCAGTCCCATGAGCGCGATGGCGAGCAGGCTCGTGGCGGTCATCGGCTGTCCCGCCAGGCGCCGACGAGGCTGCCGCTCACCGCACCCAGGATGATGTACCAGGTTCCGGGCAGGGTCCATTTCGCGGCCACGGCCACGCCGCCGGCGACCAGCCACGGCAGGGCATCGCCGGGGCCGCGCCAGAAGCCGGCCAGCAGGGCCACGAAGAAGGCGGTGGTCAGGTAGTCGAGGCCCCAGTCGCGCACGAGGAACGACAGGTCGCCCGCCGCGCGGCCGAGCACGGTCGAGGCCACCCATACGACGTAGAGGCCCAGGCCCGCGCCGAGCAGGAAGGCGGCGTCGCGGCCGCCGCGCCGCTGCTCGGCGACGCTGACGCCCCAGGTCTCGTCGGTCATGAAGTAGAGGCTGGCATAGGCCTTGGCCGGCGGCAGGTGGGCCAGCCAGGGCAGCAGCGCCGGCCCCATCAGCAGGTGGCGCAGGTTGATCACCAGCACGCCCAGCACGAGCCCCAGGACCGGCAGCGGCTCGCCCCAGAGCTCCAGGGCCAGGAACTGGGAGGCACCCGCGAAGACGAGCATGCTGGAGAGACCGATCTCCCAGACCGTGAGTCCGCGCTCGCCGGCGAGGAAGCCATAGACCAGCCCGAACGCCACCGCACCCGGTGCGATCGGCAGGATCGCCCGTGCCCCGCGCAGCGCCCCGGCAAGGGTGAAGGTTACCGGTGGGGTAGCACCGCTCACCAATCGGCCTCGATCGTGCCCTCGGCGACGGGCACGGCGGTGCCGGCGACCCGCACCTCGGCGACCTGCCCGCCACGACGCGACGCGCGCGTGGCGATCAGACTCGGGCGGCCCATCTCGACCCCTTGTGCGATTCGCCAGCCATGCCAGCCGTCCGCGAGCCCGGGGCGGCCGGCGAGAAAGCCGGCGAGGGCCGCGGCGGCACTGCCGGTAGCCGGGTCTTCCTGCACGCCGTGGTCAGGGGCGAACATGCGCGCGTGCAGGTCGGCAGCCCCGTCGGCGCCATCGCGCGTGAACAGGAACATTCCCACCGCGTCGGCGGCGGGCATGCCTGCGATGCTGCCCGGCGCCAAGCCCGCCAGCACGTCGCGGCTGGCGAGCTCGACCAGGATGAACGGCGCGCCGCACGAGGCGACGCATGGCAAGCCACCGCCGGTGACGATCTGGCCGGCGTCCACCCCGAGCGACCGCGCCAGGACCGCGGCATCGAGCGGAGCCGAGTGGGTCGCCGCCGCCGGTGCGGTGAACTCGGCACCCAGCCGCCCGCCTGCGTCGGTGGTCAACTGCACCGGCACCGGCCCGGCATTCTCCTCCAGGACGAACGCGCCGTCGGCCGGGGTGCGGCCCAGCCAAGCCAGGGCCAGTGCGGTGCCGATGGTCGGGTGGCCGGCGAACGGCATCTCGAATCGGGGCGTGAAGATCCGCACCCGCGCGAGCTTTGCCGGGTCGGACGGCGGCAGGACGAAGGTGGTTTCCGAGTAGTTGAACTCGGCCGCCAGCCGCTGCATGGCCGCCGTGTCCAGCCCGTCGGCGTCGGGCAGCACCGCAAGCTGGTTGCCGCCGAACCGTCGGGTCGTGAACACGTCGCAGGTCAGGAACCGGTAGCGCATCGCACCCTCGCTCAGTCGCGCCAGAACGGCTTGCGGCCTTCACGATAGGCGTCGCCGCGCCCGATGCCGATGTCCTTGAGCATGTGGTCGTTGAGCTCGAGGAGGGCCCGCCGCTGCCGGTGGCGCTCGGTCCAGGCGTCCACGAGGCTGCTCAGGCGCAGGGTAAGGCGTGCAGCAGATTCGCCCGATTGTCTCAGTACAATCCAGCCGCGATCTTGAACACCGATCGACATCGTCGCCTCCACAGGCGTTGGGTTGACGGTTTGCACCATCTTGACAGCCAGGTTCTGAGTCAATATCGGTATTGTCACCATGACAATTCAGGCTGCCGACCTCGCTTCGCGACCCGGCCCGACCTATCGGGCCCTGGCCGACGCCCTGGCCGAGGCGATCGGCAACGGGCGGATGCCGGCGGGTGAGCGGCTGCCGCCGCAGCGCGACCTCGCCTACCGCCTGAAGGTGAGCATCGGCACCGTCGGCCGGGCCTACGACCTGCTGGCGCAACGGGGCCTGACCCGCGGCGAAGTCGGGCGCGGGACGGTCGTCCTCGGCCGCGGCGAGCCGCTGCGGGTGGCGACCGGCGAGGTCGAGGCGGTCGGCGGGCTGATCGATCTCACCTCGAATTTCCCCGCCCCCGTGCCGGCACAGGCGATGCTGGGCGACCTCCTGCCGATCGACGAGGCCGCGGTCGAGGTGCTTTCGGACCTGCTGCACTATCCCCCCGCCGGCGGCACCCTGCGGCACCGCCTCGCCGCCTGCGCATGGCTGCTCCATCTGGGCCTGGAGACGGAGCCCGAGCGCCTGCTCCTCACCAACGGCACCGAGGGTGCCCTGGCCGCCGCCTTGCTGGCGCTGGCCCGGCCCGGCGACGCGATCCTGGCCGAGCAGCTCTGCTACAGCGGGCTGCGCAGCCTTGCCGGCCGCCTCGGCCAGCACCTCGAGCCCGTGGCCATGGACGAGCAGGGGATCGTTCCCGAAGCACTCGCGGCCGCGGCCCGCCTGCGCGGCGCGCGCGTCCTCGTGCTCAGCCCGACCCTGCACAACCCGACCGCGATCCTGACCCCCCTCGCCCGGCGCGAGGCCATCGTCACGGTCGCCCGCGAGCTCGACCTCGTGCTGATCGAGGACGATGTCTACGGGCCGCTCGTGCCCGACCGGCCGCCACCGATCGCCTCACTCGCCCCGGAGCGCACGCTCTACCTGTCGAGCCTGTCGAAGTTCCTGGCACCGGGCCTGCGGCTGGGCTTCGCCTGCGGCCCACTGCCGCTGGTGCGGGCGGTCACGGCGTCGCAGCGCGACCTGTCGCTGGGGCATGCCCCGCTCGGCGCCGAGCTGTTCGCCCGTGCGCTTGCCGCGGGCACCGTGGCCGAGGCGCTGCGCCAGCAGCGGCTGGAGATCGCCGAGCGCCAGGAACTGGCGGCCGGGCTGCTGCGGGGCCTCGACGTCCGGACGCAGGCCACCGCCCTCCATGTCTGGCTCCACCTGCCGCCACGCTGGACCGCCGGCGAGGCGTCGCTGGCCCTGGCGCGCAGCGGCGTGCTGGTGGCACCGGCCGACCGGTTCTTCATCGGCCGCGGCAGCGCCCCGCAGGCGATCCGCATCTCCCTCTCGGCGCCGGCGACCCGCACCCACCTGCGCAGCGCGCTGGAGCGGGTGGCGGCCGTCCTGGCGCTCGACGCCAACGGCCGCGAGACCGGCACGCTGGTCTAGCGGCTAGCCGCCGAGCGGCACGTCGAGGCAGCAGAACAGGCTCAGGGCCACCCCGTGTGCCTGGCCGCGCCCGGGTGCCAGCGCACCGGCGTGGAAGCGCACCGAGACCCGCTCGGCCGGGATGCCCTGGCCGACCAGGTACTGGGCGGTGACGCCGACGCGCAGCAGGGCCAGCTCCCACGCCGCGACCAGGAGCCCGTCGCCGTCGGCGGCACGCTCGATCACGCCCTCGACGCCGATCAGCCACTCGCTGCCGTCGGGCAGAGCGGCGATCCGGCGCCGCAGGTCGGCGGTGACGTCGGCGAGGCGCCGCCGCGCGGCGGGGTCCAGCTCCGCCACACCCGCCGCGAAGCGGAACTCGGTCCGGTAGATCCGCGGCGGCTGGTTCTCGGGGAGAAGGGTCGGGGCCGGGGCCGGTACGGCCTGGAGACGCTGGTTGAGGTCGACCAGCTCGCGCCCCCGCTCGATGGCCCGGACCCAGCCCAGCACCGCGACCATGGAAACCACGACCAGAGCGCCGGCCAGCAGCACGAAGCCGTGGGCGACGCCGAAGCGCCGGAACTGGTCCAGCAGGTCGTGATCGGCGGCGGATGTGGATGTCCCGGCATCGGGGGCCGGACCCCTGCCATCGCGCTCGGCCTGAAGGCTCTCGGAGTCGTAGCGAAGGCGCAGCTGTGGATCGCGCAGCGCCTCGTAGGCCTCGACCAGCCGGCGAAAGGTCTCCTGGTCGGCGCCACCGCCGCCCTGATCGGGGTGCAGGCTCTTGGCGAGACGGCGGAACGCGGCCTTGATGTCGTCCGCGGACGCGGTGCGCTCGACGCCCAGGGCCCGGTAGTATCCCCGTGGGTCGCCCGCCAACGCCATCCCGGCCATCTCCTGCATGGCTACCGCCCGCACCGCGGCGCAGGCGGCCACACTCTACGACATCGGCTTAGGCGAGGTTAACGGCCCTTGCGAGGGGCGGGGTCAACCCATCTTCAGCGCCGCCAGGAACGCCTCCTGCGGGATCTCGACCTGACCCACCTGGCGCATGCGCTTCTTGCCCTCCTTCTGCTTCTCGAGGAGCTTGCGCTTGCGGCTGATGTCGCCGCCGTAGCATTTGGCGAGCACGTCCTTGCGGAAGGCCTTGACCGTCTCGCGGGCCACGATGCGCCCGCCGATCGCGGCCTGGATCGCGACCTGGAAGTTCTGCCGCGGGATCAGCTCCTTGAGCTTCTCGCAGATGCCGCGGCCCTTGGCCTCGGCGTTGCTGCGGTGGACGATCATGGAGAGCGAATCGACCCGGTCGCTGTTGATCAGCACGTCGAGCTTGACGAGGTCGCTCTCGCCGTAGCCGTCGAGGTGGTAGTCGAAGCTGGCGTAGCCGCGGCTGATCGACTTCAGGCGGTCGTAGAAGTCGTAGACGACCTCGTTGAGCGGCAGCTTGTAGACCACCATGGCCCGGTTGCCGACATAGGTCAGCTCCTGCTGCAGGCCGCGCTTCTCGGTGCAGAGCTGGAGGATGCCGCCCAGGAACTCGTCCGGCACCAGGATCGTGGCCTTGATCCAGGGCTCCTCGACATGGTCGATCCGGGTCGGGTCCGGATAGTCGGCGGGGTTGTGCAGCTCCAGCGTCACGCCGTCGCTCTGGTGGACCCGGTAGACCACCGAGGGGGCGGTGATGACGATGTCGAGGTCGAACTCGCGCTCCAGCCGCTCCTGGATGATCTCCAGATGCAGGAGCCCCAGGAAGCCGCAGCGGAAGCCCAGGCCCAGGGCCGAGCTGCTCTCGGGCTCGTACTCGAAGCTGGCGTCGTTGAGGCGCAGCTTGCCCAGGCTGTCGCGCAGGTTGCCGTAGTCGTCGGCGTCGGTCGGGTACATGCCGCAGAACACGACCGGCTGGCTCGGGCGAAACCCGGGCAGCGGCCCGTCGGCGGGCTTGCGGTCGTCGGTGATGGTGTCGCCGACCCGCGCGTCGCCGATCTCCTTGATCGCCGCGGTGATGAAGCCGACCTCGCCAGGCCCCAGCCGGTCGACCAGGAGTGCCTTGGGCGTGAGCACGCCCACCCGGTCCACCGGGTAGGCGGCACCGTTGCCCATGAAGCGGATCTTCTGGCCCTTCTCGAGCACGCCGTTCTTGACCCGGACCAGGGTGACGACGCCCAGGTAGCTGTCGTACCAGGAATCGACCACCAGCGCCTGCAGCGGCGCCTCGGCCTCGCCCTGCGGCGGCGGCAGCCGGCTGACGATCGCCTCCAGCACCTCGTCGACGCCGAGGCCGGTCTTGGCCGAGATCATCAGGGCGTCGCTGGCGTCCAGCCCGATGATGTCCTCGATCTGCTGCTTCATCTTCTCCGGCTCGGCCGCCGGCAGGTCGATCTTGTTCAGGACCGGGACGATCTCGAGGTTGGCGTCGATCGCCTGGTAGGCGTTGGCCAGGGTCTGCGCCTCGACCCCCTGGGTGGCATCCACCAGCAGCAGCGCACCCTCGCAGGCGCGCATCGACCGGCTGACCTCGTAGGAGAAGTCGACGTGGCCGGGCGTGTCGATCAGGTTGAAGACGTAGTCCCGGCCATCGCGCGCCTTGTATTTCAGGCGCACGGTCTGCGCCTTGATGGTGATGCCGCGCTCGCGCTCGATGTCCATCGAGTTCGAGCACCTGCGCGGTCATCTCGCGCGCGTCCAGCCCGCCGCACTTCTCGATCAGGCGGTCGGCGAGCGTCGACTTGCCGTGGTCGATGTGCGCCACGATGGCGAAGTTGCGTAGGCGGGACAGGTCGGTCATTGGCTACCGGTCAGTGACGGGCGATGCGCGCCCTGCGCAGGCAATATAGGACGCGCCGCCCGGCCACCATAGGCGTGCCGCCCGGCTGCGCAGTCCGGAGCCGGACGAACCTTACCGCAGCACGGCGCCCGTGGCCTTCTCGGCCGCCGTCACGACCCTGGCCGCCACGCCCTCGATCTCGGCCTCGGTCAGGGTTCGGTCGGCCGCCTGCAGGCGCACCGCCACCGCCAGCGACTTCATCCCCGCGGCAACACCCTGCCCGGCATAGACGTCGAACAGCCGCACCTCGCGGATGAGCTTGCGGTCGACGGCCCGGATCGCGTCGAGAAGCGCCCCGGCACGCACCTGGTCCGCGACCACGAAGGCGAAGTCGCGGTCGACCGGCGGATAGGGCAGCGGCTCCAGGCCGGCCGGGCCTTGCCGGCACGCTGCTTGGGCAGCGGCACGGCGTCGAGGTCGATCTCGAAGACCGTCACCGCCTCGGCGATGTCGAACTGGCGCGTCACCTGCGGGTGCAGCTCGCCGAAGGTGGCAAGCACCAGCCGGCCCTGGCGCAGGGTGCCCGAGCGGCCCGGGTGGTACCAGGCCGGAGCCTCGGCCACGACCTGGACGCCCTCCGGCTTGACGCCGAGGGTCGCCAGCGCGGTCAGCGCGTCGGCCTTGGCGTCGATGGCATCGACCGGCCGTTGCCGGGCCGCCCAGCTGCGCGGCTCGGCGGCACCGTAGCGCACGCCGGCGAGCGCCACGACCTGCTGCGCCCGGCATCGCACCGGTGAAGCGCGGGCCGACCTCGAACAGGGCACCGCTCTCCAGCTTGCGGGCGAGGTTGCGCGCCGCCGCGGCCAGAAGGTTCGGCAGCAGCGAGGGCCGCATCGCCGACAGCTCGGCGTTGAGCGGATTGCGCTTGAGGACCGGCTCCGCCGCGCCGAACAGCGCCGCGTGCTCGGGCGGGATGAACGACCAGGTCACCGCCTCGGCATAGCCGAGATCCGCCACCGCCCGGCGCACGGCGGAGCGGCGCCGCTGCGCCGGGCGTCAGCACGCCCGGCACCGACGGCCGTACCGCGGACGACCGGCACCGGCGGGATGTGGTCGTAGCCGTGCAGCCGTGCCAGTTCCTCGACGATGCAGGCCTCGGTGGACACGTCGTGGCGCCAGGAGGGCGGCTGCACCTGCCACTCGTCCGGCCCGCCCGCCAGCGCGAAGCCCAGGCCGCCCAGGATCCGCTCGATCTCCGGTGGCGTCGAGGTCGATGCCGGCGAGCCGCGCCAGCCGGGCGCCGCCGGAACCGGACCGCGGGTGCCGGCCGCGGCACCGCGCCGGCCACCACCGCGGGGCCCGGGGTCGCCGCCGCACAGCTCGAGGATCAGCCGCGTCGCGAACTCGGTCGCCGGCAGCACCAGCTCGGGATCCAGCCCGCGCTCGAAGCGGGTGCGGGCATCGCTCTCGATGCCGAGGCGACGTCCGGTCGCGGCCGTGCGCAGCGGATCGAACAGCGCCACCTCGAGGACGACGTCGGTCGTGGCTGCCGTCACGCCGGTGCCCTCGCCGCCCATGATGCCGCCGAGGCTGACCGGGCCGGACTCGTCGGCGATCACCGTGATGCCGTCGTCGAGCCGGTAGGTGCGCCCGTCCAGCGCCTCCAGCTCCTCGCCGGGCCGGGCGAAGCGCAAGGTCAGGTCGCCCTGCAGCTTGGCCGCGTCGAACACGTGCAGCGGCCGGCAGAGGTCGAAGGTCAGGTAGTTCGTGATGTCGACCAGTGCCGAGATCGGCCGCAGGCCGATCGCCTTCAGGCGGTTCTGCAGCCAGGCCGGGCTCGGCCCGTTGCGCACGCCGCGGATGATGCGGCCGACGAACAGCGGGCAGGCGCCGCCCTGCTCGGGGGGAAAGGCCAGCGTGATCGCCGGGCCGGCGGGTCCGGCGCTCGGGACGGGCGCGAAGTCGCGCGGCACGAGCCGGCCGAGGCCGGCGGCGGCGAGGTCGCGCGCGATGCCGGCGACGCCGAAGCAGTCGCTGCGGTCCGGCGTGAGCTTGATCTCGATCACCGGCCCCTCGAGGCCCAGCGCCACGACCGCGGGCGTGCCGACCTCGGCGTCGGCCGGCAGCTCGATGATGCCGTCATGCTCGTCGCCGAGCTTCAGCTCGCGCATCGAGCACAGCATGCCGACGCTGGGCACGCCGCGGATCACCGCCTTCTTCAGCACCTCGCCGGTGACCGGGATCACCGAACCCTCGGGCGCGAACACCGCCTTCATGCCGGTGCGGGCGTTGGGCGCGCCGCACACCACCTCGAACACACCGTGCCTGGTCTCCACCGTGCACAGGCGCAGGCGGTCGGCGTTCGGGTGCTGGCGGGCCTCGCGGACATGGGCGACGCTGAAGGCGGCGAGGTCGGCGCCGGGATCGCCGACGCCCTCGACCTCGAGGCCCAGCATGGTCAGGCGCGCGCAGATCGCGTCCAGCGAGGCCTCGGTCTCGAGATGCTCCTTGAGCCAGGGCAGCGTGAACTTCATCGCGACAGCCCGCCATAGGTGGTGGGGACGTCCAGCGGCACGAAGCCGTAGTGGCGCAGCCAGCGCAGGTCGGCCTCGAAGAAGGTGCGCAGGTCGGGGATGCCGTATTTGAGCATCGCCACCCGGTCGATCCCCATGCCGAAGGCGAAGCCCTGCCACTCCTCGGGATCGAGGCCGACCGCCTGGAGGACGCGCGGGTGCACCATGCCGCAGCCCAGGATCTCCAGCCAGTCGCTGCCCTCGCCGATCACCAGCTCGTCGCGCGTCCGACGGCAGCCGATGTCGACCTCGGCCGAGGGCTCGGTGAACGGGAAGTAGCTGGGGCGGAAGCGCACGGGCACGTCGTCGCGCTCGAAATAGGCGCGCACGAAGTCGATCAGGCAGCCCTTGAGGTGCCCCATGTGGGTGCGCCGGTCGATCAGCAGCCCCTCGACCTGGTGGAACATCGGCGTGTGGGTGGCGTCGCTGTCGCGGCGGTAGGTGCGGCCGGGGGCGATGATCCGGAACGGCGGCTTGCCGGCGAGCATGGTGCGGATCTGGACCGGGCTCGTGTGGGTGCGCAGCAGCAGCGGCCGGCCGTCCTGCTCGGCCTCGAGGTAGAAGGTGTCGAACATCTGCCGGGCCGGGTGCTCGGGCGGGATGTTGAGCGCCTCGAAATTGTGCCAGTCGTCCTCGATGTCCGGTCCCTCGGCGACCGCGAAGCCCATGTCGGCGAAGATCGCGACGATCTCCTCGGCGGCCTGGCTCACCGGATGGATGCGGCCCTCCGGCCGCTCGCGCGGCGGCAGGGTGACGTCGATCCGCTCGGCCTCGAGGCGCGCGTCCAGCGCGCGCCGCTCCAGGACGGTGCGGCGCAGGGCCAGCGCCTCCTCGACCTCGCGCTTGAGCGCGTTGAACGCCTGGCCGGCGTCGCGCCGCTGCTCCGGCGGCAGCGCGCCCAGCCGCTTGACCAGCTCGGTGACGCGGCCCTTCTTGCCGAGCGCGCCGACGCGCAGCTCCTCCAGGGCGCGCGAGATCGCCGGCACCCGCGACCCTGCCCAGGATGTCGTTGCGGAGACCGTCGATATCGACGTCCATCCGTCCCTCCCGACCCGCGAACCGAACAACAAAAAAGGGGCCGGACGGCCCCTCTTCGCCTTGTCCGGATGCGCGGCACCCTACGGGCGCCGCACCGATCACGCCTGGAGAGCGGCCTCGGCCTGCTTGACGAAGCCCGCGAACGCCGCCCCGTCATGGACGGCGATATCGGCCAGGACCTTGCGGTCGAGGTCGATGCCCGCGAGCTTCAGCCCGTGCATAAATCGGCCGTAGGTCAGCCCGTGCTCGCGCACGATCGCGTTGATCCGCTGGATCCACAGCGCGCGGAACTCGCGCTTGCGCACGCGCCGGTCGCGGTAGGCGTAGATGATGCGCCTTCTCCATCGCCTGCGATCGCGGTGCGGATGCAGGTGCTGCGGCGGCCACGCTGGCCCTTGACCTGCTCCAGCACCTTCTTGTGCCGGGCATGGGTGGTCACGCCGCGCTTTACTCGAGCCATCTCGATCGATCCTCAGTCTTCGGTTCGCCGGCCGCTCAGCCGTAGGGCAGCATCAGCTTGACGAGCGCGGCGTCACCCGGCTCCAGGTAGCGCGCCCTGCGCTGCCCGACCTTGGCCGCGGTCGGCTTGCCGGTCATCATGTGGCGATGATAGGCGGCGGCGCGCTTCACCTTGCCGGTGCCGGTGAACGAGAAACGCTTGGCGGCGCTCCGCTTGGTCTTCATCTTCGGCATGTCGGGAAAACTCCAAAAGACGCCACGCGCGCGCCGCGCGCGACGACAGCCGGCGGTCTATAGCCAAACCGGATGCGCCGCGCAACAGCGATGTCACGGCTCAGCGCCTGCGGTGCGGCGATCGCGGCCGGCCCAGCACCAGCGCCATCCACGGCCCCTCCTGCGCCTGATCGAGCAGCCGGAGGCCCAGCCGCCGGTGCGCGGCGACGACCGCGTCGGCCTGCCGGTCCAGCAGCCCCGACAGGACGGCCCGGCCGCCAGGGGCCAGATGCGCGCGCAGCGCCGGCGCCAGCTCGATCAGCGGATCGGCCAGGATGTTGGCCAGGATCAGGTCGAAGGGCCGGCGCCGGCGCACCAGCGGATGGGCGATAGCCTTCCGCGAGCGCGGTGCGCACCCTTGGCCCGACCCCGTTCAGATCGGCGTTGGTGCGGGCCACCCGCACGGCGATCGGATCGTTGTCGACGGCGAGCACCTCGGCCGGCCAGCACTTGGCGGCGGCGATGGCCAGCACGCCCGAGCCGCAGCCGACGTCGAGCACGCGCACGAACCGGCGCTGTCGGGCGAGGCGGTCGATCGCGAGCAGGCAGGAGCGGGTCGTGGCGTGCTCGCCGGAGCCGAACGCGAGGCCGGCATCGATCTCGATCGCTACGGCCGCCGCCGGCACCTCGGCGCGGGCATGCGAGCCGTGGACGACGAACCGGCCGGCCGCGACCGGCGGCAGGCGCAGCTCGGCGGCCCGCGCCCATTCCTCGGGCAGCACCCGCTCGACCGCGATGTGATCGAGGCGTGCAGAGGCCGCCGCCAGGGCGGGACCGAGCTCGGGCCGCGAGGTCGGCGGGATCGGGCGGCGCGCGGAACAGGATGTCGATCTGCCAGCCGACCGGCTCGGCACTGACCGGGTCCTCGATCTCGACCACGGAGACGCTCAACGCCTCGTCCTCGACCGCCTCCGGCACCTCCGGCATGGCGAAGCCGGAGGTCGTGAGCGTCGCCCGCCAGAGGTCGTGGGTCCGTGGCCACGGCCTCAGGCCGGCTGCACGAAGCTGTCGATCACCTTCTTGCGGCCCGACTTCTCGAACGCGATGTCGAGCTTGTTGCCGTCGACGGTCTCGACCGTGCCGTAGCCGAACTTGTCGTGGAAGATCCGGTCGCCGGTCTTGAAGGCACCGGCCTTGCCCGGCGGCCGCGACTGCAGGATCTCGGCCCTGCCCTCGATCAGCTTGCCGATCTCGGCCCGGCGCGAGCGGAACCGGCTCGTCGGCCGGGCGGTGAAGGGCTCGTCGTCGAGGAACGTGCCGAGATCGGGCCGGGTCGCCGGGATTGCGGTGCAGGTGCTCGATATGCTCGGGCGGCAGCTCTTCGACGAAACGCGACGGCACGCTCGACGACCACTGATTGTAGACGCGGCGATTGGCCGCGAAGCTGATGGTCAGCCGGCGGCGGGCCCGGGTGATGCCGACATAGGCCAGGCGGCGCTCCTCCTCGAGCGCCTTGTTGCCGCCCTCGTCGATGGCGCGCTGGTTGGGAAACAGACCCTCCTCCCAGCCGGCGAGGAAGACGTTGTCGAACTCCAGGCCCTTGGCACCGTGCAGCGTCATGATGCTGACCAGGTCGGCTGCCGGTGCTGCCACGTTCTCCATCACCAGGCTGACATGCTCGAGGAAGGCCGGCAGGGTCTCGAACTCCTGCACCGCCTTGACCAGCTCCTTCAGGTTCTCCAGCCGACCCGGCGCGTCCGGGCGAGCGCTCGGCCTGCCACATCGCGGTGTAGCCGGACTCGTCGAGCACGGTCTCGGCGAGCTCGCGCGGCGGCCGCTCCTGCAGCTGGCCGCGCCAGCGGTCGAAGGTGGCGATCAGCTCGAACAGCGCGTTGCGGGCCCGGGCCGGCAGCTCGTCGGTCTGGCACATCGCCCGCGCCGCCTGGCTCAGGCTGATCTCCGCACCGCGCGCGGCCGCCCGCAGGGTGCGCAGGGTGCTGTCGCCGATGCCGCGCCGCGGCAGGTTGACGATCCGCTCCAGGGCCAGGTCGTCGTCGGGCTGGCAGATCACCCGGAAATAGGCGATGGCGTCGCGGATCTCGGCCCGCTCGTAGAAGCGCGGCCCGCCGATCACCCGGTAGGGAATGCCCAGCTGGATGAAGCGCTCCTCGAACGCGCGGGTCTGGAAGCCGGCGCGGACCAGGACCGCCGCCTGGTTCAGGCTGCCGCCCTGGCGCTGCCAGGCCTCGACCTCGTCGGCGACGAAGCGGGCCTCCTCCTGGTCGTCCCACAGGCCGGCGATGCGGACCTGCTCGCCCTGCTCGTCCTCGGTCCACAGGGTCTTGCCGTGGCGGGCGCGGTTGCGGGCGATCACGCCCGAGGCAGCACCCAGGATGTGGCCGGTCGAGCGGTAGTTGCGCTCCAGGCGGATCACCTGGGCACCCGGGAAATCCTGCTCGAAGCGCAGGATGTTGCCGACCTCGGCGCCGCGCCAGCTGTAGATCGACTGGTCGTCGTCGCCGACGCAGGTGACGTTGCGGTGGCCGCCGGCGAGCAGGCGCAGCCAGAGATACTGCGCGACGTTGGTGTCCTGGTACTCGTCGACCAGGATGGCGCGGAACCGGCGCTGGTACTGCGCCAGGACGTCGGCATGGCCGGTGAGCAGGGTGAGGCCATGCAGCAGCAGGTCGCCGAAATCGCAGGCGTTCAGGGTCGTCAGCCGCTGCTGGTAGGCGGCGTAGAGCTCCACGCCCCTGCCCAGGGCAAAGTCGCCCGCCTCGGCGACGGGCACCTGGTCGGGGCGGTAGCCGCGGTCCTTCCAGCGCTGGATGGTCCCGACCAGCAGCCGCGGCCGGCCAGCGTCGCTCGTCGAGCTCGGCCGCCTGGATCACCTGCTTGGCCAGCCGCTCCTGGTCGTCGCTGTCGAGGATGGTGAAGGTGGGCTGGAGGCCGACCAGCTCGGCATGGGCGCGGATCATCCGCACGCCCATGGCGTGGAAGGTGCCCAGCCACATGCCCGACACGCTGCGCCCGATCGCGTGCTCGACCCGCTCCGCCATCTCGCGGGCGGCACGGTTGGTGAAGGTCACCGCGAGCACCTCGTGGGGGCGGGCGCGGCCGGACAGCAGGATGTGGGCGAGGCGCGTGGTGAGCACGCGCGTCTTGCCGGTGCCCGCACCGGCAAGGACCAGCAACGGGCCGTCCGCGGCGGTAACGGCCGCGAATTGCTCCGGATTGAGGCCTTGAAGATACGCCGCGCCGGCTGCGGCCGGCGCCACCGCGGTCGCAGAACTCGGCTGACTACCCATATGAACCGTCGTTGCTCCTCGCCGCGCGGGTGCGCAAGCTAGGGAGTAACCCTGGCGGCGGCAAGTCGTGCGGCCGAGACGCGGTGTTTCGGTTGCGGCCAAGTTTGCGATAAGCTGAGCTCATGACGCGCTTCGGATGCGGCTACGTCCCCAAGCAACGCCACGGCGCGACGCTCGCTTGTGACAGCTGGCCCTTTTTGCTAGCCGACGCGCAATCTGACGGCGAGTGAGCCGATGTTTCGGGTGGCAGTCTGCATTTGCACCTGCGACCGCGCCGCGCTGCTGGCGCGGGTGCTGGCGGCCGTCGAGCGAATCGATCTGGGCGACCAGCCGGCGGCGGACACGATCCTGGTCGTGGTCGACAACCGGCCCGACGGTCAAGCACGCGCCGTCTGCGACAGCCATGCCGCGAAGCTGCCGATCGCGCTCAGGTTCCTGGAGGAGCCGACGCCCGGGATTTCGTTCGCCCGCAACCGTGCCACGGCGGAGGCCCTGGCCTGGGGTGCCGATGCCGTGGCCTTCCTGGACGACGACGACGTGCCGCGCCCGGACTGGCTCCGCCAACTACTGCTCAAGCGGGCCGAGACCGGCGCCGATCTGGTCTTCGGCTTCTGGCGCCTGCCGGCAGACCTGCTGCTGCCCGCCTGGCTGCGCAACACGCGCTACTTCCGCTCGCCCGAGCGGGACGACCGCAACCGGTTCGGGCTGCCGGGCTGGGCCGGGACCTACAATGTGCTGATGTAGCCGCCGAGCGCTCGAGACCCTCGCGGACAGCGAGGGTCCGTTCCGAACCGAATTCGCCCACTGCGGCGGCGAGGACAGCGATCTGTTCATCAGGGCCAAGCGCGCCGGCTTCTCGCATGCATGTGCACACGAATCGATCGTGGTGCGGACGTGGGAGCCGCACCGCATGACCCTGGTGGGCATTCTGCGCCGCGGCTTTCTGCGCGGCGGATCGCGGGTGCACATCGCCAAGGCGCATCTGAGCTCCGAGCAGGTGCGCGACCTCGCCTGGTCGAGCTGGCGCAAGCTGGGCAAGTCGCTGCTGCGGCTGCCGCTGGATGGAGCCGTTCGCGCCTTGTCGGCTGCCTGCTCAGCCTCTCGCATGCCTTGGGCGAGCTGCTACGCCTGGGCGGGCATGCGCTACGACTACTACCTCCGGCGCCGCGGTTGATGCCCAAACCCAAGGGTCCTGGGGCGCGCCGGGCCGATGCCGGCACCGCCCAACCGCCGCGCTCAGCCGCCGACCCGCCTGGTCAAGCGTGTGGGCAAGTGGTGGCGCGCGATCAGCGAGATCCTGGCGCTGGCACCGGCGCGCCAGCGGGCGCTGGTCATCGTCGGCACCTTCGTTTCCAGCGTCCTCGACCTGATCGGCCTGACGATGATGGTGCCGTTCATCATCGCCACCACCAGCGATCAGGAATCGACCAAGGGCGTGGTGGTGATGCTGCACTCGGTGCTGAGCCAGTTCGGTGTCCCGTTCGCGCCACTGCCGATCTTGACGATCATCATCACCGGTCTCGCCCTGAAGGGCGTGGTCGGGGTTCTGGTGACCCGCTACGCCGACAAGATTGTCGGCAAGGTCACCCGGGACATGCGGATCCGGCTGATCCGCAGCCTCCTCGGCGCCCGGTGGGCCTACTTCGTCCGTCAGTCGGTCGGCCGGCTGGCGTTCGCCATCGGGCCCGAGGCCGATGCCGCCGGCCAGTGCTTCGGCGTCCTCACCAACCTGATCGCCTCTGTCCTGCAGGTGACCGTGTTCGTGGCCGTGCTGGGCTTGCTCTCCTGGCAGCTCCTGGCCATCGCCGTCCTGGTGACCGTCCTGCTCGTGGTCTGGTTCGGCGGGCTGGTCCGCCAGTCGCGGCGGCAGGCCAAGGAACAGCGGCAGGAGGTCCGCCAGCGGGCCGCCAAGTTCACCGACACCCTGACCGGCATCAAGCCGATCCGGGCCATGGGTCGCGCCAGCCGCTTCGCCGACCGCTTCGAGGACGAGGCGCGCGTGATGGAGCGCAAATCGCGCCCGGGCCTCTTCAGCCCCCAGTTCGCGGCCGACCTCCAGGAGCCGGTGGTAGGGGCCGCCCTGGCGATCGGCATCTATGTCGCGGTGACCAAGCTGCAGCTGGAGATCCACGATCTCCTGATCATGTCGATCCTGATGGTCAAGACGATCGCCGCGATGATGCCCATGCAGCGGCTGGCCCAACGCTTCATCCAGTCCTACGACCAGTACCGGTCGCTGAACCGGCTGCTGCAGGTCAGCGAGGACGCGCGCGAGACCTGGCCCGGCCAGCACAATCCAACGCTCGCGCAGGACATCGCATTCGACGACGTCTCCTTCTCCTACCGCGACCAGACGGTCCTGAGCGGCCTCAACCTGCGCATCCCCAGCGGCGAGATCACCGCGCTCGTTGGCCCTTCCGGGGTCGGCAAGTCGACGATCGTCGACCTGCTGGTCGGGCTCTACCAGCCGAGCACGGGCGCCATCCGCGTGGACGGCACCGATCTGCAGCAGATCGACCTCGCGCAGTGGCGACGGGACATCGGCTACATCCCGCAGGAGGTGCTGCTGTTCCACGACAGCATCCGCCACAACGTCACCCTGTTCGAGGCCGGGATCTCGGACGAGGCGGTGCTGGAGGCACTGGAGGCGGCGGGCGCACGGGAGTTCGTGGCCGAATTGCGCCAGGGCCTGGATACCGTCGTCGGCGAGCGTGGCAGCCGCCTGTCGGGCGGCCAGCGCCAGCGCATCTCGATCGCCCGCGCCCTTTTGCATCGGCCGCGCCTGCTGATCCTGGACGAGGCCACCACCGGGCTCGATCAGGACACCGAATGGGCGATCTGCGCCCATGTCCGGCAACTGTGCGAGGACTACCGGCCTGACCGTGCTCGCCGTGTCGCACCAGCCGGCATGGCAGCGGGCCGCGCATCAGGTCTACCGGATCGAGAATGGCGGCGCGGTCGTGCTCCGTCGCGGGGCGGCGCCGGCCCGATCTGGCGGATTCCTCGGCGGCGTGAGGCGTGGGTCTAGTCGCCAGCCGCGCTTGATCTGCCCTTGACCGGCCGCTCCTGCAGGACTGGGGGAGCGCCGCAGGATCGCTACGACGCTCGCTGAAGCTCTACGCCCGGGGCGATCGCTACCGGGCGCGCCGGCTCCTGATCGACGGCATCGTGGCGTTGCGGATCCGCCGCCCTCGCTGCCGTCGCCTGGGTGACGCGCCCTCGACCGGATCGCCAACCCGCCCCGCCCTTGCCGCGCTTGGCCGAGCCGGTCGACGTGATCGTCCCGATCCACAATGGCCACGCCCACCTGGAACGCCTGTTCGCGACCCTGTTCGCCCACACCGACCCGCGCCACCGCATCCTGCTCGCGGACGACGGGAGCAGCGACCCGCGGTGGCGCCGTTGCTGGCGCGGGCGGCAGCGGCACGGCCAAACGTCAAGGTGTCGCGAGCTCCGCCAATCGCGGCTTCATCGCGACGGTCAACGCGGCCATGCGCGCGACGGCGGGCACGTCGCGATCTTGAATTCGGACACGGAGGTGCCGCGCCGGCTGGCTCGAGCGGCTGCTCCGCCGATCGTCTTCCAACCGGATCGCCTCGAGCACACCGTTCTCGAACGCGGCCGCGATCTTCAGCTTTCCCGACGCCCGATGCGGACCACGGCCTGCCCCGCGGGCTCGGCGGTGAACGAGCTCGACGCGCGTTCGCGCGACTCGGGCCGGCGCAGGGTGCCGACCTTGCCGCGCCGACCACGATCGGCTTCTGCATGGCCATCAACCGCGCCGCATGGCAGTCCTGCGGCGGCTTCGATGAAGAGACCTTCGGCCGCGGCTACTGCGAAGAGACCGACTGGTCGCTGCGCGTGGCTAGCGGCGGGCTGGCACAACGTCCTCGTCCCGAATCTGTTCGTGTACCATACCCATGGCGGCACCTTCGCCAACCGGAGCGTCGCCTGCTCTGGAGACCAATCTCGCCACGCTGCACCGGCGCTGGCCGGGCTACTACCGCGAGCTCGCGATGTTCCGCCGTCGCGATCCCTGGGCACCACATCGCGCCGCCGTGTTCCTGGCCCTGGCCGCCGGCGGCCGCGCGGACGTCGCCGTCGGCGTGCCCTGCCGCGACGGGACCCGCCCGGTGACCGTGCGCTGCGGTGCCTGGCGGTCGGTCCTGATTGCCGATCCGGCCGACCTCCACCGCCTGCGGACCGAGCTCGGCCTTGCGCAGATGAACGAAGTCTAGATTCCCGCCGGCCCCGACCGATGGACTTTCGCCGGCGCGGGCGCTAGAGCATCCTCAGCCCGACCGGAATCTGTTCCCGATTCCCAGATTGGTCAGGACGTGATTCATGCTTCTCGGTTGAATGGAGCCGAGGGGTGTTGGCTGTGAGGGTGTGGAAGTCTGGGCGGAGCTATTCCGCGGATCTGCGCAGCCGGGTGCTGGCGGCGATCGATGGCGGCAGTTCGGGTAGGACGGTGGCCGGTCAGTTCCAGGTCAGCGTCTCCTACATCTACAAGGCGCTCGGCCGCCGCGCGGCCACGGGCGAGAGCCAGGCGCGGCCGCAGCGCAATCACCAGAGGCGCTCAAGCTGGCCGCACATCACGCGGCGATCGCGGCCGAGGTGGCGCTGCGGCCGGACGTCACCCTGGAGGAGTTGCGGGCTTGGCTGCTGGCCGCGCACGGCGTCACCGCCAGCGTCGGGCTGATGCACAACACGCTGCTCCGGCTGGGCCTGACGCGCAAAAAAGTGCGGCCGGGCACAAGAGCAGGAGCGGCCCGATGTCGCCGAGCAACGCAACGCCTGGCACGCCGGGCAAGTCGACCTGAGCCCGACGCGCCTCGTGTTCATCGACGAGACCGGTGCGGCGACGAACATGGCGCGGCGCTACGGCCGCAGCTCGCGTGGGGTACGCCTGGACGGCGCGATCCCGCACGGCCACTGGAAAAGCACCACCTTCGTCGGTGGCCTCACCACGCGCGGCTTCGTCGCCCCTTACGTTCTCGACGGGGCCATGAACGGTGCGGTCTTCAGGGCCTGGATCGAGCAGATGCTGGCACCGGTGCTCCGGCGGGGCGACCTTGTCATCATGGACAACCTCGCCGCTCACAAAGTAGCCGGCGTGCGCGAGGCGATCGAGGCCCGAGGCGCCGAGCTGCGCTACCTGCCGCCCTACTCCCCGGACCTCAACCCGATCGAGCAGGCCTTCGCCAAGCTCAAGGCATAGAGGGTGACGTGGCGGTGCAGGTCCAGGAGCGGCCTCGTACTGCCTCACCTTGCCCGCTGCGATGCTTGCGCCCAGCCGAGGATCACGAAGCCGAGCTGGTTGGCGTCACGAAGCCGACCGCTTCGGGGAGCGGCCGCGGCGCGACGCCACCCACCTGTCGGGCAGAACCTGCGCCATCGGCACCGGGACGTGGACGTACCCCTCACCGGACAGGCTCGCCGCTTGACCCTTCTCGCAACGGCATCTCCCGCCGGCGCGGCCCAGGCCCCCTTCGAGCGGCTTGCCGCCGATCCCGTCGCCCCCGACCAATGGACTCCGGCCAACCCGGGCGCTACAGCCGCATCACCTGCGCTCGGCCCGGGACGTCGACCCCTCATCGGACAGGCTTGCCGCTTGACCCTTCTCGCAACGGCACCTCCCGCCGGCACGGCCCAGGCCGCCTTCGAGCGGCTTGCCGCCGATCCCGGCGCCATCGCCTGGCCTGGCCGGCCCGGCTCCTGGCTCGGCCGGCTCGCGGTGCGCGCGCCCGGGCTGCCCGTACCGGCCTGGCTGCTGCGGCCGGACGAGCGGCGGCGGCAGCGCGTCTGTCGCCTGGTGCGGTCCTCCGACCTGTTCGCGCCGGCCTGGTACCGCGCCCAGTACGGCGCGCTGGCCGCGCTCGACGGCGATCCCCTGCGACACTTCATCGAGGAGGGTGCGGCCCGCGGCTTCCTGCCGTCCGCGGCATGGCAGGGCCTGGCGGCGGAGGAGTGCGTGGCGCTGGCCGAGCGGCATGGCAAGGCCGGCCGCTCCCTGTGGCGCTTCATGCGCGCGCAGCGCGGCCCGGGCAGCGATGTGTTCGCAAGATGCTGCCTGATGCCGCTGGGGCCGTTCACCCCGGCGGCTTTCGCCGGCGCCGTCGACGAGCAGCGCCGGGCCGGAGCGGCACTGGCGCCCGACCTGCTGGTGATCGACCATGCGATGGGCGGCGGTGCCAACCGCTACCGCGACCAGCGGCTGGGCGAAGCGATGGCGCAGGGCCGCACCGTGGCGCTGCTGACCTACCACATCACGGACCGACGCTACGTTCTGGAGCTCGGTGTCGGCAGGGCCTGCGTTTTCGCCGCGGCGGTTGACCTGGCCGAGGTCGCGACCCTGTTGCGGCCGCTGGCGCCACGCGCCGTGCTGCTGAACAACCTGGCCTCCTATCCGGACGTCCCGGGCACGATCACCCTGCTGCGCGAGCTCTACGACGATCGGGTCGCGGTCGAGCTGCCGCTCCACGATTTCCAGGCGGTCTGCCCGTCCTTCAACCTCCTCGACGAGCACCGCGCCTATTGCGGCATACCGCCGGTCGAGCGCTGCCGCACCTGCATCGCGGGGCTCGAGCTGCCCGTGGCGACGCAGGCGGCGCCACGGGACATCGATGCCTGGCGCACGGCCTGGTCCGGACTGCTGGCGCGGGCGAGGCCGATCGTCGCGTTCTCCCGGTCCTCCCGCGACCTCTTGCTCCGCGCCCATCCGGCGCTCGACGTGGAACGGATCGCGGTGCGGCCGCATCGCGTCGACTGGCTGAGCGGCGGGCCGCTGCCCCTGGACCGCACGGGCCCGCTGCACATCGGCGTGGTCGGCGAGATCTCGGTCGCCAAGGGTGCGGCCGTCGTCGCCGGGCTGGCCCGCGCCCTCGAGCGGCGTGCCGGCGGCACGCGCCTCACCGTGATCGGCACGGTGGACAAGGCCTTCGCCGGCGGCATCGCGCAGACCGGGCGCTACCGTGCCGTCGACCTGCCCGATCTGCTCTCGCAGGCCGGGATCAATCTCGGCCTGGTACCCTCGATCTGGCCCGAGACCTTCTGCTACGTCGCCGAGGAGCTGATTCTTCTGGGGCTGCCCGTGGCCGCGTTCGACCTGGGTGCTCCCGCGGAACGGCTGCGGTCCTATCGCCTGGGCCATGTCCTGCGGCACCGCGAGCCGGACGAGGTCCTGGACGAACTGGAGACATTCTGGCAAGCGCTGAAGGAAGGTGGGTGCGGAGCTGAGCCGGCGCCTGCCGCGAACGCCGCCGTCGGACCATGATCTACGCCTTCACCAGCGCCGCGCTGAACTACCTGCCCAAGGCGCGGCTGTGCCTCGGTTCCCTGCGCCGTTTCCATCCCGAGTTCCGGCTGGTCTACGCCCTGGCCGACCGGCTGCCCGAGGGCATGCGGCTGGAAGAGGACTGCGTCGACGAGGTGATCCCCGTCGAGAGCCTGCCGGAGATCGGCACGCCCGGCTGGATCTTCCAGCATTCGATCGTCGAGCTCAGCACCGGCATCAAGGGTGCCGTGCTGCAGCAGCTCCTGGCGCGGCCGGACTGCGAGGCCGTGCTCTATTTCGACCCCGACATCGTCCTGTTCTCCCGCCTGGACGACCTGGTCGAGCGGCTCATGGCCGCGGCCATCGTGCTCACGCCACACCAGACCAGGCCCGAGGCCACGCTCGAGCGCATCGTCGACAACGAGATCGGCAGCCTCAAGTGGGGTATCTTCAACCTGGGCTTCATCGGCGTGCGCAAGGGCCCGACCGGGCTCGCCTTCGCCGACTGGTGGGCCCACCGCCTCGCCCATTTCTGCTTCGACCGTCTCGAGCAGGGCCTGTTCACCGACCAGAAGTGGATCAACCACGTCCCGGTGTTCTTCGACGGGGTCGAGATCCTCAAGGAGCCGCGCTTCAACGTCGCCACCTGGAACGTCACCACCCGCGCGCTGACCGGCGAGGCTCCGGACGGCGTCCTGGTCGACGGCAAGCCTCTGGGCTTCTACCACTTCACCGGCTTCGACAGCGGCGCCCATGCCGTGATGGCGGAGCGCAACGGTGCCGGCAACCGGACGCTCGAGCAGCTGGTGGTCTGGTACCAGGCCGCCATCCGTACCACCGAGGAGGACGCCCTGGCCGCGATGCCCTGGGCCTACGGCCGCTACGACGACGGCACGCCGATCGAGCCCGGCCACCGGCGGGTGTACGGGCTGCGCGCGAGCCTGCGGCGGACCTTTCCCGACCCGTTCGCCACAAGCACGGAACGCGTTCCGGTGGATGGGCCGGCCTGCTTTGCGGCATGGGTCCGAGCGCGCGGTGCAGCCGAGTATCCCCAGTTCTGCGGCGAGGTTGCCGACGGCTCGGCTGGGCTGCAGGCCGAGAACCGACGGCTCAAGGAGGAGATCCGACGGCTCAAGGGATCGTTGTCCTGGCGCCTGACCAAGCCATTGCGGGCGATCTCGTGAGACGTGGATGACCTTGTTCGAGAACTGGGGCTATTGCCCGACCTGCCCCGGCCCAACCCGGTTCGTCGTCGAGAACGCTTGGCTGCGCGACCACTATCTGTGCACGAGGTGTGGCAGCATTCCGCGCGAGCGCGCACTGATGCTGGTACTCGACGAGCGCTTCCCGGACTGGCCCGGCCTGCGCATCCACGAATCCTCGCCCTCACCGCGCGGGGCCAGCGTCCGCCTGGCACGGGAGTGCGCCGGCTACGTGGCCAGCCAGTTCTTTCCCGATACCGCACCCGGCCAGACCAGGGACGGCGTGCGTTGCGAGAACCTGGAGGCGCTGACGTTCCCGGACGAGAGCTTCGACCTGCACGTGACCCAGGACGTGTTCGAACACCTGTTCGATCCCATCGCTGCCTGGCGCGAGATCGCCCGGACGCTGCGGCCCGGCGGCGCGCATGTCTGCACCGTGCCGCTGGTCAACAAGCAGCGTCCCTCACGACGTCGGGCCCGCCTGGCCGCGAGCGGCACGGTCGAGCACCTGCTGCCACCCGAATTCCATGGCAACCCGATCAGTGCCGACGGCTCGCTGGTGACCGTCGACTGGGGCTTCGACATCACCCGCCACATCTTCGCGGCCAGCGGACTGACGAGCGAGTTGATCGTCATCGACCGCATCGACCATGGCATTCGCGCCGAGTTCATCGAAGTATTGGTGTCACGCAAGGATGAGTTCTCTGAAATCTAGTGGCCGCGCAAAGCCTCGCTCGCGCAACACATTCTCGCCGTCCCAGGGCACCGACAATGTGCCTTCGGTCCCGTGGCGGGCGCTCGACCACCTGCTTGATTTTTCGCTTACCCATCCCGACCGTCTGGTTGAACCGGACGCCTGGGTCGGACATATTCCGTTTGCCTTCTGGATCATCGCAGCGCATCGTCCGCGGGTATTGGTCGAATTGGGTACCCACAGCGGGAATTCCTACGCGGCATTCTGCCAAGGTGTCACAGCGCTCGGTCTGGAGACGACATGCTATGCTGTAGACACTTGGGCTGGTGATCCTCAAGCGGGATTTTATGGAGAGGAAGTCTACGAGGAGCTTCGTCGCTATCACGATGCACGTTACGCTGCCTTCTCACGTCTTGTACGCTCTACCTTCGACGAAGCGGCAGATCACTTTCCAAATAATTCTATTGATCTACTGCACATCGATGGTTACCATATCTATGACGCGGTGAAACATGATTTTGAGACATGGGCGCCCAAGCTATCCCAACGTGGGATAGTACTATTTCATGATATAAATGTCCGTGAGCGTGATTTCGGAGCCTGGAAGCTCTGGCAGGAACTGTCGGCCGATCTGCCGAGCTTCGCATTTCACCACAGTCATGGGCTGGGGGTCCTGGGTGTTGGTCGCGAACTCGGACAGCCCGTCCTGGATCTGCTGCGGGCAACGGACCAGCAGGCCGTTGCCCAGCGGCGTTGGTTTACCGCCGCGGCCCGATCGATCCGTGGCGAGTTGGAGCTGGCGCGGGCAGACCATACGGCACGCCAGCGCGCGGAACTCGAGCAGGCTCTGAACGGCCTTGTGCAAGAGCGCGCGTCGCTCGAGGCAGAAGCCGTAGCGGCGCGCAATGCTCTGGCGGTGATCGAAGCGGACCTTACTGC
Organism: uncultured Alphaproteobacteria bacterium; assembly: GCA_963769465.1. Classification (GTDB taxonomy): domain Bacteria; phylum Pseudomonadota; class Alphaproteobacteria; order Geminicoccales; family Geminicoccaceae; genus Benzoatithermus. Next base: position 54,137 of record CAVYMA010000037.1, read on the forward strand.
GTCCGAAAGTCGCCACCAGCAAGCCCTGGCCGAATTGGAGCGCCGGCACCAGCAGTCCCTGGCCATGCAGGAGAGGCGCCACGAACACGTCCGAGCCAAGCTCGAGAAGAGCGAGCAAGAACACGAGCTTGTCCTGGCACAGGTGCAGAAGCTGCACGCCGATCGCGCGCTGCTCCTGGACACGCGCGCGTTTCTGAAGCGTCAGTTGGACAAAGAGCGCCGCCGACGCCGCAGGCTCCGAAGCTCGCTTTCGTGGAAGGCAACGAAGCCGTTCCGGCTGGTCGGAACGGCCTTCAAGCGCCTCGCGGCCGGCCTCCCCTACGCGTCGACGGCCCGCAAACATCGGCCGGAAGCGGTGCCGGCGCCGATGCCGGAAACAGCGCAAGAAGTCGTTCCTTCCTTGGCCCCAACGACTTACGTCAAGCTCGTCGAGGCGAATCCACTTCGAGATCCCATTGCCAAGCTGGTCGCGTTTTACCTTCCACAGTTTCACCCGATCCCGGAAAACGACGCCTGGTGGGGCAAGGGCTTTACCGAATGGACCAATGTAACCAAGGCTGAGCCGCAGTTTGCTGGGCATTACCAGCCACATTTGCCCGGCGAGTTAGGTTTTTATGATTTGCGCCTGTCATGTATTCAGCAAAGACAGGTCGAGCTCGCGAGAACCTACGGCATCTCGGCCTTTTGCTTTTATTTTTATTGGTTTGCCGGCAAGCGCTTGCTTGAGCAGCCGCTAGATCAGTATCTGCACAACGATGCTTTTGGCCTTGATTTTTGTATCTGTTGGGCCAACGAGAACTGGACACGCCGCTGGGATGGCATGGAATCGGAAATCCTGATCGGGCAGCAGCATTCCGCTGATGACGATCTTGAGTTTATCGCCTACGTGGCAAAGTACCTTAGAGATCCCCGCTACCTGCGCGTGCGAGGTCGCCCCGTACTATTGGTCTACCGTCCCCAACTGCTGCCGGATCCCAAGGCTACGGCCGCTCGCTGGCGGAGTTGGTGTCAGAGCAACGGCATCGGTGAGATCTATTTGATCGAGACGCTCGCGTTTGAGCGCACTCCGCCCGCAGACCTTGGCTTCGATGCTGCGACGGAGTTTCCGCCGCTCAACATGTGGCCGCCCCCAATACCGGAAATCTCGAAGAATTTGCGGGGGGCGCCCTTCGAGGGCCAAGTGCTTGACGGCACCGCCTTCGGCAGGTCGGAGCAGGATTTCACCTGCGAAGTGACCTATCCGCTGTTTCGAGGGGTGTGCCCGTCTTGGGACAACACAGCGCGCCGCGGGCCAGCAGCGACCATCCTTGCCGGCACGTCGCCGCCAAGTTATCGTGACTGGTTGACCGACGCCGTCACCGATACTGCTCGACGCTTCGGTGACCCGGACGAGCGACTGGTGTTCGTGAACGCGTGGAACGAATGGGCCGAAGGCGCACATCTTGAGCCAGACCGGCGCTACGGCTACGCTTTCCTGGAGGCTACACGCCAAGGGTTGCGTCATGCCGCCCGGCGTGTCGCCGCGCCACCACGCCACGACACTCCGCTCGCGGTGGCTCTGCACGCATTCTACCCGGAGCTTCTGGATGAGATTCTGCCCCTGCTCCAAGCTGCCGACCTGACCCAGGCTGTGTTTGTGACCTGCTCCGAACAGGGCCATGCCCATGTCGAGGCGGCGCTGAACAAGAACGGCGTGCGTGCTACTCTAACGGTTGTGCCGAACCGAGGTCGTGACATCGCTCCGTTTCTCCAAACACTTGCGCAGATAGACTGCGCCGGCTACGAGCTGCTGTTGAAGATCCATACAAAGAAGTCGCCGCATTTACTCAATGGAACCTCATGGCGTGTCCAGCTACTCAATAGCTTGCTGGACCCGGACGCAAGCCGAGTCGCCATAGCCGGGCTCTGTGGTGCGGGTGGGTACGGCGTGGTCGGCCCGGCAGACCACATGCTCTCCATGGGCAGCTATCAGGGAAGTAACGACGCCCTGATGAGCCAACTTACCGAAAAGTTAGGAGTTGCCAGCCTGGATTTGACAAAGGACGTTTTCGTTGCCGGCAGCATGTATTTCGCTCGGACCGACGCGCTGCGACCGCTGATGGTGCTTGGACTGACCCATGAGGATTTCGAACCCGAAGCCGGTCAACTGGATGGAACTCTTGCCCACACCGTCGAGCGTCTGACGACCTATTCGGCCCTGGCTGCAGGATATCGCGTCGGCGCCGTGAGTGGCGACCCACCGAGGTTTCAGCCCGCGGTGCCACGCGAAGGAGTATATCCTTTTCTTCCCACGCTGGACTAAGGACCGTCACCCCTATCGGCAGCGGGTCATCAACCTGACAAGGCTGACATCGAGAAACCAATGCGCGCTCAACACAGCTCATTGAATGAAACACACCGGCCGAAGCGGTAAACGCAGCAAGTCTCTGGGCAAGCGTTTGCTCAAAGCGGTTCGCAGGTTAGTTGGGTCTGGAGCGAGGTCATCGTCGGCGGTTCCGCGGCTCGGCTCGCAGGGGAACGCCATACCGCCCAACCGAGCGTTGTCGACGTCGGGGTCCACGGGCGCACTCGATCACCGGCGTGTGCTGCTGGCGAGCGGTCTGCTGAAGAGCGATTGGTATTGGCGTCAGCAACCACCTGGCACTCCTGTGCACGGCATTGATCCTGTTGACCACTATCTGCGGTCGTTGCCTGACGCTGCTACATACCCGTGCCCCTTTTTCAATGCCCAGTGGTATCGCTCACAGAGCGACGAAGTCGACGGTAGAGATGCGGACCCCCTGGTCCACTACCTGACGATCGGTTGGCGCGCAGGACGACGGCCGCATCCTCTGTTTGATGGGAAGGCTTACACCAAGAGATATCCTGATATCCATGAAGATCAGAACCCTTTGGTTCATTTCTTGACCTATGGTGCTAGCGAGGGCCGCGTGGCTTTCGAATTCGAAAGTGTTCGATGAACCTGATGCCACGGCTATGCTGGAATCCCATTTCGAGCGTGCGGCCGCCGGTGGACCTGTCAGCAAAATCCGACGCTCGGCAGGTATAGCCATATATACGAATTCAGGTGGGAACTATTTTTTCGATCAGATTGCTGATATACTTGGGGCCGGCTTGATGGAATTGGACGTGCGTGTTTCCCGCAATGACGAGCATGGGTATGATCCAATAGCGGATATGCACCTTGTCGTTGCTCCCCATGAGTTTTTCGAAGTCGGCAGTAAGGCGGGCTCCAAGCTGCTCAAGAGCGGCGCCAACCTTTCTATGTACTGCACCGAGCAGTGGCAGACCCCGTGGTTCGCGCGCAGCATCCCGCATGCATTGTGCGCCACGACAGTGCTGGACATCAGCCTCACGTCGGCGGCGGCATTCCGCAGCATCGGCGTCGACGCGTACTTCCTTCCTCCCGGTCCGTCCGCGCTGTACGAGCCTGTGCCAGTTGGCTATCAAATTCCAGATTTGCCTGGCCTGGAGGGACTGGAGGGTCGTACCGCCGGGCAATCGCCGAGTCACCTGTCAGATGCGCATGAGCGCAGCTTGGACTTCGTGTTCATCGGATCGCACAGTGAGCGCCGCGAACGGATTTTGGCACAGGCTGCGGCCGCCCTCAGCCGACATAGAGGGTTCATACATCTACCTTTTCCTCGACGACCCTATCGCGTCGGCTCCACGGCCACACTGTCGTCAAGTGACGTCGCGGCAATATGTCGGCGAGCCAAGATACTAATCAATATCCATCAGCAACCTATGAACTACTTCGAGTGGCATCGGATCGTCAATATTGGTATACAGAATGGCTGCGTTGTCTTGACAGAGGAGACGGAAGCTATTCCAGGCCTTGTCCCTGGAGAGCACTATATCGAGTTTGCTCCCGAGACACTGGGATGGCGTCTGCAATGGCTTTTGGAGTCACCGGAAGGTCGCCAGTCGCTCAAGGAGATCCCGGCTCGCGCCAGAGCGGCGGTCCAGAGCAGGTACAACATGGCGTCGGCATGGCAGCGCATTATAGAGCTCGCCTAGCTCAGCAAAGGACTCCAGCGACATGATGATACGTGATTTGGATTTCAAAGAAATTATTGCGCTCCATGGAAGATCGACGGCCAGCGTGGTCAGCGTCGTCATACCTCTTTATAACTATGAGCACTACATAGTTGATACACTTGGTTCAATTTGTCAGCAAACATTGGCAGATTTGGAGTTGATTGTAGTCGATGACTGTAGTAGGGATAATTCCCTAGAAGCTGCCTCATGTTGGCTGAAGGGCAACGCTGCACGTTTCGGCAGATCAATTCTCGTACAAAACAGTACGAATAGCGGCCTTCCCTACACCCGTAATGTCGGATTCTGTCTTGCCACAGGTGAGTTTGTCTTTCCAATTGACGCCGACAATCAGATCTACCCTCGCTGCCTGCAGCGATGCCTGGAGGTCATCCAGCATCATGCGGCAGCCGTCGCTTACACCATCGTCGAACGGTTCGGCGCATCGTCCGGCCTGATGAACCTGCATCCGTGGAACAGGGAGACGTTCCGCTACGGCAACCATGTCGATGCGATGGCGCTGATACGGCGCACTGTGTGGGCGGAAGTCGGCGGCTACGACCCGGCGTTTCGTCTCGGCTGGGAGGACTACGAGTTCTGGCTGCGCCTGTGTGACGCCGGATACTCGGGGGTTCAGGTACCCGAGATCCTCGGACGCTATCGTACGCACCCCAAATCCATGACCAAGCAGATCACCAGCAAGGCCGACGCATTGATGCAGTTGGCGAACATGATCGAAGCCCGCTACCCTTGGACAGACGTCCGCCCAGCGGTACGAAGCTATATTGAGAATGCTAGAGCCGGGATACAATGACGAGCTATGGTGGGCGCGACAGGGATTGAACCTGTGACCCCTACGATGTCAACGTAGTGCTCTCCCGCTGAGCTACGCGCCCGACGCCGACGGTTTCTAGGCAAGATCGCGAACGGCTGCAAGGCCTTTGGCGCGACGACGCAGCGGCTCGGCGCGGAGCGCTTCGGTTCGTCGCGGGTCACGGCCGGCCCGCAGCCGCCGGGGCGTCGCCGTGGCGCGGCTCGGGGCCGAGGACGCGCAGCTGGTGCTCGACCGTGAACACGTTGGCGTAGAGGTGGGCGATCCAGTCCTTGCCGGCCATGGTCCGCCGCAGGCAGCGCAGGGCGTCGCCGATGTAGGGCTCGATCCGCTCCCAGTAGAACTTCGGGTACCTCTCGACCAGGTCCGCCGGGTTGTCGTAGCCGAGCCTGGCGGCGACGCCGGTCTCGGCCAGCTCGTGGAACAAGGCACCGGTACGGCGCAGGTAGAGCGGGTCGGCGAGCTGGCCGATCAGGTCGGCGGCGCGCACCAGCCCGGCCTCGTCGTTGGTGGCGGCGTGGTCGGCGCTGTCGGGTACCGGAAAGCGCGTGCGCTCGATCGCCCGCGCGATGCGCTCGGCGTCGATCGCCGGATGATCGGCGAACCGGGCGCGGACCGCGATCTTGCCGCGCTCGACATGGTAGGGTGCCAGCCAGGCGTCGCTGGCGCCGCGCGGCAGCGTCACCGTGTTGCCCTGGCCGTCGACCACGCAGCGGCCGTGACCGTCGCCGGGACAGACGCCGCGGACATAGCCGATGTCGTGGAGCAGCATGGCCAGGGTCAGGTGCGCCCAGTCGTCGGGCTCGAGCCGGGTGGCGAGCAGCCGGCCGCGCAGGATGTCCTGCCCCACCAGCGTCACCAGGGCCGTGTGCTGGGCGTCGTGGTAGAGTGCGTCGCTGTCGCCGATCGCCTGCAGGGTCAGCCGCGTCGCCACCGCCACGAAGTCGGCGCAGTGGGGCTCGCGGGCGCCGAACATCTCGCGGTAGCCGGCCACCAGCCGGTCGGCCAGGGCATCGGCGAGAAGGGCGGTCGGGTAGAGCATGGCGGCTCCCGTGCGGCGGCGCCGGCCGGCACGCCGGCCTCGCCTGGGCGTTATAGGGGATCGTGGGCGACGCGCGACAGGAGAACGGGCGATGACGGAAGGCGGACGGGATCCGGACGGCGAGCTGCGGCACCGGGTCGAGCGGCGGGTGCAGGCCTTGTGGCAGGCGGCGGGCCGGCCGGCGGGCCGCGAGCTCGAGTTCCGGCTGCAGGCCGAGGCGGAGCTGGGGCAGCTGTCGGTGGCAGGCGAGGAGGACCCGAACATGGCGCTGGACCAGCTGGGTCCCGGTGCCCTGACCGGCGACCGCCAGCCCTAGGGAGCAGCCCGGGCGGCGGTCAGGGCGGCGCCCACGAACCGCAGCGCCGGTGCCAGGTCGCGCGACCAGACGCCCCAATCGTGGCCACCGTCGCCGATCCGCAGCTCCGCCGGCACGCCGGCGCGCGCCAGGGCCAGGAAGAACAGGAGATTGCTCTCGGTCAGGCCCAGCTCGTCGTCATCGCCACAGGCGAGGTAGAGGGCCGGCAGCACCGGCGCCGCGGTGAGCGCAGCGAGCATGCCCTGCGGTGCTGCGGCCCGGAAGCGGGCGAGGTCGACCGGGTCGCCGAACACACCCGAGAAGAAGCCGGCCCAGAGCGGGGTGGCCGCCTGCGCCTCGGTGACCAAGGCACCGCTCAGGCTGGCCGCGGCCGCGAACAGGTCCGGGCGCAGCAGGGCAAGGCGGACGGCACCCCAGCCGCCCATCGACAGCCCGGCCAAGGCGCGGCCTTCGCGCCGGGCATCGGTCGGCCAGGTGCGGTCGATCGCCGGCAGCAGATCGGCGAGAAAGGCCGTCGCCACCGCCCCCTGCCCGCCCCGGTCCGGATTGTCGACATACCACCCATCGCCCAGTCCCGGCATGACCACGAGCATGGGCGGCACCGCACCCGTGGCGACCAGCCGGTCCATGGTGGCCTCCAGCCCGCCGGCGTCGAGCCAGTCCCGCTCGGTGCCGCCATGGCCGTGGAGCAGATAGAGGACCGGGAGGCGACCGCCGGCACCGCGGTCGTCGGGCAGATAGAGCGTGTAGGGAATCGGCCGGCCGAGCACCGGGCTCGCGACGGCAAGTCCGCGCCGCACCTCGCCCGCCGCAGCCGCGGACAGGAGGATCGGCAGCAGCGCCAGTGCTAGGAGCAGGCGGCGGCGCATCGTCAGTCGCAGCCGTGGCCGAACTCGGCCAGGCCGTTGGCCAGGTAGTCGGCGCGGCTGCGTGCTTGCGCGCGGTGCGCTTCGTCCAGCGCCTCGCACCGCTTCGACCTCGGTCTTGGCGTCGAGCGGCCGGGCCTTGGCAATGATGTGGCAGACCTTGGCCGGAGCGATGCTCAGCATGATATCGGCCCCCTGGCCTCTGCGACGGCAGCGTCCTCCATCCTAGCCAAGCCCATTGTTGCGACAAGGCCGGGTCGTCGCGGCCACAAATCAGGCGCTTGACAAGTGCGGGAGCAAATAGCCCGTGCCGTCGCGTGTCACGCGCATTAAACTCCAGTGTCACATGCTCGAGGGTTCTCTTGTGGGAAGGTCGATGATCCCGCAGCGCTTCATCTACCGGACGCTCCTGTTCCTGGTGTTCGTTGCCGCGGTGGTCGTGGCGCTGCATCAGGTGATCTGGACCGCGTTCCTGCACAATCCCTGGCTCAACGGGGTGATTCTTGCGATCCTGCTGTTCGGGATCTTCTTCAATATTCGCCGGATCGTGCGCCTGCGGCCCGAGGCGCGCTGGATCGATTCGTTCCGGACCAACGCCCCCGGCGTCTCGCTGCAGGACGCGCCGAGGCTGCTGGCGCCGATCGCCGCCGTGCTCGGCGAGCGCCAGCGCCGGGGCCGCACCGCACTCTCGACCCTGTCCTTGCGCCACCTCCTGGACAGCATCAGTTCCCGGCTCGACGAGAACCGGGACATCTCGGGCTATCTGCGCAACCTGCTCATCTTCCTCGGGCTGCTCGGCACGTTCTGGGGCCTGATCCAGGCCATCGGCTCGATCAGCGGGGTGATCGCGAGCCTGACCATCGGCTCGGGCGATTTCTCGGCCGCGTTCAACGAGTTCAAGGCGGGCCTGCTCGAGCCGTTGTCCGGCATGGGCACCGCGTTCTCCGCCTCGCTGTTCGGCCTCGCCGGGTCCCTGGTCCTGGGTTTCCTCGATCTTCAGGCGAGCCAGGCCGAGCAGCATTTCTACAACGAGCTCGAGGAGTGGCTCTCCGGGATCACCCGGCTCGCCGTGCCCGACAGCGGCCTGCCCGAGCTGGGCGGCGGCCAGCCCCTGCCGGCCTATCTATCCGCGCTGCTGCAGCAGACCGCCGACAACATCGACCGGCTGCAGCAGATCGTAGGCCGCGGCGAGGCCGAGCGCGGTGCCTTGCAGGGGACCATCGTGCAGCTCAACCAGAGCCTCGCCACCATCGGCGACCGGCTCGGCCGCGACCGCGACCTGCTCGAGCGCGTGGTCGCCAGCCAGCAGGCGCTGGTCCAGCATCTGGCGCAGCGGTCGGACAAGGGCGGGCTGGACGAGGCCACGCGCGACCATATCCGCAACACCGACGTGCAGCTCGGCCGGCTGATCGACGAGGTCGGCCGCGGACGTTCCGAGCTCAGCCGCGAGCTGCGCAACGAGATCAAGCTGGTCGCGCGCACGATCGCCATCGTCGCCGGCGAGCCGCAGGCGGCCGGGGACTGACGCGTGGCACGCGCCCGGCGCGAATCCCGCCACCAGGTCGACATCTGGCCCGGCTTCGTCGACGCGCTCTCGACCTTGATCCTGTCGATCATCTTCCTGCTGGTCGTGTTCGTGCTGGCCCAGTTCTTCCTGGGCCAGGTCCTGCAGGGGCGCAACGAGGCGGTGGTGAGCCTGCGCGGACAGGTCCAGGACCTGACCGCGCAGCTGGGGCTGGAGCAGGACGCGGCCGACGAGCTGCGGCGGACCATGGCGCGGATCAACGCCGATCTGCAGCAGGCCTTCCTCGACCGCGACCTCCTGGCCGCCGACCTGGGCGAGAGCGAGGGTGCCCGCGCCCAGCTGGCCGAGCGCATGGCGGGCATGGAGCGCGATCAGGCGCTGATGCAGCGCACCCTGGACGAGATGCGGGTGCAGGCCGGACAGGGCGAGGTCCGCAGGTCCGAGCTGGAGCGCGAGCTGGCGCTGGCCCGGCAGACGGTTCAGGCGGACAAGGAGCAGATAGCACTGCAGCTGGGCCAGCTGGTCCAGCTGCGGCGCGACGTCGAGACCCTGGGGCAGGTACGCGCCGAGCTCGAGGCCAAGGTGGCGGAGCTCGGCACCAGCCTCGCCACCACCGACGAGGAACGGCAGACGACTGCTGGCCGAGCTCGGCACCACCCGCGACCGGGCGAGCGCTCTGGAGGCGAGGCTGGCCGATGCCGAGGACCGGACGGTCCTGGCCCAGCGCGAGCTGGAGCAGCGCGACCTGCGCATCGAGGAGCTGCTGCGCAGCACGCGTGACCTGGAGGTGCGGCTGGGCGGCACCACGGGTGCGCGCGACGACGCGGTCCGCCAGGTGCAGCTGCTGACCGAGCAGCTGGCCGTGCTGAGCCAGCAGCTCAACGCCCTCGACGAGGCCCTGGATCTCAAGCAGTCCGAGATCGACGCCCAGAGCGAGACCATCGCCAGCCTCGGCCAGCGCCTGAACGTCGCCCTGGCGAGCAAGGTCGAGGAGCTGTCCCAGTACCGGTCCGAGTTCTTCGGCGAGCTGCGCAAGGCCCTGGGCGACCGCGCGGACGTGCGGATCGTCGGCGACCGGTTCGTGTTCCAGTCCGAGGTGCTGTTCTCCAGCGGCTCGGACGTGATCGAGCCACGCGGTCGCGACGAGCTGGCCAAGCTCGCCGCCGCGCTCAAGGAGATCATCGGTCGGATCCCGGGCGATCTGCCCTGGGTGCTGCAGGTGGACGGGCACACCGACCGGGTGCCGATCAGCACGCCGCGCTTCCCGTCCAACTGGGAGCTGTCGACCGCCCGGGCCATCGCCGTGGCCCAGTTCCTGGTCACGCAGGGCATCCCGCCCGAGCGGGTGGCGGCACGCGGCTTTGCCGAGTTCCAGCCCCTCGACCCCGGCGACGGCCCGGAGGCGCTGAACCGCAACCGGCGGATCGAGATCAAGCTCACCACCCGCTGAGGCGGGTGGTGCTGCTCAGTCGCTCAGCCCCTCGCAGAAGCGGATGATCCGCCGGCAGGCCTCCTCCAGGAGCTCGGTGCTCGTGGCGTAGGAGATGCGGAAATAGGGATCCAGCCCGAACGCGGTGCCATGGACGACGGCCACGCCCTCCTCGGCGAGCAGCGTGGCGGCGAAGTCGGCGCTGGTCTCCAGCCGCACGCCCTTGGCCGTCCTGCGACCGATGACGCCCGCACAGCTGGGATAGACGTAGAAGGCACCCTCGGGCCGATGGCAGCGCAGGCCGGGCGCCTGGTTGAGCTGGTCGACGACCAGGTCCCGCCGGTGGCGGTAGACGGCGTTGCGCTCGGCGAGGAAGCCCAGATCGCCGTTGAGCGCGGCCACGGCGGCCGCCTGGCTGACCGAGGACGGGTTGGAGGTGGACTGCGACTGGATGATGCCGATGCCGCGGATGAGCTCCTTGGGCCCGCCGGCATAGCCGATGCGCCAGCCCGTCATGGCGTAGGCCTTGGACACGCCGTTGACCGTGAGCGTGCGGTCCTGGAGCGCGGGCTCCACCTGGACCGGCGTCGTGAAGCGGAAGCCGTCGTAGACGAGGTGCTCGTACATGTCGTCGGTCATCAGCCAGACATGCGGGTGGCGCATCAGCACCTCGGTCAGCGCCTTGATCTCGGCTTCGGTGTAGGCCGCACCGGTCGGGTTGTTGGGCGAGTTCAGCAGCACCCACTTGGTCTTCGGCGTGATCGCCTCGTCGAGATCCTCCGGGCGCAGCTTGAAGCCGGTCTGCTCCGGGCAGGAGACGAAGACCGGCGTGCCACCCGCCAGCAGGGTCATGTCCGGATAGGACACCCAGTAGGGTGCGGGGATCACCACCTCGTCGCCGGGCTCGAGCGTGGCCATCAGGGCGTTGTAGAGCACCTGCTTGCCGCCGGTGCCGACGGTGATCTCGTCGGTCCGGTACTCGATCCCGTTCTCGCGCTTGAACTTGGCGACGATCGCCTGCTTGAGCGCCGGCGTGCCATCGACCGCGGTGTACTTGGTCTGGCCGGCGCGGATCGCCGCGATCGCGGCCTCCTTGATGTGCTCGGGCGTGTCGAAGTCCGGCTCGCCGGCGCCCAGGCCGATCACGTCGCGGCCCTGCGCCTGCAACTCGCGGGCGAGGTTGGTCACCGCGATGGTGGGCGACGGCTTGATGCGGGCGAGGCTCGAGGAGAGGATCGACACGGGACGGCAACTCCGGGCACGGACGCAGCCGTCGTCATAGTCCGGCACCCGGAGCCTGACAATGCGGCGGCGCCGCGCCCAACGCCTCAGGGCGAGGCCATGGCCACGGCCCTTCGCGCCGAAGTCAGCCGGACGAGACCCACGCCCGAACGCTTGGGCGGGCGCACGATCGGCTTCAGCTGCCGGTCGGCCGAAGGGCGCAGGATTGCCACGCGCGCGCCCTGACCGTCGATGCTGACGAAGCCGCGGCCGGCGAGCGGCTTGAGCCGGCGCCGCTCCGGCGCCGCGGGCGCCGGCTCCGACGACGCGAGGCTCGCCAGCATCACGCCGGCCGGTGCGCCCGCATCGCCGTCGGGCACCGTGCCCGCCGGGGCCTCGGCCCAGCGCCGGTAGACCCGCTCACGGTAGGCGCGGCCGCGGTCGGGGTCTGCCGTGTGGTAGCGCTCGACGGCACGGGCCCAGGAGGCGGTCTCCCGCTCGAGGGCGCCCAGGAACCGGGCACCGTAGGCCACGTTGCGCATGGGCTCGAAGGCCTCGTCGAGCGAGGCGAAGGCATCGGGGTGGTGCATCAGGTTGATCTGCATGCAGCCGACGTCGATGTTGCGCTCGCCCGCGGCCTTGAGCCGCTCGACATGGGCGATCGCCTCCTGCTTGCTGGCGAAGTAGCGGCCGTCGCCGGCGTTGTTCACGGTCCAGGGCCACGCGGCAACCGCGCCGCGACCCCGGTCGTAGCGGCCGGATTCGGCCGCCGCGATCGCGGTCAGCAGGCCGCGCGGCAAGCTGCCGGCCGCCTCGCTGCCGGCGATCGCCCGCGCACACAGCTCGGCGTCGGTGGCATGCGCCGCGGCCAGCGCCGGGGCGGACCAGCGAGCCCAGCAGGAAGATGGCGATGATGAGGCGGCCCAGGGCCACGTCGGCTCCCGTCTGCACATGACGACGGGGCGATCCTGGCCGATCCGCGGTTAAGCCGGCCTTAAGGCGCGGGCGGGTTCCGGCGCCGGCGGCACCGGGCGGCGGGCGACGGGCAGGTCCAGGACCGTGGCAGCCAGCATCTCGACCAGCCGGCCCATCTGCTCCCGCAGCGCCGCAAATCCGGCGTTCGGGGCATGGCTGCGCTCGTCCATGAACAGGCCGCGGCGCAGCTCGAGCTGCAGGGCGTGGCTGCCGCGCGCGGGCTCGCCATAGCGCTCGGTGATGTAGCCGCCGGCATAGGGCCGGTTGCGTGCGACCCGCAGGCCCGCTGCAGCCAGGCAGCGCTCCGCGGCCTCGACCAGGCGCGGGTGGCAGCTGCGGCCGAACCGGTCGCCCAGCGCCACGTCGATCGGGCGCTCGCCCCGCGCCGGGGCCGGCAGGGTCGGCATCGAGTGGCAGTCCAGGACCAGAACCGTCCCGAAGCGCCGCTGCAGCTCGCCCAGCATCGCCGCGAGCTGGGCATGGTAGGGCCGGTAGGCGCAGGCGATGCGGCGCTCGAGCTCGCCAGCGCTCAGCCGGTCGGCATAGATCGGCTCGCCCATCAGCCGGGTCGGCACGACCCCCAGCCCGGCCCGCGCCTTGAGCGTGGCGCACAGACCAGCCACGGCGGTCGGATCGTCCAGGGTGTCCGGGTCCTGCTCGCTCTCGCCTCGGTTCAGATCCACCACGGCGCGTGGATAGGTGGCGGCGATCAGCGTGGCACCGGCCTCGCAGCCCCGCGCCAGCAGCGTGTCCACCGGCCCGTCGTCGAGCCCGCGCAGGACCTCCTGGGTCAGCCGGACCTGCGGCAGCAAAGCGGGCGGGTAGCACCGGCCGCTGTGCGGCGACGACAGCAGCACAGGCAGCCTCGGCCCGCTCGGGGCGACGATCTGGTAAGGGGCCGGAACAGCGTCGTGCATCGCCTGCTTCGTCGTGAGGCCCCGACCAGATCACAGCCGATCGCCAGGCCGCAAGCCAGGTCGGCCACGATCGCCGCAGCGGGCCGGCTGCCCAAGCTGAGGAGGTTGTCCTGGTCCAGCCCGGCAAGCGCTAACGCCGGGGTCGCGCCGTCTCGCGCTCCGGCCCGCCCTCCGCCCGGCGCCACGGCCAGCGGCCCTCGATCTCGGTCTCCAGGGAGAAGCTGAGGAAGGTGCGGATGGCGACGATGGCGGCCAGCAGGCCGACGCTCTGGAAGGTGAGCGGGGCGGTGATGGTGGCGATGATGTCGGCGCCGACCAGGAGCTCCAGGCCGAGAAGGATGCCGCGGCCAAGGTTGGAGCGCAGGTCGCCGTAGACCTCGGGCCAGGGGCGCCGGCGCAGGAGCTGGGCGGCGCAGACCATCAGCGACAGGCCGACGCCCGCCACGATCACGCCCACGCCGGCGAGCTCGATCAGGCGGGCCATCAGCTCGGCCCAGGCGTGGGCGAGGCTCCAGTCGGTCATGGAGAACGCACCTGGCCGGGGACGGAAGGGCTCAGGGCGGCAGGACCTCAAAGGCGGGGTACTGGTAGGCCGAAGACCAGACGTGGGTCGGCTGCCGGCAGGCATAGTCGCCCAGCCGGATCTGCGGGTTGCCGACCTGGTTCGGGCCGTCGAAGGTCGGGCACGTGCAGCGGACCAGCGGCAGGCCGGTCTTGGGATCGGTCTTGCCCGTGGCCTTGCAGGGTGCCCCCATGCAGCCGGCATAGACGTTGCCGCCCGTGCCGTTGCGCGGGCAGGCCTCGCTGATCAGGCCCAGTTCGGGTGCGAGGGCCGGGGAGAAGGTCGAGATCAGGTCGGCACCCGGGAACATGGTGCCCGCCCGGATGGCGTCGCAGGCCGGCGCCTCGCGCGGCGGGTTGGCGCTGCCCAGGTTGACTGCGTTGAGGCAGCGCTCGCCGCTGCGGCCGCAGCGGCGGATCGTCTCTTCGTAGACCCGCTTGTTCAGGATCGAGGTGACCAGGATGTAGGAGTAGCGGGCCCCCTTGGGCTGGCCCCTGGCGATCCGATAGCACTCGCAGTCGGCCGCCTTGCCGTCCTGGGTGAGCGTGCAGCCGGGCGTTCCCAAGGGATCGCCGGGCACGCCGGAATAGTAGCACAGCGCGATCGGCCCGGTCGTCTCGAGCCTGCAGGCGAGGAAGTTCTCGAGGCCGGAATGGGCGTCCGCCCAGGCGCAGGCGCTCCCCGAGGGATTGGTGCGGCAATCGGTGATCGGGACGTTGCGGCCGTAGCGCTCCAGGCTGAACTCCGGCCGGCAGGCCGGCTCGGGCCGGCAGCTGTTCTCGGCGAAGGCCGGCGCCGCCGCGAGCAGGGCCAGGGCCAACACCACGAGGCGGCCAAGCCACAGGATGCCGGGGACGGCCGGCGTACGGACCAGGGGCAAGGCACATCCTCCCTATCGGCGCGCCCAGGTAGCATCGACGCTACCCATGTTGCGCTTCTCGGTCGGATGGTGGCACGGAACCGGCGCGGCCGGAAGCCGGGACCGACGCATGCCCGACCGGGCCGCGCCCGCCCCCGACCTGGGGTTCGTTCCGCTGTGGCGGTCATTGTTCACAGGATCATGTTCCTGTGTCGATGACCCCTCGTCTCCTGCGTCGCCGACCCCTGATCGGAGACAGCAAAGGATCGGTCTCGGCTCCCCCCATCCGCGGCGAGACCCCCGCCGTCTGGCGGAGTTCGGCACGCAGACCGCGCTGGTACGGGCCTCCCGGTGCGGTCGATCGCTCAATCCTGATCACGCCGCCGGTGACAGATCGGGGTCTCGGCCCTAAATCCTCAATAGCCAACCAGGATTGGACGCCTCATGGCACGCACTCTGGCGGCGATCATGGCCGGAGACGTGGTCGGCTACAGCCGGCTCATGGCCGACGACGAGGTCGGCACCTACGACCGCCTGCGCGCGGGTGTGGCGGAGGTCGTGCTGCCCTCGGTCGACGAGCGGGGCGGTCGCGTGTTCAAGACCACGGGCGATGGGTTCCTCGCCGTGTTCGGCAGCGCCAGCGAGGCCCTGGACGCGGCGGTGGCGATCCAGGACGGCTTCGCGGGTCGGCCGTTGCAGCTGCGGATCGGGCTCAACCTGGGCGACGTCATCCAGGAAGACGGCGACGTGTTCGGCGACGGCGTCAACACGGCCGCGCGCATCGAGGCCATGGCGGAGCCGGGCGGCATCTACGCCAGTGCCGCCGTGGTGCGCGCCGTCGGCAAGCGGCCGGACCTGCACTTCACGCGGCTCGGCCACCGGCGCGGCAAGAACCTGCCCGACCCGATCGAGGTCCATGCCCTGCGTCGCGGGCCGGCACCGCGCGCGTGGCCGATGCGCCGCGCGATGGCGGCCGCGGCCCTGGTGCTGGCTGTGGCGTCGGTCGGTGCGCTCTGGTGGCATGCCGAACCGCTCCTGGCCGCGGTTCGCGAGCATGTGCCGGGCCTCGGCGGCAGCTTCGCCGGCGATGGCTACGATCGCCCTACCGTGGCCGTCCTGCCGTTCGACAATCTGAGCGGCGATCCGGCGCAGGGCTATTTCAGCGACGGGCTGAGCGAGGACATCATCACCGAGCTCGCGCGCAATCGCGAACTGATGGTGATCGCGCGCAACTCGACCTTCGCCTTCAAGGATCGCCCGACCGACATCCGCGAGGTCGGCAGCAGGCTCGGGGCACGCTACGTGGTCGAGGGCAGTGCCCGGCGCGCCGGCGACCAGCTGCGCGTCGTCGCCCAGCTGATCGACGCCGAATCGGGCGTGCATCTCTGGTCGCAGAGCTACGACCGGACGATCGCGGACGTGTTCGCGGTCCAGACCGACGTGACCCGGCAGATCGTGGCCTCGCTGGTCTCCTATGTGCGCGATTCCGAAGCGGCCGCCGCCGCCGGCCGGCCGACCGATTCCCTGCAGGCCTATGAGCTGGTGCTGCAGGGGCGCGCCCGCTATCAGCGCGACAAGGCCGATCCGGTGGCCATAGGCGAGGCGCGCGGCCTGTTCACCCGTGCTGTGGCGCTCGACCCGGGCTATGCCGCGGCCCACGCCAATCTCGGCCTGATGGACATCGTCGAGCACATGAACGGCCTCGCCCGCGAGACCGGCGGCGGCGATCTTGCGGCGGGCCTGGCCCAGGCGCGCCAGGCGATCCAGCTCGAGTCCGACCTGCCGCTCGCCTATCAGGTGCTGAGCTACGGGCTGGCGGAAAGCGGCGACTATCGGGGCGGCCTGCAGGCGGCGGAGCGCGCGGTCGAGCTGAACCCGAGCGACCCCGACAGCCTGATGGCGCTGGCCAAGGCGCAAGTGCGCTTCGGCAGCTACGACGAGGCCGTCGCCAACGCCGCCCTGGCCCGGCGGCTCCACCCGATGGCGCCCGAATACTATCCCTACGTCCATGGTCAGGCGCTCTATGCCGCGGGGCGGGCCGAGGATGCGCACGAGGTCATGGCCGAGTGCCTGCTGGAGGCGCCGCGCGAGCCCAACTGCCTGCGGATCGAAACCGTGTCCCTCGTGCGGCTCGACCGCACGGCCGAGGCGCGCGAGGCCATGACGCGGCTGGTCGAGCAGGACCCGTCCTTCTCCATCGCACTCGAGCGCCGCCTGCGCCGCTTCGGCGACTCGCCGGTCATGGCGCGCTACCTTGCCGACCTCGCCACGGCCGGCGCCCCGCCGGGCATCGGCCAGGCGGCCGCCGTGATGCAGCGCCCGTCGTGAGCAGCCGGCTCCGGCTGGCGGCCGGAGCGTGTCTGGGCCTCGCAGCCTGCACGGCGCCACCGTCCGGCCAAGCGCCCGATACGGTCACCGTCGAAGGCTGCCCCGTGCCCGGTGTCGAGGCGGGCTGCCTGATGCTGCGCGCCCCCGACGGTCAGATCTACGACATCACCGGCGCGACACCGGCGCCGACGCTCGACGGGCGGACGGTCCGGCTCACCGGTCGGCCAAGCGACGAGATGAACGTCTGCATGCAGGGTATCAGACTCGCGGGGATCACCTGGACCTACACCGACCCGCCGTGCACGCCTTGATGGGAAGGTGCAAGGTCGACCAGAAGCCGACCGGTGATGTGGGATGCTTCGCTTGCCCGCAATTGATTCCGCAGGCTTTCACCAGATCCCCAAGGCATTCCCGTGCGACGCCTGGAAGGTGTGGGCCCGGAAGGATTGGCAGCCCAACCGATACGAAAAACTCTGCCCGATAGGAAGCTCTGAGGCTAAAATCGGCAAGTAATATTCGTTGCCTAGCGAACCCGCTTCAGCTCGGTACGACTAGGACGTCAAGTCAACGCCTGCACCGTTGTTGTGGCAGGGTGAATCGACTATGATAGGGCGGTTGTTTGGCCGTGAGCCGATAAAGCACTGCGTCCGCTGCCCGGTCGGATGCCGCGGGGTCGATCCGGTCCGTCGAGGGCCCGAGCCAAGCCGACGGTGCCGCTGTTTGCGTCCACATTCGGCCCACCCGGTCGCCGCGGTGCACACCACACCGGGTTTGTGGCGGAGCCGTTGGCATGGTCTTTTCCTCCGTCACCTTCCTGTTTTTCTTCCTGCCGATCTTCCTCCTGCTCTACTTCCTGATGCCGAGCATCGGGCTCAAGAACGGCGTTACGCTCGCCTGCTCGCTCCTGTTCTATGCATGGGGCGAGCCATGGTTCGTCCTCCTGCTCCTCGGCTCGATCGCGTTCAACGCCGGCGCCGGCGTCGCAATCGATCGCCGCGTGGGGGCGGCACGCCGCTGGGTCCTGGCGGCGGCGGTGACGGTCAATCTCGCCCTGCTGGCGGTGTTCAAGTATGCCGGGTTCGTCGTCGAGAACCTGGCCTGGGTGCTGGCGCCGGTCGGGCTCGCCCTGCCGCGACCCGAACTGGCGCTGCCGCTCGGCATCTCCTTCTTCACCTTCCATGCGCTGTCCTACCTGATCGACATCTACCGGCGACGGTTCCCGGCCAACCGCAACCCGGTCGAGGTGGCACTCTACATCTCGCTGTTCCCGCAACTCGTCGCCGGACCGATCGTGCGCTACAAGACCGTGGCACGGCAGTTGCGGCGGCGCCGCCATACCCTCGGGCGGGCGTCGGCCGGCGCGCGCATGGCGGTGATCGGCCTGGCGCAGAAGGTCCTGATCGCCGACCAGCTCGCCCCGCTGGCCGAGACCGTGTTCGACCGGATCCCACATCCATCGCTGATCGAGGCCTGGGCTGGCCTGCTCGCCTACACGCTGCAGATCTACTTCGACTTCGCCGGCTACTCGACCATGGCGATCGGGTTGGGTCTCGTGCTGGGCTTCACCCTGCCCCGCAACTTCGCCCTGCCCTACACCGCCGGGTCGGTGACGGAGTTCTGGCGCCGCTGGCACATCTCCCTGTCGAGCTGGCTGCGCGACTATCTCTACATTCCCCTCGGCGGCAGTCGCGGCGGCGCGGCGGTCACCTACCGCAACCTGGTCACGGTGTTCCTGGTCTGCGGCCTGTGGCACGGTGCCGGATGGACCTTCCTGCTTTGGGGCGCCTGGCATGGCGCCTTTCTGGTCCTGGAGCGCGCTGGCCTCGGGCGCGTGCTGGCACGGATGCCGGTGGCTGTGGGCTGGGCCTACACCATGGCCGTGGTCATGGGCGCCTGGGTCTTGTTCCGGGCCACCGATCTCGACCGTGCGGCTACGATCTATGGCGCCCTGCTCGGCAGCGGGCAGCGGCACGGCCTGAGCTTCACGGCCCATCTAGCCCTCGGTCCGATCGCGACGTTGGCACTGATCGCAGGCTGCCTCGCGGCGATACTGCCGCGTTGGCTCAGGCCCAGAGGGACGGACACGGCCGCCGCCGTCGCGGACACCGGCGTCGTCTTCGGGCTCCTGGCGCTGGCCCTGCTGGCGGTCGCAGCCGGGACCTACAGTCCCTTCCTCTATTTCCGGTTCTGAGCCGATGCTTCGTAGCCATCGCCGCTTCTGGGCCGTCCTGCTCTGGGCCATGCTGGCCACACCGCTCGCGGTCATGCTGCTCGCGCCTGGTACGGCCACGGTCGACCGACGCGAGATGCGCGCCCTCGCCGAGTGGCCGACATGGCCCGACGGGCGCGAGGGCTGGAAGCACCTGCCGAGGCAGATCGACCAGTACCTCGCCGATCATTTCGGCCTCCGGGAGCCCATGCTGTTGGCCCAGGCGCTGGTCGCGCAGCGGCTCCTGCGCAACGGCAACGATGCCGTGCTGGTGGGCCAGGATGGCTGGCTGTTCTACCGGTTCTCGAACACGCTGCAGCAGTCGGCCGGGCTCCTGGTGCGCGAGCGGCGCATCGCCGCGACCGCCGACACGCTGGCGCAGATGGCCCGAGCGCTGGAGGCACGCGGGAGCAGGTTCCTGGTCGCGGTGCCGCCGAGCTCGTCCACGATCTATGACGCGCACCTGCCCGCCTGGGCGCGCCGTCATGGGCGACGGACCGAATACGACCTGTTGCTGGAGGCGCTGGCGGCTCGGGGAGTGCGAGGCGATCGACCTGCGGCCGGCGCTGCAGACGGCTGCCCGAGAGGAGCAGGTCTACCATCGGCACGACACGCACTGGAACAAGCTCGGCGCGCTGGTGGCCTTCAACGAACTGGTCGCGGCTACGGGCCGCCCGGACTGGCGCCTGGATCCGTCGGCGATGCTGGTGGCAGCCACGCGCCAGGGCGGTGACCTCGCCCGTATGCTGGGCATCGACGCTGTCGTCACGGAGCCTGCACCTGCGCTGCGGAACCCGCAGCCGGACCGGGAGGTGCCCGACACCGAGCGGCAGGCGCCGGTGCAGCTGAATACTGCTCAGGCCGGCCCAAGCATCCTGGTGGTCGGTGATTCGTTCACACGGATATACTTCCCACCCATGGTCCTGGCGCATGCCGGACGCTACGCCTGGACCCACCATGAGGGCTGCGGCCTCGACTGGCGCTGGGTGGAGCGTGTCGCGCCCGACGAGGTCTGGTGGATGCCGACCGAACGCATCCTCCTGTGCAAGCCAGGCGTCGCCGGCGGGGTGCACCCGGGAGAGTGGGATGTGAGTCGACTGATGCAGAAGTGCGCTCGCGAACATGAATGGGTGAGCGGCGGCAACGGCACGTCGCATCGGCGTCTCATCCTCCTGTCAAGCAGCGCCCCGGCGGGGTTGCACCCGCCCGTCGCCGCTGCGCTCACGCCGTCCGCTCCTCCGCCAGCCCCAGCTCGGCCGCCGTCTCGGCCCTGAGCACGAACTTCTGCACCTTGCCCGTGACGGTGACGAGACACGCGTTGCCGCTGACCCGCTGCCAGCGGCAACGCGCTGACGAGCGTTACTTGGCCTTGGCGCCCTTGGCCGGCTTATTCGCGTATGCGTCCCCGCGAGGAAAGAAATGGCGAAGCGTTACACCGCTCCGCTCCCGAACATCGCTGACCCGATTGCGATACGTTCTGATGGACGTGCCATCCGGCGCGTCGATCGACTCAACGGTCTGCGAGTTGCTCGCTCCCTGGGCGACGAGGACGCTCATGTCCCCGCCGAGGTATTGCCCCTGGAAGCCGTGACAACCCTGGCAGCCGCCCATCTGGAAGGGACTTCCAGGAGCGCCGCTGACATAGACATTGTTGGTTCTGCCGGGCGATGGCGGAGGAATTGAAGCCGAAAGTGAACCACTGAAATTCTGTAGGGGCTGGTTGGTCTCGACCATGATGTTGGCCATGTAGTAGTAGCTGAGATCGTCCGGCGTGGCGCTGGCATCCGGTGGGTCCTTGGGCGTGGCCTGGACACCGATCAGCTTGTAGTACTGCCAGACGGTATCGGGGTTCACGGCCTTGAAAGCCGCATGCACCGCGTCGTTGACCGGCGGGATCGCCGAGTTGATCGCATGGGCGCGCCTCACGGCGATATCGGGAAGTGCTGCGGAATCGCCGGTATTGCTGAACGCCAGGTTCTCAGGGTTCGGGTCGTCGGGTGTATCGTCACCGTAATTGTCGATCTGCTCCCAGCTCGCGAACACGAAGGCCGGAAACGATTTGGTCTTGTGGATGATGTGCAGGGCAACGAGCCCCCACACGGCATTGTTGTAGAGCTGGGGACTTTGGCCGGTGTAGTAGATGACGTTCTGCGTGAGAAACCGGCCTTTGCTCACCTCGTCCTCGGTCAATGCGCGCCACGCCGCCTTGATTTCGATTGCACCTTCTCCGCGGTCGCCCGCCATGTTGATGTCGCCGCACGGCAGCATGACGATCGACGTGGGGCTGACACCCATGGGGGGGCTGCATATTCCGTTGTTCGGGCTGTTCTGATCGCCGTATGCCGTTCCCGTATTTGCCTGGGCATTGGCCAGCGCGGCATACCCGCCCGTCGGGCTGGTGAAGCCACTATTGACCAGATACTGGAACACCGCACGGTTGACCTTTGCCTCGTAGGCCACGCGGATTCCGCTCGCGGGATCTGCTTCGGGCGGTACCGACGTCGAGTGCGCATACATGTTGGCCTGGCCAATCTGGCTCGTCTCGTCCAGATTGTTGAAAAGATTGAAGCTCGGAAGCGCGCCGTTCAAACCGGTTCCCATCTTGGGATTGTTCGGCTGGCCGTTCTGGGTGACATAATTGTACGTTGGCATTTTGGAGTCGAAGCTGGCATCGGTCCCGCCGGGCGGGAACAGCTCATTCTTGTGCCGGTAGGTCTGCCACACGAGCAGGGGATAGCTGCCGCTGGCATCCTTCGTGATCCCGAGGAAGCCGGTGTTGGGGTCGGTGTCGGGAGCGGCCCGCCCGCGAATGCCGGTGCTCGCCGGATCCATCGCGACCCAATTCAGGGCGACGAATTCCTGCCAGGCAAAGACCGCGAGTTCCGCAATGCTGGCAGCCGGCCCGGCCGGAACGTCGTGCGGGACGCACGGGCTGAGGGTCAGCGAAAACGGCGGCGTGTAGCACGAGGGGTCGGCCGAGGGATGGGCGACCGCCGGCTGGATGCCCGGCAGAGCCCATAGGGCCGGCGATAGAGCGAGTGCGAGCGCGTACGAGCGGTGTGATCCTCTTGACCATGCGTTCCCTCCTTGAGGCTGCGGCCCTGTCTCCCCGCTCGTCCCCTGGTGCTTGAGCTGCGACCTTGGGGCGAAATGTGACAATGACTCCGACACCCTATGGCTCGCCATGTCCGACCACAAGCGATTTCACAGCAGCGATCACGTCGCTCACCAAGATAATGACGTCAGTAACGTGGCAATCCGGCAGTACGCTTCGGTTTCAGCTGCACCCGGCATCGTCGGCGTACTGAGTACCGCAACATTACAGCGAAGCTTGAGCGAGAGTATTGTGCGCTTCGACCCTTCCTGCTGGAGGCCGAATGCAATCGTGGACGGCCGCTACGCCGTCCGCTCCTCCGCCAGCCCCAGCTCGGCCGCCGTCTCGGCCCTGAGCACGAACTTCTGCACCTTGCCGGTGACGGTCGTCGGGAAGGCGTCGACGAAGCGGATGTAGCGCGGGATCTTGTAGTGGGCGATCTTGCCCTCGCAGAAGGCGCGGATCGCGGCCTCGGTCGGCCTCGGCGCCGTCCTTCAGGATGATCCAGGCGCACAGCTCCTCGCCGAACTTCGGGTCGGCACGCCGAAGCACTGCACGTCGCGCATCGTCGGGATGGCCGTAGAGGAACTCCTCGATCTCGCGCGGATAGATGTTCTCGCCGCCGCGGATGACCATGTCCTTGATCCGGCCGACGATGTTGCAGTAGCCCTCGGCGTCGATCGTCGCGAGGTCGCCGGTGTGCATCCAGCCGGCGGCGTCGATGGCCTCGGCGGTGCGCTCCGGGTCGTCCCAGTAGCCGCGCATCACCGAGTAGCCGCGGGTGCACAGCTCGCCGGGCGTGCCGCGCGGCACGATCCGGCCCTCGGCGTCGACGATCTTGACCTCGACGTGCGGCTGGATGCGGCCGACGGTCGCAGACGCGGCGCTCGAGCGGGTCGTCGGTGCGCGCTCTGGAAGCTGACCGGGCTGGTCTCGGTCATGCCGTAGGCGATGGTGACCTCGCCCATGTGCATCTCGGCGACCACCCGGCGCATGACCTCGATCGGGCAGGGCGAGCCGGCCATGATGCCGGTGCGCAGGGTGGAGAGGTCGAAGCGACGCGAACTCGGGGTGGTCGAGCTCGGCGATGAACATGGTCGGCACGCCGTAGAGCGCGGTGCAGCGCTCCTCGTGCGACGGTCTGCAGCACGGCCAGCGGGTCGAAGCCGCCGCCGGGATAGACCATGGCCGCGCCGTGGGTGATGCAGGCGAGGTTGCCCAGCACCATGCCGAAGCAGTGGTAGAGCGGCACCGGGATGCAGACCTGGTCGTCGGGGCCGAGCCGCATGCGCCTCGCCGATGAAGAAGCCGTTGTTGAGGATGTTGTGGTGGGTGAGCGTCGCACCCTTGGGCGCGCCCGTGGTGCCGCTGGTGAACTGGATGTTGATCGGATCGTCGAACTGCAGCCGGCCCGCCAGCTCGGCGAGGCGCGCGCGCGTGGCGCCGGTGCCGATGGCCGCGATCTCGTCGAAGGGGATGGTACCCGGGCGCCTGGCCGCCGATCTGGATCACGGTCAGTCGGCAGCGCGCGGCAGCGCCGGGTGCCGCGGCCAGCTCCGGCGCCAGCTCGCGCAGCATGGCCGAGATAGTCGCTGGTCTTGAAGCGCGGTGCGCGGTGACCAGGGCGCGGCAGCCGACCTTGTTCAGCGCGTAGTCGAGCTCGTGGGTGCGGTAGGCCGGGTTGATGTTGACCAGGATCAGGCCGGCCTTGGCGGTGGCGAACTGGGTCACCACCCATTCGGCGTTGTTGGGCGACCAGATGCCGACCCGGTCGCCGGGCTCGAGACCCAGCGCCAGCAGGCCGGCGGCGAAGGCGTCGACCTGCGCGTCGAGCTCGGCGTAGCTCCAGCGGACGCCCTGCTCGCGGACGACGAGCGCGGTGCGGTCCGGCCAGCGCGCGGCCGAGCGGTCGAAGTGGGCGCCGATGGTCTCGCCGAGCAGCGGCACGTCGGATGCGCCGTGGACGTAGCTGAGCTCGCCGGTCATGACTGCCTCCCTGTTTGGGAGACAGCTACTACCGGCGGACCTCCGCCGGCAACTACAGCAGGAACAGGCTGGCCAGCCCCAGAAACGCCAAGAAGCCGATCGCGTCGGTGGCCGGCGTCAGGAACACGCTGGAGGCCACGGCCGGGTCCTGGCCGAGGCGGTGCAGGAGCAGGGGTACGGTGACGCCGAGTGCCGCCGCGACCACGAGGTTGAACAGGAGTGCGGTGCCGAACACGGCGGCCGAGCACCGGCTCGCCGAACCACAAGAGCACGAGCGCTGCCGCCGGCGATCAGGAAGGTGCCGCCGTTGAGCAGGCCGACGGCGAGCTCCTTGCGGATCGCGCGCCAGGTGTTGCCGGGCGGTGATCTCGCCGGCCGCCAGCGAGCGGACGGTGACGGTGAGCGCCTGGGTGCCGGCATTGCCGCCCATGCCGGCCACCAGCGGCATCAGGGCGGCCAGCGAGACCAGGCGGGCGATGGTGCCCTCGAACTGGGTGATGACGTAGGCGCCGAGGAGGGCGGTGAACAGGTTGACGCCGAGCCAGGGCAGGCGCTTGAAGCTGGTCTGCAGCACCGGGACGTAGGTGTCGTCCTCGCTGACGCCGCCCAGCTTGAGGATGTCGTCCTCGGCCTCCTCGCCGATCACGTCGACCACGTCGTCGACGGTGATCACGCCGAGCAGCCGGCCGTCGCCGTCGACCACCGGGGCCGAGACCAGGGCGTAGCGGCGAAAGGCGCGGGCGACCTCCTCCTGGTCGGTCTCGGCCGGGAAGCTGCGCAGCTCCTTGTATTTGAGGTCGACCAGCGGCGTGGCGCGCTTGCTGCGCAGCACGCGGCTCAAGGGCACGTCGCCGACCACGCGAAAGCGCGGGTCGATCAGGAAGATGTCGTAGAAATCCTCGGGCAGGTCGGGGTGCGCCCGCAGATAGTCGACGGTCTGCCCGACGTTCCAGTAGTCGGGCACCGCGACCACGTCGCGCTGCATCAGGCGCCCGGCACTCCATTCGGGGAAGGCCAGGGCCTGCTGCAGCGCCTCGCGCTCGGGCAGCGGCAGGGCGGCCAGGATCTCGGCCTGCTCGGCCTCGTCGAAATCGGCCAGGATCTCGACCGCGTCGTCGGTCTCGAGCTGGGCCAGGACCTCGCCGGTGGCCTCCGGTCCCAGGGCCTCGAGCACCTGGTCGCGGACGAAATCGTCGAGGTAGGCCAGGGTCTCGGCATCGAAGGAGGGACCCAGGGCCGCGATCACGGCAAAGCGCTCGTCGCGGTCCAGGCGCTCGAGGAGGTCGGCAAGGTCGGCGGCGTGCAGCGTGCCCGAGAGCGCCGCGACCAGGTCGGGATTGGCCGCGGCGATGGCATCGCGGACCTCGGCGACCAGGGCGTCGGTGAGCTCGGGCGGTGCGGCAGCGGTCTCGGTCGTGGACATCGCTCGCTCCTAGCCCCGGGCCTGCGCACGCCATGGAGGTGCGCAGAGGCCATGGACCTCCGGATCGCAGCACGCTCGGCCAGGGGCTGTTAGCAGCACCGGGCGAGGGCGCACAACGGTGCCGCTAGGGCGCGGAGGTCGACCGAGTCGAAGTAGCCCGCGAGTTGCCCATGCGCCGCCTGGCTCACCTGCATCGGCACCACGGCCCCGCCGCCGCGGAGGAACGCACAGAGCTGGGCCGCCGCCGTCTCGGTCGCAGGGATCCCGGCCGCGGCGAGGTTGGCGCCGATCGCGACGGGATCGAGTGCCAGATAGCCGTTGGAGGCCTCGAGCCCGGGGCCGCCACCGTCGGGCGTGCGGAGCAGCACGATCCGCGTGGTCGACGGCAGCGGATCGGGACCGGCCAGCGTGGCGCCGGAAGCGACGCCCGAGAGCATGGCGGCCGGGCGGCCCGACAGGAACACGCTGACAAAGAACGGTGCGCCGCTGCCCGGCTCGTGCAGATCGAGGTGGAGGATCCGGCCGACCAGGCTCGCGGCGCCGTTGAGCTCGACCTGCCCGGAGGGCAGGTTCTCCCGGTAGCAGGCCGTAAAGCGGTTGATGCCCCTGGCGGGCTCGACCACGAGGGAACCGCGGATGGCGTGGTCCCGGTAGTAGGGCGACCAGGCCAAGCTGTAGGCCGCGTAGGCGCCGCAGACATAGTGGACGGCACCGCCAGCCACGACACCGCCGGTGCGCAGCTCGTCCAACCCGGCTCGCCGCTTCAGCTCCTGCGGATCGGCCGCGAACAGCTGGCACACTTCCTCGATGAAGGCGTCGACCGTGCAGGCGACCAGCCAGGCGGGCTGGCGCTCCGTGCCGAGCAGCCGCGACCAGTCCTCGTATACCCGCATGCTGCGCGGCTTGGAGCGCCCCTGCATCCATTTGTGGCTGCGCTCGAGGTCGAACTCCGTCCGGGGATTGACCTCGCGGAATCTGGCGCAGAGTTCCTTGCGGCTGGTGCAGCCCAGAAGGGCCTGGGTAACCAGCAGTTTGGCCGGCAGCTCGTGCGCCATGCCCGTTTCCCCCGCCCCTGCCCAAGCCGATCGGAACCCGGGCACCCCATCAACACGGCGTCCTTTCCATCATTGCCGGTGGAATATCCAGCGATTTCCTGGGATTTCCGCGCGACGTCGATTGAGCCCCTACGGCGCTGCGCCTTCAATACGAACACGCTCGGGTTGGAGATGGAAATGGCGGACCACCCTTTGCTGACGCAGCGTCCCGACAACCGACGCGAGCCGGGACATGCCCCCACAGGCCATCGTCGCCGCTGGTCGGATCTGGGCGCGAAAAGCAGGGCCGTGCTCACGATCACGGCGCCCAGGCTGGTGGCCGTCGGCCTCGGATTGGCCCTGCTGGCGCCCGCCAGCCAAGCCGCTCCGGGGGTGGCGATCCAGGTGAACCGGAAGGTGCCGTCGGAGCTCAACCCGCCGTTCACCAACGGGTCCGGCGGCGCTGTGGAGGCGACGCCCGACCAGGCGGCCGCCTTCGCCTGGCAGGAGTTCATCGCGCTGAACTGGCCGGCCGGCGTCCAGCAGGGCGAGCCCGGTCAGCGCGAGACGCCATCCTTCACCTGCAAGTTCGGCGATCCAACCTGCACCGGGCCTACGGTCTGGCAGACGTTCCGCGGCAAGGTCGAGATCTTTCCCGGCGTCGGCGCGCCGCCTGGCTATCCCGGCCCGGCGGGCGACACGTCGTTCGGCTATGACGCCCTGCCGCAGTATACCTACGACCGGCCGGTGCCGGCCTGCGATCCCAGCCAAGCTGGCAATCCAGCCCCCTGGGTCAACCTCGACGAGACCGACCAGATCACGCTCGACAACATGTATGCCGGGCACGTGCTGCCCACGAGCTCACCGGGGAACAGCGCACCGCAGCTAATCCGCTTCCTGGCCAAGGCCAATCGCGCCGAGTACGTCTACGTCACCAAGAACAGCTCGCCGACCGATCCCACCGACCAGTGGTGGTCCAACGTGCCGGCCGCCGTCGTGAAGGCCACGAAGGCCTATCTCGCCCAGAACAAGGCCAGCCCGCCAGCCGGCAGCACGACCATGGTAAGCCTGCCCAACGGTACCATCGAGATCAAGGCCGGGTGGCGCCCGCTCAACCCGTCCGAGCTGGCCTCGGGGCGCTTCCACACCCAGCCCGTGCGCTTCTACGAGCGCGCGGGGAGCAGCACGACCGCCGCCTGCTATCGCGACGCCGTGTGGGGGCTCGTGGCACTCCACATCATCCAGAAGACGCCATCGGCACCTTACTTCATCTACGCCACGTTCGAGCAGGCCGACAACATCAAGACCGCCGGCGGCACGCCGATCGAGGACCCGGACGGCAACATCGTCGTGGCGCAGACGAAGCCGCCGACGTCGCCGCAGGAGTGCCTGATCGATCCCCGCCCACCCGTCGGGCCGACGAACAAGAACGCGAGCAGCAACGGCTCGGTGATCCTGACCTCGAACACCGCCACCTGCGCACCGCTGGCCTCGCAGCAATACTGCGCCACGCCGGGCCAGCGACTGTTCTATCACAATGCCCCAAGCCCGCAGCCCGTGCCGAGCGCCGGCAACATCTGCGTCAACAGTCGGATCAACAAGATCCCCAGCTATGTGATCACGGCCAACCTGAACGCCCATGCGGCGATCGCGGCCTACCTTAAGTCCAAGTCAATCAGCTCGGCGCCGTGGCTCTATTACAAGCTGGTGAACGTACAATACTATCCATACGACAAGGTGATCACCATCCCGACGCCGAACGGGACGCCCTACACAAGCCAGCCGCCCTATAGCGCGCAGAACCCGGAGGTCTCCAGCTACTATCTCGCCAACATCCTGGTCGAGACCAATCGCTCCCTGCAGCTGTTCAGCGGCGGCCTGTCACCGCAGCCGAAGGCCGCGGTCGTCACGAGCTGGAACGTCGACGGCAGCCAGCGCAAGAACACCAACTACAATGGCCACTTCTATGCCATGGGCGGCTGCATGGGATGCCATGGCGCGCAAGGACAGAACCGGCCCGGCTCGGCCGGCGACTTCAGCGTGATACTGGCGGTGGGCCATGTCGACGCTCCGGAATACCCGTCGCAGGTAACCGCCCTCGGCCAGTTGAGCGAGGTCCCGCGCAATCGCACCACCTTGGGCCGAGACACGGCGCGCTGAGCCCGACGGTCCTGGCCGGAAGCGAAACCGGCCAGGACCCGGACGTGCGACCGGGCCTGCGGGCGGCGGCAGCTTGCAAACGATCGGGGCAGGTCTGTTCCCAGCTCGATCGCCCTACCGGGATCGCAGCCGCTCCACAGCGCTCGGGACGGCCCACGGCCTGATCCTGGGCAAGAAAGTCAGTGCGCGAGAACGCCGTCGGCTTCTCGCCGCGCGTGACGTCGGCGTGATCGCGCACGGGCTCAGCCGAGCGGCGCCTCCTGGCGCGCGGCCGCGACGCAGGCGACCGCACTCATGTTGACGATGCCGCGGCTGGTCACCGACGGGTTGACGATGTGCGCCGGCAGGCGCGGGCCGATCAGGATCGGGCCGATGGTGACGGCCCCGGTCACCGACTTGATCAGGTTGTAGGCGGCGCTGGCGGCATCCAGGCTCGGCATGATCAGGAGGTTGGCGGGCCCCTTGAGGCTCGAGCCGGGCAGGAGCCGGTCGCGGACCATGGGCGAGAGGGCGGTGTCGACCTGCATCTCGCCGTCCACCTCCAGCGCCGGGGCGAGCTGGCGCAGCAGGGCCAGGGCCTCGCGCATCTTGCGCGAGGAGGGCGTGTCACGGCTGCCGAAATTGCTGTGGCTGACCAGGGCCACCTTGGGCTCGAGGCCGAAGCCGCGCAGAAGCGCGGCGGCGCGGATCGCGGTCTCGGCGATCAGGGCGGCGCGAGGGCTCGTAGCTGACGCTGGTGTCGGCGATGAACAGCGCCCCGCCGTCCAGGACCAGCGCGTGCACCGCCGAGGCCTCGCTCATCTGCGGGCGCAGGCCGATGACGTCGTTGATGTGGCGCAGATGGGTGCCGAGGTTGCCCACCGGCCCGG
The DNA here is from genome assembly GCA_963769465.1 of uncultured Alphaproteobacteria bacterium. GTDB lineage: Bacteria > Pseudomonadota > Alphaproteobacteria > Geminicoccales > Geminicoccaceae > Benzoatithermus. Next base: position 83,822 of record CAVYMA010000037.1, read on the forward strand.
CCAGCATGGCGTCGGCCTCGCCGCGGGCGAGCATGACCGCGCCGATCACGGTGCGCCGCGTGCGCAGGGCCTCGCGCGCATTGGCCGGAGTCACGCCCTTGCGGGCGGTGCGCTCGAGGTAGAACGCGACATAGTCGTTGTAGCGCGGGTCGCTGTCGGGGTTGCACAGCTCGAAATGCCGGCCGGCGCGCAGGCCCAGGCCCAGCTTCTCGACCCGGGCCTCGATCACCTCGGGACGCCCGATCAGGATCGGCTTCGCCGAGCCCCTCCTCGACCACGACCTGCACGGCGCGGAGCACCCGCTCCTCCTCGCCGTCGGTGTAGACCAGGCGCTGCGGGTTCGCGATCGCCGCCTCGAAGATCGGCTTCATCATCAGGCCGGAGCGGATCACCCGCTGCGACAGGCGCTGGCGGTAGAGGGCGGGGTCGGCCAGGGGCCTGGTCGCCACGCCGGTGTCCATGGCGGCCTTGGCCACCGCCGGCGGCAGCTCGACGATCAGGCGGGTGTCGAACGGCTTGGGGATCAGGTAGTCCGGCCCGAAGCGCAGCTCCTCCACGCCGTAGGCCGCGGTCACCGTCTCGGGCGGCGGGACCCGGGCGAGCTGGGCCAGGGCGTCGACGCAGGCGACCTTCATCGCCTCGTTGATCGTCGTGGCGCCGACGTCCAGCGCACCGCGGAAGATGAACGGGAAGCACAGGACGTTGTTGACCTGGTTCGGGTAGTCGCTGCGCCCGGTCGCGATGATGCAGTCGGGCCGGACCTGCTTGGCCAGCTCGGGCAGGATCTCGGGGTTGGGGTTGGCCAGCGCCAGGATCAGCGGGTTCGGCGCCATCTTGGCCACCATCTCGGGCTTGAGCACGCCCGCGGCCGACAGGCCCAGGAAGATGTCGGCGCCCTCGATCGCCTCGGCCAGCGTGCGCGCGCTGGTGGCCCGGGCGTACTTCGCCTTCCACGGGTCCATGAGGGTGGTGCGGCCCTCGTAGACCACCCCCTCGATGTCGGTGACCAGGATGTTCTCGAGCCTGAGGCCCATGCTGACCAGGAGGTTGAGGCAGGCCAGTGCCGCGGCCCCGGCCCCGCTCGCCACGAGCTTGACCTCCTCGATCGGCTTGCCGACCAGGTAGAGCCCGTTGCGGACGGCGGCGGCGACGATGATGGCGGTGCCGTGCTGGTCGTCGTGGAAGACCGGGATCTTCATCCGCTCGCGCAGCTTGGCCTCGACGATGAAGCACTCGGGCGCCTTGATGTCCTCGAGGTTGATCGCCCCGAAGGTCGGCTCCAGCGACGCCACGATGTCGACCAGCTTGTCCGGGTCGCGCTCGTCGATCTCGATGTCGAAGGAATCGATGCCGGCGAACTTCTTGAACAGGACGGCCTTGCCCTCCATGACGGGCTTGGAGGCGAGGGCACCGATGGCACCCAGGCCCAGGACGGCGGTGCCGTTGGTGACCACGGCCACGAGGTTGCCGCGGGCGGTGACCTCGGCGGCGGCCAAGGGATCGGCGACGATCAGCTCGCAGGCGGCGGCGACGCCGGGGGAGTAGGCCAGCGACAGGTCGCGCTGGGTCGCCAGCGGCTTGGTGGCGACCACGGCGAGCTTCCCGGCCGGCGCCATCCGGTGATAGTCGAGCGCTTCCTCGCCGAGCCGGTCGGACATGTCTTGGCTCCCCCTGCTGACGCCGTCCTGACGGCGTGGCGAAGTTCGTAGGTCAGGGGTCGGCCGGGCGCAACGCCGCAGGACCCGGGCCGCGCCGCTGCGCCGTCAGTGCGCTCCGCCGCCGCAGGCACGGGCATAGGCGGCGGCGACCTCGCGCACATGCGCGCGCGCCAGGGCGCGCGGCTCGGGTGCCAGCCGGCCGGCGCGGACGGCGTCGCACTGCCGGGGCAGGTACTGGCTGAGGAGCGGCAAGGGCGGCGACCGCTCGGTAAGGTTGGCGAACAAGCTGCTCGACCGCAGTAGCGACTTCCGGCACGGGCCAATAGTAGCGGCAGCGGTCGCTGAGGCTGAAGGCGCGGGCGAGGCGCAGCGCCGCCGCGTCGCCATGGTAGTGGCCCTGCCAGTGGCCCGGTGCGGCCAGCATCGCGGCCTCCAGCGTCTCGCGCAGCCGCGAGTGCCGGCCCGCCGGCAGGAGCTCGGCCTCGATGGCGGCGAGCGCGAACAGCGCCTCGCGCAGGGCGAAGGTCAGCCCGGGACCGACCTTGAGCACGGCGAAATGGCAGCCGACCAGGGCGCGCAGGGCCTGCTCGGTCTGGTAGTCGGTCGAGTGCGCCTCGAACACGAGGTCCGGCACGCGCCGCGATCGCCCGCGCCAGATCGCGCGGGCCGCTCGGGCACGAAGTCGACCACCTGCTCGCTGCCGAACTCCACCCCCGGCTGCACCACGACGGCCAGCACGCGCTCCCATGCCTCGTCCAGCCCCAGCCGCAGCGAAGGCGGCACGGTGCACCGCGATGGTGCGGGCAAGGTCGGCGGTGCGGGTGACCTCCAGCCGGTCGATGGTCTCGTGGGCACCGCCGGGGACCGGCACCTCCGTGCCGATCACGTAGGCCGGCCGCCCGCCCGCACTCTCGGCGGCCACGGCCAGGCGCGCGGCCCGCTGTGCGATCAGCTCCGGCGGCAGCGGGTCCGGGTCGCCGGCGCAGGCCATGCTGGCGTCGAGATGGATCTTGGTGAAGCCCGCCTCGACGTAGAGCGCAACCAGCCGCTCCGCCTTGGCCAGTGCCGCCTCGGCGGGCTCGTGCCGCCAGGGGTTGGGCCCGAGATGGTCGCCGCCCAGGATCAGCCGGTCGGTTGCGAGGCCGCGCGCGGCGGCGAGTCCCTCGACGAAGCGGCGGAAGTCCGCCGGCCGCATGCCCGTGTAGCCGCCCTCCTGGTTGACCTGGTTGCAGGTGGCCTCGACCAGCAGCGGGCCGCCGTCGGCCAGCGCCTGGTCGATGCAGGCCTCCAGCACCAGCGGGTGGGCGGAGCAGACCGACCAGATGCCCCTGCCCTCGCCGGCCCGGTTGGCGCGGGCGATCTCACCCAGAGCGCTCATGCCTGCCGCTCCAGGAAGGCCTCGAGCTCGGCCATGGTGGCGTTGCCCTCCATCGGCCCCTTCTTCCCCACCGCCATGGCCCCCGCGGCGGTGGCGAGACGCAGCGCACGTGCGAGCGGCACGCCCTGCGCCAGGCAGGCGACGAAGGTCCCGCCGAAGCAGTCGCCGGCTCCGGTCGGGTCCACCTCCTCGGCCGGGAACGCGGGGATGGCGATCGCATCCTCCGGACCATAGCAGACGCAGCCGGCGGCACCCTTCTTCAGCACCACGAGCTCGCGGCCGGCGGCGAGCAGGCTGCGTGCCGCCTCGGCTTCCGGCAGGCCGGGGCACAGATGCTCGAGGTCGGCGTCGCTCGGCAGCAGGATGTCGCTCACCGCCAGCACCGCCTCGATGGTGGCCGCGACCTCGGGCAGGCCCAGGAGCTCCTTGCGGATGTTGGGGTCGAAGGAGATCCGCGCCCCGGCCGCGCGGGCGAGCTCGACCCCGCGCCGCACCGCCCCCGCCACCTGCGGGCTGACCAGCGACGAGCCCATGACGTGGAAGTAGCGGCAGTCGCCGAACGCCGCGGGCTCGACCTGGGCGGCGTCGAGGGCCGCCGCCGCCGAGTTGGCGATGTTGAAGACGAAGTCGCGCCCGCCGTCGGCGCGGTAGGTGACGAAGGCACTGCCGGTGGTGGTGCCGGGCACGCGCCGGATCCAGCGCACGTCGACGCCGCTCGCCCGCAGCCGCTCCAGGTTGAGCGTGCCGAAATCGTCCGGTCCGATGCAGGCGATCATCGCCGTGGAAGCACCGGTGCGGGCGGCCTGGTCGGCGAAGATCGCCGGCGCGCCGCTGGGATAGGGGCCGGCGAACAGCCCGGGCTCCAGGAAGGTCTGCCCGATCCGGGTCGCCATGATCTCGACCAGGATCTCGCCGATGGTCACGATCTGGGCCATGTCGCCACTCCACCGCGTGCGCCGCGTAGCGCTCCCTTCAAGCGGAAGGTGTCCGACGTGGCAACCGGCGGCGGGTGCGCTGCGGGTTTGACAGCGCCCCGCCATCGCGCCGACAGTCCGGCCGCCGTCGGGTCGGGGAGGGTCGCATGAAGAAGCTCAGGTTCGGGGTCCTCGGGGCCGCCAAGATCGCGCGCGAGAAGGTCATCCCGCCCCTGCTGCGGTGCCGCGCGCTGCGAGGTGGTGGCGCTGGCCTCGCGCGACATCGGCCGTGCCGCCGAGGTGGCGCGCCGGCTGGGCATCAAGCGCAGCCACGGCAGCTACGAGGCGCTGCTGGCCGACCCCGAGGTGGACGCGATCTACAATCCGTTGCCCAACCACCTGCACGTCCCCTGGACGATCAAGGCGGCCGAGGCCGGCAAGCACGTGCTGTGCGAGAAGCCGATCGGGCTCGATGCCGCCGAGTGCGCCACGCTGATCGAGGTCCGCGACCGCACCGGTGTGCGTGATCCAGGAGGCGTTCATGGTGCGCACGCACCCGCAATGGCTGCGGGCGCGCGAGCTGGTGCGCAGCGGCCGGATCGGCGAGCTGAAGGCGATCCACGGCCATTTCAGCTACCACCTGACCGACCCGAACAATGTCCGCAACGTGGCCGAGTGGGGCGGCGGCGGGCTGCTCGACATCGGCTGCTACCCGATCACCACCTCGCGCTTCGTCACCGGCCTGGAGCCCGCGCGCGTGGCGGCGATCATCGAGCGCGACCCGCAGAACGGCATCGACCGCCTGGGGACCGCGATCCTGGACTACGGCCAGGTGCAGTGCTGCTTCCAGTACGGCACCCAGCTCGTGCCGCGGCAGACCATGCAGTTCTTCGGCGACAAGGGCCGGCTCGTGGTCGAGGTCCCGTTCAACGCGCCCAACGACAGCGCCTGCCGGCTCTCGCTCTACGAGGGGCCCGGGCTCGGCGACGTGGCGGTGGAGACGATCGAGATCCCCGTCTGCGACCAGTACGGCATCATGGGCGACGCCTTCGCCGCGGCGGTGCTGGACGGCACGCCGCAGCCGGTGCCGCTGGAGGACAGCCTCGCCAACATGAAGGTGATCGACGCGGTGTTCCGGGCGGGCGCGAGCGGGAGCTGGGAGCGGCCCTGATGCGCCTGGCACTGGACCGGATCGATTCCCCGGCCGGCCCGATCACGATCGTGGCGCACGACGGCGGGCTCGTGGCGGTGGACTTCGGCGAGCCCGAGGACCGGCTGTGGGCCATGCTGGCGCGGCGCTTCGGGACGGTCGAGGCCGTCGCGACGCCGGACCCGCTCGGGGCGACCACCGCCATGCGCACCTACCTCGCCGGGCGCCTCGACGCGCTCGACGCCCTGCCGGTCGACCCGGGCGGGACGGCGTTCCAGCGGGACTGCTGGGCCATGCTGCGCACGATTCCGGCCGGGACGACCTGGAGCTACCGCCAGCTTGCCGCGGCACTCGGCCGGCCGGCGGCGGTGCGCGCGGTGGGGCTCGCCAACGGCGCCAACCCGGTCGGCATCGTCGTGCCCTGCCATCGCGTGATCGGCGCCGACGGCTCGCTCACCGGCTATGGCGGCGGGCTGGAACGCAAGCGGTGGCTCCTGGAGCACGAGGGCGTGCTGCTGCGGATCGGCGCGTGAGGGGCATCGGATGCTGACGCTCTACGACTACCTGTCCTCCGGCAACGGCTACAAATGCCGGCTGCTGCTGCACCAGCTCGGCAGCCCGTTTCGCCGGGTGGAACTGGACATCCTCAAGGGCGAGACCCGCACGCCCGAGTTCCTGGCCAAGAACCCGAACGGGCGCATCCCGGCCCTGGAGCTGGAGGACGGGACGGTCCTGTCCGAGTCGGACGCGATCCTGTTCTACCTCGCCGAGGGCACGCCGTTCTTGCCCGACGACCGGCTGGGCCGGGCGCAGGTGCTGCAGTGGCTGTTCTTCGAGCAGTACAGCCACGAGCCGTTCATCGCCGTGGCGCGCTTCATCCACCACCTGCTCCCCCCGGATACGCCGCGGCGGGCGGAGCTGCCGCGGCTCGAGCAGGGCGGCCACGCAGCGCTCCGGGTGATGGAGCACCGTCTCGCCGACCATCCGTTCCTGGTCGCCGACCGCTACACGATCGCGGACATCGCCCTCTACGCCTACACCCACGTCGCCGACGAGGGTGGCTTCGACCTCGCGGGCTATCCGGCCGTGCAGGCGTGGCTGCAGCGGATCGCCGGCCAGCCGGGGCACGTGCCGATCACGGCAGGCTGAGGCGCCTGCGCGAACAAGCCAACCATAAGCGTGGCCATTGTGACGGAGCGCACAGTATCGGCCGGACGAAGGGACAAGGATGGCACTCAGCCGGTCGCCATCCTCACCTGTCTGACAGGCGGCGCGGCCCAGACATCTGGGAGCTCGATCATGTCCATGAAGATTCGTTCGCTCAACGCCGTCAGTTTCGTCGCCGGCTTCGCCACCTGCGCCCTGGTCGGTGCGGCGGTGCTCGCCAGCCCGCAGTGGCAGGCCGCCGAGCCCGCCGCCGCTGCGGTACCACAGGCCCAGATCGCCAAGTACCAGCCGGGCACCGGCGAAGGTGGGGCGCAGGTCCGGCGCGCGCGGAACGAGGCCCTGGGCCAGGGTGCCGGCGGTGCCGAACTGGTCCAGCCCTGCCCCCGTTGCCGCTGAGCACCCCTACCCGGACCGTTACCGCGACGCCAGGTGACCCTCCTTGACCCATAGCCTGCAACCGTCGCGGCCGACCGTGACGGTAGCAGCGTCGCCCGGCGGCAGGCGCAGCCAGGACTGCGGGGCGAACGGCACGCCCTCGTGGGCGAAGCCGCCGTCCAGCACCAGGAGTTCCATGCCGCCGGTCGGGCGCAGGGCGATGGCCGCACCCGGCGCCCAGCGCTCCAGGCGGACGTCCTCGATCGCGTCGCGGAACAACGGCGCAAGCTCGACGCCCGGGCGGCCCGGTGCCGGTCCGTAGGGAACGGTCGCGGTGTCGAGCCGCACCTCGGTCCGATCATCGGGCGCGAACTGCCACAGCTTGACGAAGATGGTGCAGCCGGTCGCCGAGCCGGGCGTGTGGCGCGAGGTCGGCGGGTTGCGCACGTAGCTGCCGGCGGGAAAATCGCCATGCTCGTCCTGGAACACGCCCTCGAGCACCAGGAACTCCTCGCCGCCGCCATGGGTATGGGCAGGAAAGCGGCTGGCGGGCGCATAGCGGACGATGGTGGTAGCGCGGGCCACCTCGTCGCCGATCCGGTCCAGCATGCGGCGCTCGACGCCTGGTGTCGGCGACGGCTGCCAGGGGAGCGAGGCCGCATGAACCGCGGCACGGCGGGTGAAGTCGGCGTTCAGGTTCATCGGCTGTGCTCGCAATTCAGGCGGCGGCGACGCTCGGGCGCTGCGCCACGCGGTCGTGCCAGGCCCGGAGCGCACCGCAGTCCTCGGGAACGTCGATCGCGGCGAAGCCGGCGAAGGCGAGCCCCGCCAGGGCAGTGATGTCGGCCACGGTGAAGCGCTCGCCGGCGAGATAGGGGCGCGTCGCCAGGACACCGTCGAGGTAGCGCATGGTGCCGACCGCGCGCTCGCGCTGGGCCAGCCCCCAGGCGTGGTTCTGGTTGGTTTCGAGCTGCGGGCCCAGGCCCGGCGTGGCGTGATGGAAGTAGCCGCCCACGGCATCCAGCAGCCCTGCCTCGGCGCGGCGCTGCATCATGGCGATGACCGCGCGCTCCTTGGGCGTACGGCCGGTCAGGACCGGGTCGTTGTCCTGGTGGTCGAGATACTCGGTGATCGCCGAGCATTCGGCGATGCAGGTGCCGTCGTCGAGTTCCAGCACCGGCACTGCACCCGATGGATTGCGGGCCAGGAACTCGGGCGTCCGGTGCTCGCCCTTGGTCACATCGACCGCGACGAAGTCGACCCGGTCGGCCAGCCCCTTCTCCGCCAGCGCCACCCGGACCCGCATCGGATTGGGGAAGCCCTTGTGCTCGTAGATCTTCATGGTGCCGCTCCCTGGATGTGATTCGTGGTCAGTCGACGAGCAGGTGGGTGCCGTGGGTGAGCGCAGCTCCGGCGCGCAGCGCGGCGGCGACCATGACCGTCTCGGCGATCTCGGCCTCCGTGGCACCAGCCTGCAGCGCTGCCTTGCGGTGCAACTCGAGACAGTAGCCGCACTGGGTGGTCAGCGCCACGCCGAGCGCGATCAGTTCCTTGTACTTGCGTGGTACGGCACCGTCGGCCAGTGCCGCGTCGTTGAACGCGCTGAACGCCGTCATCGCGGCGGGTGCTCCGGCCTCGATCCTGCCGAAGCGGCGAAGATTGCTCATGTCGAACATGCGATGCTCCCCGACGATGTCTATCTATCAGTAGATAGCCACTCGCTTCTGATGGTTCCGGATCGGGCCGTCAACTGCTATCTATCGGCAGGTAGGCTGATCGAGGGTTCGTGAATGACCGAAAATGCCCGGGCCGACCAGGTCCTCGACGCCGCCGAGCGGCGCGTCCGGGCCGGCGGCTACCATGCGGTGAGCTTTCGCGATCTGGCGGCGGACGTGGGTATCCGCAGTGCCAGCGTGCACCATCACTTCCCGCAGAAGGCCGATCTCGGCCTGGCGCTGGTCGAGCGCTACCATGAGCGGTTCCTGGCGGGTCTCGCCGATGCCCGCGACCGGCCGCCGGCCGAGCGCCTGCGCGCCTTCTGCGCCGCCTACCGCCAGGCGTTCCGGGCGGCGGACGCGGTCTGCCTGTGCGGCATGCTGGCGGCCGAGAGCCGTGGGCTGCCGGACCGGGTCGGTGCGGCGGTGCGCGACTTCTTCGCCGCCAACATCGCCTGGGTGGCGCGCCTGCCTGCCCGAAGACCAGGCGGACAGCCGGCGAGGCCGAGGCGACCAGCATCGTGGCCGCCCTGCAGGGTGCGATGATCCTGGCCGCCACCTTCCACGACCCGGCCATGCTGGAGCGCACCATCGCTCAGGTGCTGGAGCGGCACGGCGCGGCGTTGACGGCCGACAAGTAAGCGCTTACTTAGTTTCCATGACCAGACCACGCCTGCAGGCGGGCGAGCGCCGCGTCGCGATCGTCGAGGCAGCCAAGCCGCTGTTCGCGCAGCACGGCTTCGCGGGCACCACCACGAGGCAGATCGCCCAGGCCGCCGGCGTCTCGGAAGCGCTGGTGTTCCAGCATTTCCCGAGCAAGGCGGCACTGTACCGCGAGATCCTGGACCAGGGCTGCGAGGGCGATCCCGGGCTGGAGCGGCTGGGCGCGCTGGAGCCTTCGACCGCGTCGCTGGTCGAGATGATCGGCCTGCTGATCCGGCACGTGGCGATGGGCATCGACGGCGACCCGCGCGAGAAGGAGGTCGAGGACCGTCTGGCCCTGCACAGCCTGCTCGAGGACGGCGAGTATGTGCGGCTGGTGTCGGAGTGGGTGGTCGAGCGCATCCTGCCGACCTTCGCCGCGAGCTTCGCGGCGGCCCGGGCGGCCGGCGACCTGCACCCCGACTGCGGCGAAGCCGGCAACGCCTTCTGGTTCGCGCATCACGCGGCGGCGACGACGGCCTTCGGCCGGCTGTGCGGCCGCTCGGTCTATCCCTATCGCGGCACGCCCGACGAGGTGGTCGAGGCCCTGGCCCGGTTTATCTTGCGCGGGATCGGCCTGCGCGACGGCGCGATCGCGGCCCATTTCGATCCGGCAACGCTGCGACGGCCCGATCTGACCGCCGCGGCCTGAGACCGCGGCAGCACGAGGAAACGATGGCGACGGTCACTTACGACGAATCGCGCCCGCAGGAGCGGCGGGCCAAGGGCAAGCCCTCGCGGCGCCGGATGATGGTCTGGTTCGTGGTCGTGGCGCTGCTGCTGGCCCTGGTCGGCGGCGGCCTGTTCGCGTTCGACCGCTTCCGCTCCAAGGCCATCGCCGATTTCTTCGCGAGCCAGGTACCGCCGCCCACGCCCGTGGCCGCGGTGGCTGCCGCTATCGGGCCGATGCCGCGCTACCTGGACGGCATCGGCACGCTGACCGCGGTGCGCGAGGTCAAGGTGGCGCCCGAGGTGGCCGGGACGGGTCACCGCGATCGAGTTCGAGGCCGGTGCCACGGTCGCGGCCGGTGCGGCCCTGGTTCAGCTCAACGACGCGCCCGAGCAGGCTGATCTCTCCAGCTTCAGGGCCAGCGAGAAGCTTGCCCTCGCCAACCTGGACCGCACCCGCCAGCTGGCCCGGCGCGACTTTGCGACCCAGGCCAATGTCGACGAAAATCAGCAGGCGCTCGAGGCGGCGCGCGCCGGCATCGCGCGCAGCCAGGCGATCATCGACCAGAAGCTGATCAAGGCGCCGTTCGGCGGGCAGCTCGGCCTGCGCGCGGTCGAGCTCGGCCAGTATGTCGGTCCCGGCGACGCGCTGGTGACGCTGACCGATCTCGACCAGCTCTACGCCAACTTCACCCTGCCCGAGCGGGACCGCGCCGCGGTCGCGGTCGGGCCAGCCGGTGGAGCTGCGGGTCGACGCCTATCCGGGCGAGGTGTTCAAGGGCGAGATCACCGCGATCGAGCCGCAGATCGATCCCGCGACCCGCGTCATGCGCCTGCAGGCGACGCTGGCCAATCCGGACCGCCGGCTCCTGCCCGGCATGTTCGCCAATGCCCGGGTGGTGCATGCCGCCTCGGCCCGAGGTGGTGAGCGTGCCCGGAGACCGCGGTCGACCGCACGCTCTACGGCGATTCGGTGTTCGTCGTGGCCGAGGACGGCCAGGACGCGCAAGGCAAGCCGAAGCTCAAGGCCGTGCAGACCTTCGTCGAGGCGGGCGACCGGTTCGACGGGCGCGTGGCGATCGAGCGCGGCATCGCCGCCGGCGACCTGGTCGTGGCCTCGGGCCAGCTCAAGCTGCAGAACGGCGCGCCGGTGACCGTGGCCTCGGACGGGCTGGTGCCGCCCGCGACGGCACCGGTGGAGTAGCCGCGATGAAGTTCACCGACCTCTTCGTCCGCCGCCCGGTGCTGGCCGCGGTGGTGAGCCTGCTGATTCTGCTGATCGGGCTGCGGGCGGCGTTCGAGCTGCCCGTGCGGCAGTATCCCGAGCTCAAGAACACGGTGATCACGGTCACCACGTCCTATCCCGGCGCCTCGGCCGAGCTGATGCAGGGCTTCATCACCACGCCGATCGCGCAGGCGGTGGCGACGGCCGAGGGCATCGACTACATGACCGCGTCCTCGGCCCAGGGCCAGAGCACGGTCACCGCCTATGTCCGGCTGAACTACGACCCCAACGTCGCCATGACCGACGTCATGGCCAAGGTGCAGCAGGTCAAGTACCAGATCCCGCAGGAGGCCAACGACCCGGTCATCCTGAAGTCGACCGGCGACACCACGGCCGTGATGTACATCGGCTTCTCCAGCCCCGAGCTGTCCGGCCCCGCGATCACCGACTACCTGACCCGCGTCGTGCAGCCGCTGCTCGCCACCGTGCCGGGCGTGGCCCAGGCCGAGATCCTGGGCGGCCAGCCCTTCGCGATGCGGATCTGGCTCGACCCCGCGCGCCTCGCCGCGCGCGGCATCTCCGCGGCCGAGGTGCAGGCGGCGATCCAGGCGAACAACTTCCAGTCGGCGCCCGGCCAGGCCAAGGGCTACTTCACCGTCGTCGACATCGTGGCCGACACCGGCCTCACCAACCTCGAGGACTTCCGCGAGATGGTGGTCAAGGCGGCCGACGGCGGCCTCGTCCGCCTGCGCGACGTCGCCACGATCGAGCTCGGCGCCCAGAACAGCAACTCGTCGGTCAGCATGAACGGCGAGCGGGCCGTGTTCGTCGGCGTCAACGCCACGCCCACCGGCAACCCGCTCAACATCGTGGCCGGCGTGCGCGAGATCCTGCCCACCATCGAGCGCGGCCTGCCGCCGACCATGCAGGTGCAGGTCGTCTACGATTCGACCCGGTTCATCGAGTCCTCGATCGAGGAGGTGCAGGCGACCCTGATCGAGGCCGTGGCGCATCGTCATCGTCGTCATCTTCCTGTTCCTGGGCTCGGTCCGCTCGGTCCTGATCCCGGTGGTCACCATCCCGCTCTCGATCATCGGCGGCTGCATGCTGATGCTGGCCCTGGGCTTCAGCCTCAACCTGCTGACCCTGCTGGCCATGGTGCTGGCGATCGGGCTGGTGGTCGACGACGCCATCGTCGTGGTCGAGAACGTCCACCGCCACATCGAGGAGGGCCTGACGCCGCTGCAGGCCTCGCTGGTCGGCGCGCGCGAGATCGCCGGCCCGGTCATCGCGATGACCATCACGCTGGCCGCGGTCTACGCCCCGATCGGCTTCCTCACCGGCCTCACCGGCTCGCTGTTCCGCGAGTTCGCCTTCACGCTGGCCGGGGCGGTGATCATCTCGGGCGTGGTGGCGCTGACTCTGTCGCCGATGATGTGCTCGCTGATCCTGCAGGGCCACGGCTCGCAGGGCCGCTTCGCCAACCTGATCGACCGCGTGTTCACCCGCGTCACCGACTGGTACGGGCGCCGGCTCGACCGCTCGCTGGACTACCGGCCGGTGACCGCCCTGTTCGCCGTGGCGGTCCTGGGCATCACCGCCTTCCTGTTCCTGCACACCAAGTCGGAGCTGGCGCCCGAGGAGGACCAGGGCATCGTCTTCTCGCTGATCAAGGCGCCGCAATACGCCAACCTCGACTATGTCGACGTCTACGGCCAGCAGATCGACGAGGCCTTCGCGTCGTTCCCGGAGACCGACACGCGCTTCATCGTCAACGGCATGCAGGGCGGCCCGAACGGCGGCATCGCCGGCATGATCCTCAAGCCCTGGGACGAGCGCGAGCGCAGCGCCATGGAGCTCAACCCGCTGGTCCAGGGCAAGCTCAACGAGATCACCGGCGAGCAGGTGTTCGCCTTCTCCCTGCCGCCTTTGCCCGGCTCCACCGGCGGCCTGCCGGTGCAGATGGTGATCAGCTCGCCCGCGGGCTACGAGACCGTGTTCCAGCTCATGGAGCAGATCAAGGACGCGGCGCGCAAGAGCGGCCTGTTCATCGTCACCGACAGCGACCTCGCCTTCAACAACCCGGTGATCCGGGTCCACATCGACCGCTCCAAGGCCAGCGACCTCGGCGTCACCATGGCGGCGATCGGCGACACGCTGGCGACGATGGTCGGCGGCAACTACGTCAACCGCTTCAACCTCAACGGCCGCTCCTACGAGGTGATCCCGCAGGTGCCGCGGGCCGAGCGGCTGACGCCCGAGAGCCTGGGCCAGTACTACGTCATGACCCGCTCGGGCGAGCCTGGTGCCGCTGTCGACCCTGGTCCGCATCGACGGACGGCACCGCGCCCAACGCGCTGACCCAGTACAACCAGCTCAACTCGGCCACCTTCTCGGCCGTGCCGATGCCGGGCGTGACCATGGGTCAGGCGGTCGACTTCCTGGAGCGGCAGGCGCAGGAGGTGCTGCCGGCGGACTTCCAGCACGCCTACCTCTCCGACTCGCGCCACTACGTCACCGAAGGCAACCAGCTGGCGGTCACCTTCGCCTTCGCGCTGGTGGTGATCTTCCTGGTGCTGGCCGCGCAGTTCGAATCGCTTGCGCGATCCGCTGGTGATCCTGGTCAGCGTGCCGATGTCGATCTGCGGCGCCCTGCTGCCGCTGTTCTTCGGCCTCGGGACCTTGAACATCTACACCCAGATCGGGCTGGTCACGCTGATCGGGCTGATCTCCAAGCACGGCATCTTGATGGTCGAGTTCGCCAACGAGCTGCAGCGCAACGAGAACCTGGACCGGCGCAGCGCCATCGAGCGGGCGGCCCGGGTGCGGCTGCGGCCGATCCTGATGACCACCGCCGCCATGGTCGTGGGCCTGTTCCCGCTGCTGATCGCCACCGGCGCCGGTGCCGCCAGCCGGTTCGCCATCGGCCTGGTGATCGTCTCCGGCATGCTGATCGGCACGCTGTTCACGCTGTTCGTGCTGCCGGCCGTCTACACCATGCTGGCCGCCGACCACCGGCCGGCGACCAGTGCGCGGCGCACCGAGGAACTGGCGGCCGTGAGCTGACGCGGCAGCCCGCCCGCGTTGCACCGCAGCAAAAGCGCGCGCAAGATCGCTGCGGCCACCACCGGCCTCGCCTGGGTGATCGGACGGACCTCATGCGCGCTGATTCCGGCCAAGGGCTGACCCGACGCGCGGCCGTGGCCGGCCCCCTGGCCGCGGCGGCGCTGGCCGCCGGGGGCAGGCACGCCGAGGCGCAGAGCGCCGATCCATGGCTCCTGGCCGACCAGATCCGTGCGCGCATCGTCGTGCCGACGTTTCCGGCGCGGGAGGTCACGATCACGGCCTTCGGTGCGGTCGGCGACGGCCACACCCTGTGCACCCGGGCGATCATGCAGGCCGTCAACGCCTGCGCCGATGCCGGAGGCGGCCGGGTGATCGTCCCGGCCGGCAGCACTGCCCGCACCTTCCTGACCGGCGGGATCCGCCTGCGCAGCAACGTCAACCTGGTCGTGGAGGCGGGCGCGACGCTGCTGTTCAGCACCGACCCCCGCCATTACCTGCCGGTGGTCCGGACGAGCTACGAGGGCAGCGACTGCTACAACTACGCGCCGTTCATCTACGCCCCCGCGCGCACCAACGTCGCGGTCACCGGCGGCGGTGTGCTGGACGGCCAGGCGAGCAACGCGTTCTGGTGGCCCTGGACCGGCAACCCGAGCCGCGGCTGGAAGCCGGGCATGCCTGCGCAGGAGCCCGACCGCAGCGACCTGCACGCGCAGAACGAGGCCGGCGTGCCGACCGGGCAGCGGATCTACGGCGAGGGTCACTATCTGCGGCCGTCCTTCCTCCAGTTCCGACGCTGCGACAACGTCCTGGTCGAGGGCGTGACCATCCGCAACGGCCCGTTCTGGCTGATCCATCCCCTGCTCTGCCGCCACGTCACCATCCGCGACGTCACGGCGGTGAGCCGCGGCCCGAACAATGACGGGGTCGACATCGAGAACTGCCAGAACGTCCTGGTCACGGGCTGCACCTTCGATACCGGCGACGACTGCATCGCGATCAAGGCCGGCCGCGCCCGGGACGGGCTGTGGCGGGACATGGCCTCGCGCTACATCGTGGTGGCCGACAATCGGGTCGCGGGCGGCATCGGGGCGGTCGTGTTCGGCAGCGAGCAGGGGCGCGGCATCAAGGACGTGTTCGTCGAGGATCTGACCGGCACCGATCCCGACCTCGCCTTCGGCCTGCTGTTCAAGGCCAACCGCCGCTGGGGGCCCGGCATCGTCGAGCGCGTCCGTGCCCGGCGGATCGCCCTGGCCGGCGTGCGCAATGCCGGTGTCGCGGTCAATCTGCGCATCAACGGCATCGACGACGGGATCTACCGGCCCGTGGTCCGCAATCTCGACATCGCGGACCTGACCTGCCTGCGCGCCAACAACGCGCTGACCGTGACTGGCTTGAGCAATTCGCCGGTCGCCAACGTGGCGCTGCGCGACAGCACCTTCACCAACGTCGCCGGCGCGGGCGTCATCCAGAGCAACGCGACCGGGCTGCGGCTGACCAATGTGAGCATCGATGGCAACCTGGTCTCGATCTGAGCGCGTGACGGCCCGCGCGGCAGCACTGTTCCTGCTGGCTGCACTGGCGGCGGGCTGCACCCGGGCGGCATCGCCGCCCGAGTCCGACACGGCCCAGGTGGCGCTGAGCGAGCGCGACGCCCGAGCCCGCCTCGACACCGGCCTGCGCGTCAACGGGCTGCTGCCGCTGGGCCGCACCGACGGTCCCGGCCCGATCGAGGCCGTGGGCACCGGCCCCGCCAGCCGTGGCTGGGCCGACTGCCCGACGCTGCGGCTGACCGACCCCTCGCGCCGAACCAACCGCAGCACCCTGGTCGCGGCCCAGCAGGTCACGACCAGGGTCCTGGCGAGCGTGCAGCCGGTCGCAGCACTGGATACGCGGGTCTCGGTCCGCGCCGAGCAGACCGGGCTCTACGTCAACCCGTTCACCAACGGCACCCAGCGCTCCTCCTGCCCCTCGACCGGGACACTCGAGCGCAGCCTGCTCGGTGCGCTGACCCCGTAGCCTCGCTCGAATAATGTTGGACAGCCGGGCGGACGGTGCGAACAAGTGCCCTGGAACGAGCCTTCGCGGTCGAGGAAGAACATGCGGGTATGTCGGCTGTCCCTGTTCCTGTGCCTGGCCCTGGCGGCATGCGCGCCGCAGTCGGGGCGGCGGCAGGCTCCGGCCGACGCCATCGCCGTGCAGCCACGCGTGGCCGGAGCCGCGGAAGGCGTGGTCGATGTCGCGCCGGACATCGCGATAGAGCGGGCCAGTGCCGCCCTGGTCGCGCGCGGGTTCACCCTGGCCCTGCTGTCGGGTCCGGCCGGCACCCTGGAGGCGAACCACGACAACCAGGCCGTGAGCGACTGGGCGAGCTGCCCGGCGATCACCGTGCGCGATCCGTTCAGCGAGGCGTTGCGCAGCCGGCGCGTCGATGCCGGCGAGGTGGCGACGCGGGTGACGGTCAAGGCCACCCCGGACAATGCCACAGGCAGCCGGGTCGCGATCCGGGCCCTCAGCATCGGCAGCTACGTCAACGGTTTCACCGGCACGCCGCAGCAATCGGCCTGCCGGTCGACGGGCGTCCTGGAGCAGGAACTGCTGGCGGCGATGCGTGCCGGCGGGCCGTGACGGTCGGGTCCGGCGCCTGGCCGAGCGCCTGCAGCCGCTACCACAACCGCTCGGCCAGGACGTGACGCTGGTCGAGTTCGGACTGCATGCCGGCCCGGTCCTCGAACGGCAGGTCGCGCCAGGAAACCACGCCGACGATCCGCCCGTGCTCCAGGACGGGCATGTGGCGGAAGTTGAGCTCGTCCATCCGCCGGATGGCCTCGATCACAGGAGCGCCAGCCTCGATCGTGTCCGGATTGCGGGTCATGACCTTTTCGAGCGGGGTGCTGGCCGGGTCGAGTCCAGCAGCCACCACCCGCACCAGCAGATCGCGCTCGGTGAAGATCCCCTGCAGTCGATCGCCGTCGCAGACCAGGATGCTGCTGCAGCACCCCTCGGACATGCGCCTTGCGGCCTCCTGGACGGAATCCTGCGCGCTCCCCACGAGCGCCGCGTCACGCTTGATGCAGTCGCGAACGGGCCGGTTGGGCATCGGTGGCACTCCCAAGGTTTGCCGGGAGGCTAGCATGCTCGCGGGCGCGCGCACCATGCGGCCGATCAGGCGAGCCCCACCCGATCGGCGGGGCACCCCTTCCGGGCGCCAAGGCAGCACCCACATCCTGCTCCCGGGCCGCGTGGCCCACAGGGCCGGCGTCGGGCCGGCCCGATACCCCTTGCGAAAGCATCCAACGCATGTCGAGCCTGCCCGCCACCGCAGCTGCGCGTGGCCCCGCCGAGCCGCACGACGACGTGATCTATCCCTCGACCACCGCCTTCGTGGTGGCGCATCTCGCCTGCTTCGCCGCGATCTGGACCGGTGTGACCCTGGAGGCGCTGGCACTCGGGTTCGTTCTGTACGTGGTGCGGATGTTCGGCATCACCGCCGGCTACCACCGCTATTTCTCCCACCGCGCCTTCAAGACCAGCCGCGCCTTCCAGTTCGTGCTGGCGTTCCTGGCGCAGAGCTCGGCCCAGCGCGGCGTGCTGTGGTGGGCCGCCAAGCACCGCTGGCACCATCTGCATTCGGACACCGAGCTCGACGTCCACTCGCCGGCCCAGCGCGGCTTCTTCTATGCCCATGTGGGGTGGATCTTTACCGCCCGGCATCATGACAGCGACCATGGCGCCGTGCCCGACCTCGCCCGCTGGCCGGAACTGGTGTGGCTGGACCGGCATCCCTATCTGGCCGCCATCCTCCTGGGCGTCGCCTCCTGGCTGATCGCCGGCTGGCCGGGACTGGTGGTGGGCTTCTTCTGGAGCACGGTGGCCCTGTGGCACGCCACCTTCGGCATCAACTCGCTGGCCCATGTGCTGGGACGGCAGCGCTACGTGACCGGCGACGATTCCCGCAACAACTGGCTGCTCGCCATTTTCACCCTCGGCGAGGGCTGGCACAACAACCACCATGCCTGCCAGTCCTCGGTGCGCCAGGGCTTCCGCTGGTGGGAGTTCGACCCGACCTTCTACGCGCTGAAGGTGTTGTCCTGGCTTGGGGTCGTGTGGGACCTGAACCTGCCGGCGCGCAGCCTCGTCGCCGGCGAGCAGCGGCTCGGTCGCAAGGTCGTGGAGCGCGTGGCACACCAGCTGGCCGGCACGTTCCCCATCGACGGCATCGCCGCGCAGGCCCGTGAGGCCCTGGCGGAGGCCAGGGTGTGGCACGAGTTCCGGGCGCGCGCGGAAATGGCCCGCGGCTACGCCGAGTCGGTGCTCGCCGACCTGCATCTTCCCCACATGCCGAGCCTGGAGCAGGTGCGGCGGCTGGCCGAGCAGCGGCTGGCGCGCACGCCCTCGCTGGATGACATCGCCCGGCGCACCCGGCAGGTCCTGCTCGAGGCGATCACCGCCCGTCTGCTCAGGGAAGCCTGAGCTCGGGACGGTCCGGACAGCACGAAGCCACGCCACCGCGAAGGCGGTGACGTGGCTTGTTCGGCTTGACGCGGCGGTCGGACCGCCGCGGATGCTCAGCCCTCGGTCTTGGGCGGCATCGGAGGCGGGTTGTTGTTCGGCCCGGGGAATTCGGACGGGGGCAGCTGCACGCCCTTGGCGTAGTCCACACCCCAGAGCTCACCGCCCGGGTGACCGCCACAGGCGCCGAGTGCCAGGCCCAGCCCGAGCAGCGCGCAGGCCGCCAGGATCTTGCGGCCGTTGGTGGAGTTCATAGGCACGTTCCCTTCTCGTTCCAGCACGGGACGCCGCAGCAACTGGCTAGCCTGTCCCCGTGGTCACGTTTGGCCTCATCTGCGGTCCGCTGGCAAGCATGGTGCGCAAACGGCGAGCACCGGTGTGCCGGAAAAACCGCGTAGTGTGACGCCGCCGCATGGGTCGACGCCGGCTAGAGGGGCGCCACGCCCTGCGGCCGGGCGCTGGCAGGCACGGGCAGACGGAACGGCGAGCCCGCCACCTCGCTCAGGCGACCGTCGGAGCCGACGGCAATCACGTGCAGTGCGTTGGCCTCGGGCGGCTGGGTCGACACTCGCTTGGCCACGACGTAGAGGAACCGCTCGGTGCGATCCAGCGCCAGCTGGAACGGCAGCCCCGCGCCGCGCAGGGCGAGTGCCGCACCGAGCTCCACCGGGCGTTCCGGGTCGCTCAGATCGTAGGTCGAGATCGAGCGGCTGCCGGTGTTGGAGCTGTAGAGCCGCGTCGCCGCGCGGTTGCCGACCAGCCAGCAGATCGCCCGGCCCGAGTTGGGCACCGAGCCGACCAGGGTGAGGCGACCAGCCGGGTCCCAGCGCTCGACTACCAGCCGCTGCGCAACAGGCAAGCCAAGATAGAGCAGCGGCCGGCTCGGGTGCGCCCAGAGTCCCAGAGGGCGGCGCTCGCGTCGGGTGATCGGCGCCCGGGTGGCTGGGCACGGTCGTGGAGCCCAGCAAGCGAAAGGCGCCGTCGGCGATCTGCAGGGCGTCGACCACGCCGGCGACCGGGAACTGGGTGCCGAAGGCGAAGCTGCCGGTGCCGGCGGTCAAAGGCTGGGTCGGCGAGACACCTTCGGGCAGCAGGATTCGCGCGCCGGCCTCGGGCGTAAGCCTGCCATCCGCGTCGATGCGCATCGCCACATAGCTTGGGCGGCCGGCCGACGTGGGCTGCGCCAGGTCCGCATCCTTGTTGACGACGATGAGCCGGCCGCCTCGAAGACCCAGCGCCACGGGGTTGGGGCCACCGGAGGGGAAGGGTGAGCCGGGAACCGCCGTCAGTGCGCCCGTCGCGTCGATGCGGAACACCGCGATGGTGTTCGAGCCGCCATTGACCGCGAACAGCAGGCGGCGGCCGCGGTCGATGACGAGGTTCTGGTCGCTGTCGAAGGCGCCGTTGGCGATGTCCGGGGTCACGGTGCCGCGGCCGCCGGTGCGAAAGGGCGAGCCCGGCAGGGCGGTCAGGCGGCCCGCGGCGTCGCGCCGATAGCCGAGAACGGCGTTGCCACCCGGCGTCGGATCGTTGGCCTCGACGTAGACGATGCCGGTGGGCAGCGCCTGGGCCTGGGCCTGCATGGGCGCCACGCCGCCGATGGCTCCGATCACACCGGCAACGATCAGCATGCGCAAGCGCTGGGAGCGCTCCATATCGGAACCTCGCTGGCTGTAGGTCGAACCACCTGGCGGACCCTGGTCATGGGAAAACGAAGCCGGCAGAATTGTTGCTTGCCGAATCGCTGACAGTTGAGCGGACGCCGCCAGAATGGCAGCACCGATTGTTATATCGTTGTCCCCGCAAAACTTGATGCGTTCAAATGGCTAGTGCCGATTGACTGGCTTGTCCACGCCGGCATCGAAGAAGCCTTGCCCAATTACGCGCTCGTTACCCGAGGGGAGCGACGCGTGAACATGATCCTGCGACGACCTGCGTGTCATCGAGCTGTCATCGCTGCAGGCTCACCTGCGGCAGGCGGGGCATGAGTGGAACGCGACATGAACGACACGTCCAAGTCGGAACCGAGCTATCTGGACTCGAGCTGGGTCCGGCTCGGCTTTCCGATCTTCAAGTACGGCATCTACTTCCTGCTGGCACTCAACATCTATTTTTTCATGATCCACGCCACGCTCGACGAGGCGCTCGATTCCGCGGGCTGGATCGTGCTGATCGCCGTGATGGAGTACGAGACCCGGTCGCTTGACCAGGACTACGCCAATTCGCTCGAGCGCTGGGTGATCCTGGCACTCAAGCTCGTGGCTTACGTCATCATCGTGCGCGCCTGGTGGTATTACTGGTCCGAAGGGATGTGGCTGGATTTCGTCAATGCCACGACCTGGCTCATCGTCTGCGCGGCGCTCGAATACGACGTGTACTGGCCGGGCGAGTTCCGACCAGGCGAATGGCGCAAGCGCAACCTCCTCAAGATTCTGCTCTACGGGATCCTAATCGTGTGTGCGGTGATCTGGGGTACCGAAGGTGACGTGCTGAACTTCTACGACGCGTTCCTTTGGATTCTCGCCTTCTTCGTCATCGAGCTCAACGTGTTCGGCTTCGAGCAGCCGAAGCTGCAGCCCGCGGCGGCGAGGGTAACCGTCTAGTCCCGCTCGATCCGGCACTGGTAGCAATTGTTGCTGGCTGAGCGTGCATGGAGGTAGGCGATGTCCGGCCGCTCCAGCAACCTGCCGGCGACGGCGGCCAGCGCGGCCGTCGCCGTGGCCTGCCCGGTGCCGTAGACGATGCGGTCGCTGTGACTGTAGCCGCGGATCAAGAGCCGGTCCCAGGCCAGGAACATCGGCGGCACCCCTTCGCCTTGCCAGCGGGAGCAGGCGTCGGCGTGGAGGAAGATGGGCCCGAGTTCCGCATAGGGCTGCGGGGCCGGGAACGGCCGCCATGCCAGGACGAGCATGGGCTGCCCGGCCGCGATCTCGGTCAGGCAGTGGCGGCAGGGATTGCCCTGGCCGTCCGATAGGGCCCGCTCGGCAGGCTGGCCGTTCGCGTCGGGTCCACCTGCCTGGACGGCGCGGACCGAGGACGTGGGCAGAGCGCAGAAACGCAAGGGCGGCATGGCTCGGTCTCCTGTGATCGCATCGATCCTAGGCTGCCGCCATGCCGGGGCGACCCGGTTCTTGCCGCCGCGATTGACTTGCCCGACGGTGCCGCCTTAGCTCCGGCCCCAGGGCAGCGAGCGAGAGGACCCGTGATGGCGCCGAGCGGGGGCGAGGTCGGGCGCTATACCGACAAGTACTTTTCGCGCACACGGACCATCGTCGAGCGCTTCGGCGACTGCCGCGTCACCTACGCCGTGTTCATGCGCCGGCCGGTCCTCTCCACCCCGCGGCTGGCACTCGACTGGCTGCGCGGCGTGGCGGCCGAGCGCGAGGCGGCGATCGAGATCGACCTCCTGCACGAGGAGGGCGAATGGGTCGGTGCCGGCGAGCCGCTCATGTACGTGCACGGTCCGTTCCGGCACCTGGTCGATCTGGAAACGGTCTTCCTGCAGCGCCTCGGACCGGCCTGCGTCGCCGCGTACAACGCCTACACCATGTGCACCGACCTGCCCTATGCCGGGTTCCTGGCCATGGACACGCGCCACTGCGCGGGGGCGGAGATGGCCGAGCTCATGGCCTACGCCGCCTCGGTCGGCTCGGCGCGGGCCCAGCGCGAGACCGGCGCCAAGGGCTTCATCGGCAACTCCACGGACGCCACCGCCCATTTCTTCGGCCAGCCTGCCGGGCTGGGCACCATGCCGCACGCGCTGATCGGCTATGCCGGCAGCACGCTGCGCGCCGCGCAGATGTACCACGAGACCTTCCCCGACGATCCGCTGACGGTGCTGGTCGACTTCTTCGGCCGCGAGGTCACCGACACGCTGGAGGTCTGCCGGCACTTTCCCGAGCTCGCCGCCGGCGGCCGGCTGAGCGTGCGGCTTGACACCCATGGCGGCCGGTTCCTCGAGGGCCTGGACGTCGCCGCCTCCTACGCCGTGCTCGAGCGCCACGTGCCGCACGCGATCCGCACCTACCGCACCGCCGAGGAACTGGGCTGGCTGACCGGCACGGGTGTCACCGCGGCGGCGATCTACCACATGCGCGAGCAGCTGGACGCAGCCGGCTTCGACCGGGTCAAGATCATCGCGTCTTCCGGGCTTCGGGCCGTCCAAGTGCAAGCTGATGGCGAGCGTGAAGGCGCCGGTCGACGTGATCGGCACCGGCTCCTACCTGCCCGAGCGCTGGACGGAGACCTACGCCACCGCCGACGTCATCGCCTATGGCGGTCAGTACCGGGTCAAGGTCGGGCGCGAGTTCCTGTTTCCGCCCGATGCCAGTGCCTCCGGGGCGGCATCGAGGTCGCGCTAGTTTGCCGGCTGTGGCCGAAAGCTCGACCATGAACGACCGGCGAGCCGAACGGCAGGCCGTCGCGCGTGACCCATGGCACCGGAAACGCGGTGCCGCGGGTTGCTTTTGCCATTGTGGGCCGCGACCATCGCCGCGTAGAGCGCAACCGTCCCTGACCACTTCCCGGAGACCGTTGATGCGGAAGGTCCGAAGCGATGCGACCGAAGCGCTGGCCGGATTGCTCCGCGACGACATGACCATCGTCGCCGGCGGCTTCGGCCTGTGCGGCATTCCCGAGAACCTGATCGACGCGATCCTGGCCAGCGGCGTCAAGGGCCTGACCGTGGTCAGCAACAATTGCGGCGTCGACGGCTGGGGGCTGGGCAAGCTGCTCGACGCCCGCATGATCAGGAAGATGATCAGCTCCTATGTCGGCGAGAACAAGGAGTTCGCGCGCCAGTACCTCGCCGGCGAGGTCGAGGTCGAGTTCAACCCGCAAGGTACCCTGGCCGAGCGCATCCGCGCCGGCGGTGCCGGCATCCCGGCCTTCTTCACCAAGACCGGCGTCGGCACGCTGATCGCCGAGGGCAAGGAGCTGCGCGAGTTCGACGGCGAGACCTACGTCATGGAGCGCGGCATCGTCGGCGACCTGGCCATCGTCAAGGCCTGGAAGGGCGACCACGAGGGCAACCTCGTCTACCGGAAGACCGCGCGCAACTTCAACCCGATGGCGGCGACCGCGGGCAAGGTCTGCGTGGTCGAGGTCGAGCACCTGGTTCCGTGCGGCGAGATCGACCCCGACCACATCCACACGCCGGGGATCTTCGTCGACCGGATCATCCAGGGGCGGAACTACGAGAAGCGGATCGAGCAGCGCACCGTGCGCAAGCGCGCGGCCTGAGCGGGAAGGAGAACGGAACATGGCCTGGACCCGCGAGGAGATGGCGGCGCGCGCCGCCCGCGAGCTCGAGGACGGCTTCTACGTCAATCTCGGCATCGGCATCCCCACCCTGGTCGCGAACTACATCCCCGAGGGGATCGAGGTCACGCTCGAGAGCGAGAACGGCATGCTCGGCATGGGCCCGTTCCCGTTCGAGGGCGAGGAGGACGCCGACCTCATCAACGCCGGCAAGCAGACGGTCACCGAGCTGCCCAAGACCAGCTTCTTCTCCTCCGCCGACAGCTTCGGGATGATCCGCGGCGGCCACATCGACCTCTCCATCCTGGGGGCGATGCAGGTCGCGGTGAACGGCGACCTCGCCAACTGGATGATCCCCGGCAAGATGGTCAAGGGCATGGGCGGGGCCATGGACCTCGTCGCCGGCGTCAAGCGCGTGATCGTGGTGATGAGCCACAGCGCCAACGAGGACGAGAAGAAGCTCCTCGGCCGCTGCACCCTGCCGCTCACGGGCGCCGGTGTGGTCGACATGGTGGTGACCGACCTCGGCGTGTTCGCCGTCACCCGCAAGACCGGCACGAGCTTCAAGGCGATCGAGCTGGCGCCGGGCATCGCCCTCGACGAGGTCCGCGCGAAGACCGACGCACCGGTGGAATTGGCCTGAGGCCGAAGCCGCCGGGAGGTCGCGCCGCGGTCCGATCATGGTGCTAGGGCGGCTCGGCGGCGGCGTCAGCGAACGGGCGCTGATCCGCGAGGCCATGATTTTCAGCGCCCCGGCCGGCCTTGCCCTGGCGCTGCTCGCCGCATTCGGTCTGGTAGGCTTGGCCGCGGCGGTGTTCGGCTGGCTGCTCAGCCTCGCCGGTGGCACCTGGGTGGCGTGGTCACGGCTGCGCGAGCTCGAGGCCATCGCCGCCTGGATCGAGGGCCTGCCCCTCGACCAGGAACGCCCGGCCCTGGCCGAGGCGGAAGGTGCCCTGTCGGGGCGGCTGCTGCGCCCGGTGAGCGAGCTCGCCCGCCAGCTGCGCCGGCAATCCGGGCGCATGGCCCAGCAGCAGCGCATGCTGCGCTCGGTGATCGAGGCCCTGCCGGACCCGATCATGGTGCTCGATCGGCAGATGACCGTGATCCAGGCCAATGCCGCGGCCCGCCGCAGCTTCGACGCGCCGGCACCGCCGGTGCCGCTGCTGCGCGTGCTGCGCGACCCCGGCGTGCTCGCAGCGGTCACCGGTGCCCTGGGCGGCACCGCGGCCAGCAGCGTCTCGTTCAGCCCGAGCCACGACCCGGCCAAGCAGTTCAGCGCGCGCATCGAGCCGGTCGACCTGGGTGATGGCGGCGTCGGCGCCCTGATCGCGCTGCGCGAGCAGACCGAGCAGGTCATGATCGAGCGGATGCGCTCGGACTTCGTCGCCAACGCCAGCCACGAGATCAGGACACCCTTGGCCTCCATCCAGGGCTTCATCGAGACCCTGCGCGGCGCGGCCCGCCACGACCCCCATGCGCGTGACAGCTTCCTCGAGATCATGGCCGAGGAGGCCGGCCGCATGGCGCGGCTGGTCGACGACCTGCTGTCCCTGTCGCGAATCGAGCTCGCCGCCCACCAGCCGCCCCGGGAGCTTTGCGACCCGGCCGAGGCGGTGACCTACGCCATCGACCGCATGCGCCCGGCCGCCGCGCAAGGCAGGGTGGAGCTGGTGGTCGACCTGCCGTCCAGCCTGCCTCGGGTCGTCGGCGATGCGGACCAGCTGCACCAGCTGTTCGTCAACCTGATCGACAATGCCATCAAGTATGGCGGCGACGGCACCACGGTGCGGGTGATCGGCGAGCTGCTGACGGCCGCACCGTCGGACAGCGGTGCGGCCGCCGGCCGACCCTGCGTCCGGATCGCCGTCCAGGACCAGGGGCCAGGCATAGCACCGGAGCACCTCGCCCGGCTCACCGAACGCTTCTACCGGGTCGACGGGGGCCGCAACCGGCGCCTGCGCGGCACGGGCCTGGGCCTCGCCATCGTCAAGCACATCCTCCGCCGCCACCAGGGGCATCTCGCGATCGACAGCACCCCAGGCTCCGGCAGCAGCTTCGCCGTCCTGTTGCCCACGGCCGAGGACGCGGACACGGCCCGTCATCAAACGGTCATCGAACGCGCATAAAAGCCGTGCGGAGCGGGGTCATCCACCAGCCCCGAACGTCACCTTAGTCGGAGGCACCATGCACCGCCTGCTCATGACCGCGGCCGCGACCGCACTCGTGGCCTTTGCCGCCCAGGCTGAGGCCCGCGACCAGATCCGCGTCGTCGGCTCGTCGACCGTGTTCCCGTTCACCACCGCCGTCGCCGAGCAGTTCGGCACCAAGTCGGGCCTCAAGACCCCCGTCGTCGAGAGCACCGGCACCGGCGGTGGCATGAAGCTGTTCTGCGCCGGCGTCGGCGAAGGCAATCCCGACTTTACCAACGCCTCGCGCCGGATGAAGAAGTCCGAGTTCGACGCCTGTGCGGCCGCCGGCGTGACCGAGATCACCGAGATTCCGATCGGCTTCGACGGCATCGCGGTGGCCAACAGCAAGGCCGGCCCGGATTTCGACATCACCCTGGCGCAGCTCTGGCTCGCACTGGCCAAGGAAGTGCCGGTCGACGGCAAGCTTGCCGCCAATCCCTACACGAACTGGAAGGAGATCGACGCCAGTCTCCCCGACGAGAAGATCGAGGTCCTCGGCCCCCCTCCCACCTCGGGCACGCGTGACAGCTTCGTCGAGCTGGCGCTGGCGGTGGGCTGCGCCGACTTCCCCGAGATCAAGGCGATCGAGGACGACAAGGCCAAGGCTGCCGCCTGCCACACCATCCGCGAGGACGGCGCCTTCATCGAGGCCGGTGAGAACGACAACCTCA
The DNA here is from genome assembly GCA_963769465.1 of uncultured Alphaproteobacteria bacterium. GTDB lineage: Bacteria > Pseudomonadota > Alphaproteobacteria > Geminicoccales > Geminicoccaceae > Benzoatithermus. The sequence continues at coordinate 110,469 of CAVYMA010000037.1, forward strand.
TCGTGCAGAAGCTGAAGGACAACCCGGTCGCTATGGGCGTGTTCGGTTTCAGCTTCCTCGATCAGAACAGTGACAGCCTCAAGGGTGCCAAGCTGAACGGCGTCCCGGCGACCTACGAGAGCATCCTCGACGGTAGCTACCCGATCTCGCGCTCGATGTACGTCTACGCCAAGAACGCCCATGCCGGCGTGATCCCCGGCATGCGCGAGTTCATCGCCGAGTATGTCAGCGATGCGGCGATGGGTGAGGAAGGCTACCTCGCCGACAAGGGGCTGGTCGTCCTGCCCGAGGAAGAGCTCGTCAAGGTTCGCGCCCAGGTCACGCAGCTGACCCCGCTCTCGATGTAGTCCCCGCGTGGGCGGCCCGGTCAGAAGCCGGGCCGCCCACCACTCCAGCTGCCGAGACCGCCATGTTGCCCCCTGTGGTCGCCGTCGTCCTGATCGTCGCCATCGCCGGCTATTTCCTGGCTCGCCGCCGTGCGCTGGCCGTGTCCGGTGGGCGCTCGGCGGAACTGCATTCCCGGCCCGGCTACTACGCCTCCTACGCGGCCCTGCTGGCGGTCGGCCCGGCGATCGCGCTGTGGGCGGTCTGGCGCTTGTTGGAGCCCACCATCCTGCGCTCGCTGGTGTTGCGATCGGCACCAGCCGACGTCACCGGGCAGAGCCCCGAGTCACTCAACTTCTTCATGAGCGCCGTCCGCCGGATCGCCGACGGCATGGCACCGACCGGCGAGATCACCGCCGCCATGCAGGCGGCGGGCGACTATTACGGCACGCTGCAGACGTTCAGCCGGCTGGCACTGCTCGTTGCCGGCGTGGCGCTGGCCGTGTTCTGCGTGTCGGCGGCCTTGCGCAACGTCCAGCGGGAGTTTCGCGCCCGCAACGTCGTCGAGCGCTGGGTGACCATCGCCTTGTGGGTCGCCGCGGGCATCTCGGTCGCGACCACCGCGGGCATCATCTTCTCGGTGCTGTTCGAATCGATCCGCTTCTTCGGCAAGGTCCCGCTCACCGAGTTCCTGTTCGGGCTGCAATGGAGCCCGCAGACGGCGCTGCGCGCCGACCAGGTCGGCTCGTCGGGTGCGTTCGGCGCGGTCCCGCTGTTCGCCGGCACGCTGCTGATCACGGTCATCGCGATGCTGGTGGCCGGCCCGATCGGTCTGTTCTCGGCGATCTACCTGTCGCAGTACGCGCACCCGAGATTCCGGTCGGCGGCGAAGCCGATCCTGGAGATCCTGGCCGGCATCCCGACCGTGGTCTACGGCTTCTTCGCGGCCTTGACCGTGGCACCGCTGGTGCGCCGGCTCGGCGAATCGATCGGCCTCGATGTCTCCTCGGAGAGCGCGCTGGCCGCCGGGCTTGGTGATGGGGATCATGATCATCCCCTTCGTCTCGTCCCTGTCGGAGGACGCGATCTCGGCGGTGCCCGACATCCCTGCGCGACGCCTCGTTCGGCCTGGGCGCCACCCGTGCGGAGACCATCCTGCAGGTGCTCATCCCGGCGGCCCTGCCCGGGATCATCGCCGGCTTCCTGCTGGCGATCAGCCGTGCGATCGGCGAGACGATGATCGTCGTCATGGCGGCAGGGCTCGCCGGCAATCTCACCGCCAACCCGCTACAGGCCGTCACCACGGTCACGGTGCAGATCGTCACGCTGCTCGTCGGCGACCAGGAGTTCGACAGCGCCAAGACGCTCTCGGCCTTCGCCCTTGGGCTGTTCCTGTTCCTCGCCACGCTGATCCTGAACGTCGTCGCGCTTTACGTCATGAAGACCTATCGAGAGAAGTATGACTGAAGCCGCCATCTCGTCGCCGCTGGCCCGTCTGACGACCGGCCCGCGCCCCACCTTCGAGGATTCGGCAGCACTCACCCAACGTCGCTACCGCCGCGAGGGTGTGCTCAAGGGACTGGGAATGGGCGCGATCACCCTGGCTCTCGGGCTTCTCGGGATCCTCCTGTTCACGATCGTCGCGCAAGGCTGGCCGGCGTTCCGCGAGGCCTACATCAAGCTCGACATCACGTTCGACCCGGCGGTGATCGATCCGCAGGGCACGCGCGACCCGGCCGTGATCGGGCAGGCCAACTTCGCCGAGCTGATCAACAAGTCGCTGACCGAGCTCTTTCCCGAGGCCACCAGCCGCCAGGATCGCCGGATGCTGCGCGGCTTCGTCAGCTCCGGAGCGCCGACCCAGCTTCGGCAGATGGTCCTCGACGACCCGGCGCTCATCGGCCAGACCAAGGAGGTCTGGGTCGTCGCCGACGACGATGTCGACCAGTTCGCCAAGGGTGCGATCGACCGCGACCTGCCCGAGGCCGATCGGCGCATGAACGATCAGGCGCTGGGGATGCTCGACCAACTGCAGACGGAGGGTCGGCTCGAGACGCGGTTCAACCGCATCTTCTTCACCACCGGCGACTCCCGCGAGCCGGAGCTGGCCGGCATCTACGGTGCCTTGTGGGGCTCGGCCTACCTGATGCTGGTCACGCTGGTGCTGTGCGTGCCGACCGGCATCGCGGCCGCCCTCTATCTCGAGGAGTTCGCGCCGAAGAACCGGCTGACCGACCTGATCGAGGTCAACGTCAACAATCTCGCGGCCGTGCCCTCGATCGTGTTCGGCCTGCTCGGCCTCGCGGTCTTTCTCAACACGTTCGGCATGCCGCGCTCCTCGCCGCTGGTGGGCGGCATGACCATGGCGCTCCTGGTCCTCCCCACCATCGTGGTCGCGACCCGCGCCGCCCTGCGCGCCGTCCCGCCCTCGATCCGCCAGGCGGCACTGGGCATCGGCGCCTCCAAGCTGCAGACCATGACCCACCATGTCCTGCCCCTGGCGCTGCCCGGCATCCTCACCGGCACGATCATCGGTGCGGCCCACGCCCTGGGCGAGACGGCGCCATTGCTGATGATCGGCATGAAGGCGTTCATCGTCGACGTGCCGACCTCGCCACTGTCGCCGGCGGCGGCACTGCCGGTGCAGATCTACATCTGGGCCGACAGCCCCGAGCGCGGGTTCGCGGAGCGTACCGCCGCCGCGATCATGGTGCTGCTGGCATTCCTGATCGCCATGAACGCCATGGCGATCTACTTCCGCCGCAAGTTCGAACGGAAATGGTAGCAGAGACGATGAACCAGATGGCGACGATGCAGCCTGCGGCCGCGGCCACCGGCGTCTCTCCGGCGGTCAAGATGGCGGCGCAACAAGGTCAATCTCTGGTACGGCCCGAAGCAGGCCCTGTTCGACGTCAGCCTGGAGGTGGCGGAGCGACAGGTGACGGCACTGATCGGCCCGTCGGGCTGCGGCAAGTCGACCTTCCTGCGCTGCCTCAACCGCATGAACGACACCATCGACGGCTGCCGCACCACGGGCGACATCCGCCTCGACGGCCGCGACGTCTACGCCCCGGACGTCGACGTGGTGCAGCTGCGCGCGCGGGTGGGCATGGTGTTCCAGAAACCCAACCCGTTCCCCAAGTCGATCTACGAGAACGTCGCCTACGGCCCCAAGATCCACGGCCTCGCCCGCGGCAAGGCCGACATGGACGAGATCGTCGAGGCGGCCCTGCGCGGCGCCGGCCTGTGGGACGAGGTCGCCGACCGGCTCGACCAGCCCGGCAACAGCCTCTCGGGCGGCCAGCAGCAGCGCCTGTGCATCGCGCGCGCCATCGCGGTCAGCCCCGAGGTGATCTTGATGGACGAGCCCTGCTCCGCACTCGACCCGATCGCCACCGCGCACATCGAGGAACTGATCGACGAGCTGCGGTCCTCGTTCACCATCGCCATCGTGACCCACAACATGCAGCAGGCGGCGCGCGTCTCGCAGAAGACCGCCTTCTTCCATCTGGGCAAGCTGATCGAGTTCGGCCCGACCGACCAGATGTTCACCAAGCCGCGCGAGCAGATGACCCAGGACTACATCACCGGCCGGTTCGGCTGAGGAGTTGAGCATGGCCGACCTGGAAAGTCCCGCCCGCAAGCACACGGTCCGCTCGTTCGACGAGGACCTGACCGAGCTCTCGGGCAAGATCGTCGACCATGGGCGGCATGGTCGAGCGCCAGCTGCTCGCCGCGGTCGAGGCCCTGGTCAACCGCGATTCCGAGGCGGCCGAGCGCATCGTGCGCGACGACCGCGAGGTCGACGACCTCGAGGAGCAGGTCGACCAGCTGGCCATCCGCCTGCTCGCCACGCGCCAGCCGCTGGCCGTCGACCTGCGCACGGTCGCCATGGCGCTCAAGATCTCCAACGACATCGAGCGCATCGGCGACTACGCCGCCAACATCGCCAAGCGCATCAAGCGGATCAACGTTCACGACCCGCTCAAGCCGTTCATCACCATCCCGCTCATGGCGCAGATCTGCCGCGGCATGGTCAAGGACGTGCTCGACGCCTACATCGAGCGCGACGCCGACAAGGCGCTGCATGTGTGGCGGCGCGACCCGGAAGTCGACGAGTACTACAACCAGCTGTTCCGCGAGCTGCTGACCTACATCCTCGAAGACCCCAAGCTCACCGGCGTCTGCATCGACCTGATGTTCGTCGCCAAGAACCTGGAGCGGATCGGCGACCACGCCACCAACATCGCCGAGAAGGTCTACTACATCGTCCACGGCGACCAGTTGAGCCGAGCCCGGAGCGACGCACCGTGAAGCCCCTGATCCTGGTCGTCGAGGACGAGCCGCCGCTGCAGAAGCTGCTCGCCTACAACCTGGAGGCCGCCGGTTTCGCCGTCGCCCAGGCGTTCGACGGCGAGGAGGCGATGACGCTGGTCGAGGAGCGGCTGCCCGACCTGATGCTGCTCGACTGGATGCTGCCCCAGCTCTCCGGGCTCGAGATCTGCCGCCGGCTGCGCCGCCGTTCCGATACCGCGCACCTGCCGATCATCATGCTCACCGCCCGCGGCGAGGAGCCCGACCGTCTGCGCGGCCTCGACACCGGGGCGGACGACTTCATCAGCAAGCCGTTCTCGCCGGCCGAGCTGATCGCCCGCATCCGCGCCGTGCTGCGACGGGTCCGGCCGGCCTTCGCCGAGCAGCTCTTGACGTTCCACGACCTGCGGCTCGATCTCGCCGCCCATCGCGTCCATCGCGGCGAGCGCGAGGTCCACCTGAGCCCGACCGAGTTCCGTCTGCTGCGCTACTTCCTGGAGCATCCCAGCCGGGTGTTCAGCCGCTCGCAGCTGCTGGATCGGGTCTGGGGCTCGGACCTGGAGATCGAGCTGCGCACGGTGGACGCCACCATCCGGCGGCTGCGCCGGGCGCTCAATGCCGGCGGCGAGCCCGACCTGCTGCGCACGGTACGGGCCGAGGGCTACGCGCTCGACCACAAATACGCGGCCCCCGGGGCCACGCCGCCAGACGGGCCGCAGTTCCTGGCGCGATAGGGCCTGGATCGCTAGCGCACGAGCAACGGCGGTCCGACCCCGGCCTCGATGCCGGCGAGGCCCGTGTCCAGTGTGCGCAGCAGAGCCGCCAACCGCGTGCCGATGGGGCTCAACGAGCGCAGGAACAGGCGCAGCGGGTTGTCCTCGACCGGGCGTGTCGTCACGGCCAGCTCGGCGTCGGCCGGCAGCTGCAGGGCACGGCGTACCGCTCCCAGCGCCACGTCGAGGCCGCCGATCTCGTCGACCAGGCCGATCTCGGCCGCGGTCTGGCCGGCCCACACGCGTCCGCGGGCGATCTCGCGCACGCGATCCTGCGGCAGGTCGCGGGCTTCGGCGACGAGGTCGGTGAAGCGGTCGTAGAGCCAGCCGACGAGCGCGTCGACCCGGGCCCGTGCCGCGTCGGAATAGGGCCGGTTGAGCGACCACAGGTCAGCACCGGCGCCGCGCGAGATCTCGGCCCAGTTCACGCCCAGCTTCCGCCAGGCTTCCTCGAGCACCGGCTTGCCGGCGATCACGCCGATCGAGCCGGTGAGCGTGGCCGGCTGGGCCACGATCCGGTCGGCCCCGGCGGCGATCCAGTAGCCGCCCGAGGCCGCGGCGTTGCCCATCGAGACGATGACCGGCTTGCCGGCGGCGCGGACCTCGAGCACCGCCCGGCGGATGGTCTCCGAGGCCACCGCCGAGCCGCCACCGGAATCCAGCCGCAGCACGACGGCGGCGAAGTCGGGGTCCTCGGCGATGTCCGCGAGTGTTCCTGCCAGCTCGTCGGCGGCGATCTCCGAGCCCAGGGGGCCGTCACCGCGGCGGATCAGCCCCGCGGCCCGGATCAGCGCCACGGTGGCGGCCGGTGCCCCAGGCGGTTCTGCCGCCTCGGCATAGGCTGCGAGCGGCACGGAGGCGGCATCGGTCCCGGCCCGGCTCAGCGCAGCCGCCAGCGATTCGTCCCGGTAGTGCAGGGTATCGATCAGGCCGGCCGCCAGGGCGGCGTCGGCGGTGAGCGGTCCCCGGTCGATGAGGGCGCGAACTTCGTCCGGCGCCAGCCCCCGGCCGACGGCGATGCCGTCGACCAGCTGCCCGCTGAGCACGTCCAGCAGCGCCTCGAGCTGCTCGCGGTTGGGGCCAGTGAGCTCGCTGTCGGTCAGGCTCTCGAGTGCGGACTTGTATTCCGCCCGGCGGAGCACCTCCATGCGGATGCCGAGGCTCGCCAGCAGGTCCCGGGCGAGCGGGACCTGGATCGCGATGCCGGTCAGGCCGACGAGACCGCCCGGCTGGAGCTCGACCGAATCGAAGGCCGAGGCGATGTAGTAGCCTTCGTTGCCCGAGCCCAGTTCGCCGAAGGTGTCGGCATAGGCCACGGCGAACTTGCCGGCGGCGCGCAGGCGCTGCACCGCCCCGCGCAGCTCCTGGGCCACGGCGAAGCCGTGTTGCGTCTCGGCCAGGCGCACGATCAGGCCGGCGACCCGCGGGTCCGCGGCCGCGCGATCCAGCGCCAGCACGGTGTCGGCGACCGTCGGCGGTGGGCGCAGCTCGAAGTCGAGCAGGTCGGGCGGGCCCGCGGTCTCGCTCAGGTCGGAGCGCCAGTCCGCCGCCAGCAGGATGCGGTCCGGCAGCGCGCGCTCCTCCGGCAGGAAGCGCCACATCGCCACGCCGCCGACCAGGACCGCCAGCAGGACGAGCGAAACCGATGGTGGCGAGGAGGCCGACCAGCAGCCGGCGGACCAGGCGCATGCGCTCAGGCCGCGCTCGGCAGGCGGTTCCGGCGGCGCTGGCTCTCGGTGCGCAGCTGGCCGCAGGCTGCCAGGATGTCGCGCCCGCGCGGCGTACGCACCGGCGAGGCGTAGCCCGCCTCCTCGACGATCCGCGCGAAGGCGTGGATGCGGTTGTTGGAGGAGCAGGTGTAGGCCGAGCCCGGCCAGGGGTTGAACGGGATCAGGTTCACCTTGGCCGGCACGTCGCGCAGCAGCCGGACCAGCTCGCGGGCATCGGCGTCGCTGTCGTTGACCCCCTCGAGCATCACATACTCGAAGGTGATCGGCCGCCGGGTCGGGTAGCGGCGGCACGCGTCGAGCAGGGTGGCGATGTTCCATTTGCGATTGAGCGGCACCAGCTCGTCGCGCAGCTCGTCGCGCACCGCGTGCAGGGAGATCGCCAGCCCGACGCCCAGGTCCGCCCCCAGCTGCTCGATGCGCGGCACCACGCCCGAGGTCGACACGGTGATCCGGCGCCGCGACAGGCTCAGGCCCTGCTCGTCCATGGCCAGGCGCAGCGCGGCCACCGTGGCGTCGTAATTGAACAGCGGCTCGCCCATGCCCATCATGACGATGTTGGTGAACAGGCGGCCCTCGCGCCCGGTCGGCCACTCCTCGAGCGAATCGCGCGCGACCATCATCTGCGCCACGATCTCGGGCGTGGTCAGGTTGCGCACCAGCGGCATGGTGCCGGTGTGGCAGAAGCTGCAGGTGAGCGTGCAGCCGACCTGGGTCGAGACGCACAAGGCCCCGCGGTCGTCCTCCGGGATGAACACCGTCTCGACCTCCTGCCCGTCGGCGAAGCGCAAGAGCCACTTGCGCGTGCCGTCGCTCGAGCGCTGCTCGGCCGCGATCTCCGGCCGGGCCACGGAGTAGGTCGCGGCAAGCTGCTCGCGCAGGTCCCTGGGCATGGTGGTCATGGCCGCGAACGAGGCGGCACCGCGGTGGTAGAGCCAGTGGAACAGCTGGCGCGCGCGCAGACCGGCCTGCCGCTCCGGCACGCCGAGCTCGGCCAGCAGGGCGCGCAGCCCGGCAGCGTCAAGCCCGATCAGGCTGGGCAGTCCGTCGCTCGCGAGCGCCTTCATCCCTTGTGGCTCATTGCGGGCAGGAGCCCCGCATCGCCTCGTAGGCGGCGGTGAAGCCGCTCAGCGAGTAGGTGTCGAGCGAATAGGTGCCACGGGTCGAGGTCCCGCGCACGGTCATGCTGCTGCCGCGCTTCATGGCCGCGATGATCGCCTCGTCGTCGGCATCGAAGCTGAACGCATCCTCGCCGTCGGTGAACAGCTCGAACGGGCGCCCGTCGAGGGTCACGCGCACCTTGCTGTCCTTCTGGTAGGAATAGCCCGGATGGATGGTCAGGTACTCCCCCGATTGGCCCGGGAGCCGCACGATCAGGGCCGCCGGCTGGTCGCGGCGCGAATAGTTGCCCGACTGGGCGGTGGGTTCGCTCGCGAGGTAGCAGAACCGACCGCGATTGTCCGTCACCTCGTAGACCGACCAGTCGCGATGCGCGCTGACCTGTTTGGGAGCCGCGGCCGTCTGTGCGCGCCCCGCATGAGGGGCCAAGACCAGAACAGCCAACATCATCACGACCCAACGCAGCGAATGTCGCATTGGTCTCCTTGTCGCTTCGATCCAGGGTGGAAGTCGCCGTACCATAATCGCTCAACTGGCCCTTTGGAAGGATCTCGCCACCGGCTCAGCCATCCTCGCCTCCAGGCGCGGCGCCGCGGGCGAAGCGGCGGAATGGACCGTGGACGTGTGCGGGGAGCGGCTCGGTCGGCCCGCCGGCATGCAGCGGGCGCGGCGCGAACCGGCCCAAGGACACCAGCCGGTCGTACATCACCACGGCACCCGCGACCGCAAGATTGATGCAGAACCGGGTCGGGATCCGCACCACGTGATGGCAGCGCGCCAGCATCGCCGGCGACAGCGAGCTGCGCTCCGGGCCGAACACGTAGGCGGCGTTGACGGGGTGGCGGAAGCTCGGCAGTGCGACGGCCTCGTCGACCAGCTCGCAGCCGACGAGGCGGCAGCCGCGCGGCAGGCGCAGCTCCTCGACCGAGGCGAAGTCGTAGACCGGCAGCTGGTGCTCGGCCTGCGAGGTGTCCGAGCGCGCCGAGCGCACCGAATAGTCCGCCTTCACCAGGAAGACGAAGCTGGCTCCGAAGGCGTGCGCCGAGCGGATCAGGTTGCCGAGGTTCATGGGCTTGCTGATGCCCTCGGCACCGATAGCGAAGAAGCCGCGCATGGCCGGGTCGGACATGGCTGCTAGTTAGTGGCGCCGACCGCCAGCGTCCAGCTTCTCAGCCCACGGCCCCTGCTCTAAGGGTCGGGCCGAGCCACTGCCGGAGGTGCCCATGCGTGCCGTCCTCTGCCGCGAGCTGCGCGGTCTCGACGCCCTGGAGCTCGCCGATCTGCCGACGCCGGAGCCCGGCGCCTGCGGCGTGCGCATCCGCGTGCGCGCGGCCGGCGTCAATTTCGCCGACAGCCTGATGCTGGCCGGGCGCTACCAGGAGAAGCCGCCCTTGCCCTTCACGCCGGGCCTCGAGCTCGCCGGGGAGATCGAGGCGGTCGGCGCCGGCGTACGCGGCCTCGAGGTCGGCCAGCGGGTGCTGGCGGTGGTCGCCCACGGCGCCTTCGCCGAGCAGGCCGTGGCCCGGGCCGAGGACGTGGTGGTCCTGCCCGACGACATGGACGACGTCACCGCGGCCGGGTTCGCCATCGCCTACGGCACCGCGCACGGCGCCCTGCGCTGGCGCGCCGACCTGCATGCCGGCGAGACGCTCGTCGTGCACGGTGCCGGCGGCGGCGTCGGCCTGACCGCGGTCGAGTGCGGCAAGGCGATCGGGGCGGTGGTGATCGCCACCGCGCGCGGTGACGAGAAGCTCGAGGTGGCCCGTGCCCACGGCGCCGACCATGTCATCGACAGCGACAGCCCCGACCTCAAGGACCGGATCCGGGCGCTCACCGACGGGCGCGGTGCGGACGTCGTCTACGACCCGGTCGGCGGAGCGGTGTTCGACGCGTCGCTGCGGGCGATCGCCTGGGAGGGCCGGATCGTCATCATCGGCTTCGCCTCGGGCCAGGTGCCGCAGATCCCGGCCAACCTGCTCCTGGTCAAGAATTGCAGCGTGCACGGCTTCTACTGGGGCAGCTACCGCAAGCACGATCCCGAGCGCCTGCGCGACGGCTTCAAGGAGCTGTTCGCCTGGCACCGCCGCGGCCTGATCCGCCCGCTGGTGACGCAGACCCTGCCGCTGGCGCGGACCGCCGACGCCATCGGCCTGCTGGCGGACCGGCGCGCCATCGGCAAGGTCGTCGTGACCATGGCGCCGACGGACGCACGCGCCGGTTGAGGCTTGCACCGTCACGGGCCCGCGGCCTATCCATCGGCGATGAATGGCCTGAAACTCGTCATCGGCAGCCCCAACGCCTCCTCCTGGTCCTTGCGCCCCTGGCTGCTGCTGCAAGCAGCTGCGCCTGCCGTTCGAGGAGATCGTGATCCCCCTGCGTCGGCCGGAGACGGCCGAGCTGATCCGGGGCTACTCGCCGTCGGGCAAGGTGCCCGTGCTGCTGGCCGACGGCTTGCGGATCTGGGACTCGCTGGCGATCGCCGAGTACCTGGCGGAGAGCCATCCGACGCTGTGGCCCGCCGACCGCGCGACGCGGGCACTGGCGCGCGCCGCCTGCAGCGAGATGCACAGCGGCTTTTCCGCCTTGCGCACCTTCCTGCCGATGGACTTCTGCGCCCGCTTCGACCCGCCCGGGCGGCTGTTGGCGCCGGTCGAGCGCGACATCGAGCGGATCATGGCGCTTTGGACCGACTGCCGGCGCGCGGCCACCGAGTCCGGCCCGTTCCTGTTCGGCGCGTTCACCATCGCCGACGCCATGTTCGCGCCGGTATGCTCGCGCTTCACCACCTACGCGGTGCCGCTTTCGTCGGCAGCGCAGGCCTATGTCGGGCAGATGATGGGCCTGCCGGCGATGCGCGAATGGGGCCGGCTGGCCCAGGCCGAACTGACCGCCGGCGGACCGATGGCGACCCGGCCCCGGACGGCGTCCACGCCGCCCCCGCGCGGCCCGGTGGCTGCGGCGCCGGCACCGGTGCGCCGAGGAGGCAACCGCACCACCTGTGCCGCCCGAGATACCGGCGGCGGAGCCTTTGGCCGCCGAAGACGAGCTGCGGCGTGGTCCGCGGCCGATCCCCACCACGATCATGGTCAAGCCCATAGGGGACGGAACTCGGCGACGACGCTGAGATAGACGTCGCGCTTGAAGGGCACGATCAGCTCCGGGACCTCTTCCGGGTCCACCCAGCGCCAGTCGCTGAACTCGGGATGCCCGGTGTCGAGGCGGATGTCGGCGTCGCTGCCCGTGAAGCGGAAGGCGAGCCAGAGCTGGGTCTGGCCGGCGTAGCGCCCGCGCCAGCTGCGCCGGGCCAGCGGTCCGGGCAGGTCGTAGGAGCGCCAGACCCGGCTCACCGCGGCGAGATCGGCCCGGTCGGTGCCGATCTCCTCGAGCATCTCGCGCCGGCCGGCCACTTCCGGCGTCTCGCCGGCGTCGATGCCGCCCTGCGGCATCTGCCACGCGGGCTCGCTCCGATCACGGCGCTGTCCCACCAGCACCCGCACGTCCGGGTTCAAGAGGAACACGCCGACACAAGGCCGGTAGCCGGGTCGGGGTGCCGGGGTTTCGACGCAGGCCAGCGTTCAGTCCCGGCCGGCGATCGCGCCGGCCTCGCCGCTGAGCAGGACACTGGGCGGCACCAGGGCCACTCCCTCGCCCGGCAGGCCGGCGATCCAGGCGGCGATGCGGTCCAGGCTCGCTGGCAGAGGTTCGGCCACGGCCACGGCGCGGCCCTGCGCGCGTGCCGCCGCCACGACCTCGGCCAGGGCCTGCTCGATCGCCGCCGGGGCCGGATCGCGGTCGATCTCGACCGCACCGCCGGCATAGGCGAGACCCGCGACGCGGGCGGATGCGGCCAGCGCGTCCCCGCCGAGCTCGATCAGGCCGAGCCCGCGCTCGTGCAGCCGTGCTGCCAGAGGCGCAAAGGCGGCCGGATCGGCCGCAAAGGCGCCGGCGGCACTCTCGAGCGCGACGTAGCCGCTGCCCTGCGCCAGCACGCGCAGCACCGCCGCGGCCCTGGCGTCGGGTGGCGCCGCGGCGCGAATGGTCAGCGGGCCGGTATCGTCGAGCGGGAACCGCTCGGGCTCGAGTGGGAGCCCGAGCAGGGTCTCGTGACCGGCGGCGCGCGCGCGGGCCTGCCAGGCCGCGGCGTCGGCGTAGGGCGAGAAGGACAGGCCGACCTCACCGGGCAGGGCCAGGGCACGCTCGGTGAGTCGGTCGGCAAGGCCGAGGCCGGTCACCAGCACGGCAACACAGGGCCTGCGGCAGTCGCGCGCGGCCGGTCGGGCATAGTGGGCCAGAGGCGTCCGCCCATCGGCGTCGACCCGCGGCAGCATGCCCAGGGGCGTCGTCTCGACCAGCCGCGGGTCGATCGCGGCCGGCGGGCCCCGGCCGGGATCGGGCTCGGGCGAGGCCAGCCGCGCGAGCCCGGGTGCCGGCGCCGGCTCGGCCGGCACCAGATTCGGCGCCGCGATCGGCAGGGTCACCACGGGCAGATCGGTGAACCGCACGGTGCCCCGCGGCAGCAGCGCGGTCGCCGGGGCGGCGGCAGCCAGCGCCACGAGGCCGACCGCCACCGCCGCGAGCTTGCCGCGCCTCAAGGGCGGTCGTGCCGGAACGGGCCCATCGCCGACCGGCTAGCCCTTCGAGCCGGCCACGGCGCGGCCCTCGTAGAGCGAGATGCCGCGCAAGAGGTCGAGCGCCCGCGACAGCTGGTAGTCCTCGCCCTCGGCCGGCGGCTCGCCCATCTCGGGCGGGGCCGCGACGCTCTCGCCGTCGCCGGCCTGGTCGTTGTTCAGCCGGCCGCGCAGATCGGCCTCGCGCCGGCCGGGATCGTCGTCCAGCGTCTCGACATTGGCCTGATGGACCTCGATGTCGGGCGTGATGCCCTTGGCCTGGATCGAGGTGCCCGCGGGCGTGTAGTAGCGGGCGGTGGTCAGGCGGATGGCGCCGTTGCCCGACAGCGGCATGATCGTCTGCACCGAGCCCTTGCCGAAGGACTGGGTGCCCATGACGATCGCGCGCCGCTGGTCCTGCAGCGCACCGGCCACGATCTCCGAGGCGGAGGCCGAGCCGCCGTTGATCAGCACCACCATGGGCACGCCCTCGGCGATGTCGCCCGGCCGCGAGTTGAAGCGCTGCACCGAGTCCGGCCGCCGGCCGCGGGTGGAGACGATCTCGCCCTTGTCGAGATAGGCGTCGGCCACGGCCACCGCCTGGTCGAGCAGGCCGCCGGGATTGTTGCGCAGGTCGAGGACGATGCCGGTGAGCTTGTCGCCGATCTTGCCGGTCAGCTCCTCGAGCTTCTCGCGCATCTCGGGCGCCGGTCTGCTCGTTGAAGGTGGTCAGGCGGACATAGGCCGACGTCGCCCTCGACCCGTGCCCGGACCGGCGAGATCTTGATCACCGCCCGGTTCAGGCTGACCTCGAACGGCTCCTCGCGGCCCTTGCGCAGCAGGCGCAGGTCGATCTTGCTGTCGACGGGCCCGCGCATCTTCTCCACCGCCTCGCTGAGCGTCATGCCCATCACGGCCTCGCCGTCGATGTGCGTGACCAGGTCGCCCGGCTGGACGCCGGCCTTCGAGGCCGGGGTGTCGTCGATCGGCGAGACGACCTTGACCAGGCCGTTCTCCATGGTGACCTCGATGCCGAGCCCGCCGAACTCGCCGCGGGTCTGCACCTGCATGTCTCGGTATTTCTCGGTGTCGAGATAGCTGGAATGCGGGTCGAGCGAGGTCAGCATGCCGTCGATGGCCGCCTCGATCAGCTCCTGCTCGCCCACCTCCTCGACATACTCGGCGCGCACGCGCTCATAGACGTCGCCGAAGAGCTTGAGCTGGCGGAACGAATCGGCGGACCCGGCCTGCGCCACCACCTCCTGCACCGGGCCCAGCGACACGCCGGCGGCGAAGGCAGCGGCAGCCACCAGACTGAACTTGAGCGCGATCCTCGGCATCAACTGCGCACCTTGTCATGATAGGCCGCCAGCCACGGCGCGGGATCGATCGGCAAGCCGCGATGCCTGAGCTCGAGCTGGAGACGGGCAGGTCCATCCGTTCGGGCGACAACCTCGCCCAGGGACTGTCCGGCAACTACGCTGGCGCCTCGACGCACGTCAAGCCGAGCCATTCCGGACATTACGAGATGATATCCCCTGCCGCGATCGATGATCAATAGCGGCCCGAGGCCGCGAAACGTCTCGGCGAACATCACCGTGCCGGCCACCGGCGAACTGACCACCTGGGCGACGTCGGTGGTGATGGCGAGACCGTTCCGTCCGGCCGCCGCCAGCTGCCCCGATATCGGCCAGAGGGGCCCGGGAGCCAGCTGCCGCGGGTCCAGGCGGCGCGGCGGTGGCCGCCGTGGCGGCGCCGCCGCGACAAGCCGCAGGAGGCGGCGATCGAGCCGCTGATCGGTGGCGATGGCGCGCTTGTGATCCTTCGGTGCGGCCGGCCGCAGCCGCGCCGGCGTGGCCGCGAGGGTCACGGCGTCGGCGACCGACGCGCCGCCCGGCGGACCGGGGCCGTCGGCGCCCTCGCGTGCCAGGCCGGCGATGCGGGCGCGCAGCGCCGCGCGCCAGCGCACCCCCGCGGCACGCCCGGCGGCCGCAGCCGCCGCCTGCCGCATGCTCCAGTTGGTGCGGGCCGCTGCCGCCGCACGCTGCTGGCGGGCCAGCACGGCGACCTCGCCGCCCAGTTCGTCCACGCGCGCCGAGGCCAGGGCCGCGGCCTGCGCCAGCCCGGAGAGGATCAGGCTTGCCCGCGCGTCGCGCCGCGCCGGTACCGCCAGCGCCACGAGACCCGCCGCAAGCTCGCGCCGGCGCAGCGCCAGCACCTCCAGGGCTTCCGCTTGGCGCCGTGCCAGCCGCAGGCGCGCCCGCGCACGGTCCGTCTGCCAGGCCGTGGCCTGGGCCAACGCGGCCGCAACCTTGCGCTGCTCGGCCTCGGCCTGCTCGCGCAACCCATGGGCCAGCGCGAACTCGGCTGCCGCCGAACTGGCGGCGCCCGATGCCGGCGCGCCGGCCATGAGCAGGACCAGCAAGGCCCAGCCCAACGATCGCAAAGCCCTGGTCAGCCGCAAACGCCCCTCGCCGGATGATCCGCTTGCGGCTGTTCATGCGGCCCGCAGCGTTAACGGCGGGTAAAGGGACGGAGCCCCGGCCGGCCTAGGGCTGGCTCACCGCCGCGGCCCAGTCGGCGAGGAAGCGCTCGCGCTTCATCCGGTCGAGGAACACCAGCAGCGCCGGACCCAGCGTGATCGGCTGGGCGCTGGCGGCGGCCTCGGGCGGAAAGCCCGCCTCGCCGCCAGCCTGTACCAGCGCGCGCATGCCCGGCGTGGCCGCCACCACCGCCTGCCCGCGCGGCGAGAGGAGATAGTCGACGAACAGCTTGGCGGCGGTGGCGGCGCGTGCGGCACGAGGGATCACGACCACGCGCGACATCCACAAGGTGTAGTCGCGCGGCAGCACGATGCCGATCGGAGCACCGGCCTGCTGCCGGGCCAGGGCGTAGGAGCCGAGGACGTTGTAGCCCAGCAGCACCTCGCCGCGCTCGATCGCGTCCAGGATCTCGCCCGAGGTCGGGTAGCAGGCGGGCGGTGGCCTCGCCCATGGCGATGGCAAGGCGCCAGAACTGGTTGGCCAGGAGCGAATCCTGGGTGGCGAACAGGTAGCCGACGCCGGAATTGGCGATGTCGTAGGTGGCGACCCGGCGCCGGAACCGGTCGGGCTGGGCCTGGAGCAGCCGGAGCAGCTCGGGCCGCGAGCGCGGCACCTCGGCGGCACCGAAGGCCTGGCGCGCATAGACCAGCACCGCCGGCTCGAGCGTGAAGCCGTAGGCCTCGTCGCGCCAGTTGGCCCAGGCCGGCACCAGCGTGGTCTCGGCCGAGACGTGCGGCTGGGTCCAGCCGTCGTTGACCAGCTTCACCTGGAGGTCGATGGCCGAGCTGATGGCGAGGTCCGGCACGCGGCCAGCAGGCCGGCGTCACGACGCTGTCGAAGACCTCGCCGGTCTGCATGTCGACATAGTCGATCGCGACGCCGCCGTGCAGCGCCTGGAAGTCGTGCAGGAGCGGCTCCATCAGCGGCCGGTCGGTGGCGGCGTGGATCAGCAGGCGCGCGGTCTCGCGCTGCGGCGCCGGATAGTGGGTGGCGGTGGCCGCTGCCGCTGGCGGCGGCAGCAGCACGGCCGCGGCCACGAACAGCGCGGCCGCAGCGCGCGGTCGGCGCGGCGGCCGGCCTGGGAAAGGTCAGGCGCACGATCAGGCCGCCGCCGGGCCGGTCGACCAGGTCGAGCCCGGCGCGATGCGAATCGGCGGCCGCCTTGACGATGGCGAGCCCGAGCCCGCTGCCGGCCACGCCCTTGCCGGCGCTGCCGCGGGTGAACCGCTCGAGCACCCGCTCCTTCTCCGCGTCCGGGATGCCGGGGCCGCGGTCGGCGACCTCGACCACCAGCGCCGCCGGCGCGGTGACCAGGCGGATCTGCACCGGGTACTGGTCGCCGGCATAGTGGCGCGCATTGTCGAGCAGGTTGGTGAAGGCCTCGCGCAGGGTGATCTGGTCGCCCAGGACCGTGGCCTCGCCGGTAAGCCCGCGCAGGTCGAGCTCGATCGGCGGGCTGAGGCCGCCGGACTCCGCGCGCTGCGCCACCTGGCGCAGGAGGGTCACGAGGTCGAGCGGCTCGCGCGCGGCGACCTGGCCGCGATGGCTGACCATGGTGTGGCTGAGCAGCTGGTTGGTCACCTGGCTCGCCAGCGCCGCGTTGCGGTGGATCTTGTGGACGTAGCGGCGCAAGGCGGCGGGATCCTCCTCCTCGACCGCGAGCTCGGCCTGGGCGCGCAAGGTCGCGAGCGGGGTGCGGATCTGGTGCGCGGCGTCGGCGAGGAAGCTCTGCATCAGGCCGAGCGTGGCCTGGAGGCGCTCCATGAACCGGTTGAGCGCCGCCGAGCAGCTGGCGGACCTCGGCCGGGGCCGGGGCCGCGATCGGGGTGAGATCGCCGGGCTCGCGCGCGCGGACCAGGCCCTCGATGGTCAAGAGCGGGGCCAGGGCGCGGCGCACGCCGAACCAGATCAGGCCGGCGGCCACGAGCACCACCACCAGCACCGGCAGGAAGGCGTTGGCGAAGATGTCGGCGGCGAGCGCCTGCCGTTCGTCGCGGGTGTGCGCCACCACCACGGTGACCCCGGGGCCGCCGGCGTAGGCGACGAGGCGGCCAAGGGCCACCGCCCGGACCGGGGTGCCGAGATAGACCGTGTCCACGAACCGCGGGCTGCCCGAGGTGGCGGGCGGCAGCGCCGCCGCGAGATCGGGATAGCCGGTGATCAGCCGGCCGTCGGGCGCCGCCACGCGGTAGAAGATCCGGTCGCGACGGCCGGTCGCGAGCAGCGCCAGGGAGGCATGGGGCAGATCGACCGCGATGGTGTCGCCGTCGACCTGGATCTCCTCGGCGATGCTGAGCGCCGAGGCGAGCAGAAGCTGGTCGAAGGCGCGGTCCGCGGCGCGGGCCGCGTAGCCGGCGAGCAGGAAGTAGACGCCGGCGGCCAGGAGGGCCAGGACGCAGAACAGGCCGCCCAGCAGGCGGCGCTGCAGCGACCAGTGCTCAATCCGTTGCCTCCAGCTCGGCGACGTAGCCCAATCCCCGAAGCGTGCGGATCTTGACGGCCGAGCCCTCGAGCTTGCGCCGCAGCCGCGAGACGTAGAGCTCGACGGCGTTGGGGGCAACCGCGTCCTCGAGCCCGAACAGCTGGTCGAGCAGGGCTTCCTTGCTCAAGACGCGGCCGAGATTGGCGAGGAACAGCTCGAGCAGCCGGAACTCGCGCGAGCCCAGCTCGACCGGCTGGCCTGCGACGGTCACCCGCTTGGCGGCACCGTCGAACACCAGATCGCCGAAGGAGACCTCGCTGGACGCCATGCCGTGCGGCCGGCGCAGGAGCGCGCGGCAGCGCGCCTCGAGCTCGCGAAAGTCGAACGGCTTCACCAGGTAGTCGTCGGCGCCGTAGTCCAGGGCGCCCACCTTGTCGTCGACGTCGGACCTGGCGGTCAGCACCAGGACCGGCGTGCGCGAGCGGCGCTGCCGCAGGCGGTGCAGCACCTCCTTGCCGCCGATGCCGGGCAGCATCAGGTCGAGCACGACGAGATGGTAGCTTTCGCTGCGCAGCAGCTCGTCGGCCTCCTCGCCATTGCCGACCAGGTCGACGGCGTAGCCGAGCTTGCGCATCCGACCCGCGATCGCCTCCGCCAGATCCGCCGTGTCCTCGACGATCAGGAGCCGCATTGCACCGCCCGACTTGGCCTTGCCGCCGTGACAGGTTACTGACAGCAGGCGATTCTATACGTGTTTGCGCCAGCGATCATCGGCCATCGTCGTGACCGGTGCCATCGCCACTAGGCGCACGCCCAGGGAGGCAAACATGCCCGCAGATTACGAACCTCGCTTGCTCGCCTGTCGCGACGGGCACTGACCGCCACCTTCCTGGCCGGCGCCGTGGCGTTCGCCGCGCCGGCGCAGGCCGAGATCGCGGGGCTCGAGATCGTCGCCCCGGCCAACCCCGGCGGCGGCTGGGACCAGACCGCGCGGGCGATCCAGGCCGCCATGCAGGATGCCGGCCTCGCCTCGGGCGTGCAGGTCGTCAACGTCGCCGGCGCCGGTGGCACCATCGGGCTCGCCCAGTTCGTCACCAGCAAGAAGCGCAAGGGCGACGCGATCCTGGTCGGCGGCCTGGTCATGGTCGGCGCCATCCTCACCAACAAGGCGCCGGTGAGCCTGGCCGACGTCACGCCGCTGGCGCGCCTGACCGGCGAGTACCAGCTGATCGTCGTCCCGGCCGACTCGCCGATCCAGTCCATGGCCGACCTGACGGCCAAGCTGAAGGCGGATCCGGGCTGCGGTGTCCTGGGCCGGCGGCTCGGCCGGCGGCACCGACCACATCCTGGCCGGACTGGTCGCCAAGGCTGCCGGGGTCGATCCGACCAAGGTCAACTACATCGCCCACTCGGGCGGCGGCGAGGCGCTGTCGGCGATCCTGGGCGGCCATGTCACCGCCGGCATCAGCGGCTACGAGGAGTTCGCGCCGCAGATCGCCGCCGGCAAGCTGCGCGGGATCGCGATCTCGTCCGACGAGCGCCTGCCCGGCGTCGACGTGCCGACCCTCAAGGAGCAGGGCATCGACGTCTCGCTCGTCAACTGGCGCGGCGTGTTCGCACCGCCACAGATCCGCGACGCCGACAAGGCAGCGCTGTCCGACGCGATCGCCAAGATGGTCGAGAGCCCGGCCTGGCAGGAAACCCTGAAGACGCGCGGCTGGCTGAACCTCTACCAGCCGGCCGACGAGTTCGCGGCGTTCCTGGCCGAGGATCGAGGCCAAGGTCGACGACCACGCTCAAGGACATCGGACTGGTGCAGTAGCGGCCTGTCGCGACGAGGCACCCGCCACGGCGGGTGCCTCGCTCTGTCGCCATTCGCCGAACGCAGGAGCAAGCCCATGCGCGCGATCGTCGCATGCCGTCGGCGACTACGCCTCTCGCGACGCCTGCTGCTCGCGACGGCGCTTGCGACCGCGGTGGCCGCGGCGCCCGCCGGCCCGGCCTGGGCTGAGATCGAGGGTCTCGAGATCATCGCCCCGGCCGGTCCCGGCGGCGGCTACGATCAGCTGGCCCGGGCCACGCAGCAGATGCTGCGAGGCGGACAAGCTGGCGTCCGGCGTGCAGGTCCAGAACGTCCCGGGCGCCGGCGGCACCATCGGTCTCGCGCAGTTCGTCACCAAGGGCTCGCGCAACCCCAGCCTGCTCGTGATCGGCCTCGGCATGATCGGCGCGATCGCGATCAACAAGTCGCCGGTCACGCTCGACCAGGTGGCGCCGATGGCGCGGCTGACCGGCGAGTACCAGCCGCTGGTGGTGGCGGCCGACTCGCCGATCAAGACGCTCGACGACCTGCTCGCCAAGTTCAAGGCCGACCCGGGCTCGGTGAGCTGGGGCGGCTTCGCGCTCGGGCTCCCCCGACCACATCCTGTGCGCCCTGATCGTCAAGGCGGCGGGCGGCGACGTCGCCAAGATGAACTACATCGTCGCCGGCGCCGGCGGCGAGATGCTGGCCCAGGTCATGGGCGGCCATCTCACCGTGGCGACCGGCGGCCTCAACGAGATGGCGCAGCAGATCGAGGCCGGCAAGCTGCGCGCGCTCGGCATCTCCTCGCCCGAGCGGCTGCCCGGCGTCGACATCCCGACCTTCAAGGAGCAGGGTGTCGACGTCGACGCTGGTCAACTGGCGTGGCCTGATGGCGCCGGCCAAGATGAAGGCCGGCCGAGAAGAAGGCGCTCGACGCGGCCCTGGGCGAGATGGTCAAGAGCGATGGCTGGCAGGCGCTGCTCAAGGAGCGCGGCTGGGTCGACATGTACCAGCCCGCCGAGGAGTTCGCGGGCTTCCTGGGCCCTGAGCGCGTCCGTATCGAGGGCATCCTCAAGGACGTCGGCCTAGTGCAGTGAGACTGGCCGGTCAGCCGCGGCCGCGGCTGACCGGCCCATGCGGACGACGGGGAGAGCGACGATGACGACCGGCAGCAGCCTCAGGGTCGGCGAGACGATCCTGGGCGGCGGCGTGCTGGCGCTGGGCCTGTTCATCGCGATCGAGACCGCGCAGATGACGGTCGCGACCGGCCCAGGCCGCGGTCGGGCCGCGCCTGTTCCCGTTCCTGGTGGCGACGGGACTGCTCGTGGTGGGGTCGGCCTCTGCTGCGCGAGGCGCTTGTTCGGCCACATCGCGCACGAGGGCGGGTTCGAGCTCGACTGGCGCGCGGTGGCGCTGGTCGCGGGCGGGCTGGTCGCTGCAGATCCTGCTGCTCGAGAGGCTGGGCTGGATGATCGCCACCACCGTCCTGTTCGTCGCCACCACGCTCGCCTTCGGCAGCCGCCGGCTGCTGATCGACGCGGCACTCGGCCTCGCCCTGAGCGGCTTCGCTTTCGTGTGCTTCAACTACGGTCTTCGGCCTGGACCTGCCCGTCGGCACCGTCATCGAGCAGATGCTGGCCGCCAGCGACCGACGAAGCACGCCTAGGAGGTCGCCGAGCATGGAAACCCTCGCCGCTCTCGGCAACGGCTTCGCCGTCGCGCTCACCCCCTGGAACATGCTGTTCTGGCGCCGCTCGGCGTGACCGTCGGCACGGCCATCGGCGTGCTGCCCGGGCATCGGACCGGCGCTGACCGTGGCGCTGCTGCTGCCGGTCACCTACAATCTCGAGCCGACCGCCGCCTTCATCATGTTCGCCGGCATCTACTACGGCGCCATGTATGGCGGCTCGACCACCTCGATCCTGCTCAACACGCCGGGCGAGATCGGGCTCGATCGTCACCGCGATCGACGGCAACATGATGGCCCGGAAGGGCCGCGGCGCCCAGGCGCTGGCCACCGCCGCGATCGGCTCGTTCGTCGCCGGCACCATCGCCACGCTCGGCCTCGACCTTCGTGGCGCCGCTGATGGTCAAGCTCGCGCTGCTGTTCGGCCCGGCCGAGTACTTCGCGCTGATGGTGCTGGCCCTGATCACGGTCACGGCCGTGCTCGGCGACAGCCTGCCGCGCGGGCTCGCCAGCCTGTTCTTCGGCCTGGCGCTGGGCCTGGTCGGCATCGACCTGCAGACCGGCCAGGCCCGGTTCACCATGGGCGTTCCGGAACTGCTCGACGGTATCGACACCGTCGTCGTGGCGGTGGGCCTGTTCGCGATCGGCGAGACCCTCTACGTGGCCTCGCGCTACAAGTTCGAGACGGAGGAGATCTACGCCATCAAGGGCTCGATGTGGATGAGCGCCGAGGACTGGGCGCGCTCCTGGAAGCCCTGGCTGCGCGGCACCGCCTTGGGCTTTCCGATCGGCGCGCTGCCGGCGGGCGGCAGCGAGATCCCGACCTTCCTGTCCTACCTGACCGAGAAGCGGCTGTCCAAGAACCCCGAGGAGTTCGGCAAGGGTGCCATCGAGGCCGTGGCCGGGCCCGAGGCCGCCAACAACGCCGCCGCCGCCGGCATGCTGGCGCCGCTGCTGTCGCTCGGCCTGCCGACCTCGGCCACCGCCGCCATCATGCTGGCCGCGTTCCAGCAGTACGGCCTGCAGCCCGGCCCGCTGCTGTTCGAGAACAACCCGGACCTGGTCTGGGGCATGATCGCCAGCCTCTACATCGGCAACGTGCTGCTGCTGGTGCTCAACCTGCCGCATGGCCGCCGATCTGGGTGAAGCTGCTGCAAGATCCCGCGGCCCTGGCTCTATGCCGGCATCCTCGTGTTCGCGACGATGGGCGCCTACACGCTCAACAACAACGTGGTCGACCTCGTGATCCTGTGGGTCATCGGGCTCCTGGGCTTCGGCATGCGGGTGCTCGACGTGCCGGTCGCACCCTGCGTCGTCGGCCTGATCCTGGGGCCCCTGGCCGAGCAGCAGTTCCGTCGGGCGCTGTCGATCAGCCAGGGCGACGTCTCGGTCTTCTTCACCCACCCGATCTCGCTGGCACTGCTCACCATCGCGGTGCTCCTGGTGATCACCCCGATCCTGCTCCGCCGCCGCCAGCGCCTCGCGGCCGAGCGGGGCAACTGACGCCGTACCAAGCACGGACACGCCGGAACCGCCGCCTGCTCGCATCGCTCACCAGCCTGACCCCGGCGATGGCGCGGGCGGCGCGGACCCCATCATCGACAGCGCCCTCCAGCTACAGGAGCTGGAGCGCTTCCCAATTGAGGTCACCACGGTGAGGACTTGCCAGCTGGATCGCCGGCGAGCCGTTGCTGACTCACCCGCTTTTGCAGGACAGGGCCGAGCGTGGCCCGTGCAGGACGAGTAACGGATTCCCGTGCCCGGCGCAGCGCCGGTGGTCCTTTCCGGGCGACCCTGGGCGAACGGTCAGCAGCGCCGCGACGCTACCGCGGGTGCTGAGTACGCCCACTGTCCATGCGCACGCGCCCACCTCCGGCGGAGCGCGGGCATCGATCCGCCACCGACGGATCGATGCCGTTGCCTCCCCCTTCAGACTTCCGTGTCAGGGTGCCGGTGCGTAGACGAATACATCCAAACGGCCATTGGTGTCACCCGACACCAGGTTGGTGGCGCTGGATGTGAAGGCCACGACCTTGCCGTCGCTGGACATGCCGGAAACACCCGAGCCCGAGAAAGCGTTTCCAGGAACTCCAGCCGTGCTTTCGCTCACCCGCGTGTTCGCGCCTGAGACACGAGCGAACACGAATACATCACCGATATTGTTGGTGTCGTCGAAGGTAAGCTTGCTGTCCGACGAGAACGTGTAGAACTGCCCGTTGGATGAGACACTGCCTCCGCCCGATGCGCCGCCCGGGGACCCGTTGGGCAATTTGCTGAGCGCCTGGGTCGTCCCGTTGACCCGGTCGCGCAGGAACACGTCGAGCGTGCTGGCGCCGTCCCCAGGCACCACGTTGCTGGCCTCGGTGAAGAACGATACGAAGCGGCCGTCCGCCGAGACCGAAAGCGCGCTGGCGAAGGCCTGCGCGTTGACTTGGCCATCGGTGCTGGTCAGGCTAACACGCTCGGTCTTGGCCAGGTTGAGGTCCCGCAGGAACACGTCGATGACACCATTGGTGTCGGCCCCGACGAGATTGGCGGCCGAAGAATAGAAGATGACGTAGCGCCCGTTCGAGCTCAGAGCAACGGCGGAGCTTTCGCCGTTGGCCTGCGCGCCAGCCGCGCCGACACTCACCCGCTTGGTCGTCCCCGCCTGCCTGTCGCGGAGGAACGCGTCACCCAGGGCATTCGTGTCGCCCGATACGAGGTTGCTCGCACTGCCACCGAACAGGACATAACGGCCGTCCGCCGATATTCCGGCACCGTAGCAGGAGTTGTTGGCCTGCGCTTCGCCTGAACTCAGGTTGACCCTCGAGGTGGCGCCAGTCTGCCGATCTTTGACAAACACATCGGTTTTGGCGTTGGTGTCGCCCGTGATCAGATTCGACGCCGCACTGTCGAACAGGACGAACCGGCCATCTCCTGAGATGCCCCGGGCACGGCTCTCGCCATTGCCCTGACCACCCGTGCTGCTGGTGCTGACTGGGTCGTGGTGCCGAGCTGCCGATCACGCAGGAACACGTCGCGCCTGCCGTTGGTATCGCCCGCCACGAGATTGGTCGCGTCGGACTCGAACAGTATGTACCGCCCTGTGGCCGATACATAGGCGCCGATACTCAGGCCGTTGGCCTGGCCTTCATCGCTCCGGACACTTACCCGTTCGGTGAGCGGTGCCGCCTGCGCGCACAGACTGCTGCCCAGAAGCATCGCCAAGTGCGCTGGTGGCCAGTACGACGGGGCGAACCGTGCAATCTGACGTTGACGCGTTTGTTGGCCGGGCCGGAAAGCTGCCCGGTGATGGATTCTGACATATCTGATTTCCCGCTAGCTCGTTGGAGTTATTGTAGCCGAATTGGCCGATAGCAGGAGTTGAGCGCAGCCGCAACCGGCGGCACGAAACATGATCGAGATTATCGCGACGGTAGAAAATGCACGTCTCTTGAACAACCATTTTCGACGCGATGGCGCGGGTTCATCCCGCCAGTGGTCAATCACGATCGACCCAACAGTGAGGCTTCTCCTGTAAAGGCGAGCCCGCGACACGCATGAACGATCATGTCGCGCACCTGCGCCAATCCGGCGACATGGCGGTTGGCTAGCTGTTGTTCGCTGGCGCACAACAGCACCAGGCGATTGCAGGTCGCATCACAGCTCGTGCTGCACTGCAACACAGCTATGCGTCCGGCCGCGTACCAAACCTGCGCAAGATGACCACCTCTAGTCTCATCGACAGGCCCGGATGTCGGGTCAATTCAGCTTGAGGAGAGTGGCCATGCGCCTGCTCACCACGATCGCCACCACGTTGGCGCAGTATCACCAGTTCACCGCCACCCGGCGCGAGCTCGATGCCCGCTCGGACCGCCAGCTCGCCGACATGGGCGTCGAGCGCGGCGACGTCGTCCGCCTGGCATGGGAGGAGGCGGAGCGCCGCTTCCCCCTCCCCGCCGAGGGCCAGGACACCCGCGGCTTCGCCAAGACTTCGGCCCGTTCGCTCGAGCTCGCGCTGGCCGGTCAGAGGTAGGGTTCCAGGACAGCGCACACCGACGGCGGGCCGCCTCGTCGGCCCCCGATCGCCATGACCGCGACGCCGCGCCGGCTCGATCCGGCGCGGCGTCCAACCCCTGGCCACTTATGGGCCCAAGATCCGCAACTCACCCGAAGGCGTGCCGCGTCGGTCTCACGGGCTGCCCTGCCCAGACAACAGCTTCAGCCGGTACTGCAGCCTGCCGCCACGCGACGGACGGTCGAACCGCAGTGTCTGAACGATCTGCTGGCCGGGGCGCAGCACCCCGTCGTCGAGGAAGATGCGCAGGTAGGGCTCGCCTGCGCTCGTCTCGCCGTCAGCGTCGACCAGCCGCACCCGATCGTCCGTGAGACCCTCGACGACGACCAGGAGATGCGTGTCGATCACCGAATCGCCGGTGTTGGCGATGCGGTAGCGGTCACGCTGCCGTCCACCCGCGCGGTTGCTGTCGGTCAAGGACACGCTGGCCTGCGCCGTGACGTCCAGGAACTCCAGGCCCATGTCGCGGCGTGACAGCGCGTCGTTGTTGCCTGCCGGCAGGCCGCTGGGCATCAGTCCATCCTTCGCGCCCAGGGCAGCGAGTTCCGGCCGGTACTGGGAATAGGCGAGATCCTGGAAGGTCGGCGCGAACTTGGGCGTCGGCGAGGCGGGATCGTCGGTCACGAAGCCCGGATCGTAGAGCCCGTCCTCCAGGAACGCGGTGAGATCGTTGACCTGCCCCCGGCTCAGGCCCAGGCCGCGCGCCGAGCCGCCGCGCGGGTAGGCGAAGCGACGGGTGAAGGTGCGGGCGGCACCGGCCGTGCGGTCCTGTGCCACCCCGGCGTTGAAGTACTCGACCACCTCGCGCACGCTCCGGAACGAGCCGTTGTGCATGAAGAACCGGCCGTCCTTGAGCTGGCGCAGCGTGAGCGAACGGAACTTGAACGCGTCGCTGTCGCGGAAGGTGATCTCCCGGCGCCCGTCGTCGCGGAAGCTCGGGTCCCGGCGCACGATCCGGTTCAGGACCTGTACGGGATGGTCGCGCAGGCCGAGGTTGAAGAAGTTCTCCTCGACGAAGGCGCCCACACCCGCCACGTCCGGATCCTCGACCTGCTTGTTGAGCATGGGGCCGGCATGGCACGACACGCAGCCCGCACCGCCCTGCGTCGCCGGCGTGAAGAACAGCCGCGCACCCCGCCGGTGCTGTGCAGTCAGCGCGCCGTCGTCGCCGGCAAGGAAGCGGTCGAACGGCGTGTTCCGCGTGACCGTGGTGCGCAGAAAGGTCGCGGTCGCGCGAAACACCGTCTCGTCGTTGATCAGGACGTTCATGTCCTTGTTCGCGCGCGCCGTCGCGGCTTCCTCCGGGAAGGCGTCCTCGAACAGCTTCACGAACGCCGGGATCTGCTGCAGGACCGCCGACTGGTCCTCCAGCATGCGGTGCGCGTCGAGCAGCAGCAGGGTGAGGTTCTCCTGCGCCGGGTCGCCGAACGGGTTCAGGCCGCCCGGCGACGAATCCGGCTCGCCCGCGAACCCGCCCAGCAGCAGGCGGTTGTTGAAGGCGGCACCGATGACCGAGGGCGCGTTGCGGGCGACGCTGTCCAGCGCGTCGAACCGGCCCGAGCGTAGCAGCCGGCCGGGATCAGGCTCCTTGCGACCCCGGGCGGGCGTGCCGATCGCGAACTCGTAGACGTCGGTGAGCGTGGGCAGGGCATCGACGCGCGCGTCGCCCGGAAACCGGGGATTGCGTCGCAGG
This sequence comes from uncultured Alphaproteobacteria bacterium, assembly GCA_963769465.1. Taxonomy (GTDB): domain Bacteria; phylum Pseudomonadota; class Alphaproteobacteria; order Geminicoccales; family Geminicoccaceae; genus Benzoatithermus. The sequence continues at coordinate 137,542 of CAVYMA010000037.1, forward strand.
ACCGGCAGCGTCGCCAAGGGCCTTCTGCGGGGAATGAAGTTCCCGTCCGCGTCGGTGTAGCCGCGCCCCTCCGCACCCACGGCGAGGTTGATGAGCGTGCCGGCCTTGGAGGCGGCCTCGCCGAGATGGCAGCTGGCGCAGGAGGCCGACTGCCTGGTGGCCAGGATCCCGCCGAACTCCGGCCGGATCCGGACCGAGCGCACCGGATCGTGAAACAGCATCTTGCCGAGGTAGCGCTTGGCCTCGGTCGTTGCGTACCGCGGGTCGACCGAACCGTCCGCGCGGCGTGGAACCGGGATGTCCGCGTCGGTGGGTGGGACCTTCAGCTTGTTGATCCCGCCGACTTCCTGGTCGATCAGCCGCCGCAGCTGTCCGGCACCGATGCTGCCCCGGGCAGCACTGGCACCATCCGCCTCGTTCGCTCGGGCCGCGTCTGTCGGCCCGCCGGCCGCCAGACCGAGCGCGATCAGGCTGACGCAGGCACCGCGCACCGCCCTCCTGTTTCTGAACATCGAGACTTCCTCCTGGACCTGGCCGGCGGGGGCTTGCAAAGGCTGCACGCCCCTCGCCGCAGCACCCATCTGGCCGCCCAGGAGACGGAACGTCTTTCAGGTACGTCGCGCCGCGGGCCCGTGTCGTCGCACGGTTTTTGTCATTCGCGTCCGGGTGGAGACGATGCGCCGCGAACGGCCGCGGGCGTCAGCCCCAGGCGGGCCTTGAGCACCAGGGTCATGTGCTGCTGGCTGGCGAACCCGCAGGCGGCCGCCACCTCGGCAAGGCTGCACCGGCCATGCCGGAGCATGGCCGTCGCCTGCTCGACGCGCCGCGACAGGACGTATTGATGCGGTGATCGGCCGGTAAAGCGCGTGAAGACCTGCGCGAACTGGCCCGCAGGGAGACCGGCGACCCGTGCCAGATCGGCGACGAGGATCCGCTCCGCGAGATTGGCGGCGATGAACTCGTCCAGCTGCGCCAGCCGCTGCACGCACATCGGTTGCGGGCCCTGCGCCTCGAGCCGCCGGCGGCCGAGCTGCACCAGGACCAGCAGCGCGAGGCTCTCGACCGCCTCGGACGCGAACGGATTGCCGCCCGACAGCTCCGACGCGAGGCCTGTGATGAGCGCGCCCGTGCCGGGAAGCGCCAGATTGAAGATCGGTCCGCCCTGCTGCAGTCGGCGCCCGAGCTCCTCCTCGCTGTCGTCCAGGAGCACCGGCGCACAGAAGTAGATGTTCAGGTGCCGGCTGGCAGACAGCTTGCGCCAGCGGGTGGGGGTCCCGGCAGGCGTGAAGAACAGCGAATGCCGCCTTGCCACGAAGGTGCGGGCGCGCTCGCCATCGACGCCCCCGGTCACGCGGGCCGTGGTCAGGTTGATGGACAGCTCGCGAAACGGCCATCGGCGGCAGCTGCAGGCTGTAGGCTGGCGAGCTGTAGAGCGTCACGGCGATCGCGCCCGGGTCGTGACGCCGAACGACCGACTTTACCTCCTGCCCGCCCGCCTCGCGGAGGATATGGATGTAGGTACTGGCTCCCTCATCCAGGGCACCGGGCGATGGCGACTGCCATTGGCTGCGGTCGGGCAAGCTGCCGGCTCCATCAAGCGCGCTCGTTGTTTTCTGTCGACCGAACCTGCCCCGGTTTCTTCACGCGAAGATCACGCCCGCAGAAGCCGTCGACGGACGTCGTGGCTCGATGGCCGGAACGGGCTGGGGAGCGGGCCGGGACCGACCGTCGACGGACGTCGTGGCTCGAGGTCCGGAACGGGCTGGGGGCGGGCGGGACGGTCTAGACGTTGCCCCAGCGATCCATGAGCAGCTGGTGGAACTGCTGCGCCGCGGGCGACAGGTTCGCACCGTGGCGCCGGATGATGCCCATGATGCGGGTCACGACCGGCTCGACCAGCGGCCGCACCACCAGGACCGGGTGATGCCCGGTCGGTGCGGCGAGCCGGGGCACCGCCGCCACCCCGAGCCCGGCCTCGACGAGGCCGAGCGAGGTGCTCAGATGCTGCACCTCGTAGAACCAGCGCGGCCGCACCTTCAGGTCGGCCAGGGCCGCATCCATGATGATCCGGTTGCCGCTCAGCCGCCCCACCGTGATGAAGCGATAGGGCGCGATGTCGGCCCAGCGCACCTTCTCGAGGCCGGCCAGCGCGTGATCGTTGCGACAGACGAAGAGAAACGGGTCGCGTAGCAGCGGCTCGAAGTCGAGATCGGCCTCCTGCGCACCCAGAAGGTTGATGCCGAACTCCGCCTGCCCCCGCTTGACCGCCTCGAGCACGTCGTTGGCGGAAAGGTCGAGAATGCGGATGCGGATACGCGGATACTGCGCGTTGAACGCCTCGATCACCTTGGGCAGGAAGTAGTAGGTCGCCGTCGGCACGGCGGCGACCGTCACCTCGCCCGATGCCCGGTCGCCCAGCTCGCGGATGCCCAGGACCGCGGCGTCCAGGTCGTCCAGCACCCGCTTGGCCTTGAAGAAGAAGTCGCGCCCGACCGAGCTCAGCCGCAGCTGGCGCGTGTCGCGGTCGATCAGCTGCACGCCCAGGGTCGCCTCCAGCTTCTGGATGCGCCGGGTCAGCGCGGGCTGCGACAGGTGCAGCGCCTCGGCGGCGGCGTGAAAGCTGCCGAGCTCGGCCACCGCCACGAAGCCGCGCAGATCGTCCAGGTCGGTTTTCATGCACGCCACGCATCGTTCATTCAGATCATTGCATTTTACACAAGACAACGCGTCGGTCAAGTTCGACCGCAGTTCAGGAGGCCGAACGACCAGACCGGAGTGGCTCTCGCAGCCAGAAGCCAGACATGTTGGAAATACCCTGCGTGCTGATGCGCGGCGGAACTTCGCGTGGACCTTTTCTGCGCGCTGACAATCTGCCAGCAGATACTACCCAGCGCGACTGGGTACTTTCCCATATCATGGGCTGCGGCCACGAGCTGCAGATCGACGGGCTCGGCGGCGGCCATCCCCAGACCTCCAAGATCGCCATCGTCGGCCGGTCCGCCCAAGCCGGCGCGGACATCGACTATCTGTTCGCCCAGGCCGGGGTGCGCGACGGCCGGATCGATACCGCACCCAATTGCGGCAACATGCTGGCCGGGGTCGGCCCGTTCGCGATCGAGGCCGGGCTGGTGGCGGCGACGGGCCCCGAGACCCGGGTCCGCATCCACAACGTCAACACCAGAAAGCTGATCGAAGCGATCGTCCAGACGCCGAACGGCAAGGTCGCCTACGAGGGCGACGCCGCCATCGACGGCGTGCCCGGCACCGCCGCCCCGATCCGCCTGAGCTTCCTGGATGCCGCCGGGGCGAAGACCGGCCGGCTCCTGCCCACGGGCCGGGTCCGCGATCGGATCGAGGGGATCGAGGCGACCTGCATCGACATGGCCATGCCCATGGTGCTGCTGCGCGCCGCGGATCTGGGCAAGTCGGGCCACGAGAGCCCCGCCGAGCTCGATGCCGACACGGCGCTGCTCGCCCGCCTCGAGGCCATCCGCCGCGCGGCCGGTGCCCTGATGGGCCTGGGCGACGTGACGCACAGCGTCATCCCCAAGCCGGTCCTGCTGGCGCCCGCGCAGGCGGGCGGCACCATCGCCGTGCGCTACTTCACGCCGCGCGCCTGCCACCGCTCGGTCGCCGCCACCGGTGCGGTCGGCCTCGCCACCGCCTGCGTGCTGGAGGGCAGCCTCGCCCAGGAGCTGGCCGGCCCGGCTCCATCTGGGCCGACCGCGGCCATCGTCCTGGAGCATCCGGCGGGCCGCATCCCGATCGAGCTCGAGCTGGCGCCGGCAGGAGCGGAGATCCCCGTCCTGCGCGCCTCGCTCATCCGCACCGCCCGCCGCCTGTTCGCGGGTTCGGTGTTCGTCCCCGACCCACCACCTCTACCCCATCAGGGAGACTCGTGATGTTCAGCAAGCGCCTGCTGCTCGCCACCGCCCTCGGCGCCGTCGCCGTCGGGCTGGCCCCGTTCACCGCCATGGCCGACACGTTCCCCGACCGGCCGATCACGCTGGTCGTGCCCTACGCCGCCGGCGGCGGCACCGATGCCGTCGCCCGCGTGATCGCGCAAGGCGTGACCGACCAGGTCGGCCAGCAGGTGGTGGTGGAGAACAACGGCACCGCCGGCGGCAACGTCGCCACCGCCCAGGCCGCCAAGGCCGCCCCGGACGGCTACACCGTGCTCATGGCCAATCCCGGGCCCATGACGGTGAACCCGCATCTGTTCAAGAACGTGAAGATCGACCCCCTGGCGGCGTTCGATCCGGTCACCCTGATCGCCAAGGCGCCCCTGGTCGTCGTGGTGCCGCAGGATTCACGGTTCAAGAGCTTCCAGGCGATCGTCGAAGAAGCCAAGGCCAATCCCGGCGGGCTGACCTACGGCTCGGCGGGCAACGGCTCGGCCAGCCATCTGGCCACCTTGCTGCTCGCCAACTCGGCCGGTCTGGACATGGTGCACGTGCCCTACAAGGGTGCCGGCCCCGCGATCACCGACCTGGTTGGCGGCCGGCTCGACTTCATGATCACCACCCTGCCCTCGATCGTGGGCTTCCTGGACAGCGGCAAGGCCACGCCGCTCGCGGTCACGACGCCGGAACGCGCCAAGCGGCTGCCCGAGGTCCCGACCATCGCCGAGAGCGGCTATCCCGACTACCAGACCGCAGGCTGGTACGGCTTTGCCGTGCCCAAGGGGACGCCGCCGGAGGTCGTCACCAAGCTGCGCGACGCCACCGTGGCGGCGACCCAGAGCCCCGACGTCCAAAAGAGCCTCGACATCGAGGGTGCGGTCGTCATCGGCAGCACGCCCGAGGAGTTCGGCGCCTTCATGCAGAGTGAATCCCAGCGCTGGGCCGAGCTGATCGCCACGACCGGCTTGACCACGGACTGATTTGCACGCGCCCTAGAAGAAGAAGCGGTCAGGGGGAGGCGGGCGTCATGTCGACGATGGAAAAGCCGCGCGACGTCATCGGCGGCGTGCTGGTGATGGCGATCGGAGCGGGGTTCCTGCTGTTCGGGCGCGAGCTCGAGATGGGGACCTCGTTCCGGATGGGCCCGGGCTACTTCCCGACCATCCTGTCGATTCTCATGATCCTGCTCGGCCTCACCCTGGCGGTCATCGCCTGGCGCAGGCCCGGCCAGGAGGACGCCATCGGGACGGTGCCGTGGCTGGGCATGGCGCTGGTGGTGATGCCGGTGGTGCTCTTCGGCTTGTGCCTGCGGGCACTTGGCCTCCTGCCGATCCTGATCGTGGTGGTGCTCGCGACCGCCTGGGCCAGCCGCTATGCGAGCCTGAAGGCCTCGGTACTGCTGGCGGTCGGCATCGCCACCTTCTGCTCGCTCCTGTTCATCAAGGCCCTGGGCCTGCCCTTGCCGCTGCTGGGACCGCTGCCCGTGGTCAGCACGCTGCTGGACTTCGACGGCTGGTGGACCACGCCCGCCCCGGCACCGGCGCAGTAGGAGGACGGCCATGGAACTGCTGGCCAATCTGGGGCTGGGCTTCGAGACGGCGTTGTCGCCGTGGAACCTGCTCTACTGCTTCGTCGGCGTGCTGCTCGGCACGGCGGTGGGGGTGCTGCCCGGGCTGGGGCCGATCGCCACCATCGCCATGCTCCTGCCGCTGACCTTCTCGCTGCCGCCGGTCTCGGCGCTGATCATGCTGGCCGGGATCTACTACGGTGCCCAGTATGGCGGCTCGACCACCGCGATCCTGATCAACCTGCCGGGCGAGAGCTCCTCGGTGGTGACCGCGATCGACGGCTACCAGATGGCCAAGCAGGGCCGCGCCGGGCAGGCCCTGGCCACGGCCGCCCTGGGCTCGTTCTTCGCCGGCTCGGTCGCCACCTTCATCGTGGCCCTGTTCGCCCCGCCGCTCGCCGACGTGGCGCTGCAGTTCGGCCCGGCCGAGTATTTCTCGCTCATGGTCCTGGGCCTGGTGACCTCGGTGGCCCTGGCCACGGGCTCGCTGCTCAAGGCCTTCACCATGGTGGTGCTGGGCCTGCTTCTGGGCCTGGTCGGGACCGACGTCGAGACCGGCACGCCGCGCTTCACCTTCGATCTGCCCGAGCTCGCCGACGGGCTCAACTTCGTGGCCCTGTCGATGGGCGTGTTCGGCCTGGGCGAGATCATCCGCAATCTCGAGCACGAGAGCACGCGCAGCGTGATGGTGAAAAGCGTCAGCGGGCTGATCCCGTCGCGCGCCGACCTCGCGCGCATCGCCGGCCCGGTCCTGCGCGGCACCGGCCTGGGCTCGCTCCTGGGCATCCTGCCCGGCGGCGGGGCGATGCTGGCCTCCTTTGCCGCCTACACCATGGAAAAGCGGATCTCGCCCAACCGGGCCCAGTTCGGCAAGGGTGCCATCGAGGGCGTGGCCGCACCCGAGGCCGCCAACAATGCCGGGGCGCAGACCTCGTTCATCCCCATGCTCACCCTGGGCATCCCGTCCAACCCGGTGATGGCCCTGATGATCGGGGCCCTGATCATCCAGGGCATCACGCCCGGCCCCAACGTGGTGACCGACGAGCCGGCTCTGTTCTGGGGCCTGATCGTCTCGATGTGGGTCGGCAATTTGATGCTGGTGCTGCTCAACCTGCCGCTTGATCGGGATGTGGGTGAAGATGCTCACCATCCCCTACCACCTCCTGTTCCCGGCGATCATCGCGTTCTGCTGCATCGGCGTGTACAGCGTGAACGGCAACCCGTTCGACGTCTACGCCATGGCCCTGTTCGGCCTGATCGGCTACCTCCTGATCAAGCTCGACTTCGAGCCCGCCCCGCTCCTCTTGGGCTTCGTCCTCGGGCCGATGCTGGAGGAGAACCTGCGCCGGGCCATGATCATCTCCCGCGGCGACGCCACCGTCTTCCTCACCCGCCCCTTGAGCCTCGCCCTCCTCGCCGTCTCCCTCGCCGTCCTCGTCGTCGTCCTCCTTCCCAACGTCCGCGCCAAACGCGACGAAGCGTTCGCGGAATGAGCGACGCGCGACAGGTTGCTGACAGCACGCGGTGCTATGCCGCACCTGCCGCTTAGCCGATGGTGGCCGGCTAGGGAGGAGTAGCCGGCGCCGCCAACGGTGCCGGTCGTCGTTCCATCGTCATTGACCATGCAGGGACCAGAAAATGGGCAAGCGTGCCGAACTCCTGCTCGTCGACGCCTCGCTCGGCCAGCGCGCCATCCTCCAGCGCCTGCTGAGCACCCACGGGTTCGCCGTCACGCCGTTCGCCTGCCTGCGCCAGGCCGCGGCGGCCCTGGCGGTGCAGGCGTTCGACCATGCCGTGCTCGACCTTCGCCTGCCCGACCGTCACGGCCTCGACCTGGTCCGGTCCCTGCGGGCACGCCACCCCCACGCACGGATCGTGGTGGTCACCGACGCCGACAGCTTCGCCACCGTCGTCCTGGCCCTGCGCGCCGGGGCCGACGGCCTGGTTCCCAAGCCCGTGGACGAGGGCGAGTTGATCGACGCCCTGTTCGACCGGGCCCACCCGCTGCCGCCGGTGCCGCAGACGCCCCTGGGCCTGCACCGCACCTGCTGGGAGCACGTGATGCGGATCTACGAGCAGTGCGACCGCAACATGACCCGGGCCGCCGCCCGGCTGGGCATGCATCGCCGCTCGCTGCAGCGTTTCTTGAGCAAGCGCGCGCCGCCGGCGCGCGCGGCGACCGCGGACGACCGGCTGCTGCCGGCCCATCTCGCTGGCGCGCGCGCCAGCGCCGCTGCCGGCCAACTGTTCGACCGATAGGGAGGCGACATCATGCAGCTCAGTGGACTGCTCTACGGCGCCAAGCTTCTGCGCTTCGTCAACTTTCCCGTGCCGGACGTGCTGGGGCCGGACGCCACCGAGGCCGAGATCAAGGCCATGCTCGACCGGCACGGCATGCTGTTCGTCAAGCCGATCTTCAAGGGTGCGATCGGCAAGAAGGGCAAGGCCGGCCTCGTGGGCAAGGCCAGGGACCTGAAGACCGCCCTGGCCGAGCGGGAGCGGCTCTACTTCGTCCAGCACACCCACGGCAACGTCACCGCCAAGGCGCAGGGCGTCACCTTCGAGGCGGCCGTCCCGGCGGACCACGAGGTCTATTTCGCCATCGCCGATTCGACCCGGTACCGGGCACCCACCATCACCATCACCCACCATGGCGGCGTCGACATCGAGGAACTGGGCAAGGACCAGATCGCCAACGTCCCGTTCGAGGCGCTGACCGGCCTCAAGGCGTTCGTCATCGCCAACGCGCTGGCCGACATCGGCGCACCCGGGCCGATCATCTCGCCCCTGGTCCAGCACCTGCCGCGCTTGTGGGAGCTGGTCCACGACTTCGGCATGACCACGCTCGAGCTCAACCCGATCCGGATGCGACCCGACGCGCGCGGCCGGCTGACGCCGGTGGCCTGCGACTTCAAGTGCGGCTTCGACCGCGACGACGCGCGTGGGGAGCGGTTGGGCCTGCCCGACCACCTGTTCGCCGCCGATCAGTCGGATTTCGAGACCGAGATCAACCAGCTGCGCACCCATCAGGGCCAGAGCGACGTCTACGTCATCAACCAGCACGGCACGATCCTCGCACCGACCTTCGGCGGCGGCGCCAACTCGCTGGTGACCGAGGTCCTGGGCGACGACGCGATCATCTCCTCGGACTTCGGCGGCAACCCGCCCTACGAGAAGATGAAGGAGGTGGCGCGGATCTGCTTCAAGCATTGGCTCAAGCAGTCCAACGTCCTGTTCATCATCGGCGGCAAGTCGAACAACACCGACATCTTCACCACCTTCCGCGCCATGGGCGACGCGTTGCGCGAGCATTTCAGCACGCACGGGCCGACGCCGCTCTACGTCGTGGTGGGTCGCGGCGGGCCGAACCTGATCCGCGGCATGGGTGCCCTGCAGGACACCGTCGAGGCCCTGGGCCTGCCCTACCGCTTCTTCGGCTTCGATTCGGCGATCAGCGAGGTCGTCAACTACGCCCAGGCCGCCGACCGCTGGATGAAGTCCGGCGGGCGCGAGCAGGTGGCGCAGCGTCTCGGCATGCGCAAGGCCGCCTGAACCAACACGCCTGATCGGGGATAGCAGTTATGTACAAGCAAGGCGTTCCGGGCTTCAAATACTTCGTCGGCATCGATTCGCTGGCCAAGGTCGCGACCCGCGAGGACCGGGTCTGCGTGCTCAACATCCTGGGCGGCGAGAGCAGCGACGTCACGCCGGTGAGCCACGTCTTCTCCGGCGGCAACGTCGTGTTCGGCACCTCGCCCGGCCGCGGCGGCCAGAAGCTGCGCACACCGATCGGCGACGTGCCGGTGTTCAACTCGGTGCGCGAGGGCCTCAATGCCGGCCACCGCTTCAACACCGGCGTGGTCTATCTGCCGCCCACCGCCGTGCGCGACGGCGTGGCCGAGCTGGTGCGGGTCAATTCCGAGCTCGAGAAGATCATCATCGTCACCGAGAAGGTCTCGGTCCACGACGCGCGCGAGATCCGTGCGATGGGCCAGACCTACGGCATCGACATCTTCGGGGCCAACGGTCTGGGCGTCGCCGATGCCTGGAACCGGGTCCGCATCGGCGGGGCCCTGGGCGGCGACAATCCGGGCGAGACCCTGCTCAAGGGCTCGGTGGCGATCTTCTCCAACTCCGGCAACTTCACCACCACCATCGCCAACTACCTGGCGACTGCCGGGTGGGGCACCACGACCTCGATCTCCAGCGGCAAGGACGTCTACATCCACTTCGCAGCACCCGAGTTCATCCACGCCCTGGGCAACGACGAGCGCAGCAAGGCCGCGGTCATGTACGCGGAGCCCGGCGGGTACTACGAGCTCGGCCTGGAATTCGAAGAAGCCCATCGTCGCCTGCGTCGTCGGCCGCTGGAAGGCCAAGCTCACCCGGGCGGTCGGCCATGCCGGTGCGATGGCCGGCTCCGGCGACGACGCCGCGGCCAAGGAAGGCTGGTTCATGGAGATGTTCGGCGTCGACGGGATCTTCACGCCCCGCGACCCGATCTGCTCCGCCAAGGGTGCCATCGTCACCAACATCGCCCACATTCCCCTGGCGCTGACGCGGGTGATGGCACTCAACGGCATCGAGCCCGATTTCGCACCCAAGGGCGACCTCTCGCTCAAGGCGTGGATGGGCAACAACCAGGGGCTCGTGCTGCCGGCCGAGCTCGACCTGCCGGTGGTCGACGCGCCGCCGCCCTACGATGCCCAGATCCGCGAGACGCGCCGGCAGGTGGGTGCGATCTTCATCCGCCAGCCGATGAAGGACATGTCGGGTGCCACGGTCATGGACCCGGCGACGCAGGTCACCAGCCTCCACGGCACCTCGATGCTGGAAGCGGCCCGCGAGCCGTTCGAATCCAACCTGTGCCTCGCCGTCCTGCGCGAGCGGAACGGCCCCAACGACAACGCGCTGGCCAACGTCGCGATCGCGGCCCACGTCAACCTGTACGGCGATCCCATGCTGGCGGCGGCCGACGCGGCGCGCGAGGCTGGCAACGCGCCCAACTCGGTCCTGGCCGCCGCCGCCAGCATCATGGGCCCGCGCCGCGTCGCGGGCGTCCAGGCGGCGATGGAGACCCTGCTCGAGCTGTTCCTGGGCAAGGTCCACGATGCCGGCGACGTCGCAGCACTGCCCCAGGACATCGAGCCGGCGCCGTCCCTGCTCGGCACCGCCGCCGACCCCAGGGCCGCAGCCCTCCTCGCCGCCCTCGAGGCGCGCGGTGCGCGGTCGGTGTTCGTGCGCTACCTGAGGGGCCAGGGCGAGCTCGTGACCGCCGACGCCGTCCTGGCCGCCATCGCCCTGACGCTGGCCTGGGGTCCCTTGCAGCGCAAGCGCATCAGCCGCCGCACGGCCGTGAACCTGCCCTGGCACTTCGCCCTTTACGGTGCGCTGATCGGTGCCGCCGTGCCCGGCGCCCGCCACGAGCGCGGCCGGTTCTGCGGCGTGCCCGAGGAGGAGCTGCTACGCGCCTGGACCGCCACCGAGCTCGCGGGCCTGGCGCTGACCGGCCGCCGCCCCGGGGCCGGCGAACTGGTGCCCTACCAGGTCCTGCTGGGGCTTCTGCTCTCCAACGGGCCGGGCACCATCTCGGCCCAGGGCGCCAAGGGTGCGGTGTCCGCCGACGGCCCGGAAACGCCCGAGCGGGTGCAGCTCAACAAGGCCATGGTCGGCATGCTGACCCACACCGGGTTCAGCCACGGCGGCAATGGCTTCGAGGGCATCCAGTTCCTGCTCGAGCAGTTCCGCGACCAGGACCCCGACCGGGCCGATCTGCGCGCGATGGCGACCGCGTTCGCGCAAGCCTACAAGCGCGAGAAGGCGCAGCGCCGCGAGACGGCCGGCGATGGTGCACGCGCCATTCCCGGCATCAACCATCCCGTGTTCCGCGGCAAGCCCGTCAACACCGACCCGCGCGAGGCGTTCGTCGCCGGGCTGATGGTCGAGCGCGGCGAGCGCAACCCGTTCCATGCGTTCTACAAGGAGGTGGCGCAGGCGCTGTTCGATCAGGGGGTGACCAACAACGTGTTCTGCGTCAACGTCGACGGCGTGATCGCGGCGTGGCTCCTGCGGCTGCTCTGGGACCCCTACCGCGCCGGCGAGATCGGCGACGCCGAGCTGGAGAACGCGGCGTTCACGATCTTCCTCCTGGCGCGCATGGCGGGCTCGGCGGCCGAGATCGAGGACCACCTCAACCGCGGCCGCAACATGGACACCCGCACGCCCGCTTCGCAGGTGCGGTTCATCGTCTAGGGGGAACAGGCATGCAGCGGCCCGAGGGCGAACCGGCGATCCGCACCATCGCGATGCCGGCGGACACCAACCCGGCTGGCGACATCTTCGGCGGCTGGCTGATGGCCCAGATGGACCTGGCCGCCGGCAACGCCGCCGCGCGGCGCGCCCGCGGCCGCTGTGCCACCATCGCCGTGGACGGCTTCACCTTCCTCAAGCCGGTCCATGTCGGCGACGAGGTGACCGTCTACGCCGCGGAGCAGAGCGTCGGCCGCACCTCGATCAAGCTCAAGGTGTCGGCCTGGCGCCGGCCGCGCGACGGCGACGAGAGCATCCAGGTCACCGAGGCCGTGTTCACCTTCGTCGCCATCGACGCGCAGCGCCGCCCGCGGCCGGTGCCGCCGGCCTGAGCTACTCCTGGACCGGCAGGACCTCGACCAGCACCCGGCGCGACGGGTCGTTGAGCGCGAAGTCCTGGCGGAAGCTCAGCTTGTCGGCCTTGGTGTTCTTCTGCAGATACTCGGCGACGCGGGTCATCCGCCGCTCGGCCATCCAGCGATTGTAGCGCAGGGCCTCCTCGGCGGGCTGGCCCTCGACGTCGGGATGGCCGACGCTGCCGACCAGCTCGACCCGGTAGCTGTGGCCGGGATCGAGCCCGGCAGCCAGGTCGCGCAGCCTGCCGTCCAGGCTCGCCGGCAGGTAGCTGCTGTTGACGTCGAAGACGATCGCGAGCTTGGCCGGAGCCGGACCGGGCGCCGGCGCCACGGCCGCGACCTCCGCCGGTGCCGGCTCGGCCGGGGGTGCCGCCGCCGGCTCCACCGCAGCGGGTGCGACCGTGCCCAGGCTGCCGGCGGCCGGAACTTCCGCGACGCCGATCGCCGCCAGCGGCTCCGACGCCACTGCGCCGCTCGCTTCCTCCGGCGTGCGCGCGGCAAGCTCGGATTCCAGCCGCGAGACCTCCATGTTGGCGGTCTGCAGCAGCTCGTCCAGGGACTGGACCCGCTGCTCGAGCTCGGCGACCTTGGCATCGGTCGCCTGGGCCGCGCTCTCGGCCTGGTCGAGCAGGGTCCGCCACTGCCGCGCCTCGGCGACCGCCTGCTCGCGCTCGCCCAGGGCGCTCGCCAGTGCGTCCTCGGCCCCGCCGACCCGGTTCTGGGCGGTCCAGCCCCAGACCCCAGCACCCACGGCCAGCATCACGGCCAGTGCGGCCGCGATCCAGGCGAACCGGTGGGCGCTGCTCTCCTGGGCCAGATCGTATTCTACCGTCGGTTGCTCTTCGGTCATCGCAATCTTCCCGTGCAGGCTCGCCAGGCGAGCTCGTTGGGCAAGCCCGACACGTGCACGCGCGGCGGGCGGGGCAATGCCGCATGAGGCAGCGCCGGGCGCCGAGGCTCAAGGGAAATGTCGGGGATGACGGCCACAGCTCGGCCGCGAAATGCACGCATTGGTGGATTGGTCGGGGCGGCGGGATTCGAACTCGCGACATCCAGCTCCCAAAGCTGGCGCTCTACCAGGCTGAGCTACGCCCCGACGAGGCCAGCTTCTAGGACCAAAGCGGCCGGTCCGCGCAACGGCCGAGCCTTGACGGCCGGCGCCCGGCCCGCCTCAATCCGGGCCATGCAGCTCCCGCTCGTGTTCCTCGACGGCCCCTGGAAGCTCGCCATGGGCCTGAACGCACTCGACCCGGCCGACTGGCTGTGGCGCGACGACGCCTTCGCCGCCGAGACCGCCCAGCGCCAGGCACTGCTCGCCGAGCGCCCGGGCGAGGTGCTGGCGATGCTGCCCGAGGCCGCACCGGCCGCGGCCGAGCTGGTGGCCCTGGTCGAGACGTATCGGGGGCTGGATCCCAGCGGCGACGAATCCATGGCCCGGTTGGCCGGTCTGGCGCAGGAGGATTTCTGCGTGATGCAGGCCGGCCCCGGCGGCGCCTACGCCCTGACCGCAGCACTCCTGTGCGCGCCCGCCCACTGGCGCCTGGCCGAGAAGCTGGGCCGGCCGCTGGCGGAGATCCATGCCCCCGTCCCGGGCTTCAACGATCGGCTGGGCGGCCCGGCCGACCGGTTCTTCGCCAACCTGACCGTGGAGCGGCCGGTGTGGCGCGCGAACTGGTCGGTGGTCGAATCGCCCGTGCTATTCCACCCGCAGCCACGCGTGCCCGTGCCCGACCTCACGGCCGAGAACGCCGGGGAGAAGCTGTGGCTGCGCGTCGAGCGCCAGACCCTGCGCCGCCTGCCGCGGACCCGGGCCATCGTCTTCACCATCCGCACCCTGCTCCGGCGCCTGGACGAGATCGCCGCCGACCCCGCCGTCGCCGGCGCCATGGCCGCACGGATCGGCGAGATGGAGCCGGGCATGGCCGGCTACAAGGGGATGCCGGAGCTGCGCGGCCCCCTGCTCGGCTGGCTCGCCGCCCGCACGTAGCAGCACGCCACCCTCGCCGGGCAGTGCCGTTCCGGCGAGCGTCCGGAACTGCAGCCGGGCGGGACTCTCGTCGGGCATGACGACGTTGTCCGGCACCACCGCGAAGCCGTACCGGACATAGTAGCCGGGATCGCCCACCAGGAACACGAGGCGCCAGCCGGCCGCCTCGGCCAGATCGAGGCTGGCCCGGGTCAGGGCGCGGCCGATTCCCTGGCCCTGCCGCGCCGGGTCGATCGCCAGCGGGCCCAGGAGCAGTGCCGGCTGGACGCCGAGCCGGATCGGCCAGTAGCGGATCGAGCCCACCAGCACGCCGCGCTCGCGTGCCACCAGGCTCAAGCCGGCCAGCGGCGGGATGCCGTCGCGGTAGCGGTAGGAGGTCTTGTTCAGCCGGTCGGGACCGAAGGCCCGGTCGAGCAGGGCCTCGATCAACGGGCCGTCGTCGGGGCCTTCATGGGAGATTGCCAGCATGGTCGTTCCAGCGGGGAGCGGGTGAGAGGTTCACCCGCGGACCGGAACGGCCTGGAACTCAGGCAGCCGGACGGGTGACGCGCAGACCGGAAGGTCGGCGTCGTCGTCGCGACATGCTCAGGATCGCCTGCTCGAACATGCGCGGGTCGATAACAGAATCCGGCGATCTGTCAACGATCACAGCCCCGCCTCGCCCGGCACCGCCTCGGGCTGGCGGTCGCCGGGATTGCCCACCGTGACCAGGGGGCCCTCCTGGCCGCGCAGGGCGCCGGCATGCTCGAGGATCCAGCGCACGGTCGGGAAGGCGAGGTCCGCCCAGGGGATCTCCGCCCAGCCCAGCAGCCGCACCTCCAGGCTCTCCGGACCCGCCGCCACCGCCGCGTCGAGCAGCCGCGCCCGGTAGAGCAGCTGCACCTGGCCGATGCGCTCGACGCTGTAGACCGCCATCAGGCCCTCGAGCGCGATCCGCGCCCGCGCCTCCTCCCAGGCCTCGCGCAGGGCGCCGGCCTCCGCACTCTCGCCGAGCTCGAGATAGCCCGCCGGGATGGTCCAGAAGCCGCGCCTGGGCTCGATCGCGCGCCGGCACAGCAAGAGCCGGTCGCCCAGGGTGCAGACGCTGCCGACCACGATCTTGGGGTTGTGGTAGTGGACCTCACCGCAGCCCGGGCAGACATGGCGCAGGCGGTCGTCGCCCGCCGGGACCTTGCGCTCGACCTCGGTGCCGCAGCTCGGGCAGAAGCGCATCAGGCGGGGTCGTCCGCACCGGGCGGGCGGCGGAACAGCGCCTCGGCGGCGCCGCGCACGTCGCGCTTGCGCTGGATCTCGACCCGCACCCGCGCGATCTCGGCCTCGAGCTCGGTGATGAAGTGCTCGAGCTCGGCCACCGACAGCTGGTAGAGGTCGCGCCCGATCCCCGTCGGCGGCTTGACCCTGACCTCCGGTTCTTCCATCGCCCTGGCCCTCCGTGGCACGGCTGCCGAGGTTAGGCCCGGCACCTCGCTTGACAAGTGGCGGCAGCCTCGACCACTTCCCGGCCGACGCGCAAGCCGGGGACGGAGCATGAGCGAGACGGTGCGGCACTACTACCCCGTATCCTGGGAGCAGCTCCACCGCGACGCCAAGGCGCTGGCCTGGCGTCTGGCGGAGCGCGGCCCCTACACCCGGATCGTGGCGATCACCCGTGGCGGGCTCGTCCCGGCCCACATCATCGCCCGCGAGCTCGACGTGCGGATCATCGACACGGTCTGCATCAGCTCCTACGACGACCAGACCCAGCGCGACGCCGCGGTGCTGAAGTCGGTGGCCGGCGACGGCGAGGGCTGGCTGATCGTCGACGACCTGGTCGACACCGGCAAGACCGGGCGCATCGTCCGCGAGATGCTTCCCAAGGCCCACTTCGCCACCGTCTACGCCAAGCCCTCGGGCCGCCCGATGGTCGACACCTTCGTCACCGAGGTCAGCCAGGACACCTGGATCCTGTTTCCGTGGGACACCGAGCCGCAATATGTCCAGCCGATCGCCGGGCGGACCTCGGCGTCGCCGCCGGGACCCTGACGATCCCCGTCCCGGTGCAGGTCGATCAGCAGCCGCAGGGCGTCCACGGCATCCTCCATGTAGCCGAGCCTGCCCTTGCTATCTGCCGGCCGACGGATGGCACACGCTGCGGACGGTCTCGGCCTGCACCGCGCCTTTGGCGTGTCACGGCTGCAGCAGGCGCGAACCGGGCATCTTGCCACCAAAGCTAGCCGCGCTGAACCTCCGCTACAGCCGCCGCATCAGCTGGTCCACGCGCGCCCGGCCGAGCTCGATGCGGCAGGCGCGGATCGCCTGCCCGGTTCCCGAGCCGCCACCGAAGGTGGCGCCGACATAGTCGCATTGCGCGTCGCGGTACGCCGCCCAGGCCGCCTGCGCCCGGTCCAGCGCCGGTACGGCCATTGCGCGCTGGGTCGTCTGGTCCAGCTCCTCGGCCGCCTGCCGGGCGAAGCCCAGGGCGGCCGCCAGGGCCTGATCCACCTGGCCCTCGGTCCGGGCGAGGCAGTCCCCGATCTCGACCTGCGAGCCGCCTGGGCATTCGAGCGTCGGATCGGCCCAGGCCGGCGCCGCGAGGCTCGTGAACGAGGCGAGCAGGAATGCTGTCGCGCGGATGCGGCGTGCGTCGGCCAAGGTGTGTCTCCCGTCCCCGCCCCTGGGCACCGTGTCACCGCCGGGTCGCGGCGATCTCCTCCAGCGCCCGGTCGATCTCGGCCTCGGCGTTGTAGCAGTGCGGCGAGGCGCGCACGAGCGGCGGCAGACCGCGGGCGGTGGCATCCAGCAGCGTGCTCGAGGGCTGGGAAACGCTGAGATTGATCCCGGCGGCCGCACAGCGCGCCTTGATCGCCGCCGCGTCGACGCCGGCCCGGGTGAAGCTGACGATCGCCGAAGGGTTCGTGCCCAGGTCGTGGACCGCGACGCCGGGAATCGCACGCAGGCCGGCGCGCAGCCGGTCGGCCAGCGCCCGGCAGCGGGCCTCGATCTCCTCCAGGCCGAGGTCCAGGGCGTAGTCGACGGCGGCCCCGAGCCCGAGCTGGGCGGCGTAATTGTTCTCCCAGGTCTCGAAGCGGCGCGCGTCGGGGCGCAACGCGTAGGCGTCGGGGGCCGTCCAGACGGCACCGTGATGGTCGATCATCGGCGGCTCGAGCCCGGCCAGCCGCTCGCGGCGGACATAGAGAAAGCCGGTGCCGCGGGGGCCCCGCAGGAACTTGCGCCCCGTGGCCGCGAGGAAGTCGCACCCCAGCTCGGCGACGTCCACCGGCAGCTGGCCCACCGCCTGGCAGGCGTCGAGGAGATAGGGGATGCCGTGCTGCCGTGCGATCCGGCCGATCGCGGCCGCGGGGTTGACCAGCCCGCCATTGGTCGGGATCCAGGTCAGCGCGATCAGCCGCACCCGCCCGTCCAGCATGGCGGCGAGCGCCGCGGGGTCGGTCGCACCCGTGGCATCGTCGGGGATGACCTCGATCACCGCCCCGGTGCGCCGGGCGACCTGCAGGAACGCGACGTAGTTGGCACCGTATTCGGCGCGCGCGGTGAGGATCCGGTCGCCGGGGCGGAAATCTTGGGCCAGCGCGTAGAACGCCATCTGCCAGGCGACGGTGGCATTCTCGACCAGCGCGATCTCGTCCGGTGCCGCGCCGATCAGCCGGGCGACGCTGGCGTAGACGCCCGCGATCGCGTCCTTCGCCTCGTCCGCCGCCTCGTAGCCGCCGATCTCGGCCTCGCGGCGGAGATGGCGCAGCTGTGCCTCCAGCACCGGCCGCGGCATCAGCGCGGCCCCGGCATTGTTGAGGTGGATGCGGTTGGCCGCACCGGGCGTCTCGGCGCGCAGGCGGGCGAGGTCGAGGCTCATCGGGCGGTCCTCCGGCGAAGGAGGGTTAGCACGGTCGCCCTTACCGGGACCACCCGCCGGAAGCTTGACAGGAACGCATCCCGAACTAGAACAAAACAGGAACAAACCTGCGGAACGGGGCGCTCGGATGAGCAGGCGCTATCTCTCCCTGTGGCTGCCCGAATGGCCCCTGGAACGGATGCGGCTGGCCGCACGGCGTGCCGGCCTGGCCTTCCCGCCGGAGGAGGCGCCTTTGGCCCTGACCGCACTCGAGCGCGGCGTGCCGCGCCTGGCCGCGGTCGGGCCGGCCGCCCGGGCCCTGGGCCTCGTCCCCGGCATGGCGCTGGCCGATGCCCGTGCTGCCTGCCCCGATCTTCTGGTCCATCAGGCCGAGCCCCTGGCCGACGCCGCGGAGCTCGCGGCCCTGGGCCTGTGGTGCGCCCGCTACAGCCCGCGCGTCATGGTCGAGGGGACGGACGGGCTGGCCATCGACCTCACCGGCTGCAGCCACCTGTTCGGCGGCGAGCGCTCGCTCATGGCCGACCTCGACCGCCGCCTGGCGCGGCTGGGCCTGACCCGCCGGCTGGCCGTGGCCGGCCGTCTCGCCGCCGCCTGGGCCTGGGCCCGGTTCGGCTCGGGCGGCCTGCTGCCGGCCGAGCCCCATGGCCTGCTCGACCTTCCCGCCGCCGCCCTGGGCCTGGAGCCGGAGCTGCTCGCCGCCCTGCGCCGGCTGGGGCTGCGTCGGGTGGGCCAGCTCGCTGCCCTGCCGCGCGCCACCCTGCTCACCCGCTTCGGCCCGGCGCTGCCGACCCGGCTCGACCGGCTCCTGGGTGAGGCCCAGGAGGAGTTCGTGCCCTTGCACGAGCCCGTGGCGTTCTCGGTGCGGATCGGCTGGCCCGAGCCCATCGGCCGGACCGAGGACATCGCCGCCGCCACGCGGCACCTGCTCGTCGGCCTGGCCTTTGAACTGGAACGGCGGCAGCTGGGCGTCCGGCGCCTGGCGCTGGGGCTGCACCGGGTCGACGGCAGGGTGGCACGGCTGGCGGTCGGCACGAGCCGCCCGGTGCGCGAGCCGTTGCATCTGTTCCGTCTCCTGGCCCTCGAGCTGGACGGCGTCGATATCGGCTTCGGCGTCGAGTTCATGCTGCTCGAGGCCCTGGAGACCGCACCTTTGGGTGCCGCCCAGGCCGATCTCGCGACCGAAATGGATGCCGCCGAGCTCGACCAGTTGGTCGACCAGCTGGCGCAGCGGCTGGGTGCTGCGCGGGTCGTCCGCCTGCAGCCGGTCGACAGCCACCTGCCCGAGCGCGCGCAAGAACTCGCCCCGGCCGGAACGCCGCTGCGCTCCCGCCCCTGGCTCGCCCGCCAGCCCCGCCCCTTGCGCCTCCTGCCCGACCCCTTGCCGGTCGAGGCCATGGCCGGCGTACCCGACGGCCCGCCCTTGTGGCTGCACCGCCGCCGGCTGCGCGAGCGCGTGCTCGCCGCCGCCGGCCCGGAGCGCATCCTGCCCGAATGGTGGCGCCCCGAGGACGGCCCCGCCCGCCCGCGCGACTATTACCGCGTCGCCACGTCGGACGGCGCCTTCTGGGTCAGCCGCGACGGCCGCTACGGCGACCCCGAGCCGCCCCGCTGGCGGGTGCGGGGGGCGTTTGCTTGAGCGCGCCGCGCGGCACATGATATGCATGCATTTTGCTGGCAACTGGATAGCGCCATGCCGACCCTGACCGTGCGGAACGTCGAGCGAGTCCACCCTCAACCGGCTGAAGCGCCGGGCCGAGGTCCATCGGCGCTCGCTGGAGGCCGAGGTGCGCGAGATTCTGTCGCGGGCCGCGGCGCCCGAGGCCGACGAGCTGGCCGCCGAGATCCGCGGGCTCCACGACCGCATCCTCGCCCGCCGCGGCGGCGAGCCTCTGCCGACGGACAGCGTGCGCGTGGTCGCGGGCGTCCGGGACGAGACGTGATCGTCCTCGATGCCAGCGTCGCGCTCAAGCTCCTGCTGCCCGAGGCCGACAGCGCCGCGGCCCTACGCTTGCTGGATTATCCCATTGTCCTTGTGGCTCCGGACATCCTGCCGATCGAGCTTGCTGCGGCCATTGCCAAGTACCACCGCCGCCGGCTGATCACGCTCGACGAGGCCCGTGCCTCAGCCGCCGCGGCGGGGCGCGTCGTTACCGATCTGCACCCGTCGCAGGACCTGCTGGCACCCGCCTTCGAGCTGTCCCTGCTCCTCGGGCACGGAGTCTACGACTGCCTCTATCTCGTCCTGGCGCGCCGGTTATCGGCCCCGCTGCTCACCGCCGACCGGCGGATGCACGGAAAGGCGGAGCGGGCCGGTCTCGCGGGGCAGGTCCACCTGCTCGACGGGCTGGACCGGCTGCTGGCCGGGATCTCCACCTAGACGATCCCCGGGCCGAACCATGCCCGCCTACGCCGAGCTGCAGGTCACCACCAACTTCAGCTTCCTGCGCGGCGCCTCGCATCCCGAGGAGCTGGTCGTGCAGGCGGGAGCGCTGGGGCTCGCCGGGCTCGCGGTCACGGACCGCAACAGCCTCGCCGGCGTCGTCCGCGCGCACCAGCAGGCGAAGGAGCTGGGGGTGCGCTGCCTGGTCGGCTGCCGGCTCGATCTCGTGGACGGCATCTCGCTCCTGTGCTGGCCCACCGACCGGCCGGCCTATGCCCGCCTCAGCTCGCTCCTGACCCACGGCAAGCGGCTGGCCGCGAAGGGCGCCTGCACGCTCACCCTCGACGACGTCCGGGCCCACGCCGAGGGCCAGCTCTTCGCCCTGATCCCGCCCGAAGCGCCCGATGCCGCCTTCGCCGAGCTCGCCCGCACGCTGCGCCGGCACTGGCCGCGTACGTACCTCGTCCTGACCCACCGCTACGCCGGCGACGACGCCCGCCGCCTCGCGGCACTCGCCGAGCTCGCCCGTGCCACCGGCCTGCGCCCGCTCGCCACCAACGACGTCCACTGCCACCACCCCGACCGCCGGCCGCTGCAGGACGTGGTCACCTGCATCCGCGAGCATGTCCGGATCACCGACGCCGCTCCCCTCCTGTTCGCCAACGCCGAGCGCCACCTCAAGCCGCCGGCCGAGATGGCCCGGCTGTTCCGGGACTGCCCGCAGGCGCTGGAGAGCTCCCTCGAGATCCTGGAGGCCTGCCGCTTCTCGCTCGACGAGCTCGCTTACGACTATCCCGTCCGGGATTCCTATGACGGCCGCACGCCCGACCAGGAGCTGGCGCAGCGCGCCTTCGCCGGGGCCAAGGAGCGCTACCCCGACCATCTGCCGGAGAAGGTCCGCCTCCTGGTCGAGCACGAGCTCGCCCTGATCGCGCAGCTCCGCTACGCGCCCTACTTCCTCACGGTCCACGACATCGTCGCCTACGCCCGTTCCCGCGACATCCTCTGCCAGGGCCGCGGCTCGGCCGCGAACTCGGCCGTCTGCTACGTCCTGGGCATCACCGCCGTCGATCCCGCCCGGGTCGACCTCCTGTTCGAGCGCTTCGTCTCGGCCGAGCGCGACGAGCCGCCCGACATCGACGTCGACTTCGAGCATGAGCGGCGCGAGGAGGTGATCCAGTGGATCTACAAGACCTACGACCGCGACCATGCCGCCCTGGCCGCCACCGTGATCCGCTACCGCGCGAAGTCGGCGATGCGCGAGGTCGCCAAGGTCATGGGGCTGACCGCCGACGTGCAGGAAGCCTTGAGCCGCACCGTCTGGGGCTATGGCCGCGAGGGCCTGCACGAGCCCGCCCTGCGCGAGGCCGGTCTCGATCCCGCCGACCCGACCCTGCGCCTGACCCTCGACCTCGCCCAGGAGCTGATCGGCTTCCCGCGCCACCTCTCCCAGCATGTCGGCGGCTTCGTCATCGCGAAAAGCCCGCTTCGCCACCTCGTGCCGATCGAGAACGCGGCCATGCCCGACCGCACCGTGGTCGAGTGGGACAAGGACGATCTCGACGCCTTGCGGATGCTCAAGATCGACGTCCTGGCACTCGGCATGCTCACCTGCATCCGCAAGGGCCTGGACCTGCTGCGGGCGCATTACGGCGTGGCCTTCGCGCTGGCCACCATCCCGGCCGAGGATGCCGCCGTCTACGAGATGCTGTGCCGCGCCGATTCGATCGGGGTGTTCCAGGTCGAGAGCCGGGCGCAGATGTCGATGCTGCCGCGCCTGAAGCCGCGCACCTTCTACGACCTGGTCATCGAGGTGGCGATCGTCCGCCCGGGCCCCATCCAGGGCGACATGGTCCACCCCTATCTGCGCCGCCGCGAGGGTGTGGAGCCCGTGGCGTTCCCCTCCGAGGAGCTGCGCGAGGTCCTGGGCAAGACCCTGGGCGTGCCCCTGTTCCAGGAGCAGGCGATGAAGATCGCCATCGTCGCCGCCGGCTTCACGCCCAGCGAGGCCGACGGCCTGCGCCGCTCGATGGCCGCCTTCCGCCGCTCCGGCCAGATCGAGCGCTACCACGCCAAGCTGGTCGAGGGCATGGCCGCGCGCGGCTACGACCGCGACTTCGCCGAGGCCTGCTTCCGGCAGATCGAGGGCTTCGGCTACTACGGCTTCCCCGAGAGCCACGCCGCCAGCTTCGCGCTGCTCGTCTACGTCTCGGCCTGGCTCAAGTGCCATTACCCCGACGTGTTCTGCGCCGCGATCCTCAACGCCCAGCCCATGGGCTTCTACGCCCCGGCCCAGCTCGTGCGCGACGCGGTCGACCATGGCGTCGAGGTGCGCGAGGTCGACGTCAACCACAGCCACTGGGACAACACGCTGGAGCCGCGCCAGCGCCGCGGCCCCTTGATGACCGCCGTCCGCTTCGGCCTGCGCCAGGTCAAGGGCCTGGCCGAGGAGGAGGCGGACCGTTTGGTCGCCGCCCGCCTCAAGCCCTATCGCACGCTCGAGGAGCTTCGCCGCCGCGCCGGCCTGCGCCGTGCCACGCTGGTCACGCTCGCCGAGGCCGACGCCTTCCGCTCGCTGGGCCTCGACCGCCGCCAGGCGCTCTGGGCGGTCCAGGCGCTCAAGGACCAGGCCCTGCCGCTGTTCGACCACGCCATGGATCTGGCCAGCCCAGGCTCCAACCTCCCGCCCATCGAGGGCGGCGACGAGCCGTGGCTGGAACTGCCCGAGATGGGCCTGGGCGAGCATGTGCTGGAGGACTATGCCAGCTTGCGCCTGTCCCTGAAGGCCCACCCGCTGGCGCTGCTGCGCGACTGGCTGACCCGCAAGCGCGCGATCACCGCCCGCCAGCTCTGGCACACCGACCCCGGCCGCCGGGTCACCGTCTGCGGCCTGGTCCTGGTCCGCCAGCGCCCCGGCAGTGCCAAGGGCGTCATCTTCGCGACGCTCGAGGACGAGACCGGCTTTGCCAACCTCATCCTCTGGCCCAACCGCTTCGAGCAGTTCCGTGCGACCGTGATGACCGCGCGGCTCCTCGCCGCCACCGGCACGCTCCAGCGCGAGGGCCGCGTCATCCACGTCATCGCCGAACGCCTGACCGACCTGACGCCGTCCTTGCGCCGCCTGCGCGACCACGCCGTCGACCCCCGCACCTTCGACGGTGCGATGTCCCGCGCCGACGAGTTCAAGCGCGAGCCGCGGGATCTCAGGGACGCGATGCCGGAGGGGCGGAACTTCCGGTGAGCGGTTGCCTCGGGCTGACCCTGGGCAAACTGGTCAACTTCTGTCAGGTTCACCGCAGACCTCGTCAGCATCTACGAGCAAGACATCGCCGGTCCGCGCTTGCCCCAGGCGGTGGAACGCGGCGAGGAGGTGGTCATCACCAACCGCAACCGCCCGGTGGCACGCCTGGTCCCGGCGGTCCGCCCGTGAGCGCCCGGATTCGGCGCCGCCGCGAGGCGTTCGAGCGCTCGGCCTGACGCGGGAAGACATCGCAAGGCGCTGCGCCGATGACCGAGGACAGAGCTGCGCGACTGGGGCATCGATTGGCCGCTGGCTGGCCGAGCCTGCGCCTGATCGCTTCTAACGCGATCCTGCCGCCGGCAACGCGCTTGCTGGAGACGATCCGCGAAGTGCGGTGCTCGACAACGATCTGGGAATCGCATCAAGACCGCGCGCGCGGATGCGGCATCCGCACCGGGGCACCCACGCTCGGCGCCATGCTGAGGCCCAGGCTTCGACTCCGGCACCCGCGGCCGATCGTCGCCGGCGTCACCCGGATCCAGAGCCGCGGCGGGCCGCTGCGCACCATGACGCCGGGCGACACGGTCTGGATCGCACCGGACGAGGAGCACTGGCACGGCGCGGCACCCGCGAGCTTGACGGTGCACCTCGCCGTGTACGAAGCCGAGACCGATGGCACGACGACGGTGTGGCTGGAGCAGGTGACGGAAGCCGACTACACCGCGTCCGCAGAGGACGACTGACGATCACGCGGCGATTCCCGACCGGATCGCGAGAGGACGGTCATGGCCACGCTTCCGGATGGCAACGCGATGGCCGCCGTGCCGGCGCCGCTTCGTCGCTTCGCCGCCCGGCTCTACGCCGCCGGCTGGCGCCTCAGCGACCACGACGGCTTCACCGTCGCCGGCTACATGGCGTTCGCCGCCTTCACCTCGCTGTTCCCGTTCCTGATCTTCCTCGCGGCACTCGCCAGCGTCCTCGGCACGCAGCAGCGGGCCAACGAGATCATCGAAGGGATGTTCCTGTTCCTGCCCGCGGACGTCGCGAGCACCCTGGCGCCGGCCGTGCATCAGGTGATGGCCGGCCATCACCGTGGCCTGCTGACCATCGGCGGCCTCGTCACCCTGTGGACGGCGTCGAGCGGCGTCGAAGGCCTGCGCACGGCCCTGGACCGCGCCTACGACGTGAAGGAGCTGAAGCCGATCTGGTGGCGCCGGCTGCAGGGCATGGCGATGGTGGTGGCGGGTGCCCTGGTCCTGTTCGTGGCCTCGCTCGCCGTGATCCTGGGGCCGGTGCTGTGGCGCCTGCTCGAGTTGTTCGGCCGCCCGAGCGAGGAGGAGGCGGTGATCTGGACCCTCGGCCGCTACGCGCTGGCGGCGATGGTGCTGGGCGGCGGGCTCATCGCCCTGCACCGCTGGCTCCCCAACCATCGGCTGCCGATGTCGGCGCTCTTCCCCGGCGTCGTCCTGACCCTGGTCCTGTGGCTCGTCGGCGCCAGCCTGTTCTCGCTCTACCTCGGCACCATCGCCGACTACAGCATCACCTATGGCAGCCTCGCCGGCGTGGCGATCACGCTTCTGTTCTTCTACCTGACCGGCGCGCTCTTCATTCTCGGCGCGGAATACAACGCCGTGCGGCTCGCGCGCGCCCCGCCGGATCCGACGGGGCGCGGCTGAGGGCATAGCGACGGGGCGTGCCGGATCGCCTGGTTGCCGTCGCGCAAGGTCTTGGCTAGCGACGAAGCCGCACCGCGGGGAGAAATGAACATGCGTCGCTCGATGTCCGTCCTGGCCCTGTCCGGCGCGCTCGCGGCCGTGGCCGGCCCGACCGTCGCTACCGAGACGGCCGTCACGGTGACCACGATGGGCCCGGTGCAGCCGGGCACGGCGCCGGGGCAGTCGCTCTTTCTCGTCCGCTACGAGATCGCGCCGGACACCCAGCTGCCCCTGCACCATCACGAGGGCGTCCAGATCGGCCTCGTCGCCGCGGGCGAACTGACCTACCACGTCGCCGTCGGCGAGGTGCCGGTCTATCGCAGCGGCCCCGACGCCAAGGCGGTTCTCGACCGTACGGTCCGCGCCGGTGAAACCGGGCTGATCCGCGCCGGCGAGTGGGTGGTCGAGGAGCCGGGAGACCGGCATTGGGGCGCCAATCGCGGCGACGAGCCTCTGGTGATCTTCACCTCGGCCCTGCTCCGCGAGGGTGCGCCCCTGGCGACACGCGACCCGCCGTAGCGGCGGTTCTATTCCCTCAGCTGGAAGCGCCGCCGCCCTCGCCATCGCCGGAGAAAGGCACCCCGGTCCGCAGGCGTCCGGTGATCTCCGCCACCGGGGCCGGACGGGCGAACCAGTAGCCCTGGAGCTCGTCGAATCCGATGCCCTTGGCGATCTCGACATGCCGCCAGGTCTCCACGCCCTCGGCGACGACCACCAGGCCCAGATCGTGGGCGAGACGGACCACGTGCGCGCAGATGGTCTCGGCCCGGCCATCGCCGAACTGGCTCACCAGGGTGCGGTCGATCTTGACCGTGCGCAGGTGCAGGCGGTGCAGGTAGCTGAGGCTGGAATAGCCGGTGCCGAAATCGTCCAGTGCAATGGCGACGCCCAGCTGGCGCAGGGCTTCGAGCTCGTGGTGGACGCGGGGATCGTCGTCGAGCAGGACATGCTCGGTGAGCTCGAGCTCGATCAGCGCCGGCGGGATCTCCGCCGCCTGGATCATGTCGGCCAGGCGCTGCGCCACGCCGCCACGGCGCAGCTGGGAGGGGGAGAGGTTGATGGCGACGCGTGGCGGCACGATCCCGTTGGCGCGCCAGCGGCCGATCTGGCCCAGCGCGTCGTGCAGCACCCAGGCACCCAGCGGCTCGATCAGCCCGGTCTCCTCGGCCAGCGGCAGGAAGGAGCCGGGGCCGAGCGTGCCGCGCTGCGGATGGTGCCAGCGCAGCAGCGCCTCCAGCCCGGTGACCGAGCCGTCGACGGCGGCGACCTTGGGCTGGTAGTGCAGCTCGAGCTCGCCCTGCTCGATGCCCCGGGCGAGGTCGCGGCGCAGCAGGCCGCGGGTGCGGGCTTCGGTGGTCAGCTCCGGGCGGTAGTAGGCCATGCGGGCCCGGCCGGCCGCCTTGGCGCTGTAGAGCGCCACGTCGGCGTTGGCGCGCAGCTCGTCGGCCGTGCCGCCATCGTCGGGATAGAGCGCGATGCCGACGCTGGCGCCGATGACCAGCTCCTGCTGGCCCACCCGGATCGGCTTGGCCGCGGCAGTCATCAGGCGCTCGGCCAGGATCGCGGCGTCGGTGGCGGTGCGCAGCTCGATCTGGATCACCGCGAACTCGTCGCCGCCCAGCCGGGCGATGGTGTCGCCGCCGCGTACCGAGGTGGCGAGGCGCTCGGCCACCACCCGCAAGAGCTCGTCGCCGGCGCGGTGGCCCAGCGTGTCGTTGATCTCCTTGAAACCGTCGAGGTCGAGATAGAGCAGGGCCAGGCGCCGCCGGGCGCGGGCGGCGACGGCCAGGGCCTGGATCAGGCGATCCTCGAACAGGCGGCGGTTCGGCAGGCCGGTCAGCGCGTCGTGATGGGCCAGATGCTGGATGCGGTCGCGCGATTCCTCGGTGCGGGTCAGGAGGCGCTTGGTATGGCGGACCTCGCGCCACAGCAGGAAGACCAGGATGCCAGCACTGCCGAGCAGCCCGGCGAGCGAAAGCCAGCCGATCGGGCGCAGCTCGCGGAGGTTGCGCTGCAGGACGCTGTGGGATTCGGCCGAGCGCTGCAGGAGCTCGAGCATCAGCCGCTGCAGGTCGTCGCTGTCCGCGACGAGTTCGTCGTGCAGGCGGCGCAGTGCCAGCCGGTCGGAGGGATCGAGCCGATCGGCATGGCGCTCCAGGGTCGCCTGGAGCCGGCCCAGCAGGTCCACGGCACCCGGCACCTCGCGGAATGGCCGCGAATCGCTGCCGGCCGCCAGCACCTCGAGCCGGCTCCAGAACAGGTCGAACCGGGTGCGTACGTCGTCGCCGGCATGCTCGCCGGGCAGGGACGCCAGATCCAAGGTATGGAGCAGGCGCTCGAGCTCGAAGCGGGCCTGGAACACGCTCCAGCTCGAACTCCGTGGCGCTCTCTGCCACGTTGTGGCTCAGGCGCTGCAGCCGGGACTCGATCAGCGCCAGGCTCGCCGCGAAGACGAGCACGGCCAACGCCAGGAGCGACGCTCCGAGCAGCCGCGCCCGGCGGCCGGCGTTCACGCGACCTCGATGTCGGTGAGCTGCCAGATCGAGCGCTGGCGATGCATGCGGTCGTCCAGTTCGGGGTGCTCGCTGAACGGGTAGATCACCCAGATCGGCCCGCGCTCGCGCACCGACAGCGCGCGGCCGTCCTGATCGAGCGCCAGCAGCACCGCGTAGGTGCGCACATCCTCCATCGGGATCGTGACCTCGTAGTCGTTGAGGGCACGGGTCAGCAGCCGGGTGCCGTCGGCGCCCAGGCGATCGAGCAGGCGCGACAGCAGCACACCGGAGAAGGTCGAGACGCCGTCGGTGAACGGTGTCGCCGTGCGCAGCTCGTCTCTGCCTCCGGCCAGCAGCAGGGCGCGATCGAAGCGGGCGACACCACCGTCGATGCGTCCGCGGACGGTCAGGATCACCGGACCGCTGGGCGCGGGCAGCGGCTCGGCCTGCACCAGGGGCGCGGCGGCGACAAGCAACGGCGTGGTGAGCGCACGCACCAGGCAGCGGCGCTTGAGCATGTCGGCCTGTGCCTTCCTCGCAACCCAAAGCTGACCGAACCCGGATCGGATTGATCCTGTCGGTGTTTCTCGGATGCCCGTCCCTGCCGTTCTGCCGTGATCCAAACGACAGCGTCAATCGTCGGCGATACCGTGTTGCGACACGCTTGCCACCGGCGGAGCTTGTCCGCCATGAGGATGCCGGTCGCGTTCCGAACCAGCCTGGCGCCCGCATGCCCCCCGTGACGACCCGCCGCCGACTGTCCACCGCCGACTACGTCGTGGGTGTGCGCGCCGGCGACAGGACGCTGCTGTCGCGCGCGATCACCCTGATCGAGAGCGCCCATCCCGACCACCAGGCGCAGGCGCAGGAGGTCCTGCAGGCGCTGCTGCCGGCGACCGGCGGTGCCCGTCGCATCGGCGTCACCGGCGTGCCCGGGGTCGGCAAGAGCACCTTCATCGACGCGTTCGGCACCCTCCTGACGGGCCAGGGCCAAAAGGTCGCGGTGCTTGCGGTCGACCCGTCCAGCAGCCGCACCGGCGGCTCGATCCTGGGCGACAAGACGCGCATGGGCCGGCTGGCGACCGATCCCGCCGCCTTCGTCCGACCCTCGCCCTCCGGCGGCACCCTGGGCGGTGTGGCGCGGATGACGCGGGAGACCATGCTGCTGTGCGAAGCGGCCGGCTTCACCGTGATCCTGGTCGAGACGGTGGGCGTCGGCCAGTCGGAGACCATGGTGGCCGGCATGGTCGACCTGTTCCTGGCACTGATGCTGCCGGGTGCGGGCGACGAGTTGCAGGGCATCAAGAAGGGCCTGCTCGAGATCGCCGACCTGATCGCGGTCAACAAGGCCGATGGCGACAACCTGCTACGCGCGCAGCAGGCGGTGACCCACTACCGCGCGGCGCTGCGGATCATCGAGCCGGAGAGCCCGGCCTGGCAGCCCAGCGTGTGGACGGTGAGCGCGCTCACGGGCGCCGGGCTGCCCGAGCTGTGGCAGGAGATCGAGCGGCACCGTGCTGCCCTGGCGGCCGCGGGCGAGCTTGCCGCGAAGCGCCGCCGCCAGCAGGTGGCCTGGATGTGGTCGATGATCGAGGCACGGCTGATGGCCGCGCTGCGGGCCCATCCGGCGGTTCGCGCCCAGCTGCCCGAGCTCGAGCAGGCGGTGGCCGCCGGCACGGTGACCGCCACCCTGGCCATGGAACGGGTGCTCGCAGCGTTCGGCGCCGGTCAGAGCCCGAAGAACGAGCGGATGCCGTAGGTTTCGGGGTAGTCGTCGGGAAACAGGGTACCCACCGTCCGCCACACCAGCCGGTCGATGTCCGCGGCCGAGGTACCGGAGGTGGTGGCCGAGCTGTCGGCGATGAAGGTACCCGCGTCGCAGAACACGGCGCGCAGCCGCAGGGGCTCCGGGGAGGGCACGGCGGCGGGTAGCGGCGCGGTCTGGCACACGCGCAGCATGTCGATGTCCTCGGGCGGATCGAACAGCAGGAGCAGGCGCGCCGAGCCCACCGCACCCGGCCCGTCGGTGAAGGTGACGGCGAGATTGCGCACGCCGCGCGCCGCCTGCTCGGCGAGTCTGGGCGCCCGAAGCGTGGTGTCGCTGGCGCGCACGATCCCATTGGTCTCCAGGCGCACCGGTCCGGCCTGTGCTGCCGTGGCCAGGAGCTGGCGCGCGACGCGCGGGTCGGAGTCCGGCCCGAGCCGCGCGGTCCCGGCGCCGCAGGCGGCCAGTGCCAGGACCATGATCGTCAGCAACGCTCCCCGCACCGTCCAGCTCCCGCCTTGTCCGCCCGCTACCATAGCGCGGTAGGCTTGACGCCATTACCGCCCGGCCGCGTGGCCGGACGCCGATATACGCTAACGCCATGCTAACCAAGCGTCATGTGCGATGGCGACTGGTGGCCGCGCTCGTCGGCCCGGTGGGGATCGCCGCGTGCGGCGGCACGCCGCGCCAGGAGCCGGTGTTCTGCTACCGAACACTCGCCGACGTGAGCTGCTACCAGCAGCCCGACCGGGGGCGCGACGAGCAGCTGGTGGGCGTCTATCTGCGCCCGGCACCGCCGGAGGGCCGCGCCGCGGGCGGCACCGCGCGCGCGCAGGCCGAAGCGCAGGCAGCGAGCGACACCGAGGAGCCCATGGGCTGGTTCGCCGGCGTGATGGTCGCCTCGGCCGAACTGATCGGCCGGGTGCTGACCCCGGTCGGACCGATCGTCGGCCTGTTTCGCTGACTTAGCGCGTGAAACCACGGCCCGGTCCTGCAGGCGCGGGCGCGGATGTCGCGTTGACGACCTAGTGCTCCAGACTACTATCTCGCACGCGCAACACGGACGGCCACGCTCGGGCCGGCGTTCCGTCACCCCGTCGGGAGTAGAGCATGGCTCAGGCGAGCAGGCCGCTATCGCCGCATCTCGGCATCTACCGTTGGTACCTCACGATGGCGCTGTCGATCGCGCACCGCGTGACCGGCGCCGGGCTCACCGTCGGGCTGCTGCTGCTCGCCTGGTGGCTGCTGGCGCTCGCCGGCGGGCCGGAGAGCTTCGCCACCGTGCAGGCGGTGATGGACAACATCTTCGGCGGCCTGATCCTGTTCGGCTTCACGGCCTTCCTGTTCTACCACAGCCTGAACGGCGTCCGGCACCTGGTCTGGGACACGGGCCGCAACCTGGACAAGGCAGCCGCGCGCATGAGCGGCATCGTGGTGCTGGGAGCGACCGCGTTCCTGACCGTGCTGACCTGGATCCTCATCATCATCGTCGGCGGCTGAGGAGCACGCGCATGGCAACCGTCGGCAAGTCGCTCACCGGCCGCATCCTGGCGCAGGCCTCGACCCGCCAGGGCTCGCATCACTGGCTGCATGGAGCGCGTCACCTCGGTGGCGCTGGTGCCGCTGACCTTGTGGTTCATCGTGGCGGCGGTGTCGCTCTCGGGTGCCACCTACGAGGAGGTCCGCGCGTGGCTGGCGGCACCCCTCAACACCACGGCCATGCTGCTCCTGATCATCGCCACCTTCTGGCATGCGCTGCTGGGTGTGCAGGTGATCATCGAGGATTATGTGCATCAGGAGACGGTCAAGCTCGCCTCGCTGATGGCCGCCAATTTCGCGCTGATCGCGGTCGGCCTCGCCTGCGCCGTCGCGGTCCTCAAGGTGTCCCTCGGGAGCTGATGACATGAGCCGGGCCTACCCGATCACCGATCACTACTACGACTGCCTGGTCGTCGGCGCCGGCGGCTCCGGCCTGCGCGCCGCGGTCGGCATGGTCGAGGCCGACCTGAAGGTGGCCTGCATCAGCAAGGTCTACCCGACGCGCTCGCACACCGTGGCGGCCCAGGGCGGGATCAATGCCGCGCTCGGCAACATGAACGCCGACAACTGGCGCTTCCACATGTACGACACCGTCAAGGGGTCGGACTGGCTGGGGGACCAGGACGCCATCGAGTACATGACCAAGAACGCCCCGGCGGCGGTCTACGAGCTCGAGCATTACGGCGTGCCGTTCTCGCGCACGCCCGAGGGCCGGATCTACCAGCGCGCCTTCGGCGGCCAGTCGACCGAGTACGGCAAGAACCAGGCCTACCGCACCTGTGCCGCCGCCGACCGCACCGGCCACGTGATCCTGCACACGCTGTTCCAGCAGGCGCTGAAGAACAAGGTCCGCTTCTTCAACGAGTACTTCGCCCTCGACCTGATCATGGACGACGAGGGTGCCTGCCGCGGCGTGATGGCGCTGTGCATCGAGGACGGCTCGGTCCACCGCTTCCACAGCCACCTCACCTGCCTCGCCACCGGCGGCTACGGCCGCGTCTACGCCTCGGCCACCTCGGCGCACACCTGCACCGGCGACGGCAACGCCATGGTGCTGCGCGCCGGCCTGCCGCTGCAGGACCTGGAGTTCGTGCAGTTCCATCCGTCGGGCGTGGCCGGCGCCGGCTGCCTGATCACCGAGGGGGCCCGCGGCGAAGGCGGGTACCTGACCAACTCGGAGGGCGAGCGGTTCATGGAGCGCTACGCGCCGACCGCCAAGGATCTGGCGTCGCGCGACGTGGTCAGCCGGGCGATGACCATCGAGATCAACGAGGGCCGCGGCTGCGGGCCCAGCACCGATCACATCCACCTGCACCTCGAGCATCTCGACCCCAAGCTGCTGCACGAGCGGCTGCCCGGCATCTCCGAGACCGCGCGCATCTTCGCCGGGGTCGACGTCACCAAGCAGCCGATCCCGGTGGTCCCGACCTGCCACTACAACATGGGCGGCATCCCGACCAACTGGCGCACCGAGGTCGTCCGGCCCGTGGGCAACAACCCGGACGTCGTGGTGCCGGGCCTGTCGGCCGTGGGCGAGGCCGTCGTGCGCCTCGGTCCACGGCGCCAACCGGCTGGGCGGCAACTCGCTGATCGACCTGGTCGTGTTCGGCCGCGCGGCCGCCCACACCGCGTCCGAGATCGTCCAGCCCGGCGCGCCGCACAAGCCGCTGCCGGCCAGCGCCGGCGAGGAGGCGCTGGATCGGCTGGACAAGGTCCGCCATGCCAAGGGCAGCATGGGCGCGGGCGAGATCCGCACCACGATGCAGCGCACCATGCAGCGCTATGCCTCGGTGTTCCGCGACGGGCCGATGCTGGGCGAGGGCTGCGAGAAGATCGCCGACGTCGCCGGCAGCCTCGGCGAACTGCGGGTCGACGACCGCTCCAAGGTCTGGAACAGCGACGTGGTCGAGGCGCTCGAGCTGCAGAACCTGATGCTGCAGGCCGTGGCCACCATGCAGTCGGCGAGCTTCCGCACCGAGAGCCGTGGTGCCCATGCGCGCGAGGACTTCCCGGAGCGCGACGACACCAACTGGCTCAAGCACACGGTGGTGCTGGATCGACTCCGGCTACGGTGCCAGCCTCGGCGACCGGCCGGTGCACCTGAACACGCTCTCCAACGAGGTCGAGCCCGTGCCGCTGGCCAAGCGCGTCTACTGAGCCTGCGGCGGACGAGGGATCCACGATGGTCGAATTTGCGCTGCCGAAGAACTCGCGGGTACAGCCCGGCACGGTCCACAAGGCCAAGCCGGGTGCCAAGAAGCCGCGGGCGTTCAAGATCTACCGCTACGATCCGGACGAAGAGAAGAACCCGCACGTCGACACCTACGAGATCGATCTGGCCGAATGCGGGCCGATGGTCCTGGACGCGCTGATCAAGATCAAGAGCGAGATCGACAGCAGCGTCACCTTCCGCCGCTCCTGCCGCGAGGGCATCTGCGGCTCCTGCTCGATGAGCATCGACGGCGAGAACACGCTGGCCTGCACCAAGGCGATCGAGGACATCGACGGCGACGTGGCGATCTATCCCCTGCCCCACATGCAGGTGATCCGCGACCTCGTCGTCGACTTCAGCGGCTTCTGGGCCCAGTACGAGTGGACCAAGCCCTGGCTGCAGACCTACGCCCCGCCGCCCGACAAGGAGCGCACCCAGTCGGTCGAGGAGCGCGCCAAGCTCGACGGGCTCTACGAGTGCATCCTGTGCGCCTGCTGCACCACCTCCTGCCCGTCCTACTGGTGGAACGGCGACAAGTATCTGGGGCCGGCGGCCCTGCTCCAGTCCTACCGCTGGCTGGTCGACAGCCGCGACGAGGCCACCGGCGAGCGGCTGGAATCGCTGGAGGATCCCTACAAGCTCTACCGCTGCCACACGATCATGAACTGCGCCAACACCTGCCCCAAGGGCCTCAATCCGGCGAAGGCCATCGCCGAGATCAAGAAAATGGTGGTTGAGCGAAAGGTCTGATGTTCGCCAATTTGATGGCTAGGCGGCACCAGATCAACGAGTAAGATAGGTGGATAACGAGGCGTAAGCCCACACACGCAGGTCCGATCTGAAAAGGAGGCTCACGCCTCCTTTTTTCTTTTCTGCATCATCGCAGGTATCCGCTCAGTCCGTCCGACGGCAGTCCGGCCAATGGCTCGGCCCCGGCGTCCAAGCCGGGCCTGGGCGAGTTCCGCGCTCAACTGGCCGCGCAGCTCGCGACCCAGGACCTTGCGGCTCTTCACCGACCACGACAGCACCGGATTGCCCGCCAGCACGCGGACCTCCACGCCGCCCGATTGCAGGGCGACCCACAGATGCGGAAGGAAATCGGCGTCGCCGTGCCAGGCGTAGCGGTCGCAATTGCCCGGCCCGATCGGCGTGCCGTCGGCGAGGCGGGCATAGGCCAGCGTGATCGGCTGCACCGCGATCGGGCAATCCAGGATCCAGGGCTCCGCGACGCTGAGCAGGCTGGTCTTGATCGGCCGCACGGCGAGACCGTTGCTGCTGGTGCCCTCCCCGAACAGGACGAAGCTCTCCCCCAGGCGCATGCGCGCCGCCAAGGCGTTGCGCTGGCTCAGGGCGCTGCGCCAGTGCCGGCGGATGAACAGGGTGCCCGTCAGCCGTCCGAGCGTACCGAACAGCGGCCAGCCCGCGATCTCCGACTTGGCGATGAAGGTGCCGTCGGTCACCGCACCCAGCGCCAGGATATCGAGATAGGAGACGTGGTTGGCGACGTAGAGCGTCGGGCAGTCGGCGAACGCGCGCCCGGTAAGCACGATCCGCACCCCCAGGAGCCAGGCGGTGCCCCGGCACCAGAGCCGGCGGACGAGGAGTGTCGTCCGCGCCCCCAGCGGCATGGCCACCAGATAGGCGACCAGGAGGATCGCCGTCAGCGCCAGGAAGGCCGCGCCGCGCGCCGCGCCGCGGAGCGGGCCGGTGCGCACGACGCTCAGGCGGCCGCGGCCGTGCGCGAGCGGTGCAGGCCGTAGTGGCGCTGATAGTTCGCCTGGACCCGTTCCGTCGGCAGGACGAGGCAGACGTCGATCGTGTTGAACTGCCGGTCGATCACGGCACCCTCGCCGATCATCCCGCCCATGCGCAGGTAGGCCTTGAGCAGCGGCGGCAGCTGCCTCAGGGCGGCCCGTGCGTCCACGGCCTCCGGGGGCAGGCGATCGGTCGGCACGAACCGGTCGGCGAGCGCCCGCGGCCGCAGGCCCTCCGGCGCGAGCACGTGGTGGTGCAGGAAGCTCAGCACCAGGGCAGCGGCGTCCGGGTCGGTGCCCGGGAGGCTGGCGCAGCCGAGCATCAACCCGACCCGATGACCGCCGAGATAGTCGGCGATGCCGCGCCAGAGGAGCTGCATGACCGCACCGTTGCGGTAGGCCGGGTCGACGCAGGAGCGGCCGAGCTCCATGATCTCGCCGTCGGCGCAGCTCACCCCGCCGAGATCGAATTCCTGCGCGGTGTAGAAGCCCTCGCGACCGCGGGCGGCCTGCTCGCGCAGGACCCGGTAGCACCCGACGACGCACGGCACCCGCGGGCTGCCGCGCTCCAGGTCGACCACGAGCAGATGATCGGCGAGGGCGTCGAACCGGTCGGCGTCGATCCGGCTTTCGCGCATCGCCGGCGTCGGCACCGCCTCCATCTCCTCGTAGAACACGCGGTAGCGCAGCCGCTGCGCGGCCTCGATCTCGCGCGGATCGCGGCTCAGCCGCAGTTCGAGCTGGTTGGCGCGCGCCAGGAACGTCATGCCGTCATCCCCGAGGCAAGCCGGCGACCAGTGCCGCCGCGCTGCCGGGCCGGAGGCTATGAACGCCCCGCGATAGGACCGGGACCGTGCGATGACAGTTTGACGATGTGGCGCTTTGGCAGCAGGAACGCGCCGAAGCCGGCTGTCGGGACCGAGGGGGAAGGCATGAACCTACATCGCGAGCTCATGCGGCGGCAGGCCGAGGGCCGGCCGTTGCGGGTGGGCGTGATCGGCTGCGGCAAGTTCGCCGGCATGTTCCTGGCGCAGGTTCCGGCCACGCCGGGCCTGCAGGTGGTGGCGATCGCCGACCTCGACCCCGCCCGCGCGCGGAGCAACCTCGTGGCGGTGGGCTGGAGCCCGGAGCGGGCGACCGCCGCATCGGCGGGCGCGGCGGCGCGCGACGGAGGCACCTGGGTGACGCCCGATGCGCTGGCGGTCGCCGGCTGCCCCGAGGTCGAGCTCGTGGTCGAGGCCACCGGCGACGCGGTGGCGGGGGCGGCTCACGCCCTGGCTGCGATCGAGGCCGGCAAGCACGTGGTCATGGTGAATGTCGAGGCCGACGTGCTGTGCGGCCCCGCCCTGGCGCGGCGCGCGCAGGAGCGGGGCGTGGTCTACAGCCTGGCCTATGGCGACCAGCCCGCGCTGATCGCCGAGCAGGTCGACTGGGCGCGCGCCTGCGGGCTGGAGGTGATCGCCGCCGGCAAGGGGACCAAGTACCTGCCGGCCTTCCACCGCTCGACGCCGGACACGGTCTGGGGCCACTACGGCATCACGGCCGAGCGCGCGGCCGCCGGCGGCATGAATCCCAAGATGTTCAACTCCTTCCTCGACGGGACCAAGTCCGCGATCGAGATGGCCGCGGTCGCCAATGCCTGTGCGCTGGCGGTCCCCGAGGACGGGCTCAAGTTCCCGCCCTGCGGCGTCGACGATTTGCCCTTCCTGCTCCGGCCTGCCGAGCTCGGCGGGGTCCTCGAAGGGCGCGGCATGGTCGAGGTCGTCTCGTCGCTCGAGCGCGACGGTCGACCGGTGCACCGCGACCTGCGCTGGGGTGTCTACGTCGTCTTCGCCGCCCGCTCCGACTACACCGCGCGCTGCTTTGCCGAGTACGGGGTGGTGACCAGCCCATGCGGCCGGTTCGCAGCACTCTATCGTCCCTACCACCTGATCGGGCTCGAGCTCGGCATCAGCGTGGCCTCGGCCTGCCTGCGCGGCGAGCCGACGGGCACGCCCACCGGCTGGCGCGGCGACGTCGCGGCCGCGGCCAAGCGCGACCTCGCCGCCGGCGAGATGCTGGACGGCGAGGGCGGCTATTGCGTCTACGGCCGGCTCGTGCCGGCGCGGCGGGCGTTCGCCGAGCGCCTGCTGCCGATCGGGCTGGCCGCCCGGATACGGCTGCGCCGGCCGGTGAGCGCCGATGCCCTGCTCACGCTGGACGATGTGGAGTTGGACGGTACGTCCACGGCCCTGGCGCTCCGCGCCGAACTGCGCCCCGGCGATTAATCTCCCGTTAGCAATTGACGCCTAGTCTCGCTCCCAGCCGCGGGTGGCAACGCCCGCTTCAGGGAAAAGGCCCGGCCATGACCCAGCTCGTTCCTTCCGCGTCCGCGATCGCCGCGCCCACCGTGGCGGTCCAGGCCCACCGCAGCGCCGAGGATCGGCTGCCCATGGGCCAGGCCGTCCTGC
This sequence comes from uncultured Alphaproteobacteria bacterium, assembly GCA_963769465.1. Classification (GTDB taxonomy): domain Bacteria; phylum Pseudomonadota; class Alphaproteobacteria; order Geminicoccales; family Geminicoccaceae; genus Benzoatithermus. Next base: position 175,064 of record CAVYMA010000037.1, read on the forward strand.
TCATCCTGATGCTGTCTCTGGGCCTGTGGACCGGCATCGGCTTCCTGGTGCGCTGGGCCATCGGCTAGGGCGCCGCGCGCTCGTCTCCTTTCGGGATGCCCGACCTCGGGGTTGCCTAACCGGCGACCCGGCGGCTAAGCCCGCGCACGGCCAATCCGGGCCGGCCAAGCGCGGCATCCCATGAACGCCACCCGCGAAATCCTGGCGGCTCGCCTGGCCGCTGATCCTGTCGAACCTGTCGGTGCCCATCCTGGGCGATCGTCGACACGGCGGTGGTCGGACACCTCGAATTCGCCGCGCTATCTCGGCGGCGTGGCCCTGGGCGCGCTCGTCATGAGCGTGTTCTACTGGCTGTTCGGCTTCCTGCGGATGGGCACCACGGCGCTCACCGCGCAGGCGTTCGGTGCCGCCGATACCGTGGAGACGCGCGCCGCGCTGGCCCGCGCCATGCTCCTGGCCCTGGGCCTTGGTGGCGTCGTCATCCTGGCGGGGCCGGTGGTGATGCTGCTGAGCGAGCGCCTGTTCGCCCCCTCGGCCGAGGTAGCGGTCGAGTTCGAGCGTTACTTGGCGATCCGTCTGTTCGGCGCGCCGGCGGCACTGGCCAGCATGGTCCTGCTGGGCTGGCTGCTGGGACTGCAGGATTCGCGCCGACCGCTGTTCCTGATGATCGTCACCAACGGCGTCAACGCCCTGCTGTCGGTCCTGTTCGTGTTCGGCTTCGGTCTGGCGACCACCGGCGTGGCCGCGGCCACGGTGCTGGCCGAGTATGCCGGCCTCGCCCTCGGCCTGTTCGTGGTGCGTGCGACCTGGCGCCGCCAGGGCGGCTGGCCGGGCCAGGGTGCGATCCTCGTGCTCGCCCGGTTCCGCCGCCTGTTCGTGGTCAACCGCGACCTGTTCCTGCGCAGCCTGATGCTGGAGGCGGCGTTCCTGGCGTTTGCCGCCATCGGCTCGCGTCAGGGCGAGGTGGTGCTCGCGGCCAACGCCGTGCTCATGAACTTCTTCACGGCTGCCGCCTACGGCCTCGACGGCTTCGCCCACGCCGCCGAAGCCCTGGTCGGCCGTACCGTGGGTGCCCGCGACCGGCCGGGCTTTCGCGCCGCGGTGCGGGCGAGCTTCGCCAACGCCGCCGTGCTCGCGGTCGTGATGACCCTCGCCTTCGCGCTTGGCGGCGGCTGGGGGGTGCGGCTGATGACCGGGCTGCCCGAGGTCCAGGCGCAGGCCCTGGCCTTCCTGCCCTACATCGTGGCGCTGCCCCTGGTCTCGGTGTGGGCGTTCGTGTTCGACGGCATCTATTTCGGCGCCACCCGCACGGCCGAGCTGCGCAACGGCATGGCCGCGTCGCTGGCCCTGTTCGCGCTGACGGCGGCCATCCTGGTGCCGGCGCTGGGCAATCACGGCCTGTGGCTGACCTTCCTGGTCTTCCTGGCCGGGCGGGCGGTGATCCTGGCGCTGATCTACCGTCGCGCGGAGGCCGCGGCCCCGTTCGTGCCCGCCTGAGCGCGCACCGGTGCGGCGAGCAGGCCCAACAGGGGCCGGTCGCGGGCGCCCTCGACGCCGATTTTCATGTCCGGGGTAGCGCGGCGTGGCGCTGCGCGAGCGGAACAGCGGATCCCAGAAGCTGAACACCGTGCCGTAGTTGCTGTCCGTGTCGGCGCGCCGGGCGTGATGGTGCACCCAGTGGATCGACGGGGTGACGATCAGGCGGCTGAGCGGCCGCTCCAGCGCCGCCGGGAGCCGGGCGTCGGAGTGGTGGAAGATGGCGGTCATCAGCACGAGGCCCTCGAACAGCACCACCGAGGTCAGCGGGATGTCCAGGAGCACGATCACCCCGGCCCGTGCCAGGGCGGACAGCGCGACCTCGCCGAAATGGAAGCGGACCGCGCTCGAGGTGTCGAGCAGCTCGTCATAGTGGTGCACGGCATGGAAGCGCCACAGGAACGGGATCTCGTGGTTGGCGCGGTGCCACCAGTAGATCCACAAGTCCAGCAGCAGCAGATCGAGGACGAGCGCCCAGGGGCCGGCGAGGACGGCGGGGCGCAGGCCCAGCGAGAACGTGTCGGCCCAGGCGGTCAGCGGCAGGACCAGGAGCGGCGACAGCAGCAGGTTGAGGCCGAACAGGCCGAGATTGCGCCCGAGGCGGCGCCACGCGGCGGGCGAGGCACGCCGGAAGCGGACCAGCAGCGGGCTCGCCACCGCCGGGCGCAGCCGCTCCCACATGGCGAAGACCAGGGCCGAGAGGGCGACCAGCGCCGTCTTCAGTCCGACCAGGGCGGCGACATCCATCCCGTTGCCTCGGCTGCGAAAATTTTCGCTCTAGGACCCTCTTGCACGCCGCAGGCGCTTTCCCAAATACCGCTTCAGACAGCGGAGGTCGGGATCGCATCCGATACGGCACCCGCTAGTTAGCGCCCGGGCTTCGGACGGGCAATCGACACGGTCGCTCACCTGGAGGACTTGTGATGCGTAGTCTGGATCTTTCTCCCCTGTTTCGGTCGACCGTCGGGTTCGACCATCTCGACAAACTGTTCGAGACCGCCTTTCGCGAGGCGGGCCGCGACGTCTCCTATCCCCCCTACAACATTGCCAAGCTCGGCCAGGACAAGTACCGCATCTCGATGGCGGTCGCCGGCTTCGGCGAGCGCGACCTGGACATCACCGCGCACGAGAACGTGCTGACGGTGAAGGGCCAGATCAGCGAGGCCGAGAAGGGTGTGGAGTACCTGCATCGCGGGATCGCGCAGCGCGGCTTCGAGCACCGCTTCCAGCTCGCCGACCACGTCAAGGTGGTGGGTGCGCGGCTCCAGAACGGCCTGCTCGACGTCGAGCTGGTCCGCGAGGTGCCGGAGGCGATGAAGCCCCGCAAGATCGAGATCGGCGGCAGCGCTTCGCAGCCGCGCGTGATCGACAGCAAGGCGGCCTGACGCCAGGACGGACCCGGCAGGGCAGCGAGCCGGGATCGCTTCGGCAGATGTGGGAGGGGGCGCGAGCCCCCTCCTTTGCTTTTTTGGCGCGGCCACCGGCGAGGGGACGGTCCCTTGTTCTGTGGCGGCGCGCTGCGCTATAGCCTGCCCCTCATGAACGAGAGCCTGCCGACCCCGCTCGTCGGGGTCACCTCCTGCGTGAAGACTCGCGACGAGGTCCATTTCCACAGCGTCGGCGACAAGTATGTCGACGCCGTGGTCGCGGGTGCCGCAGCCGTTCCGGTGCTGATCCCGGCCCTCGGTGCCCGGCTCGAGCCCGAGGACCTGCTGGCCCGGCTCGACGGTCTGATGGCCACGGGCAGCCCCTCCAACGTCGACCCTGCCCTGTATGGCGGCCCGCCGCCGCGCGAGGGCAACGAGGCCGATCCGGCGCGCGACGCCACCTCCCTGCCCCTGATCCGCGCCGCGTTGGCCCAGGGCGTGCCGCTCTTGTGCATCTGCCGCGGGCTGCAGGAGCTCAACGTGGCGCTGGGCGGCTCGCTGCACCAGCACGTCCACGAGGTGGCCGGACGCTTCGACCACCGCTCCGACAAGACCAAGGCCGCTGCGCGAGCGCTACGGCATCGCCCACCCGATCCGGCTGACGCCCGGCGGCATCCTGCAGCAGCTGTTCGACGGGGCCGAGCGCATCGAGGTCAACTCGCTGCACGGCCAGGGCATCGACCGGCTCGCCGACCGGCTGACGGTCGAGGCGCTGGCCGAGGACGGCACCATCGAGGCGGTGAGCGTCAAGGGTGCGGCCGGCTTCGCGCTCGCCGTGCAGTGGCACCCGGAATGGGCCGTGCTCGACAATCCCTGGTCGCGTCGCCTGTTCGCCGCCTTCGGCGCAGCCGCGCGCGCCCGTGCCGCCGCCAGGACAGCAGCCGTCCGCGCCGGCGCTATCGTCTGACCCAAGCCGGTGCGCGCGCACCGGACCCGACAAGAACCGATCGAGGCCACACCGATGACCACCAACGCCGATCTGCTCGCCCGCCGCAACGCCGCCGTCCCTCGCGGCGTCGGCCACGCGACCCCGGTCTACGCCGCGCGCGCCGAGAACGCGGAAGTCTGGGACGTCGAGGGCCGGCGCTACGTCGACTTCGCCGGCGGCATCGCCGTCCTCAACACCGGCCACCGCCACCCCAAGGTGATGGCGGCCGTGGCCGAGCAGTCCGAGCGCTTCACCCACACGGCCTTCCAGGTGATGGCCTACGAGCCCTACATCCGCCTGGCCGAGCGGCTCAACGCCGCCGCACCGTTCAAGGGTCCGGCCAAGACCGTGTTCTTCACCACCGGGGCCGAGGCGGCCGAGAACGCGGTCAAGATCGCCCGTGCCGCCACCGGCCGCACCGGCATCATCGCCTTCACCGGCGGCTTCCACGGCCGGACCATGATGACCATGGCGCTGACCGGCAAGGTGCTGCCCTACAAGAAGAGCTTCGGGCCGATGCCCGGCGACGTCTACCACGTCCCCTTCCCCGTCCCGCAGCATGACGTGTCGGTGGCCAACTCGCTCAAGGCGCTCAACTACCTGTTCAAGGCCGACATCGAGCCGTCGCGGGTCGCCGCGATCATGATCGAGCCGGTCCAGGGCGAGGGCGGCTTCCACATCGCGCCGACCGAGCTCCTGGTCGAGCTGCGCCGGATCTGCGACGAGCACGGCATCCTGCTGGTCGCGGACGAGGTCCAGTCGGGCTTCGCCCGCACCGGCAAGCTGTTCGCGATCGAGCATTCGGGCGTCGAGCCCGATCTCGTCACCATGGCCAAGTCGCTGGCCGGCGGCTTTCCGCTCTCGGGCGTGCTCGGCCGGGCCGAGATCATGGACCGGCCGGAGACCGGCGGGCTGGGCGGCACCTATGCCGGCTCGCCCGTGGCCTGTGCCGCGGGCCTCGCCGTCCTCGACGTGATCGAGGAGGAGGGCCTGCTCGCCCGGGCCGAGGAGATCGGGGCGCGGATCGAGACCAGGCTGCGGTTCATGGAGCGCCGCAACGACCTGGTCCCGATCGCCGCGATCCGCCGCCTGGGTGCCATGGTGGGCTTCGACATCGTCAAGGAGCGCGGCACGTCCGAACCCGACGCCGCCACCACCAAGCAGGTGACCACCAGGGCGCTGGAGAATGGCCTCGTGCTGCTCTCCTGCGGCACCGAGTTCAACGTCGTCCGCATCCTGGTCCCGCTGACGGCCAGCGACGCCATCCTCGACGAGGGTCTGGGCATGCTGGAGGAGAGCCTGAAGCTCGCGGCCTGAGCCGCGCACGCCTGTACCGACCCCAGCCGGATGTGGTAGGTTTTCCGATCGGGGGAACCTGCCATGAGCTGGAAGTGCACCCTGGCCGCGGTCGGAACGCTTTTGGCGCTCCACCCTGCCCTAGACGCTGTCGCGCAGGAACCGGTCTGGGACTACCCCAAGATCCCGTCGCTGACCCTGACGGACCCGCAGTTCCTGCGCGGCGAAAAGGAGGCCGGTGTGCCGGTCGAGCTCTCGGCCGTGCTGCAGTTGCCCGGGGGCGCCCCGGGACCGCTGCCGGCCGTGGTGCTGCTGCACGGCTCGGGCGGCTACGGCAGCGGGTCCGTCGACAGCTGGGCAGAGACGCTCAACGCGCTCGGGGTCGCCACCCTGGCACTGGACAGCTTCGGCGGGCGCGGCATCACCCGGACGACGCTCGACCAAACGCAGCTCGGCGTGCTGGCGATGGTATATGACGCTTACCGCGGCGCGGAACTCTTGGCAGCCGATCCGCGGATCGACCCGAGCCGGATCGCGGTCATGGGCTTCTCCCGCGGTGGCAGCGCGGTGCTCCGCGCGGCCATGCTCCGATTTCAGCGCCTTTACGGTCCGGCAAACACGCAGATCGCTGCCTACCTGCCGTTCTACCCGCAATGCAAGCTGTCGCTCGTCGACGAGCTCGACGTCGCGGACGCGCCGATCCGCCTCTTCCATGGTACCGACGACGATTGGGCCCTTGCGGCGCCGTGCCGTGACTATGCGAGCCGCCTGCGCGCGGCGGGTAGGGACGTCGTCATGACCGAGTACGCAGGCGCCATGCACAACTTCGACATTGTCGATCTCGGCTCCGAACCCATCCTGATCGAGCGCGGACAGAACCTGGCCGAATGCGAGCGGCGGGAGGAGGACGGTCGAATCATCAACGCGGAGACTGGCGCCATTTTCACTTGGCAAGACCCCTGCGTGAAGCTCGGCGCGACGATTGCCCACAACGAAGCCGCCTACAATGCGGCAAAGGCGGACGTCACTAGGTTCCTGGCTAAGGCCTTCAGAACTCGACTGAGGTAACCCTCGTTCATCCCAGCATCGATGTCGCCGGCGGCTGCTGCGGATAGAGTGAGCGGTAGCTGCGGTAAGCGCCCAGATCTTCCGCCAGGTAGACGCCGCGACACACGGCGCGGGCCATCACGTCCGCGGCGATCGCGCCCAGCCGCACCAGCGTGTCGGCGCTCTGCGGCAGGGGCGCTTCGGCCGTGGTCAGCGCGAACACCACGTCGCCGTCGAGGTGGGTGTGGATCGGGCGGATGGCGTAGGCGTAGCCGTCCTGGGCCATGACCGCGAGGCGGCGCAGCTGGCCCTGGTCGAGGGCGGCATCGGTGGCGATCACCCCGATGGTGGTGTTGTCGGCGATGCCGTCCTTGGTCTCGAGCTGGTGGCCGGTGGCGACGGTGGGCGGCACCTGGCCGCCGAACTCGCCTGCCTGCTCCAGGTGCCAGGCCCACATGGTCGAGCTGCCGGGCATGGTGACGGAGCCCACCGGGTTGACCACGACCAGGGCGGCGACCGTGGCGCCGGTGAGCGGATCGACGGCGGATGCCGTGCCGAGGCCGCCCTTGATCCGCCCGGCGATGGCGCCGAAGCCCGCACCGGCATTGCCCAGCGCGAACTCCGGGCCCGCCGCTTCGGCAGCCGCGCGGGCCAGCTGGCGATAGGGCGGCATCTCGCCCCACGCCTTGTTCCCGCCATTGGCGAGGTCGTAGATGATGGCCCCGGCCACGGTCGGGATGCAGCAGCCGGCGATCTGGGCGCCGCGCCCGCGCACCGCCAGCCAGCTGGTCAGGCCGGCAGTCGCCTCCAGGCCGAAGGCCGAGCCGCCGCTGAGCACCAGCCCGTGCAGCGCCTTGACGATGCTGCTGGGATCGAGCGTGGCCGTGTTGACGGTGAACGGCGAGCCGCCGCGCACGTCGACCGCGGCCAGGACCGGGCGGTCGGGCAGGACGACGGTGACGCCGCTCCAGGCACCGGGGTCCTCGGCGCTGCCGACCTGCAGCCCGGCGATGTCGCAGAGGCTGTTGCGTGGACCGGGGACGATCATGACACGGGTGCTCCCGCCGCGAGGGCGGGAATCGCCGGCGGCGAAGCTCTAACTGGTGTGTGGCCGCAAGGACCCCTGCTCATCCGGCAGGGCGGCCGCGACCGGACGCCGCTCCGGCAGGGCGGCGTAGAGGGCGGGCAGGACGAACAGGGTGAGCAGCGTGCCCAGGCTCATGCCGCCGACGATGACCCAGCCGATCTGCTGGCGGCTCTCGGCCCCGGCGCCGTGTGCCAGCGCCAGCGGCACCGCACCCAGGACCATGGCGGCCGTGGTCATCAGGATCGGGCGCAGCCGCAGCGTCGCCGCCTGCAGCGCCGCCTCGCGCCGGCTGGCGCCGGCCGTGTAGGCGGTGTTGGCGAACTCGACGATCAGGATGCCGTGCTTGGTGATCAGGCCGATCAGGGTCACCAGTCCGATCTGGCTGTAGACGTTGAGCGTGCCGCCGGTGAGGTGGATGGCGAGGAAGGCGCCGGCCAGCGACAAGGGCACCGTCACCATGATCAGCAGCGGCGAGAGGAAGCTCTCGAACTGGGCGGCGAGCAGCAGGTAGATGAAGGCCAGGGCGAGACCGAAGATCAGCAGGATCGAGCTGCCCGCCTGCTTGAATTCGCGCGACGGCCCGGAGAAGTCGTAGCGGAAATTGTCGGGCAGCATCTGGCGCGCCGTGGCTTCGAAATGCTCCAGCGCCTGGCCGATCGTGTAGCCCGGGGCCAGGGCGGCCACCACCGTGGCCGAGCGCAGCTGGTTGTAGCGGGTGAGCTCCTTGGCGGCCACGGTCTCGCGCATCTCCACGAGGTTGGAGAGCTGGATCATCTCGCCGCCGCGCCCGCGGACATAGATGTTGGTCAGGTCGTCGGGTTCCTTGCGGTCGGCGTCGGCCACCTGGACCATGACGTCGTACTGCTCGGCATTGCGGTTGAAGCGGGTCACCGTGCGCCCGGCGAGGAAGGATTCCAGCGTCCGGCCGACATTGTCGACGTTGAGCCCGAGGTCGGCGATCTTCTGCCGGTCGAAGTCGACCTCGAGCTGCGGCGTCGTCAAGGTCAGCTCGCCCGTGACGTCGGTGATGCCCGGCCAGTCCTCGACCGCCCGCACGAACCGGTCGGTGACGTCGGCCAGCTCCTGGTAGCTGCCGCTCGTCTGCAGCACGAGCTGCACGGGCGGGCTGCGCGAATCCTGGCCCAGCGAGGGCGGGCTGCTCGGTGTTGCCACCATGCCCGGTACCTTGCCCAGCTCGGGCCGCAGCGAGGCCAGGATCTCCTGCTGGCTGCGCTCGCGCTCCTCCCAAGGCTTGAGACGGATCACCGCGATGCCGCGGGTCACCTCGGGCACGCCGGCGATCACGAAGACGCTGGCGACTTCGGGCACGTCGGCCAGGATCGGCTCGTACTGGGTCAGGTTGCGCGTGGTCCACTCGATCGTGGCGCCCTCGGGGCCGCGCACCGAGGCGCGGATGTAGCCGCGGTCCTCGGCCGGGGCGAGCTCGCTGGGCGTGCGCTGGAACAGTGCGACCCCGCTGCCGAGCACCACGCCCACCAGCGGCAGCAGCAGCCAGGCGCGGCCGAGCACCAGGCCGACCAGCCGCGCGTAGCCGCGCTCCATGGCGTCCAGACCGCGCCCGACCATGGCGGCCACGGCGTTCTCCTTGCCGTGCGGCGCCAGCAGCCGGGCGCACATCATCGGCGTGAGGGTCAGCGCCACGAAGCCCGAGACGATGACCGCCCCCGCCAGCGCCAGCGCGAACTCGATGAACAACCGGCCGGTGCGCCCGGGCGTGAGGGCGATGGGCGCGTAGACGGCCGCCAGGGTCAGCGTCATGGCGATGACCGCGAACACGATCTCGCGCGTGCCGATCAGGGCCGCCTGGAACGGCGGCTCGCCGTTCTCGATGTGGCGGTAGACGTTCTCGAGCACGACGATGGCGTCGTCGACCACCAGCCCGATCGCCAGGACCAGGGCCAGCAGCGTCAGCGTGTTGACCGAGAAGCCTGCGGCGAACATGAGCGCGAAGGTCGCGATCAGCGAGACCGGGATGGTGACGACCGGGATCAGGGTGGCACGGAACGAGCGCAGGAAGATCAGGGTCACCAGGACCACGAGGCCCACGGCCTCGGCGATGGTGACGAACACGGCCGTGATCGAGCGCTCGATGAACACGGTGGTGTCGTTGGCGATCACCGCATCCATGCCGGCCGGCAGGTTCTCGATCAGCGAGGGCAGCGCCTCGCGCACGGCGCGCGCGACGTCGAGCGGGTTGGCCGTCGCCTGCTTGATGATGCCGATGGTGACCGAGTTGCGGCCGTTGAAGCGGGTGGCGCGGCGCTTGTCCTCGGCGCCGATCTCGACCTTGGCGAGGTCGCCCAGCGTCACCGCGAAGCCGTCGGCATCCTTGACGACGATGGCCGCGAATTCCTCGGGCGTGGTCAGGCCGGTGCGGGAGAGGACGGTGAACTCGCGGTCGACGCTCTCGATGCGGCCGGCCGGCACCTCCAGGTTCTGGCGCCGGATCGCGTCCTCGACGTCCTGGACGGTCAGGCCGTAGGCGGCCAGCCGGTCGCGGTCGACCCAGATGCGCATGGCGTAGCGGCGCTCGCCCAGGATCTGGACCTCGGCCACGCCGGGCAGGTTCTGCAGCCGGTCGCGGGCGTCGCGGTCGACGAAGTCGGTGATGTCGAGCGAGGACATCCGGTCGCTGGTGAAGGCGAGGTAGAGGATCGGGTCGGCGTCGGCCTCGACCTTGCTGATGACCGGCTCGTCGACCTCGTCCGGCAGGCGGCCGCGCACGCGCGAGACGCGGTCGCGCACGTCGGCGGCGGCGTCCTCCGGATCGGTCTCGAGGGTGAAGCGCGCGGTGATGCGGCTGGTCTCCTGGCGGCTGGTCGAGGACAGCACGTCGATGCCGGGGATGCCGGCGATCGAGGCCTCCAGCACCTGGGTGATCTGGGTCTCCATGATCTCCGGGCCGGCACCCGGGATAGCTCGTGACCACCGAGACCACCGGCTGGTCGATGTTGGGGTATTCGCGCACCGGCAGGCGGAGGTAGGAGACGATCCCGACCAGGACCAGCAGCAGGCTGAGGACGGTGGCGAAGACGGGGCGGCGGATGCAGATCTCGGGCAGGCTCATCGCCTCAGCCCTCGCCGGCCGCGGCCACCACCTCGACCTGCGCCTGGTCGCGCAGCCGGACATGGCCGTTGACGACCACGGTCGCACCCGCGGCCAGCCCCTGCGTGATCTCCACCTCGCCGTCGCGGCGCATGCCGGTGCTGACCGCGGTCAGCACCGCCCGGCCGTCCTCGACCCGGTAGACCACGGGCCCGCGCTCCTGGAGCACCACGGCCGCCTCGGGGATGAGCACGGCGTCGGGCCGCTCGTCGATCTCGATGTCGACCCGGGCGAACAGTCCCGGGCGCAGGCTGCGGTCGGGATTCGGCACGGCGGCGCGCAGCTGGACCGCGCGGCCGTTGACGTCGACCTTGGGATCGAGCGCGGCGATGGTGCCCGGGAAGGTCCGGCCCGGCATCGCGTCGACGGCGATGTCCAGCTGCTCGCCCGGGGCGAGCTTGGTCAGCCAGCGCTCCGACAGGCGGAAGTCGAGATAGAGGGGGTCGATCCGCTCGAGGTCCACGAGCTCGTCGCCCGGCTCGACATAGCGGCCGACGCTGAGCTCCTTGAGCCCGACCACGCCGTCGAACGGGGCCGTGATGTTGGTGTGGGCGAGGCGGACCCGGGCGAGCTCGAGCTCGGCCTCCGCCGTGCGCAGGTTGGCGCGCGCCTCGTCGAGGGCCTGGGCGGCCGTTGCACCGCGCCGCGACAGTTCCTCGGAGCGCTGGAAATTCTCGCGCGCCAGGACCAGTGCCGCCTCGGCCTTGACCAGCTCGGCCTGGAGCGTCTCGGGCGCCAGCCTGATCATCGGCGTGCCGGCGGCGACCGCCTGCCCCTGCTCGAACAGCACCGCGGTCACGCGGCCGGCGATCTCGGGCTGCACCACGACCGAGTCGCTGGCCCGCAGGGTGCCGGTGGCGCGGATGCGGGTGGCGGCGTGACCCGCCCGTGCGATGGCGGTCTCGACCGGCACGGCCCGGACCCTGGGCCCGGGAACCTCGCGCGCGTTCGAGGCGGGCTCGGCGAACAGGTACCAGCCGCCGACGGCTCCGGCGGCCCCCAGAAGGCAGGTCGCGACGAGGGTGAGCAGCGGCTGGCGCATGGTCCACAGTGTAGCGATGGAGGGAAGGGCCTACCAGAAATCGTGCGGCCCCGCCCCATGGACAATCACGCCTGCTTGATGGGCCGACGATTGCCTCGGACCCGCGATGCTGGCAGGCTCGCGGCCGTCACTGCCACCAGGACCCCCCATGTCGGACGAATCGCGAAAGGCGCATTTCCAGAACTGGCTGCGCGAGCACCACGTCACCGAGGTCGAGTGCATCATCGCCGACATCAACGGCATCGCCCGGGGCAAGATCCTGCCGGGCGAGAAGTTCGTGCGGTCGCTCGACGACGACTCGCTGCGCCTGCCGGAGAGCATCTTCATCCAGACGGTGACCGGCGAGTATCCGGAGGAGGACGTGATCGACCCGGTCGACCGCGACATCCGCCTGCGGCCGGACCCGAACTCGATCCGCCTGGTACCCTGGTACCCCGAGCCCACCGCCCAGGTGCTGGCCGACTGCTACTACCATGACGGCTCGCCGGTCGAGATCTCCTCCCGGCACGTGCTGCGCCGGGTGCTCAAGCTCTACGCCGACAAGGGCTGGGAGCCGGTGGTGGCACCCGAGCTCGAGTTCTTCCTGACCAAGATCAACGAGGACCCGGACTATCCCCTGGTGCCGCCGATCGGCCGCTCGCGCCGCCAGGAGACGGCGCGCCAGTCGTTCGGCATCGACGCCGTCAACGAGTTCGATCCGATCTTCGAGGACGTCTACGACTGGTGCGAGGCGCAGGAGATCGACGTCGACACGCTGACCCACGAGGCCGGGGCGGCGCAGATGGAGATCAACTTCAACCACGGCGACGCGCTCGAGCTCGCCGACCAGGCCTTCCTGTTCAAGCGCACCCTGCGCCAGGCCGCCCTCAAGCACGGCATCTACGCCACCTTCATGGCCAAGCCGATGGCGGGCGAGCCCGGCAGCTCGATGCACGTCCATCAGAGCGTGTTCGACCGCAACGCCGGCCGCAACCTGTTCTCGCAGGCCGACGGCGAGCCCTCGCAGGAGTTCTACTGGTTCATCGGCGGGCTGCAGAAGTTCCTGGGTGCGGCCATGCCGCTGATGGCGCCCAACATCAACTCCTACCGGCGCCTGCGCCGCTGGTCGACCGCTCCCATCAACGTCCACTGGGGCATCGAGAACCGGACCGTCGGCCTGCGGGTGCCGATCTCCTCGCCCGAGGCGCGCCGGGTCGAGAACCGGATCGCCGGTGCCGACGCCAATCCCTACCTCGCCATGGCCGCGACGCTGGCCTGCGGCTGGCTGGGCATCATCGGCCAGCTCGAGCCCAACGACCCGATCAAGGGCACCGCCTACCGGCTGGCCCAGACCCTGCCGCAGCAGATGCCCGAGGCCCTGCGCAAGCTGCAGCAGAGCGGGCCGCTCAAGGAGGTGCTGGGCGAGGACTTCGTCGAGGTCCTGCTCGCGGTCAAGCAGACCGAGCACGACGCCTACCAGCAGGTGATCAGCTCCTGGGAACGCGAGCACCTGCTGCTCAACGTCTGAACCCTGGTCCGGGCCGTCGCCCCGTGGCACGGCCGACGCGGTGCCGGCGGCGACGCCCGGTCGGCCCATCCCGAGACGGTGTCCGGTCCTAGAGCTGCAGCGGCCGGCACGGCTGCACGTCGGCCCCCAGCTCGGTGCACAGCGCCGCCGCCGCCTGCTCGCTGGCGAGCGGTCCCAGCAGCATCGGCTCGAGGCCGGTGCCGGCGCTGGCCAGGCGGCCCACCTCGGCCAGGGCACTGGCATGGCGCGCGCGCAGCGTGCGCCACCGCTCGGCCGCGGCCGCAGCGTCGTAGGCACCGACGTCGAGGAACCAGCCGCCGTTCGCTGCCGTCCCGCCGCCGTCGCCCAGAACCGGGACCAGCGGCCGGGGGCCGGTGGGGAGCGCCTGCGGCGGGGCCGGGGCCGGCCCGACCACGGCCGGCGGCGCCGGCACCGCCGCCTCGCTGCGGCGCACCGCACGGGTCTTGCGGGTCAGGCGCGGCTCGCCGGCGCTGAAGGACTGTTCCGGCACCAGTGCCGCAGCGCGGACCGCCGGCGCCTCGATGCCACGGACCGCGGCGATGTAGGCCAGGTTGTTGGCGAGATCCTGGCCACCCAGGTCGACCCGGCCCAGCCGCTCGGCGGCACCCATGTCGCCCTGCAGGCCATAGACCAGGGCCAGGTTCTGGCGGGCCCTGCGGGTGGCACCGGGGCCCTCGGCCAGGGGGCGCAACAGCTCGACGGCCTCGCCGAACTGCTCCTGCAGGGCCAGGGACAGCGCCAGGTTGTTGCGGACCGAGGTCGACGCCGGGACCACGCCCAGCGCCTTGCGGTAGGTGGCCGTCGCGGTTGCATGGTCGCCCAAGAGGTCCTGGGCGACGCCCAGCGCGTTGAGCAATTCGACGCTGCTCGGGTTCGTGGCCACCAGCCGCTGCAGATGCTCGACGGCCACCTCGGGCCGCTGGATGGCGATCATCGAGCGGGCATAGCCGTAGGCCGCCGCCGGCAGGCCGGGTTGGATAGCCAGGGCACGCTCGAAGGCGCGGCTGGCGTCGAGGTCGCGGCCGGCGGCCAGCAGGGCGTCGCCCAGGCCCAGTGCCGCCGTGACGTTGCGGCCGTCGGTGAGCGTCGCCTGCTCGAACAGGCCGACCGCGGTCTCGATCTCGCCGCTGCGCAGAGCCGTCTCGCCGATCCGGACCAGGCCCGCGGCGCGGCCTTGCGCGTCCTCCGGCACCGGCGGCTCGAGGCTGGGCTCGGGCAGGACAGGACCCACCGGCGCGCCGCCGCAGCCGGCGAGCGCCAGGACCAGCAGGAGCAGCAGGGCATGCGGACGCCCGCGGCGAAGCGGCAGGGCCATTCCAAACTCCAGCACCAGACAACCGACGGCCGATCATCCGCCACAGAACTTAGGGATTGGTTAAGCCCGCCGGACGCCTCAGGATTCGGTGATCTTGCCCAGGAGCACCCGGCGCCGCGCGCCGGTCACCTCGGGCAGGTTGGCGGGTACGCCGTCCAGGCGGGCCGAGGCCAGCATGGCAAAGGCGATGGCCTCCTTGAAGTCGGCCGACAGCCCCACCGCGTCGCTCGCCACCACCTCGGCCGGGGCGAAGGCCACCGCCAAGCGGCGCATCATCTCGGCGTTGCGGGCCCCGCCGCCGCTGACCACGACCGTCGCCACCGGCCGGACCGGGGCCACGTGCCGCCGGTACGCCTCCGCCACGGCCTGCACGGTCAGCTCGGTCAGGGTGGCACACAGATCGCACCAGTCCTGCTCGCGGCGCGGTGGCCGGCGCGCCAGGAGTGCCTCGCAGAACTCCGCCCCGTAATGCTCGCGGCCCAGCGAGCGCGGCGGCGGTACGGCCAAGGCAGGAGCCGCCAGCAGCTCGGCCAGCAGCGCCGCGTCGACGGTGCCGGCGGCGGCGAGCCGGCCGTCCCGGTCGCAGCTCTCGGTCCCGCCCGAGCGGCGCCGCGCGAGCTCGTCCAGCACCATGTTGCCCGGGCCGCAGTCGAAGCCGATCAGCGGCGACTCGATGGCCTCGCGACGGCGGCAGCGCGGTCAGATTGGTGATCCCGCCGACATTGAGCGCCAGCACGGCCTCGCCGGGCCGCGCCAGCAGCCAGCGATCGACGATCGGCACCAAAGGCGCGCCGCAGCCGCCCGCGGCGATGTCGTTCTGGCGGAAGTCGGCGACCACCGGGCAGCCCAGCCGCTCCGCGAGCACCGCGGCCTCGCCGATCTGCAGTGTCGTCAGGCCATGCTCGTGGGCCACCGTCTGGCCATGGCTGCCGACGAGATCCAAGGCGACGCCGAGCTCCGCGGCCAGCGCCGCGGCCGCGTCGGCGAAGGCCTCGCCGACCGCCCGGCCCAGCCGCGCGATCTCGAGCGCCGGCGCGCCATGTGCTGCCCGCAGCCGTTCCGCCAGCGCCGGCTCCCAGGCCACCGTCCGGGCGCCGAGCACGGCCACGAGCCGGGGCGCGCCCGCGGCCACCCGGCACACGGCGACGTCGATGCCGTCCATGGACGTGCCGCTCATCAGCCCGGCCACGGTTCGCTCCGCGGCCGCGCGCACCTCGTCCAGGCGGACGCGCCGGGTGGAGCCGGGCTCGATCACAGCAGCCCCGGGAAGGCACCGCCGTCGATGAGCAGGTTCTGGCCGGTGACGTAGCCGGCATGGGTCGAGCACAGGAAGGCGCAGAGCTGGCCGAACTCGGCCGGATCGCCGAAGCGCCCGGCCGGAACCGCCGCGATCGCCGCGCGCTCGGCCTCGTCGAAGCTCACGCCGCGACGCTGCGCCCCGGCGGCGATGTTGGCCTTGAGCCGGTCGGTGGCGAAGCGGCCGGGCAGGATGTTGTTGATGGTGACCCCGCTGCCCGCCACCTGCCGCGCGACGCCGCTGACCAGGCCGGTGAGCCCGGCGCGGGCGCCGTTGGACAGGCCGAGATCGGGAATCGGCGCCTTCACCGCGGCCGAGGTGATGTTGACGATGCGGCCGAAGCCCTGCGCCGTCATGCCGTCGACCACGGCGCGGATCAGCGCGATCGGGGCCAGCATGTTGGCGCGCAGGGCGGCAAGCCAGGCCTCCTCGCCCCAGTCGCGGAAGTCGCCCGGGGGCGGGCCGCCGGCATTGTTGACCAGGATGTCGGGCGCCGGGCAGGCGGCGAGCAGGGCGGCCCGGCCGGCCTCGGTGGCGACGTCGGCCGCCACCGCGGTCACCTCCACGCCGTGCGCGGCGCGGATCGCGGCGGCGGTGGCGTCCAGCGCCTCGGCCCCGCGGGCGTTGATCACCAGTGCTACCCCGTTCTCGGCCAGGGCCTCGGCACAGGCCCGGCCCAGCCCCTTGCTCGCGGCGCAGACGATCGCCCGGCGTCCCCGGATACCCAGATCCATCACGTCTCTCCCTGGTCTGTGCGCTCCGCCGCCAGCTCGTCGAGCACGGCGCGGGCGAGCGGCATGGTGATCGGTCGCCGCGCCCGCAGCGAGGCCCGGTCGAGGGCACGCACCACGAGACGCGCCGCCGCGAACGAGCGCTCGATGCGCCGGGTCAGGAACGCCACGACCTCCTGGTCGGTGCGGATCTGGCGGTCGGCCAGCTGCTTGACCAGGAGCGCACCCAGCAGCTCGTCGTCGGGAGCGCCGATCCGGATCGGCCAGGCGGTGAGCAGCCGCGAGCGCAGGTCGGGCAGGCGCAAGCCCCAGGCGGGCACCGGCGCACGGGCGGTGAGCAGCAGGCTGCCGCCGCGCTCGGCCATCAGGTTCCAGAGGTGGAACAGCTGCGGCTCCTGGGCGACGGCGTCGGCGTCGTCGACCACGCAGGCGCGAGCCGCGTGGGTCCGCCGCAGCGGTTCCGCCGGCTCCCAGAGCTCGGGACCGCGCAGCACAACCGCGCCGGCCCGCCGCGCCCAGATCTTGGCCAAGTGGCTCTTGCCGCAGGCGGCGGGGCCGATCAGCAGGCAGGCAAAGCCCGGCCAGGCGGGCCAGCCCAGCACCGCGTCGAGTGCCGCCTGGTTGGAGCCGGCAGGCATGAAATCGGTGAGGTCCTCGCCCTCCGCATGCGGCAGGTCGAGGACGAGCTGGCAGGCCGCGGCATGCGGGGCGACCGCCGGCGACGCCTGAGGGTCGATCACCGGGGCACGCGCGCCAGCACCCAGATCCGCCCGGCCGACTGCACGTAGGCCGCAGCCGAGGCCACGACCGTGAGTGCGGTGACGACCACCAGGGGCTGGATCCAGCCCTTGAGGCCCGGCAGGACCGAGAGCTGCAGCAGCACGGCGCCGCCGAGGACGATCTGCATGAAGGTGGAGACCTTGCCCAGGAACAACGGCTCGACGCGGAACCGGCCGGCGAGGTAGCGCAGCGCCAGGGTGCCGGCCACGATGAGCAGGTCGCGGGCGATCACCAGCACGGCGACCCAGGGCGGCAGGTGGCCCTCGAAGGCCAGGGTCAGGAACAGGCTGTCCATGAGCAGCTTGTCGGCCACCGGGTCGAGCACGGTGCCGAAGGTGGTGACGGCGTTGAACCGCTTGGCGATGTAGCCGTCCAGGCCGTCGGACGCGGCGGCCAGCAGGAACAGGAGTGCCGCCTGATGGTAGTCGCCGGCACGCACGAGCAGCACGATGGGCAGCGCGCAGCACAGGCGCGCCACCGTGAGGATGTTGGCGGCGTTGGCGGCGACCAGGCTCAAGGCGTGACGGACGCGTCGGGCAGCGGATCCGGGGGGACCGCCAGCATGTCCGCCGGTCGCAAGAGCCATCCTTCGGTCTCCTCGGCCAGCGACAGTCCGATCCGACCGACGGCGCCGCTGAGACGTTCGATGTCACCGAGATGGCCGATCGTCACCCGTGCGCGACTCTGTGTAAACGAGTCGACCGTCACCCAGCGTACCTCGGGCAGAGCGGTCAGGTCGCGCCTTATGTGCACCCAGCCGGCGAGGTCGGCAAGCGGCACGGTCGCCGCCACCGTCGATACCTTGGCCGCCTTGGCGGCGGTGCGCAGCTTCCAGTCGTCCTCGATCGCGAGGATCGCCTGGGCGACCGCCGGCTCCAGGGCCGCGGCAGGGTCGGTGGCCGCGGCGACATCCACCGTGGTGGTGAAGATCGGCTGCGCCCAGTCGTCGCCGCGCCGCAGCTCGATGCGCACCGGTCCCACCAGGCTCGGATCGGCCGCGGTCGCGGTGGCGACGATCACGGTCGTCGCCCCGTAGCGGACGCCCAGCGCCTCGAGCACCGCGGGATCGCCCGCCTGAAGCGCGGACACCGGCGCGCCGGCGATGTCGGCGAGGTCGCCCAGGGGCAGGACCACCACCGCCAGGATCGCGTCCTCGGCAGCGGCGAACCAGGCGTCGCGCCAGGGGCTGACCTCCGACCACGCGTCGGCGACACCGCCGGCAACGGTGACCGGCACGACCAGGATCGGATCGGAGCGGCGCGTGACGTAGGGGACGCCGGCGCTGCCCAGGAGGCCTTGGACCTGGCTCGCGATGTAGCTGACGTTGATCACGCCCAGATACTGGTTCGGCCCCACCTTCTCCTCGGCGATCTCGAAGCTGTTGACGTAGCGCTCGATCGGCACGGCCGAGGTGTCCGGGAGCCGCCCATGATCCGCGGGCGAAGTCAGCCGCTGCATCAGGCGGGTGAGGCCCTCGCGCTGGCCCTGCGCGATGGCCAGCTCGCGGGCGGCGACGCCGCTCTCGGCGGACGCGTCGACCGGCACGCCCTGAATCCGATAGAGGTCAGCCGCCGCCAAGGGCCCGACGGCGCAGAAGAGCGCCACCAGCGCCAGCGCCACCCGGCGCCACCAGATCCCAATTCCTGCCGCGTTGCGCATCTCGCCGCCACTCTGTAAGGCTTGCCGACCTTCGTATCCGACAGCAACCAGTGTCACCTAGCGATCCGGGCATGACGACTCAAGCGACACCCGGCAGCGGCCGTTACGCCGAGGCCGGCGTCGACATCGACGCCGGGGCCGAACTGGTCGACCGGATCACGCCGGTGGCCCGCGCCACCGCCCGTCCCGGCGCCAATGCCGCGCTCGGCGGCTTCGGCGGCCTGTTCGATCTCGCCGCCTGCGGCTTCGCCGACCCGGTCCTGGTCGCGACCACCGACGGCGTCGGCACCAAGGTCCTGCTCGCGGCCGATGCCAAGGAAAATCATGGCATCGGCATCGACCTCGTCGCCATGTGCGTCAATGATCTCGTCGTGCAGGGCGCGCAGCCGCTGTTCTTCCTCGACTACTTCGCGACCGGCCGGCTCGATGCCGGTGTGGCCGGCGAGGTGGTGGCCGGCATCGGCGAAGGCTGCCGCCTGGCCGGCTGTGCCTTGATCGGCGGCGAGACCGCCGAGATGCCGGGCCTCTACGGCCGCGGCCACTTCGACCTTGCCGGCTTCGCGGTCGGTGCTGCGGAGCGCAGCGCCATCCTGCCGCGCCCCGACCTGATCGCGGAAGGCGACATCGTGCTCGCCCTGGCGTCGTCGGGCGTGCACGCCAACGGCTTTTCCCTCGTTCGGCTGGTACTCCGCGAGCAGGGCCTGAAGCTCTTCGACCCGTGCCCCTGGCAGCCGACCTCGAGCCTCGCCGGGCCGCTGCTGACGCCGACCCGCATCTACGTCGCGGGTGCCCTGGCCGCGATCGCCGCCGGCGGCGTGAAGGCGCTGGCGCACATCACCGGCGGCGGCCTGGTGGAGAATCCACCACGGGTGCTGGGGCCGGGCCAGGTCATGCACCTGGATCTCGCCGCCTGGGAACTCCCGCCGGTCTTCGCGTGGCTGGCGCAGGCCGGCCGCCTGAGCACGCTGGAGCTGCTGCGCACGTTCAATTGCGGGCTGGGCATGCTGCTGGTGGTGGATCCCACCCGCGCCGAGCGGATCGGCGCCGCCCTCGAGGCGCAAGGCGAGACGGTGCGGATCGTCGGCAGGATCGGCAGCTGCCCTGGCCGCGCGCACGTCGCCTTCTCCGGCCTCGACTCGGCATGGCCCGTCGCCGCGTCGCCGTCCTGATCTCGGGCGGCGGCTCGAACCTCCAGGCGCTTCTGGACGCGACGACCGGCGAAGGCTCGCCGGCCGACATCGTCCTCGTGGTGAGCAACGTGGCCGACGCGTTCGGCCTGCAGCGCGCGCAGCGGGCGGGCGTGCCGGCGATCTGCCTCGATCACCGCGGGTTCGCCGACCGCGCCGCCTTCGACACGGCGCTCGACCGGGTCCTGCACGACGCCGGGGTCGAGCTGGTCTGCCTCGCCGGCTTCATGCGCGTCCTCACCGCCGGCTTCGTCGAGCGCTGGCGCGACCGGCTCTTGAACATCCACCCGTCCCTGCTGCCGGCCTTTCCCGGCCTGCACACGCATGCGCGGGCGCTGGCCAGCGGGGTGCGCGTCCATGGCTGCACCGTCCACCTGGTCCGCGCGGCGCTCGACGACGGTCCGATCCTGGTCCAGGGCCTCGTGCCGGTCCTGGACGGCGACGACGCGAACACCCTGGCGGCGCGCGTCCTCGAGGTCGAGCATCGCTGCTACCCCTTGGCCCTGGCGCTGCTCGCCTCGGGTGCCGTGACGGTCGACGGCGAGACGGTGACCGGCGGTGCTGGCCGACTCGTGCTGCACCCGAGCCTGACCCGACTTTAGGCGGCCCTTCCCTCCAGCAACCGGCGCAGTGGCACGAAGTGTTGCGCCAGCAAATCCAGCACGACCCGGATCCGCGCCGTCCGCCGGAGGTCGGGGTGGGTCAGCAGCCACAGCGCGGAATCCATCTCGGGCTGGGGCGGTAGCACACGCACCAAGTCGGGGTCCGGGTCGCCCATGAAGCAGGGCAGTGCTGCAGCCCCGATACCGGCCCGCGCGGCAACCCGGAGCGCGGTCAGCGTACTCGCCCGCAGCGTGATGCGCTCACCCGGAACCTGCGCCGCCATCCAGCGGGCGGCACCGAGATGAGCGAGGCTCTCATCCGGTGCGACCCAGTCCATCGCGGACAGCTCGCCGGCCGACGCGTCCGGGCGCGCGTAGACGGCAGTGGCGATGACGGCGAGGCGCCGGGCCACCAGGCCCTCGGGTGCCGTGGCGGCCGGGCGGAGTGCGATGTCGGCGTCGCGGCGGGTGAGCGTGAAGAAAGCATTGTCCGTGACCAGCTCGACCAGGATGCCGGGATGAGAACGGCGCAGCTTGGCCAGGGCGGGGATCAGCAGGTCGAGCAGCGTGTCGGTCGTGGTGAGACGCACCGGCCCTGCCGGCCGGACATCCTGCCCCGCCAGCCGTCGCTCCAGCTCTACCAGACCGTCGAGCGTCCGCTGGGCCACGGCGATCGCCTCCTCGCCGGCCGAGGTGGGCTGGTAGCCGGTGCGGCTGCGGTCGAACAGTCGGACGCCCAGGCGCGTCTCCAGCGCACCCAGGCGCCGCCATGCGCTCGCATGGTTGACGCGGCTGGCACGCGCCGCTGCGGCTAGGGAGCCTGCCCTGGCCAGCGATGCAAGCAGCCGGAGATCCTCCAGCTGAAACGATGTTTGTTTCTGAGACAAAGTCATCGTGCCGGATTGCCATATTTGCTTGCGGCATGGCAATCCCAGATGTTGTGGGCCCAGGCGCATCACGGAGCCCGCCATGTCTGAACTCACCCTCGTCAGCCACCATCTGTGCCCTTACGTCCAGCGCGCCGCGATCGTGCTCCTGGAAAAGGGCGTCCCCTTCGAGCGGCGCATGGTGGATCTCGCTGCCAAGCCCGCCTGGTTCACGGCGATCTCGCCATTGGGAAAGGTTCCCTTGCTGCAGGTCGGTCATCAGGACGGCAAGCCAGCCGTGCTGTTCGAGAGCGCGGTCATTTGCGAGTATCTGGAGGAGACCCAGCCCGGCCCACGCCTGCACCCGGAAGATCCGTTGGAGCGGGCCCGGCACCGCGGGTGGATGGAGTTTGGGTCCGCGATCCTGGGCGACATCTGGGGCCTCGAGACCACGCCGCACGACGAAGTGCTGTTCGCCAGGCGCGACGCCCTGGCCGCCAAGTTCTCTCGTATCGAGGCGGCCCTCGGGGGCGGACCGTACTTCGCCGGCGAGCGCTTCAGCCTAGTGGACGCCGTGTTCGGGCCGATCTTCCGTTACTTCGACGTCTTCGATGCCATCACGGATCTCGGTGTGTTCGCTGACATGTCCAAGGTTCGCGATTGGCGCGACGCGCTGGCGCAGCGGCCCAGCGTGCGCGCAGCCGTGGACACCGACTACCGGGACCGGCTGCTCGCCTTTCTCGTACGGCACGACTCGCACCTGCTTCGGCTCGCGGCGTGAACGGCCCATGAGCGCGACCATCGCCTGGGCGGCGCCGCGGGTACGACGGTCCTCGGCTACGCTCTGTTCGGCGAGGTGTTGGGCGCGCAACGCATCCTGGGCATAGTGCTGGTGCTGGCCGGCATTGCGGCGCTCCGGCTGGCGCCCGGTTAGCTCCAGCGGTAGGCGCGGATCTCCCCCATGTCCTCGGCCTCGTAGACCCCGCGCATGACCGCGCGCGCCACCACGTCGGCGGCGATGGCGCCCAGCCGCACCAGCGCATCGGGCTTGTCCGGCAGCCGCACGGCCCCGGTCGCCAGCGCGAACAGCGTGTCCCCGTCATAGGGGGTGTAGATCGGCCGGATCGCGTAGGCGTAGCCACCCTGCGCCATGGCGGCGAGCCGCTGCACGCCGCCATGATCGAGCGCGGCGTCGGTGGCGACCACCCCGATCGTCGTGTTCATGCCGATGCCGCGCTTGGTCTCGAAGGCATGGCCGGTGGCGTCCCGCGGTGGCGCCTGTCCGCCCAGTTCGCCGGCCTGCTCGAGGTGCCACGCCCACATGGTGCGGCTGCCCGGCATGGTCACCGAGCCGACCGAGTTCACGGCGACCAGGGCGGCGACCGTGATGCCGGTGGTGGCATCGACCGCGGAGGCGGCACCCAGCCCGCCCTTGACGGCACCCGCCACCGCCCCGAGCCCCGCCCCGACATTGCCCAGGGCGGTCTCGGCACTGGCGCCGTCCGCCGCGCGCTGGGCCAGCGTGCGGTAGGGCGGGCTGCCGCCCCAAGCCTTGTCGCCGCCATTGAGCAGGTCGAACAGGATCGCACCGGAGACGATCGGCAGGCACGGACCCCACTCCAGGAAGCCACGGCCGCGCTCGGCCAGCCAGGCGGTCAGGCCGGCCGCCGCCTCGAGCCCGAACACCGACCCGCCCGAGAGCACCACGGCGTCGACCTTCGAGATCAGGCCGCCCGGGCGCAGGATGTCGGTGTTGATGGTGCCTGGCGCCCCGCCCCGCACGTCCACGGCCGCCTGGGCCGGCCGGTCGGCCAGGACCACGGTGACGCCGGTCCGCGCGGCGTCGTCTTGCGCATTGCCGACCAGGAGCCCGGCGACGTCGCCGAGCCCGTTGCGCCGGCCCGGGACGGATCATCGCGCGACGCCCAGCAGCGACAGGGTCGCCAGCGCCATCACCTTGGCCGAGGCCAGGAGGTCGTCGATGGCCACGAACTCGTCGGGCTGGTGGGCGAGGTCGAGGATGCCCGGCCCATAGGCGACGCAGTCGTGGAGATGGCCGATGCGGGCCACGTGCTTCTGGTCGTAGGTGCCGGGCGAGCAGATGAACTGCGCCTCGCGCCCCAGCACCTCGCGCACCGCCGCCGCCACGGCGGTGGGGACAGGCATGCCGGGCTCCGTCAGCACCGGGTGCACCTCCATGACGTCGCGGACGCGGTAGCGGAAGCCGGGACGCTCCGCGGCCAGGCGCTCGAGCAGGCCGTGCACCTCGCCCTTCACCTCCTCCAGCCGCTCCTCGATCAGGAAGCGCCGGTCGATCACGAGCCGGCAGCTGTCCGGCACGCAGGGGCTGGGCAGCCCCGCATGGTCCTCCATCTGGCCGCCATGGATCGAGTTCAGGTTCAGGGTCGAGGCGCGGGCACCGTCGGGCACCACCGGCATCGCGGTGTGCCGTGTGGCCAGCGCCGGCCACAGCTCGCGCTCGAAGCTATCGATCACCGCCCCCATGTGGCGCACCGCACAGTCGCCGAGGAACGGCATCGAGCCGTGGGCGATCCGGCCGAGGGTCTCGATCTCGGCCCACCACACGCCGCGATGGCCGATGCACACCCGATCGACGTTGAGCGGCTCGGGAATGATCACGTGATCGACGCGGGGCCGGGAGAAGAAGCCCTGTCGCGCCAGCCAGGCGACCCCGCCATAGCCGCCCGAACTCCTCGTCCACCGTGCCCGAGATCTCGAGCGTGCCCGGCAGGCGCAGGCCGCTGTCGATCAGGGTCTCGACCGCGACGATCGCGGCGGCGAGGCCGCCCTTCATGTCGCAGGTGCCGCGCCCGTAGACCCGGCCGTCGCGCACCTCGCCGCGCCACGGATCCATGGTCCACCCCTGCCCCGCGGCCACCACGTCGATGTGGCCGTTGAAGTGGACGCACGGACCGGGCAGGCCGCTCTCGCGCCGCGCCACCACGTTGACCCTCGGGTGACGGGCGGTGTCGCCGGGCGTCCCCTCGGCGCGCAGGTAGGCGACCTCGAACCCGCGCCGCCGCAGCCGCTCGCCGACCAGCTCGGCGCAGGGCGCGTAGGCGTCGCCCGGCGGGTTGACGGTCGGGACGCGCACGAGCTCCTGGGTCAGGGCCACGATCTCGTCGCACCTGCCGTCGAGCCGATTGAGGATGTCCATGGTCATGCCGGGCAGGCTAGGAGCCGGCTTCCCGCCGTGTCAAACTTCCGGCGTGCCCGGGGGAGGTCGGATGGACACACGGATGCTGGCGGACGCCGCGGAGCAGGTGGTGGCGGCCCGGCTGCAACGGCGGCGCCTGGCGCGACTGTCCGGGGTGGCGACGCTGGACGACGGCTACGCGGTGCAACAGCGCGCCAACGATCGTCTCGAGCGAGAGCTGGGCGCGCGTGCCGGCCACAAGATCGGCGGCACCACCGAAACCATGCGCCGCTACATCAACGTGCCCGAGCCGCTGGCGGGCGAGGTGTTCGCGCGCCAGGTGCACGCCTGCGGCGCGGTCGTAAGGCTGGGCGACTATGTGCGGCTCGGCATCGAGACCGAGATCGCCGTGCGCCTGGCCATGGACCTGCCGCCCCGCGAGGCCCCCTACGACCGGTCCGAGGTCGCGCTCGCCGTGGCGGGTTGCATGGCCTCGATCGAGCTGGTCGACGACCGCTACGAGGATTTCCGGACCATCGGCGGCCCGACCCAGATCGCCGACAACGCGTTCGATGCCGGGGTGGTGCTGGGGCAGGCTCGCGCCGACTGGCACGGCCTCGATCTCGCGGCCCTGCGCGGCCGGACCTGGCGCGACGAGCGACCTGCTGGGCGAGGGCCAGGGCGCGGCACTGCTCGGCCACCCCCTCGACGCGCTGGCATGGATCGCCAACAAGCGCGCAAGACTGGGTCTGGGCCTGGCTGCGGGCACTTTCGTGACGCTCGGCACGATCACGCCGGTCGCCTGGGTCGAGGCACCGGGCGCATACCGCATCGAGATCGAGGCGCTGGGCAGCGTCAGTGTGACGGTCGCCTGATCGTCAGCGCCAGCGGTCCTGCTCGATCTGGCGGGCCCGGGCCTCGTCCAGCCGCTGCGTCAGCGGGATTGGATCGGACTGCCCGACCGCGGCCTGGTCCAGCAGATGTCCGGCCCAGCGCGGAAACTCGGCCACCAGGACGAACAGGAGGGCGGCGATCAGCAGCACGGCCAGCATGCCCGGCGCGCCGGGGGCGAGCCAAAGGGCAAGAAGGGCGGCGAAGATCACGGCGACCAGCGAGAGCGGCGGGCCATCCTTGATGAAGCTCCACGTCCGCGCCGTCCGCGACTGGCCGTCCAACTTTGCGACCGCCTGCTGGAACGTGTCAGCCATCTAACCCCCCTGTAGCCGCTTGATGCCTGCGCGAAACATGTTGCCGCAGCGCCGCCCGTCAATGACGACACCACCCCTAAGCGCATGAAATGCTTGTCATGTCCGGGCTGCGGTCACGCTCCGTCGGCGGAGGCGAGGCCGGCGCGGTAGCGCTTCCAGTTGGCGACGTAGCGCGCGGTACCGCGGCGGATCCGCTCGGCCTGATCGGGCCGGACCTCGCCCACCACCTTGCCGGGCGTCCCCATCACCACCGAGTTGTCGGGGATCTCCTTGTTCTCGCCGACGAGTGCGCGCGCGGCGATCAGGCAGTTGCGGCCGATCCTCGCCCCGTTGAGGATCACGGCACCGATACCGATCAGGCTGCCCTCGCCGATCACACAGCCATGGAGCATGGCCATGTGGCCGACGGTGACGTTGGGGCCGATCAGGAGCGGGGTGCCGGGATCGGTGTGGCACACCGTGCCATCCTGGATGTTGCTGCCGCGCCCGACCACGATCGGCTCGTTGTCGCCGCGCAGCACGGCCCCCCACCAGACCGAGGCGTCGGTCTCGAGCCGGACCCTGCCGATCAGGACCGCGGTCGGCGCGATCCAGTGCTCGCCGTCCTCGCTTTCGGGTCCGATCCCATCCAGGACATAGCGCATGAGGGGGCCTCTCCCGTCAGGCTGGTGGCGCACGCCGCTACGACCGTGGCGTGCGCTTCAGCGTCCATGATCGCGTATCAATTGCTCTTGCCGCCGCGCTCGCGCGGTGCCACCAACACGACGCTCCGGGCGCACGAAAAAAGGGGAATCGCAATGCGCATGTTGATCGGCTTGGTGGTCCTCGCCGCGGTGGCGTTCTTCGGCTACCGCATGTACCAGGACAAGGCTACCCAGGACGCGGTGCAGCAGGCTGCCGAACAGGCGACCCAGGCTGCAACCCAGGCGGCCGATGCGGCCAAGGATGCCGCGGGTGCAGCGCAGGAAGCCGCCGGTGCGGCGGTCCAGGCGGCCGGCGACGCGGCGAGCCAGGCGGCCTCCCTGGTCGTTGGCGGCGTCGATCTCGGCGCCGAACTCAAGGGCATGCTCGACAAGGTCAGCACCACGCTGGGCGGCATCACCGACCAGGCCTCGGCCGACGCGGCGGTGGCGAGCCTCGACGAGATCAAGGGCAAGGTCGAGGGCATGACCGCCCAGGTCGACCAGCTCCCGGCCGAGGGCAAGAAGATGCTGGCCAGCCTGGTCAGCACCGCCCTGCCCTCGCTGAAGGAGCTGGTGGCCAAGGTCGGCACGATCTCCGGGACGGAATCGATCAAGCCAGCACTCGACGCCATGCTGGCCAAGCTCGAGACCTGGGCCAACGCCCCGGCCTGAGCTCGGACGGTCAATCGCCCAGCGGCGGGCCGATGATCTCGGTGCCGAACCGCTGGGCGAACTCCGCCAGCACGGCCGGATCGGGCTTGCCGGCGATGGTGGCGGCGGCCAGGGCGGCGAAGAACGCCTCGGCCTCCAGGGCCGGCGTCAGCATGAACAGCAGCCGCGCCGGCGTGGCCCCGACATTGCGGAACGCATGCGGCACGCCCGGCGGCACGATTGCCGCGGCACCCGGCGTGGCGCGATAGCGACGCCCGCCGACCGCCACCTCGTACTCGCCCTCTAGGAAGCGGAAGATCTCGGTCTGCCGATGATGCACGTGCAGCGGCGGGCCCATGCCCGGGGCCGTGGTCTCCTCGAACATCGCGAGCTGCCCGCCCGTGCCCGCCCCGGGCGCCACGATGCGGATCTCGATGCCGAGGCCCTGCAGGAGGACGCGCTCGCCGTCGGCCGCCGCCACGAACCGGCTTGGAAACTGCAACGCCGCGCCTCCCGCCAAGCGCCTCAGGTCTCGCGCCAGTGGTGGCAGGCCACCTCGTGGTCGCCTGCCACGACCTCGACCGCCGGCAGCCGTTCCGCGCAGACCTCGCTGGCCCGCGGGCAACGGGTGCGAAACACGCAGCCCGAGGGCGGCCGAAGCGGCGAGGGCAGGTCGCCGGTGAGCACGATCCGGTGGCGCGACCGCTCCAGTTCGGGGTCGGGGATCGGCACGGCCGAGATCAGGGCCTGGGTGTAGGGATGGCGCGGCCGGGCGTAGAGATCGTCCCGGCTGGCGATCTCGGCCATCCGCCCGAGATAGAGCACCATGATGCGGTGGCAGATATGGCGGACCACGGCGAGGTTGTGGCTGATGAAGATCAACGACAGCCCGAACTCGCGCTGCAGCGCCATCAGCAGGTTGACGATCTGCGCCTGGATCGAGACGTCGAGTGCCGAGACCGGCTCGTCGCAGACGATCAGTTTGGGCTTGAGGATCATCGCCCGGGCGATGCCGATGCGCTGGCACTGGCCGCCCGAGAATTCGTGCGGATAGCGGTTGATCATCTGCGGCAGGAGGCCCACCGCGCGCATCATCTCCTGCACCCGCGCCCTGACCTGGGCCCGGGCCAGGCCCGGCTCGTGGGTGATCAGCGGCTCGGCGATGATCTCGCCCACCGGCATGCGCGGGTCCAGGCTCGCCAGCGGATCCTGGAAGATGATCTGCAGGTCGCGGCGGTAGCGGCGCATGGCCTGGGAATCGCGGCCCGCCAGGTTCTCGCCCAGCCAGATGACCTGGCCGTCGGTGGACGGGATGAGCTGGAGCAAGGCGCGACCGAGGGTGGACTTGCCGCACCCCAATTCGCCGACGATGCCCAGGGTCTCGCCGGGGCGCAGCTCGAACGACACCCCGTCCACCGCCTTCAAGGGCACGTAGCGGCGGCGGAGAAACCCGCCGGCGGGAATCGGGAAATGCACCTTGAGGTCGCGGACGCTCAGGATCGGTGCGGTCATTGCAGCCGCTCCAGGTGGCAGGCCTTGGCACGGCCGGGGCCGCAGGCCACGAGCTGCGGCCGCTCCGTCCGGCAGCGGTCGAACACGTAGGGGCAGCGGTCGGCGAACACGCAGCCGCGCGGCAGGGCCTGCAGGTTCGGCGGCTGGCCGGGGATGGTGGTCAGCTCGGTCGTGCCCGCCTCGTCGAGCCGCGGCATCGAGTGCAGCAGGCCCTTGGTGTAGGGGTGCTGCGGGCCGCCGGAACAGGTCGGCCGCAGGGGCGACCTCCACCGCACGGCCGGCGTACATCACCATCACCCGCTCGCACAGCCCGGCGACGACGCCGAGATCGTGGGTGATCAGCGCGATCGCCATGCCGAGCTCGCGCTTGAGGCGGCCGAGCAGCTCCAGGATCTGCGCCTGCACGGTGACGTCGAGTGCCGTGGTCGGCTCGTCGGCGATCAGGAGGTCGGGCTCGCACAAGAGCGCCATGGCGATCATGACCCGCTGGCGCATGCCGCCGGAGAACTCGTGCGGGTACATGTCGAACCGGCGCGCGGCCTCGGGGATGCCCACCAGCTCGAGCATGGCGATGCCGCGCCGGCGCGCTTCCGCCTCGTCCATCCCCTTGTGCTCGCGCATCACCTCGGTGAGCTGGCGCGAGATCTTCAGGTACGGGTTGAGCGAGGTCATCGGGTCCTGGAAGATCATGGCGAGGTCGTCGCCGCGGATCTTGTTCAGGTCGCGCGCCGGCAGGTTCAAGATCTCCTTGCCGCGATAGCGCACCGAGCCCGTGCTGCGGCCGTTCTTGGCCAGCAGGCCCATGATCGAGAGGAAGATCTGGGTCTTGCCCGAGCCGCTCTCGCCCACCACGCCCAGGCTCTCGCCCGCGCCGATGGTGAACCCCACCTCGTCGGCGGCCAGCACCTCGCCGTCCGGCGTCGCGAAGCGCGTCGAGAGCCGGTCGACCTCGAGGACGGCGGTCATCTCAGGCCTCCATCAGCGAGACGCGGTACTGCCAGAACTGCCGATCGCTGGTCACCAGGGTCAGGCCCTCCAGCCGGGCTTGGGCGATGAGCATGCGGTCGAACGGGTCGGCGTGGTAGGGCGGCAGGGCTGCAGCCTCGAGACCGTGGCGGGTCGTGACCGGCAGCTCGACGAAATGCTGCTCGCCATACCGCGTCGAGCATCTCCTCGATCGTCGAACGCGAGCCTGCCCTTGGCGCGCTTGATCGCGAGCTCCCACAGGTTCACGGCGCTGTAGTAGACCTCGCTGTCCGGATCGTGCGATCGACGCATAGGCACCGCACCTGCAGCCGCTCCGGCTCGGCGACGAACCAGAAGCAGCGCGTTGGAGTCGAGCAAGAAGCCTCACTTGGCCGTCGCGGCGTCGTCACGCTCGCCGGCTGGCTCGCTGGCATCTCGGTCGAGGACCGACGGGAAATCGGGGTCGCCTTCGTAGAACAGCCGCTCCAGCTCGGGATCCGGATCCCACGCGTCTGGCGCAGCCCAAACCTTGCCGCGCAGCATGGCCCGGCTTGCGCCGTGGCTCTGGCCTCGCTCGAACGGCACGATCTTCGCGATCGGCTTGCCAGCCTTGGCGATGATCACTTCCTCGCCGCTCTGCACGTCCTCGAGCAGGCTGGACAGGTGGGTCTTGGCGGCATGGACGTTGACGGTGCGCATGGCATCCTCCTGAGCCTAGACTAAGCTTAGTTCGATGCAGCCACCGCACTGTCTAGCGGTCCTTCGGATCGAGCGCGTCGCGCAGGCCGTCGCCGATGAAGTTGAAGCAGAACAGGGTCACGCCCAGGAACAGCGCCGGGATAGATCAGCATCCAGGGTGCGCTCTCCATCTGCCCTGCCCCCTCGGAGATCAGCACGCCCCAGGAGGTGTAGGGTTCCTGCACGCCCAGGCCGAGGAAGGAGAGGAAGCTCTCGGTCATGATCACCTCGGGCACGGTGAGCGTGACGTAGACGATCACCGGCCCCAGCACGTTGGGGATGATGTGGCGGCGCACGATGGTCCAGTTCGAGACGCCGGCGGCGTGCGCGGCCTCGATGAATTCCTTGCGCTTCACCGAGAGCGTCTGGCCGCGCACGATCCGGGCCATGGTCAGCCACTGCGACGGCACCCAGGGCCACGAACAGCAGGATGATGTTGCGGCCGAAGACCACCATCAGGATGATCACGAAGAACATGAACGGCAGCGAGTAGAGGATGTCGACGATGCGCATCATCACCTCGTCGACCTTGCCGCCGAGGAAGCCCGAGACCGCCCCGTAGACCACGCCGATCAGCGAGGCTGACCAGCGTCGCGGCGATGCCGACCGCGAGCGAGACCCGCGCGCCGTAGAGGCAGCGCACGAACAGGTCGCGGCCATTGTTGTCGGTGCCGAACCAATGCGCGTTGGCATAGTCCGGCGGCATGCCGATCCGGTCCCAGTAGACCTCGTCGAACGGGTGCGGGCTGAGCAGGGGCGCGAAGATCGCGGCCAGCACGATGAGTGCGAGGATCACGAGCGAGGCGACCGCGGCATGGTTGCGAAAGAGGCGCCGCCGGGCGTCCTGCCACAGCGAGCGGCCCTCCACGGCGGCCGCGGGCTCGGCGATGTCGAGCGGGGACTGCGCAAGCATCAGCCGGCCCTCACCTTGGGGTCGAGCAGCCCGTAGACCAGATCGACGAGCAGATTGAGGACGATGATCAGGCAGGCGTAGACGATCACCACCCCCATGACGACGGTGTAGTCGCGGTTGAGCGCGGCCTGGACGAAGTAGCGGCCGATGCCGGGGATGCTGAAGATGGTCTCGATCACCACCGAGCCGGTGACCAGCGCCGCGGTCATCGGGCCGAGATAGGAGACGACCGGCAGGAGGGCGCCCGGCAGGGCGTGGCGCAGCAGGACCAGCCATTCCCGCAGCCCCTTGGCGCGGGCGGTGCGGACATAGTTGGCGTTCAGCTGCTCGATCATGGCCCCGCGCGACAGCCGTGCCACCTGCGCCACCTGCGGCAGCGCCAGCGACACCACGGGCAGGATCAGGAACGGCAGGGCACCGCCGCCCCAGCCGCCGACCGGCAGCCAGCCGAGATGGACGCCGAAGATGAGCGTCAGCAGCGGCGCCATGACGAAGCTCGGGATCGCGATCCCGACCATGGCCAGGCCCATCACCGAGTAGTCGGCCCAGCTGTTGTGGCGCAGGGCGGCGACGATGCCGGCGACCAGCCCAAGGACGGTCGCGAGAAGCACCGCGAGCCCGCCGACCTTGAAGCTGGCGGGCGCACCCTCGACCAGCAGCTGGCCGACGGTGAAGTCCTTGGTGCGGTAGGACGGGCCGAAGTCCGCCCGCAGGAGGCCCCCCAGGTAGCGCAGGTACTGCTGCACCAGGGGCTCGTCGAGGTGGTAGGCCTTCTCGATGTTGCTTGCGGATCTCGGGCGGGATGGGCCGTTCCTGGTCGAACGGCCCGCCCGGCGCCAGGCGCATCATGAAGAAGCTGAGCGTGATGATGATCAGGAGCGTCGGCACGCCGATGGCAATCCGACGCAGGATCAGCCGGGTCATCGCCGGCGCCTACTCCTTGATCGACACCCAGCGCGAGCGGTGGACCTGCTTGGTGTTGTCGACGTAGCCCTCGACCTTCTGCGACAGCAGGACCTTGGACACGTAGTAGTAGATCGGCAGCCAGGCATCCTCGGTCATCGCGATGCGCTCGGCCTGCTTCATCATGTCGAGGCGCGCCTTCGGATCGCGCTCCTGGCCCTGCGCGACCATCAGCGCGTCGTACTCGGGATTGCTGTAGCGGCCGTAGTTCTGCACGCCGGTGCGGGTCTCGAGCAGGTAGAGGAAGTTCTGCGGGTCGTTGTAGTCGGCGACCCAGGCGGCCCTGGCAATGTCGAACTGGTTCTCCTGCAGGAGATCGTAGTGAACCTTGACCTCCCGGTTCACCAGCTCCGCCTGCACGCCCAATTGCTTCCACATCGACTGGATCGCGACCGCGATCCGCTTGTGGTTCTCGCTGGTGTTGTAGGACAGCTCGAGCTTGAGCGGGTTGTCGGGGCCGAAGCCGGCCTGCGCCAGGAGTGCCTTGGCCTCGGCGACCCGCTCCTGGTAGCCCATGGACGCCCATTCGGGCTGATAGCCGTCGCCCCAGCCACCGGTACCCGGCGGCACGACGCCGTAGGCGGGCACCTCGCCGGTCTTGAGGACCTTGTCGGTGATGGCATCGCGTTCGATCGCCAGGGACAAAGCGCGCCGCACCCGCGGATCGTCGAACGGCTTACGCGTGACGTTCACCGTGTAATAGTAGGTGCCGAGGTAGGGCGTGATCCTGGTCTCGTTCGGCAGCTCGCGCTTGAGGAAGTCGATCTGCTCGGAGGCGAAGTCGTCGGCGAGGTCGATCTCGCCGGCGCGGAACCGCTTGGTGACCGCGTTGCGGTCCTCGTCCGGGTAGTAGATCACCTTGTCGAGCTTGACGTTGGCGGCGTCGTAGAACTTCGGGTTCTTGACCGCCACGATCTGCGCGTTCGGCGTCCACTCGGTGATCGTGAACGGACCGTTGCCGACGAAGTTGCCGGGCTTGATCCAGTCGGCGCCGAACTTCTCGATCGCGTGCTTGGGCACCGGCCAGGCGGTGTAGTGGGTGAGGAGCTCGAGGAAGTAGCCGGTGGGCCCCTCCAGCGTGATCTCCAGCGTCTTGGGATCGAGCGCCTTGACGCCGAGCTGCGAGGGATCGGTGATCTTGCCGGTGTTCAGCGCCTCGGCGTTCTTGATCGGGTAGAGGAGCGAGGCGTACTCGGCCGCCAGCTTCGGATCGAGGATGCGCTGGAACGAGTAGACGAAGTCGTCGGCGGTCACCGGCACGCCGTCGGACCAGGTGTGGTCGCGGATCTTGAACGTGTAGGTCAGGCCGTCGTCGCTGATGGTCCAGCTCTCGGCGGCACCCGGGATCGGGGTGGCATCGGCGGCGTCGGTCAGCAGGCCCATGAACTGGTCGCCGACGACATAGTTCTCCCAGGTACCGGAGACGCCGTGCGGATCGAGGGTCTTGGGCTCGCCCATGGTGGCGACCCGGTAGACCATCTCGGCCCGGGCCGGTGCCGTCGGCGCCAGGGCGGACAAGGCGGCGGCCGAAGCGGCCAACAGAACGCCGAGTGTGCGTCTGCGCATGTGCTTCCTCCCGAACTGCAGGTTAAGCGGCCCCAGGCATGCGAGCCGAGCCGAACATGCTCGAATCGTAGGACCGTCCCGCATGGGCGGCAATCGGGAATGCTCAAGGCGAGGCTGGCGTTGCCCCGCACGCCCGCTATGGTCGGGCGGTAACGGTCAAGAACACGCGATTCGCATGAGCCCGAAGCATCTCGGCACGACGCTCGCCATCGCCCTGGCGCTGACGTCCGCCTCGGCCCGCGCCCAGGAGGCGCCTGCGGCCGCGCCGGCTGCGCCGTCGTTCGACGAGGTCCAGGCGACGATCAAGCGGATGCAGGAGCGCCTGGACCGGCTGGGTGCCGCCGCCACGGAGCGCGATCAGGCGCTGCGCTTCCTCGAGCAGCAGGTCGACCAGGCGAGCGGCGAGATCGCCGGGACCGGCAAGACCAACGAGGCGCTGCGCGGCGAGGCCGCCGCCCTGTCGAGCCAGCTCGAGGATCTGAGCCGCCGCCGCGACGAGCTGCAGGGCGAGGTCGGCGAGCGGAGCGCTGCCCTGGCCGGCCTCGAGTCGCAGGTGGCCGAACTCTCGGCCGAGCTCGGCCGGAGCAAGCAGGCCGGCTCCGCCTTGTCCAGGGAGCTGGAGACCGCCCGTGCCGGCCTCGCCGCCGCCACGGCACGGGAGGGGGAGCTCGCCGCCAGGCTCGCGGCCCTGCAGGAGACGGCGGAGTCCGGTGCCCAGGCCGCCGCCGCGCGCCTCGCCGCGGCCGAAGCGGCGGCCGCCGAGCGCGCCGCCGCCGTCGAGGACTTGCGCGGGCAGCTCGCAGCACTGGCGCAGACCGCCGGGGAGAGTGCGAAGGCCGCGGCCGACCGGCTGGCCGCAGCCGAGCGGGTCGCGGCCGAGCTGCGCGGCGAGGCCGACGGGCTCAGGGCCGAGGTCGACGACCTCAACCGGCTCCTGGCCTCGGCCGAGACCAGGATCGACACGCAGCGCGACGAGATCGACGCGCTGGACGAGCGGCTGAACGAGGCGCTGGAAGAAAGGGTCGAGGAGCTCGAGCAGTACCGCTCGGAGTTCTTCGGCGAACTGCGCCGGGCGCTCGGCGACCGGCCCGACCTGCGCGTGGTGGGCGACCGGTTCGTGTTCCAATCCGAGCTGCTGTTCGCCTCGGGCTCGGCCCGGCTGGATCCGGCCGGCCAGGCCCAGCTGCGCCAGCTGGCCGCCACCTTGCAGGACGTGGCGGGCCGGATCCCGCCCGGCATCGACTGGGTCCTGCGCGTCGACGGCCATACCGACCGCCAGCCGATCCGCGATGCCGCCTTCCGCTCCAACTGGGAGCTGTCGGTGGCACGGGCGATCTCGGTGATCGAGTTCCTGATCGCGCAGGGTATTCCGCCGACGCATCTTGCGGCCACGGGCTTTGGCGAGTACCGCCCGATCGATCCGGCCGACGACGAGGTCGCCTATCGCCGCAACCGTCGTATCGAGTTCAAGCTCACCGAAGGCTGACATGCCCCAGCATCAGATCATCCTCGACTGCGACCCGGGCCAGGACGACGCCGTGGCGATCCTCCTCGCCCTCGCCTCGCCGGAGGAGATCGAGCTCATCGCGATCACCACCGTCGCCGGCAACGTGCCGCTGGCCCGGACCACGGCCAATGCCCAGCGCATGCTGGCGCTGGCCGGCCGCAGCGACGTCCGGGTGCACGCCGGCTGCGCCCGGCCGATCCTGCGCGCGCTGGAGACCGCCGAGTACGTGCACGGCGAGACGGGGCTCAACGGCGCCACCCTGCCCGAGCCGGCTGCACCGGTCGCACCCGGGCACGCGGTCGACGTGATCGTCGAGGAGATCATGGCCCGCCCGCCGGGCACCGTCACCTTGTGCCCGATCGGGCCGCTCACCAACGTGGCGCTGGCCATCATCAAGGAGCCGGCGATCGTGCCCCGCCTCAAGGCAATCGTGCTCATGGGCGGGTCCATGGAGCTGGGCAACGTCACCGCCGCCGCCGAATTCAACATCTACGTCGACCCGCATGCCGCCCGCGTCGTGTTCGAAGCCGGGGCACCGATCGTGATGCTGGGCCTGGACGTCACCCACAAGGCGCTGGTCACCGACGAGCGGCTCGCCCGGATCAACGCCATCGGCACCCCGGTTGCGACCGCCTGCGCGGGCCTGCTCGATTTCTTCAACCGCTACGACAAGGAGCGCTACCACATCCCGGGCGCGCCGCTGCACGACCCGTGCGTCATCGCCTATCTGCTGCGGCCGGACCTGTTCAAGGGCCAGCTGCGGCGGGTCGAGGTCGAGACCGAAGGGACCCATACCTCGGGCCGGACCGTCGTCGACTGGTGGTGCCGCAGCGAGCGGCCGGCGAACGCGCTGGTGATCAACGACCTGGACGATGACGGCTTCTTCGACCTGCTCGTCGAGCGGCTAGCCCGCCTCTGACAAGAAACTGCTGGGAGGAATCGCGATGACAAGGATCCTGCTCGCCGCGCGCGCGGCAACACTCGCCACCGTCCTGCTGGCCGGGCAACCGGCCGTCTGGGCCCAGACGGCGACGGCGCCGGCCGATGCGGCCAAGCTGGAGGATCTCGAGGCCCAGCTGCGCACGCTCACCGCCGAGGCCGGTGAACGCCAGGCGCAGCTCGACGCCCTGCAGAAGGAGGTCGGCGAACGCGATGCCCGGATCTCCGCCCTGACGGCGCAGGCGGCGGACGCCGCAGCACAGGCCAAGGCGGCGCAAGACCGGCTGGCCGAGGCCACCGCGCAGGCCAAGGCGGCGGAGGACCGGCTGGCCGAGGCCACCGCGCAAGCGACGGCCGTGCAGAGCCGGCTGACCGAGGCCGAGGCGGCGTTGGCCGAGCGCAACGGCGTGCTCGACCGCCAGCGGGCCGAGCTCCTGGCGGCGCGCAACGACCTCGCCTCGGCCGAGGCCCGCCTGGGCGGCAAGGACAAGGAGGTGGCGGCGCTCGCGACCGCCGGGCGCGAGCTGGTCGCCGCGGGCGACGAGGCCACCAAGCTGCTGGCCGAGCGCGACGCCCAGGTAGCCGAGCTGCGCTCCCAGCTGCTGGCGGCGCGTAACGATCTGGGGTCCACCGAGGCCAAGCTCGTCGGCAAGGACAAGGAGATCGCGGCCCTGGTCGCCGTCGCGCGCGAACTCGTGGCCGGTGGCAGCGAGCTCGAGGCCGCGAACGAGACGCTGGAGCAGGAGCTCGCGGCATTGACCGGACCCGAGGAGGCCTTCCTGGCCGGCCTGCAGGCGGCGCTGGGCCCCGAGACCGGGGTCCGGATGGAAGCGGACCGCCTGATCTTCCCGAGCGATGTCGCCTTCGTCTCGGGATCGGCCAAGCTCACCCCGGCCGCGCGCGAGAAGGCGCTTGAGCTGGGCCGGGCGATCGCCGCCGCCACGGCGACGCTGCCGGCCGACGACGATTGGGTGCTGCGGATCGACGGCCATACCGACCGGCAGGCCGTGGGCGGCCGGTTGTTCGCCTCGAACCGGGAGCTGTCGGCGGCACGGGCGCTGGAGGTGGTCGACGTGCTGACCGAGGCGGGCGTGCCGGCCGAGCGCCTGGTACCCGCGGCCTTCGGCGAGTTCCGCCCACTCGACCCGGCCGACACGCCCGAGGCCTACCGCGCCAATCGGCGGATCGAGCTGCAGTTCGACGAGGGCTGAGCGCCCTCACGCCGCGGGCCGCCACGCCGCCGAGCCGGCGAGGTGGCCCGCCAGATGGTCGGCAAGCTCGCGCGCGTCCGCGCCCGCCCCGTCGATCAGGGTCGACTTGCGGCGGCGCATGAACGGCAGGCCCATGGCATAGAGGCCGGGCAAGGGCAGCACGCCGCCGTCGTGGCGGAGCCGGCCCTTGCGGTCGAAGACGGGCAGGTCGAGCCAGCCATGCTCCGGGCGGTAGCCCGTCGCCCAGACGACGGTGGCGATCTCGCCGCTGCGCAGGTCGAGACCGAGACGCGGCCGCTCGGGCACGACGGTTGGACCGTCGCGATCGGCCCGGTCGGCAGCGCCGTCCAGCCGCGCCGCCAGCGCGTCGAACTGGTCGAGCAGCCGGCCCAGCTTGAGGTCCGCGAGCATGCAGTGGTTGCGCAGCGAGCCCGAGAACTGCAGCTGCCCGTCGCGGATGCCGGCGACACGGCCCACCAGCTCGACGCCCATGCCGCGCAGCCGGTTGAGGTCGAGGCTGCGCCGCTCGGGCGAGCCCACGAGCTGGAACGACGGCAGGCGGCGCGCCCGGTCGATGTCGTCGACCTCGTCGTGGCGCTGGTCGAGCACGCCCGCCCGGTCCAGCCACCACTGGATGTCGCGCCCGCGATAGGTCCGGGGCACGCGGACATGCTCGCCGACCGCCAGGATCACCGGGCGGCCCGAGCGGTGGATCTCCTCGGCGAGCTGGAGCCCGCTCGCGGAGGCGCCGACCACGAGCACGCCGCCGTCGGGCAGCGCGTCGGGGCGGCGATACTCCCGCGGCGTCAGGGACCGGATCGACGCCGGCAGAGCCGCGGCCAGCGCCGGCACGCAGGGGATGTTGCAGGCGCCGCTGGCGATCACCACCGTTCGCGCCTGCCAGGCACCACGGTCGGTGACCACCAGGTAGCCGCCATCGACCTGACGCACCGCCGGTCACCCGGGTACCGGTCAGGACGGGCGCCGCGATGGTCCGCGCATAGTCCTCGATCAAGCCGGACGACCTCCGGCAGCGCGCGGAAGCCGTCCGGGTCGACGCCGTCGTCGGCGCGGCCCGGCAGCCGGCTCTGCCAGTTCGGCGTCAGCAGCCGGAGCGAGTCCCAGCGTTCGGTCCGCCAGGAATGGGCGACCTCGCCGCGCTCGAGCACGACATGGTCGATCGAGCGCTCGGTGAGGCAGCGGCTCATCGCCAGCCCGGCATGGCCGGCGCCGACGACGAGGGTGGTGACCTTGCGCATGGCTCCCGCTCCGCGCTGCCGCCGACTACTTCACCTCGACGGTGACGTCGGTCGGGTTGGTGAGGATGTCGAACACGGCCGAGCGCTTCTGCGACTGGGCCACCAGCGCGCGGATCTCGTCCGGGGTCGCGTCCGCGTCGATCTCGAAGCTCACCTTGATGCCGTCGAAGCCGTTGCGGACGTCGCTGTCGATGCCGAGGATCCCCTGCAGGTCCATCGCACCCTCGAGCGTCGCCTTGACCTTGCGCAGCTGGATGCCGCGGTTCTGCGCCACGGCGGCGATGCCGGCGGTCAGGCAGGCACCGAGCCCCACCAGGACGTACTCGACCGGCGTGGCGCCATTGTCCTGCGCGGCGAAGATCTCGGGGTGGTCGGCGTCGAAGGTGAACTCGGTCTTGTGGCGCTGGTCCTGCGCCGAGGCCGAAGAAGCCGTCGACCGTCGAGCGGCTGTGGGTGCCGTTCATCCAGGTGCAGGTGGCACGCCAGTTGAACCGGGCCGCCTCCGGTGCGGCGCTCAGCGCCTCGCGGGCACCGAGCAGGGCTGCGACGTCGACGCCGTTGTCGACCATGGTTTCAGTGGTGGACATGTGCGAACTCCCTGTCGCGCCGGATGGAGGTGGCGGAGTGCCGGGCAGCGGCGACGACGAACTCGCCCGGGATCCGAAAGCCAGCGCCGTCCGCGTAGGCGGCGATGGAAGCCAGGTACTCGGCGTGCACGGCGGCACGGGTGGCGGCATCGAACCGGCTGTAGGCCAGCGCCACCGGGCCGCCGCGGAACACCGCCTCCAGCGCCTCGTCGGCGGAGGCGTAGCGCAGCGTCGTGGCGATGCGCTCCAGCTCCACATCGACGAAGCCCGCCGCGGCGAAGGCGCGGGCCAGCGTGTCCTTGGTGCCGAGATGGAAGAACATCGGGCAGACGTCGGAGGCGACGCGGGCGTCGGTGATCGGGAAGATCTCGGCCCAGCCGCAGGCCTGCCGCGCACCCCACACCGCCACCGCGGCCCGACCCCACGGCCGGAGCACGCGGCGCATCTCCTGCAGCGCCAGGATCGGGTCGGGCACGTACATGAGCCCCAGGCCGCACAGCGCCACGTCGAAGGACCGGTCGGCGAACGGCAGATCCTCGGCGTCGGCGCGCTCGAAGCGCATCCGACCGCAGCCGTGCCGCCCGGCGACCCGCGTGGCGGCCTCGACCATCTCGCCCGACAGATCGGTGCCGACGACCGAGCCGACGGCGCCGACCGCGACCGCGGCCTGCCGGGTCACGAGGCCCGTACCGCAGGCCACGTCGAGCACCTGCTCGCCCGGCCGCAGGTCCGCGCGTGCCAGCATCAGCTCGTGTGCCGGGGCGAGCTGGTCCTGCCAGCGCCGCTCGTAGCAGTCCGCGGCGCGATCCCAGCCATAGCGCTGAACGCGTCGTTGCAGGCGCGCATCCATGACCTTCAGGCCTCCTTGCCGTTCAGGTGGACGGCCCGGCGCAGCGGGACCGCCCGGCCGAAAATGTCGAGGTAGGGGCTGTGGCGCTCCACCTGCGCGACCAGCCGCTCGAGCTCCGCCGTTGGCGCGGGGCCCTCGATGACGATCCGGTAGCGGACCTCGCTGTAGCCGGGCGCGATGCCGGCCACGCCGAGCTCGCCCCTGGCGTTGAAATCCGCCGCGACCTCGACCTCGACCGCCCGCACATCGATCCCCAGCCGCGCCGCCCAACTGGCGACGCCCATCGCGAGGCAGCTCGCCAGGGCACCGCGGCCGAGCACACCCGGCGTCGGCGCGGTCTCCTCCCCACCGGCCTTGGCCGGCATGTCGGCGTGAAGCCGCCAGGGGCCTTCCGCGATTTCGCAGCGCAGGCCGTCGACCAGGCGGGCGGTGGTGGTGCCGGTCAACAAGCCGCGCGTCGGCTTCAAGGCCAGCATCTGGACATTGCGCTCGGCGATCTGGCGGATGGTTGCGGCGTCGGCCATGTTGCCTCCGGGGCGACCCGTGTCGCCATCATCGGGACCCAGAGTGCCGCTCGGCTGTTTCGTGGCTATGTCTTGGCCCGGCGCGCCGCGTTTCGATTGTGGCACCGGCGCCCGTGCGGGCCGGTCGAGCGCCGCCGCGCCGCACGCCGGAGTCGACGTGGCGTCGGGCTTGTTCCATCTTCCTGCTCGTGGCCGGACGCATCGGGCGGCCCGGCGGCATCTCCACTGTGCTGAGGCTCATGACCAACTGGACGATGCGCGACCTCGAATACTGGGACGACCGGGTGCGCGCGGTC
Organism: uncultured Alphaproteobacteria bacterium; assembly: GCA_963769465.1. GTDB lineage: Bacteria > Pseudomonadota > Alphaproteobacteria > Geminicoccales > Geminicoccaceae > Benzoatithermus. The sequence goes on from CAVYMA010000037.1 coordinate 216,049, forward strand.
GTGGCCGAGATCGGGCTCGACTGCTACCCGCAGGAGTTCGAGGTCTGCGACCAGAACAGCATGCTGGGCTACATGGCCTATCACGGCATGCCGTCCCACTACCCGCACTGGAGCTTCGGCAAGGCGTTCGAGCAGACCAAGACCATGTACGACCATGGCGTCTCGGGCCTGCCCTACGAGATGGTCATCAACAGCAACCCGGCACTCGCCTACCTGATGCGCGACAATTCGCTGTGCCTGCAGATCCTGACCATCGCGCACGTCTACGGGCACAACGACTTCTTCAAGAACAACTTCACCTTCACCTCGGGCACCAACGCCCAGGAGACCATCGCCTCCTTCAAGGCGCGCGCCGACCGGGTGCGCTCCTACATCGAGGACCCCTCGATCGGCTCCGACGCGGTCGAGGAGTTCCTGGACGCGGCGCATGCGATCTCGTTCAGCCGCTCGCGCAACCTCGCCATCAAGAAGCTGAAGCCCGCGGAGCAGCGCCAGCGCCTGCTGGACGCGGCGCGACCGGCCCACGACCCGTTCGCACGGATCCACAAGCGGGTCGAGGCGGCACCGGTCGACCTGTCGCGCGAGCCGCTCGAGCCCGAGGCCGACATCCTCCTGTTCATCCGCGACCACAACCGCGACCTGGCCGACTGGCAGCGCGACCTGCTCACCATCGTCGACGAGGAGACCCGCTACTTCCTGCCCCAGATCGAGACCAAGATCATGAACGAGGGCTGGGCCAGCCACTGGCACCACCGGATCATGACCGCCCTCGACCTGCCGCAGGAGATCTTCCTGGAGTTCATGGTCCGCCACAATCAGGTGATCTGCCCGCATCCGGGCGGGCTCAATCCCTACCATGTGGGCTTCATGGTCTGGCGCGACATCGAGAAGCGCTTCGGCGGCGAGCACTCGGCGGAAGGCCGCAGCAAGCTGTTCGAGGTCCGCGAGACCGAGCGCGACGTCTCGTTCCTGCGCCGCTACCTGACCGAGGAGCTGTGCCGCGAGCTCGACCTGTTCACCTGGAAGCCCAGGGGCGAGCATCTGGTCGTGTCCGAGGTGGCGGATGCCGAGCACTGGGACGACGTCAAGAACGCGCTGCTACGCCAGATCGGCACCGGCTCGATGCCCTCGATCCGCATCCACGACGCCAACTTCAAGGGCCGGCGCGCGCTCTACCTCGTCCACGATCATGACGGTCGGGACCTCGACATGACCCACGCCGACAAGACCTTGAACCATCTGCGCACGCTGTGGGGCCGCGACAGCTACCTGCTGACCTATGTACGCGGCAAGAAGACGCTGATGAGCGTCACCGAGTCGGGCTTCGACGCCAAGCTGGTGAGCTGAGCGGGACGGCCAGGAAGCAGGCCCGGCGGGGCTGCTTCCTGGCAACCTCGCGTGACTAGGGGGTGATCCTGAGCACGTAGCAGCCGAAGGAGCCGCCGACACCGGAGATCCGCGCCCGGCCCGTTACCCGGCCGTTGGGCGTCCGCACGGTGAACGCCTCCGCGCGACCCGGCCCGAAATTGTTCACCCGTCGAACGAGGCCCGGATAGTCGATGGTCAGGACGACATTGAAGCCGCGGCGATCGGGGACCACCCGATGCAGGAACGCGCCGTTGGCCGGCAGCGTGATCCGATGGTTGATGGTCGCGAACGGCGCGACGCAGCCTGAGAAGCTCACGGCCCGCTGGGCCTCCTGACCGGAGCCCGGCCCCACCTCGAAGCTGCTCTCCAGCTCGGTCGCGCCCGACTTGCTGGTGGTCAGCTCACCACCGCCCGGCCCATCGACGCCGACCGCGGTCGGTGCTGCCGTGGCGATGGCGGCCCCGCCGAGCAGGGCCAGGAGCGATAGACTTAACGATACCGACTTGCGGAGATTCATGGTCGATTCACTCGCCTTGTTGCTTTCAGCGTTAGTGCGTTTCCTTTGCAGGTGAATTGCTCACACGTTTTTTCGCTTTGGGCAACGGACAGTCCGTTCACGAATTTGTGAATACATAAAGTTATTGAAATATAATCTGAATAAAGAGCCCGCTGCTGCCAGCGCAGCATTGTACATTCGCTTCTGCCAATGGCCGCTTGCTCACAACTGCAAGTAGCGGTGGAGCCTTTTGCCATGACAGTCCATGGCATGGACTCCGCCGCTACTGCCCGTTCGCGCAGGCATTCGTGGGGATCCCGGTAGAGACCCCCGATTTCACGCCGACTGATGGTTGGCCGGATCGTCGACCGGGCTAAGCTGCATCCGGTCTAAGTTGAGGCTAGTGTGATCCGGCGCGACGAGCTGTGTGCTTTGTCACATGACCGGCTTCCGGCCGGTTGCCGACGGGGGCCGCCGCAATCTGCGCCCGACGCCAGACGACTTGATCGCTCGCCTTGCCCGCCGCAGTTAGACTCGAGATCTCGTTGGACAGCTTCTGCATCTCGGGTGGAGTTATCCTGTTCCAGTTCGCGCTCACCATGGTCTTCAGCGAGACCGGCGGGAGGGGCACCATGCCGCGCGCCGCCCCGTTTCGGATGCGGCCCTGTTCCCGCTCGGCCTGCCGACCATCGCCGGGCCGGGCTCGATCATCGCCATCGCCGGGTGATGGGCATGATCCTGGCGGCCCTGGCGGTCGACAACGGCCTCGAGACGCTGAGCACCCACTTTCGGCTACCGCAGTGAGCGACGCGCCGGTTGGCGCAGCCACCGGCAATGTTGTACCTCGTGATCATCGAAGCCGCGGTTCAGAGTCCCCCGCACCAAGCGAAGGGCAGGTTCGATCGCCCGCATGACCGCTTCCTCACTGGCCGCTGAATCTTCGGTGGCGGCAACCGCCGGCGGGCCGCCGCCGGTCTCGACCATCCTGGTGCTGGGTTCCAAGCCCGAGCCGGCGCTGCCGCCGGCCGACGCCTACGCCGCGCTCGCCTGCGCCAACGCGTCCGGCTACTCCGCCCGCGCCCACGGCCTGCGGCCGCCGCTGTTCACGGTGATCACGGCCGTGCTGGGCTCGGGCAATGCCAGCGACCGGCACTCGCTGGACGCCCTGGCCGGGCTGGAGGCGGGCCGCGTCTACTTCCTGCCGCGGCCGCAGCCCGACGGCGCCTGGCGGCGGCTGCGCCACCGCATCGTGCACTGGCGGCTGCAGGCGCCGTGGGTGCGCCGCGTGCTCCGCCGTCGGGGCCTGCGCTTCGCCACCTTCGAGCGGCGGCCGACCGAGGCCTATGACGGGCTGCTCCTCCAGCTGGCGGGCGGCGGGTCCGATGTCGCCGAGCTGATCGCCCGCAAGCGGCCCTCGACCGGGCTGGTGGCGCTGGCGCTGGGGCTGACCGAGGCCGGCTTCGGCCAGGCCATCCTCGCCGGCTTCGACTTCACCCTCGCCCATGCCTACGGCCACAACCCGCTGATCGACCAGCGCGGCGAGGCGCTGAGCAAGCATGCCGACACCGACATCGCGATCCTGGCCGCGATCCAGGCGCGGCGGCGCTGCCTGTGGACCAGCGAGCCGGCGGTGGCGGCCCGCACCGGCATTCCCCTCCTGGCCGGCGGTTGACGCCGGCCACGGCACCCGCAAGAACGGGCGCGCCAGAGCGCGATTGAGGACCCTCGATGTTCTTCGACTACGGCCAGGCCAAGTTCCGCTACACGCCCTTCCCGATCGGGATCGCCAAGCCGGTGATGCCGGACGCGCGCTACGCCGAGCTCGTCGCCAACTTTCCCCCGGTCGAGCTGTTCGAGAGCTTCGAGCAGATGGGCAAGAAGGGCCGCAAGTTCACGCTGTCGCCCAAGGAGAACAAGAAACGCTACGACCAGTTCGTGCAGGGCAACGCGCTCTGGCGCGAGTTCCACAAGTGGATCAAGAGCCGCGACTTCGTCTACGGCGCCCTCGACATGCTGGCCGGCCACGGGCTCGACCTCGGCTACCGCTACGTCCCGCCCGGCCTGCGCGCCGTCCGCCAGGCCAAGGCGCTGCTGCGCGGCAGGCGCGCACCCGGCTACGTGCCGCTGGAGGCACGCTTCGAGTTCTCGGCCCTGCCCGCCGACGGCGGCAACCTGCCGCCGCATACCGACGCACCGACCAAGATCGTGACCATGATCGTCTCGATCCTGGAGGACGGCGAGTGGGACCAGGCGATCGGCGGCGGCACCGACGTCAACTGGCCCAAGGACGAGACCAGGACCTTCAACCAGATGAACCGGGTCGCGACCTTCGACGAGATGGAGGTCCTCGACACCTACCCGTTCACGCCCAACCAGTGCGTCCTGTTCGTGAAGACCTTCAATTCCTGGCACTCGGTGGCGCCGATGCACGGCCCTGCGGGCAAGCTGCGGCGCACGCTGACCATCAACATCGAGGCGCTGGCCTGAACCCGCCCGGGCAGCGCCGCATCGCGCTCCTGTTCGGCAGCTTTCGCGGCGGCGGCGTCGCGACCTCGTTTCTGCGGCTGGCGGACGGCCTGCTGGCACGTGGCTACGCGGTCGACCTCGTCGTGGGGCGCGAGCGCCATGACCTGGCGCACATGGTGCCCGCCGGTGCCAGCGTGGTGATGCTGGAGCGCGGCGGCGCGCTTGCCACCTACGCCGCCGCCCTGCGCGCCGACCGGCGCATCCTGGGCGGCCTCCTCGCCGCCCTGCGCTCGGGCCGCCAGCCCAGCGGCAAGCTGCGCCATCTGGCCAGCTTTGCCGACTATCTGCGCCGGACCCGCCCCGACGGCATCATCGCTGCCACCGCACCCTTGAATCTCGTGGCGTTCCTCGCGCGCCGGCTCACGGGCATCGCGCCGCCGCTGGTGATGAGCGAGCACAACCGCTTCGCCATCGAGCAAGACCAGGGAGGCAGCACCTGGCGCTACGACTGTCCGCCGGCACTCGTCCACCATGCCTATGCCGAGGCCGACGCCCTGGTCGCGGTGTCCGACGGCATCGCGGCCGAGATGGCGGCCTTCGCCGGCGTGCCGCGCGATCGGGTCGTCACCGTCTACAACCCGGTCGCCGGGCCGCACCTGACCCGGCGCGCCGGCGAGCCGGTCGACCATCCCTGGCTGCGGCCGGGCGAACCGCCAGTGATCCTCGGCGTGGGCATGCTCAAGCCGCAGAAGGACTTTGCCACCCTGATCCGCGCCTTCGCCCAGCTGCGGGCGAGCCGCCCGGCCCGGCTGGTGATCCTGGGCGACGCGCGCGGCGACGCCAAGGACATCGCCTGCAAGGCCGAACTCCTGGCGCTGCCCGGCGAGCTCGGGATCGCGGCCGACGTCCAGTTCCCGGGCTTCGTCGACAATCCCCAGGCCTGGATGGCGCGCGCCGCCTGCTTCGTCCTGTCGTCGCGCTGGGAGGGACTGGGCAACGTGCTGATCGAGGCGCTGGCGTGCGGCTGTCCCGTGGTCGCCACCGACTGCCCGAGCGGCCCGGCCGAGATCCTGGCCGGCGGCACCTTCGGCCGCCTCGTACCCGTGGGTGATCCGGCCGCGATGGCCGCGGCCATCGCGGCGACGCTCGACGCCCCGCCGGCGGCTGCCGTCCTCGAGGCGCGCGCCGACCATTTCTCGATCGACCGTGCCGTCGAGCGCTACGCCGCCCTGCTGTTCGGCGACGAGCTCAGTGCTCGTGCTCGATGTTGATGGTGAGGCTGCGCCGCATGGCGTTCGATCCGGCACCACGCATCGGCCGGACGCAATGCCAGGAGTTGAACGTCTTGACGAACACGACGCACTGGTTGGGCTCGAACTCGTAGACGCCCAAGGACTCCATGTCCTCGAACTCGGCCTTGCCGTTCATCCGGTTGAAGCTGAGCTCGGGACGGCGGTGCCGGTTCACCTCGGTGCCGCCGCCATAGGCCGGGTCCCATTCGCCCGGCCGCGCCATCGACACCACCATGGTGATGATCTTGTCGGGATTGTCGGTATGCGGCGTCACCGAGCCACCGTCAGCCGGCAGCATCGAGAACTCGAAGCGCGCGGACAGGCGGTCCTCACCCTGCCACCAGCGGCCGGCCATCAGGCTGCGGAAGCGCCGCTGCACCATCTGCGCCGCCGAGCGCCGCTTGAAGCCGAGGTCGACCGCCCGGCGCGCCAGCTCGTCCAGGACCAGGAACACGAAATCGGGCGACTTGACCCAGCGGTGGAAATCCCGCCAGCAATCGTGGCTCTTGATCCACTCGTGGTACTTGTCGGGGTTGTATTTCTCCGACAGACAGTACTTGTTGCCGACCTTTGGGATGTACTCGAACAGCTCGATCGGCGGATAGCGGTCGAGATAGTTCTGATAGCTGGCGTCGTCCATGATCGGCCGAGCCACGCCGATCGGGAACGGCTCGTAGCGCAGGTCGAGATTCGCCAGGGAAAAGCTCATCGAGAACCCACTCAGTCGCATGCCTCAGCCGACCGGACGCGCTGGCCGAAGGCCCACCCTACCGCCCTCCGCCTCCGCGATAACCGGCGGGACGGGTGGTGTCCACTTTGGGCACCAGAGGTAGTCCCTCCACGCGGCGATGGCAAACTCTGGCAGGCTCCCAAGCGTCGGGAACCACACGCCTGTTGCCGAGGTGTCTCGGCTCGATCATTGACGGCCGGCGGCAGGGCCGAGCGAATGGGGAGCCGGGCGGTGGCGATGGCGACGTGATCGAGGCTTTGGCGCCGGTCGCACTGCTGATCGGGCTCGGCTACGCCCTGCGCGCGACGGGGTTCCTGCCGGAGGCGTCCTGGTCGCCGGTCGACCGGCTGGTCTACTACGTCCTGTTCCCGGCACTGCTCGTGCGCGAGCTCGCCGGGGCCGACCTGCACGGGCTGCCGGTGCTGCGCGTGGCGGTCGTGCTCCTGGCCACCCAGCTCGCGATGGCGCTGCTCGCGGCCTGGACGAGGCGCCGCCTGCAGCTCGACGGGCCGGCCTATACCAGCATCCTGCAGTGCGTGGTGCGCTGGAACACCTACATCGCCCTGGCGCTGGCCCCGGCGGTGCTGTCGGCGCAGGGCGTGCCGCTGGTGGCGCTGGCGGTGGCCGTGATGGTGCCGGCGGCCAACGTCATGAGCGTGGCGGCGCTGGCCCGGCACGGCCGCGCCGGGCGCGCCGGACCGGCGGCGTTCGCCCGGGCCGTCGCCACCAATCCCTTGATCCTCGCCTGCCTGCTCGGGATCGCGCTCAACCTGGCCGAGGTGGACCTGCCGGCGCTGGTGCGCGAACCGCTGGCGATCCTCGGCCGCGCGACCCTGGCCCTGGGCCTGCTCACCGTCGGTGCCGGCCTGCGGCCTGCCCTGATGGCCGACCGGGGCGGGCTCGTGGCGCTGACCACGGCGGGCCACCTGCTGCTGAAGCCGGCCATCGGCACGGCCCTGGCACTGGCGGCGGGCCTCGCCGGGACCCCGGTGGAGGTGGTGGCACTGGCCTGCGCCGTGCCGACCGCCACCTCCTCCTACATCCTGGCCCGCCTGCTCGGCGGCGACGCCGTGCTGATGGCGGCACTGGTCACCACGACCACGGTGGCGGCCCTGGCGACGCTGCCGGCGGTGATGGCGCTCGCCCGGGCGCTCGCCTGATCCGGCTCAGGGCCGCAGGCCGCGCGGGCGGCGGATCGGCCGCTCGGGCCGGACCACCGCACCGTCCTCGCCGATGACGCCCTTGGTCAGGATGATGTTGGCGTAGGGCCGCCGCTCCAGGGTGGCGAACACGGCCACGCACCCCCGCGCCTCCTCGTAGAAGCGGAACCGCTCGATCGAGCCCATCGGCCAGGTCCCCGCCACCTCGGCCACCATGGCGGCGAACTCCCGATGCGCCTCGTTCGGCTCCTTCGGGCGGCCGTCGACCTCCATGCGCTGCACCGGCGCGTCGACGAAGCCGTCCAGCGGCATGACCGAGAGGATGGCACGGCCGGCGCGCACCAGGTCCGCGTCGATACGGATCGCCGGCGGGCCCAGGTAGTGCGCGGGAAAGTTGGCGTCGGCCAGCACGACGCTGTCGCCGTGCCCCATGTCGCGCAGCAGGGCCAGCGCATCACCGCTCAGGAGCGGATCGAGCCCGATCAGCATCGTGCCTCCTCATGTTGCATTGCGGCCAACCTAGCTGCACCGCGATACAGAGCCAGCGGTTTTGCAGGGCGTGCTGAGCTTGCGCCGTGGTCCGCCGTCCACTAAGGCGGTCGTCAGCCCTCGCAAGAACGTGACGAGCCCGGAGTCCGGATGCCCGTATCCGATCCCTGCCGACCTGCAGGCGTGCCCCGCGTCACGACGGCCCTCGGCTGATCGGCACCGCAGCATGACCTGGGACCTGATCGAGCCGTACTTCGTGCTCGTGCTGCTGGTCGTCGTGTTCGGGACCATGGTCACCGAGCGGCTTCCGTGTCGACGTCGTGTCGATGTGCGGCGTCTGCCTGCTCCTGGTCGACGGGCGTGCTGTCGACCAAGGAGGTGCTGGCGGTCTTCAGCAACGAGGCGCCGATCACGGTGGCCGCGATGTTCGTGCTCAGCGCCGCGCTCGAGCGGACCGGCGTGGTCGAGAAGGCCGGCGCATCTGCTGTCGCGCTACGCCTCGGGCTCACCGCTCATCGGCATGCTTCACGCTCACCGCCGGCGCCGCCACGGTCTCGGCGTTCATGAACAACACGCCGGTGGTCGTCATCCTGACCCCGGTCGCGATCGCGCTCGCCCACTCGGTCGGGCTGAGCGCCTCCAAGCTGCTGATCCCGCTGTCCTACGCCACCGTGCTCGGCGGCACCTGCAGCCTGATCGGCACCTCGACCAACATCGTGGCCAACGGTGCCGCCGTGCAGCAGGGCATGGCGCCCTTCAGCCTGTTCGAGATCTCGTCCGTCGGCATCGCCGCTGACCGCTGATCGGCATCATCTATCTGTGCACCGTCGGCCTGCGCATCCTGCCGAACCGCGAGACCTTCTCCGACATCATGGCCGGATCGCGCCAGCGCCAGTTCCTGACCGAGGTGCTGGTGCCGCTGGGCTCGCCGCTGGTCGGCAAGACCGCCGACGAATCGGGCGTCGCCAAGAAGCTCAACGCCCGGGTGATCGACGTCATCCGCGACCGGATCTCGCTGGCGCCGGACATCGACCGGATCGTGCTGCAGGCCGGCGACCGGATCGTGCTGCGGACCAATGTCGGCGACGTCCTGGGCCTGCGCGACAAGAGCGACGTCCTGTTCGGCGCCACCGGCCAGCATGCGCTCGAGCCGATCGCGACGCAGAACACCTCGGTCATGGAAGGCATCGTCGGCCCGCACTCGCGCTTCGTCGGCTACCGGCTGGCCGACCTCAACCTGCGCCGGCAGTACAGCGTCTACATCCTGGCCGTGCACCGCCAGGGCGAGAACCTGGGCGGCAATTTCGACCAGGTGCGGCTCGCCTTCGGCGACACCATCCTGCTCGAGGGCCCGGCCGAGGGTCTCAAGCGCCTGTTCGAGCAGGGTGCGCTGGTCAGCCTGTCGGAGCCGACCGAGCAGCCGTTGCGCCGCGAACTCGGCTGGCTCGCCATCGGCGCGCTGGCCGCGGTGATCGTGCTCGCCAGCTTCGAGGTCATGCCGATCAGCGCGCTGGCCCTGATCGCCGCGGTGGTGGTCATCGTCGGCGGCTGCCTGGACGCCGACGAGGCCTACGCCTCGCTGCGCTGGCCGCATGCTGATGCTGATCTTCGGCAGCCTCGCCCTGGGCAAGGCGATGGAGACGAGCGGCGCCGCGCAGCTCGTGGTCGACGGCGTGATGCACCTGATCACCGGCCTGCAGCCCGGTCGATCATCCTGTCGATCGTCTATCTGCTGACGATGATCCTGACCGAGTTCCTGAGCAACAACGCGACCGCGATCCTGCTCACGCCCATCGCCATCGGCCTCGCCCACGGCCTGGGCGTCGACCCGCGGCCCGTTCGTGGTCGCGGTGATGCTGGCCGCCAGCAACGCCTTCGCGACGCCGATCGGCTACCAGACCAACACCTTCGTCTACAATGCCGGCGGCTACAAGTTCATCGACTTCGTCAAGATCGGCCTGCCGCTCAACATCATCATCTGGCTGGCCGCCAGCTTCCTGATCCCGACCTTCTTCCCGCTGTAGGGCACCAAGGGTCCGGAACTCGACCTCGGCTGCCGCATTCGGTATGCAGGCCGCAGCGCATGCGCCGCCGCGCACCGGGCGGCGCCAATCGGGAGGCAGGGCATGGCAGTAATCAATCGCCGTTGGCTGGCAATCGGGGCCATGGTCGGGGCGGCGCTGCCTGCTTGGCCCGACGGCCCGGGCCGAGCAGTTCGTGAACGTGCTCACCGGCGGCACCGCCGGCGTCTACTATCCGCTCGGCGTGGCCCTGGCCAAGGTCTACGGCGAGACGATCCCCGACGCCCGCACCTCGGTCCAGGCGACCAAGGCCTCGGTCGAGAACCTGAACCTGCTGCAGCAGGGCAAGGGCGAGGTGGCGTTCACGCTCGGCGATTCCCTGGTGCTGGGCTACCAGGGCGACGAGGATGGCCGGCTTCGCCAAGCCGCTCGACCATCTGCGCGGCGTCGCCGCGATCTACCCCAACTACATCCAGGTCGTCGCCACCGCCGATTCCGGCATCAAGACCCTGGCCGACCTCAAGGGCAAGCGGCTTTCGGTGGGCGCGCCCAAGTCCGGGACCGAGCTCAACGCCCGCGCCATCCTGGGTGCGGCGGGCATCAGCTACGAGGATCTGGGCAAGGTCGAGTACCTGCCGTTCGCCGAGTCGGTCGAGCTGATGAAGAACCGCCAGCTCGACGCCACCCTGCAGTCGGCCGGCCTGGGCGTCGCCTCGATCCGCGACCTCGCCGCCAGCGTGCCGATCACCGTGGTCGCGGTGCCCGCCGAGCTGGTCGACCCAGGTGGGCTCGCCCTACGTCGCCGCCACCATCCCGGCCGGGACCTATGGCGGGCAGGACGCGGATGTCCCCACCGCGGCCGTGGTCAACTTCCTGGTCACGCACAGCGAGGTCAGCGACGACCTCGCCTACGCCATGACCAAGGGCCTGTGGGACAATCTGGGCGAGCTCGAGGCCGCCCACGCCGCAGCCAAGGCCATCAAGCGCGACCAGGCGCTGACCGGCATGCCGGTGCCGCTGCATCCGGGTGCGGAGCGGTACTACCGTGAGCAGGGCATGCTCTGACCGGCCCGGCGGCGGCCGTGCAGCATGAGCCCGGCGTCTCGGACGATCGCAGCCACGGCCTGACCTGGGGTACCGGCGCCCCGGCCCAGGTCCTGTTCGCGATCGCGCTGGCCTTCTCGGCGTTCCAGCTCTGGACGGCGGCGTTCAGCCCGCTGCCGAGCCAGATCGTGCGCGCCGTGCATGTGGGCTTCCTGCTGCTGGTCTGCTTCGGCCTGTTCGCCAACCAGTCGTCCCGCGCCCAACCACGCTTCTGGCTGTACTGGGCGCTGGGCGCGGCGGCGTTCCTCACCGGGCTCTATCACTGGTGGGAGTACGAGCCGCTCATCCTCCGCTCCGGTGACCCGAACCGCACCGACATCGCCGTCGGCATCGCCGCGCTGGCGCTGGTGTTCGTTGGCGCGTGGCGGATCATGGGCCTGGCGCTGCCGATCATCGCCGGCCTGTTCCTCGCCTACGCCCTGTTCGGGCAGCACCTGCCCTCGCCGCTCAACCATCGCGGCTACGACCTCGAGCCAGGTGGTCGACCAGATGTTCCTCGGCACCGAGGGCATCTACGGCGTGCCGACCTACGTCTCCTCGACCTACATCTTCCTGTTCATCCTGTTCGGCTCGTTCCTCGAGCGCGCCGGGATGATCAAGCTGTTCACCGACCTGGCGCTGGGCACGGTCGGTCACACCCGCGGCGGGCCGGCCAAGGTGGCGGTGATCTCCTCGGCGCTGATGGGCACGATCAACGGCAGCGGCGTCGCCAACGTCGTCACCACCGGCCAGTTCACCATCCCCTTGATGAAGCGCTTCGGCTTCAAGCCGGCCTTCGCCGGGGCGGTCGAGGCCACGGCCAGCATGGGCGGGCAGATCATGCCGCCGGTGATGGGGGCGGTCGCCTTCATCATGGCCGAGACCCTGGGCATCCCCTATGTCGAGGTGGTCACCGCGGCGATCATCCCGGCCCTGCTCTACTTCTTCACCGTGTTCCTGATGGTGCATCTCGAGGCCGGCCGGCTGCAGCCTGATCGGCCTGCCGCCCGACCAATGCCCGAGCGCGCTGCGCGCCATCCGCGAGGGCTGGTACCTGCTGCTGCCGCTGGCGGCGCTGGTCTACCTCCTGTTCTCGGGCTACACGCCGCTGTTCGCCGGCACGATCGGCCTGGCGCTCACCGTCGTCCTGATCCTGGGCACCGGCATCGCGCGGTGGATCGGGCCCATGGCCCTGCGGGTGCTGCTGTGGGTGGCGCTGGGCCTCGCCTGCTGCCGCCTTCTTCCGCTTCGGGATCGCGGCGATCCTGTGGCTGATCGTGCTCCTGGTGCTGCTCAACGCGCTGCGCGAAGGCGGCCGCGCCACCCTGGCCCTGTGCCGCGACAGCCTGGCCGAGGGTGCGCGCAACGCCTTGCCGGTCGGCATCGCCTGCGCCCTGGTGGGCGTGATCATCGGCACGCTCACGCTGACCGGTGCCGCCAGCAACTTCGCCCAGTTCATCGTCGCGGTCGGCGCCAGCAGCCTGTTCCTGTCCCTGCGTCCTGACCATGCTGACCTGCCTCGTCCTGGGCATGGGCATCCCGACCATCCCCAACTACATCATCACCTCCTCGATCGCCGGCCCGGCGCTGCTCGACCTCGGCGTGCCGCTGCTGGTCAGCCACATGTTCGTCTTCTACTTCGGCATCATGGCCGACCTGACCCCGCCCGTGGCGCTGGCGGCCTTCGCCGCCTCGCCGATCGCCCGGGCACCCGGGCTGACGATCGGCCTGCACTGCATGCGGATCGCCGTCGCCGGCTTCGTCATCCCGTTCATGGCGGTCTACACGCCGGCGCTGATGCTCCAGGATGGCGGCCCGCTGGCGCAGGCGATCGGCTACCCGGCGGCCGTGGCCTACATCGTCGTCAAGGCGCTGCTCTCGGTGACCTTGTGGGGTGCCGCCGCCATCGGCTACGGCCTGCGGCCGCTGACCTGGCCAGAACGGCTGCTCGCGGCCGCCGCGGCCTTCTCCCTGGTCGTGGCGATGCCCATCACCGACGAGGTCGGCTTCGCGCTCGCGGCGGCCTTCTTCGCCTGGCACTGGTGGCGCGGCCGCGCGCCGGCGGCCGGCATCGCCTGATGGCCTTGTGCCTCGTCGCCGGCGAGGTCGTGGCCCGCCTCGCCGTCGCCAGCTTCACCCTCGCCTGGACGCACTCGGTCGAGCGGGTGCGCTGGGAGGAGGACTGGCGCATCGCCGACGGCCTGCTCGTCCCGGTCGCGGCGCGCATCAAGGGCAGCGGTGCGGGCATGGAGCCGCCCGAGGATGCCGTGCTGCGCGACGGCTACTGGACCTACCGGCCGCGGCTGGCCCCGTTGGAGCACCTGGACCTCGCCCGCAGCGACGCCGTGGCGGACTGGCAGCTCTGCCTGGACGGCGCCTGCCGCAGCCTCGGCTCCTACCTGCCCGGGGCGGCGTCGACCGTCACCCTGCGGGGATGCCCCGACTGATCAGGCCGCGGCGGGTGCCAGGGTCTCGACCGAGATCTTGCGGCCGATCGGGTCCAGGAGCACGCGCCGGTCGTGGAAGGCCACGACACTGGGCTTGTGGGCGATGCTGACCATGGTGAGGTCGGGCAGCTTCTCCGCGAGCAGCCCGTACATGGCGGCCTCCGTCTTCTCGTCCAGCGCCGAGCTGGCCTCGTCCAGGAACAGCCAGTCGGGCCGGATCAGCAGTGCCCGGGCGAAGGACAGGCGCTGCTGCTCGCCGGGCGAGAGGACCATCGACCAGTTGCCGGTCTCGTCGAGCCGGTCGGCGAGATGGCCGAGCTGGCAGAAGGTCAGCGCCTCGCCGACCTCGCCGTCGCCGTGCGTCTCCGGCTTGTCGGGGTAGCACAAGGCCTCCTTGAGCGTGCCGACCGGGATGTAGGGCTTCTGCGGCAGGAACAGGACCTTCGCCCCCTCGGGGATCCGCACCTTGCCCCGGCCGAACGGCCACAGGCCCGCCAGCACCCGGAACAGGGTGGTCTTGCCGCTGCCCGAGGGCCCCTGGATCACCACCTTCTGGCCCGGCTCGACCACCAGGTCGACATCGTCCAGGATCACGCGGCCGTTCGGCAGCGTCACCTCGACATCGTCGAGGGTCAGGGCAGGCTTGGGCGAGGTGGCGAGGTCGAAGCCGGGCGACTGCTGCTGCTCCGCCCGGGTCGCCTCCATGGCCTCCGAGAAGCCGGTCAGCCGGTCGACCGTGGCCTTCCATGCCGCCAGGGTGTCGAAGCTGTTGACGAACCAGGACAGCGAGCCCTGCACCTGCCCGAACGCGCTGGAGGTCTGCATGACCACGCCCAGCTGGATCTCGCCCGCGAAGTAGCGCGGGGCCGCGACCAGGAACGGGAAGATGACGGCGGCCTGCCCGTAGAACGCGGTGAGCCAGGTCAGCCGCTTGTTGTAGTTCATGTAGTCCCACCAGGTCGTCGTAGACGCGGCTGAACGCCGAGCCGAGGCGGCGCTCCTCGTCGGGCTCGCCCTCGTAGAGTGCGATGCTCTCGGCGTTCTCGCGGACGCGGATCATCCGGTAGCGGAAATCGGCGTTGTACCGCTCCAGGTTGAAATTGGTCCGCACCAGCGGCAGGCCGACCTTGTAGGTCAGCCACGAGCCGATCGCGGCATAGACCACCGCGACCCACATCATGTAGCCGGGGATCGGCACGCCACCCAGGATCGGCAGGATGAAGGTGCCCGACAGATTCCACAAGATCACCGAGAACGTGACCAGGGTCAGCAGCTCGGAGACGAGATCGAGCGTCAGGAACAAGGTCTGCGCGCAGAACTCCTTGATGTCCTGCTCGATCCGCTGCTCGGGATTGTCGGCACCGTGGCCGGTCAGCTCCATGCGGTAGTAGGTCTTGTTGGCGAGCCAGGTGCGCGTGTAGATGCCGGTCAGCCACTGCCGCCAGCGGATCTGCAGGTACTGGCGCAGCCAGAGCCGGTAGACGGCGACCACGATGAAGACGAAGGCGAGAATGCCGAAGAAGCGCATCTCGACCCAGAACGCCTCGGCGTTCTTGTCCTGCAGCGCGTTGTAGAAACGGCCGTACCAGTCGTTGAACTGCTTGCTCAGGTAGACGCTGAAGATGTTGAGGAACAGGATGACCAGCAGCAGGCCGCGCGCGATCCAGCGCTCGGCCAGGGCGATGCGAAACCGTCCGACGCCGATCTCCGCGGTGCCCTCCGCCCACCAATAGGGTGCGGCCAGCTTCCAGACCTTGTTGAGAAAGGTGCGCGCCTCGGCGACGCGGCTGAGCATGGGCTGGGACATCAGGGATCCTCGACGCGGCAGCACGGCGGCTGTTCGCGCGAGGGGTTAGACGCAATCCTTGGCAGCGGCAAGCCGCCGCCGGATGACGGTTACGTCACGCGGCCGTGTCCTGCTGCTCCAGCGCACCCACCGCGGCGCCGAACAGCAGCGCGCAGGAGCAGGCGCCCGGATCGATGCGGTTGACGCTGGCGACGCCGAGATCGGCCGCGAGACCGTGCTTGGCCTGCAGATGGGTGGTGCCGTGGAGACCGTGCGCGGCGGCGGCCACGATCCGGGCACCGATGCCCTCGGGCTGGCCCATCTCGAGCTGGCTGCGCACGCCCTGTGCTACCGGGAGCAGCACGTCGAGCAGGGTCTTGTCGCCCTTGGCGGCCCCGCCCTCGGCCTTCACCGCGGCCACACCGGCATCGAGCATCGCCGCGAGGTCGGCGGGCGTCGCCGCACCGGTCGGCGCCGCGCCGGCCATGCCGCGGCACAAGGCGGCGTAGAAGCGGCCGCCGTCACCGCCCGCCTCGGCCGCCACGACGTCCGCGGCGGCCCGCAGCGCCTCGCCCAGCGGCAGCGCCGCCAGGCGGGCGCGCTGCGTCGACAGCGCGGCCAGGGCCTTGGCGAGGTTGGTGCCGTGGTCGCCGTCGCCGATCGCCTCGTCGAGCGCGTCGAGCTGGACCGCATGGCCCTGAATCGTGCCGTGCATCGCCTCGATCAGGCGTGCGATCGGTTGCTGGTCCATCGGTGCTCCCTCGAATTGCGCCCGCCCGCCGGTCGTCGAAGCGAGTAAGGCCGCACAGGCACCGCGGTCAACCCGCTGGCACCTACTCGGCGGCAGCCGGCCGCGCCTCGTCGGCCATCGCGATCACCGGCTCCATCGCCTGCAGCTCCGCCGGCGGCAGGTGACAGAGGATCTGATGGCCATCGCCGAAGTCGCGCAAGGGCGGCGACCTCGGTCTCGCAGATCCTGCCGATCTTGCGGTGGCAGCGGGTCTGGAACGGGCAGCCCGGGCGGCAGCTTCAAGGCCGAGGGGATCTCGCCCTCGAGCACGATGTGCTTCTTCCTGATCCTGGTGTCGGCGATCGGCACGGCCGAGAGGAGCGCCTCGGTGTAGGGATGGTAGGGCGGGCTGAACACCTCGTCGGTGCTGCCCTGCTCCATGATCCGGCCGAGATACATGACCACGACCCGGTCGGCGAGGTAGCGGACCAGGGACAGATCGTGGCTGATGAACAGGAGCGTGGTGCGGTTCTTGCGCTGGATCTCCATCAGCAGCTGGGTCACCGCCGCCTGCACCGAGACGTCGAGCGCCGAGACCGGCTCGTCGGCGATCACCACCTTGGGGTTGCCGGCGAAGGCGCGGGCGATGCCGACGCGCTGCTTCTGGCCGCCGGAGAGCTGGCGCGGCCGCCGGTAGTAGAAGGCGCGCGGCAGCTTGACCAGGTCGAGGAGCTCGAACACCCGCTCGCGGATCTTCACCGGGTCGTTCTCACCGCCGAACTTGTGCACCACGCGGGCGATCTGGCCGCCGACCGAGTGGCTCGGATTGAGCGTGTCGAACGGGTTCTGGAACACCATCTGCATGTAGCCGACGGTGTCCGGACCGCGCTTTTGCACCCGGGTGCGCGAGATGTCCTTGCCGTTGAGACGGATCTCGCCCTCGGTCGCGGTCTCCAGGCCCATCATGACCTTGGCGAAGGTCGACTTGCCGCAGCCCGAACTCGCCGACGATCGCCACCGTCTGGCCCTCGCGCGCGTCGAAGTCGAGCTGCTCGTTGGCCTTGACCGTCTTGCCGCTGCCGGAGCGAAGGAAGCCGAACAGCGAGCTGTCGGCGAGCTCGTAGTACTTCTTCAGGTGGTCGACCTCGAGCACCACCGGGCCCAGGGGCGGCATCTCGACCGGCTTGCGCGCGGGCTTGGCCGCGTCCCAGTCGATCTCGCGAAAGCGCCGGCAGCGGGCGCTGTGGCCGCTCGCCGGATCGACGATCTCCATCTTCGGCCGCACCGTGCCGCAGATCTGCTGGTCGAAATAGCCGCAGCGCGGCCCGAACCAGCAGCCCTGCGGCCGCTGGTGCGGCAGCGGCAGCTGGCCGGGGATCGGCACCAGCGGGCGCGCGTTCTTGTCGGCACCGGGCAGCGGGATCGAGTTGAACAGGCCGCGCGTGTAGGGATGGCGCATCTGGTCGAACACCTCGACCACCGTGCCCGTCTCGACCGCCTCGCCCGAGTACATGACCGTGATCCGGTCGCAGGTCTCCAGGATCAGGCCGAGATTGTGCGAGATGTAGACCATCGAGGTGCCGAACTGGCCGGCGATGTCCTTGATCAGCGCCACGATGCCGGCCTCGACGGTGACGTCGAGCGCCGTGGTCGGCTCGTCCAGGATCAGCAGCGCCGGGTTGGACAGCAGCGCCATGGCGATCACCACGCGCTGCTGCTGGCCGCCCGAGATCTGGTGCGGATAGGAGTTCATGATCCGCTGCGGATCGGGCAGCTTGACCGCGGCCAGGATCTTGGCGGCGCGCTGCCTTGCCTCCTCCTCGGTGACGTCCTCGTGGTTGAGCGGCACCTCCATCAGCTGGCGGCCGATGGTCAGCGACGGGTTCAAGGACGCCATCGGCTCCTGGTAGACCATGGCGATCTGGGAGCCGCGCAGCTGGCGCAGCTCCTCCTCGCTCATCTTGGTCATGTCGCGGCCCTTGAACTTCAAGGAGCCGCGCACGATCCGGCCGTTCTTGCCGAGGTAGCACATGATCGCCAGCGCCACCGTCGACTTGCCGCAGCCCGACTCGCCGACCACGCCCACGGCCTCGCCCGGCATGACCTTGAGGTTGAAGTCGACCACGGCCGGGATCTCGCCCTGCCGGGTGAAGTAGGAGATCGAGAGGTTCTCGCACTCGAGGATCGGCTGCTGGTCGGCCATGGCCTCAGTCCTTCAGCGAGATTTCCCGCAGACCGTCCGCGAGGAGGTTGAAGCCCAGCACCAGCGAGGACACGGCGAGCGCCGGGATCAGCATGGCGTGGATGGCGAACACGCCCACCGGCACGGCCTCGGCGATCATCTGCCCCCAGTCCGGGTCGGGCGGCGGCAGGCCCAGGCCGAGGAAGCCCAGGGTGGCGATGGTGATCACGGTGTAGCCGAGGCGCAGGCAGGCATCGACGATCAGCGGCCCGCGCGCGTTGGGCAGCAGCTCGAGCAGCATGATCCGCCAGGGCGACTCGCCGCGGGTCTGGGCGGCGAAGATGTAGTCGCGCGTCTTCAGGTCGAGCACGAGCCCGCGCACGATGCGCATGATCCCCGGGGCCGAGGCGAAGGTGACCGCCAGCACGATGTTGAGGCCCGACGAGCCCAGATTGCTGATGATGATGATGTAGAGGACCATCACCGGGAACGAGAGCAGGACGTTGCCGATGAAGGACAGGACCTCGTCCCACCAGCCGCCGAGATAGCCGGCCGCCACGCCCATCAGCATGCCGACGACGTAGGCCACGGTGGTGGCCAGCGTCGCCCAGATCAGCACCCGCTGCGAGCCCCAGATCAGGCGCGAGAGGATGTCGCGGCCCTTGTGGTCGGTGCCGAGCGGGAAGAAGTCGCCCTTGGGCGTGGTGGCCCAGATCTTCTGGAACGGGGCG
Source organism: uncultured Alphaproteobacteria bacterium (assembly GCA_963769465.1). Lineage (GTDB taxonomy): Bacteria > Pseudomonadota > Alphaproteobacteria > Geminicoccales > Geminicoccaceae > Benzoatithermus. The sequence continues at coordinate 235,030 of CAVYMA010000037.1, forward strand.
ATCGCCTGGTTGGGATCGTGGAGCGGCAGGATCGGCGCCAGGATCGCCATCATCACCCAGAACAGGAGGATGGCCGCGCCCAGCATGCCGATCGGGCTCTCGCGCAGCAGCGCCACGGCGCCAAAGAAGCTGCCCAGCTTCGAGGGGGCGACGGGGGTTTCGTTGACGGCGGTGCTGGCCATGGCGTCAGCTGAACCTGATGCGCGGGTTGAGCAGGGTGTAGCCGACGTCGGAGATGAACTGGGACAGCACGGCGACGAACACCGCGACCAGGGTGCAGGCCTCGATCAGGTAGATGTCGCCGAAGGTAGCGGCATCGTACAGCAGCTTGCCGAAGCCGCGATAGGCGAAGAACACCTCGACCACGATCACGCCGGAGAGCAGCCAGTTGAGCTGCAGCACGATGACGGTGAAGGGGGCGATCAGGGCGTTGCGCAGGGCGTGGCCGACGATGACCGTCCGCCGTGGCAGGCCCTTGAGGATCGCGGTGCGGATGTATTGCGAGGTCATCACCTCGGCCATCGATGCGCGCGTCATCCGGGCGACGTAGCCGAAATCGTAGAGCACCAGGACCGCCACCGGCAGGATCAGCTCGACCGGGTTGAAGCCGCCGGTCATCGCCGAGGTTCCGGGCAGCCAGCCCAGCTTGAACACGAACAGCGCCACCAGGAAGGTCGCCGAGGCGAACTCGGGCACCGAGGTGGTGAGGATCGAGACGAAGGATATACTTCGATCCAGCGACCGAGCCCTCGCGCATCCCCGACAGCACGCCCAGGACCAGCGAGAGGGGGATCATGATCCCGAACACGCACAAGGCCAGGATGCCGGTGTTGCCCAGGCGGTCCCAGAGCAGCTCGCTCACCGGCGCCTTGAAGCGGATCGACTCGCCGAAATCGCCCTGCACGGCGCGGCCGACCCACTCGGCATAGCGGGTGACGAACGGCCGGTTGTAGCCGTTCTGCTCCAGCCAGAGCTCACGCTGCTCGATCGAGGAGTAGGGGCCCAGGACCTTGCCGGCGACCGCCAGCTTGTTGCCCTCGAAGATCAGGAACAGGATGAACGACACCACCGCCATGATCAGCAGCATCGATGCGAGGCGGCGCGCGAGGAGCAGCAGCATCGGCTCTCGACCTCAAGGCGACGTTGCCGGCCCGGCGGGGTGCCGGGCCGGTCGGTTTCTTGGCGTCAGGCGGTGACCCAGACGCGGTGGAACTGGTGATACTGGGTCGGATGCGCCTTGAGCCCACCGACCTTGTTCGAGGCGACGAAGAACTTGGGCTGCCACAGCGGCTGCACCAGCACCGCCGCGTCCTGGAGGATCTGCTCGACCTTCTCCATGGCGGCCCGGCGCTGCTCGACGTCGACCAGGGACTCGGCGACGTCCAGCGCCTCGTCGAACTCCTTGCTGGCGAACCGGCTCTCGTTCCAGGGCACGCCCGAGCGGTAGCCGAGCGACAGCACCATGGTGCCGAGCGGGCGGTGGGTCCAGGCGGTGATGCCGAACGGCGTCTGGTCCCAGATCTCCCAGTACTGCGTCGACGGCATGATGTTGATGTTGAGCTTGATCCCGGCCGGAGCCAGCTGGCTCTGGAAGATCTCGCACACCTGCTGCTGCCACGGCCCGTTGGTGTTGCCGCAGTCGATGCTGATCTCGAGCCCGTCGGCGTGACCGGCCTCGGCGAGCAGCTTCTTGGCCTGCTCGATGTCGGGCTTGAGCGGCGGCAGGGCGAAGTACTCGGGATGGACCGGCGAGACGTGGTGGTGCTCGCCGGCCGTGCCCCGGCCCTGGTAGACCAGTTCCGGATAGGCCGCGGTGTCGCAGCAGATCTGGATCGCGCGCCGGACCCGCTGGTCGTCGAACGGCTTTTGCGTCACCTGCATGCGCATGGTGGCGGTCTGCGCCGTCAGCGCCTCGTAGATCGTCGAGTTCGGGATCGAGGCCGCCATGGCGTAGGAGGCGATGTCGAACTCGTAGATCGTGTCGACCTGGCCGGAGGCGAACGCCGCCAGCTGGGCCGTCGAGGCCGCGCCATGGTCGAAGTAGTGGATCTCGTCGAGGTAGATCGGGCCGAACATATAGGGGTCGTTGATGTCCTTGCCCCAGTAGTCGCCTGTCCTTCTTCTTCAGGATGCACTTCTGGCCGACGGCGAACTCGGCCAGGGTGTAGGGCCCGGTGCCGATGGGGGACTTGGAGAGGTCGCTGCCGTTCTTCTCGAAGTCGCGGTGCAGGATCGCGGTCGGGTAGTTGTAGAGGTTCTCCGGGACCGACAGGATCGCCTTGGCGAAGGTCAGCTTGACCGTGTAGTCGTCGACCTTCTCGACCGCACCCGGCCGCTCGCGCTGGCCCATCTTGGGCTTGCCGTCGGCGTCCTTCTCGCCGGTGTCGAACTCCTCGGCCAGCCCGCTGAACAGGCCGATGTTGGACGAGCCGGTCTTCGGATCGAGCCAGCGCTTGAAGTTGAACACGACGTCGTCGGCGTTGAACGCGTCGCCGTTGCTCCACTTGACGCCCTGGCGGAGCTTGAAGGTCCAGGTCTTCAGGTCGTCCGACGGCTCCCAGCTCTCGGCGAGGTAGGGGCGGGTGATGTTGTCGGGCCCGGTGTAGGTCAGGAACTCGACGATGTGACGGGCCTGGTTCGACTTCTCGACCCAGTCGAACAGCGCCGGGTCCGCCATTTCCTGCACCGCCATGGACACGCGCAGAACGCCGCCCATCACCGGGTCGCCCTCAGCCGCGCGCGGCGGGCGGGACGATGGCCTCGCCCAGGATCTCGCCGGCCATGGTGTAGGCGGCAGCGGCCGACACGCCGAGCAGCGTCACGTTGCGCAGAAAGTCGCGCCGGTCGCTCTTGCCGTCGGCAAGCTGCCGCCGCGCCAGATCCACGAGCGGGTGCTCCCGCACCCCATGTCGCTGTTCGCTCATGCCCTCGCTCCCTATCCCGTTGCATGACCTGCCCGGCTGTCCCGGGTTCCGGTACGGAACCCATGTCAGCCAGCGGCGGACGCGGCCTGCGCCGTTACGACTTGTTATCCGGGCGACGCGACACGACGTCGCCGAATGCGGTGCACCCGCTTGAACGATAGAGCGGGTCTATAGGGGTGTCAAAACTCCATCGAACCGGCGTCGCGCTCGCCTTGGCGCGGTTTGTGCTGCATCCTGCCCGCAGGGCTGGTCGGCCGCGCGAGCGGCCCGCGCCAGGATCGCTGCCGCCGGGCTGGGCAGCAGGCGCACACGGCCGCGGCATGTCACGAGCTAGAACGAGGCATCAGCATCATGGTCATGCAGGTCGCCCTGCGCCATCGCACCAGCTACCGCTACGACCGCCAGGTCGGGCTGCGACCGCAGATCGTGCGACTGCGCCCGGCACCGCATTGCCGGACGAAGATCCTGAGCTACGCGCTCAAGATCGAGCCGCGGAAGCACTTCATCAACTGGCAGCAGGACCCGTTCGGCAACTACCTCGCCCGGCTGGTGTTTCCCGAGACCGCGCGACGCGAGCTCAAGATCGAGGTCGATCTGGTCGCCGAGATGGCGGCGCTCAACCCGTTCGACTTCTTCGTCGAGCCCACGGCCGAGACCTTCCCGTTCACCTACGAGCCGGCGCTCAAGAAGGACCTCGCCCCCTACCTCGAGTGCGAGCGGCCCGGCCCGCTGCTGGTCGCCCGTCTGGCCAAGGTGCCGCGCACGCGCATGGGCATCGTCGACTTCCTGGTCGGCATCAACCAGGAGCTGCAAGAGGAGATCAGCTACATCATCCGCATGGAGCCGGGCGTGCAGACCTGCGAGGAGACGCTCGGTCTGCGCTCGGGCTCCTGCCGCGACTCGGCCTGGCTGCTGGTGCAGATGCTGCGCCATCTCGGCCTCGCCGCCCGCTTCGTCTCCGGCTACCTGATCCAGCTCAAGCCCGACGTCGAAGGCGCTGGACGGGCCCTCCGGCACCGAGGTCGACTTCACCGACCTGCACGCCTGGACCGAGGTCTACCTGCCGGGCGGTGGCTGGATCGGCCTCGATCCGACCTCGGGCCTGCTCGCCGGCGAGGGCCACCTGCCGCTCGCCTGCACGCCCGACCCGAGAGCGCGGCACCGATCACCGGTGCGGTCGACCCGTGCGAGGTCGAGTTCGGCTTCGAGATGAGCGTGCGGCGCATCTTCGAGCAGCCGCGCGTCACCAAGCCCTACAGCGAGGCCGAGTGGCAGGAGATCCTGGCCGCCGGCGACGAGATCGACGCGCGGCTGCAGGCCGGCGACGTCCGGCTCACCGTCGGCGGCGAGCCGACCTTCGTCTCGATCGACGACCGCGACGGCGCCGAGTGGAACACCGCGGCCGTCGGGCCGACCAAGCGCGGGCTCGCCGACGACCTGATCCGCCGGCTGCAGGCGCGGTTCGCGCCCGGCGGCCTGCTGCAGTACGGCCAGGGCAAATGGTACCCGGGCGAGCAGCTGCCGCGCTGGGCGTTCGCGCTCTACTGGCGCGGCGACGGCGCAGCCGCTGTGGCGCACCCCGGCCCTCGTCGGCCCGGGACGACACGCCCGCCGGCGCCACGCTCGCCCATGCCGAGCGCTTCATGCTGGGCCTGACCGAGCGGCTCGGCCTCGAGCCCGACGCGGCCCTGCCCGCCTACGAGGATCCGGGGCACTTCCTGCTCAAGGAGCAGTCGCTGCCCGTCAACCTCGACCCGCTGGACAACAAGCTCGACGACCCCATGGAGCGGGCGCGGCTGGCCAAGGTGTTCGAGCGCGGCCTGGACGTCGCCACCGGCTACGTGCTGCCGATCCAGCGCTGGCAGGCCCGCGGCCGCTCGCTTCTGGCGCAGCGAGCGCTGGGAGACGCGGCGCGGCAAGCTGTTCCTGGTGCCCGGCGATTCCCCGGTCGGTTTCCGCCTGCCGCTGGCGGCGCTGGCCTGGGAGCCGCCGGACGAGCGCGATGCCGTGGTGCCGCTGGACCCGTTCGCCGCCCATGCGGCACTGCCGGCCCACGAGCCGGTGCTGCAGGCGCGCCGCCAGGCCGAGCCGCCGCCGGGGCCCGTGGCGGTGCAGCAGCAGCTGGGTGCCGTGCGCACCGCGATGGCGATCGAGCCGCGCGACGGACATCTGTGCATCTTCATGCCGCCGACCGAGAGTGCGGAGGAGTTCGTCGAGCTCGTCACGGCGATCGAGGAGACGGCGGCCGAGCAGGGCGTGCCCGTGCTGCTCGAGGGCTATGCGCCGCCCGCCGACGCGCGGCTCAACGTGATCAAGGTCACCCCCGACCCCGGCGTGATCGAGGTCAACATCCACCCCTCGCACAGCTGGGCGGAGCAGGTCGCGATCACCGAGGCACTCTACGAGGAGGCCCGGCTGTCGCGCCTCGACACCTGCAAGTTCCTGATCGACGGCCGTCAGGTCGGCACCGGCGGCGGCAACCATGTCGTGATCGGCGGCAAGTCGCCGGCCGACAGCCCGTTCCTGCGCCGGCCCGACCTTCTGGCCTCGCTGGTGACCTACTGGCAGAACCACCCGAGCCTCAGCTACCTGTTCTCGGGCCTGTTCATCGGCCCGACCAGCCAGGCGCCGCGCCTCGACGAGGCGCGCGAGGACCAGCTCTACGAGCTCGAGATCGCGCTCAGCCAGATCCCCGATCCCGGTGCCGGGACCTGCCCGCCCTGGCTGGTCGACCGGATCTTCCGCAACCTGCTGATCGACGTGACCGGCAACACCCACCGGGCCGAGATCTGCATCGACAAGCTGTACTCGCCCGACGGCCCGACCGGCCGCCTGGGCCTGGTCGAGTTCCGCGCCTTCGAGATGCCGCCGCACGCCCGGATGAGCCTCGCCCAGCAGCTGGTCCTGCGCGCCCTGGTCGCCTGGTTCTGGGAGCAGCCCTACCGCCGGCCGCTGGTCCGCTTCGGCACCGGGCTGCACGACCGGTTCATGCTGCCGCACTATCTCTGGCGCGACTTCGAGGACGTCTGCGGCGATCTCGTCGACTACGGGCTGCCGGTCAGGGCCGAGTGGTTCAAGACCCACTTCGAGTTCCGCTTCCCCTATTTCGGCCACGTCACCCAGCGCGACATCACCTTCGAGCTGCGCGCAGCACTCGAGCCCTGGCACGTGATGGGCGAGGAGGGCGTGATCGGCGGCACCGCCCGCTACGTCGACAGCTCGCTCGAGCGCCTGCAGGTCAAGGTCGAGGGCCTGGAGGGCGAGCGCTTCACCGTCGCCTGCAACGGCCACGCCCTGCCGCTGCAGCCGACCGGCACCCGCGGCGAATGGGTCGCCGGCGTCCGCTTCCGCGCCTGGCAGCCGCCGGCCTGCCTGCATCCCACCATCGGCGTCCACTCGCCGCTCAAGTTCGACCTGGTCGACCGCTGGACCGGGCGTTCGCTGGGCGGCTGCACCTACCACGTCATGCACCCGGCCGGGCGCAACTACGAGAAGCTGCCGATCAACGAGCTCGAGGCCGAGGGCCGCCGGCTCGCCCGCTTCGAGTATGGCGGGCACACGCCGGGGCCGTTGACGCGTGGGCGAGCCCGTGGTCAATCCCGAGTTCCCGCACACGCTGGACCTGCGCCGGTTCGGGTAGGGCATGGACAGTCGGGGCCGGTTGCGGCATCCCGTCATGACGCGGTGATCCCGTCGACCGCCATGCGCCAGCTGGTCCACAACGTGTCCGACGCGCCCAACGAGCGACCCGAACTCGACCGACTGCTGGCCGGCTACGGCGCGGCCGCGGCCGGCTTCGACGAGATGCTGGCACCGGACGGCACGGTGCGGCCGCACTGGCGCGCCTTCGTCGACGGCTTCGCGGCCATGGGCGCCGAAGGCCGGACGGCCGCGGGCGAGAGCACGCGCCGCCTGCTGCGCGAGAGCGGCATCGCCTTCAACGTCTACGCCGATCCCGACGACCGCGCGCATGCCTGGCGCCTCGACCTGGTGCCGGTCATCCTGCCCGACGCGCGAATGGGACCGGCTGGCCGCCGGCATCCTGCAGCGCGCCCGTCTGATCGACGCCGTGCTCGCCGACCTGCACGGGCCGCAGCGCCTGCTGCACGACGGCAGCCTGCCGGCGTCCCTGCTCCTGGGCAGCCCCGCCTTCGTCCGCACCAGCGTCGACCGCGAGTCGCCCGGGCGGCGGTTCCTCTACGCCTATGCGTGCGACGTGGCGCGCACCGCATCCGGCGAATGGGTGGTGCTGGGCGACCAGACCGACACCGCCATCGGCAACGGCTACGTGCTCGCCAGCCGCGTGGCGCTGAGCCACGGCCTGGCCCAGCTGTTCCGCGACTGCCGCACCCGCCGCCTCGCCGGCTACTTCCTGGGCGTGCAGGAAGCCTTCCAGGGCCTGTGCCGCCGCGACGACGGGCGCATCGTGATCATGAGCCCGGGGCCGGCCAGCCCCTCCTATTTCAGCCACGCCTACCTCGCCCGCTACCTCGGCTACACCGTGGTCGAGAGCGGCGACCTCACGGTGCGCGACAACCAGCTCTACCTGAAGACGCTGGACGGCCTGCAGCGGGTCTACCTCGTCGTCGCCAAGCAGCCCGGCCACCTCATGGACCCGCTGCATCTGCCGGGCACGGGCCTCGCCGGCATTCCCGGGCTGGTCCAGGCCGCGCGCAGCGGCAACGTGGCCATGGTCAACCGGCCGGGCAGCGGCGTGGTCCAGAACCATGCCCTGGCGCCGTTCGCCGAGCGCCTGTTCCGGCAGGTCCTGGGCGAGGCGCCGCTCCTGGGCGACCTGCCGACGCGCTGGCTGGGCGCTCCCGGCGCCGCCGCGCAGGTGATGGGCGAACCGGAGCGCTGGGCGCTCGTCGAGGCCACGGCGCGCAACGATCCCGGCGAGCCCTCGCCGATCGTCGGTCCCGGCCCGCTGACCGCACCCGCCCGCCAGACGCTGGAGGGCCGGCTGGCCGCGGAGGCGCATCGCTGGGTCGCGATCGAGCCGGTCACGCTCGCGACCACGCCCTCGTTCGACGGCGAGCGTTTCGTACCCACGCCCTTCGCCGTGCGCACCTTCGTCGTGGCGACCGAGAACGGCTACCGCGTCCTGCCCGGCGGCATGGTCCGGCTCGCCGGCGCCCCCACCGCCCCGACGCTGCCCAACGGCTTCGGCAGCAAGGACTTGTGGGTCAGCGCGGTCCAGGCCGAGCGGGAAGCGCCCAGCATCCTGCGCACCAGCATGCGCGAGGTGCATCTGCGCCGCACCGGCCGCGACCTGCTCAGCCGCACCGCCGACAATCTGTTCTGGCTCGGCCGCTACAGCGAGCGCGCCGAGGGCACCATGCGCCTGCTGCGCAGCGTGCTGTCGCGCTTCCTCGAGGACGGCCGCCCGGACAGCAGCCCAGAGGTGCTGCAGCGCCTCCTGCAGCTGCAGCTCAAGCAGGTCACCCCGCCCGACGAGAAGGCCGTCGAGGCCAGCTGGGACGGGGTCGAGGAGCTGGTCCGCGTGCTGATGCACGACCAGCGCTCCTACGCCCTGCGCGACAGCCTGGAGCAGGTGCACCGCACCGCGACGCTGGTGCGCGACCAGATCAGCCACGATGCGTGGCGGATGCTCAACGCGATCCATGTCGACCGCCGCTGGCGCCAGCCCAAGGGTGCCGGCCTGACCTGGCCGATGCTGGAGCTGCTGGACGAGGGGATCCGCGCGCTCAACGCCTTCAGCGGCACCGAAGCCGAGAACATGACCCGCAACTTCGCCTGGCGGTTCCTGGAGCTCGGCCGGCGCATCGAGCGGGCGCGGCAGCTGACCGAGTTCACCCGTGCTTTGGTCTGCGCCGGGCCCGAGCCCGAGAACGACGGCAGCCTGCGGCTGCTCCTGGAGCTGGGCGACAGCTTCATGACCTACCGCTCGCGCTACCTGATGACCCCGCTCACCGCGCCCGTGCTCGACCTGCTGCTGCTCGACGAGACCAACCCGCGCGGCATCGCCTTCCAGCTGGCCAAGCTCGACGCCCATTTCGAGCTCCTGCCCAGCGAGGGCCCGCATCGCAGCCCCGGCCAGCGGCTGATCTTGAAGCTGCTGACGTCCGTGCGCCTGGCCGAGGTCGAGGAGCTCTGCCAGCACAACGAGGACGGCAAGCTGGAGCGGCTGGAGACGCTGCTGGACGCGCTGATCGACGGCCTGCCGCAGCTCTCCGACCTGATCGGCCGGAGCTACTTCGCGCATGCGGAGATGCCGGTCGCCACCCTCATCATGGGCCGGCGGGACGAGCCGTGATCTACGAAGTCAGCCACCGCACGGTCTACCGCTACAGCCAGGCCGGTCTCGATCTCCCATCACCTGCTGCACCTCACGCCGCGCGACGGCGGCTGGCAGGCCTGCCGCGACACGGCGGTCGAGATCTCGCCCGCACCCACCGTCCGGGCACCCGGCATCGACTATTTCGGCAACCCGACCACCTTCGTGACCATCCAGCAGAACCATGTCGAGCTGGTGCTGCACGCGCTGAGCAGCATCGAGGTCCACGACCGGCCGATCCCCGAGCCCGACGCCACGCCGGCCTGGGAGACGGTGTGCCGAGCTGGTGCAGACCGACCGCTCGCCCGAGGCGCTGGAGGCGCTGGAGTTCACCTTCGCCTCGCCCTACGTCCCGCTGGCGGCGGAGCTGCGGGCCTACGCCGCCACCTCGTTCCCGCCCGGGCGCTCCGTCCTGGCGGCCGCGCGCGAGCTGACCCACCGCATCTTCACCGACTTCAAGTACCAGCCGGGTGCCACCGACCTCGGCACCGGCGTGCTGCGCGCCTTCGCCATGCGGCGCGGCGTCTGCCAGGACTTCGCCCACATCCAGATCGCCTGCCTGCGCTCGCTGGGCCTGCCGGCGCGCTACGTCAGCGGCTACCTCCTGACCCGGCCGGCCGAGGGCAAGGAACGCCTGGTCGGTGCCGACGCCAGCCATGCGTGGCTCTCGGTCTGGGTGCCGGGCCACGACTGGGTCGACCTCGATCCCACCAACGACCTGATCCCCGGCCGCGAGCACATCACCATCGGCTGGGGCCGCGACTATGGCGACGTCAGCCCGGTCAGCGGCGTGATGTTCGGCGGCGGGGCGCACGAGGTCACCGTGGCCGTCGACGTCCTCGCCGCCGGCTGAGCGCCGTCACCTGTCTGCCTTGCCTCGCTGCTAGCCCCTTGGGTTGGAGCGCCACCGGACCGCCATGAGCCTACGCAGCCTGCGCCATCTGTTCGAGCCCGAGCGGATCCTCTGGGTCGGGCCTCAGGGCGACGCGCCGCGCTGGGCGCAGATCGCGGAGGCCAACCTGTGGGATGCCGGCTTTCCCGGCCCGATCCTGGCGCTGCGCAGCACCGGGCGGGCGCCGGCCGAGGCGAGGCTCGAAAGCCTGGCGGGGTTGGCGCCCGAGCCGCGCCTCGCCGTCGTCTGCCTGCCGCAGGCCGACCTCCCCGCACTCCTGGCCGAGCTCGCCGCCTGCAGCTGCCGTGCGGTGGCACTGGTCGGCGGCGGGTCGCGGGAGACGGACCTGGACGGCGAGCAGGCCCGTGCCGCCCGCGAGGCGGCGCGCACCCACGGGCTGCGCCTGATCGGGCCCGACCGGGTGGGCGTGATCGTCCCGGGCCGCCGGCTCAACACCGGTGCGGCGACCGCGATGCCGCCGGCGGGCGACCTCGCCTTCGTCACCCAGTCCGATTCGATCGCCACGGCGATGCTGGAGCGGGCCGCGGCGCAGAACATCGGCTTCTCGCGGATCGCCTCGCTCGGCGAGTTCGCCGAGGTCGAGCTCGGCGACATTCTCGACTATCTGGCGCTCGATCTCGCCACCCGTGCCGTCCTGGTCCATCTCGAGGGCATCGCCGACGCCCGGCGGTTCATGTCGGCCGCGCGCGCCGCGGCGCGGGTCAAGCCGGTGCTGGTGCTCAAGGCCGGCCGGCAGCTCCATCCGCCGCCGGAGCGGCCCGGCGGCGTCGGCCTGCGGCTGCACCGGGACCAGGTCTACGACGCCGCCTTCGCCCGCGCCGGCCTGGTGCGCGTGGCGTCGATCGAGGAGCTGTTCGCCGCCGCCGCCAGCCTGGGCGCTGGTGCCGCGCGCCGCGGCCACGGGCTGCGGCGCGGCCGTCTCGCCCTGCTGACCAACGGCCATGGGCCGGCCGAGCTCGCCGCCGACGCCCTGATCGGCGGCGGTGGCACGCTGGTGCGCCCCACCGCCGCCGATCCACGCCGCCATCGCCGCGGCCGTGGGCGAGGTCGCCTCGCTGGCGAGCTCGGTCGACCTCGGGCCCGACGCCGGCCCGGAGGGCTACGCCGCGGCACTGGGTGTCCTGATCGACACGCCGGAGATCGACGCCGTCCTGGCCATCCACGGTCCCTCGGCCGGGGTGGACGGCACGGCGGTGGCGCAAGCGCTGGCGGCCACCGCCGACCGGCGCAGGCCCCGCAGCAGCCAGCGCCCGGTGCTCGCGGCCTGGCTGGGCGAACTGGGGCAGGAGGCGGCCCGGGCGGAGCTGGAGCGGGTGGCGATCCCGACCTTCCGCACGCCCGAGGCGGCGGTCCGCGCCTTCCTGCACCGCGTCCAGCACGAGCAGCGCCAGTTCGTGCTGCAGCAGATCCCGACCTCGCGCCCCGACGACCCCGTCGACCGGGAGCGGGTAGCGGGCCTGATCGGTGCCGCGCTCGCGCGCCGGGCGGCGCTCGCTCGACGAGCCCGAGGCCATGGCGCTGCTCGACGCCTACGCCATCCCGAGCGTGCCGACGCGGGTGGTGCCCGACCTGGAGGCCGCCGCGGTGGCGGCCCGCGAGCTCGGCTATCCGGTGGCGCTCAAGATCGTCAGCCCGCGCCTGCCGCAGAAGAGCTCGGTCGGCGGCGTGGCGCTCGACATCGTCGACAAGGCCTCGCTGCTGCGGCGCGGGCGGCGGATGCTGGCGGAGGTCGCGGCCACGGCACCGGACACGCCGATCGAGGGCCTGCTCGTGCAGCGCATGCAGCGCTCGGTGATGCCGATCGAGCTCTATCTCGGCATGGAGACCGATCCGACCTTCGGGCCGGTGCTCCTGCTCGGCCACGCCGCCCTGCGCGCCACCGGCACCGCCATCGCCTATCTGCTGCCGCCGCTGGATTCGACCCTGGCCCACGCCATGCTGGACGAGACCCCCATCGGCCGCTTCCTGGCCCAGCAGCCCGACGGCGCCAACCTGCTGGCGGGCGTGGTGGCGATCCTGGTCCGCCTGTCCGACCTCGTCAGCGAGCAGCCCGCCGTGCGCCGGCTCGCGATCGACCCGCTCCTGGTCAGCCGCGGCCGGATGGTCGTCCTCGACGCGCATGTCGACCTCGTCCGCCCCGGCGCCGACGGTACCGGGCGGCTGGCGGTGCGGGCCTATCCGCGCCAGCTCGAGCAGACGGCCGTCCTCAAGGACGGGCGCGAGATCCGCCTGCGCCCGATCCGGCCCGAGGACGCCGGCAGGCTGCAGCAGCTGTTCAACAGCCTGACACCCGAGGACCGCCGCAAGCGGCTGTTCTCCTCGATGCGCGAGCTGCCCGACGAATTGGCGGCGCGCCTCACCCAGATCGACTACGACCGCGAGATGGTGCTGGTGGCCCTCGACCCCGACGATCCGGACCTGCTCTGGGGCGGGGCCAGGATCGCGGCGGATGCCGACAACCGCCGTGCCGAGTATTCGGTCACCATCCGCTCCGACAAGCAGGGCCTGGGACTGGGCCGGATCTGCTTCGAGCGCGTGCTCGACTACGCCAGAGCGCGCGGCATCGAGGAGGTCTGGGGCACGGTCCTGGCCGAGAACGACGGCATGCTGGGCCTGGCCGAGCGCCTGGGCTTCACCAAGCGACGCGACCCCGATTCGCCCGACATCTTCATCACGGAAAAGCGCCTCGGCTGAGGAGGGCACCGGTGGCCGTCCCGCCGCTTTCTCTCCGGCCGGGCGCTCGCGCCGACGCCATCGAGGAGCCAGCCCATGACGTTGCATTTCGCGGTTCTCTACGGATCGGTCCGCTCGGACCGGCAGGGCATCCGGGCAGCACGGTTCGTGCTGGACCAGCTGGCACGGCGCGGCCACCAGGCCACGCTGGTCGATCCCCTGGAGGTCCGCCTGCCGCTGCTCGACCGGATGTACAAGGAGTACCCCAAGGGCGAGGCGCCGCCCGAGCTCGAGCGGCTGGCCCTGCTCTACCGCGCGGTCGACGGCTTCGTGATCGTCAGCGGCGAGTACAATCACGGCATCCCGCCGGCCTTGAAGAACCTGCTCGACCATTTCCTGGAGGAGTACTTCTTCCGCCCCTCCGCGATCGTCTGCTACTCGGCGGGCTCGTTCGGCGGGGTGCGCGCGGCCATGCAGCTGCGCATGACCCTGGCCGAGCTCGGCACCGTCACCATCCCCTCCCTGTTCCCGGTGCCCAGGGTGCAGGCGGCCTTCGACGAGGCCGGCAAGGCGCAGGACCCGGCGTTCGAGAAGCGGGCACAGCGCTTCCTGGACGAGCTGGAATGGTTCGCCCGGGCGCTGCAGACAGCGCGCGCGGCCGGCACGCCCTACTGAAGGCTGGTCAGCTGGCGGCCAGCAGCTTGACCCCGAGGGCGGCCAGGGCCGCGCCCAGGAGGCCCTCGATGCCGCGCTGCGCGCGCAGGTAGAGCCGGGTCAGGCGCCGGCCGGAGAACGCCAGGGCCAGGGCCGCGTGCCAGGCCAGGGACAGCAGCACGGCCACGCCCACCGCCAGCACCACGGTGGCGGGTGCCAGCTCGGTCCCGAGCAGGACACCGGTCAGGGACACCCAGAAGAAGCCGGCCTTGGCGTTGAGCAGCATCAGGGCGAGCCCGGTCCAGAAGCCGCCGCCGGCGGTGGCCGATCCGGCTGCGGCCGGCGGGCTCCCACGCCACGCCGAGCGCAGCGCACCCCAGGCGAGCCACAGCAGGAACAGGCCGCCGCCCCAGCGGATGGCGGTGGCCAGCAGCGGGTAGCGCAGCGCCAGGGCGGCGACGCCGAACAGCGCCGCGAAGCCCCAGACCGCCTCGCCCACCGCGATGCCCAGCGTGGTACGCAGGGCGGGGCCGCGCCCCGAGCCCAGGCCGATCCGCAGCATCAGCGCGAAGTTGGGGCCCGGGCTGACCAGGGCCAGCGCGAACGCCGCCCAGAAGGCGAGCAGCGCCGGCCAGTCCATCTCAGGGCTGCGCGGGCTGCGGCTTGAAGCGCTCGATCAGGCGCGGGCAGTTGGCCGCGGTGAGGCGCTCCTCCTCGGGCAGCTGCAGCTGGGCCAGGAGCTCGGCGTAGGTGCCGCGCAGGCTCTCGGCCGTGGCGTCGATGAGCGCGGTCTGCTGCTCGGGCGTGAGGATGCCCTTCTCGACGCCCACCTGGGCGGCCGTGCAGGCCCCCATCAGGGTACCGCCGATGCCGCCGCCCAGGGCACCCACGGCGGCACCGCCGGCACCGCCCAGCATGAAGCCGAGGCCGCCCACGGCCAGGAAGGCCAGGATCCACAAGAGCACCTTGAGCACGCGCATCGTCGGTCTTCCCCCGCTCGGCCGGTTTCCCGGTCCGCTGTTGCCGGCAGCATCTATCGTGATCGTGCGCGCGAGGAAAGGGCCGGCGGTTGACCGGCGGCGCGCGGCTGACCAGTGTCTGGGCGCGAGCGAGGACGTGGAGGTGCGGTGGGACAGCCTTGGCGGACGGCGGCGATCGCGGCAGCGCTGGGTGCCACGCTGCTGTTCGCCATTTGGCTGCTCAGCAGCATCCTGCTGCCGTTCATCGTCGGGATCGCCGCCGCCTACGCGCTCGATCCCCTCGCCGACTGGCTGCAGCGGCACGGCTTCAAGCGCGGCACGGCCACCCTCCTGATCACCGCCCTGTTCTTCGCCAGCCTCGCCATGATGGTGCTGGTCCTGCTGCCGGTGGCGATCGAGCAGGCGGTGGGCCTGGGGGCGAAGCTGCCCGGCTATTTCGACGAACTGCGCAACCGCATCCTCCACGTGATCGAGCGGCTCGAGCGCGAGAACGTGGTCGAGGGCGGGCAGGTCGAGGGTCTGGCCTCCAGCTTCGCCGAGCGGGCGCTGAGCTATGTCGGCTCGGCGGTGACCAACGTCGTCCAGTCGAGCCTGGTGGTACTCAACCTGGTCTCGCTGGTGTTCATCACGCCCATCGTCACCTTCTACCTCCTGCGCGACTGGGACCGGCTGGTGGCCGCGGTCCGTGCCGTGGTCCCGCCGCGCTTTCGCCCCGCCGCCCGCCGGCTGGCCCGCGAGACCGACCAGGTGCTGGCGGGCTTCCTGCGCGGCCAGGGCATGGTCTGCACCTTCCTGGCGGCCTTCTACGCCCTGGGCCTGGTCCTGGTCGGGCTCGAATACGGGGCGATCATCGGCTTTCTCACCGGCGTGTTCTCGTTCATCCCCTATGTCGGCATGTTCATCGGCGTCGCGGTCGGCATGACCGTGGCCGTGTTCCAGTTCGGGGCCGTGGTCCCTGTGGCGCTGGTGGCAGCCGTGTTCGCGACCGGCCAGTTCATCGAGGGCAACTTCCTCACGCCCAAGGTGGTCGGCAGCCGCATCCGCCTGCACGAGGTCTGGGTGATCTTCGCCGTGCTCGCCGGCACGGCCCTGTTCGGCCTCACCGGCACCTTCCTCGCCACGCCCGTGGCCGCGGTGATCGCGGTCGTCGTCCGCTTCGCCGTCGAGCGCTGGCAGCGCAGCGACTATTTCCGCGAGGCGGCTCCCGTCCCGGTCAGCCCGCCACCACCGCGGGCGAGGCAGGCCGACTGAGTCGTTGACTCACTTCCGAACCGCCTCCCATGTCTAGCTTGTCGTTCCAATGGGACGAGGAGAAACGGACGGCGAACCTCGCGAAGCACGGCCTGGACTTCCGGGACGCCGGCAGGATCATGCGCGGGCCGGTGCTGCACCGCATAACCCGCGGGGCGCGGAAGTCCGGCTGGTGACGGTCGGACCGGTTTGGCGGACAAGCTGGTCGCCATCGTCTGGACACCGCGCGATGGGCAGCGTTCGGGCTGATCTCCATGCGGAGGGCACGTCGTGGCGAAGCGGCACGATATCATCAGCTATACGGCTGAGGAGCTCGATCGGCTGCCGAGCGGACCGACTGGGCCAAGGTCAATTCGATCTCCGACGCCGAGCTGGACGAGATCGTCAGGAACGATCCCGACGACGTCTACCTGACCGAGGCCGAGCTCGCCGACGCGATCCCGGTCTATCCGGTTGACCTGAAGAAGCTGCGGCGGCGGCTCGGGCTGACCCAGGAATTGTTCGCAGCACGGTTCGGCTTCGCGCTCGGCACCTTGCGCAACTGGGAACGCGGCCGCCGGCGGCCCGACGGGCCGGCGCAGATCCTGCTCCAGGTGATCGACCGCGAGCCCGAGGCGGTAGAGCGGGCGCTGGGCCGCAAGCCTCGCGCGGTATGAGCGTCCGCTTCGCCTGGACCGTCAGGGCCCTTGCGCCCAGGTGCGGAGCAGGTGGCGCGGCTCCGCTTCGGCGGAAGCCGGCGGCGCCGCGGTGCCGGCGCGCAGGCGAGCGGCCAGCGGGTTGGGGCGGCGGGATTTCGCGGCCGGCTGGGTCGCGGGCGGGGTCTCGGCTACGCGGCGCCTCGGCCGGCTCGACCGTCTTCGGCTCGGGCAGGTGCGTGAGCGCCTCCTCGAGGCCGAGGATGGCGCGCAGGCCCGACGCGGCGCGGCCGAGGGCGGCGTCGACGGCGTCGTAGGGGCGGGCGCGGCGGGGGCGGACGGGCTTGCCGGGGTTCCGGGCCAGGGCCCGGGCCTGGGCGTCGAGGACGGCCTGGGCCAGCGAGCGGGCGGGGTGGCAGCCGCGGCGCATCTGGTCGGCGACGAAGGCGGCGGCCCGCCAGTCGCCGGTGCCGACGGCCATCTCGAGCACGCACCAGGCCATCTGCTCGAGCTGGCGCAGGCGCTCCTCGGGCGGCAGGGCCTCCATCTCGGCGAGGGCGTCGAGGAGTTCCTGGAAGTCGGGCTGGGCGAGGAGCTGGTCGATCTCGGCCGGGGTGACGTTCTCGGCCCGGGCGAGGTTGGTGCGCGACATGCCGGCGGTGAGGCGGTAGGCGGCGCGCAGCTGGCCGCGCGGGGCGGTCAGGGGCGGGCGACGCGGGGTGGGCCGGCGGGAGGGCATGGGGTATGAATATAGGAATATTATCCGGACATCAAGGATCCGTTCCGGTGAGGACGGAGATTCACGGTCGTCGCGGGATGGTCACGGCACGTACTCCCAACTGCGTCGTGCCATTCATCGCGGCGGCGTGAACACGTATTCGAGCTTCAGCCCGTCCGCGTCGGCGAAGAAGATGGCGTAGTAACCCCGGCCCCCGTTGTATTGCGGGTATTCGGCGGGAGCGTCGAGCACCTCGGCCTTCATCGCCACCAGGAGCTCGTGCAGCCGGCCGACGTCCTCGCGGCTGCCGGCTGCCCAGGCGAGGTGGTGCAGGCCGGGCGCGTAGCGGTCGTGTCGGCTCTCCGCGCCGGCGCCCCTGGCCTTCACCAGGCCGACCGAGGGCGAGCCGTCCTTGTCCTCGAGCACCCATTCGATGCCCGCCTCGCCGCGAGCGACCAGCTCGTAGCCCAGGAAGCGCAGGAAGGCGTCGTACAGCGCGAACGACGACTCCGGGTCCCGAACGGTCAGGATGATGTGGTCGACCCGGCCGCGCATGGCTGATCCTTCCGCAATGGCCGAGCACTAACCTGAACACCGCGCCGTCGGTTGCGGAAGCATCCGGCACGCGTCGGCGTGTATCCGGTACCAAGCGCTCCCGGCCATCGGGAAGCGTGGTCGAGAGTGATCGGACTTGCCTGGGCGTTTTGGCGCTACGCCGTGGCGGCTCGCCGCCGGCGGAATGCTGGCAGCCGCGGGTCCGGCCGGCCAGGACCAGAGCCGCGGTGAGTTCGTCGCGGAGTTCTGATTAAGCTGGTTCACCTCTTTCGTCTGGATCGTCGTGGTAAGTCTCCTGTGGCGCGACGGTGCCCAACCGGCCCGCATTCCCGCCGGCTTCCACGCGATTCTCCCTCACCGCGGCGTCATGCCTGGCCAGATACTACGGCTGTCTCAGAAGCGCAGAAATTCGGCGGTGAACTCGGCATATCCCGTAATCTTCGGATGCCTCGTCTCCACCTCGTGCCGATGCGTCACCGTCACCACCACCACCGCCGCCCCCGCGGCCTCGGCCGCCTGGATGCCGGCCGGGGCGTCCTCGAACACGAGGCAGTCCTCGATCCGCTGCCCCAGGCGCTCGGCCGCGAGCAGGAAGCAGTCGGGTGCGGGCTTGCCGTGCCGGACGTCCTCGGCGGTCACCAGCACGGGTGGCGTGGGCAGCCCGGCGGCGGCGAGGCGGCGCAGGGCGAGCGGGCGCGGGGCCGAGGTGACGATGGCCCAGCGGTCGGCCGGCAGGGCGGCCAGGAACGCCGCCGCCCCGTCGATCGCCACGACACCGTCCACGTCGGCGAGCTCGCCCTCCAGGATCGCCTGCGCCTCGGCCACAGGGTCCACACCCGGCAGCGCCAGCCGGGCGATGGTCTCGATGCCGCGCATGCCGTGGATGGTCGGCAGGAAGGCCGCGACGTCCAGGCCGTGGCGCTCCGCCCAGGCGGCCCAGACGCGCTCGGCCGCGGCGATCGAGTTGATGAGCGTGCCGTCCATGTCGAACAGGAGGGCGGCGAAGGTGCGGCCGGAAAGCGTGCTCGCGGTCATGGCGCGGCGGAGAGGCGAAGCGCAGCGGGCACGTCGCCCTGCTGGCGGGGCGTGACCGTGACACTCAGTTCCACTTGGTGGCCCAGACGGCCCAGGATGGTCAGCAGTCGGTCGAAGGTGAAGCGGGCGAGGCGGACGTTGCGGATGCGCGAGAACTCGGCATGGGCGATGCCGGTGCGGGCCTCGGCCTGCCGGGTGGACAGGCGCTCCTGATCGAGCACCTTGATGATCTCGGCGGCCAGCAGGGCCTTGGCCTGGCGCACCTCGGCGTCCGGATGGCCGAAGTCGCGAAAGACGTTCCCGCTGCCCCGGACCAGCTCCAGGTCGTCGTTCATCGCAAGATCTCCTTCAGGCGCTTGAGACGTTCCGCCACCAGGTCGATCTCCGCCTTGGGCGTCTTGATGCCGCTCTTCGATTTCTTCTCGAAGGCATGCACCACCCAGACGTCGGCCCCGAGCTGCACGGCATAGACGACGCGGTAGGCCCCGCCCCGATGCCGCAGGGCCAGCTCCAGCACGCCGGAGCCGAAGCCCTTGAGCGGCTTGGCGATGCCCGGCATGCCGCCGCCAGCGACGACGGTGAGCGAGTCAAGCACCAGCTCGCGTGCGTCCGGCGGAAACGTCTCGAAATCGCGCCTAGCTCCCTTGAGCCATGAAATGCGGCGGGCAATTTCCGTCATCCAGGCGACGTTGCCAAATTTGCCAACAGATGTCAATCCAAGGGGCCGGCGCAGGGCACCAGGCGGAATACCAACCGGCCTGGAGAGCTGCGGCGAGCCGAAATGGCGGTGCCCTTGCCCACCCCAGCTGCTACCGTGGACTGTCCGGCAGACTCGATGGGCATGGAGGCAGGTCCATGGCGAAGCATCTCCCGAGGACGCTCGGCGCCCAGACGCTCGCCGGCCTGGTCGTGCTCGGGGGTGTCTGCGCCGCGTCGGCGGAGGAGAGCGCCGGTCGCGCCGCTGCTCCGCCGATCAGGCTCGCGGTGTTCGACTTCGACGTGACCGACCGGAGTGCGGGCGGCGGGATCATTGCCGTCGACGAGAAGGACCTGGCGTACGTCAGGCAGGCCACCGACGAGGCGCGGCGCCTCCTGGCCGCGAGCGGCCGCTACGAGGTGATCGACACGAGCGGCGTGCCGGCAAGCGACCTGGCGGGCTGCGACCGGTGCGAGGGGCCGCTGGCGGAGAGGCTGGGTGCGGAGCAGGCGATGACCGGGCTGATCACGCGCATCACCCGGACCGAGTACACCATCCGGCTGCGGGTGATCGACGCCGCGACGAACGAGACCCTGTCGGAGGGTTCGACCGGCCTGCGCATGGGCGCGAACTACGCCTGGCCGCGCGGGGTGAAGTGGCTGCTCGACCAGAAGCTCCGGTCGCAGGATTGACCGGGCGCGGGCCGTATCGCTCCCCTACCCCGCCGCGGTCCCCGCCTGCACCGCCTCGATCCGGAAGGCGGCGGCCATGAGTGCTCGGGTGTAGGGGTGGCGCGGGGCGTCGAAGATGCGCTCGGTGGGGCCGCGCTCGACCACCACGCCGTCCTTCATCACCACGACCTCGTGGCTCATGGCCCGGATCACGCGCAGGTCGTGGCTGATGAACAGGTAGGCGAGGCCGTGGCGGCGCTGCAGGTCGCGCAGCAGGTCGACGATCTGGGCCTGGACGGACATGTCCAGGGCCGAGGTCGGCTCGTCGAGGACGACCAGGCGCGGGCGCAGGACCATGGCGCGCGCGATCGAGATGCGCTGGCGCTGGCCGCCGGAGAACTCGTGCGGGTAGCGGTCCTGGTCGGCGGGATCGAGGCCGACCTCCTCCAGGATCGCCGAGACCAGGGCCCGCCTGCCGGCGGCATCGTCGCCGAGGCCGTGCAGCTTGAGGCCCTCGGCCACGATCTGGCTGACCGAGAGGCGCGGGCTGAGGCTGCCGAAGGGGTCCTGGAACACGATCTGCATCTCGCGCCGCAGGGGCCGCAAGGTGCCCGGGCCCAGGCCCTGGATGGGCCGGCCGGCGAACTCGATCGCACCCTCGCTGGCGGTGAGGCGCAGGAGGGCCAGGCCCAGCGTGGTCTTGCCCGAGCCGCTCTCGCCGACCACGCCCACGGTCTGGCCGGAGCGGACGGCGAGCGAGACGCCGTCCACGGCCTTGACGTGGCCGACCGTGCGGCGGAACAGGCCGCGCTGGATGGGGAAGTGGACCTTGAGGGATTCGGTCGCCAGCACGATGGGTGCGCCGGGGTTGGCGGGTGCGGGCTCGCCCTTCGGTGCCGCGGCCAGGAGGTGGCGGGTGTAGGCGTGGCGCGGATGCTCGAACACCTCGGCGACCTCGCCCTGCTCGACGACCTCGCCCTTGGTCATGACGCAGACCCGGTCGGCGAAGCGGCGCACGATGGTGAGGTCGTGGGTGATGAACAGGATGGCCATGCCCAGCCGCGCCTGGAGCTCCTTCAGGAGCTGGAGGATCTGCGCCTGGATGGTGACGTCCAGGGCGGTGGTGGGCTCGTCGGCGATCAGGAGATCGGGCTCGTTGGCCAGCGCCATGGCGATCATCACCCGCTGGCGCTGGCCGCCGGAGAGCTGGTGCGGGTAGGAGCCGAGCCGGGTCTCGGGCTCGGGGATCTGGACCAGGCGCAGAAGCTCGAGGGCACGCGCCCGCGCCTCGTCGCGGCCGAGGCCGCGATGGACGAACAGGACCTCGCTGATCTGGCGCTCGACCGTGTGCAGCGGGTTGAGCGAGGTCATCGGCTCCTGGAAGATCATGCCGATGCGCCGGCCGCGGATGGTGCGCAGGAAGCGGTCGTCGCGCCCCACCAGCTCCTCGCCGTCGAAGCGGATGCTGCCGGAGGGGTGGGCGGCCAGGGGATAGGGCAGGAGCTGCAGGATCGAGAGGGCGGTCACCGACTTGCCCGAGCCGCTCTCGCCGACGATGGCCAGCGTCTGGGCGCGGTCGAGCGCGAAGGAGGCACCCTTGACGGCGTGGAACGGCCGTTCGCCGGTGCCGAAGGTGACGCTGAGATCGGTGACCTCGAGCAGGGCCATCAGCGGAACGTCTTGCGCGGGTCGAAGGCGTCGCGGACCGCCTCGCCGGCGAACACCAGCAGCGAGAGCATCACCGCCAGCACGACGAAGCCGGAGATGCCGAGCCAGGGTGCCTGCAGGTTGTTGCGGCCCTGGTTCAAGAGCTCGCCCAGGGACGGCGAGCCGGGCGGCATGCCGAAGCCCAGAAAGTCGAGCGAGGTCAGGGTGACGATCGAGCCGTTGAGCACGAAGGGCAGGAAGGTCAGGGTCGAGACCATGGCGTTGGGCAGGATGTGGCGGAACATGATGGTGGTGTCGCCCACGCCCAAGGCCCGCGCCGCACGGACGAAGTCGAGGTTGCGCGCGCGCAGGAACTCGGCGCGGACCAGATCGACCAGCGCCATCCAGCTGAACAGGAGCATCAGGATCAGGATGGTCCAGAACCCCGGCACGATGAAGCTGGACATGATGATCAGGAGGTAGAGGGTCGGCATCCCGCTCCAGACCTCGAGGAAGCGCTGCAGCGAGAGATCGACCAGGCCGCCGAAATAGCCCTGCACCGCACCGGCGGCGATGCCGACCACCGAGCTCAGCACGGTGAGCACGAGGCCGAACAGGACCGAGATGCGAAAGCCGTAGATCACCCGGGCCAGCACGTCGCGGGCCTGGTCGTCGGTGCCGAGCCAGTTCTGGGCGGTGGGCGGCGAGGGTGCGGGCGTGGGCAGGTCCTGGGCCACCGTGTCGTAGCTGTAGGGGATCGGCGGCCAGACGATCCAGCCCCGCTCCTCGATCAGCTCCTTGACGGCAGGGTCGGTGTAGACGGCCTCGGTCTCGAAGAAGCCGCCGAACTCGGTCTCGGGATAGGCCACGAACACCGGGAAGTAGAAGCTCCCGTCGTAGCGCACGAGCAGCGGCTTGTCGTTGGCGATGAACTCGGCGAACAGCGAGAGGACGAACAGCGCCAGGAAGACCAGCGCGGAGACGTAGCCGCGGCGGTTGGCCTTGAAGTTGGCGAGCCGGCGCGCCGCGATCGGGGAGAGCTGGCGGACGGGGGCGAGCACGCCGGCCGGCGGGGCGAGTGCGGCCATGGCTCAGGCGGCCCGGGCTGCGAAGTCGATGCGGGGATCGACCAGGACGTAGGCGAAGTCGGAGAGGATCTTCAACAGCAGCCCGAACAGGGTGAAGAAGTAGAGCGTGCCCAGCATCACCGGATAGTCGCGGTTCAAGGCCGCCTCGAAGCCCAAGAGGCCCAGCCCGTCGAGGGAGAAGATCACCTCGATCAGGAGCGAGCCGGTGAACAGGACCGAGACGAAGGCCGCCGGGAAGCCCGCGATCACGATCAGCATGGCGTTGCGGAACACGTGCCGGTAGAGGACCGCGTTCTCGTCCAGGCCCTTGGCACGGGCGGTCAGCACGTACTGCTTGTTGATCTCCTCGATGAAGCTGTTCTTGGTCAGCATGGTGAGCGTCGCGAAGGAGCCGATCAGCATGGCGCCGATCGGCAGCACCATGTGCCAGAGATAGTCCAGGACCTTGGCGTACCAGGGCAGCGTCCAGAAGTTCTCCGAGACCAGCCCGCGCAAGGGGAAGACCTGCCAGTAGCTGCCGCCGGCGAACAGCACGATCAGCAGGACCGCGAACAGGAACGAGGGGATGGCGTAGCCGACGATGATGGCCCCGCTGGTCCAGACGTCGAACGGCGTGCCGTCGCGCACCGCCTTGCGGATGCCCAAGCGGGATCGAGATCAGGTAGGTGAGCAGCGTGGTCCAGATGCCCAGCGAGATCGAGACCGGCATCTTGTCGACCACGAGGTCGAACACCGAGCGGTCGCGAAAGAAGCTGTCGCCGAAATCGAAGCGCAGATAGTTGCCGAGCATGATCACGAAGCGCCGCCAGGCCGGCTGGTCGAAGCCGAACTGGCGCTCGAGATCGGCGATGAAGGCGGGATCGAGGCCCTGAGCACCGCGGTAGCGGCTGTTGGCGTTGCCGCCCTGCTCGCCCCCGCCGCCGCCCGAGGCCTCGTTGCCGCCGCCGGTGATCCGCGCCGTGGCGCCGACCGCCGCGGCCCGACAGCTCCGACACGATCCGCTCGACCGGGCCGCCGGGCAGGGCCTGGATCACCACGAAGTTGATCGAGCAGGATCCCGAGCAGGGTCGGGATGACCAGCAGCAGCCGGCGGGTGAGGTAGGCGAGCACGGCCCGGCGCTCAGTTCTGGGTCGCGCCCAGCTCCTGCCGGGCCTTCTCGATCTCGGCCGCCTCGCCCGGATCGACCCACCAGGCGAACAGGTCGACGCCGTAGCGCGGCCAGGTCGCCGGGTGCTCGAGCTTGTCCCAGAAGGCGATGCGGGTCACCCGGTTGTGCCATTGCGGGATGACGTAGTGGCTCCACAGGAGCACGCGGTCCAGGGCCCGGGTGGCGGTGATCAGGTCCTCGCGCGAGTGGGCGGTGATGATCTTGTCGATCAGCTCGTCGACGATGGGGTCGCGCACGCCGATCACGTTGCGGCTGCCCGGCGTGTCGGCGGCGGCACTGCCCCAGAACTCGCGCTGCTCGTTGCCGGGCGACAGGCTCTGCCCGAAGACGCTGGTGATCACGTCGAAATCGAAGGTCTCGATCCGCTTCTGGTACTGGGCGTCGTCGGCGGTGCGCAATTCGGCCTTGATCCCCAGCCGCTCCAGGGACTTGGCGAACGGGCCGACGATGCGCTCGAACAGCCCGCCGGAATCGAGCAGGATCTCGAACTCGAACGGCTGGCCGGTCGCGGTGTTGACCAGCTTGCCGCCCTGGATCTCGTAGCCCGCGCGCTTGAACAGGGCCACGGCCTCGCGCAGGTTGTCCCGGTTGTTGCCCGAGCCGTCGGTCACCGGCGGCTGGTAGGCGCGCTCGAACACCTCGGGCGGAAGCCGGTCGCGGTAGGGCTCGAGCAGCTTCAGCTCGTCGGCGCTGGGCAGGCCGGACGAGGCCAGCTCGCTGTTGGCGAAGTAGCTCCAGGTCCGCGAATAGGCGCCGTAGAACAGCGTCTGGTTGGTCCACTCGAAGTCGAAGGCATAAGACAGCGCCTGGCGGACCAGCGGGTCCTTGAACTTCTCGCGCCGCGTGTTGAAGACGAAGCCCTGCATGCCGGTCCCGCCCTCGGTCGGGATCTCGAGCTTGGTGATCAGGCCCTTGTCCAGGGCCGGACCCTGATAACCGGTGGCCCAGAACCGCGAGCTGTTCTCGACCCGCAGGTCGAACCGCCCGGCCTTGAACGCCTCCAGCGCCACGTTCGGGTCGCGATAATACTCGTAGCGGACCTCGTCGAAATTGTTGCGGCCCTTGTTCACCGGGACATCGGCACCCCAATAGTCGGGCACGCGCTCGTAGGCGATGCTGCGCCCGGCATCCACGCTCTTGACCCGATAGGGCCCGCTGCCCAGCGGCGGATCGAGCGTGGTGCGCTCGAAATCCTTGCCCTCCCAATAGTGCTTGGGCAGCACCGGCAGCTGGCCCACGATCAGCGGCAGCTCGCGGTTGGTGGTGCCGTCGAACACGAACTTGACCCGGTTCGGGCCGTCGGCCACCGCCTCGACGACGTTGGCGTAGTAGGCCCGGTAGAAGGGCGCACCCTTGGTCTTGAGGATGTCCAGGCTGAAGATCACGTCCTCGACGGTGACCGGCCGGCCATCGTGCCAACGGGCCTCGGGGCGGAGCTCGAAGGCCACCCAGGAGCGGTCCTCGGGCATCTCGATGGTCCGGGCGATCAGCCCGTACTCGGAGAACGCCTCGTCGTTGGACTGGCTGGTGAGCGTCTCGAAGACGAGGCCGGCACCGGAGGCCGGCGTGCCGCGCACGATGTAGGGATTGAGATTGTCGAAGCTGCCGATGGCGGCCATCACCAGGCTGCCGCCCTTGGGTGCGTCGGGATTGACGTAGGAAAAATGGGTGAAGTCCGGCGGGTAGGCCGGCTCGCCATGCATGGCGACGCCGTGGACGGGCTGCGCCATGGCGGCCGGCACAGCAATCAGCAGCGCCAGCACGGTAGCGGTCAGCCGCTCGACGATGTTCCCCATGCCCTGCCGTCTCCCTTGCGTCATCGAGCGCTGAACCTAGTGCGCCATCGGCCGCTTGGGTAGCGGATGGAAGCGAGCGCGCCTCGGGGGATTGCGCTACGGCAGCCCATTTACCAGATAGAGGTGTTGTATAGCCGCGCCGAATCCGTCGTCCGTCGCGGCGCGAAAGAAAGTCGATCGATGGCAGATCCTTCGGTTTGGCTGGTCGTGCTCGTCGTGTTGTTCGCGCTCGTCGGCCTGCCCTTGATTGCTGTCAGCCGGGAGAACGGCCATGCAACGACCGGTCGGCCGTGCTTTCTGGTGTGGACATTCGTCCTGCTGGTTCCCGGCACGATCATGGCGAGCAGCGACGACATCCTTGTCCGCATCGCCTGTGGCGTCGCGTTCGTTGCGTACTCGTACCCATTTCAGCAGGCGCTGACCCGGCGTGCGCGCGAGGCGGGCTATTCCAGGACCATGGCCTACTGGTCGGTCGCCCCGATCGTCGGCACGATCATTATTGCCTTCCTCGCACTCGCGCCACCTAGTGACGCCGCGAGCCGCTAGCCCAGCAGCGCCAGCGCCGCATCGAGGACACGAGCATCACCGGCGGCGACGATCTGACCGCCGGAGCCCAGCTCGAGCGGGCGACCCTGCCAGTCGGTGACACGCCCGCCCGCACCCTCGATCACCGGCACCAGCGCCATGAAGTCGTAGGGCTGCAGGCTGGCCTCGACGACGAGATCGGCAAAGCCCATGGCGAGCAGGCCGTAGGCGTAGCAGTCGCCGCCATACATCGGCAGCCGGACCCGACGCTGGACCCGGTCGAAGGCGTCGTTCTCGGCGCCGGCGCGGAACATGGTCGGGCTGGTCGCGAACAGGACCGCGTCCTCGAGCCGCGGGCAGGCGCGGACCGCGATCGGCCGACCGTTCCAGGCCGAGCCGGCCCCCGGCCATGCCCACCCAGCGCTCGCGCAGGATCGACTGGTCGATCATGCCCATGACCGGGCGGCCCCGGTGCGCCAGGGCGATCAGGGTGCCGAACAGCGGCCGGCCGGTGATGAACGACTTGGTGCCGTCGATCGGGATCGAGCACCCAGACGAACTCGGCGTCGATCCGGTCGCGGCCATGCTCCTCGCCCAGGATGCCGTGGTCCGGGTAGGCCGCCGCGATCAGCTCGCGCATGGCGGCCTCGGCCTCCTGGTCGGCGATGGTCACCGGGCTGGCGTCGGCCTTGGTCTCGACCGAGACCGGCGTGCGGAAGTAGCGGCGCTGGATCTCGCCCGCACGATCCGCCAGCCGGTGGGCCAGCGCCTCGAACGCCCGGTAGTCGGCGCCGGCCACCGCGACGGCGCCGGTCAGCTGCCGGGCAGCGGGGCCGGCTCGGCGGCGAGCGAGCGCAGATAGGCGATCACGTCGGCGCGCTCGGCTTCCTTGCTGATGCCGGCGAAGCTCATCTTGGTGCCGGGAGCGTAGGCCTTGGGGCTGGTCAGGAACTGGTTGAGGTGGTCGTAGTCCCAGACCTCGCCGCTCTTGCTGGCCAGCGCCTCCGAATAGGCGAAGCCCTCGTGCCCGCCGATCGGCCGGTTCACCACGCCCCACAGGCCCGGGCCGACCTTGTTGGCGCCGCCCTCGTCGAAGCTGTGGCAGGCGGCGCATTTCTTGGCGGCCGCCTCGCCGCTCTCGACGCTGGCCGAGGCCAGCAGCACGCCGATCGGCTGCGCTTCGGCCGCCGGCTCCGCCTCGCCGCCGCCACCTTCGGTCGCCGCCGCCTCGACCCGGTAGACCGGCTCCTCGAGCTCGTGCGGATGATAGAGCAGCCCGGCGAACACGGCACTGCCGACGCCGACGATACCCGCCGTGAGGACCGCCGCGACGAGCTTGTTGCCCTCTAGAGACCCTGCCATGGGGATGAGATCCTCGTCGTTGCTCGAAACTGCGGCATCGGGCGCCGCGCTTGCGCTCATCGTGCCGGGTAGCTAGACCACCGGCCACGCGCGCGGCAAGGGCTCCCGTCCCGACCGCGACCTTCTTACTGCGCGAGGGGAATATGGCGTCGCGATCCGCGCCGGACGGCGATGACATTTCGTCGCGTACGATCGTTCTGATCCCGGCACGCCTGGGCTCGACCCGACTGCCCGACAAGCCGCTGGCGATGATCGCCGGCCTGCCCATGATCGTCCAGGTCTGGCGGCGCGCGCGCGATGCCGAGGTCGGCCCGGTGGTGGTGGCCTGCGCCGAGCCGGTCATCGCCGAGGCCGTGCGCGCCGCCGGCGGCGAGGCGGTGCTGACCGATCCAGCACTGCCCTCCGGCACCGACCGGATCTTCGCCGCCCTGCAGGCGGTCGATCCCGACCGCCGCTTCGCCCGCGTGGTCAACCTCCAGGGCGATCTTCCTACGCTCGACCCGCAGGCGGTCCGGCAGGTCCTGGAGCCCCTGGAGCAGCTCGGCACCGACATGGCCACGCTCGCCAACGCCACGGAGGACGAGCACGACCGGACCGATCCCAACGTGGTCAAGGCCGTGGTCAGCTTCGACCCGGCCAGGCCGAACCTCGGCCGGGCGCTCTATTTCACCCGGGCGACGGCACCCTCCGGCCCCGGCCCGGTCTGGCACCATATCGGGATCTACGCCTTCACCCGCGGACGCGCTGGAGCGCTTCGCCGCCCTGCCGCCCAGCCCGCTGGAGCAGCGCGAGAAGCTGGAGCAGCTGCGGGCGCTGGAGAACGGCATGAGCATCGGCGTGCGGGTGGTGGACGCGGTGCCGTTCGGCGTCGACACCCCGGCCGACCTGGAGAAGGCCCGGCGCATCCTGGAGAACCGCCCGTGACCGATCTGCCGCCCGACCCGGAGCGGACCATCGCCTTCCAGGGCGTGCCCGGCGCCTACTCGCACCTCGCCTGCCGGCAGGCCTATCCCGAGATGACCGCCCTGCCCTGCCATTCCTTCGAGGACGCGTTCGCCGCGGTCCGCGAGGGGCAGGCGCGCTACGCCATGATCGCGGTCGACAACTCGATCGCCGGCCGGGTCGCCGACGTCCACCACCTGCTGCCGCGCGGCGGCCTGCACATCGTGGGCGAGCAGTTCGTGCGGGTGAACCACCAGCTCCTGGGCGTGCATGGCGCCACGCTGGAGTCGATCAAGGAGGTCGAGAGCCACGTCCACGCCATCGGCCAGTGCCGCGACTTCCTGCGCCGGCACGGCTACCGGGCGCGCGTGGTGGCGGACACCGCCGGTGCCGCCGCCGACATCGCGGCCTCGGGCGATCCTACCCGGGGTGCCATCGCCTCGCGCCTCGCCGCCGAGATCTACGGCCTGCAGATCCTCAAGTCCGACGTCGAGGACGCCGAGCACAACACCACCCGCTTTCTGGTCATGGCGCGCGAGCCGCGCCACCCGGACCCCAAGGACGGGCCGGTGATCACGAGCTTCACCTTCCGGGTGCGCAACCGGCCGGCAGCGCTCTACAAGGCGCTGGGCGGCTTCGCGACCAGCGGCGTGAACATGATCAAGCTCGAGAGCTACGTCGACGGTGCCTTCACCCAGGCCGAGTTCTACGCCGAGATCATCGGCCATCCGCAGCAGGACCAGGTCCGCCTCGCCTTCGAGGAGCTGCGCTTCTTCTCGCACCAGGTCGACATCCTGGGCGTCTACCCGCCCGACCGGTTCCGCGAACGGGTGGGGTGACCGGCGATGGCCGCGCTCGACCAGCTGATCCGCGAGCTGCTCGAGACGGCCACCCGCAGCGACGATGCGGCCGAGCTGATCGAGCTCGCCTGCGCCGGGCTGTGCGAGCTGGGCGTGCCGCTGTGGCGGTTCAGCGTCGGCATCCAGACCATCGATCCCACGGTCCGCGCCGTCTCCTACATCTGGCTGCGCGACCGGGGCCTGTCGCGCGAGGCCACGCCCTACGTGCCGGGGCCCGACAGCGACCTGCCCTACCGGCGCAGCCCGATCTACGCCCTGGTGCAGGACGGGCTGACCTGCCGGCACTGGCGGCTCGACCGCGGCGAGGGCTGTAGCGACCTCCCGCTGCTGGCCGAGCTCCGGGCGGCGGGTGCGACGTCCTACTTCCTGCATATCGTGCGCTTCAGCGGCGAGATCGCCGCGGCCGTGCCCGGGGTCGCGATCGCCATGGCGACCGACCGGCCGGGCGGCTTCACCGAGGCGGACATCGCCAGCTTCGTGGCCCTGCTGCCGGCCCTGGGCCTCGCCAGCTACCGCTACATGCTGACCCGGGTGTCGACGGCGATCCTGGGCGTCTATCTGGGCGAGCGCACGGCGCGCCGGGTCCTGGCCGGCGAGGTCCGGCGCGGCACCGGCCGGGCGATCGAGGCCGCGATCCTGCTCGCCGACCTGCGCGGCTTCACCAGCCTCGCCGGCCGCGAGCCGTCCGCACGGGTCGTGACCTGGCTCGACGAGCATCTCGACGTCATCGGTGCCGCGGTGGCGGGACAGGAGGGCGAGGTGCTCAAGTTCCTGGGCGACGGCCTGCTCGCCGTGTTCGTGGCCGAGGAGGCCGGCGGCGACCGCGACGCCTGCCGGCGTGCCCTGGCGGCGGCCGAGCAGGCGCTGGCGGCCACGGCGGACCTCAACGCCCAGCGCCGGGAGAAGGGCGAGCCGGAGCTCGCGCTCGACCTGGTCCTGCACTATGGCGAGGTCGTCTACGGCAATGTCGGCGCCGCCCGCCGGCTGGACTTCACCGTCATCGGCCCCACCGTCAACGAGGCCAGCCGCATCGAGGGCCTGTGCGAGCAGCTCGGGCGCAACCTGCTGCTGTCGGCGCCGTTCGCCGGCCGCTGCGGCCGGCCCACGACCAGCCTGGGCCGGTTCGCGCTGCGCGGCTGCCCGGGCGAGACGGAGATCCGGGCGCTCGCGGACTAGCGTGCGGACTGCACGTCGCCTATGCTTCAATCGGACTCGCTTATCGAACCAGATCCGTAGCTGGAACCATGTGTCATGCTGGTCAACATCCATCGCGCCAAGGCCCAGCTTTCGGAGCTTCTCGAGCGCGCCGCGCGCGGCGAGGAGATCGTCATCGCCAAGCGTGGCAAGCCATTCGTGCGCTTGGTCGCCATCGAGGATCATGCGCCGCGACGACCCGGACTCGCGAAGGGTCGGCTGACCGAGGCCTTCTTCGAGCCACTGCCCGCGGACGAGCTCGAGGCTTGGGGCCAGTGAGGGCCCTGCTCGACACCCACGCCCTCATCTGGTGGCTGTTCGACGATCCCAAGCTGCCGCAACCAGCACGGGACGCGATCCGGAACTCCAATCACGAGATCCTGGTCAGCCCGGTGTCCGCCTGGGAGATCGCGACCAAGCATCGGTTGGGGAAACTGCCGGAGGCGGGCGATCTGCCCGAGCGCTTCGAGCACTATGTCTCGGCGGCCCGGTTCCGCGAGTTGCCGGTGTCGGTCGCGCACGCGCTGGCGGCCGGCAGGCTGCCGGGCCCGCACAAGGATCCGTTCGACCGCATGCTGATCGCCCAAGCGCGGTTCGAGGGGATCCCGATCGTCAGCGGCGACCCGGTGTTCCCGGACTATGGCGCCAAGATCATCTGGCGCTGATCGCAAGCCCGACCTTGCTGCGCGTGTCCTTGCCCAGCAGCCCGCAGATCTCCCGCCCGGCCGCGATCACCGCGTCGAGTTTCACCCCCGTCCGCACCCCCATGCCGTCGAGCATGTAGACCAGATCCTCGGTGGCGAGGTTGCCGGACGCCCCCTTGGCGTAGGGGCAGCCGCCGAGGCCGGCCACCGAGCTGTCGATCACGCGCAGGCCCATCTCCAGCGCGGTCAGCACGTTGGCCAGCGCCTGGCCGTAGGTGTCGTGGGCGTGGATCGCCAGGGCCGCGACCGGCACCTCGCCGGCCACGGCCTCCAGCATGGCCGCGACCTTCCTGGGCGTGCCGACGCCGATGGTGTCGCCGAGCGAGATCTCGAAGCAGCCCATGGCGTGCAGTTCGGCCGCGACGCGCGCCACCGCGGCGGGGGCGATCTCGCCCTCGTAGGGGCAGCCGGCGACGCAGGAGACGTAGCCGCGCACGCGTACGCCGTGGGACCTCGCCCCGGCGATCACCGGCCGGAAGCGGGCGAGGCTCTCGTCGATCGAGCAGTTGATGTTGCGCCGGGAGAAGCTCTCCGAGGCGGCCCCGAACACCGCCACCTCCTCGGCACCGGCCGCCAGGGCCGCCTCCAGGCCCTGCAGGTTGGGCACCAGGACCGGGTAGCGCGTGCCGGGACGGCGGCGGATGGTACCCAGGACCTCGTCGCTGCCGGCCATCTGCGGCACCCATCTGGGCGAGACGAACGCAGCCCGCCTCGACCACCGGCAGCCCGGCCGCGGCCAGCGCCTCGACCAGCGCCACCCGGGCCGCGACCGGCACCGGGGCGGCCTCGTTCTGCAGCCCGTCGCGCGGGCCGACCTCGACGATGGTGACCTCGTGCGGGATCGAGGCGAACAGGTCGGCCGGGTTCATGGCGGGGTCTCGGCCGCCTGGAGGTCGAGCAGCACCGCCCCCTCCTCGACCTGGTCGCCCTCCTTGACGTGGACCGCACTGACCAGCCCGTCGCGCGGCGCGTCGAAGCGGCTCTCCATCTTCATGGCCTCCAGCACGGCGAGCGGCTGGCCCTTGGCGACCCGGTCGCCCGCGGCCACGAACAGCCGGGTCACCTTGCCCGGCATCGGGGCGGTGAACAGGCCGCTGTCCTCCTCCTCGCCGCGGGCGGCGAAGCGGCCATCCTCGAGGACGAGCGTCCGGCGGCGCCCGTCCAGCGTGAAGCTCAGCGTGTGGCCGACGATCGCCGCCGGGAAGCTGCGCCGCAGCCCGTCGCTCTCGATCCAGACCCGGCCGTCGGCGACGCCGGCACGGGCCTCCAGCGTCGCGGGGCCCAGCCGTGCCGTGTAGCGCTCGGCCGTACCCTCGACCACGACCACGTGCAGGTCCTTGCCGTCGAGCAGGCGCACGAGCCCGCGCGGCGGCTGGTTCAGGCGCCAGGCGTCGAGCCGGTGCCAGGGCGAGGTCCAGTCGGTGCCGGGATCGCGGGCCGGACCCGGGCGGGCGACGCTCAAGGCCACCGTCGCCAGGGCGGCCTGGAGCAGCGTGGCCGGGTCGACCGGCCCCTCGGCGGCCAGCGCCGCCGTGCCTTCGCGGTCGAGCCAGCCGGTATCCAGCCGCATCTCCTTGAACTCGGGGCTGGCGCACGCCGCGCGCAGGAAGCCCAGATTGGTCGTGACCCCCTCGACCTGCGTCGCATCCAGCGCCGCCGCCAGCCGCTCCAGCGCTGCCAGCACGGTCGGCTCCGTGGGCGATGATCTTGGCGATCATCGGGTCGTAGTAGGGGGTGACCGCGTCGCCCTCCTCCACGCCGGTGTCGACCCGCACGCCGTCCAGACCCGCGGGCAGGCGCAGCGTGCGCAGCCGGCCGATCGAGGGCAGGAAGCCGCGGGCCGGGTCCTCGGCGTAGAGCCGGGCCTCGAAGGCGTGGCCCTTGGCCGCGATCTCCTCCTGCCGCAGCGGCAAAGGCTCGCCCGCGGCGATGCGCAGCTGCCACTCGACCAGGTCCAGGCCGGTGATCGCCTCGGTCACCGGGTGCTCGACCTGGAGGCGCGTGTTCATCTCGATGAAGTAGAAGCCGCCCGCCTGGTCGAGCAGGAACTCGACCGTGCCGGCGTTCTCGTAGCCGGCGGCGAGGGCCGCTCCGGTGGCGGCCTTGCCCAGGGCGGCGCGCAGCTCCGGCGTCAGCCCGGGGGCGGGCGCTTCCTCGATGATCTTCTGGTGCCGGCGCTGCAGGGTGCAGTCGCGCTCGAACAGGTGCACCGCCTGCCCATGCCGGTCCGCGAACACCTGCAGCTCGACATGGCGCGGCCGCTCGATCAGCCGCTCCAGGAGCACCCGGTCGTCGCCGAACGCCGCCTTGGCCTCGCGCCGGCAGGCGGCGAGCAGCGTCGAGGAAGTCGCCGGCATCGTCGACCCGCCGCATCCCCTTGCCGCCGCCGCCGGCCACGGCCTTGATCAGCAGCGGAAAGCCGATCCCGCCGGCCTCGTCGCGCAGCCGCGCATCGTCCTGGTCGGGCCCATGATAGCCCGGCACCAGCGGCACCCCCGCCGGTGCGAGCAGCGCCTTGGCGCTGTCCTTGCCGCCCAGCCGCTCCATGGCCTCGGGCGGCGGCCCGACGAAGACCAGCCCGGCGTCGCGCACCGCCCGCGCGAACGCGGCACTCTCCGACAGGAACCCGTAGCCCGGATGGACCGCCTCGGCCCCGGTCCGCCGCGCCGCCTCCAGCACGCGCTCGGCCAGCAGATAGCTCTCCGCCGCCGGCGCCGGCCCCAGCCGCACCGCCTCGTCGGCCAGCCGCACGTGCCGCGCGTCGCGGTCGGCGTCGGAGTAGACCGCCACCGTCCGGATGCCCAGCCGCCGGCAGGTCCTGACGATCCGACAGGCGATCTCGCCGCGATTGGCGATCAGCAGGCTCGCGAGCACCGAGTTCGCCTCCCCAAGGTCGCCGTGCCCGGCGGTCATCGACCCTTTGCCGTTGTCCCTACCTTGCACCGCAAGGCAAGGCGGCCA
Organism: uncultured Alphaproteobacteria bacterium; assembly: GCA_963769465.1. GTDB lineage: Bacteria > Pseudomonadota > Alphaproteobacteria > Geminicoccales > Geminicoccaceae > Benzoatithermus. The sequence continues at coordinate 269,282 of CAVYMA010000037.1, forward strand.
AAGCAAATTCCTTCACTCTGCTACGCTGATAGCGTATCCTTTGTCCGTGTGGACCAGCACCGATATCGCGGTCGAGATCGAGGACGCGGAGGACCGCACGATGATCGCGACGGTGCGGACACCCGTCGGTGAGTTGACGGTCATCGCCGAGGTACAGCTCGTGGCGGGCGTCCTTTGGGCCCGCAATGTCCATGTGCAGGGCCTGTCGCCCGGTGCGCTCGGCCGAGCCGGCCTCAACGCGGTGGCGCGCAAGTTCCTGGAGGAAGCCAATGCGGAAGAGCTTGTCGTTGAAGGAGCTACTCGCACGACCGGCGCCAATCCGCACCGGCGCCCGTGGACCTTCCGCTATCCACGCTGACTTCGCCCTGCGCGCCACGGGTCCGCTGGCCCGGCCCGTCTCGGTCGCCCAGACCCTCGCTGCCCACGGCCTCGGCCTGCGCAAGGCCCATGCGGCGCTGAACCGTCTGGCCGAGGGCGAGACGGTCGTGGTCCGCATGCCCGCCGCGGATACTGCCGCGCTGAGGCGCGAACTCAAGGAATTGAAAGTCGACGCCACGCCACGCCAAGTGCCCGAAAACGTCGACGTCCGGGCTATCCGTGATCGCCTCGGCCTGACGCAGCTCGAGTTCGCGGCGCGGTTCGGCCTGGATCGTAGACGCCGTGCAGAACTGGGAACAGGGCCGACCCGGCCCGATCGCAATGCGCGGATCCTGCTGCGGGTGATCGCGCATCGACCCGGCGCGGTCGAGCAGGCGCTGAGCTGACCGCCCGCCTCAGTCCTCGACCCACGCCGGCTTGCGCTTCTCCAGGAACGCGCCGATCCCCTCCCGGCCCTCGTCCGACGCCCGGCGCTCGGCGATCATCGCGACCGTGGCCTCGGCACAGGATGCTGCCGCCCTGGGGCATGGTGCGGACGAGCTGGACCAGGCGCTTGGCCTCGGCCAGGGCCTCGGGGCCGCCCTTGAGCAGCTCGGCGACCATGGCGGTGCCGCGCGCCTCGAGCTGGTCGGCGGGGACGACCTCGTGGACCAGGCCGATGCGGCGCGCCTCCACCGCACCGAAGCGCTCGGCGGTGAGGAACCAGCGGCGGGCCTCGCGCGGGCCGATGGCGCGGACGACGAAGGGGGCGATCACGGCGGGCAGGATGCCCAGGCGCACCTCGCTGGTGGCGAACACCGCACCTTCGGCGGCGATGGCGATGTCGCAGGCGGCGACCAGACCGACGCCGCCGCCGATCGCGGCACCGTTGACCAGGGCGACCACGGGCTTGGGGCACTCGTCGATGGTGCGCAGCATCAGCTCCAGCGCACGGGCGTCGGCGCGGTTGCGCTCCTCGTCGTAGGTCGAGGCGCGCTGCATCCAGTTGAGGTCGGCCCCGGCCGAGAAGCTCTTGCCGGCGCCGGTGAGGAGCACGACGCGCACGGCGGCGTCCTCGCCCAGGGCGGCGAAGGCGTCGGCGAGGCCCTGGATCAGCGCCTCGTCGAAGGCGTTGTGGAGCTGCGGCCGGTTCAGGGTCACCCGGGCGATGGCCCCGTCCCGCGCGATCGCGACGTCGCTCATCTGGCCCTCACATCCGGAACACGCCGAAGCGCGTCTCCGGGATCGGCGCGTTGAGTGCTGCCGACAGGCCGAGGCCCAGGACGGTGCGGGTGTCGGCGGGGTCGATCACGCCGTCGTCCCACAGCCGTGCCGAGGCGTAGTAGGGGTGGCCCTGGCTCTCGTACTGGGCGCGGATCGGGGCCTTGAAGGCCTCGTCCTGCTCGGCCGACCAGGCCCCGCCCTTGGCCTCGACGGCGTCGCGGCGCAGCGTCGCCAGGACCGAGGCCGCCTGCTCGCCGCCCATGACCGAGATCCGGGCGTTGGGCCACATCCACAGGAAGCGCGGCTCGAAGGCGCGGCCGCACATGCCGTAATTGCCGGCACCGAAGCTGCCGCCGACGATGAGCGTGAGCTTGGGCACGGCCGCGTTGGCGACGGCGTTGACCAGCTTGGCCCCGTCCTTGGCGATGCCGCCATGCTCGTACTTCCGGCCGACCATGAAGCCGGTGATGTTCTGCAGGAACAGGAGCGGGATGCCGCGCTGGCAGCACAGCTCGATGAAGTGGGCACCCTTGGCGGCGGATTCCGAGAACAGGATGCCGTTGTTGGCGATGATGCCGACCGGATAGCCCCAGAGCCGGGCGAAGCCGGTGACCAGGGTGGCGCCGTAGCGCGGCTTGAACTCCTCGAGTGCCGAGCCGTCGACGATCCGGGCGATCACCTCGCGGATGTCGAAGGGCTGGCGCGGGTCGGCCGGGATGACGCCGTAGAGCTCGCGCGGATCGTGCAGGGGCTCCTTGGGCTCGCGCACGTCGAGCCCGATCCGCTTGGCGTGGTTGAGTGCTGCCACCAGCCGGCGGGCCAGGGACAAGGCGTGCGAATCGTCCTCGGCCAGATGGTCGGCCACGCCCGAGATCCGGGTGTGCACGTCGCCGCCGCCGAGCTCCTCGGCGGTCACCACCTCGCCGGTCGCGGCCTTCACCAGCGGCGGGCCGCCCAGGAAGATGGTGCCCTGGTTCTTGACGATGACGGCCTCGTCGGACATGGCCGGCACGTAGGCGCCGCCGGCGGTGCAGGAGCCCATGACCACGGCGATCTGCGGGATGCCCTCGGCCGACATGGTCGCCTGATTGTAGAAGATGCGGCCGAAATCGTCCTTGTCGGGGAAGACCTCGTCCTGGTTCGGCAGGTTGGCACCGCCGCAATCGACCAGGTAGATGCAGGGCAGCCGGTTCTGGCGCGCCACCTCCTGCGCGCGCAGGTGCTTCTTCACCGTCATCGGGTAGTAGGTGCCGCCCTTGACCGTGGCGTCGTTGACCACGACCACGCATTCGCGGCCCGCCACCCGGCCGATGCCGGTGATGATCCCGGCCGCCGGCACCTCGTCGCCGTAGAGCCCGTGGGCCGCGAGCTGGCTCAGCTCCAGGAACGGTGCCCCGGGATCGAGCAGCCGCTCCAGCCGCTCGCGGGGCAGCAGCTTGCCGCGTGCGACGTGCTTGGCCCGCGCGTTGGCGTCGCCGCCCTCGACCACGCGTGCCACCTGGGCGCGAAGATCGGCCACGACCTCGTCCATCCGCGCGGCGTTCTGCCGGAAGGCGTCGCTGCGCGGGTTCAGCCTGGTGTCGAGAACGCTCATGCGCCGGCTGGCCTCCCCTCGGTGAGCATAGCCCTATGCTTGGCCTCCGTCCAATGGTACAATCTTCCTCACTAGGCAGACAGGAAGAAGATGGCGCTCAACATCAAGTCCGCCGAGACCGACCGGCTGGCGCGTGAGCTGGCGGACGCTCACCGGTGAAAGCATCACCGAGGCCGTGACCCGGGCTCTCGAGGAACGGCTAGCGCACAACGTCGCCAGCGTGACCGCGAGGGGCAGCTCGCCCGGGCAGCGGCGCTCGACGAGCATTTGCGACCGCATGGCGAGCTATCCGGTGCTCGACGACCGGCCCGCCGACGGTCCTGCTCGGCTACAACGAGGACGGCACCTTCGAGCCATGATCGTGATCGACACGTCGGCGGTCTTCGCGATCATGGCGAACGAGCCCGAAGCGGCCGAGATCAGGCGTGTGCTCAAGGCGCATACCGACCTCGCCATGTCGGCGTTCACCGTCTTCGAGTGTCGAACGGTCCTGCACCGACGCCTGCCGCGCGCCGCACAGTCCGAGTTCAGCCACTTCTTGCGGCTGGCACCGGTGCGGGTGGAGCCGTTCGATTCCGATCTGGCCGAGATCGCGCTTCGTCGCGTACCGCACCTGGGCAAGGGCTCCGGGCACAAAGCGCAGCTCAATCTCGGCGACTGCGCCTCCTACGCTCTGGCCCAGGTCTCTCGATGCTCCACTGCTCTACAAGGGCGACGACTTCGCCCACACCGACGTCCGCCCTGCGCTGACCTGACCCGTCAGCGCTCGTAGACGATGAACGAGGTCCGTCGGGCCAGCGTGTCGTAGAGTGCCCGGCCGTCGGCGTTGAATTCCTGGGTGTGCCAGTAGAGCCGCGTCGCCCCGGCTCCCTCCGCGGCCGCCGCCACCGCCTCGATCAGCGCCCGGCCCACGCCGCGTCCGCGGGCCTCGGGTACGGTGAACAGGTCCTCCAGATAGCAGTAGCCCGTCTCGCTCCAGGTCGAGGGGTGGAACAGGTAGTGGGCGAACCCGACCAGCCGCCCGTCGAGTTCGGCCACCAGGCCATGCGGCTGCTGGGCCGGATCGACCAGGCGCGTCCAGGTCAGCTCGGTGACCTGCGGCTCCAGCCGGCTGCGGTAGAAGCGGAGATAGCCCTGCCAGAGTTCGTCCCAGGCCGGGCGGTCGTCGGCGCGAGGCGGGCGGATCGCATCGGGCGGCAAGGCCATGGGATCAGGATACTCCAGGCAGATCGTGCAAGAGCTTCACCCTTCCGGCGAGATAGGGATGCGCGTCGACCGCGGAGACGAACCTGCGATCGGCCGTGACGACCATGGCGGCACGGTCGATCGCCAGGGCCAGATAGAGGCAGTCATAGACCGGATGGCCGAGATCGGCGGCGAGCGACAGGGCCGCCGAGGCGAGTTCGCGGTCGGCGGCGTAGTCGACATGGATCGCATGGAGGTCCGCAAGGCTCGTGCGCGCCTCGAGCGGCGTGAGCTCACGCCTGCGTACCCGGGTCGAGAGAGCGTTGGCCACCTCGACGACCATCATCTCCGGAGCAGCGAGCACGGCTCGCCCGATCAGATCCAGTGCGGCCTCGCTGTCCGGTTCGGGCAGTAGCCATTTCAGCGCCACGCTGGCATCCACGACGAGAATGGCCACCAAACCTATCGGGTCCTCTGGTCCCGCATCTCGCGGACAATCTCGGCACTGTCGGAGAACACGCGTCCCCCGTAGGCCGCGTGCCGTTCGCGCAGGCGCTCCACGACTCCGCCTGGTCTGCGCATGCGGCCGCCAGAATCTCTCGGACCTCCTGCTCCATGGACCGACCAGCTGCGGCCGCACGCTTGCGCAGACGAGCGACAAGCGAGTCATCCAGCTGTCGGATGGTGATCTGGGCCATGGCTCAGCCTACAGTGCCTGCGACTGCCGATGCAAGCACTGCTGTCAGAT
>CAVYMA010000038.1:0-160198 GCA_963769465.1 uncultured Alphaproteobacteria bacterium
GGCAGCAGGGTGGAGATCGCCGGTCCGGACTTGCAGGGAACTGGCGGAGGGAGCGGGATTTGAACCCGCGAGGGGTTGCCCCCAACACGCTTTCCAGGCGTGCGCCTTAAACCACTCGGCCATCCCTCCGAAAAGCGGCCGGAACATAGCCAGGGCCTCGTGCCTGCGCAACAGCGGCGCGGGCGGGCGAGGCTAACGGAACGCTCAGGGACGCCAGATGAACACGTCCTGGGTGCCGTTGGTGTCGTCGGGCACCAGATTCGGCGACATGGTGCTGAAGATCAGGACCTGGCCGTCGCCGGAGATGGTCTGCTGGTAGGCCACGTCCGTGCCCTGCTGGCCCTCGCTACCGACGCTGACGCGAACGGTGGTGCCCAGCCAGCGGTCGCGCAGGAAGACGTCGCTCTGGCCGTTGGTGTCGTCGGCCACGAGGTTGCTCGCTTCGGAGCGGAAGGTGATGAAGCGCGCATCGTCGGACATCTCGGGGGCGAGGCTGGTGCCATTGGCCTCGGCGCCGCCCGTGGCGACGCTCACACGCTCGATCGAGCGGAGCGCGCGATCGTAGAGGTAGATGTCGCGGGCGCGGTTGGTGTCGCCCATCGATCAGGGTGCTGGCCCCGGAGACGAACACGACGAAGCGGCCGTCGCCCGAGAGGTAGGGATAGCCGCTGGCACTGTTGCCCTGCGCGCCCAGGGCCGAGAGGCTGACCCGCTCGGTGAGGCCAGTCCACAGATCGCGCACGAACACGTCGATCCGGTTGTTGGTGTCGTCGGCCACGAGGTTGGCCGCTGCCGACTGGAAGGCGACGAAGCGACCGTCGGCCGAGATCGTCGGGTACTTGCTCACCCCGTTGCCCGGCGTCCCGTCCAGCGCGCCCGACACCAGCGAGGTGAGGCCGGTCGCCCGGTCGTGCACGAAGACGTCGGTGTGGCGGTTGAGGTCGTTGGCCACGATGTTGGTGGCGTCGGACTGGAACGCGACGAACCGGCCGTCGGCGCTGACCACGGCGTAGCTGCTGGGGCCATCGGCGTCGGCGCCGAACCAGGCGTTGCTGATGCGCGTGGTGGTGCCGTTGATGATGTCGCGGACGAACACGTCCATGGCGCCGTTGCCGTCGACCGGCACCAGGTTGCTGGCCCGCGACTGGAAGCTGATGATCGAGCTGTCCGCCGAGGGCACGGGCTTCAGGCTGGTCCCGTTGGCCTCGACCCCGAAAGGCCCGAGATTGATGCGGTAGGTCAGACCGTTGACGAGGTCGCGAAAGAAGACGTCCTCGACCCGGTTGGTGTCGCCGGGCACGAGATCGGGGGCGGTCGAGGAGAACACCGCGATGTTGCCATGGGCGCCGAACTCGGGATGACCGCTGCGGCCGGTGGTCTGCCACCCGCCCGACGCGACGCTGACCCGTTCGGTGGCAGCATAGACGAGGCCGGGAACGACAAGGAGCACTGTCGCCAGAATGCTCCGGCGAGCATGTGGGAAAATCGAACGCATGTTGGTCCCCGACGGGCTCAATCTTGTGTTGTGAGCCAGCTACCTATCGGTTTTGCCGTCGGTCGACAACCCTGGAACCCAGGTTGATCCCGGTCCCGACTGGCCGCTGTTCAGGACCTGGTCACCAGGACTGCGCGGAAGTCGTTGACATTGGTCAGCGTGGGGCCGGTGATCACCTGATCGCCCAGCGCCTCGAACAGGCTGTGGGCGTCGTTGTTGGCGAGCGTCGCGCGCGGATCGCGACCGCTGGCGCGTGCCCGGGCCAGCGTGTCGGGCGTGACGATGGCGCCCGCCACTTCCTCGGCCCCGTCGATGCCGTCGGTGTCGCCGGCGATCGCCCAGGCGTCGGGCAGGCCGTCGAGGGCCAGTGCCAAGCCGAGCAGGAACTCGACATTGCGGCCGCCACGGCCGTCGCCGCGCACGGTGACCGTCGTCTCGCCACCCGAGAGCAGCACGGCCGGGGCGGCGGCCGGCCGGCCGTGCGCCGCCACGGAGTGCGCGATCCCGGCCATGACCTTGCCGACCTCGCGAGCCTCGCCTTCCAGCGCGTCGCCGAGCAGGACGGGCGTGACGCCGGCCGCACGCGCGACCTCGGCCGCGGCCTCGAGGCTCAGCTGCGGCGCTGCGATCAGGCGGATCTCGGCGCGAGCGAGACGCGGATCGCCCGGCTTGACGGTCTCGGCCGCAGGCCGAGTGCAGATGCCTGCGCACCGCCTCGGGCAGCTCGATGCCGTACCGGGCCAGGATCGCGCGTGCGTCGGCCGTGGTGGTCGGGATCGGGCACGGTCGGGCCGCTGGCGATGACGGCCGGGTCGTCGCCGGGCACATCGGAGATCAGCAGGGAGACGGTGCGTGCCGGAAACGCCGCGGCCGCCAGACGGCCGCCCTTCACCCGGGACAGATGCTTGCGGACGCAGTTCATCTCGTCGATCGAGGCGCCCGAACGCAGCAGCGCCTTGTTGATCACCTGCTTGTCGGCGAGGGACAGGCCGTCCGCCGGCAGCGTGAGCAGCGCCGAGCCGCCGCCCGAGATCAGGGCGATGACCAGATCGTCCTCGGTCAGGCCGCCGACGAGGTCCAGGATGCGCGCGGCCGCGGCCCGGCCGGCCTCGTCGGGCACCGGATGCGCGGCCTCGACCACCTCGATCCGCTCGCACGGCGCACCATGGCCATAGCGGGTGACGATCAGGCCGGACAGCTCGCCCGGCCAATGTCGCTCCAGCGCCAGGCCCATCGCGGCCGAGGCCTTGCCGGCGCCGACGACGATGGTGCGGCCGCGCGGCGGCTCGGGCAGGTGGGTCGGCAGAACGACCGCGGGGTCGGCCGCGGCGACCGCAGCCTCGAACAGCGAACGAAGCAGCCGCCGCGCCTCGATCACCCGGCTAACCCTCGGCGACCGGATGGTTCGCCATCAGCTCAAGGGCCTTGACCATCGCCGAGTGGTCCCAGGCCTTGCCGCCGTTGGCGGCACAGGCGTTGAACAGCTCGGCGGCGGTGGCGGTGTTGGGCAGGCTGACGCCCAGCGCCTTGGCACCCTGCAGAGCCAGGCTCAGGTCCTTCTGGTGCAGCTCGATCCGGAAGCCCGGGTTGAAGGTGCGCTTGATCATGCGCTCGCCATGCACCTCGAGGATGCGCGAGCTGGCGAAGCCGCCCATCAGTGCCTGGCGCACCTTGGCCGGATCAGCGCCCGCCTTGGCCGCGAAGACCAACGCCTCGGCCACCGCCTCGATGTTCAGCGCCACGATGATCTGGTTCGCGACCTTGGTCGTCTGGCCGTCGCCGTTGCCGCCGACCAGCGTGATGTTCTTGCCCATCAGCTCGAACAGGGGCTTGACCCGCTCGAAGGCGGCGTCGGGCCCGCCGACCATGATCGTGAGCGTGGCACCCTTGGCGCCGACCTCGCCGCCCGAGACCGGGGCGTCGAGATAGTCGCAGCCCAGCTCGTTGATGCGCTTGGCGAACTCCTTGGTCGCGAGCGGCGCGATCGAGCTCATGTCGACCACGGTCTTGCCGGCCGAGAGCCCCGACGGCGACGCCGTTCTCGCCGAAGAGCACGCGCTCCACGTCGGGCGTGTCGGGCACCATGGTGACGATGACGTCCGCCTGCTGTGCCACCTCCTTGGGCGAGGCGCAGGCCTTGCCGCCGGCATCGAGCATGTCCTGCGGCACGCCGCTGCGGCTGTTGAGGTAGAGCTCGTGGCCGCCCTTGCCGATGTTCAGCGCCATGGGCTTGCCCATGATGCCGAGCCCGATGAAACCCACCTTCATGAGGTTCGTCCCTTCTTGGTTCGTGTCAGGCGGCGCGGCGGTACGGGGCGAACCAGCCCAGGCCGGCCGAGGTGGCGCCCTTGGGCTTGTACTCGCAGCCGACGAAGCCCTCGTAGCCCGCCTCGTCCAGCGCGGCAAACACGAAGGGATAGTGGATCTCGCCGGTGCCGGGCTCGTTGCGGCCGGGCGTGTCGGCGATCTGGACGTGGCCGATCCGGTCCTTCAGCCGGCGGAAGGTCGGGACGAGGTCGCCCTCCATGATCTGCATGTGGTAGAAGTCGTACTGCAGGAACAGGTTGTCCGAGCCGACCTCGTCCATGATCTCGATCGACTGCGCCGAGCGGTTGAGGAAGAAGCCCGGAATGTCGCGGGTGTTGATCGCCTCGACCACCAGCATGATGCCGGCCTTGGCGAACTCCGGTGCCGCGTGCTTCAGGTTCTCGACCAAGGTGCGCCGCGCCTCGACGGTCGGAACATCCTTGGGCGGGATGCCGGCAAGGCAGTTGACCCGGCGGCAGCCCAGCGCGGTCGCGTACTCGATCGCACTGATCACGCCGGCGCGGAACTCCTCCTCGCGCCCGGGGATGCAGGCGATACCGCGCTCGCCCGCGGCCCAGTCGCCGGCGGGCATGTTGTGCAGCGCCTGGGTCAGCCCGTGCTCCTTCAGCTTCTCGGCAAGGAGCTCCTTCTTGTAGGGGTACGGGAACAGGTACTCGACGGCGGCGAAGCCGTCGGCGGCAGCGGCCGCGAAGCGTTCGATGAAGTCGTGCTCGTTGTAGAGCATGGTCAGATTGGCCGCGAAGTTCGGCACCGGTCCCTCCCCAGGCTGTGGCGCCGGCCTAGGCCGGCTGCTTGAACGTCTTTACGAGCTCACCGGCACCGCGGACCAGGATTCCGGTATCCGCCCCGACCGCCGTGAACAGGCACCCGCGCTCGATATAGCGCCGTGCCAGCGCCACGTCGCCGGTCAGGATGCCGGGCGCCTTCCCGCAGGCCTTGATCCGGTCGATCGTCGTATCGATCACCGCGTTGACGTCGGGATGACCGGGCTTGCCGAGATAGCCCAGGGCGGCGGAGAGGTCGCCCGGGCCGATGAACACGCCGTCGACGCCGTCCACGCCCGCGATGGCTTCCAGATTGTCCAGGCCCTCCTGGGTCTCCACCTGCACCAGCACGCAGATCTCCTCCTCGCACCGCGTGTGGTAGTCGGCGATCCGGCCGTAGCGCGAGGAGCGCGCGGCGGAGGCGAAGCCGCGCATGCCGCGCGGCGGATAGCGCACGGCGGCTACCGCCTGCTCGGCCTCCGCACGGTTCTGCACATAGGGGATGAGGAAGGTCTGCGTGCCGACGTCGAGCAGGCGCTTGAGCATGACCGCGTCGTTCCAGGCCGGGCGCACGATCGGGTGCGCCGTGCCGCCTTCCGCGGCCTGGAGCTGGCTCAGCACCATGAGGGGCTCGTTCGGCGAATGTTCGCAGTCCAGGAGCAGCCAGTCGAACCCGGCGCCGGCCAGGATCTCGACGGTGACGTTGTTGGCGAGGCTGCTCCATAGCCCGATCTGCTGCCGACCGGAGGTGATCGCGCGTTTGAAGCTGTTGAGCGGCAGATCCATGATGGGCGTCCTGGACGGTCAGTGGATTTCGGGCTCGGGCAAGGGCTCGGTGCCGAGCAGGAAGTCGAAGTCGCAGCCCTCGTGCGCCTGGCTGATGTGCTGCACGAACAGCCGGCCATAGCCGCGCGGCGGGATCGGCTTGGGCCGCCATTCCGCGCGGCGGCGCTGCAGCTCGTCCTCGGCGACCAGCAGGTTCACCTGCCGGGCCTCGACGTCGACCTCGATCAGGTCGCCGGTGCGGACCAGGGCCAGCGGCCCGCCGACGGCGGCCTCGGGCGAGACGTGCAGGATGCAGGCACCGTAGGAGGTGCCGCTCATGCGGGCGTCGGAGATGCGCATCATCTCGCGCACGCCCTGCTTGAGGAGCTTCACCGGCAGGGGCAGCATGCCCCATTCCGGCATCCCCGCCCCCACCGGCCCGGCGTTCTTGAGCACCAGGACATGGTCCGGCGTGACGTCGAGGTCGGGGTCGTTGATGGCCGCCATCATCTCGTCGTAGCTCTCGAAGGCGAGTGCCGGGCCCTTGTGCTTGAGGAAGCGCGGGTCGGCCGCCGACGGCTTGATCACCGCCCCGTGCGGGGCGAGGTTGCCGTAGAGGATCGCCGTCGCCTCCTTGGCGACCGGCTCGGCCTTGGTCCGGATCACGACGGGATTGTAGATCGCGGCACCGGCGATGTTCTCGCCCAGGGTCCGGCCGTTCACCGTGCGGCAGTCCAGGTCGAGATCGTCGGCGAGCTGGGCCAGTAGTGCGCGAATGCCGCCGGCGTAGAAGAAGTCCTCCATCAGGTACTTCCCCGACGGCCGGACGTCGGCGAGCACGGGGATCTGACGCGCCAGCTCGTCGAAGCGCTGCAAGGTCAGCGGGATGCCGGCCCGGCGGGCCATCGCCACCACGTGGATCATGGCGTTGGTCGAGCCGCCCATGGCGAGATGGCAGCGGATCGCGTTGTCGACCGAGGCCGCGGACACGATGTCGGACGGCTTCAGGTCCTCCCACACCATCTCGACGATCCGGCGGCCCGATTCCGCGCACATGCGCGGATGGCCCGCGTCCGGCGCAGGGATCGAGGAGGCGCCGGGGAGCGAGAAGCCCAGCGCCTCGGCGACCGCGGTCATGGTGGCCGCGGTGCCCATGGTCATGCACATGCCGGCCGAGCGAGCGATGCCGCTCTCGATGTCGTTCCAGTCCTGCATGGTGATGGTGCCGGCCTGGAGCTCGGCCCAGTACTTCCAGCTGTCCGAGCCCGAGCCCAGCACCTCGCCGCGATAGTTGCCGCGCAGCATGGCGCCGGCCGGCACGAAGATCGCCGGCAGGTTCATGGAGATGGCACCCATGATCAGCCCCGGCGTGGTCTTGTCGCAGCCGCCCATCAGCACCGCCCCGTCGATCGGGTGCGAGCGCAGGAGCTCCTCGGTCTCCATGGCGAGGAAGTTGCGGTAGAGCATCGTCGTCGGCTTGACGAACGGCTCGCTGAGCGAGATCGCCGGCAGCTCGAGCGGGAAGCCGCCGGCCTGGAACACGCCGCGCTTGATGTCCTGGACCCGCTCCTTGAAGTGGGCGTGGCACTGGTTGATGTCGGACCAGGTGTTGACGATCGCGATCACCGGCTTGCCGGCATAGTCCTCGGGGCCGTAGCCCATCTGCTTGATGCGCGACCGGTGCCCGAAGGCACGCAGGTCGTGCACGCCGAACCAGCGGTGGGAGCGGAGCTGCTCCGGTCTTTTCCTCGCCACGATCCTGTCTCGGTCCCTTTGCGCCGAGTCGCTACCGCGCCGGTGCCGCGCCGGCGCCGGCACCCTCGAGCACCGAGCCCGAGACCTGGTCGATCCGCAAGGACGGGTCGAGGCACAAGATCTCCTCGAACTCGCTGACATTGTGCAGGTCGGTGCCCATCGAGATGTTGGTCACCCGCTCGAGGATGAACTCGAGCACCACCGGCACCTGATGCTCCGCCATCAGCTGCTTGGCGGTGGCGAAGGCCTCCTTGAACTCGTTGGGGCTCTTCACCCGCACGGCCTTGCAGCCCAGGCCCTCGGCCACCGCGACATGGTCGACGCCGTAGCCCTCGACCTCGTCGCTGTTGATGTTGTCGAAGGCGAGGCTGACCTCGAAATCCATCTGGAAGCCGCGCTGCGACTGGCGGATCAGGCCGAGATAGGAGTTGTTCACGACCACATGCAGGTAGGGCAGCTTGTGCTGCGCACCGACCGCCAGCTCCTCGATCATGAACTGGAAGTCGTAGTCGCCCGAGAGTGCCACGATGTGCCGGTCGGGATCGGCCGCGCGCACGCCCAGGGCCGCCGGCAGGGTCCAGCCGAGCGGGCCCGCCTGCCCGCAATTGATCCAGTTGCGCGGCTTGTAGACGTGGAGGAACTGGGCGCCGGCGATCTGCGACAGGCCGATCGTGGTGACGTAGCAGGTGTCGCGGTCGAAGGCCTCGTTCATCTCCTCGTAGACCCGCTGCGGCTTGAGCGGGACCTGGTCGTAGTGCGTCTTGCGCAGCATGTTGAGCTTGCGGTGCTCGCACTCGTGGGCCCAGGCGTCGCGATTCGGCAGCTGGCCCGCGGCCTTCCACTCCTTGGCCACGGCCACGAACTGCTCGAGTGCCGCCTTGGCGTCCGAAACGATGCCGAAATCGGGGTTGAACACCCGGCCGATCTGGGTCGGCTCGATGTCGACATGCACGAACTTGCGGCCCTTGGTGTAGCTCTCGATGGTACCGGTGTGCCGGTTGGCCCAGCGGTTGCCGATACCCAGGACGAAGTCCGACTTGAGGAAGGTGGCGTTGCCGTAGCGGTGGCTGGTCTGCAGGCCGACCATGCCGGCCATCAGCTCGTGGTCGTCGGGGATGCAGCCCCAGCCCATCAGCGTCGGGATCACCGGCACGCCGGTGACTTCCGCGAACTCGACCAGGAGGTCGGACGCATCGGCGTTGATGATGCCGCCGCCGGCCACGATCAGCGGCCGCTCGGATTCGCCCAGCATCTCCATCGCCTTCTCGACCTGCCGGCGGCTGGCCCTGGGCTTGTAGACCGGAAGGGGCTCGTAGGTGTCGAGGTCGAACTCGATCTCGGCCGTCTGCACGTCGATCGGCAGGTCGATCAGCACCGGGCCGGGCCTGCCCGAGCGCATGACGTGGAAGGCCTGCTGGAACACGCGCGGCACGAGACCGGGCTCACGGACCGTCACCGCCCACTTGGTCACGGGCTTGGCGATCGATTCGATGTCGATCGCCTGGAAGTCCTCCTTGTAGAGCCGCGCGCGTGGCGCCTGGCCGGTGATGCACAGGATCGGCAGGGAATCGGCGATCGCGGCGTAGAGGCCGGTGATCATGTCCGTGCCGGCCGGGCCCGAGGTGCCGATGCACACGCCGATGTTGCCGGCCACCGCGCGGGTGTAGCCGTCGGCCATGTGCGAGGCGCCCTCGACGTGGCGGGCGAGGATGTGGCGGATGCCGCCATGTTCGCGCATGGCCGCGTAGAACGGATTGATCGCAGCACCCGGCACGCCGAAGGCGACCGACACGCCTTCCTTTTCCAGAACCCGCACCGCCGCCTGGACCGCTGTCATCCTGGCCATGATCGACCTCACTGATCGTACGTTTCGCGAGTTGAGTAATAGGGCTGCCACGGGCGCGGAGCAATGCGTCGTGGAAATCTTTCCGCATCGTGGAAAGATGCGTCTTTATCCAGATCTGTCAGAGGGTTGGGATGTCAGCCGACTTGGAAAGGCGCGCAGCGGAGTGACCGCCGAGCTCGGCGGAGAACTCGGCCGCCACTCGTGCGGTGAGCGCACCGAGCTCGGCGAGACGCGTCTCGTCGACCCGGGCGCCCGGGACCCGAGAGCGAGAGCGCCGCAACCGGCTGGCCATGCTCGTCGAACACCACCGAGGCGACGCAGCGCAGGCCCACGGCATGCTCCTCGTCGTCGACGGCGTAGCCCCGCTCGCGCACCTGCTCGAGGTCGCGGCGCAGCCGGCTCGGCGTGTCCAGGGTCCGCTCGGTGAAGCGCTTCAGGCCGTGCGTGCGGATCACCCGCGTTAGCTCGGCGTCCGCCAGCCAGCCGAGCATGGCCTTGCCGGCACCCGAGCAGTGCATCTTCACCCGGCCGCCGGGCCGGGCGATCGCGCGCATCATCTGCCGGCACTCGACCTGCGCCATGCAGATCGCCTCGCCGTCCTGCTCGAGATAGAGGTTGGCGGTCTCGCCGCCCTCCTCCATCAACCGCCGCAGATAGGGCCGGGCCATGGCGACCACGTCGCGGGTGCGGACGAAGGCGTTGCCGATGATGAACGCCTCGACCCCGACCTGCCACAGGTGGGCGGTGGCGTCGAAGCGCACGAACCGCTCCTGCTGCAGCGTGGTGAGCAGGCGATGCGCGGTCGAGGGGGCGAGGCCCACGATCTGGGCGACGTCGCTGAGCGTCATCCCGTCGCCGCTCTCGGCGAGCCCGCGCAGGATGGCGAGCGCGCGCGTGACCGACTGGACCTGCCCGGCCCGCGCCTCGTCGGCCATCGGCCGGACCGGCTTGCGCGGCGGGCGGGCCATCCCGCCTCAGACCTCTGCCAGGAAACGCTCGAGGATGGTCACCACCAGCCGGTGATCCTCTTCCTGCGGCAGACCCGAAACGGTGGCCGTGCCGACGAGGCCGGCCCCGCGCACGCGAATCGGGAACGCACCGCCATGCGCGGCGAATTCTGCCGGATCGACCGCGAAGCGCTCGGCGAGGCTGGCGCCGCGCGCCCGGCACGAGACGCCCATGTAGTAGGAGCTGCGATGGAACCGGTAGACCGTGGCCGTCTTGCGCCGCACCCAGTGATCGTTGTCGGGCGTGGTGCCGGGCAGCGCCACGTGGAACAGCTGCTGCTGGCCCCGGGTCAGGTCGACCGTGAGCGGCAGCCCGTCGGCCCGGGCGCGCTCGACCAGCATCATGCCCAGCCGGAACGCATCCTCATGCTCGTACCGCGTGAGCTGGAGCCGCTCCTCCTGATCGAGCAGCTCGGCCAGCAGCACCTGGTCCTGGGACACGCGGACCTCCTTCATGACCTGCGCAGCATCGACTCGCCTGCGCGGAGCGATCCTGGCACCTTCCCGCCAATGACCGCAACCAGCCGACAACGAAAGGAGGCTTCACCATGCTGACGAGACGCAATCGCCATTCGTCGCCG
Organism: uncultured Alphaproteobacteria bacterium; assembly: GCA_963769465.1. Lineage (GTDB taxonomy): Bacteria > Pseudomonadota > Alphaproteobacteria > Geminicoccales > Geminicoccaceae > Benzoatithermus. Next base: position 10,542 of record CAVYMA010000038.1, read on the forward strand.
CCCTGGCTCTGATGGGGCCGGGTCTGCCCGACGCGGCGTCGGCGCAGGCGGCCTATCCTTTGCGGCCCATCAATCTCATCGTGCCTTTCCCCGCCGGTGGATCCACGGATCTCGTGGCACGGGTGGTCGCGGAGAAGATGAGCCAGGACCTCGGTCAGCAGATCGTGGTCGACAATCGCGGCGGAGCGGGCGGCAATGTCGGCTCGGCGGCGGCCGCCAAGGCCGATCCGGACGGTTACACCCTCCTGATGGGTACGGTGGCAACGCATGCGCTGAACCCGGCGCTCTACAAGAAGATGCCCTACGACCCGGTGGCCGACTTCGCTCCGGTCTCGCTGCTGGTGGTGGTGCCGAACGTCCTGGTGGTCAATCCGGACTTCCCGGCCAAGGACGTGGCCGAGCTGATCGCGCTGCTCAAGGCCGAGCCGGGCAAGTACAGCTACGCGTCCTCGGGCAACGGCACGCCGCTGCATCTGTCCGGCGAGCTGTTCAAGAGCATGGCCGAGGTCGACATGGTCCACGTGCCCTACAAGGGCGCCGGCCCGGCGCTGATCGACGTGATGGGCGGGCACGTGCCGATCATGTTCGACAACCTACCCTTCCTCGACCGAGCACATCAAGGCCGGAAAGCTGCGCGGCCTTGCCGTGACCACGAGCGAGCGCGCGCCCTCGATGCCCGATCTGCCGACCGTGGCCGAGTCCGGCCTGCCCGGCTACGAAACCTACACGTGGAACGCCTTGTTCGCACCGGCCGGCACGCCACCCGAGGTGGTGATCCGGATCAACGAGGCAGCACTCAAGGCGTTGTCCGACCCCGAGGTGCAGGCGAAGCTGCAGGGCTTCGGCGCCACCGTCGTCGGGTCGACGCCCGACGAGCTGGCTGCCCACGTCCAGGCCGAGCTGGCCAAATGGGCACCGGTGGTGAAGGCTTCGGGCGCGCAGATCGACTGATGGGTCGGCTTCGAAGCCGTCGGCGGCCGAAGTCGCGACGAATTGATTGCCACCGACCTTAATTCGTCCTTTAGTTGTGACTGCCACCCAAGTCGGGCGGAGCAACCCGTTTCGTGCCGGATCTTGCATACATCATCGTTGCGATTGTGCTGGCGTCGGCTGCCGCCATGCTGGGATGGCGTGTCGGCCGGCGTCCGCCGAAGCCGGCCCACGCCGCAGGTGCTGACGCCCTGAAGCTCATGGTCGAGGCGGCGCCCGACGCCGTCTACGTGCTCCGCGAGAGCCTGGTGATTCTCGCCAACAGCCAGGCCGCGGCCCTCCTCGGCGCAACGTCCGTCACAGAACTGATCGGCCGTGACGAGTCCTCGCTCCTGATGGAAGACAGCAGGTCGCAGGCCGCCCTACGTCGTGCGGCGCTCGTCACCGACGGCGATCGTACCCCGATCACCGCCCTGACCTACCGCAGGCTCGACGGCGGCGCGGCCTATGTCGAGACGACCGCGGCGGCGTTCCTGCTCGACGGCGAAGTCGTGGTGCAGGTGGCCTGCCGCGACGTCACCGCTCGCCAGGAGGCGGAGCGCGCGCTGCGGGAGCGCACCGCCGAGCTGGAAACGGTGATGGAGACCGTGCCGGTGGCGGTGTGGCTCGCCCAGGGCACCGGCGCACCACGGATCGTGGGCAATCGGCGGGCAGCGCAGCTCTTGCGCCTGCCAGTCACCGAGAACCTGTCCTGACGGCACCTCCGCCCGAGCGGCCGGCCCATTTCCGTGTCTTCAAGAACGGTCGCGAGGTGCCGTCCGATCGCCTGCCGATGCAGCGCGCGACCCGCGGCGAGGTGGTGCGCAACGAGGAGCTGCGGGTCAGGTTCGACGACGGGTCGTTCTACGACGAGCTGGTCAACGCCACCCCGATCCGCGATCAGGACGGGACGATCGTGGGAGCGGTCGGGGCGGCGGTCGACATCAGCGACCGCAAGGCGGCGGAAGAGCAGATCCGCCACATGGCGCTGCACGATCCGCTGACCGGCCTGCCCAACCGGGTGCTGTTCCAGGACCGCCTGGCCAACGCCCTGGCGCGGGCACGCCGCCACGGCAGCGAGGTCGCGGTGATGCTGCTCGATCTCGACCACTTCAAGGACGTGAACGACACGCTGGGCCACAGCGTCGGCGACAAGCTGCTGCGCGAGGTCGCCGCCCGGCTCTCCGAGGTGGCGCGGGCCAGCGACACCTGGGCCAGGCTGGGTGGCGACGAGTTCGCGCTGGTCCAGGAAGGGCTGCGCGGAAGCGAGGGCGCCTCCGCGATGGCCGCGCGGGTCCTGGCCGCGCTCGACTCGCCGTTCCGGATCGACGGCCACGAGCTCGAGGTCGCGGGCAGCCTCGGGCGTCACGATCTATCCCACCGACGGCGACAGCGCCGAGCGGCTGGTCCGCAATGCGGACGTGGCGCTCTACCGTGCCAAGGCTGCCGGCCGCGGCCGGTTCGCGCCCTACCACGGCGAATTCGACCGCGAGCTGCGGCGCGACCGCCGGCTGCAGCGGGAGCTGCGCCGGGCGCTCGCGGGCGACGCGCTGGAGCTGGCCTACCAGCCGGTGTTCAGCCTGCCACGCCAGCGCCTGGTCAAGGTCGAGGCCCTGGTCCGCTGGCCCCAGAGCGGCAGCACGCCCGTCCCGCCATCGACCTTCATCCCGCTCGCCGAGCGGTCGGGGCTGATCCATCCCTTGGGCGAGTGGGTCCTCAGCCGGGTGTGCCAGCAAAGTGCCGCGTGGTGCGCGGCCGGGCAGCCGCTGCGGACGGCGGTCAACGTCTCGGCCGCGCAGCTGCGCCACGCCGGGTTCGTGCCGATGCTCGCGCGGCTGCTGAACGAGGCGGGCGTGGAGCCGGACCTGCTGGAGCTCGAGCTCACCGAGTCGGTGTTCGTCGACGGCGCGCGCGAGCAGATCAGGGGTGCGCTGCATGAGATCGCGGCCATGGGCGTGGCACTGACCATCGACGATTACGGGACCGGGCACAGCTCCCTCACCCACCTGCGCCAGTTCCCGTTCGACGAGCTCAAGATCGACGCGTCCTTCGTCGCGGACATCGGCCGGGATCCCTCGAGCGGCGCGATCGTCGCCGCCGTGATCGGCCTCGCCCACAGCCTGGGCAAACTGGTGACCGCGGAAGGCGTGGAGACCGCGGAGCAGCTCGAGTTCCTGCGCGAACGCGGCTGCGATGCGGCCCAGGGCTACCTGCTCGCCCGGCCGGGCCCGGCCAGCAGCCTGCTGGAGCTGCGGTCGGCCGTGGCTTAGACCCCCTGTCGGTATCGCCGCTCAGGCGACGTGCAGCTTCTCCCCGGCAACGTAGGTGGCGCGGACCGAGCGGTCGTCCGCCATCGTCATGAGCACGAACAGCTCCTCGGCGAGGTCGCCCGCGATCGTCTCCATGCGGTGTTCCATGGCCGGCGTCGCCCGGGCATCCAGGACCACCAGATCGGCCTCGCGGCCCGGCTCCAGGCTGCCGATCCGGTCGTCGAGCGAGAGTGCGCGCGCGTTGCCCAGGGTCATGAGGTAGAAGGCATCGAGTGCCGGCAGGTTCTGGTGGCCGAGCTGCAGCACCTTGTAGGCCTCGGCCGCGGTGCGCAGCATCGAGTAGCTGGTTCCACCGCCGACATCGGTGGCGAGGCTCACCCGCACCGGGCGCCGGGGATCGCGCAGCATGGCCATGTCGAACAGCCCGCTGCCGATGAACAGGTTGGAGGTCGGGCAGAAGGCGGCGATCGAACCGGTGGCCGACAGCCGCTCCAGCTCCGGCTCCTCGAGGTGGATGCAGTGCCCGAACACCGAGCGCGGCCCGAGCAGGCCGTAGCGATCGTAGATGTCGGTGTAGCTCGAGGCCTGCGGGTAGAGCCGCCGGGCGGTCGCGATCTCGGCGTGGTTCTCGGCCAGATGCGTCTGCAGGTAGGCTCCGGGATGCTCGCGCAGCAGCGCGCCCGACGCCTCGAGCTGTGCTTCGGTCGAGGTCAGCGCGAAGCGTGGCGTGATCGCGTAGTGCTGGCGCCCCTTGCCGTGCCAGCGCTCGAGCAGCGCCTTGCTGTCGCGGTACCCGCTCTCGGCCGTGTCGTGCAGCGCGTCGTGCGCACCGCGGTCCATCATCACCTTGCCGGCGATCATCCGCGTGTTGCGCCGCTCGCTTTCGGCGAAGAACGCCTCGGCCGATTCCGGGTGGACGCTGCAGTAGACCAGGGCGGTGGTCGTGCCGTTGCGCAGGAGCTCGTCGAGGAAGAACGTGGCGACCCGTCCGGCATGGGCCGGATCGCCGAACTTCGGCCTCCTCGACGAAGGTGTACTTCTGCAGCCACTCCAGCAGCTGGGCGCCGTAGGACGCGATCACCTGCGTCTGCGGGAAATGGAGATGGGTGTCGATCAGCCCGGGCATGACCAGATGGTCGGGATAGTGGTCGACCAGGGTGCCGGGCGGCAGCGACGGCAGCAATGCCGCGGCATGGCCGACCTCGGCGATGACGCCGCCCTCGATCACGACCAGGCCGTCGTCCAGGTAGCGGTGACTGGCGGCGGCGCCGACCTCCGCGGGATCGCCGGTGAAGCTCAAAATGCGGCCGCGGATCGCCCGACGCTCGCTCATTGCCTGCTCCCGCCTACTCGGCCTTGGCGCCGCCGGCGAGCCAGGCCGCCAGCACCTGCCGCTCCTCCGGCGTGATCTCGGTGATGTTGCCCGGCGGCATGGCGTGGGTGAGCACGGCCTGGAGCTGGATCTGGCCGGCATGCAGGAGGATGCGCTCGGGCGTGTCGAGCATCACCCCCTTGGGCGGGACCACGATGCCCTCCCAGGCCGGCTCGGCCATGTGGCACATGCTGCAGCGCCCGAGCACCACCTCCTCGGCCTGGGCGTAGGTCACCGGCTCGGCCGGAGCCGCCGCCTCGTCGCTCGCCGGGCGGGCCGGCCATGCTGAGCAGGACGATCGCCGCCATCCCGGCCGCGGCCACGGCCCAGGTCCACCAGGGCGACGGCAGGCCCTTGTGCCGGCTGTTGTAGAAGTGGCGGATGACGGCGCCGATCACCAGCACGATGCCGAAGATCAGCCAGTTCCAGCGCGTGGCGAACGCCAGCGGATAGTGATTGATGATCATCACGAAGATCACCGGCAGGGTCAGGTAGTTGTTGTGCAGCGAGCGCTGCTTGGCGATCGCACCGTACTTCGGGTCCGGCTGCCGGCCGGCGATCAGGTCGGCCACCACGATGCGCTGGTTGGGGATGATCACCATGGCGACGTTGGCCACCATCATCGTGCCGACCAGGGCACCCATCTGCATCATGGCGCCGCGGCCGCTGAACAGGAAGGTGTAGGCGAAGGCGAGGATCAGCAGGAACAGGAACAGCGACCGCGAACAGGAGCGCGTCGTTGTCGCCCAGCTTGCGACTTGCAGAGCTGGTCGTAGACCAGCCAGCCCAACACCAGCCCGGCGACGCTGATGGCCACCGCACCCCAAACCGGCAGATGCCAGCACCGTGCTGTCGATCAGGTAGAGCTGCGCGCCGAAGTAGTAGACGATGATCAGCAGGCCCATGCCCGACAGCCAGGTCGCGTAGGCCTCCCACTTGAACCAGGTCAGTTCGTCGGGCATCCGCGCCGGCGCCACCAGGTACTTGACCATGTGGTAGAAGCCGCCGCCATGCACCTGCCAGGCCTCGCCACCGGCACCTTCGGGCAGCCCCGGCCGCTGCTTGAGGCTGGAATCGAGGTGCACGAAATAGAACGAGCTGCCGATCCAGGCGATCCCGGCAATGACGTGCAGCCAGCGCACCGCCATGTTCAGCCATTCCCACAAGATCGGCTCCATGGCCGCCATCCTTTCCTCGACTGCGGCACGCGCTGCGCCGTGCCGTCGGTGCTAGGCTGATCGGGCGCCGCGGTGAACCGGCCGGCCTCGTTCAGCATCTTCAAACGGAAGCAAACAATGGACCGGATCGGGGACTGACATGGCGATGCTCCTGGAGAACATGCAGGTCTATGTCCGCGTGGTCGAGCTGGGCAGCCTGTCGGCCGCCGGGCGTCACCTGCGGCTGTCCCCGGCCGTGGTCAGCCACCGCCTGCAGCAGCTCGAGAACCACCTGGGCGTGCGCCTGCTGAACCGCACGACCCGACAGGTGCAGCCGACCGAGCAGGGTGCCGCCTACTACGAAGCGTGCCAGGAGGTGCTGGCGGCTCTGGCCCATGCCGAAAGCGTGGTCGCCGAGACCGGCGGCACACCCAAGGGCAGCCTGCGCGTCACCGCGCCCCTGGGGCTGGGCCGGCGCATCCTGGCACCGCTGATTCCAGGCTTCATCGCGCGCTATCCGCAGCTCGACGTCCGGCTGCGCCTGTCGGACCATCTTCTGGACCTGCTGCGCGAGGCCGTGGACGTGGCGATCCGGCTCGCTGTCCTGGCCGAACTCGAGCCTGATCGCGCGCAAGATCGCCGAGTGCCCGCGCCTGTTGTGCGCCGCACCAGATTATCTCGCCGCCAGGGGTACGCCCAGCGCGGCCTGAGGACCTGCTCGACCATCAGTGCCTGCTCTTGCGCTTTCCCGGCTCGCAGCAATTCCGCTGGACCCTGTCCACGCCGGACGGCCCCGAAGCCTTCGCGGTGGCGGGCAGAATGGACGCTGACGACGGCGATGTGCTCACCGAATGGGCGCTGCTCGGCCAGGGCATCGTGCTCAAGCCGGCATTCGAAGTCGCCGAACATCTGCGCCACGGTCGGCTAGTGCCGGTTCTCCAGGACTTCCCGCCGGATCCGGTCATGCTTGCGGTCGTCTATCCCCACCGCCGTCTCTTGCCCGCCAAGGTCAAAGCATTTGCTGAATTCATGGTCGACGAGGTAGCACGAGCGATCGCCGAGGCGTCCCATGACCTACCGACAGTGGGCGGGAACAAATCATCAAGCTGTCGCTAAGGATACGCTGCACTGCAATATTAAGCCTAGTCATCATACCACAATTACTGCTTCCCTTGGCCACGTTGCTCATGCTAGAGGAGCCTACAACCGTCGGACGCGTGGGCAGTCAGCGGCGTTCGTGGCCTTTGCGAGGGGGATCACCGCGATGCGCGCAGACCGTCACGAGCACAGGACGCCCTCGTCCGGGATCAATGCCACCAGCGACTGGAGCGTCGGCCGCCAGGGGGAGCCACGTCTCGAGGAGCTGATGGAGGACCCGATGATGGGCCTGATCTGGCGCCGCGACGGGCTGGAGCCGGTGCATGCCCGCCAGACACTGCGCGAGCTGCAGGCCGTGGTTCGGGCGGGACGGCGTGCCGCCTGACCTACGGGTCGGTGCTCAATCGCCGCGGCCGGTCATTCCAATCGCATAGGTGAGTGCACGCAGATTGGCGACCAGCGCTCGCGGGTCGCTGGTGTTGCCGAGCGTGGCGAACGGCATGACGTCGCCAATGCGTACCTGAATGTCGCTTCCGATTCGCCGCAGCGTCTCGCGCACGAGCAGCGAGATGCGCAAGGTCATGCTGACCCGGCTCACCAGCTGGAAAAGCCGACTGTTCTGACCTTCAAAGTGCACCGGCAACACCGCCGCGCGCGCACCCATGATCAGGCGGCCGGCGAACGGATGCCAGTCATTGTCGACGGCTGGCCCGAACGGCCCGCGCGAGGTGGAGACGGCACCTCCGGGGAAGATGATCAGGCAGCCGCCGGCCTTGAGCAGGGCCCGGGCCTCGCGGCGCGAGCGAGCGCTGGTCGCGGCTGCCTCGGGCGTGTCGGCGAAGTTGATCGGCAGCACATAGTCACGCACCTCGGGCACCCGGCAGAGGGTGCTCATCGCCACGACCTTGAAGTCGTCGCGCACCAGCGACACGAGGTGGCAAAGCACAAGGCCGTCGACCACGCCGAACGGATGGTTGGCGACCACGACCAGGGGTCCGGTCCGGGGGACCGTGGCAAGGCGCGCGGCGTCGTACGCTACCTTGACGTTCAGACCGCGGACGGCCTCCGCCCAGACATTGCTGTCCGGCCCGAGTCCCCGGCGGACCTCCCGGTAGATGCGCTCCGCGCGTTCTTGGCCGCTCAGCCGTTCGACGAGGCGGATCACGGACTGCTTGAGCCAGCTGTCCTCCGACGCGGCGTAGCTGAGTGCGACATCGTCCAATGGCTGGCTGCGCATCATTCTGCTGGATCCCACCGCCGGATTGTCACCGGCCCGTTCGCGGCGTGAGACGAGTGTGTGCACAGATCGGCGATGGTTCGGTGACAGAAAGCCGGCCGCCGCGCACCGGCGAGCCAGCGTCGCGCCGAGGCTACGCCCGCGCTGTGCACCTTGGCTTCGCGCCAGCGCACCACCCAGGCCAGCACCAGCGCGAAGACCACGTGCCCTCCGAACGATGCCCAGGTCAGCGGAATGAAGCCCAGGAAGGCCGGAAGGCCCGCGATCAGGTGCGCCATGACGTAGAGGGCGAAGATCCACAGGCCGATGCCGTAGCCAATGGCCACGAGCCACCACGGCGCCCACGGCGCCACGAGCCGGGCGATCGGCCGTGCGATGAACAGGTAGCCCAGCGGGTAGAACAGGAAGCCCACGACCAGATGAATGATCTCCGCGACCAGCCGGCTCTGCAGTCCGAACACGGACTGGACCAGGGCCGCGGGCTCGAGCGGGCCGCCGATCCAGAGCGGCGTGATCAGCCGGGCCCACACCTCCCAGGTCACGTCGGCCGCGATCCCGGCCAGAAGTGCCGTGGCGATCGTCGGCCCGGTGAGATCCGGGATGAGCGGTGCCGTCACCGGTGAATTGCTCGACATCCCCGCATTCCTTGTCCGTCGGCCGACCGGATCGGCGGCGCATGGTGCTTAGCGCCGCGCCAAGCTGGCGGGAACATTGCCAACGGTTCAGCTCACGTAGCGCTGATGCAGAGTGATCGCGGCTCAGGTGGCGTGATCGGATCCGATCCCGGCGGTTTCGAACAGGTGCGGCTTGACCCCCGCCCGCTCAAGTGCGGCTCCCAGCTTCAGCCGCAGGAAGGCACTGCCCGTGTAGCGGGCGACCTCGGTGTAGCAGGTCGCCTCCATGTGCCGGACCATGGCGGCATAAGCGTCCACCAGTTCCGGGTCGATCCGGAAATGATCGTAGTTGACCGCCACCGGCACCCGCTTGCCGATCTCGCGGCACTGCCTCTCCACCGCGGCCTTGATGTCGTCGACATCCTTGGCGGTACGCACCCGCATGCCCTCGAAATTCAGGAACAGGGTGCCGCGGGCGGTGTCGTAGGTGATGCGCCGTTCGAGATCGAGGTCGAACAGGGTACGGTCGAGACCCATCATGGCTTCACGGAAGATGCGGCGGTCCATCACGTCGGGCGTGTTGATGACCGGACGGAAGCCCATGTGGGCCACGATATCGCGCTCGATGTCGATGCCGGGCGCCACCTCGATCAGTTCCAGGCCCTCGTGGCTGCGGCGGAACACGCAGCGCTCGGTGACGTAGAGCACGGGCTGCGCGCGTTCCGCGGCATAGGCGCCGTTGAAGGTGATCTGCTCGACCTCGGCCACGAACTTCTTCGCACGCCCCTCCTGAAGAATCCGCAGCTCGCCATCCTCGACCGCGATACGCAGCCCGCCGGCGGTGAAGGTTCCGGTGAACACGACCGAGCGGGCGTTCTGGCTGATGTTGATGAAGCCGCCGGCACCAGCGAGCTTGGGGCCGAACCGGCTGACGTTGACGTTGCCCTGCGCGTCGCACTCCGCCATGCCGAGAACGGTCAGATCCAGACCGCCGCCGTCGTAGAAGTCGAACTGCTGGTTCTGGTCGATGATCGCGTCGGTGTTGACCGCGGCGCCGAAGTTCAGGCCCGAGGCCGGCACGCCGCCGATCACGCCGGGCTCCGCGGTCATGGTGATGAAGGAGAGGATCTTCTCCTCGTTGGCGACCGAGGCCACGCCCTCGGGCATGCCGATGCCGAGATTGACCACGCCGTTGGCCGGCAGCTCCATGGCCGCCCGGCGCGCGATCAGCTTGCGCTCGTCGAGCGGCATCGGCGGCAGCGAGCCCAGGGGCACGCGCAATTCCTGCGAGAAGGCCGGCGAGTAGACCGTGGCGTAGGTCTGGTGGTGGTTCGCCGGCTCGGCCACCACCACCGCGTCCACCATGATGCCCGGGATCTTGACCGTGCGGGGGTGCAGCGTGTGCAGCTCGGCCACCCGCTCGACCTGGGCGATCACCAGCCCGCCCGAGTTCTTGGCCGCCATCGCCATCGCCAGATTGTCCAGCGTCAGCGCCTCGCGCTCCATGCTGAGATTGCCGGCGGGATCGGCCGTGGTGCCGCGGATCAGCGCGATGTGGATCGGAAACGCCTTGTAGAACAGCCACTCCTCGCCATCGAACTCGAGCAGCCGGACGAGTTCTTCGGTGGTGGCATCGTTGACCTTCCCGCCCGACTGGCGTGGGTCGACGAAGGTGCGCAGCCCGACCTTGGTGAAGGTGCCGGGCTTGCCGGCGGCGATGTCGCGGTAGAGATGCGAGATCACGCCCTGGGGCAGGTTGTAGGCCTCGATCCGGTTCTCGATCGCGAGCCGCCCGACCTTCGGGATCAGGCCCCAGTGGCCGCCGACCACGCGCTTGAGCAGCCCGTCGTGCCCCAGCCGGTTGAGGCCCTGCTCCTTGCCGTCCCCCTGCCCGGCCGCGAACAGCAAGGTCAGGTTGCGCGGCTCGCCCGTCTCCAGGAACCGTCGCTCCAGCCCCGCCAGCAGGTCGTCGGGGGTGCCGATCCCGACGAAGCCGGAGGTGCAGATGGTATCGCCGCTCCGGACCAGCGCCGCCGCCTCGGCCAGGCTGACGACCTTGTTGCGCTGCTCGCCCTTGCCGAGACCCCGCTTGTCATTCCCGCCGGGCATGTCCTGAGCTCCCCTGATCCCTGGGCAAGATCATAGGCGCGCGGCGCCGTCACGGTCCATCGCGACCCCGCTCAGGGTCAGCCGCGGGTGCCCCAAGGGATCTCCATGGGCCGGTCGGTGACCGGCTCCGGCTTCAGCCGGAGATACTGGGCGAGGATACGGTCGTAGCCGCCATCGGCCTTGAACTCCTCGAACCGCCGGGCCCACAGGGCGGCGATCTCCGGATCGATGTCGGGCGAGCCCGCGAACCAGATCTCGCTGCGCCGGATCACCTGGCCGATGGCGAGCTGGCTCGCATCGCCCAGGGTCTCGCGCCACGCCCACAAGACCATCAGGCGAGGGGCCACCCAGGCGTCGATCAGCCGGTCGCGCAGGCGTTCGGCGTTGGTCCACTCCTCGGCCGCGGGCTCGACCCGGGTGAAACCCTGCTCGCGCAGCAAGAACTCGGCCCCGCTGGCGCGCAGCACGCCCACCGGCCGGTCCTTGAGCGCTGCCAGATCCTCGACCGGCGAGCCGGGCAGACCCACCAGCACGAGGTCGTCGGTGACCACGTTGAAGATCCAGCGGTAGAACGGCTCGCGCTCCGGGCTCCTGGTCAGCGCGAGGATGCCGATGTCCGGGCCGGCCATCGCCAGCTCCTGGGCGCGGGACCAGGGCAGGAACTCGATGGTCAGCGGGTTGCCGACGCGGCCGGCCACCTGCGCGCACCACGTCGTACACCAGGCCCATGGGCGTGCCGGCCTCGGCCACGGTCGGCGGCGGGACGTGGAAGCAGTAGGGCGGCAGCTCGCCGGTCACCAGGCGCAAGGTCAGGCCGGCACGCGCGGTGCGGGCCGCGAGCGGCAGCGCAGCGCCGGCGGCAAGCGCGGCCCGGCGCGACAGGCCGGGCACCTCAGAAGCCCCCGAACGTGGAGCCCAGGACGATCACGACGACCAGGGCCGCCACGGGGATGACCACGGCCACCATGCCGATGTCGGCATAGGACTGGCGGTGGCTGAGCCCGCAGATGCCCAGGAGCGTGATCACCGCGCCATTGTGCGGCAGGGCGTCGAAGCCGCCCGAGGACAGGGTCGCCACGCGGTGCATCAGCTCCAGGCTGATGCCGTACTCCTTGGCGAGCTCGACATAGGTGCTCCCCAAGGTCTGCAGCGCGATGCTGAGGCCGCCCGACGCCGACCCGGTGATGCCGGCCAGCACGTTGACCGCCACCGCCAGCGAGATGACGGGGTTGCCCGGGGCCACGTTGAGGACGGCGTCGCGGATCATGGTGAAGGCCGGCAGCGAGGCGATCGTGGCACCATACCCCACTTCGGAGGCGGTGTTGAAGATCGGCAGCATCGAGCCCAGCGTGCCCTCGTTGAGCGAGCGGCGCAGGTCGCGCAGGTAGGTCCAGTTCAGGACGATGATCAGCAGGATCGCCGCAACCAGCGCCACGATGATCGCCCAGATGCCGCGCACGGCGGTGATGCTGGTCGCACCCCACTTGGCCTCGGCGAGGTAGCTGGTGTCGAGTGCCGGCAGGACGAAGTTGGCGACCACATAGTTGGCGGCGATGACCAGGACGATCGGGGCGATCGCGACGGCGAAGCTGGGGCCGGCGGGAGCCGCGCGGTCGACGGCGGGGACCGGAACCGGATCATCCACCGAATCACCGTAGCCCTCGCCGACGGCCCGGGCGCGCGACGCCCGGAAGCTGAGCCAGGCCATGCCACCGCCGAACATGATCAGCGCGGCGATGATGCCCAGGCCCGGCGCGGCGAACGCGGTCGTGCCGAAGAAGGGTGCGGGGATCGCGTTCTGGATCGTGGGCGTGCCCGGCAACGCGGTCATGGTGAAGGTGAACGAGCCCAGCGCGATCGCACCGGGGATCAGCCGCTTGGGCACGCCGGCATGGCGGAACAGCGCCACCGAGATCGGGAACACGGCGAAGGCCACGACGAACAGCGACACGCCGCCATAGGTGAGGATGGCGCAGGCCAGCACCACGGCCAGGATCGCCCGCTGCTCGCCCACCCGCTCGACGATCCAGTTCGCGATGACCCGCGCGCTGCCGCTGTCGTCCATCAGCTTGCCGAAGATGGCGCCCAGCATGAACAGCGGGAAGAACTGGGCCACGTACTTGCCCAGCGAGACCATGAAGATCTGGGTGTAGCTGGCGAGCACCGGGATGCCGCCGGCGAACAGGACGGCGACGGTGGCGAGCAGCGGAGCCAGCAGGAGGACGTTGATGCCGCGATAGGCGAGGTAGATCAGCAGCGCCAGCGACAGGATGATGCCGATGAGCCCGATCATTGCCGTCCCTCCCCGCCGCGACCTCGCCGGGCGCGCCCAGCGCTCACTGCCAGATGCGCGAGCGGCGTGCAACCGCGAGTTCAGTCGCCGGGAACACCCAGATCGCGCGGCCGCCAGAACCCAAGCAGCTGGCCGGGCTGGCCGGTGAACGCGGCCCAGCGCGCGGCGTCGATCGCCAGGTGCGCGAGACCGGCGGTCGGGAACTTGGCGGCCAGCCGCTCGCGCAATTTCGCGTCGCCCGCCGCCGCGAGATCGGCCGCGAGCCGATGCATGCCGGGGTCGTGGCCGACCAGCAGCAGGCGGCGGGCGTCGCCGCCCTGCTCGCGGACCACGGCGATCATGCGCGCGGGCGCTGCGAGATAGAGGCGGTCGTCGAACCGGGTCGGCACGTCGCCGCCCAGGGCCTCGGCGACGATCTGCCAGGTGTGCCGCGCCCGCCGTGCTGTCGAGCACAGCACGAGGTCGGGGACAAGGCCGTGCTCGCGCATCAGCTGGCCCATCCGCCGCGCGGCCTTCAACCCGCGTGGTGCGAGGTCGCGCGCGTGATCGTCGACGCCCGGCTCGTCCCAGCGGGATTTGGCGTGGCGCAGGAGAAGCAGATCCAGCATCTTGACGTCGCGCTCCTGGGATGGGCTAAGGGCACATCCGGCTGCCCCGCCAGCGCCGCGGCCACGCCACCGTCTCGATCCACGGTCACGGCGGGGCGCGCACCGGGCGGCTGCGGGAGACCATAGGGCATGAACGAGCAATCCGTCGATCCAGCGGCTCCCGTGGCTGCCACTCCCGAGCTGTGCGCCGAGCACTTCATCAACCGCGAGCTCTCCTGGCTCGCCTTCAACGAGCGCGTGCTCGACGAGGCGAGCAACACCGGCTACCCGCTGCTCGAGCGGCTGCGTTTCCTGTCGATCTCCGACAACAATCTCGACGAGTTCTACATGGTCCGGGTCTCGGGCCTGATGGAGCTGGCCAAGCTGCCGATCCCGCCGGTCGGGCCCGACGGCCTGACCCCTAGCGAGCAGCTCGCGGCGATCCGGCAGCGGGTCGCGGCACTCACCACCGTACAGCAGCGCTGCTGGCACGAGCTGACCGGGCTGCTGCGCGAGCAGTCGGTCACCATGCTCGAGGTCGACGAGCTGACCCGGGACGATCTCGACTATCTGCGACGCCGCTTCAACAACGAGGCGATCGCGATCCTCACCCCCATCGCCGTCGACCCCGCGCACCCGTTTCCCTTCATCCCCAACACCGGGATCGGCGTGGCCCTGGAGCTGGACCGCGGAAGCGGCGACTTGCTCAACGGCCTAGTGCTCCTGCCGGGCAAGTTCGAGCGCTTCATCCGGCTGCCGGGCGACCATCCGCGCTTCATCCGGCTCGAGCAGCTCATCCTGCGCTTTTCCGACCTCCTGTTCCCCGGCTTCGAATGCAAGGCCGGCGGCTTCTTCCGGGTCCTGCGCGACAGCGATATCGAGGTCGAGGAGGAGGCCGAGGATCTGGTCCGCCTGTTCGAGACCATGATCAAGCGGCGCCGCCTGGGCAACGTGATCCGGCTGTCGGTCAACGCCGACATGCCCGAGAACCTGCGCAGCTTCCTGCAGCACGAGCTCAAGGTCCCGCCGGAGGAGCTCGACGTGGTCGACGGCATCCTCGGGCTCGCCGACGTGGCGCAGGTGATCACCAAGGACCGGCCGGACCTGCTGTTCTCGGCCTACACCCCGCGCTTTCCCGAGCGGATCAAGGATTTCGGCGGCGACTGCTTCGCGGCCATCCGTCAGAAGGACTTCGTGGTCCATCACCCCTATGAGAGCTTCGAGGTGGTGGTGCAGTTCGTCCAGCAGGCGGCGCGCGACCCCAACGTGGTGGCGATCAAGCAGACCCTCTACCGCACCAGCGACCGCAGCCCGATCGTGGCGGCACTGATCGAGGCCGCCGAGGCCGGCAAGTCGGTGACCGCGTTGGTCGAGCTCAAGGCCCGCTTCGACGAGGAGCGCAACATCCGCTGGGCGCGCGACCTGGAGCGCGCCGGCGTCCAGGTGGTCTACGGCTTCATCCACCTCAAGACCCACGCCAAGGTGGCCCTGGCGGTGCGCAAGGAGCCGGAGGGCTTCCGGACCTACTGCCATTTCGGCACCGGCAACTACCACCCGATCACCGCGCGGATCTACACCGACATCTCGTTCTTCACCTGCGACCCGGCGCTGGGCCGCGACGCCGCCAAGGCGTTCAACTTCATGACCGGCTACGCCCGGCCGGCCGGGCTCGAGAAGCTCGCCCTGTCGCCCGACGGCATCCGCGACATCCTGATCCGGCTGATCGACGAGGAGATCGCCCATGTCCGGGCCGGCCGCAAAGGCGCAGATCTGGGCCAAGATGAACTCGGTCGTCGACGAGCGCATGATCGGCAAGCTCTACGAGGCCTCGATGGCCGGAGTGAAGATCGATCTCGTGGTGCGCGGCATCTGCTGCCTGCGCCCGGGCGTGCCGGGGTTGTCGGAGAACATCCGGGTCAAGAGCATCGTCGGCCGCTTCCTCGAGCATTCCCGCATCATCTGCTTCGGCGCCGGCCACGGCCTGCCGTCGAAGAAGGCCAAGGTGTTCATCTCCTCGGCCGACTGGATGCAGCGCAACCTGTCGCGGCGGGTCGAGACCCTGGTGCCGATCGAGAACGAGACCTGCCACCAGCAGATCATGTCCCAGGTCATGGTGGCGAACCTGAAGGACGCGACCAACACCTGGCTGCTGCAGGCCGACGGCACCTACGTCCGCCTGCAGCCCGACGATGTCGAGGCGTTCTCGGCCCATACCTACTTCATGACCAATCCGAGCCTCTCGGGGCGCGGCAGTGCGCTGAAGAAGAAGGGCGTGCGCGGCCTGCAGCTCGCGCGCCTGGCCGACCCGCAAGCGGCGTGAGCGCGAAGCGGTCGATCACGCGCGGCTCGATGCTCCGCGCGGCGGCGCAAAAGCCGGGTCCGTTCGCGGTCGTGGACATCGGCTCGAACTCGATCCGGCTCGTGGTCTACGAGCGCCTGTGCCGCGCGCCGATCGCGCTGTTCAACGAGAAGACGGTCTGCGCCCTGGGCCGGGGCCTGGCCACCACGGGGCGCCTCGGCCGGGCCGAGATGGACAGCGCCCTGCACGCGCTGCGCCGCTTCGCGCATATCGCCGACGCCCTGCGTGCCGGCGAGATCGAGTATGTCGCGACCGAGGCGGTGCGCAGTGCCGAGAACGGGGCCGAGTTCCTGGCCGAAGCCGAGCGCGCCGTGGGCCGCCCCGTGGTCATTCTCTCCGGGCACGAGGAGGCACACACCGCCGCGCTCGGCGTGGCCTGCAGCTTCTACCGCCCGAACGGCGTCGTCGGCGACCTCGGCGGCGGCAGCGTCGACCTCTCGCAGGTCACGCCCGACGGCCCCGCCGCACCCTATGGCAGCCTGCCGATCGGCACGCTCCCCGTCACCCGGATGCTCCTGGACAGCAACGTGCCGGCGGCGTCGGTGATCGACGCGCGGCTCGATGACGTGCCCTGGCTCGCGGGCGCCGCCGCCGGACGCAGCTTCTACGTGGTCGGCGGCGGCTGGCGGGCACTCGCCCGGATCCGGCTCGCGATGACCGACACGCCGCTCAAGGTGGTGCACGACTACCGCCTGACCGCCGAGGAGGCGATCACGCTGGGCCGCAGCATCACCGGCCTCGATGACGCGGAACTCGCCACCGTGCCCGGCATGCCGGGACGACGGATCGAGACGGTGCGCGCGGCCGCCCTGCTGCTGGAGCGGGTCGTGCGCCGCCTGGAGCCGGAGCGGGTGGTGTTCTCGGCTTTCGGCCTGCGCGAGGGCCGAGCGTTCGTGCGGCTGCCGCCGGATCAGCTGGCCGAGGATCCGCTGCTCGCCGGTGCCGCGGACTTCGGCCGCTCGCGCTCGCGGGTGCCGGAGATCGGCGCTGCCATGGGCCGCTGGACGGAGGCCGTGATCGCCGCCGAGACGCCCGAGCAGCGCCGGCTGCGCCTGGCGGTGTGCGAGGTGTCCGATTCGGCCTGGCGCGAGCACCCGGCGTTCCGGGCCCGCGAGGCCTTCTATCGGCTGGCGCAATACCCGTTCATCGGCGTCGACCATGCCGAGCGGGCGTTCATCGCCTATGCGGTGTTCATCCGCTACGAGGGCCAGCCCGACGATCTGTTCATCCGGCAGATCCTGAGTCTCCTGCCGGAGGCCGAGCGCCGCCGCGCCGAGCTGCTGGGCGTCACGCTCCAGCTGGGCTACCGGATCTCGGCGGCCGTGCCCGACCTCCTGGCGAGCAGCAGGCTGCGGATCGCCGGCGACGAGCTGCGGCTTGACCTGCCGGTGCCGGATGCGGCGCCCGACCCGGAGATCCTCAAGCCGCGGCTGCGGGCGGTCGCCAAGGCCCTGGGTCTGGCCCGGACCAAGGTCGTGACCAGCGGCTGAAAGGCATCAGGCCGGGGCGTGTGCCGGCAGCGTCCCGGGCAATGCCACGCCCTCGTCGAGCTGGTAGACCCGGGTGGCGATGTCGAGAAAGGCCGGACGGTGCGTGACCGCGAGCACCGTGGTGCGCTCGCGCAGGTCCAGGATGTTGCGGCAGATCTCGGCCTCGGATTCCGGGTCGAGGGCACTCGTCACCTCGTCGAGGATCAGGAGCCGGGGCTGCCGGATCAGCGCCCGGGCCAGTGCGATCCGCTGCCGCTGGCCGCCCGAAAGGCGCGCACCCTTGGTGCCGACCACGGTGTGCACCCCCTCGGGCAGCTGGTGCACGAACGCGTCGGCACCGGCGAGCCGCAAGGCCTCGTCGACGGCACCCTGGCTGTGGTCGCTGTCGCTGAGCGTCAGGTTCTCGAGAATGCTGGCGTGGAACAGGATCAGCTCCTGCGGCACGTAGCCGACCATGGTCCGCCAGGCCTGGAGCTCGATCTCGGCGAGGTCGACGCCGTCGATCAGGATCCGCCCCGACTGCGGCCGGTGCAGGCCCAGGATCGAGGTCGATCAGGGTCGTCTTGCCGCCACCGGACATGCCGGTCAGCACCGTGATGCTGCCGACCGGAACGGTCAGGCTGGTCCCGTTGAGCACCTTGCGCTTGCCATAGGCGAAGCTCAGCTGCTCGCAGCGGATCTCCTTCTCGAAGCGGGGCTGGATGCGCCCACCCGGATCCTCCTGGTTGGCGGCGAGCTCGCTGATGAGGGTCTCGACCTCCTTGAACGGGGATTCCACGATCACGGCCTGCTGCAGGAAGCCCTGCAGACGCCCGAAGCCCTTGACCGTGCGCTGCAGGATGACGCCGATGACGATCACCTGCTCGAGCGAGGTCTGCAGGACGGCGATCGCGATATACGCGGCAACACCCATGCACAGCGCCAGCATCGCGTCCTGGCCGTTGCGCAGGGCCTCGCGGTTGATGACCTGGCGGCGCAGCGCGCGCCGCAGCCGGTGCAGGCGCCGGTCGAAGAACTCGACGAACTCCTGCTGGGCGCCCATCGCCTTGAGCGGCTTGAGATTGTCCAGCGTGTCGGTGAGCAGGCTGACCAGCTCCTTGGTCAGGTCGGTCTGGGCGCGGCCGGCCTTCTTGGCCCTGGCGACCAGGAAATGTACGGCGCTGCCCGTGACCACGCCGATCGACGATCGAGGCCAGGGCAAGCTTCCAGGACACGAGCAGGCCCAAGAGCAGCATGACGACGGTCTGGACGCCCTCGGCCACGAACTGCGCGGCAAGCTGGTAGGCCTGCTGCGAACGGCCGACCTCGCCGCTGAATGCGTTGGCGATCCGGCCGGTCGGATGCTCGAGCAGATAGCTCCAGCGCGCGCCCAGCATCTGCTTGACCAGCCGCACCCGCATGAGGTTGGCCACCTCGGCGTTGGCGTAGCCGACCTTGCGCATGACGTAGAGCGAGATCACCGACTTGAGCATCAGCCCGGCGACGAGGACGATGATCAGCGTGCCCAGGGAGGAGTCCAGGCCGATCGCGTGCAGCGTCCCGCGGACGCTCTCGGAGATGAAGGACTGGTTGGTCGAGCCGCTCGCCGCACCGAGCAAGGGCACCAGCGTGGCAAAGCCCAGACCCTCGCACAGGCTGGCGACGATCAGGCACGCCAGCACCACCCAGGGGTTGGAGCCACGGGCGGTGAAGAAGATGCGGAGAACGCTCGTCACACTCGCTAGTCCGTTGGGCGAGACCGATCGGCGCATTGCGCCCGCTGCAGGGCTCAGTTAGCGTCGCCATCAAGCACAGCACGCATGGCGCCGCAACCGCGCCCGGCCAGGCTGCGATTGCCCGACTTGCCCAATTCGCGCGCCAGCGAGTGCGACAAATATGCGTCATCGGAAAGCATCGATGGATCACGCGACCCTGACGCTCGTTGACTGCAACGGGTGATGGCCGTTGGGTCTGCGAGTACGCAAGAAACCGTAACAGAACGTGAATGGTAGGCGGGATAGCCCACTCCTATCTCTGCCGGTGACCATGCCCCGGTGTGGGCTCAGATGGGATCTCCGGTGTCCGGTTCAGCAATATCGAGGCTGTCGAGCGAGATGACCGCGCCCACACCGACCAAAAATCCGCAGCTGCGATTCAAGGTCGACGGGTTTTCTACGCTGGTCGAGGGCCTCGATTATGCCGCCCGGGGCGTGACCGGCGTCAACTTCTATTCGTCGCGCGGGGAGCTGGAGACCGCCCTGCCCTACCGCGAGTTGCGCGAACGCGCCCTCGATCTCGCGGGCCGTCTCGCCGGCTGCGGCGCCGAGCGCGGCGACCGGGTGGCGATCGTCGCGGAGACCTCGCCCGACTTCGTGACCGTCTTCTTCGCCTGCCAGTATGCCGGGCTGGTGCCGGTGCCGCTGCCTTTGTGCATCAACATCGGCGGCCACGACGCCTATGTCGAGCGGCTGCGCGGCATGCTGGTGGCCGCCGGCGCCCGGATCGCGGTAGCACCGGCCGACCTGATCACCACGCTGGACGAGGCGGCGCTGACCACCGAGGTGACCCTGGTGGCGACGGCGGCCGACATCGCCGGCTGGCCGGTGGCCGCGGGTCCGGTGGTTCCGTTCGGCCCCGACGAGCCCTGCTACATCCAGTACTCGTCCGGCAGCACCAGCTTCCCGCGCGGCGTTCTGGTCACGCAGCGGGCGATCGCCGCCAACGCCCGTGCCATCGCCGTGCACGGCCTCGCGCTGCGCAGCGACGATCGCTGCACCTCGTGGCTGCCGCTCTATCACGACATGGGCCTGGTCGGCTGCTGCCTGACTCCGGTCATGGCCCAGATCACCGTCGACTACCTGCCGAGCACCGCCTTCGCCCGCCGCCCGCTGCTCTGGCTCAAGCTGCTGTCGGAGCATGGCGGCACCATCTCGTTCGGGCCGACCTTCGCCTTCGAGCTCTGCACGCGCCGGGCACAGTCGGGCATGCCCGAGGGCCTCGACCTGTCGCGCTGGCGCGTGGCCGGCATCGGCGGCGAGATGATCCGCGCCAACGTGCTGGCCGAGTTCGCCGAGCGGTTCGCGGCCGCAGGCTTCAGCCAGAACGCCTTCCTGCCGAGCTACGGCCTCGCCGAGGCGACGCTCGCCGTCACCTTCGCGCCGCTGGGCCAGGGCCTGAGCGTCGACGTGGTCGACCGCGGCCGGACGCTCGAGGTCGAGCGCCGGGCGGTGCCCGCGGACGGCCGCGGCACCAGCAAGCCCGGCCGCTCGTTCGTGCTGTGCGGCAGCCCGATGCCCGGCTACGCCGTCGAGGTCCGCGACGCCCAGAACCTGCCTCGCCCCGAGCGCTCGATCGGCCGGGTCTGCATCAACGGCCCCAGCCTGATGTCGGGCTACTACCGCAACGACGTCGCCACCCACGGCGTGCTCCTCGAGAACGGCTGGCTCGACACGGGCGACCTCGGCTACCTGGTCGACGGCCAGCTGGTGATCACCGGGCGCAGCAAGGACCTGATCATCGTCGGCGGCCGCAACATCTGGCCGCAGGACCTCGAGTGGGCTGTGGAGCATCTCGACGGGGTCCGTGCCGGCGACGTCGCGGCCTTCGCCGTCAACCGCGACGACGACAGCGAGCGCGTGGTCGCCGTGGTCCAGTGCCGCGTCGTCACGCCGGCAGCACAGGAGCAGCTCCGGGCCACGGTCGCCGCGGCGGTCCGTCGGGCCGCCGGGGTCGAGTGCGAGGTCGTGCTGGCACCGACCAAGTCGCTGACCTTCACCACCTCGGGCAAGCTCAGCCGTGCGGCGGTCAAGGCCGACTATCTCAGCGGCGCCATCCGCGACATCGCGGCCCAGCCCGCCGAGCGCGCCCGCGCCGAGCTCGAGCGGCTGGCCGTCGCCAGCTGAGCCGCGGGCCGCGCGCCGGCCCGGGCATGTCGAACAGGATCGCCGTCACCGGGGCGACCGGCTTCATCGGCCGGCATCTCGCCATCGCGCTCGCCTCTGCCGGATACGAGGTCCGCGCGCTCGCCCGGCGCGACGATGCCAGGCTCCTGGCAGCTGGCATCGCGCTGTGGCGGGGCGACCTGGATGGCAATCTCGATGGCTTGGTCGAGGGCTGTGCTGCCGTGGTCCACGTCGCCGGCGCGGTGCGCGGCCGAGATGCGCCGCACTTTCACCGCGTCAACGCCGAAGGCACCGCGCGGCTGGCCGCCGCCAGTCCCGCGGGCAGCCGCTTTGTGCTGATCTCCTCGCTTGCGGCGCGGCACCCCCAGCTGTCGCCCTACGCGGCGAGCAAGGCTGCCGGCGAGCGCCTGCTCCTGGAACACGCGGACCGGCTCGAGGTCGCCGTGATCCGGCCGCCCGCGGTCTACGGGCCGGAGGACCGGGCGACGCTGCCCCTGCTGCGCGGGTTGGCGCGGGGGCTGCTCGTCCACCCAGCGGGCCGGGATGCGCGCTTTTCGCTACTCTACGCCGACGATCTGGTGCGGCTCGCCTGCAGTGTGCTTGCGGACCCGCCGCCCAGCGGTACGATCCTCGAACCCGACGACGGGATGTCCGGTGGCTACGGCTGGAGCACGCTCGCTGCCATTGCCGGGGACCGCCTCGGCCGCCGCGTGCGCACGGTTGGCGTACCGCGGCTGCCGATGACCTGGACGGCGTGGCTGAGCGAACAATATGGTCGCAGGTCCCGCGAGCCACCGATCCTGTCGCGGGGCAAGGTCGCCGAGCTTTACCATCGCGACTGGGTGAGCGATACGCGGGCCACGGTGCTGGCGCCGCGGTGGCAGCCACAGGTACGATTCGGCGACGGCCTGATGGCCAGCTTGGCCTGGTACCGCGAGGCCGGCTGGTTGTAGCGGGTGGTCGGGACCGACGCCGCCGAGGAGATGCGCAGTTGGATGGACAGACCCGTGGCGGATGAGGACGACCGGATCCTGGCTGGCGTGACCGCCGTCCTGGAGCGCTACAACACGGCCAAGCACAAGATCGGCCCCTCCACCGACCTTGCCGCCGACCTCAACGTCGACTCGGTCGCGGCCATGGACCTGATCATGGAGATCGAGGACCGCTTCGAGATCGACATCCCGATCAACCTGGTTTCCGACATGAGCACGGTGGCCGACCTCGTGGCCCTGGTCGACCGCCAGCTCCAAGCCCGCGAGGCCCGCTGATGGACATTCTCGACAAGTATGCCCAGTACGCGCAGCGGCACGCGCAGCTCCTGACGTTGGGCGCCGACCCCTTCGCGATGCGGGTCGACGAGATGCACTCGGCGACCGAGGCCGACGTCAACGGCCGTGCCACGATCCTCGCCGGGACCAACAATTACCTGGGCCTGACCTACGATCCCGCGTGCATCGCCGCCGCGGAGGCCGCGCTGCGCCACTACGGCACCGGGACGACCGGTTCGCGCATCGCCAACGGCACCTACGCACTCCACACCGAGCTCGAAACCGCCTTCGCGCGGTTCCTGGGCAAGCGCTCCTGCATGGTGTTCAGCACCGGCTACCAGGCGAACCTCGCCATGATCGCCGGGCTCGCCAGCCCGCGCGACGTCGTGCTGATCGACGCCGATTCGCATGCCAGCATCTACGACGCCTGCAAGCTCTCCGGTGCCACCATCGTCCGCTTCCGGCACAACGACGCCACCGACCTGGACAAGCGCCTGACACGGCTCGGGTCCGAGGGCGACTGCAAGCTGGTCATCGTCGAGGGCCTCTACAGCATGCTGGGCGACACCGCCCCGCTGCCGGAGTTCGTCGAGGTCAAGAAGCGGCACGGCGCCTGGCTGCTGGTCGACGAGGCGCACTCGTTCGGCTGCTTCGGCGCGCACGGTCGTGGCCTGGCCGAGCAGCAGGGCGTGGAGGAGGACGTCGACTTCGTGGTCGGCACCTTCAGCAAGAGCCTGGGTGCCATCGGCGGTTTCGGGGCGTCCAACCATCCGCAGTTCGATCTCCTGCGTCTGTGTGCCCGGCCCTACATGTTCACGGCCTCGCCCAGCCCGGCGAGCATCGCCTCGGTCCAGGCCGCCTTGGGCCGGATCGAGGCCGATCCGGGCCTGCGCGACCGCCTTTGGGCCAATGCCCACCGCCTGCACGCGGGCCTGCTGCGGCTCGGGCTGCGGCCCTGCTCGCCGCCGAGCCCGGTCGTGGCGGTGCCGATGCCCAACGAGGCGACGGCGGCACTGGCCTGGAACCTGCTCCGGGAGCACGGCGTCTACGTCAACCTGGCCCTCCCGCCCGGCACGCCCAACAGCCTGTGCCTGCTGCGCAGCAGCGTTTCGGCCGCCCACACCTTCGAGCAGATCGACGAGATCGTCAGCCGCTTCGGCGCGGTCATGGCAGCACTCGAGGCGCACGCCCCCGCCCTGGCCGCCGCCGGCTAGCGGATGGCGCCGCGCCTGCGCCAGGCGCCACAGGACGAACGGCGCCGCCAGGAGAGGGTGGCGGCGTTCCCATGGGCTGAACGTCACCGGCACGCCCGCATGCCGGCTGATCTTCCAGGCCAGATAGTCGGCACCCCCGGCGAACGTCCACGATGCCTTGGCGAGGCGCAGCAGGCTCAGTCCCTTGCCCTGCACCCGGCGCCAGAACCAGCGCCGTGCCGCGGCTGACGGCGTGATCCTCGGGTGCACGCCCGGCCAGCATGGCACCGATCCGCCGGTAACGGACCGCGTCGCCCGCCACGATCAGCTCGGCCCGCCCCGGCTTCTCCGCGCGCAGCTCGGTACGGTAGCTCTCGGAGAATGCGCGGCTCCACAGCGCCAGCGGGTCGGCGTCGCCGCCCGCCAGCGGTCGCGCCGCCGCATCGGTGGTGAGGATCGACTGCACCATCACGGCCTCGATGGCGGCGGCGGTCTGGGCGTCGCGCGACCAGAGCAGGCCCGTGGGCTGGGCGAAACGGGCCCAGAAGTAGGGATTGAGCGTGACCGGACTGACGAGCTGCTCGAGCTGACGCAGGCTCACCAGCGCATACTTGGCGCGCACCCGCCCGCCGCCATGCCCGGCATCGATGTAGTAGACGTTCGGCGGCACCAGGCGGTTGAGCCAGCGCATGAGCCGTGAGCGGTGCACGGCGGCATAGTCGTCGGTCACCAGGTAGAGGTCGACGAGCAGCCCGTCGCGGTAGCCGTCGCGACGGCAGCTGCCGTAGAACAGCACCGCACGGACACCGCCATGAGCGGCCCGCGCCGCGTCGGCCACGGCGGTCACCGCCGGATCGGCCGGCGCCGCCAGTTCCTCGGCCACCAGCCCCGCCAGTGCCGTCCGGGCGCCGTCCTCGCTCACGACCTGAGCTTGACGTAGCGGACTTCCTCGTCGGCGGTGATCACCACCGGTACCCCCGGTGGCGCGCGGAAGAACTCGCCATCGATCGTGAACGGCCGGTCGAGGCGCAGCTCCACGCGGCCGGCGGAGCGGCTGTGGAACGGCGGGTCCGGCAGGTCCCGGGTCTTGCCGCCGAACAGGATCTGCCGCGCATGGCCGACGATCCCGGTGGGCGGGTGGTCGAAGATGGTGAAGTGGATCGGCTCGCCGCCATTGTTCCAGAACGGGCGGGTGCCCAGCACGAGCCGGTCCAGGGTGGTGGCAAGCACCAGCGCGCGCCGCCCGCCGGTCCAGGGCCCGCCGTCGACGCTGACCTCGATCTCGTCCCCGCCGATGCCGGTCGCCTCCACGCCGCGCAGCAACGCCCGGCCGAGGATGGCCAGGATCGTCGTGGTGCTGGCCCAGCTGCCGGTGAGGCCGCGCGTGTGGATGCTGCCGGTGCAAAGGTGGATGCCGTCGTAGACGCCGGCGGCACCGAAGAACATGCCGCGCTCGCCCGGACGGTCCGGATCGTACTCGACCTTGAGCACGCGCCGCTTGACCAGATGCCGCTCGACCTCGCCGCGCGCCGCCACATCGAGCAGCCGCCGCAGCGTGCCGGGGTCGCGGCCGCCGAGGCCCACATCGGCCGCAGTCATGTTGGTCATGCCGCGCGGCAGGAGCGCCAGCGGCGGCGGGATCGGGAAGGCCGTGCCGAGGAACAGGGCACCGAGCACGCCATGGACCAGCCCGTCGCCGCTGTTGAGCACGATCAGCCCGCATTCCCAGGCGGCGAGCTCGGCCAGCAGCGTCTGGAGGTCCATCCCCGGCTCGAACCGGACGTGGCGGATGTCCGGACGGCCCGCCAGCACCGCCTCGATCCGTTCCAGGCCCGCGCGATTGCGCTGGCTCAGCGGGTTGCTCACCACGGCGATCCGCATGCCGGTCATGCCGGCACCCCGCCGCGCTCGCGTCGGGCCAGGATGCGCTCCACCAGGTCCAGATCCGCCGGCTTGTCGACGTCGATCGAGGCCTCGGCCATCGGCATCGCGATCGCGGCCACCGTCAGGCCCAGGCGGCGCGACACCAGCCGCATGGCCTGGTCGAGGCTCGCCACGCGCAGCAGATAGGCGGCGAGCAGCATCGGCCCGAACGCCCGTGCCAGCCGCCAGGGCGCCTTGCGGTCGCGCTCGATCCGCTGCCAGAAGGTGATCCCGCCCTCGGCCGCCGGGGTGCGCAGCAGAAAGAGGTTGGCCCCCGAGTAGCCGCCGTCGCGAAAGCGCAGGTAGGTGCGTCTGGTATCCGGATAGGCCGCCGTGATCACCGCGGCCGAGGCCAGCGCCACCGCGATGTCGGCCGAGGCCTGCTCCGCAGCGGCGAGGAAATGGCCGACCATCGCGGGATCGAGGAGCGCGTGGTCGGCGGTGGTCACCAGGAGCGGCGCACCGGCCGCGGCGAAGGCGGCTGCGACCGACGTACTGAGGCTTGGCGCACTTTCCAGGACCGCCAGACGCCCCTCCGCCCGCAGAGCGACAAGCTCCGGCAATCCGTCCACGAGGGCGGCGCGATCGGCGGAGACCAGGATGCGGCCAACCCCACGGCTGGCCGCCAGGGTCGTGACCACGCGCACCAGCATCGGGACGCCACCGGCACGGACCAGGCACTTGGCCGGCGCCTGCCGGTAGCGGGCCACGGGATCGGCCTCGCCATGGCGGCTGCCGGCGAGGACCAGGGCCGTCACGGGAGGTGTCGCGATCATGCCAGCGCCTTCTCGTAGACCCGATAGCGCTTGTAGGCCGTAGCACCGGTGGCGGCGATCACCGCCTGGACCGCATGGTTGTCCTCGAGCACCCAGGACAGCTCGCCATGCCGGTAGCCGAGGCTGCGGTAGTGGCGGCGTATGCGCTCGATCATGCCGAGCGCGATGGCAGCTCCCTTCGTGGTGCCCTGGAGCCGTTTGACGATGCCCATCAGCGGCATGCGCCCGCTCGTGACGCCGCGCACCTTCAGGCGCCACAGCGCGCGCAGCCAGCCCAGGGGCAGGAGCCGCCCGTCCAGACCGGCGATGGCCTCGTTCAGGTTGGGCAGGGTCACCGTCATGCCCACGGCTTCGCCGTCGAGTTCACCGATGGCGAAGCTGTCGGGGCCGACCAGGGGCCGGATCGACTTGGCGAGGTAGGCCGCCTCGTCCTCGCCGAAGGGGATGAAGCCCCAATTGTCGGACCAGGCGTCGTTGAAGATGCCGACGATGGTCCGGATCTCCTCCCGGTAGCGGCGCATGTCGAGCGGACGGATGCGCAGGCCGGGCATGCGCTCGGCGCGCGCGATCAGGCGCCGCGTCGCCTCGGGCCAGGTAACCATGGCGTCGACGTCGTACGCGATCAGGTCCTTGGCCTTGACGTAGCCCAGCGCTTCCAGGTGCCCGCGATAGTAGGGGCGCGCATGGCCCATCATCATCGAGGGCGGCGTGTCCCAGCCCTCGACCAGCAGCCCGCTCTCGTCGTTGATCGACAGGCTGAACGGCCCCGCGATGCGCCGCATGCCGCGCTCGCGCAGCCACGCCTCGGCGGTTCCGACGAGCGCGGCGAAGACCGCCGGGTCGTCGACGGCCTCCAGGAACCCGAAATGGCCGGTGGCGTCCCGGTGCAGCTCGAGATGGCGGCGGTTGACCTGGGCGCTGATCCGCCCGACCGGCGTGCCATCACGGCTCGCCAGCCAGTAGCGGACGTCGATCGCCCGCATGAACGGGTTCTTGGCCGGGTCGAGATGGTCCAACCGCTCGAAGGTGAGCGGCTGCACCCAGTTCGGATCGTCGGCGTAGATGGAGCGGGTCAGGCCGATGAAGCGGCGCAAGCCCGGCTTGTCGGCGACCGCCTCGAGGCTGATGTTCCCGCTGGCCACCCCTGTCTCCCCGCGCGGCGCCGCTTTGTCCGGCGTGCAGCCGAGCGAGGACCGCCGCCGCCGGCGAGACCTCAGGCCTGGGCGACGGCCAAGCCTGCCACGGTCTGGGACGAGGCGTCGTCGGCAAGCGCAGCCCGCTGCGGGAAGCTGAGTAGGCCGCGCAGCCGGTTGAGCGTACGCGTCATCTCGTCGCCGACCGTCCGCACCGATCCGACCGCGGTCTCGTCGCCCGCCCAGGTGACCCGGCCCGTGGCGAGCAGCGCCCGGTGCACGATGCGCAGGTCCCGGCTGCGGTTCAGACGGCTGCGGGGCAGCTGCATGTAGAGCTCGTACAACCGGCCGCGCAGCCGGGTCAGCAAGGGCTGATCCTGGTCCACCGCCGTATCGTCGCGCATCGGCACATGCCCGCTGCCGAAGTCGAACATCTGGACCGGCTTGCCGGTGGCGCTGGCCTCGGCGATCATCGAGATGCTGTCCGCGGTCACGATGATGCGGTCGGCGAGCCCGAGGAAGCCGAAATAGGGGTTCTGGCTGTCGCCCGGGACCCAGCGATGCAGGCAGGCCGGCGCGTCGATCGCCGCGAACAGGGCGTCGACCGCGGCGGGCTTGGTGCGCGCGCTGGTCGAAACCAGGACGCTGCCGCCGAGCCGGTGCGCGAGCTCGCTGGCCTCACGGCCGAGCCGGGCCGCCGCCTTGGCATCGAACACGTAGGGTCCGCTGCTGCCACCGACCATCACGGTGACGAAGGGGCGCGGCAGATGGGCCAGCCGCGGCTCCCACTTGGCGGCCGCCTCGGCCAGACGCTCGGGGGTGACGCCGTGCAGCGGCAGGAGGTTCTGCAGGACGTTCGCGGCCTCGGCCAGCTCGTACTGCGGCGTCGTGACCACCAGGTCGAACTCCTCGACCGGCGCCCAGGGCCGCCCGAGCAGGACCAGACGGGTACGACCGCCCGACTGCCGCCGGATCCAGCGCGCCACCGTCTCGTTGCTCTGATGGGCCAGAAGAACCAGCTCGGGCCAGGGACCGTCGAGCGAGTCCGAGCGCTCGAGATCGACACCCAGCAGGTGGTCGCCGCCCAGCAGCTCGATCGCCGCACCGAACGGGCGGTGCGCGATCTGCTTGACCTCGTAGGGACATCCCAGCGCCTGGGCCAGGGCCATCAGCTGGGTGCGCTCGCCGGCACGCGGGGAGGACAGGACCCACACCCGCGGTGCGGCACCCGGCGCGAACACGGCCGGCCGCGCCGGGCGGAGCCGGGCTAGCTCGGGCGCGCTGGCAGTGCGCAGGGCGGTGGCGGAACGCAACGACATCATCACTCTCGGAGCAAAGGCCTGCATCGGGGAGCAGGCGAACTTGTCACGAGGCACACATGGCGAGGCGGGGCAGTAGCGCCAACTCACTAATAGTTACGGTTTGTAACCCGGCACTTGGTGCGGACACCGGGTCGGGCCGAGGGCCCACGAAATCTGCGGTTCTGCCGGTAAGGCCATGGTCCGGACCCGCCACCGGCCGCGTTTACCATGTTGCGAGCTTGCCACAGGCCTTGCCGGGCACAAGGCGCCGGCCTGCCGGAACCCACGGCGCACCGCGGGGGTTCGGCCCCCGAGCAACCCGACAGGAGGCGCACATGACCGAGGACCCGGCCCGGCCCGAGGAGGCCCTGGCCAAGCTCTGGTCGATGATCAAGGACATCAAGGTGGCGATGATGACCAGCTGGGACGGCGAGGCGATGCACGCCCGACCGATGCACGGACATCAGGAGGAATTCGCCGGCAAGCTTTACTTCTTCACCCGCCAGCGCTCAGGCAAGACCGAGGAGATCGACCGCTTCGACAAGCTCAACCTCGCCTACGCCGACATTGCCGCCAACAACTACGTCTCGATCGCGGGACGGGGGCGGATCAGCACGGACCGCGAGCTGATGCGCCGCTACTGGAGCCCCATGGCCAGCGCCTGGTTCCCGCAGGGCCTGGACGACCCCAACCTTGCCCTGATCGAGGTCGAGGCGGACAGCGCCCAGTACTGGGACTCGACCAGCAGCAGCATGCGCTATCTGTGGGAGGTGGCTCGGGCCAACATCACCGGGCGCGAGCCGGACATGGGCGAGAACGAGAAGCTGAGCCTGCGCTGAGCGCCAGGCAGAGTCTGGGCGGCGCACACGGTGCGCCGCCCAGACTTCGATCCAGCAAGATCGTCAGGCCGAGGCGCGGGCCCGCACACGCTTGCGAGCGCCCTGGCCCGAACCGGCCTCGTCCGCATCCTCGGCGGCCTGCGGGTTGACCAGGCTCAGGGCGATCTGATTGAGCTTCTGGTCGGTTTCCTTCTCCTCGTCCAACGTCTCGGCCAGGAGCGAAGCGACATCTTCGTGACCGAGCTGCCGCGCCAGGGCCACGAGGCTGCCATAGCCGGCAATCTCGTAGTGCTCGACCTTCTGGGCGCCGATGATCATGCCGACGTCGAGCACGCCCTCGTCCTCGATCTCCTCCATGGTCGAGCGGGCCTCCTCGAGCAGGCCCTCCATGGCTTCGCACTTCTTGGCGCGCTTGGGCAGGTCGAGCTGCTCGAACACCTGATCGAGGCGGTCGATCTGGCCGCGGGTCTGCTCGAGATGCAGCTCGAACGCCTGCTTGAGCTCGGGGCTGCTCGCGGCCTTGACCATCCGTGGCAGCGCCTTGGTGATCTGGCGCTCGGCATGGTAGATGTCGCGCAGCTCCTGCACGAACAGGTCCTGTACGGACTTCACGGGCATCACGGTCTCCTGGAGTGAGGTATGCGGCGGCGGGCCGCGCCTAGCGGTGGCCAAACCCGGCCCGCGACACCGGGGTTCCCGGCCGACTCCGACTCAGCCGCCGACGATGCTGCCGCCGTTGGGATGGAGGATCTGGCCGGTCATGTAGGACGGCGTCCTCGCAGGCCAGGAACAGGTGACAGGGTGCGACCTCGTTGGGCTGACCCGGCCGTCCCAGCGGGACACTGGCGCCGTGCTGGGCGGTCCGCTCCTCGTCGAAGCTGGCCGGGAATCAAGGGCGTCCAGATCGGGCCCGGCGCCACGCCGTTCACCCGGATCTTGCGGTCCGCCAGCTGCTGCGCCAGCGAGCGGGTGAAGGCCACGATGGCACCGCGGGTCGAGGCGTAGTCGAGCAGCTGCGCGCTGCCCTTGTAGGCGGTGACCGAGGTGGTGTTGACGATGGCCGCACCCTCCTCGCAGGTGCGGCAGCACCGCCTTGGTCATGTAGAAGTAGCCGAACACGTTGGTCTGGAAGGTGCGGACCAGCTGCTGCTCGCTGATGTCGGTGATCGATTCCTGCTCGTGCTGCTCGGCGGCATTGTTCACCAGCACGTCGATGCGGCCGAAATGGTCGAAGATCTGCTCGACCGCCGTCTGGCAGTACGACTTCGCTCGCCGATGTCGCCGGCGAGCGCGAGGCACTCCTGGCCCTCGCGGCGCACGGCTTCGACGGTCTCGGCCGCATCCTCGTTCTCGTCCTTGTAGAGGATGGCGACGTCCGCGCCCTCGCGCGCGAACAGCACGGCGACCGCGCGGCCGATGCCGCTGTCGCCGCCGGTGACGATCGCCACCTTGCCGTCCAGCCGGCCGGAGCCGGCGAACCGCGGCTGATAGTCGGGGCGCGGGTGCATCTCCGCCTCACGTCCCGGTTGGTGCGCCTGCGTCTGGCGCGGCATGGTCTCCTGGCTGCCCATTTCCTGCTCCTCGACCTGGGTCGGCCATGGAACGGGCCGGGGCGCGCCGGGTTGCCGACCGGAACCTCGACCGCCGGGGTTGGTTCTCTGTGCAGAGCCGGTCACTGCGGCCGGCCATCTTGTCAGGAGACCAAGCATGAACTGGGATACCATCGCCGGTAACTGGAAGCAGTTCCAGGGCAAGGCACGCCAGCAGTGGGGCAAGCTGACCGACGACGACCTGGAACTGGTCGCCGGCAAGCGCGACGAGCTCGCAGGCAAGATCCAGGAACGCTACGGCATCGCCAAGGACGAGGCCGAGCGCCAGATCGACGACTGGACCCGCGGCACGGACGGCGACTCCACCACCAGCCGCACCATCTAGCGCTGTGCCGGCCCGGTCGACCGAGCCGGGCCTGGGCGAGGTCGAGGCGGCACAGTGTCGCCTCGACCGATTCGCCAAGCGGGTCGACGGGGCTTAGCGGGTCCCGGCGGCGCGTCCTTGCACCCTCTGTTTCGATCGAACCTTCACTGCGATCGGCACCGACCGCCGATCGGGACCAGAGTGATCTCGTCCATGAGGGCTCGGCGCTGTCTACGCAGCCGCTTTCAGCCCGCCCGCACGGGCGATGAAGCTGATCACCTCCTGCACGCCCACCCCGCCACGCAGGTTTGCCATGACGTAGGGCCGCTCGCCGCGCATGCGCCGCGTGTCGGCCTCCATCACGCCGAGGTCCGCGCCGACCAAGGGTGCCAGGTCGGTCTTGTTGATGACCAACAGATCGGATCGGGTGATGCCGGGGCCGCCCTTCCGGGGGATCTTCTCACCGCCGGCGACGTCGATGACGTAGATGGTGAGGTCGGCGAGCTCAGGGCTGAAGGTGGCGGCGAGGTTGTCGCCGCCGGACTCGATCAGCAGCAGCTCCAGGTCCGGGAAGCGGCGGGTCATGTCGCGCACGGCAGCGAGGTTGATCGAGGCGTCCTCGCGGATCGCGGTGTGCGGACAGCCCCCCGTTTCCACGCCCATGATCCGCTCGGGCGGCAACGCACCAGCGACGGTGAGCAGACGCTGGTCCTCCTTGGTGTAGATGTCGTTGGTGATCACGGCCATGTCCCAGCGGTCGCGCATGGCCTTGCACAGAACCTCGCACAGCATGGTCTTGCCGGAGCCGACCGGGCCACCGATGCCGACCCGCAGGGGGCCATGGGATGGAGTCATGAGCGGAACAGCCTCGTGTACTGGGTCTCGTGACGCATGGAGCAGAGGTCGACCATGAGGGTGGCCGTCCCGAGCTCGTCCAGGGGGCAGTCGGCGGCGAGCCCCGCCACCTCGGCGACGACGGGCGCCAGAGCGGCCTGGGCGCGCTGCCCGTCGGTCTGGCCGAGCGGAACGGCGCGGACGGCAGCGGAGACGAGGTTGGCGGCGAAGGCCTGGAGGTAGGCCGGCAGCAGCAGCGGCAAGGGTACGGCATGGGCGGCAGCGACGGCAGCCACCGCCAGGGGATAGGTGAGACCCGGGCCGTCGGCGAGAAGCGTCGGCAGGCGGTCCTCGCGGTCGGGCCAGGAGGCGAGGCTGGCGGCAGCGAACGCCTCGCCTTGGCCGCGCGTTTCCAGGGCCAGCTCGGCCGTAGGCGCCCAGGCCTGGGCGAGGACGCGCAATCCCTGCCAGGCCGCGTCGTCGCGAGCCGTCACGGCGCGGTAGGCGTGGGCGAGGAGCACCGCGTCCTGCCAGCCGCCGCCATGGCGCAGCACGGTGTCGAGCCAGCTCTCGAGGCCGGCGCGATCGCGCACGAGGCCGGATTCGACCGCCCATTCCAGACCGTGGCTGTAGCTGTAGGCGCCGACCGGGTAGGCCGGCGACAGCCAGGCGAGCAGGCGGTAGAGGGCGGCCTCAGTGCTCATGCCCATGACCGTAGGCGCCGCCTTCGGGGTCGAAGGGTGCCGTGGTGGCGGTGACCGCCGCTCCGAGATGATCGGCCAGCAGATGCTCCAGCACGTGGTCCGCACGGATCCGCAGCTGCCCGGGCAGGATCTGGGTCGGCGTGTGGCGGTTGCCGAGATGCCAGGCGATGCGGGCCAGGGCCACCGGGTCGGAGGCGGTGACGTCGAGGACCGCCTCGGGAGCGGCGCGGACCTGGACCAGGCTGCCATCGTCGAGGGCCAGGAGGTCGCCGTCACGCAGCACCCGGGCCTCGGCGAGGTCGAGCAGGAAGGCACGGCCGCAGTCGGTCGCGAGGCGCAGGCGGCGGCGGTGGCGATCGTCGTAGGCCAGCGTGACGGTCGCGGCGGCGGTGCCGGCCGCGGCGAGCGATGTCGCCCGGGGCAGCGGCTCCACGGCCGGGACCGGCGGTTGCTCCGTGCCCACGGCATCGGCGACGCGGCGTGCTACCGCCTCGAGGTCGCCCAGCACCTCGGCCGACCGGAGCTGAAGAACCCGCCAGCCCTGGCGCTCCAGGTAGGCCGCGACTTCACCGGCCCGCGGGCCCCCGTCGATCTCGAGTACCAACCGCGCGTCCAGGCAAGCGAAGTCGGCGACATAGGGTGGGATCGGGTGCTGGCGGCGGAAATTGGCCCCGTCGAGCTGGCGGTCGCGCAGGATCGACCACAGGCGCTTCTCTGCCTCGGTCGGCTCGCGCCGGGGCTGGCGGGCGCGGTCGCGGAGACTGGTCTCGGTGCGCGGCATGGGGGCCCACCCTGAGCAGGTTCAAAACAGGAAGTAGCGCTGGGCCATGGGCAGGACCGTAGCCGGGGCGCAGGTGAGCAGCTCGCCGTCGGCACGGACCTCGTAGGTCTCGGGGTCGACCTCCATCACCGGCGTGGCACCATTGTGGACCATGGCGGACTTGCCGATGCCGCCGCGGGTGTTCCTCACCGCGCAGAGTTCGCGCTGCAGGCCGAAGCTGTGATGCACGGCGTTGTCCAACGCGGCGGCGGAGACGAAGTGCACGGCACTGGCGACGGCCGACCGGCCGAAGCTGCCGAACATCGGGCGGTAGTGGACCGGCTGCGGCGTCGGGATGGAGGCGTTGGGGTCGCCCATGGGGGCGGCGGCGATGGTGCCGCCCTTGATCACCATGTCCGGCTTGACCCCGAAGAAGGCGGGCGACCAGACGACCAGATCGGCCAGCTTGCCGACCTCGACCGAGCCCACGACGTGGCCCACGCCCTGGGCGATCGCCGGGTTGATCGTGTACTTGGCGACGTAGCGCTTGGCGCGGAAGTTGTCGTTGTCGCCGGTCTCCTCCGGCAGGCGGCCGCGCTGGGCCTTCATCTTGTGGGCGGTCTGCCAGGTGCGGATGATCACCTCGCCGACCCGGCCCATGGCCTGGCTGTCCGACGACATCATCGAGATGGCACCCAGGTCGTGGAGGATGTCCTCCGCGGCGATGGTCTCCTTGCGGATCCGGCTCTCGGCGAAGGCCACGTCCTCGGGGATCGAGGGGTCGAGGTGATGGCAGACCATGAGCATGTCGAGATGCTCGTCGACCGTGTTGACCGTGTAGGGCCGGGTCGGGTTGGTCGAGGACGGCAGGACGTTGGACAGGCCCACCACCTTGATGATGTCGGGAGCGTGGCCGCCGCCCGCACCCTCGGTGTGGAAGGCGTGGATGGTGCGGCCCTTGAACGCCGCGATGGTGCTCTCGAGGTAGCCCGAACTCGTTGAGCGTGTCGGTGTGGATGGCGACCTGGACATCCATCTCGTCGGCGACGGCGAGGCAGCAATCGATGGCGGCGGGCGTGGTCCCCCAGTCCTCGTGCAGCTTGAGGCCGCAGGCGCCGCCCATGATCTGCTCGCGCAATGCCTCGGGCAGGCTGGCATTGCCCTTGCCCAGAAGCCCGATGTTGAGCGGCCATGCCTCCACCGCCTGCAGCATCCGCCCGATGTGCCAGGGGCCCGGCGTGCAGGTGGTGGCACTGGTGCCGGCGGCGGGGCCGGTGCCGCCGCCGAAGATGGTGGTGAGGCCCGACATCAGCGCCTCGTCGAGGATCTGCGGGCAGATCAGGTGGACATGGGCGTCGATCCCGCCGGCGGTGACGATCTTGCCCTCCCCGGCGATCGCCTCGGTGCCGGGGCCGATCACGATGTCCACGCCGGCCTGGGTCTCGGGGTTGCCGGCCTTGCCGATGGCGACGATGCGACCGTCCCTGATGCCGATGTCGGCCTTGACGATGCCCCAATGGTCGAGGATCAGCGCATTGGTGATGACCGTGTCGACCGCACCGGCGGCCCGGGACTCCTGGCCCTGCCCCATGCCGTCGCGGATCACCTTGCCACCGCCGAACTTGACCTCCTCGCCGTAGACCGTGCGGTCCTCCTCGACCTCGATGACGAGGTCGGTATCGGCGAGGCGAACCTTGTCACCGACCGTCGGCCCGTACATGTGAGCGTAGGCCGTGCGCGACATGCGGAAGGCCATCACAGCGCTCCCATGATCTTCTGGTTGAAGCCGTAGACCTTGCGACTCCCGCCATAGGCCACGAGCACGACCTCGCGCGTCTGACCGGGCTCGAAGCGCACCGCGGTGCCGGCGGGAATGTTCAGGCGCATGCCGCGCGCCTGCGGGCGATCGAACGCCAGCGCCTCGTTGGTCTCGAAGAAATGGTAGTGCGAGCCCACCTGGATCGGGCGGTCGCCGGTGTTGGCGACTGTCAGCGTGACGGTCGGCCGCCCGGCGTTGAGCTCGATCTCGCCGGCGGCAGGCATGATCTCACCTGGGATCATCGGCGTTTTCCTTTATTATGCCGGCGCAAGTGGACGGAGCGCGCTACTGCCGAGCCGTCGGTCACGCGGATACCGGCGGACGAGTTTCTGAGCTGGGACGACGGAACCGGCACGCACCACGTGCCGAAAGCGGTATCCAGCCGGCCCTCACCGAATGGGCACATGCACCGTCACCAGCTTGGTGCCGTCGGGGAAGGTGGCCTCGACCTGGACCTCGTGGATCATCTCCGGCACGCCGTCCATGACCTGGGCACGGGTCAGGACCTCCGCACCGGCAGCCATGAGTTCGGCCACGGTCCGGCCGTCGCGCGCGCCCTCGACCACGAAATCGCTGATGAGCGCCACGGCCTCGGGGTGATTGAGCTTCACGCCGCGCTCCAGGCGGCGGCGGGCGACCTGGGCGGCCATGGCGATCAGGAGCTTGTCCTTCTCGCGCGGGGTCAGATGCATGGCGTTTCCTCAGACATGCCAAAGGCGCGGCAGCACGGGCGGAAGGCCCGCGGCGGCTGCGCGGAACCGGGTCCAGAACAGCGCGAAGGCACGGCGCAGCGCAAGGGGATCCTCGGCCAGAAAGCGGCCGATCAGCAGCCCGTTGACGACGCTCAGACCGGCGCGGACGCCTTCGGCGGTCAGGAGGTCGCGGGCCGGCTCGAGGAAATCGGCGGCATCGGCAGCGGCATAGACAAAGGTCGCCAACGCCGTGGCGCCGCCCAGGCCGGCGGCCGCCGCCAAAAGGCCGGCATAGCTGCCGTCGAGGCGGAGACGGTCGGTCCAGGCCAGGGTCGGCCCCCGGTACACGTCGATCCGATCCTGCAGGAGACCCAGGCTCGTGCGCTCGCCGGAGGCGAGCCGCCCGAGCACCACGGTTTCACCGAGCATGGCGCGCGCCCCGGCGCCGAGGTCCAGTCGCAGCACGCGGCGCAGGCGCGAGCGGTCGAACAGGATCGTTTCCTGCGGGCACCATTCGCACCAGCCGCCGGCGGCGACTTCGAGCCGCGTGGAGACATGGCAGTCCGCACCGGTGGAGCGGTAGACCTTCTCGGCGGCCTGGCTGGTCACCAGCGCGGCCGCACCGGTGCCGATCCGCACCCGCACCTCCGTCCGGTCGCCGCCGACCAGGCCGCCGCCGACATTGGCCAGGGCGGCCACGGCCAGGGCGCCGCATTCGTGGCGCGGGAAGAACGCACGCATCGGTGTCTTCTGGTAGAGCCCGGCGACGCGGGTAGCACCGTCGCGAAAGGCGAAGGCGAGGTCCACACGGGCTTCGCCCAGCGCGCGCGCTCCCGACGCCTCGGGTAAGGGCGCGCCGAAGGCTGGGCCGTCAAACGGTGAGATAGCGGCGAACATCCTGGTCATCGAGCTCGTCGGGCCGTCCCGACAGGACAACCTGGCCCCGGTCCATCACCGCCAGCCGGTCGGCAAGGGCACGCGCGAAGTCGAGATACTGCTCGACCAGCAGGATGGCCATCTGCCCCTGCGAGCGCAGCAGCTCGAGCACGCGCCCGATGTCCTTGATGATCGAGGGCTGGATGCCTTCGGTGGGCTCGTCCAGCACCAGGAGCTTGGGGCGCATGATGAGCGCGCGGCCGATCGCCAGCTGCTGCTGCTGGCCGCCGGAGAGATCGCCGCCCTTGCGGCGCAGCATGGTCTTGAGGATCGGGAACAGCTCGAAGATGTGCTCGGGGATGTGGCGCTCGCTGCGCGGCACCGCACCGAAGCCGGTCTGCAGGTTCTCCTCGACGGTCAGCAGCGGGAAGATCTCGCGGCCCTGCGGCACCAGCGCGATCCCGCGCCGGGCGCGCTCGACCGTGGACAGGTTGGTGATGTCCTGGCCGTCCCACTCGATGCGACCCGCCGACGGACGCACCTGGCCGACCACCGCGCGCAGCGTGCTGGTCTTGCCGACGCCGTTGCGACCGAGGACGCAGGTGATCTCGCCGACCACCGCGGTCAGCGAGACGCGCCACAGGGCCTGGCTGGCGCCATAGTGGAGGTCGATGCCGTCGACGCGCAGCATGCTCAG
Source organism: uncultured Alphaproteobacteria bacterium (assembly GCA_963769465.1). GTDB lineage: Bacteria > Pseudomonadota > Alphaproteobacteria > Geminicoccales > Geminicoccaceae > Benzoatithermus. The sequence goes on from CAVYMA010000038.1 coordinate 48,707, forward strand.
CGCCCCAGATAGACTTCGATGACGCGCTGGTCGTTCTGGACCTGCTCGAGCGAGCCCTCGGCCAGAACCGAGCCCTCGTGGAGCACGGTCACCTTCGACTCGAGGCCGCGTACGAACTCCATGTCGTGCTCGACCACGACCACGGAGTGGCTCTTGTTGATCTCGCGCAGCAGTTCGCCCGTGCTCTCGGTCTCGGCGTCGGTCATCCCGGCCACGGGCTCGTCGACCAGCAGCAGCTCGGGATCCTGGACCAGGAGCATGCCGATCTCCAGCCACTGCTTCTGGCCGTGGCTGAGCTCGCCGGCGAGGCGCTTGGCGGAATCCTTGAGCCGCACGATCGACAGCACCTGGTCGATCCGGCCGCGCTGCTCGGCCGACAGGCCGAAGAGCAGGGAACGCCACAGATCGCGCTCGCCCTTGAGCGCGAGCTCCAGGTTGGTCCAGACGTCGTGGCTCTCGAACACGGTGGGCTTTTGGAACTTCCGCCCGATGCCGAGCCGGGCGATGTCCGACTCGTCGTGGCGGGTGAGGTCGATGTCCTCGCGGAACAGCACCGTGCCCTTGTCGGGGCGGGTCTTGCCGGTGATGACGTCCATCATCGTGGTCTTGCCGGCACCGTTCGGGCCGATGATCGCCCGCATCTCGCCCTTGTCGAGGTAGAGCGACAGGTTGTTGAGCGCCCTGAAGCCGTCGAAGGTGACCGACACGCCGTCGAGATAGAGGATGGTGCCGGGGGCCCGCCCGTCGTGGACCGTCTCGGTGACGACGCTCATCCCTTGACCCCCTCGCGAGCCGCGAGCGCAGGTGCCGAGGGCGTCGGCGCACGACGCTTGGCCCAGATCGCACTCAGCAGTCCGGCCACGCCCTTGGGCAGGAACAGGGTGGTGGCGATGAACAACACGCCGAGCGCGTAGAGCCAGAGCTCGGGAAAGCTGCCGGTGAGCCAGGACTTGATCGCGTTGACGCCCACACCGCCGACGATGGCACCCCAAAGCGTGCCGCGCCCGCCGAAGGCGACCCAGATGACGGCCTCGATCGAGTTGGCCGGCGCGAACTCCCCGGGATTGATGATGCCGGCCTGCGGCACGTAGAGAGCGCCGCCGATGCCGGCGAGCATGGCCGAGAAGGTCCAGACGAACAGCTTGTAGTGCTCGACGCGGTAGCCGCAGAACCGGGTGCGGCTCTCGGCGTCGCGGATGGCGACCAGCACCTTGCCGGTGCGCGAGCCCACGATGTAGGCGCAGGCCGCGAAGCCCAGCGCCAGCGCTATGGCCGTGGCCGCGAACAGGCCGGCGCGGGTGCCATCGGCCTGGATGTCGAAGCCCAGGATGTCCTTGAAGTCGGTGAGGCCGTTGTTGCCGCCGAAGCCCATGTCGTTGCGGAAGAACGCGAGCAGGAGCGCGAAAGTCAGGGCCTGGGTGATGATCGAGAGGTAGACGCCGGTGACGCGGCTGCGGAAGGCGAACCAGCCGAAGACGAAGGCCAGCGCACCCGGCACCAGCACCACCATCAGGGCGGCGAACCAGAACATGTCGAAGCCGTGCCAGTACCAGGGCAGTTCCTGCCAGTTCAGGAACACCATGAAGTCCGGCAGGTCGGGGTTGGCGTAGACACCTCGGTCGCCGATCTGGCGCATGAGGTACATGCCCATGGCGTAGCCGCCGAGCGCGAAGAAGGCGCCGTGGCCGAGGCTCAGGATGCCGCAATAGCCCCAGACCAGGTCCAGGCTCAGGGCGAGGATGGCGTAGCAGAGATACTTGCCGGTGAGGCTCACCACGTAGGTCGGCACGTGCCAGGGGCTCGACGGGTCGGTCGCCAGGTTCAAGAAGGGTACCAGGACGGCCACCGCGAGCAGCAGCGGCACGACCACGTAGGTCGAGGCGGGGAACGATCGGAGCATCAGGCCTCCACGGCCCGGCCCTTGAGGGCGAACAGGCCCCGCGGCCGCTTCTGGATGAAGAGGATGATGGCCACCAGGACCAGGATCTTGCCGAGCACCGCACCGACCGTGGGCTCGAGCAGCTTGTTGACGATGCCCAGGGTGAAGGCGCCGGTGAAGGTGCCCCAGAGATTGCCGACGCCGCCGAACACCACGACCATGAAGCTGTCGATGATGTAGCTCTGGCCGAGGTTGGGGCTGACATTGTCGATCTGCGAGAGGGCGACCCCGGCGATCCCGGCCACGCCCGAGCCCAGGCCGAAGGTCATCGCGTCGACCCAGCTGGTGCGGATGCCCATGGCCGCGGCCATGCGCCGGTTCTGGGTGACCGCGCGCATCTCCAGGCCGAACCGGGTGAGCCGGATCACGGCGAGCAAGGCCGCGAACACCACGAGGCAGAAGATGATGATCGCCAGCCGGCTGTCGGTGATGGTGAAGCCGGCGCCAAGGTCGACCGACCCGCTCATCCACGACGGCGTGGAGACCTCGCGGTTGTTGGGTCCGAAGATGTTGCGGACCAGCTGCTGCAGGATCAGCGAGACGCCCCAGGTGGCGAGCAGGGTCTCGAGCGGGCGGCCATAGAGGCGCCGGATCACGGTGCGCTCGATCAGCACGCCCATGGACCCCGATACCAGGAAGGCCGCGGGCACCGCCACGATCAGCGACAATTCGAGGCCCGCCGGGAAGCTGGTACGGCAGAATTCCTGGATGACGAAGGTCGTGTACGCACCCAGCATGACCATCTCGCCGTGCGCCATGTTGATGACGCCCATCACGCCGAACGTGATGGCGAGGCCGATGGCGGCGAGCAGCAGGACCGAGCCCAGGCTGATGCCGTAGACGACGTTCTGCGCGGCGGAGACGATGCTCGAGATTGCGCTCGATCGCTTCCGCGGCGGCAGCGGCGGCGGCGCGGACATTGTCGGGTGCGGTGGCCGGCACGGCAGCGAGGATGGCCAACGCGTCGCGATCGCCGCGGGCGTTCAGCGTCTCCACGGCGGCGAGGCGGACCGGCTCGGCCGCACTCGGCATGGGCAGGAGGATCGCGGCCCGGGCCTCGGCCAGGACCTCCTTGATCGCCTCATCCTGCTCCGCCGCCAGCGCCTGCTCCAGGAGCGGCAGCGCGGCGGCATCGCGCGAGCGGAAGACGGCCTGCGCCGCCTCGAGGCGGCGGGCAGGATCGGGGCTCATCAGCGTCAGGCCGCCCAGCGCCGCCTCGATCGCCCGGCGGATCCGGTTGTTGACCCGCACGGGCTTCAGCGCGGACGGGACGAGGTCGGCGGGCGCCGCGTCGCCAGTTGCGGCGTCGAGCAGGCTGCCATCCGCGGCCTTGATGTAGGCGCGGCGCTGCGCCGGCTGGACCACGAGGTTGCCGGCACCCAGTGCGTCGAGGATCGCGGTCGCACGCGGATTGCCGCTGCCGGCAAGCCCGGTGATGCCGGCCTCGATGTCGTCGAACTTGGTCGACGCGAACTTCGCCAACGGCTCGTCGATCGGCTGCGCCGCAGCCGCGGTGACGAGGCCGAACAGGCACATCAGGACGGCGAGAATTCGACGCATGCGCACGGGCTACCCGATCGCGAGGCGTGCCGGGGACGGCAGCAAGCCGCCGCCCCGGCACTCGGTTCGTTCAGGTCAGGCGGGTGTCAGCTGCCGCCGGTACCGCCGCACTTGCCGGTCTTGACGTTGAAGTTGCCGCACGACATCGGCGCGCGCCAATCGGAGATCAGGTCCTTGGAACCCTCGAGATAGTCCGACCACTCGTCGCCCACCACCAGGCCGGACGTCTCCCAGACGGTGTTGAACTGGCCGTCGGCCTGGATCTCGCCGATCAGGACGGGCTTGGTGATGTGGTGGTTCGGCATCATCGCCGAGAAGCCGCCGGTCAGGTTCGGCACGGCCACGCCGATCATCGCGTCGATCACCGCCGTCGGGGTCGGTGGTGCCGGCCTTCTCGACCGCCTCGACCCACATGTTGAAGCCGATATAGTGGGCTTCCATCGGGTCGTTGGTGACCCGCTTGTCGTTCTTGATGAACTCCTTCCACTTGGCGATGAACTCGGCGTTCTCGGGCGTGTCGACGCTCTGGAAGTAGTTCCAGGCGGCGAGATGGCCGAGCAGCGGTGCGGTGTCGAGGCCCGCCAGCTCCTCCTCGCCGACCGAGAACGCCACGACCGGGATGTCGGTCGCCTTGACGCCCTGGTTGCCCAGCTCCTTGTAGAACGGCACGTTGGCGTCGCCGTTGATGGTCGAGACGACGGCGGTCTTCTTGCCGGCCGAGCCGAACGCCTTGATGTCGGACACGATCGTCTGCCAGTCGGAATGACCGAACGGCGTGTAGTTGATCATGATGTCCTCAGGCGCCACACCCTTCTGCTGCAGGTAGGCCTCGAGGATCTTGTTGGTGGTGCGGGGGTAGACGTAGTCGGTGCCGGCGAGCACCCAGCGCTCGACGCCCTCGTCGTTCATCAGGTAGTCGACGGCCGGGATCGCCTGCTGGTTCGGCGCGGCACCGGTGTAGAACACGTTCTTGCTGCTCTCCTCGCCCTCGTACTGGACGGGGTAGAACAGGATGTTGTTGAGCTCCTCGAACACCGGCAGCACGGACTTGCGGCTGACCGAGGTCCAGCAGCCGAACACGGCCGCGACCTTGTCCTTCTCGATCAGCTCGCGCGCCTTCTCGGCGAACAGCGGCCAGTTCGAGGCCGGATCGACCACGACGGCCTCGATCTGCTTGCCGAGGACGCCGCCCTTCTTGTTCTGCTCCTCGATGAGCATCAGCATGACGTCCTTCAAGGTCGTCTCGCTGATCGCCATCGTGCCGGAAAGCGAGTGCAGGATGCCCACCTTGACCGTGTCGTCGGCCGCCAGCGCCTTGCCTGCCGTCAGCGACAGTGCCGCGAGCAGACCCATGGCGGTCAGCGAGCTGTATTTCAGGCGCATCGGGTACCTCATGCAGGGAGCGTTATCGTTGTGCATGCAAGGCAGCGATTTCCGTGCCAGCCACGGCAGGCGGGCTGCGTGAGCATGCCGCGCCAGCTTCTGCCTGTCGCTTGGGCAGTTTTCGCCGATTGACCAGGAATTGTGCAGCTACCGCTCGGATCGCCGGTGGAATCTCCCTGGGCGCGACGGAATCCGTAGGGCAAGCTGAGCGCAGCGAACCGGCGAGGGGCGTGACGACATCGACGGCTATCGGATGGCCCGGAGAACGGGACGGGCGTGCCACCTCGTGGCGGCATGGCTGCTGGTTGTGGGCGTCGGATCGGCATCGGCACAGGACGATGCAGCGACAGAGGTGCGCGTCCGGGCGCTGGCCGCCGAACGGCTGGCACCGCTGCTCGATCTGCTGGCCCGTCCGGCCGATGGCGAGGCGCCGGCGGGAAGCGCGTTCGCGGTGCGCTTTGCCGGCGACGTCCAGGGTCTTACCGTCGGCGCGCCGGTCACCATTCGTGGTCTGCGGGTCGGGACCGTGCGCGAGATCTCCTTGACCTTCGACAGTGTTGCCGGGCGCCTCGACGTGCCGGTCACCCTCGACATCGTGCCGGGCAGCGTGGTCGTGGACGGCCGCCGTCCGGAAACGGACGCAGAGGTGCGGGCAGCGATGGCGACCCTGGTGGCCCGCGGCCTGCGCGCTCAGCTGGCCAGCGCCAGCATCCTGGCCTCGCAGCGGCAGATCGCGCTGGACATCGTGCCCGACGCGGTACCGGCGACCCTCGGCGACGGGCCGGTGCCGCTGATTCCGACCGTACCCACCAGGCTCGAGGCGATGTCGGCCACGCTGGAGCGGTTGCTCGCCGAGCTTGGCGCGCTGCCGGTGGATCGGCTGGCGCAACGGCTGGAAGCGATGCTCGCCGCCGTGCACGAGCTGGTCACCGCGCCCGAACTGCGCCAGGCGCTGGTCGACCTCGCCGGGGCCGCGGGCGAGCTGCGTGCCACCGCCAGCGATCTGGCCCAGCGCGCGGATCCGCTGATCGCCAGCCTGACCCGCACCGCCGACACGGCCGGCCCCGCCGCGGTCGAGACGCTTGCCAACCTGACCGCACTGTCGGCCGAGCTGCGCGACCTGCCGGCCCGGCTGGAGGCACGAAGCGGGCCGCTGCTCACGAGCGCGGTAGCCGCCACCGACGAGGCGGGCCGGGCCGTCGTCGACGCGAGGCGGACCATCGCGGCCGTGGATGCCACCTTCGGCAGCCGCTCGACCTTCCAGGCGGACCTGCAGGCGCTCCTGCGCGAGGTCACGGGCGCCACACGGGCCCTGCGGCAGGTCCTGGACCTGCTGCAGCGCCAGCCGGACGTGCTGGTCCGGGGCCGGCGCGACGGACCGCCGCCATGACCATGCGGGCCATGGGCCTGATCCTGCTCCTGGGGCTGGCGGCGTGCGGCCCGGGCGAGCCTGCGCGCTTCTACCTGCTGAGTCCCCAGCCCTCCGCCGCCTCGGCGCGCGCCGTCGGTCCGGTGGTGTTCGTCGACCAGGCGACGGTGGCCCCCTATCTCGACCGGGCGCAGCTCGTCTCGCGCGTGGCGCCGGACCAGGTCGCCTTCGCCGAGCTGCGGACCTGGGCCGAGCCGGTGACCAGCATGATCACGCGCTACGTCGTCGACGCGCTGGGCGATCGCCTCGGGCCCGACCGTGTGCTGGAGACACCAGCACGGCGCGATCTGGCCCCGGACTTCCGCCTCGCCCTCGACGTCCAGCGGTTCGACGGCGACCAGGCCGGCATCATGGTGCTGGATGCGCGCTGGACCCTGCTCGCCGGCGTGGAGGAGCGCTTCGTCGCCACCGGCCGGGAGCGGATCGCCATGCCAGCCGACGACCCCGCGTCCTGGGACGCCCGGGTGGCGGCACTGGGGCGCGCCCTGTCCCGCTTCAGCCAGACGGTGGGCGAGGAGATCGAGGCCCGCGCCGCGGGGTCCTAGCCCGGATCGAGCGCCAGCTCGCGCCGGGTCTCGTGGCTGCGCCGGCCGAGCTCGATCACGCGCATCACCGTCAGTGCGTCGGCCGGCGTCACCGGATTCGTGCCGCCGCCGACGATCGCGTCGCGGACGGCAAGGTAGTACTGCCGATAGTCGCCCGGCACGCCCGGTGTCGCCACCTCGCCCGCGGCAGTGGTCAGCCGGCCGGGACTGGGATCGTCGCCCCAGCCGGGGCCGCCCGGCAGGGCTCCGGCCTTGAGCGCCTCCTCCTGGGTGTCGAGGCCATGCTTGACCCAGCTGCCGCCGGTCCCGTGCAGGACGAAGCGCGGTGACGGCGCCGCGGCGAGCGCGGTGGCGTGGAGCACGACGCGCAGGCGGTCGTAGCGCAGCAGCGCGTGGAACCAGTCGTCGGCGGTGGCGCCGTCGCGCTGCGCGGCCAGGTCGACGAACACCGCGCGCGGCGGGCCGAACAGCTGCACGGCCTGGTCGATCAGGTGCGGGCCCAGGTCGTACCACAGGCCAGCACCCGGGCCGGCCCGGTCGCGCCAGCGGTCCGGCACCTGGGGACGGAAGCGGTCGAAATGGGATTCGAGGTGCACGGGCACCCCGACCGCGTCGGTGCCGAGCAGGTGGCGCAGGGTGAGGAAGTCGGAATCCCAGCGCCGGTTCTGGAACACGGACAGCAGCCGGCCGGCGGCGCGCGCCTGCGCCTGCAGGGCCTCGGCTTCGGCGACGGTCAGCGTGAACGGCTTGTCGACCACGACATGCTTGCCGGCTGACAGCGCCTGGGCGGCCAGCGGTGCGTGGGTGGCGTTGGGCGTGGGGATGACCACGAGGTCGATCGCGGGATCGGCGCAGACAGCGGCGAAGTCCGGCACGGCCAGCACCCCCGGCAACGCCGCGCGCACCTCGTCGGGACGGCGCGTGACCACGGTGCGCAGCACCATGCCCGGGATCGCCTGCAGCAGCGGGGCGTGGAAGACGCGGCTGGCCGCCCCGTAGGCGGCCAGCGCCACCCCGATCTCGGGGCCGGTCACGGTGCGAACACCGCTTCCAGGGCCGCACGCATCACGCCTTCGTCCGGATCGATCCCGGTCCAGTACTCGATGCCGATCCGGCCCTGGCCGACCAGCATGGCGAGCCCGTCGATCACGCGGCAGCCGCGTGATTCGGCATCCCGCACGAACCGGGTACGCGGCGGGTTGGGGATGACGTCGACGGCGATCATCCCGGGCCGCAGGCTCGCGACGTCGAGCGCCAGCCTGGCGTCGACATCGGGGTAGAGCCCGACCTGGGTGGCGTTGACGACGATGTCGGTGCCCTCTGCCACCACATGGTCGCCCTGCCACGCGACATGGGCAGCGGCCAGCCCACCACCGGCGGCGGCGCGCACCTTGCCATTGAGCAGGTCGACGAGGCCCCTGCCCTGCGCCAAGTCGCGGCTGACCACCGTGATCTCGCGCACGCCGACGAGCGCCATCTCGACCGCGATCGCCCGGGCGGCACCGCCGGCACCGAGCAGGACCATGCGCATGCCGGCGGGGTCGGCGAGGCGGCGCACGCCGGTGACGAAGCCCTTGCCATCGGTGTTCTCGCCGATCAGCCGGCCGTCACGCGCGACGACGCAGTTCACCGCACCCATGAGTGCTGCCGACTCGCCGAGCCCGTCGAGGTGCGGGATGACGGCCAGCTTGTGCGGGATCGTGCAGTTGAAGCCGCGAAAACCCATGGCCCGCGTGCCGGCGACAGCCGTCGCGAGGTCCGCCGGGGCAACCTCGATGGTCAGATAGCGCCAGTCCAGGCCGTGATGGCGGAAGGCCGCCTCGACCATGGCCTGGGTCGGGTTCTCGGCCACCGGCTGGCCGAAGCAGCCGACCAGCTCCTGCTTGAAGTTCAAGGCCTTCGGCATGGCGGTCCCCCCTCTGGCCGGCAGCAATCGCCGACCGGGGCGCCGGGTGCAAGCGGCACGGCAGCCGGCGCCGATCAGGCCGCCGGCTGCGGCCGGAAGGTGACGACGCGGTAGAGGTAGCCCAGGACCAGGGCGGCAACGACGAGGTTGCTGACCGGGTTCAGCCAGTCGGCCACCTGCTGGTAGCCGCCCTCGAGCAGATAGCCCATGCCCGCGAGGAACGTGGTCCAGATGGCGGTCCCGACCGAGGTCCAGGCCAGGAACACCGGCAGCTTCATGCCGGCCACGCCGGCGGGCACCGAGATCAGCGTGCGCACGGCCGGTACCAGGCGACCCAGCAGAACCGAGCGCCCGGCATGGCGGCGAAACCAGTCAATCGCCCGGTCCAGCTCGTCCGGCGACATGGTGAGCCAGCGGCCGTGCCGCCCCGTCCAGCGCCGCAGGCGCTCGACGCCGACGCGTCGGCCGATCTCGTACCAGAATAGGGCACCGGCGAGCGAACCGGCCGTGCCGGCGAGCACCACCCCGAAAAAGCCGAGCTCGCCGCGCGCGGCGGCGAAACCGGCCAGCGGCATGATCAGTTCGGAAGGTACCGGCGGAAACACGTTCTCCGCCAGCATCAGGATGGCAATCCCGGCATAGCCGGTCTGCGAGACGAGATTGACGATCCAGTCGAACATGCTGCTCCAGCCAAGCTGTCGGTCGCTAACGCCGGCGACGGCCCGTGGTGCCCCAGACCCGGCCCGGGCCACAAGATGGGGTGCTGTGCGCGATGTCACAGCCACGCCCGCGCGCATACGGCTTGCTACCCCCAACGCGCCCTCGGCTCACGGGCAGTCGCCCGACGCCATCGGTGCCGCAAAGGAAACCCGATGACTGTCGCTGCCTGCCGCCTGCTCGGAGCGGCGTTCCTGGCCTGCGTCGCAGCCCTGCTGCCGACGCCGGGCCGAGCCCAGACCACCATCGCCCTGGCGCCGCTGGTGACCGCCGGGCTGGATAGGCCGATCTACGTCACCACCGCCAATGACGGTAGCGGCCGGCTGTTCATCGTCGAGCAGGCCGGCAGGGTACGGGTCTGGGCGCGCGGCGTGCTGGCCCCCAAGCCGTTCCTGGACATCACCACACGCGTGCTCGACGGCGGGGAGCGGGGCCTGCTCGGCCTCGCCTTCCATCCCCAGTTCGCCGCCAACGGGCGGCTGTTCGTGAACTATACGCGCGAGCCGGACGGCGCCACGGTGATCGCCGAGCTGCGCGCCACCGAGGATCGGCGCTCCGTGCTCTCGGGCGAGCGGCGTCTGCTCGCGATCGGCCAGCCCTTCAGCAACCACAATGGCGGGATGATGGCGTTCGGCCCGGGCGGCGGCCTGTTCATCGCCACCGGCGACGGCGGCGGCGCTGGCGATCCCCTGGGCCTCGCCCAGAACCGTGGCAGCCTGCTCGGCAAGATCCTGCGGATCGGCGTCGACGGAGCGCAGCCCTACGCCATCCCCGCGACCAACCCGTTCGCGCGCGGCGGCGGGCGGCGCGAGATCTTCGCGCTCGGCTTCCGCAACCCGTGGCGGTTCTCCTTCGACCGGCTCACCGGCCAGATCTTTGTCGGCGATGTCGGCCAGGAAGCGCGCGAGGAGATCGGCGTCGTCGGTCTCGGCACCAATCACGGTTGGCCGCGCTTCGAGGGCGAGCGGTGCTACCAGACGGCGCTCGGCTGCGACCCGACGGGCCTGCAGCCGCCGCTCGCGGTCTACGACCACAGCGAGGGCCGCTGCTCGATCACCGGCGGCTACGTCTATCGCGGCGGTGCTATCCCGGCGCTCCAGGGCACGTACCTGTTCGCGGACTTCTGCACCGGCGAGATCTTCGGCCTGCAGAACGGCGTGATCACCAGGCTGCTCGAGACCGACCTGAGTATCGTGTCGTTCGGCGAGAACCGCGGCGGCGAGCTCTACGTCGTCGACCTCGGCGGCACGATCCACGCCGTCGTGCCGCCCGCCTGATCGTCCCCTAGCGCGACTGGATGATGGCATCCAGCCGCTGGTCAAGTCGGGTCAGCCGCGTGGACTCGAACGGGGTCAGGCTCCGATTCAGCATGTTGGTCTTCTCCAGCGGCGTCCCATTGGTGTTGTAGAACTCCCGCGTCCCGTCGTAGCGCTCAATCAGCTTGTAGCCGCCCTCGTAGACGGCCCGCTGCCAGTCCCCGTCGTAGGTCATGGTGAAGCGCTCGGCGAACAGCCAGGTGCGCGGGTTTGGATGCGCCGTGGCCCTGAGGAACGGCCGGAGCGTGACGCCGTCGGTCTTCAGGCCGGCCGGCAGGGCACTGGCGAGGTTGATCCCGCCCAGCTCCAAGATGGTGGGAAACAGGTCGACCAGGGTCGCGGGGTTGTTCACCACTCGCCCCGGATTGACCACGCCCTCGCCGGCGATCAGCAGCGGCACGGCGATGCCGCCTTCGTACATCGTGCCCTTGGCCTTCTGCATGTTGTAGGGCTTGGCCACCACCCCGCTCGGCGTCCCGTTGTCGCCGACGAAGATCACGGTGGTGGTGGCGAGGTCGACATGGGTCAGGAGACGGCCGATCTCGGTGTCCAGCGCTTCCACCATCGCCTCGTAGTAGCTCCGTATAGGAGCACCACTGGTCGGCAGCTCGTCCCGACTGTGCAACTCGTTCGGCGGCTTGTGGAAAGGATTGTGGGGTGCGTTGAAGCCGACCCACAGGAAGTAGGGCTTGGCCGCCGCCGTCGCCTGATCGATCACCTTGATCGCGTCGTTGACCTGGTCGGTGGTGGCGTAGACGGTCGACGTGCTGGCCACGCCGTTCACGACCTTGGGCCAGCGGTAGAAGTTGTTGATGCGGCCGAGCGTCGGCGTGGGGCCGGAATAGTGCGGCCAGCCGTGCGTGTTGGGATCGAGATCGCCGCTGGACACGTGCCACTTGCCGACATGCGCCAGCAGGTATGTGGGCGCCGCCTGCTGGAACAGCTCCGGCAGGATCAGCTCGCTCAGCTGCAGTTCCGGCAGGCCGCTGGTCTTGGCCGTTCCGATCCCGGTCCGGAAGCCGTAGCGGCCGGTGAGGATCTCGGCACGGGCCGGCGAGCACAAGGGGGCGGCCCAGAAACGGGTGAACTGGACGCCGGCTCCTGCCAATGCCGCCAGGTTCGGGGTTGGCGGCGCCGGCGGCGTCGTATCCAGCCGATAGCCCCGCGGGTAGAACCCGGCGACGTCGATGCCAAAATCGTCGGCAATCAGCAGCAATATGTTCCCGGACGCGGCCTGCGCGGATGCGGCCACGGCGCACGTCAGGAGTGCGGCGCCGAGCGGGCGCAGCAGCGCCTTCAAGTAGCGGTTCATGCGATCACCTCGACAGTGGGCAGATAGCCGGCTCCGTCGCGAGGACGTGGCACCGGCCGTCCTCAAGGGGCGTTGAACTCGATCAGCTGGTAGGGGCCCGGCCCGAGCTCCCATTTCGAGTTGCTGACCAGGAACGCGGTGCGCCGCGTGCCCTTCCAGTTGGTGAAGGCGGTGACGATATCGCTCTCCCCCTCGTAGATCTGGGGGATCGCCATGGTGTGGAAGCTGGTACCGTCGCCGTCGTTGATCAGCATGAAATCGCGAAAGCGCACGTTGGAACCTTGCGCGATGTAGATGTCCGGCCGGCCGTCCAGATTGACGTCGCCGGCCGCGATGTCGCGGCCCTGGTTGATCGGGAAGCTGTAGTTCATGCGCGGGTGCTGACCGCCCTCGTTGAGCCAGACCGACAGGCGCGTGAACTCCAAGATCAGCAGGTCGTTCTTGCGATCACCATTGACGTCCAGGACGTCGAGTTCACGGCTCTGGATTCCGGCATAGGCGGTCGAGGAGCTGATGTCGACGAAGGTGCCGTTGACGTTCTTGAGCGTCATCGTGGCGCTGCTCCTCGACATGCGCGAGCATACGATCAGGTCGGTCCAGCCATCGCCATCGATGTCGGCGGCCATGCCGCATTCGCCACGAATCTCGGTGTTGACCGGCGTGTCGGTGATCTCGACGAAGCCGCCCCCGGTGTTGCGGTAAAGGCGGCTCAGGGCCGGCGGGAACTTGGCCGAAGGCCCGGCATTCAACGCCACCAGGTCCTTCAGGCCGTCGCGATCGAAGTCCAAGATCACTGGAATCCGGCCGCGGCCGTGGACGTCGGCCACGCCCCATTCGCGGGCCTTGTCGACAAAGGTCCGCTCGGGCGTCTGCAGGAACAGGGAGTTGGGATACTCCTTGGTGCAATTGCCGCCGCAGGCGCCGGTGACGCAGAAGAGATCCGGCAGTCCGTCCGGACGGCCGTCGCCGCTGGGGCTGCCGAGATCTGCTGCGGCGCAGCCGTGCCGGTCGTTCCACGGCAGGGTGAGGAACGGCCTGAACTTGCCGCCGACGTTGCGCATCAGCGGCCAATCGCCCTTGTGGTGCGAGGACAGCAGGATGTCCTTCTTGCCGTCCCCGTCGAAGTCGAAGATCGGCGTCTCGCCCTCGGTGTGCGTGAAGATCCGGAAATTCAGGCCGACCGCCGTCGCTACGTCGCGGGCGACCGGGTCGACCGGCTGCGCGGCCAGCGGCCCGCAAGCGAACAGCACGAGGACGAGTGCCATGGCCAGCCACTCTCGACGATAGCCAGGAGCCCGATCGCCGCGTCGGCGCGCACTAGTCCGGATCACAATCATCACGTTCTTCCCGCCCTGTAGACTTTGCGTAAACGGATTATCACTCGGCGATGACCGGTCTATATCCCGACAAGCGCACGCGAGCCAAATCTCGCACTCAAGCATTTCGGTCGGCCCAATGCACTATCCGGGGCCACGCCAAATGGAATTCAGGCTCAGATAATCCATGCACCCAACCGGGTGCTACTGCACACATGGAAGCAAAGAGCCCCGCAAGTCAATGTAGCAACCGAATTATTGGATTGACTCTTCTATTACACAGCAAACCCGTCACTTCTTTTGATCCCTCTTTTGTTCTCAAAATTGTCATCACCAGCTTCACGGCTCAACCGGAGCCAAGTTGAAGTTGCCGAATGCCGGATGTCAAGTAGAAATGGCTCTACTAGAATTTCGCGTTTCGCGGGTGAAGAGCCATGCGCCGGTGACGTTGGCACGGCATCGTCGCCGGAAGTTGAGCCGCCGAATGGCCAACGCATCGACCCTTGGGTCAACCTATGGGCGATGCTGGCCGGAGGTTCCATCTCCGGGAGATAGAGGAATTCTGCTGCCAAGTATTGGCTTTTCGCTCTCAGCGGTTATAACGTCTGGTGTAAGGCTACTTTTGATCGCCTATTCGGCCGCCGACTGGGCGAATTGGAAACGCCGCAACAAAACTTTTGCGTTAAAAACTGTAAGGAAGCCGCAACCGTCGGCACAAGGAAAGGTAAGCCCGATGCACCGCTCGGATGATGAGGATCTCGCACACGGCGACAGGCCGGAGCGCTCCAGTACGGAATTCGGGTCGGGCTTGACCCGGCGGCGCCTGCTCGCGCAGTCTGCCCAGGCCACGGCCATCGCGGCCGCGACGGCCACTGGCATCGTGCGTCCGGCCCAGGCGGCCCCGAGCCCCGAGAGCCTCTTCCTTAACCCGTTCAACAAGTTGTCGGCGCACCATCGACCGGTCGGGCTGGGCATGCTCGGTCGCGACGCCATCGACAACCCGGGCGCCTACTACGGCATTCCAGGCACCACCGGGCCGGCGACGCGCGGGCGCATGTCCATCGTCACCTCGGTACGGCTCCAGGGCCCGGTCGGCCTGAAATGGAACTACTGGGTGTCCCCAACCGATCCCTACCGGACCATCGAGCGGGCGTCCAACTCCCTGCCGGGCCCCAAGCCGCCGGCGACGCTGCCCTTCACCTGCCGCATGCCGCAGGGCGTGGTCTACCCGCCCGAGCCCAATCCGCCGCAGGACTGCAACGTGTTTTTCTACCCCCGCAACGGCGATCAGACCGATCTCGGCGACCTGTTCAACCAGTTCAAGTACAACGGTCGCACGGCGCAGCACCGCTATTCCTATGGCCTCGGCAAGCTCGACACGGTCGAGGTGGCGGACGGCTGGGGCCGCGGGACTAGCGCCAGCAAGATCCGCTGGCCGAGCTGCTGCCTGCGCTACAACGATCTGGCGCCGGCGAATCCTGGGCCGATCAACCACTGCCTGAACGTCCTGGCGACGCGCAAGGGGGTCGAGGGCAGCCGGCACGTACTCGGCAAGACCCGCGTCTGGCCATCCTACGGGATGGACACGAGTGCGACCAACGGCAGCGAGAACATGGGCGACATCCCCTACGGGACACGCTTTGTCATCCGCTGGCAGGACCGCGGCTTGCGCGACAGCCTGGGCCTCACCGCACGCGGCAAGGTCCTGTTCGATTGCCTCCTGTACTACGGCTTCTACGTCCTGGACGGTGCTAACCAGGGTGGCGACAATGGGGGCGGCTATATCGGTTTCCGTACCGACGAGGCGCCGACCGCCACCGGCGATTGGCCCTGGACGATGAAGGAGGAGGTGCGGATCGCGCTGGGCAAGCTGGTGGCGCTGTGCTGGCCGGTCCGCAACGTGCGCTCCTACACCTTCGACAACGAGATCCACAGCGACGGCCGGCCCTACGCCAGCGGCGGCGGCCCGCTCGGGCCGGGCTCGATCAACACCGCCTGGGACGCCTGAGCGGCCTGCCGGTATCGGCGCGACGGGCCGCGGTAGCGCGCCGCCCGTCGCGCCGGCGATCGCCTCAATCCACGAGCAGGTGCAGGCGCGCCAGGCCGGTCCAGCAAAGCACCGGATAGTACTCCGCGGGGCGCCAACGCAGCGGACGCCACCGTCAACAAGTGGATCGACGAGTTCCAGCCCTCGACCCTGTCGCGCGACGCGCAGATCGAGGAGCTGACCTGGTTCCAGAGCGCCGCGGCGCCGTTCAAGGGCATGGACATCAAGGTGGTGTCGGAGACGATCGACACCCACGTCTACGAAGCCCAGACCATGGCCAAGGCGTTCTCGGAGATCACCGGGATCAACCTGACCCATGATCTGATCCAGGAAGGCGACGTGATCGAGAAACTGCAGACGCAGATGCAGTCCGATCAGAACATCTACGACGCCTACATCAACGACAGCGACCTGGTCGGTACCCACTTCCGCTACGACAAGGTGGTGCCGCTCAGCGACTGAATGGTCGGCGACGGCAAGGCCGTGACCCTGCCGACGCTGGACGTCGACGACTTCATGGGCAAGTCGTTCACCACCGGCCCGAACAACGTCCTGTGGCAGCTGCCCGACCAGCAGTTCGCGAACCTCTACTGGTTCCGCTACGACTGGTTCAGCGACCCGAAGATGAAGGAAGCGTTCAAGAAGTCCAAGGGCTACGATCTGGGCGTGCCGGTCAACTGGTCGGCCTACGAGGACATCGCCGACTTCTTCACCAACGAGGTCAAGGAGATCAACGGGGTCCGCGTCTACGGCCATATCGACTACGGCAAGAAGGACCCGTCGCTCGGCTGGCGTTTTACCGACGCCTGGCTGTCGATGGCGGGCATGAGCGACAAGGGCATTCCCAACGGCCTGCCGGTGGATGAGTGGGGCATCCGCATGGAGGGCTGCCGGCCGGTGGGCTCCTCGGTCACCCGCGGCGGCGGTACCAACGGCCCGGGTGTGGTCTACGCCCTGCAGAAGTACATCGACTGGCTCAAGGCCTACGCCCCGCCCGAGGCCCCGGGCATGACCTTCTCCGAGGCCGGCCCGGTGCCGGGCCAGGGCGGCATCGCCCAGCAGATCCTTTGGTACATCGCCTTCACCGCGTCCTCGACCAAGGACGCTTGAGGAATGCCAGCTAGGTACCGTCCGCGATGCGAGTGGTCATCTGCGGCGGCAGAGGTCGAGATCGACGGCCCGCGCGCAGATGATATGTGAACTCACGGGAATGCAAAGGTGTTTTGGCTGGGGGACCAGGGATCGAACCTGGGACCTTCTGATCCAGAGTCAGACGTGCTACCAGCTGCACCATCCCCCATCACGGACCTTGGCCGTGGGCGACCGTGATTAGTCGGGCGTCCGGCGGCTGTCAACCGCGGCCGATGGCCATCACGGGCGCGGGAAGGCTCGACGGCGTCACCCGCTCGTGACGTGGCGCGACGCGCGGGCGCGCTAGCATCGCGCTCGATGATCCGCAGCACCGTTCTCCTCCTGTTCGCCCTGTGTGCGCTGCCGGCGTGGGCCGCGCCGCAGGCGGAGCTGTGGGAGCGATGGACCCGCCACGACCCGGCCTCGACCGCCCGGCTCGACCACGCGGCCTGGGGCCGGTTCCTCGCCGCCTACGTCGTGACCGACACCGCCGGCATCAACCGTGTCGCCTACGGGCGGGTGACGGCCGCCGACCGCGCGGCGCTGCGCGGCTATCTCGACGTCACGGCGGCGGCACCGGTCTCGACCCTGAGCCGGCCCGAGCAGCTGGCCTTCTGGATCAACCTCTACAACGCCCTGACGCTGGAGGTGGTGCTGGCGCATTACCCCGTGCGCACGATCCGCGACATCGACATCTCGCCCGGCCTGTTCAGCAACGGGCCGTGGCGCGCCGATCCTGGCCAATGTCGAGGGCGAGCCGTTGTCGCTGGACGACATCGAGCACCGGATCCTGCGGCCGATCTGGCGCGACCCGCGGATCCACTACGCGGTCAACTGCGCCTCGGTCGGCTGCCCCAACCTGCAGCGCGAGCCGTTCACGGCCGCCAGCCTCGACCGGATGCTCGATCTCGCCGCCATCGCCTTCGTCAACGACGCGCGCGGCGTCCGGCTCGGCGCCGACGGGCTGCACGTCTCCAGCATCTATGTCTGGTTCGCCGAGGATTTCGGCGGCGACGAGGCCGGGCTGATCCGGCACCTGATGGCCTATGCCAGGCCCGGGCTCGCCATGCGCCTGCAAAAGCTGGACGGAATCGCGGGCCACGACTACGACTGGTCGCTGAACGACGCTGCCCAGGCGGGCCGCTGACCGGCCCGCGACCGCGAGGTCGCGCGAGGCTCCCGGCGGCCCGAGTGAATCGGCCTCGATGCGCGGCACCATTTTCAACCGCAGCCTGTCGGCCAAGATCCTTTTGCTGACGGTGGCCTGCCTCCTGATCGGCGAGGTGCTGATCTACGTGCCGTCGGTGGCGCGCTTCCGGCTGGCCTACCTGCAAGAGCGGATCGCCGCGGCACATCTGGCGAGCCTCAGCCTGCTGGCGGACACGGCCGTGCGGCCGGACATGGAGACCACCGACGCCCTCCTCGGCCAGGCCGGGGTCCTGGCGCTGACCGTCGACGGCGGCGAGGGCCGCCTGGTCATGCTGGGCGAGCGCGCGCCGGTGGCGGCGTTCTACGACCTGCGCGACGACCGCTGGACGACGCTGATCGCCGATGCCGCCGATACCCTGCGCCACCGCGGCAAGCGGCTGATCCGCGTGATCGGGCCGTCGCCGCAGGAGATGGGCACGATCGTCGACGTCACCCTGCCCGAAGCACCGATGTGGGTGGCGATGGTCGACTACTCGATCCGGATCCTCACCCTGTCGGTGGTCCTGTCCCTGCTGGTTGCGGCCATGATGTTCATCGGCCTGCAGCGGATGATCGTGCGCCCGCTGCGCCGGCTCACGGGCGAGATCGCCGCGTTCCGCAGCCGGCCCGAGGACGGCACCGTCGATCACGAGCCACGCCCGCGCGCCGACGAGATCGGGGTGGTCGAGGTGGAGCTGGCCACGATGCGCGGGGACCTGCGCGGCGCGCTGGCCGAGAAGACGAGGCTGGCGGCGCTGGGCGCCGGCATGAGCCGGATCGGCCACGATCTGCGCAACATCCTGTCCACGGCCGTGCTGATCTCCGACCGCCTCGAGGCCAATGCCGATCCGGCGGTACGGCGCGTGGCACAACGCCTGATGGAGACGCTCGACCGGGCGGTGCGGCTGTGCGGCGAGACCTTGAGCTACGCCCGCACCGGCCCGCCGGCGCCGGAGCCCCGGCCCATTCCGGCTGGCCGAGCTCGCGGCCAAGGTCCGCACCGCGCTGGAGACGCGATCGGGCCGGGTCGCCTGGCGGCTGGCGGTGCCGGACGACCTCGTGGTCGAGGCCGATCCGGACCAGCTGTTCCGTGTCCTGTTCAACCTCGCCCAGAACGGGCTCGAGGCCATGGAAGGCCGGGCCGGCCTGCTGCGGATCTCGGCCGAGCTCGCCCCGCAGCACTTGGCCATCGAGGTCGCCGACACCGGACCCGGCATCCCGGCCCAGCAGCGCGGCCGCCTGTTCGAGCCCTTCGCCGGCTCCTCGAAACCGGACGGGAACGGGCTGGGCCTCGCGATCTGCCGGGAGCTGGTCCGTGCCCATGGCGGCGAGATCGAGCTCGCCGGAACCTCCGAGCGCGGTACGACATTCCGCCTTCGCCTGCCGGCGCGCCTTTGCAGCCGGGCGGCCGACAGCAGGAGAGCGACCATGCCCCTAGAGACCGTCGTGCGCATGGTTGCACCACTGGCGCTGCTGCTCGCCGGGTGCAACTACCAGGGTCCCGCCGTGGCGGGCTACCCGGGCCTGCAGAACAGGATCCAGTGGTACTACGACAGCAACGCGCTGGAGCAGAACGCCGTCTGCACCCAGCCGCGCATGCGCTCGGTCACCAGCGCGCAGATCCTCGAGGAGACGCCCGAGACGGTGGTGATGGACATCAGCTACTACTTCATCGACGAGGGCCAGATCGACTTCGACCGCGGCGGCCTGCCGTTCGCGGGCGTGCCCTTCCAGCGTTGCAACGGCTTCGCCGAGCGGCGGTTCACCTTCGTCAAGATGACCGACGGCAGCCTGCAGGTGCGCAGCATGAGCGGGCCGCAGCGGCGCCCGACCTCGTGAGGCTCAGCCCTCCCGGAACGCCTCGCCCAGCCGGAAGATGCGGTCGGTCAGGTAGGAGAGGACCGTCCGCTCGCCGACCTTGAGGTCGACGTCGACGAGCATGCCGGGTGCCACCGCGAGCTCGCCCGGGCCGCTTCCGAGCTGCGCCTGCGCGGTGGCCACGGTGACGGCGTAGGTGAGCTCGCCCGTGCGGGGATCGGGCGTCGCGTCGGCGGCGATCTTGAGCAGCGTGCCGTCGAGGGTGCCGAACCGCAGATAGTCGAAGGCACGCACCTTGACCGCGGCCGGCATCCCCGGCCGCAGCCGGCCGACGTCCTGGTTGGCGACCTTGGCCTCGACCACCAGCCCCTCGCTCTGCGGCACCAGCTTCATCAGCGTCTCGTAGGCGGCCACGGCCTGGCCCGGGGCGGTGACGACGATCTCCTGCACGATGCCGTCGGCCGGGGCACGGACGTCGAGATTGCCCAGGATCGCGTCCTGCGCGCGCAGCTGCTCGGCCAGCCGGTCACGATCGGCCGTCGCCTGGGCGAGCTGCCCCAGCACCTCCGACAGCCGCTCGGTCTCGAGCCCGTCGATGCGGCTGGCCGCCTCCGACACCGCGGCACCGGCCGCGTCCAGCGACGCCTTGGCCTTGGCGAGCTCGCCCTGGTCGTCGCTGAACTGGCGCTCGACCTGCACCACCTTGAGCTCGGGGTAGAGCCCGCGGTCGGCGAGCTCGCGCACGGCCGTGCGCTGGCGCTTGAGGAACTCGAGGCTGGCGCCCAGCCGCTCGACCTCCGCGGCCGCGCTGCGCATCTCGCCGCGCCGGGTCTGCAGTGCGCGCGCCAGCGCCTCGCGCCGGTCGGCGAGTGCGGCGTTGCGGGCCTCGAGCAGGGCCTGCTGCGCCGCCAGCAGGTCGGGGCGGTAGTCCGCCGCGGCCAGGGCCAGCTCGCGGCCGGACGCCTCCGCCTCCAGCCGCGCCACCTCGACCCGGCGCAGGTCCAGCCGGCCGATCAGCTCGCTGCGCTCGCTGCGGACGACCTCCCCGTCCAGGCTCACCAGCACCTCGCCGGCCGCGACCGCATCACCCTCGCGCACATGGACGGCAGCGACCCGGCCGCCATGCGGGTGGTTGACGATCTTGACCCGGCCCGCGGGCTGGACCGTCCCGATGGCCTGGACCACCTCGTCGACCTTCGCCCAGGCGACCCACGCGAACAGCGCCAGGAACAAGGCGGCGATGCAGCCGATCAGCGTGCCCGCCAACGCCGGCGCGCGGCTCTCCAGGAGCTGCCGGGCGAGCTCGGCTTCACGCTCAGGCTCGGCCGCGAGCTGGGGCACCACCGGTTCAGCCCGTCGCCTGGAGGGCGGCGGGGGCCAGGAGCTCCGCCGGGCTGCCGGACCGGACGATGCGGCCGCGCTCGAGCAGCAGCAGCCGGTCGCACGCATCCAGCACCGCCTGCCGATGGCTCACCACGAGCACGGTGCGGCCACTGCCGGCGCGGCGGATGTTGGCCAGGAGGGTCGCCTCGGTCGCCGCGTCCAGGGCACTCGTGGCCTCGTCGAGCACGAGCATGCGCGGGTTGCGGACGATCGCGCGGGCCACGGCCAGGAGCTGGCGCTGGCCCAGGGAGAGGCCGGCACCGCGCTCGCCCAGCATGGTGTCGTAGCCCTGGGGCAGCCGGCGGATGAACTCGTCGGCGCCGACGAAGCGTGCCGCCGCCACGATGCGGGCGAGCGTGCGGTCGGCGGCACCGAGGCCGATGTTCTCGGCGACCGTGCCGGCGAACAGGTGGATCTCCTGCGGGACCACGCCGATCTGCGCCCGGTAGCTCACCGGCGAGAGGGTGGCGAGATCGTGGCCGTCGAGGAGGACCCGACCGCTCTCGGGCATCTCGACGCCGAGCAGGAGCCGGACCAGGGTGCTCTTGCCCGAGCCTGGAGCGCCCGCGATGCCCAGCATGCTGCCGGGCGCCATCTCGAACGACACCCCGTCCAGGGCCGGCGTCGCGGCACCGGGATAGGTGAAGGTGAGGTCCTCGACCTGGACCCGGCCCTTGACCACCACCTCGGTGCCGGCGAGGCGGCCGCTCGCCTCGGCACGCTCCGCCAGGAGCTCGTCCAGGCGGCGGACGGCCTCGCGGGCCTGCCGGAACTGGTGCCAGGCCAGGGCCAGCTGGCGCATCGGCGCCAGGGTGCGGGCGGAGAGGATCGAGGCGGCGACGAGCGCGCCGACGGTCATGTCGCCCTGCACGATCAGGCGCGCGCCGAGATAGACCAGGACCAGGGCGGTCAGGTGCTGGAGGGCCTGGGCCAGGCTGTTGGCGACGTGGGCGACGCGGCCGGACTGGAGCCCGGTCCAGGCGCTGCGCAGGAGATGCTGCTCGAACCGGCGCTTCATGTCGGGTTCGAGGGCCAGCAGCTTGACGGTCAGCGCCTGGCCCACCGCCTCGGCGAGGGCCGCCGACCTCGCGCCGGAAGCGCGGAAGCTCGCCCGCTGATGCTGCTCCTGCCGCCGCTGCGAGAGCACGGACAGGAGGACGAAGACCGGGATCGCGGCCGCCGTCACCAGTCCGAGGCTGGGTGCGATCACCAGCAGGGCCACGAGGAACAGGCCCACGAAGGCGAGATCGACCAGGAGCAGCGGCAAATGGCCGGTCAGGAACTGGCGCAGCTGGTCGACCTGGCGGACCCGCTCCATGACCGCGGCGGTCGGGTTGGCCTCGTGGAACCGGTAGGGCAGCTGCAGCAGGTGATGGACGAGGTCGCTGCCGATGGCGGCCTCCAGCCGCGCCCCGGTGTGCGAGGTGACGTAGCCGCGCAGCGCGCGCAGGGCGAGCTCGAACGCGACCAGGGTCAGCATGCCGATCGCCAGCACGTCCAGGGTCTGCAGGGCGGCGTGGCTGATGACCTTGTTGTAGACGGTCATCATGAACAGCGGCGTCGCCAGGGCCAGAAGGTTGATCACCACCGACGCGAGCGCGATCTGCCACAACACCGCGCGCACGTCGCGCATCGCCGCCGAGCGCCAGAAGCCGCGGCCAGCGGGGACGGCCGCCACGAGGCGGACGAGGCGGTCGCCGAAGCCGGCCGCCACCTTGAGCGTGCACGGGATGGCGGTGCCCGCGGCCGGGTCGACCAGGAGCAGCTGGTCCCGGTCGCGCGACCGGACCATCCAGGCCTGTCCGGGTTGGCGGCCGAGAATGAGGAAGGGCGGCGGCAGGCGGGCGAGCGCGCGCGCACTCATCCGCGGCGCGCTGAGGCCGAAGCCGCAGCGGCTGGCCAGCTTGGCGAGGCAGCCAAGGTCGACGCCGGCTTCAGGCAGGGTCACCGAGGCGCGCAGCTCGGCCTCGGTCACCGGCCGCTCGAGCTCGCGGCACAGCCGCATGAAGCCCAGCAGCACCCCGTCGAGCGCGGGGGCATCGGGTGACGGGGTCGGCGAGCCCATCGTCGTCGCGGCGGCCATCAGGCACTCCGGCCCAGAGGATCGCCCGCGCAGCAGCGGGGATATCGCCTTTTAGTTTAGCTATTCGCCCGTTGCAATGAATTACGGTTGATAAAGATGCTCAGTCCAGGGCGTAGGCGAGGAACTTGAGGTAGGCGGTCTCGGGCAGGGCCGGATGGACCGGGTGGTCGGGTCCCGCACCGGCGGTCACCAGGACCCTGCCGCCGCGGCCCGCCTCGCGGATGCCGTGCCAGGCCTCGGTGGCGAACTGCTCGAACGTGACATGGTGCGAGCAGCAGCCCAGGCACAGGAACCCGGGCTCGCCGACCACCGAGGCCGCCATCCGGGCCAGCTTGCGGTAGCCCTTGAGACCCGGGCCGAGATCCTTGCGGCTCTTCACGAACGCCGGCGGGTCGGCGATCACGAGGCCGAAGCGGCGCTTGTCGACCGCGGCGCGGTCGAGAAACCCGAACGCCTCGGCCTTCTCGAAAGTGGCGATGCCGGCGGCTCCCTGGCGCGCAGCACTTGCGGCCGCGAGCTCCAGGGCCGGGGCGGAGCTGTCGACGGCCGTGACCGAGCGCGCGCCCGCTGCCGCCGCGGTGAGCGCGAAACCGCCGCAGTAGGTGTAGACGTCGAGCACGTCCTGGCCCCGGGCGAGCCTGGCCGCGAAGGCTCGGTTGGCGCGCTGATCGTAGAACCAGCCCGTCTTCTGACCGCCGCCTGGATCGGTGACGAAGGTGAGCCCGTTCTCCTCCAGCTCCAGCCGCTCCGGGACCTCGCCCTTGAGCGCCATCACCTCCTGCGGCAGCCCTTCGAGCTGCCGGCTCGGGCCGTCGTTGCGCGCGACGATGGTGCGGGGATGGACCACCTCCTCGAGCGCCGCCACCACCAGGGGCGTCAGCGCCTCCATGCCGGCGGTGTTGAACTGCGCCACCAGGGTGTCGCCGAACCGGTCGACGACCAGCCCGGGCAGGCCGTCGGCCTCGGCATGGATCAGCCGGTAGCAGGGCCGGTCGAACAGCCGCTCGCGCATCTGCAGGGCGCGGGCGATCCGGCGCGCGACGAAGCCCCGGTCGATCTCGGCATCCTTGTTGCGGGTCAGCATGCGCGCCGCGATCAGCGAGTGCGGATTGAATTGCGCCACCCCCAGCATCTTGCCGCTGGGCGCCATCAGCCGGACCAGGGTGCCCCGCGGCAGGGCCTTGGCCGCCTCGTCCATGCGCAGCTCGTTCGAGAACAGCCACGGCGAGCCGTTGCGCAGCCGGCGATCCTCGCCGGGCAGGATCTTGATGGTGGGGTACGACATGGCCGAGGTCCTGTTGAGGGGCCGCGGAACGTGGGCCGACGTGGCCCGCATTGCAAGCGGGCCGCGGGCCGTACCCGCGCGGGGCCGTGGCAGAAGCGCACAGCCGGCGCGGAAATGTTGCAATGCAGCAGAGGAAAACGATTTAGCTTTCGAACGGATCGCCTCTCTGACCTGCGTAAGGAGGACGACCGCGATGGCTTCCCGTGACAGGAACGAGCCGGCGCCCGCCGCCATGACCTACGAGCAGATCGAGCACGAACTGAAGACGCCGCTGGCGTCGATGCGCTCCTTGTCGGAGATCATCCGCGACCATCCCGACCTGGACGACGACCAGCGCCGGCGGTTCCTGGAAGCGATCCTGCACGAGGGCGAGCGGTTGACCGCCACGGTCGAGCGGCTGCTCGGCTCCGAAGCCCTGCGCGACGGCGTCAGCTGAGCGCCGGCATGGCCACGGCGAGGCCGTGGCCGACCCTGACCGGCTCGACCCGGCGCGCCAGGCCGGTGCGGTCGTCCGTCTCCACCAGCACCCCGCACAGCATGGCGTCGCCCATGGCCGGGGTCAGGCGCTGCACCGGCAGGTCGCTGCGCCATTTCTGCAGCGAGCCGTGCTTGTCCATGCCGATGACGCTGTCGTAGTCGCCGGTCATTCCCAGATCGGTGATGTAGCCGGTCCCGCCGGCCAGCACGCGATGGTCGGCCGTGGGCACGTGGGTGTGCGTGCCGACGACCAGCGACACGCGCCCGTCCAGGTGGTGCGCCAGGGCCAGCTTCTCGCTGGTGGCCTCGGCGTGGATGTCGACGACGATGGCCTGCACCGTCCCGCCCAGGGCGTGGCGGGCGAGCTCGGCGTCGAGCGCCCGGAACGGATCGTCGGCCAGCGCCATGAACAGGCGGCCCAGCACCTGCAGCACCAGGACCCGCTGGCCGCGGGCGGTGCGGATCTCCGCCACCCCGCGCCCCGGCACGCCCGGCGCCAGGTTGAGCGGGCGGACGATGCGCGGCTCCTTGTCGATGTGGCCGATCAGCTCGCGCTGGTCCCAGACATGGTTGCCCATGGTCAGGACGTCGGCTCCGGCCTCGAGGAACTCGGCGCCGATCGCGGCGGTGAGGCCGTAGCCGCCGGCCGCGTTCTCGGCGTTGACCACGACCGCGTCCAGCGCCAGTGCGGTCCGCAGCCTGGGCAGTTCGGCCAGCAGGACGGCACGGCCCGAGCGCCCGACCACATCGCCGACGAAGAGGATGCGCACCCGCTCAGGCTCCCTTGCCGCCCAGGGCGCGGCAGCCCTGCTCGGTGACCACCAGCTCGAGCGGCACGTCGGTCGCGTCGGCGGGGACCGCGGCCACCTCCTGCCCGGCAAAGCAGTAGCCGCACCGGACGGGCTGGCCGCCGGCGGCCATGATCGCCGCGAAGGTCATGTCGTAGAAGCCGGCACCATAGCCGAGCCGCCGGCCGGCGCCGTCGAAGGCGAGCAGCGGTGCCAGGACCAGCTCGGGCAGCACCGCCGGCAGGTCCGCGGGCGGCTCGAACACGCCGAACGGCCCCTCGACCAGCGGCAGGTCGGGCGTCCAGCCATGGAAGACCAGCGGCCGTCCCTTGCCCTGCATCCGCGGCAGCAGCGGCTGGGCACCCAGCCAGTGCAGCGCGTGCAGGAGGGGCAGGGTGTCGATCTCGTCCGCGAGCGGCCAGAACAGCGCGACCAGCCGGCGCTCGCGCCAAGGCAGCCCCGCCAGCGCGTGCCAGGCGGCGTCGCGGCTGGCGACCGACCGCCACGCCGGCGCCAGGGCCTGCCGCCGCCCGCGCAGGTCGCGACGCAGCGCGCGCTTGCGGTCGGCGAGATCAGGGTCCGGGGCGGCAGGCATGGGAAATCCGGAGAAGAGAGCAGCGGTTGCCGCCGAAGCCGTTTCGTCGTGGTCGTCCCTGGGACCTGCTACGCAGGTGGGCGCCATGTGATGTGACCACGGTCACACCAGGGACAGCTCCCGTTGGAACGAACTAGGCCCGGGGCGATGATTCCGACGGGGCACGCACCCAGCAGCAACCGCCACGACGAACCTAGGCACTCTCCAGGGTCGCGGCAAGCTGCTCGAGTCGGGAAGTCACCCGATCGAGCGCCTGGGCAGCCTCCTCCTCGGCACGGCGGTCGAGATCGGCGGCCTGGGCCTTGAGGCGCTTGATCTCCTCGTAGGCGTCCGAAAGCTCGTCGGCGACCAGCAGGCTGGTCAGCAGCAGCACCTTGGCGTCGGGCAGCTGGCCGTGCTGCTGCTGCAGCTTGGCGGCGCAGCTGTCGACATAGGCCGCGAGCCGCCGCAGCCGGGGCTCCTCGCCGTCGCCGCACTGCACCTGGTGCTTGCGGCCGTTGAAGGTGATGTCGACCATGCTCATGACGTCGCCCCCGCTCCGGCGAGCCCGTCCACGCGCTCGATGGCCTCGTCGATCCGCTCCTCGGCCTGGGTCACGACATGGTCCAGGCGCTGCGCACGCTCGGCGGCAGCCGCGAGATCGCGACGCAGGCTGGCGCACTGCTGCCGCAGCTCCGCGCATTCGCGCTCGAGCGCCGCGTCATCCGCAGCGGCACCGCCGGTCGCTCGCGACCGCAACGCCTGCTCGAGGCGCTCGAGGACGCCGTTCGCCCGTGCTTCCGCCGCACGCAATGCCGACATGGTCCGCGGATGTTCCCGATCACGGTGCCGAATGGGCTTGCGGGTTGACACAACCGCCCCGACGCGTCAACGGCGCCGGCCGGCAAGCGAGGCGAAAGGGAGTTGCAATTTCCGGCTGCTCGTCCAGTTTGCGCCCACTTCCGTACCGCCGTCCGCCTCTTGAACCGTTCGCCGCGAAGCCATCCCATGTCCACGAGCCCAGCCCATCTCGCCAACGCCATCCGCGCGCTCGCCATGGACGCGGTCGAGCAGGCGAAATCCGGCCATCCGGGCATGCCCATGGGCATGGCGGACGTGGCCACGGTCCTGTGGACCAGGTTCCTCAAGCACGACCCCCAGCATCCCGACTGGCCCGACCGCGACCGCTTCGTGCTGTCGGCCGGCCACGGCTCGATGCTGCTCTATGCGCTGCTCTACCTGACCGGCTACCCGGACATGACGCTGGACGAGATCCGGCGCTTCCGGCAGCTCGGCGCGCGCACTGCCGGCCACCCGGAATTCGGGCACGCCTTCGGGATCGAGACCACCACCGGGCCCTTGGGCCAGGGCTTGGCCAATGCGGTCGGGATGGCGCTGGCGGAGCGGCATCTGGCCGCGCGCTTCGGTGCCGAGCTGGTCGACCACCATACCTACGTCATCGCCGGCGACGGCTGCCTGATGGAGGGCATCAGCCACGAGGCGGCCTCGCTGGCCGGCCATCTCGGGCTGGGCCGGCTGATCGTGCTGTTCGACGACAACGGCATCTCGATCGACGGCCCGACCTCGCTCGCCGTCTCCGACGACCAGATCCTGCGGTTCCAGTCCTATGGCTGGCACACCGCCAGCGTCGACGGGCACGATCCGGACGCGATCGAGCGCGCCATCGCGGCCGCCAGGGCCGAGACCGGCCGACCGTCGCTGATCGCCTGCCGCACCGTGATCGGCAAGGGTGCCCCCACCAAGGCCGGCAAGGCCTCGGTGCACGGCGCGCCTTTGGGGACGAGCGAGATCGAGGGTGCCCGGGCGGCCCTGGGCTGGCCCTACCCGCCGTTCGAGGTGCCCGAGGCGATCCTGGCGACCTGGCGGACGCACGGTGCCGCCGGCGCGCAAGCGTACGCGGCGTGGCAGCGGCGGCATCAGGCGGCGCGCAACGGAGCTGCGCGCGACCTTCGACGGCGCCATCCGCGGCGAGCTGCCGGGCGACCTCGCCGCCACCGTCGACGCCTACAAGCGCAGGCTCTCGGCCGAGCGGCCGGCGCCGGCCACGCGCAAGGCCAGCCAGATGGCGCTGGAGGTGCTGACCGCGGCCGTGCCGGCGATGGTCGGCGGCTCCGCGGACCTCACCCATTCCAACCTGACGCTCACCGCCGCCACCGGTCCGATCAAGCCCGGCGACTATGGCGGGCGCTACGTCAGCTACGGCGTGCGCGAGCACGCGATGGTGGCCGCCATGAACGGGATGGCGGTGCATGGCGGCATCATCCCCTATGGCGGGACCTTCCTGGTGTTCGCCGACTATTGCCGGCCGTCCTTGCGCCTCGCGGCGCTGATGCGCCAGCGCGTCATCTTCGTGGCCACCCACGATTCGATCGGGCTCGGCGAGGACGGACCCACGCACCAGCCGGTCGAGCATCTGGCGAGCCTGCGCGCGATCCCGAACATGCTGGTGTTCCGGCCCGCCGACGTGGTCGAGACGCTCGAGTGCTGGGAACTCGCACTGCGCCAGGCCGAGGGGCCGTCGGTGCTGGCGCTGACCCGGCAGGAGCTCGCCACCATCCGCACCGAGCACAGCGACGAGAACCTGTGCGCCAGGGGTGCCTACCTGATCGCGGGCGGCGACGGGCCGCGCGACGTGACCATCCTGGCCACGGGCTCGGAGGTCCATCTCGCACTGGCGGCCCGCACGGAGCTCGCCGGCGAGGGGATCGCCGCGGCGGTGGTCTCGATGCCGAGCTGGGAGCTGTTCGACCAGCAGGATCCGGCCTATCGGGCCGCGGTGCTGGGCAGCGCGCCCCGGGTCGGCGTCGAGGCGGCGGCCGCGTTCGGCTGGTCCCGCTACCTCGCCAGCGAGGACGATTTCGTCGGCATGCGGGGTTTCGGGGCCAGCGGACCCGCCAAGCAGTTGTACGAGCATTTCGGCATCACGGCCGGGCACGTGGCGCAGAAGGCGCGCGCGCTTCTGGGCCGCACGCCGCAGCCAGGGGAGTAGCCTATCGTGACCGCCAAGGTAGCCATCAACGGCTTCGGCCGCATCGGCCGCAACATTCTGCGCGCGCTGGCCGAGCACGGCCGGAGCGACATCGAGGTGGTGGCGATCAACGACCTGGCCCCGCCGGCCACCAACGCCCACCTGTTCCGCTACGACAGCGTGCACGGCCGCTTTGCCGGTCAGGCCAGCCTCGACGGCGACATCCTGCGGATCCACACCCCGGCCGGCAAGGCGATGGCGCCGGTCAAGGTGCTGGCCGAGCGCGACATCGCCAAGCTGCCCTGGGGCGAGCTCGGCGTCGACATCGTCCTGGAATGCACCGGCATCTTCAACAGCAAGGACAAGGCTTCCGGGCACCTCGCCGCCGGGGCGCGCAAGGTGCTGTGCTCGGCACCGGCCGACGGGGCCGACGTCACCGTGGTCTATGGTGTCAACCACGACCAGCTCAAGGCCGAGCACACCGTCGTCAGCAACGCGTCGTGCACCACCAACTGCCTGGCCCCGGTGGCCAAGGTGCTCAACGATCTGGTGGGCATCGAGCGTGGTCACATGACCACGATCCACGCCTTCACCAACGACCAGAACCTGCTCGACGTGTTCCACAAGGACCTCTACCGGGCGCGTGCCGCGACCGCCTCGATGATCCCGACCTCGACCGGTGCGGCCAAGGCCGTCGGTCTGGTCCTGCCCGAGCTCAAGGGCCTGCTCGACGGCGTGGCGATCCGGGTGCCGACCCAGAACGTCAGCATGGTCGACCTCACCTTCGTGCCCAAGCGGGACACGAGTGCGGAGGAGATCAACGCCGCGATCAAGGCGGCGGCAGAGGGCCCGCTGAAGGGCATCCTGGGCTGCACCGAGGAGCCGCTGGTGTCGATCGACTTCAACCACGACCCGCACAGCTCGACCGTCGACCTCAAGGCCACCAAGGTGATCGGTGGCAAGCTCGCCCGCGTGGCCTCGTGGTACGACAACGAGTGGGGCTTCTCGAACCGGATGTGCGACACCGCCGCCCTGATGGCCAAGCTCTAACCCCGGCATCTCGGCCTCGGGCGCGGGGACCCGCCGGGGCATGGAGTACTGGGACCGGACCATCGCCGCGAAGCCGAGCGAGTTCATCTTCGGCTATGGCAGCCTGATCTCCTCGGCTTCGCGCGCGGAAACGGAAGGCAGGCCGGTCACGGCGGCGCCGGTCCGCCTCTCCGCCGAGTTCGGCTACGTCCGATCCTGGAACGACCGCTCGCCGACCGGGTTCACCGCGCTCGGCGTGCACAAGGTCGCCCCGCATCGCCGGGGGCGGACGGTGAACGGGGTCGTCTACCCGGTCACCGCCGCCGACCTCGCCGCCTTCGACGCGCGGGAACTCGGCTACACGCGGATCGAGATCCCGGCGCGGCTGCTGCAGCCGGTCTCGTGGCTCGCCGTGCCGGAGGCCGGCCGGATCTGGACCTACCTGCCCAAGTCGGACGGCCATCGCCACCAGGGCCCCGACTGGGCCTTCCCGATCCTGCAGTCCTACCTCGACGTGGTCGTGACCGGCGGCCTGGAGCATGGGCCCGACTTCGCCGCCGAAATCCTCGAGACCACCGAGGGCTGGTCACGCTACTGGCTCAACGACCGTCGCTCGGGTCGCCGTCCCTGGGTGTTCGAGCGGGAATGGCGCAACATCGACGATCTCCTCGCCGCTCACCCGTCGCGCGACGGGCCACAACATGCTGCACGAGCGGCGGCTGCCGGAGCATTACGCAGCGATGCACGCCGCTGCCATCGGACCGTCACCGACCGCTAGCCACCCTGTCACCGATCCGGCCTAAGGAAACGGCGCGTCAGCGGCCGGGGTGCTGCCCAACCCCGGCGGTTACGGCCGAATCCCCGGTAGGAGGGACAGCAGGTGGCCACTGCCCTCGCGCTCGATGCGCCGCTCAGGCCGGGAACGGTCGGCGGGGAACGCGTCGCCGACACGATGATCGTGTCCGACCTCCATCTCGGCCTGCCCGCGGCCAGGCCACGCGACCTCCTCGATCTCCTGCACGACTGGCGCTTCGAGCGGCTGATCCTGCTCGGCGACGTGTTCCATGACTGGAGCTTCCGCCACCTCTGCGCCGACACCTGGCGCCTGCTCGCCCACATCCGCAGCCTGAGCCAGCGCCGCGAGGTCGAGATCGTCTGGATCCTGGGCAACCACGACCGGCACCTGGCGCATCTCGTCGCCAAGCTCGTCGGGGTGGAGACCAAGGAATCGTTCCGCTGGCACTATGACGGCCGGGCTTTTCTCGCCGTGCACGGCGACCGGTTCGATCATTTCATCTCGACCTACGTCAAGACATCCGCCTTCTTCTCCCACGCCTACGCCTTCACCCAGCGCTGGCTGTCCCAGAAAGGCGAGTGGCCCAAGCGTCTCGACCGCGCCCATATCGGCTTCAGCAGCCTCGCGCGCGATGTCGAGGAAGGTGCCCGCGGCTACGCCGCCGAGCAGGGCGTGGACGTCATCGTCTGCGGCCACACCCACCACGCGACCCGCTCGGTCTTCGACCGTGCCGGCCCGAGCGGGCGGGCGATCGAGTACTTCAACACGGGCTGCTGGGTCGACCGGCCGGCGAGCTTCGTCACGGTCGGCGCCGGCGGCGTCGCCCTCAACCATTGCCCCTGATCCGGGAGAGCCCATTGGCCAACGCCCTCGTGCGCGACGCCGCCCTGCAGGCGGGACCGACCTCCAAGCGCGGCATCCTCGAGCGGGTGTTCGCCCGCATGTTCGAGGGGCTGGTCTACGCCCAGATCTGGGAGGACCCCGAGGTCGACATGGACGCGCTGGAGCTCGGGCCGGCCAGCCGGCTGGTCACCATCGCGTCCGGCGGCTGCAACGTGATGAGCTACCTGACCGCGGACCCGATGGACGTCCGGGCGGTCGACCTCAACCCTGCCCATGTGGCCCTGCTCAGGCTCAAGCTCGCGGCCGCCCGCCACCTGCCGCACTACGAGGCGTTCCGGGCGTTCTTCGGCGAGGCCGACACGGCCGACAATCTGCGCCTCTATGACCGGTTCATAGCCCCGCACCTGGCACCCGAGATCCGGGAGTTCTGGGACAAGCGGGATCTCGCCGGCCGCCGGCGGATCTCGATGTTCAGCCGCAACCTCTACGGTCACGGCCTGCTCGGCCGCACCATCCAGCTGGGCCACGTGGTCTGCCGGCTGCACGGCAAGCGGCCCCAGCGCATGCTCGATGCCCGCGACCTCGCGGACCAGCGCCGGCTGTTCGAGGACGAGCTGGCGCCGGTGTTCGACAGCAAGCTGGTGCGCAAGCTGGCCGACCTGCCCGCCGCCTATTTCGGCCTGGGCATCCCGCCGGCACAGTTCGACGCGCTCAAGGCCGACGCCGACGGCAATCTCGCGACCCTCCTGCGCGCCCGCGTCGAGCGTCTGGCCTGCGACTTCCCGATCCAGGAGAACTGGTTCGCCTGGCAGGCCTTCGGCCGCCGCTATCCCGGCCAGGGTCCGGGGCTGCCGCCCTACCTGCGGCCGGAGAACTTCGCGGAACTCCGCGAGCGCGTGGACCGGGTCGACATCGAGCAGATCAACTTCACCGACTTCCTGCGCCGCCAGGACGCGCGGACCGTGGACGCCTATGTCCTGCTCGATGCCCAGGACTGGATGAACCGCAGCCAGATCGCGGCGCTGTGGGCGGAAATGAACCGCACGGCGCGCGCCGGCGCGCGGGTGATCTTCCGGACCGCGGGCGAGGAGACGCCCCTGCCCCAGATGCTCCCGGTCGAGCTGCTCGCCCCCTGGCGCTACGAGGAGGAGCGCTCGCGGTCGCTGCACGCCCGCGACCGGTCGGCGATCTATGGCGGCTTCCACCTCTACCGGCATCACGGCTGATGGCGGCCGTCCTGGAGAGCCCGTCTGCCGACATCCGCGCCCGGATGGCGCGGATGTACCGGCCGCAGAAGCACATCTACGACGCCACCCGCCGCTACTACCTGCTGGGCCGCGACCGCCTGATCGCCGGGCTCGACCTGAAGGACGGCCAGAGCCTGCTCGACATCGGCTGCGGCACCGGCCGCAATCTCGCCCTGATCGGCCGACGCTACCCGGCGGCCAGGCTCCACGGCCTGGACGCGGCGGAGCCGATGCTCGAGGTGGCCACCGCCCGCCTTCGCCGTGCCAAGGTGTCGGCCGGGTTGGCGCACGGGGTCGCCGAAGCCCTGGACCCGGCCGGGATGTTCGGGATCGAGGGCGGCTTCGATCACGTGACCATCTCCTACTGCCTGTCCATGGTCGACGACCCCGAGGCCGCGTTGCGCGCGGCGGCGGCAGGCTTGGCCGCTGGCGGCAGCCTGCACGTGGTCGACTTCGGCGACATGCGCGGCCTGCCCGCCTGGTTCCGCCGGAGCATGGTCGCCTGGCTCGCCCGGTTCCACGTCCGGCACCGGCCGGAGACCGAGGCCACGCTGCGGCACCTCGCCGAGGAACGCGGCGGCGTTCTGGAGACGGTCGAGATCCTCGGGCGCTACGCCATGCTGCATCGGCTGGCCGCTGCCGTCCGCCTGACAAACGCGCTGCGGACGAGCAGCTCAATCAGGTGGTGACCTGATCCATCGAGCGCGTGGCCGGTGCAACCGGCCGCGGCTAGACCGGCTCGCCGCCCAGCACCTCCCAGAAGTCGGCCCGCAGATTGTGGTGCGGAAACGGCGCGTCGGGCTCGGGCACGCCCAGGAACCTGCACAGCGGGCCCCAGCCCTCGGCCACGTCGAACACGAGCAGCCGCTCGGGCGGCAACGCGGCACGTACCTCCTCGGTGCGCCGGCGGAAGGCGGCAAGCGCCGTCGCCTTATCGTCAACCTTGCCGCCGAAGGTGCCCTCGCCCGCGAGCTCATACCATGCGTCAAGTATGTTTCGGACGTGCGGCGGCAGCGGCATGTTGCGGTAGCTGCCGACCAGCTTGGCGATGGTGGGCGCGAAGCTCTTCCACCACAGCTCTTCCGGCCGCACCGAGTGGACGACCTTGGCCTGCGGGAACGCCGCCGCCAGCTCGCGCCAGACATGGGCGCCGGGCCAGTCCACCTGCGAGCGGTACCCTGCGAATACCTCGTTCCAGTCGACCGGCCTGCCGGCGGCAATCGCCTGCCAATGGGCGACCTGCTCAGGATGCTGCACGACCTCGTGCATGTGGTGGCAAGGGCCGAAGCCCAGCTGCTCCAACGCCGCCTTCAAGGACTTCGTTCCGGTCCGCCCGAAGCCGGAGCCGATCACCATGAGAGACATCCAGTTTTCCCGCATTCGTTTGTTGTCGGGCTTGGCGCCCGCTTGTCAGATTGCATACACGGTGTTCAAGGCCCTGGCCAAGGACCATGGAGCATGCCGGCATGACCTCGGCGGTCTACGCACCGGCCAAGGTCGAGCAGGCCGATAGACGCGCCGCGGGCTGCGGTGCTAACTCCGGCCGCGCGGCGGCAGCAACCGCAGGGGAGTGAGCCATGCCGAACTTTCGCACGCTCGACGACGTCGATCCCCGCGGTAAGCGGGTGCTCGTGCGCGTCGACTTCAACGTGCCCATGCACGACGGCCAGGTGACCGACGCGACCCGCATCGAGCGTGCCTGCGAAACGCTGGAGGAGCTGGTCGGCAAGGGGGCGAAGGTGGTCGTCCTCTCGCACTTCGGGCGGCCCAAGGGCAAGCCCGAGAGCTCGATGAGCCTGGCCCCGCTGGTCAAGCCGCTCTCGAAGGCGCTGGGCGGCATCGACGTCCGCTTCGCGCCGGACTGCGTGGGCGAACTGGCGCACGCCGTGGTCGACGCCCTGCCGGACGGCGGCGTGGCGCTGCTCGAGAACCTGCGCTTCCACGCCGGCGAGGAGAAGGGCGATCCCGCCTTCGCCGACCAGCTGGCGACGCTCGGCGACCTCTACGTCAACGACGCCTTCTCCGTCTCGCATCGGGCCCACGCTTCGGTCACCGGCCTCGCCGAGCGCCTGCCGGCCTATGCCGGCCGCCTGATGCAGGCCGAGCTCGAGGCGCTGCACGGCCGCGCTGGGCGGAGCGGATCGCCCGACCGCGGCGGTGATCGGCGGTGCCAAGGTGTCGAGCAAGCTCGACGTGCTGGGCCACGTGCTGGACAGGTCGACGTCCTGATCATCGGCGGCGGCATGGCCAACACCTTCCTCAACGCCCAGGGCACCAAGGTCGGCAAGTCCCTGTGCGAGCACGACCTCGCCGCGACCGCGCGCGAGATCATGGCCAAGGCCGCGGCACGCAACGTCGCCATCCTGCTGCCCGAGGACGTCGTGGTGGCGACGGAGTTCAAGCCCGGGGCGCAGACCCGCACCGTCGCCGCGGATGCCGTCGATCCCGACGAGATGATCCTGGACGTGGGCCCGCTCACCGTGGCCGCCGCCGAGGCCAAGCTCGCCGGCTGCCGGACCCTGCTCTGGAACGGCCCCATGGGTGCCTTCGAGGTCGAGCCCTTCGACCGCGGCACCAACGGCGTGGCCCAGGCGGCGGCCCGACTGACCGGGGCCGGCAAGCTGCGCTCGGTGGCGGGCGGCGGCGACACCGTGGCCGCACTCGCCCATGCCGGCGTGCTCGAGCAGTTCTCCTACGTCTCGACCGCCGGCGGCGCCTTCCTGGAGTGGCTGGAAGGCAAGGATCTGCCGGGCGTGGCGGCGCTGGCCAGGAACTGAGATGGGGTTGCAATCTACTCCGAGGATATGCAACCTTTGATTGATCCAGCCTGTGTCGTGTGGAAAATCACAGTCAGCCGCGTGACGACCGGGCCTATGGTCCCGGCATGACGCGGACGTCCGGCGACGCGTGCCGTTGGGGTTGGGCGGCCGGCAGCGGGGTGAGCGGTATGCGGAGAATCGTGGCGATCGGCTTGGCGGCTGCGCTTGGCGGCTGCGCCCAGACCAACATGGGCAGCGGCGGCTCGCTGGCGAGCGGCGGCGCCGGCATGGACGGCAGCAAGGCCGCACAGGCGGCCAACGTCACCAAGTGCAGCGCACCTTTGGGCACGGTGGCGCTGGTGGAGGAGCAGATCCCCGGCCTGGCCCAGGCCGGACTGAGCTCCCCGATCCCGGTGCTGCGGCTGCTTCTGGCCCAGTCCGGCTGCTTCAACGTGGTCGATCGCGGCCAGGCGCTGACCCGCATCCAGGAGGAGCAGGCACTGACCGGCAGCGGCGGCTCGAAGCGCAACCTCGTCGCCGCGCAGTACTTCATGACCCCGAACATCCTGTTCGAGGACAGCAATGCCAGCGGCGCGGGTGCCGCGATCGGCGCGCTGTCGTCGATGCTGCCGGGCGAGCTCGCGGCCCTGGGCGGAGCACTCGGCTATCAGGCGAGCGAGGCGCAGGCCCTGCTCTTCCTCACCCAGACCAGCACCGGCCTCCAGGTGGCCACGGCCGAGGGCAGCGCCCAGACGCGCGACTGGACCTTCGGTGGTTTCGGCGGCGGCGGTGGCCTCGGTGGCGGCCTCGGCAGCTATTCCAGCACCGACATCGGCAAGACGGTGGTCGCGGCCATGATCGACGCCCACAACAAGCTCGTGAGCGAGCTCAAGGCGACCACCGGCTGAGCGTCAGCCGCCGGCGATCCCGGCGGCGTTCGCGCACTGGCTTCGGGTCAGGAGGCGAAACTCCACCCACTCCGGATCGCCCGGGACGACGCACTTCACCAAGGTGATGGAGCCGTCCTGGGTGTCCGTATCCGCCCCTTGGATCAACGCCCGACAGGCTTCGGCAACGAGTTCGGCGGAGCCCTTGCCGCGCGACAGGGCGATATTGTCGAGAATGCAGCGCGCTACCCGCGCGTCGATGGTCGACTGCGGCGTCGATTGCGCCTGCGCGGGGAACACCGCGCCGCAGAGCGCGGCTGCGAGGGCCGTGGTCACGGTCGGTCGCATCGGCGCGATTCTCCAGCCGGTTGGGCGATCAGGGCAAGGTCCATTGACCGCCCATACGGTTGCATTGGAACAGCATGATCAGGCGGGGCTCCATCCACGCCGGATCGCTCGGGGTCCGGCACAGTACCTGGGTGGACGGCGCCATCTGCGCCGTGGCGGGCTGTGCCGGCGGCGCGACCGGTGTCGGTGCTGGCTCGACCAGCTTTGCCGGCGCCGGCCGAAGAGCCGCCACTTCCGCCGCGGCGTCGCGCAGGCGTGCGAGTGAGGCGCTGTCGAGGTAGCCGGTGGGCGGGAGCCCGTTGCGCCGCTGGAAGGCGAGGATGGCGCCCCGCGTGTTCTGGCCGAAATTGCCGTCCGTACCCCTGGTTTCCAGCCCGAGGTCGGTGAGCCAGCGCTGGATCTGCCGGCGCCGGGCCTTGGTGAGCTGCAGGTCGCGTTCGGCCGCCTCCTCCGGCGACAGGATCTCGGGCTCGGGTGCGATCGGTGCGGTTGCCGAGGGCTCGCTGTTGCGGCTGGCGGCGGGCTGCTCGGCCGGCGGCTGCAGCGCGGCGACCTGGGGTGCGGCCTGCTCTGCCTTGAGGTCGTCGAGCTGCAGCTTGGCCAGCATCACGAAGGCACCCGACGGATAGCTGGCGAGGTAGGCTTCCAGCGCCGGGATCTTGCGGTCGGGTCCCTGCAGCGACTGGGCCGCGTCCCAGAAGCGCTGCTCGTCCGTGGTCACCGGACCGGAGCCGCCCTGTGCTGACGGCACGGTCACGACCGCCGTCGCGGCCGCGGGCGGCGGGACGAAGTAGAAGTCGCCGACCAGCGAGGAATGGTCCCAGGGCACCTGGGCGCGGGCGGTATCGGCGATCACGTCCGCGCGCACCTTCTTCAGCAGCTGCCCGATCTCCAGGCCCGGAGTCTCGATGTGCTTGAGCAGGGAGGCGGTGAACGGGCTGTGATCGCCGGTGCCGTCCAGGGCCACGGTGTCGGGTGCCGTGGCATAGGCGACGAGCGTGCCGACCCCACTCTGGAGCGGTGCGAGGCCGCCGCGGGTCCCGGCCGAGCGGCTGGCCACCCGGCGCAGGAACGGGTTGTCGCGGCAGGCGTCCAGGATCACGATGCTGGTGCGGTCGCTGCGCTCGAGCTGGTTCATGATCCGCCGCAGCGGGACGGTCTCGAAATCCAGGTCGGATTCGTGCTCGAGCTTCGCGTCGACCGGAACCAGGTAGTTCTCCCCGCCTACCTGCATGCCGTGGCCCGAGTAGAAGAACAGCGCCACCTTGGCGTCGTCCAGCTCGCGGGCGAACTGGTGGATCAGCGCGTCCGTCGCCGCCCGGTCGAAGTCGATGCCGTCCAGGACCTTGAAGCCCAGCCGCTCCAGCACCTGCGCGATCGCCCTGGCGTCGGCGGGCGCGTTCGGCAGGGTGGGGGCGTTGCGGTAGGCGCCGTTGCCCAGGATCAGCGCCACGCGCTCGGCCGCCGCGGCAAAGCTCCCCGGAAGGATGACGAGGCTGGCGATCAGCAGACCTCGCGCCAGCGCCTTGATCGCGGGGTGGTGGGAGCGCAACAGGAACAACACGCAGTCTCTCGACGAAATTCCCAAGTCGGACGATAGCACGATCCGAGGCCGGGACCAACGAGCGCGGCCGTAACGGAGGTCGCCTTGGGCATCGTCGCCGTGCGGATCGCGAACCTCGCGGAGGCGGCGCGCGCCCTCGACCAGGCGCGCATCACCGGGACGGCGGTCCTGCTGGTGACGGCTGCGGAAGTGACCGCGTTCGCGGGCGTGGGCTACTGGCGGGCACTGGAGCGCGAGTTGGGGCACACCCTGGTGGTCGACTGCGGCGACGATGCCGGCCTCGCCATGGCGGCCCTGCGCGCCGGCTGTCGCGACCTGCTGTTCACGGGGCCGGCCGAGGTCGCGGACCGGCTGGCCGGCATGGCCGCGCAGCTGGAGGCCAATCTGCGCCGGCACCTGGACGACCCTTGAGCGGCGGGGTCGTCACCCGTAACCTCCGCCGCAGAAGTCCCGGAGAGCCAGCATGCCCCGCAGCGACGCGGTCCATCTCGGTGTCGACATCGGCACCTCGGGGGTGCGCGGCGTCGCGATCGACGGCCAGGGTGCCGTGGTGGCCCAGTCGACCGCCGCCCTGCCACCATCCCAGGCCCTGGAGGGAGGCCTGCGCCAGGATCCCGAGCGATGGTGGGACGCGGTGGTCCAGGTGATCGGTGCCGTCGGGGCCGCGACCCCGCACCACCGCATCAACTCGCTGGCCGTCGACGGCACGTCGGGCACGCTCTTGGTGGCCGACGGGCGCGGCACCCCGCTCGAGCCGCGGCGCATGTACAACGACGCCAGTGCCGGGCATCTCGCCGCGCGCATCCGCGCCGTGGCCCCGCCCGAGAGCGGCGCCCACGGCGCCACCTCGCCCCTGGCCCGGCTGCTGGTGCTGCAGGAGCGGCAGCCCGGGGCCCGCTACGCCCTGCACCAGGCCGACTGGATCGCCGCGCGCCTGACCGGGCGGTTCGGCGTGAGCGACGACAACAACGCGCTCAAGCTGGGCTTCGACCCGGTGACCCGGACCTGGCCCGCCTGGCTCGACGAGCTCGGCGTGCGCCGGAGTCTGCTGCCGGAGGTGGTCGAGCCGGGCACGCCCTTGGGGCCGATGCTGCCGCGGGTGGCGGCAGCGCTGGGGCTGGCGCCGGGCTGTGCGGTGGTCGCTGGCACCACCGACGGCTGCGCCTCCTTCCTCGCCACCGGCGCCAGCGCCCTCGGCGACGGGGTCACCGCCCTGGGCACCACCCTGACGCTCAAGCTCCTGTCGGACCGGCCGGTGTTCGCGCCCGCCCAGGGCGTCTACAGCCATCGGCTGGGCCAGCGCTGGCTCGTGGGCGGCGCCTCGAACAGCGGCGGCAAGGCGCTGCTGCGGTTCCTTTCGCCCGCCCGCATGGCCGAGCTGGTGCCCCGGCTGCGGCCCGACCGGCCCACGGGCTTCCACTGGCACCCGCTGCCCGAGCCGGGCGAGCGCTTCCCGGTCGCCGATCCCGGCATGGTCTTCGCACCCTCGCCCCTGCCCGAGGACGAGGTCCTGCTGTTCCAGGGCCTGCTGGAAGGGATCGCCGAGGTCGAGGAGCGCGCCTACCGCCTGCTCACCGAGCTGGGTGCGCCGCCCCTGCGCTCGGTGCGCACGGTCGGCGGCGGTGCCGCCAACCTCGCCTGGATGGACATCCGCGCGCCGGCTCCTGGGTGTGCCCATGCTGCCGCCGGCGAACCTCGAGGCGGGCTATGGCGCGGCACTGCTGGCGCGCGGGGCCCTGTGAGGCCGGCGGGGCTCGACGGGCTCGCCGCCTACTCGGCCGCACTCGGCGCCGACCCGGAGCAGGTCCAGGCCGCGGGCGGCAACACCTCGCTCAAGGATGCCGGGGTGCTGTGGGTCAAGGCGTCCGGCCTGTGGCTCGCCGACGCCCGCACCCGCGACATCTTCGTGCCGGTGGCGCTGGCCCCGGTCCTCGACGGGATCGCGGGCGACGCTTCCGACCCGGTGAGTGCCGCGGTCGTCGGTAGCCTGAACCCGCAGGGCCTGCGGCCGTCGATCGAGACCACCCTGCACGCGCTCCTGCCCCATCGCGTCGTCGTCCACACCCACTCGGTGCGCACCATCGCCCTGGCGATCCGGGAGGACGGCGAGGCCGAGCTGGCCCGCAGGCTCGCCGGCCTGCGCTGGGCCTGGGTCCCCTACTGCAAGCCCGGCCTGCCGCTGACGCGCATGGTCGGCGCCGCCCTGCGCCAGGCCCCTGCCGACATCCTGGTCCTGGGCAACCATGGCCTCGTCGTGGGGGCGGAGGACGTGCCCGCGGCCGAGGCGCTGATCGGCGAGGTGGAACGCCGCCTGGATGGCCCGCGCCGGCGGCTGGAGCCGCCTGCGGCGCCACCGCCCGTGCCGGATGGCCATCGCCTGCCCCGCCACCCGCTGGTCCACACGCTGGCCCTCGAGCCGCAGCGCCGCGAGCGCGCCTGCGCCGGCTCGCTCTACCCCGACCACGTGATCTTCCTGGGTCCGGCCGCGAACGGCCCGGCCGCCAAGCTGCGCCTCCTGCCGGGGGCCGGGGCCGTGCTGGCGGCGGGCACGGAGGCCAGCGCCGACGAGCTGGCCTTGTGCCTGGCCCTGGTGCTGGAGCGCGTGCCCGCGGCCGCCCGCCTGCGCTACCTGACCGAGGCCGACGAGGCCGAGCTCATGCACTGGGACGCCGAGCAGTACCGGCAGGCGCTGGCGCGCTCGCTCGGCCGCTAGCCGGCCGGGGCTGCGCCCGCAGCCGTGGCCGGCACGCAACCGGTGTGGCACCAGCGGGCTTTTGATCGCGCGGCGGCGGTTGTAATGTCCGCCGCAATCCAGCCACCGCGCCAAACGATCCGGAGCCGACATGCGACTGACGCCCAAGGTCAAGGAAATCCTCTCCTGGTACGAGAGCGACAATCCCGGCGTGAAGACCAACCTCGCCCGGCTGCTGATGCACGGCCGGCTCGCCGGCTCCGGCAGGCTGGTGATCCTGCCGGTCGACCAGGGCTTCGAGCACGGGCCGGCCCGCAGCTTCGCGCCCAACCCCGCCGCCTATGATCCGCGCTATCTGTTCGAGCTGGCGATCGAGGCCGGGCTGTCGGCCTATGCCGCACCCCTCGGGCCGCTCGAGATGGGTGCGGTCAGCTATGCCGGCGAGGTGCCGCTGATCCTCAAGATGAACAGCGCCAACAGCCTGGCGGGCGGCAACGTCAGCGACCAGGCACTGACCGCCACGGTCGATGACGCGCTGCGCCTCGGCTGCGTCGGCGTCGGCTTCACGATCTATCCGGGCTCGGACGCCTGCTACGCCATGCAGCTGCAGCTGCGCGACCTGATCCACGAGGCCAAGGCCAAGGGCCTGGTACCGGTGGTCTGGTCCTACCCGCGCGGCGGCAAGATCAGCAAGGAAGGCGAGACGGCGCTCGATATCGTCGCCTACGCCGCGCACATGGCAGCCCTGATGGGTGCCACCATCATCAAGGTGAAGCCGCCCAAGGCCGGCGTCGACCTGGCCGCCGCCAAGGACGCCTATGCCAAGGCGGAAGTCCCGATGGACACGCTGTCCGAGCGCATCGCGCACGTCATGCAGACGACCTTCGCCGGCCGGCGGCTGGTGGTGTTCTCGGGCGGCGAGGCCAAGGGTACCGAGGGCGTGCTCGACGAGATCCGCCAGATCCGCGACGGCGGCGGCCACGGCTCGATCATCGGCCGCAACAGCTTCCAGCGGCCGAAGGCCCAGGCGCTCGAGCTGCTCGATCAGGCGGTCAAGATCTATCTCGGGCAGGCGTGAGCCGAGCACGCCGGGCGGCCGCCGCGGTCGAGGCCGCGGACGGCCCCTGGCTCGACCCCGGCGACGAGGGCACCCGCCTCCTGCTGTTCGCCGTGCCCACGCCGGAGCTGCTGGCAAGCGGCTGCCTCGCTGCCATGGTCCTGCCGGCGGCGGCGATCGACGACGAGGTCCGGGCACTCCGCCTGCGGCACCGGCTGCCGCTGCTGGTGCGGGGCGAGCCCGCGGCGCGCGTGCCGAGCTCGACGGCGCGCATCTCGCCGCACCCGAGCTGGTGGCGCGAACCCGCCAGATACTGGGCCGCGACGCATTGATCGGCGTCGACTGCGGCCTGTCGCGGCATGCCGCCATGGTTGCGGGCGAGGCGGGCGCGGACTATGTGCTGTTCGGCTCACTCGATCTGGCTCCGCCGGGTGCCGTCACCGACCTCGTGGTCTGGTGGCGCGAGCTCTTCGTGCTGCCCTGCGCCGCCGCCGGCCGCTTCTCACCCGAGACGGCGGCCGCATTGGCGGATGCGGGTGCGGATTTCCTCGCCACCTCGGAGGCCGACGCCAGTCTGGTGCAGGCCATTCGCATCCACGGCAGTCACTGATGGCCCGCTCCGCCAGCCTCGAGATCATGATCCGCGCCGCCACCCGGGCGGCCCGCCTGCTCGCCCGCGATTTCGGCGAGGTCGAGCAGCTCCAGGTCTCGATCAAGGGTCCCGGCGACTTCGTCTCCGCCGCCGACCGCCGTGCCGAGCAGGTGATCAAGGAGGAGCTGAAGCGGGGCCGGCCCGACTACGGCTTCATCATGGAGGAGAGCGGCGTCGAGCAGGGCCGCTCGCCGCACAATCGCTGGATCGTCGACCCGCTCGACGGCACCACCAACTTCCTGCACGGCCTGCCGCACTGGGCGATCTCGATCGCGCTCGAGCAGCATGGCGAGCTCACCGCCGGCATCGTCTTCGATCCCTTGCGCAACGAGCTGTTCAGCGCCGAGCGCGGCCACGGCGCCTACCTGAACGATCGCCGCCTGCGGGTGTCCAAGCGCTCCGACATGCGCATGGCGCTCATCGGCTGCGGGCTGCCGATCCAGAACTGGAAGGGCCGCGAGCTGGGCTTCACGCGCCAGATGGAGAAGGTCGCCGACGATTGCGGCGGCCTGCGCCGGCTGGGCGTGGCCTCGCTCGACATGGCCTATGTCGCCGCCGGCCGCCAGGACGGCTACTGGGAGCACGGCACCAAGATCTGGGACATCGCCGCCGGCGTGCTGCTGGTGCGCGAGGCCGGCGGCCGCGTCGGCCGGCTCGAGGGCGACGAGGAGCTGTTCGCGGAAGGCACGGTCGTCGCCGGCAACCCGGAGATCTACGACAAGCTGCGCGCCACCCTGCTCGAGGCGACGCCGGCGGCATGACCGGCGCCTCTGGCGTCCTCGCCCGTCTGCTCGGCGCGCTCGCCATCGCGGGCGGCCTCGCCGCTGGGCGGCTGGTTCGTCGGCGCCGGCTTCGTCGAGTCCCGCCTCGGTGCGCGCTCCGTGACCGTCAAGGGCCTGGCCGAGCGCGACGTGCGGGCCGATCTCGCGATCTGGCCGCTGCGCTTCGTGGCCACCGGCAACGAGCTGGCGGTCGGTGCGCGAGAAGATCGTGGCCGACGAGGCCGCCGTGCGGGCGTTCGTGGCCGATGCCGGCCTGCGCGACGCCACGGTCGAGGTCACCGGCTTCGAGGTCACCGACGCCCTGGCCCAGATCTACCGCAGCGGCCCGGTCGAGGTGCGCTTCGTCATGGCCGAGACCCTGGTCGTGCGCTCGACCGACGTCGACGCGGTGGCGGCACTGGCGCAGCGGGTGGGCGAGCTGGTCTCCAGCGGCGTGGTCCTGTCCAGCGAGGGCGGGCCGGCCGGCGGGCCGGTCTACCTGTTCACCGGCCTGAATGCGGCCAAGCCCGAGATGGTGGCCGAGGCCACGCGCAACGCGCGGGCCAGCGCCGAGCAGTTCGCGGCCGATTCCGGCAGTGCGCTGGGCGGCATCCGCAGCGCCAGCCAGGGCGTGTTCCAGATCCTGGCGCGCGACGAGG
The DNA here is from genome assembly GCA_963769465.1 of uncultured Alphaproteobacteria bacterium. Taxonomy (GTDB): domain Bacteria; phylum Pseudomonadota; class Alphaproteobacteria; order Geminicoccales; family Geminicoccaceae; genus Benzoatithermus. The sequence goes on from CAVYMA010000038.1 coordinate 93,187, forward strand.
CGCCCGGCCTGATGGAGCCGTACCAGATCGCCAAGCGCCTGCGCGTGGTCTCGACGGTCGAGTATTTCCTGGCCGACCCAGGTTCTTGATCTGCATCAAGGCACAGCGCAACGCCCTGCCCTAGCATCGGACGGCATGGCAGCGAAGGTTGACGGCATGAAGAGCATGGTGGTCGCCCTGACCCTGGCGATGACGACGGCACCCGTCTGGGCCCAGTCGGGGTGGGAAGCGGATCTGGCGGTCGAGATCGACTTGGCGGTGGGCTGCAAGGTCGCCTATCTCAGCCACATCGTGGAGCGCCAGGTCGACGGCAAGCAGCTGGTGATGGCCAAGGCGCATTGCGAGGACCAGCGGGTGTTCGACGCGATGCGGCCGGACGCCTTCGAGGCGTTCCGCTTCAACGAGTGCGAGGCGGACACGACCAAGGCCTGCTGAGCCTCAGTAGGCGTCGGCCTCGGCCAGCAGCGCGGCCGCCCGGCCGGCCGCGGCGGGCGCGACACCGAGCTCGCGACAGCTCTCCTGGATGCGGCCGGCGCTGAGAAAGCACATCGAGAGGTGCAGCTCTCCGGGCGTCATCGCCAGCCGGGCGCAGGGCAGATGCGCGGCGTACCAATGGGCGTGGGCCGGCGGCACGACCTGGTCGTCGGTGCCGTGCAGCAGCTCGACCTCGGTGCGGACCTCGGCGACCGGGAAGTCCCAGGGCTGGGCGACCAGCCGGGCGTCGGCCAGAGCACCGCGCAGGCCGCGCCGGTTGCCGGTGCGGAACGACTGCAGCAGGCGCGCATGCAGCACCTCGGTGGACAGGCCCTGCCGCTCCAGGGCCTCGCGCTCGCCGGCCACCACCAGCGCCATCAGCCGGCGATCCAGCCGCGTCGCCCGGGCGATCTTCAGCAGCCGGTGGACGAACCGGCCGGTGCGGCTGCCGCGCCGGCCGAGCATCGACAGGACCAGGGCGGTCCCGCCCGCGGTCTCGAGCACCTCGGGACCGGCGATGCCGCCGGCCAGGATCACGCGCCGCGCCCGCTCGCCCAGCGCCGCGGCCACCGCCAGCGCGTAGGGAGCACCCGTCGACACGCCCACGATGATGCACTGCGCCACGCCCAGCTGCACCAGTGCCTCCGCCACGTCCGCCCCCCAGGCCCGCAGGGACGGCAGCCGCTGCAGATCGGTGCGGCCGTAGCCGGGCCGGTCGAACGAGATGATGTTGGTGTCGGCGATCTCCACCGCACCCGGCTCGAGGCGGCTGCCGATGAAGCCGTGCATGTAGACGACCGGCAAAGGCGAGCGCCGGCCGAACTCGGCCACGCCCATGCGCCGGCCGTCGTGCAGGCGCAGCACCATGTCGGCGGCCGGGCGGATCAACGGCACGGCCGGGCGTCGCCGCCGTCGCGGCGGCAGGCGCGGATTGCGCCCGATCACGCGGGCACGGCCTCCGGCAACGGGCTATCCGGCATCGGCTCGCCCACCAGCATGCGCCATCCGTCCACTGCCGCGCTCTCCTGGCCCGCCGGGGCCAACAGCGTTTGCCGCGCTGCGGTATAGCATGGGCCAGCGACCGCTCCGGTCAAGCGTGGCGGGCCGTCATGCGTCGGTTTGGGCCAGCTGCCAGGCAACCAGGGCATGCAGTGCCGCCGTTTCCGCCCGCAGGATCAGCCTGCCCAGGCTGATCGCCGTCGCCGCCGGCGCGGCGTGGAGCAGGGCCAGCTCATCCTCGGCGAAGCCACCCTCCGGACCGACCAGGATCGCCGCGCCGGGGTACTGCCGGACCGCCGCGAGGACCGGCGCCCCGGCGCCGCGCTCCTCGGCGAACAGCAGCGGGACGGACGGATCGCGCGCGGCCAGCCACTGCGGCAGCGGCACCGGTGCGGCCACCGCCGGCACGGTCAGCCGCTCGCACTGCTCGGCCGCCTCGACGGCGATCGCCTGCAGGCGCTCCGGACTTCTCCGGGCGGACCACGGTGCGCCTGGTCAGCACCGGCACCAGGGCTGCCAGCACCCAGCTCGACCGCCTTCTCGACCAGCCATTCCAGGCGGTTGCGGCGGATCGGCGCGAACACCAGGGTCGGGCCGGGCTCCGCCAGGGGCGCGCGCAGCCGGTCCTCGACCAGCAGGTCGAGACGATGGCGGGCGAGAGCCGGCGATCCGGGCGCGCCATTCGCCGTCGGCCGCATTGAACGCGCGCACCTGCGCGCCCTCGCGCAGCCGGAGCACGTTGCGCAGATAGTGGACGCGATCGCCCTCGAGCGTGAGCGTGGCACCTGCCGCCAGGGCCAGGTCGAGGTGCAGGCGGGGCGAGCTCACGGCCGCCTCGCCTTTACCGGCGTGGCCGCGGCCGTTAGAAAGCGCGCCATGTCAGGACCAGGAAGCGACCTCCGCAGCGCGATCGCCGACCGGCAGACCGGCTGGGTCGATCGGCTGCCCGGCCGCTGGCACGACTTCGCGACGCTGGCCCGCTGGGACCGCCCGATCGGCACCTGGCTCCTGCTGCTGCCCTGCTGGTGGGGCCAGGCGCTGGCCGGTGGCCTGCCCGATCCGTGGCTGATGCTCCTGTTCGCGGTCGGGGCGGTGGCGATGCGCGGGGCCGGCTGCACCATCAACGACCTGGCCGACCGCGACTTCGACCGGCAGGTGGCGCGGACCCGCAACCGGCCCGCTCGCGGCCGGGCGGATCGGCGTGCGCGAGGCGGTGCTGTTCGTGGCGGCCCAGTCGCTGGTGGGCCTGTGCGTGCTGGCGGCGCTGAACCGCACCGCCGCCCTGGTCGCCATCGCGAGCGTGCCCCTGGTCATGCTCTACCCGTTCATGAAGCGGATCACCTACTGGCCCCAGGCGTTCTTGGGAATCACGTTCAACTGGGGGGCGCTGGTGGGTTACGCGGCCGCGACGGGCACGCTCGACGCCGCGGCGGTGCTGCTCTACGCCGCAGGCTTCTTCTGGACCCTGGGCTACGACACCATCTACGCCCACCAGGACAAGGAGGACGACGCGCTGATCGGGGTCCGTTCGACCGCATTGCTGCTGGGCGATGCGACGCCGCGCATGGCTCTTGGGCTTCTACGGCGCCACCCTGGCGCTGCTGGCGACGGCCGGCATCCTGGCCGGCAAGGGTGCCCTGTTCTTCCTCGCACTGCCCGCCGATCGCCTGGCTGCTGCTGCGTCAGGTGCGCGGCCTGCGGCTCGGCGACGCCGCCGACTGTCTGCAGCGCTTTCCGCGCCAACCGCGACGTCGGCCTGGCCGTGCTCCTGGCACTCGTCCTCGGCACGCTGGTCTGACGCGTGTCGACGCTGGGCAACCTTCTCAACCCGGTACGGGTGCTGAGCGACGTCTGGGACGAGCTGGGCATCCTCTCGGACCGGGCGCTGGACCGGCATCTGCGGCTGGCCGTCACCGGCCTCAGCCGCAGCGGCAAGACCGTGTTCATCACCAGCGCTGGTCAGCCACCTGCTGGACGGCCACGGCCTGCCCTTCCTGCAGCCGGTCCATGACGGGCGCTATCTCGGCGCGCGGCTCGAGGGCGAGCACCGCCCCGACCGCTTCCCCTATGCCCGCTTCCACGCCGATCTCGTGGCCCAGCCGCCGCGCTGGCCCAAGGCCACCGAGCGGCTGACCTCGCTGCGCCTGGAGCTCGGCCTACCGCACCCGCAGCCTGGTCCTGCGCCAGGTCCAGCCGGTGCAGCACCTGACGCTGGAGATCATCGACTATCCGGGCGAGTGGCTGCTCGACCTGCCGCTGCTCGAGCAGAGCTACGCCCAGTTCTCGCAGCGAGGCGCTGGCGCTGGCCGAGCAGCCCCTGCGCGCGGCGGCCGCCGCCGGCTGGCGCGAGCGCCTGGCCGAGTTCGACGCCGACGGGCCCGAGAACGAGGACGCCATCACCGCCGTCTCGGAAGCCTATCGCCGCTACCTCGTGCACTGCCACAAGGAGCTGGGCCTGAGCCGGGTGCAGCCCGGGCCGGTTCACCAACCCCGGCGACCTGGAGGGCTCGGTGCTCTTGCGCTTCTGCCCGCTGCCGCCGGGCGAGCCGCGGGCCGGCACCAACCGGGCGCGCATGGCCGAGCGCTTCGAGCGCTACCGCGAGGAGGTGGTGCGCACGCTTCTACGAGGACCATTTCAGCCGCTTCGACCGGCAGATCGTGCTGGTCGACCTCCTGGGTGCGCTCAATGCCGGGCCGGGTCACTTCGCCGATACCCAGGAGTCGCTGGCGCTGATCCTCAAGAGCTTCCGCTACGGCAGCGGCGGCCTGCTCGGCGCGGCTGTTCGCGCCGCGCATCGACCGGCTGCTGTTCGCGGTCAGCAAGGCCGACCATGTGGCCCCCAACCAGCACCCGGCACTCAAGCAGCTGCTCGAGCTGATGATCCGGCCGGCCGCCCGCACGCCGCGCTACGAGGGGATCACCACCGAGGTCATGACCCTGGCCTCCCTGCGCTGCACCGACGTGGTGCGGACCGAGCATCACGGCCAGGTCCTGTCCTGCGTGCGCGGCCTGCTCAAGGACGATGCCCGCGAGACCGTCCTGTTCCCGGGCGAGATCCCGCCCGACCTGCCCGAGCCCGACGACTGGACCAGCGGCCGCTTCCGCTTCAAGGAGTTCGCGCCGCGCCGCCTGCGTGCCCTCGGCCGCCGGGCAGCACATCCGCCTCGACCAGGCGCTGCAGTTCCTGATCGGGGACAAGCTCGCATGACCAGCGACCCGCCCCGCCGTCGCGCCCGTTCGAGCTCGACCCCCAAGGTGCGGCGGTCGTAGCCGGTCACGCCCGAGGAGGCCCTGGCCGAGGCGGAGGACGCGCTCGACGGCGAGGTCCTGCCGCCCGGTCCGCGCAAGCGCGAGCTGGGGCGGGCGGCTGCTCGGCCTGTTCACGATGGGCGTGGTCGGTGCGGGCGTGGTCCAGGCCGTGGACTACGTCACCAGCCTGCTCGCCACCGACCCGCTCCTGGGCTGGCCGTTCGCGGTCTTCCTGGGCATGGCCCTGTTCGCGCTCACCGCCTTCGCCACCGGCGAGATCGCCGACATGCGCAAGCTGTCGCGCCGGGCGCGACACGCGGGCGGCCGCCGACCGGATCGCCGCCTCGGAGCTGCACGGCGAGGCCGAGCCGCTGCTGGCCAAGCTGGCGCCGCAGTTCGCCGACCGGCCCCGGCTCGTGGCCAGCGTCGAGCAGTTCAACGCCCAGCGCCACGAGGCCATGAGCGACGGCGAGCTGCTGCGCCTGTTCGAGCGGCAGGTGCTGGCACCGGTCGACCGCGAGGCCTACCGGCTGGTCCTGCAGAGCAGCCGCGACATCGGCCTGCTCACCGCCCTCAGCCCCCTGGGCCTGCTCGACGGCGTGCTGGTCCTGTGGCGCACCAGCATCCTGTTCCGCGCGGTGGCGCGGCTCTACGGCATGGCGCCCGGCCCCACCGTCACCGCGGCCCTGCTCAAGGGCTCGATCCGCAACGCCGCGCTCGCGGGCCTCGCCGACGTCGTGACCCATGCCGCGGTCGAGAGCGTGGGTGCGGGCCTCGCTGGCCATGCTCTCCGCCCGGGCCGGCCAGGGTGCCGGCAACGCGCTGCTCCATGCCCGGCTGGGCATCGAGGCCATCCGCCAGTGCCGGCCGCTGCCCTTCATGGCCGAGGAGCCGCCGCGGCTCGCCAACATCAGGAAGTCCCTGTTCGAGGGCGACCCCAAGGCCCGGCTGTGAGCCCGCCCCGACCGGCTCAGGCGGGGTAGGCGGCGGGGTCGACGCCGCACTCCTCGAGGTACTTGCGGACCATCCGCACCTGGTCGGGGGTCAGCGTATGGCCGGGATGGGCCATGGCGAGCTGGTGGCCGTTCGAGCCGGGCGGTGAGCTTGCCGTGGTGGCTGTGGTCGACCTCGGCCCCGAGCTCGCTCAGCACCCCCTCGACGTCGGCACCGTGGATGTTGGCGCTGACCGGGTGGGCGAACAGGGCATGCAGCACCTTGCGATGGCGATGGTTCACGGGTGGGGCTCCTCGCGGCGGCGGTGACGGGGACTGCGCCATGCCTAGACGCCCCGCCGGCACTTGTATTTGACCAGGATCAAGCTCGCGGCGCTTTTCCGCCCGCCCGGCCTGATCCCGCCGCCGCCCGGCGCCGTATGCACCGCAACCGACCGCGCCGGTGGCCATCCGCCCAGCCGCATCGAGGAGCACCGTCATGGCCCGTACCTGGGACCTCCTGCGTCTCGCCACCCTGGGAATCGCCTTCTTCCTCACCGTCCCCCGCGCGCCGCGTCAGTCCCGCTAGAGAACGCAGCCTCAATGAACCGTAGGCCGGGTTACGGATGATCACAGCCCGCGGTGTGATCGGGACAGAACGGGCCACCATCAGTCGATGAACTTCGGCATGAGCAGCCGAGGCAAGAGCAGCACCAGATCGGGAAAGACGATCACCAGGGCGAGGATGACGAGCATCGGCGCCAGGATGATCGCCACGTCGCGCAACGCGTCGATGACGCGGATCTTGCCAATGGCGCACGCGATCAGGAGGCAGAGGCCGTAGGGAGGCGTGACAAGGCCGAAGGCCAGGCTGACCACGCCGATGATCGCGAAGTGGATCGGGTGCATGCCGACCGCCTGGGTAACCGGCCAAAGCACCGTGCCCAGGATGATGATCGCCGGGATGGCGTCGATGAAGCAGCCGATGACCAGGAAGGCCGCGGCCACCAGGAGACCCATGCCAACAATGCCGAGATCCAGGGCGCCGATGGCACTCACCATGGCGGCCGGGATCTTGAAGTAGGCTAGAAGCCAGCCGAATGCGGACGCGGTGCCGATGCAGAACAGCGAGATAGCGGCGAAGCGGCCGGTCTCGTAGAGGACCTCGCCGAGCTTGGCGAGACCCAGGGTGCGGTAGACGAAAAGGCCGAGGGCAAGCGAGTAGAGCACGGCCACCACCGACGCCTCGGTCGGCGTGAACAGGCCGCCGACGATGCCGCCGATGATGATGACGGGGGTCATCAGCGGCAGGGCGGCGCGCAGGACCGCCCGTGCCAGCTCGGCGACGCTGGTGCGCGTGTCGATCGGATAGCCGTAGCGCCGGGCATAGACGTAGACGGTGGCCATCTGGGTCAGGCCGATCAGCACGCCGGGTATCACCCCGGCGAGGAATAGGCCGCCGATCGAGACCGACATCAGCCCACCCCAGACGATCATGAGGATCGAGGGCGGGATGATCACCCCCATCACGCTCGAGCAGGCGGTGATGGCAACCGAGAAGCTGGTGCCGTAGCCCTGCTTCTTCATTTGCGGGATCAGGAGCGAGCCGATGCCGGCGGCATCCGCGGTCGAGCTGCCGGAGATGCCGGCGAAGAACATCGAGACCAGGACGTTGACGTGGCCGAGCCCGCCCGGCAGGTGCCCGACCATGCGACGTGCCAGCTCGATCAGCCGGTCGGTGATGCCGGCGGCGTTCATCAGGTTGGCGGCGAGCAGGAAGAACGGGACGGCCAGCAGGACGAAGGCGTTGTAGCTGCGGAACATCTCCTGCAGCAGCAGGATCGGCGTCAATCGGGGCTCGAGCAGGTAGATCGGGATGCAGGCGAGCGCCAGTGCGAAGGCCACCGGGATCCGCAGGACGATCAGCGCCAGGAACGAGCCGAACAGGATGAAGGCGACGAATCCCGGCGTCACGCGGCGCGCCCGCGAATGATGCGCAGGTCGGCGGCGATGCCCTCGGCCAGGAACAGCAGCCAGCTCAGCCCGGTCAGGGGCCAGGCGGCGAAGATCCAGACCATGGGCAGCTCGGCGATCTCGGAGGTCTGGTTCCAGCCGAAGCGCACGAACTGCCAGCCATAGACCAGGAACACCAGGGCGACGATGCCGATGACCAGCCGGACGCCGATCCGCGCCATGGCCTCGCGCCTGGGGTCGGAACTGTGGGGGAGGATGTCCAGGTCGAAATGGGTGCCGTCGCGCACGGCCAGCATGGCGCCGATCATGATGATCCAGACGAAGCAGAACCGCGCCAGCTCCTCGGTCCAGATGTAGCGCGGGATCAGGTCGCCGAAGCGGGCCACCACCTGCATGGTGACCGGCACGACCAGGAGCGCCATGAGCAGCGTGAGGGCGGCGCGCAGCACCCGGCAGTAGCGGTCGAGCAGGATCGTCATGGGCGGCCGACAGTCCAGCAGGAAGGAGCGCGGCCAGCGGCACGCCGCCGGCCGCAGCGGCGAAGGTGCGGCTACTGGATGGCGTTGATGTTGGCCAGCACCTCGGCGGCACCGAGCTCGGCCGCGTATTCCTGCGAGCACCGGCTGGGCGAGCTCAAGCATCTTCTCGCGGTCGGTGAACGCGATCGGCCGCAGCAGCCCCTGGCCCTCCAGCGCCTTGATCTTCTCCGCGTCCTGCCCGCTCTCGAGCTCGCGGCCATACTCCCCGGCGGCGGGTCCTGCCTCGAGGATGCAGGCCTGCAGCAATTCCGGCAGGCGGGTGAAGGTCTTGTTGGAGATCAAGAGCGGACGGACGGTGATCGCGTGCTTGGTCAGCGCGAGGTCCGGCCCGACCTCGTAGAACTTCATCTGCTCGATGCCGGCGGCCTCGTTCTCGGCCGCCTTGATCACGCCGGTCTGGATCGCGTTGTAGACCTCGTTGTAGGCGATCACGGTGGGTGCCGCACCCAGGGCGGTGAACACCCGGGTCCAGATCGGGGCACCCTGCATGCGGATCGGCAGGCCCTTCATGTCCTCCAGGTTGGCCACCGGCACGTTGGCGAACACGTTGCGCGTGCCGCCGCCGGCATAGCCGATCACCCGCACGTCGGCCTTCTCGAGCACGTCGTCGGCCACGGGCTTGAGGGCGTCGGCCGCCAGGACCTTGCGCCAATGGTCCTCGTCCCGGAACAGGAACGGCATGTCCATGAGCGGCGCCATCTTGGAGAAGGTCGACATGTGCGCCGGCGAGGCGATCGCATAGTCGACCGAGATCCCCTGATTCATGTAGGCGAAATAGTCCTTCTCCAGGCCGAGCTCGGAATTGAGGTGCATCTCGAACTCGATCGGCCCGTCGCTGTAGCAGGCCGTGACCAGCTCCTCGAACTTGCGCATGGTCTTGGTGAAGGCGTGATTCTCGTCGAACTGGCTGGCACCGATCAGCTTGATCGGATCGGCCGCCGTGGCCGGCAACGCCGCCAGCCCGACCAGCGCCGCGCCCAAGAGGGCGCTACGGATGGCACGCATGTCATGGCCTCCCATTATCCTTTGCGACCGGGACACGATGCCGCAAGAGGCGGGGGCTGTCACCCCGGCAGCAATGGCCCGCGGGCTCAGGCGGCGGCCGCCCGCATCGCCCGCGACACGAACCGGCCCAGCGCCTCCGGGGAGGCGGTGTCCTCGGGGCGCATGCCCAGCGGCGCCAGCGCGCCTGTCGCCCCCAGCCGGGCCAGTCCGGCCCAGTCGTCGCGCGCGAGCAGGGCGTCCAGCTCGGCCCGGACCGGCCGCGGCAAGGCATCCCACGGGTCGTCGGGTTCGTTTCGCACCGCCGCCGCGGGCGGCTGGGGTGGGCGGACCAGGTCGTCGTTGGCCGGCGGCGGAGCGGGCTCGGGTTCGTTTTCCGCAAAGGCCTCGGGTTCGTCCGTGCCCGCCGGCAGCGGGTCGTTCCTGAGCCGGCGCAGCTCGGCGAGGCAGCGGGCGATCTCCCGGCCCTGCTGCGCCTGGCAGCTGCGGATGGCGTTGAAGCGGCGGACGTCGAAGGTGGTGAGCGGGTCGGCCTCCTCCCACTCGAACCCGCGCTGCGGCGGGCGCCGGGTCGGTGCCGCGTCGAACAGGGCGGTCTCGATCCGCTCCGCCCGCTCGCCCTTCCAGAAGGCGATCGCGAGGCGCCGGGCGAGCCGGGCCTCGATCTCGGAGGTGGCACCGGTCTCCGCGGTGATCGTTGCGATCAGCTGGTCGAGGTCGTCCGGGACCTCATCCTCCAGGACGAGGTGGTGGGTGGCGGTGAGGCCGTGCCGAATCGCGTTGCGCGAGGCCTTGGCCTTGCCTTCCTCGGTGACGGGGCCTCTCGAGCGGGCGCCGTTGCGGCGGGAGGCCTCGATCTGGGCGGCGGTGCGGGTGGCGGGCATGGGCGGCGTCCGGCAGTGATGGCGGGCTGGCCGGAGCATAGCACATGTAGGAACATGCGCCTATATCTTGCTTGGTTCCATGTCGCGCGTCTCAGCGGCTGACGCGGCTCGACCTTCAATGAGTCCAGACCGCTTGAACTCCGGGTCGGATCGAGCGGCATGAGCATTGCAGGCAACGATCGATGACAGCCGGCAGGTTAAGCACGTCCATGATCATCCGCGAGCAGCTGAAAACAGACAAATGCCGGCCGCAGGCGTCAGAAGGCCCATTCTGCGCAACATCGATGGTTGGCTCGAGCCCTGCAGGCCTTGCCTCGCGCAGCGGATCCGCACATATGGTTCCGGGAGCCGGCATCTGGAGCTTCTCGGTTCAAGCATCATGAAAAACATACCTAAGCTCCACGCAGATGCAGATCTGAGCCAAGTGTGTGTTGTAACGGTCACATACAGTGACCGACGGCACCTTCTTTACCAGACGCTTGAAGCTGTTCAGCGCTATAACGTACCATATATCGTTGTTGTGCTCAATGGAGTGCCGGGAGAGGTCCGCTCTGATATCGTGGAGCGATTCAAGGACAGCGGATCGTCCGTTCAGTTCGTCATATGTGACGAGAATCTCGGTTCTGCCGGCGGCTTTGCAGCAGGCCTCAAGCACGCATGCAGCCTGAAGAATGTCCGATTCGCTTGGCTGCTGGATGACGATAATGTGCCTCAAGGTGACTCACTATGCCACTTGATCAAAGCGGAAACGGAGCTCCGTCTGACGATTGGCAAGCAGGTGAGTGTTACCTCGATGCGGCCTGGAAGGCAGGCATGGGAGGACTTGCTAGCTGGAGAAACAGCAGATTCGATATTCCTGCCGACCGGGTCAAGCATGGGCGTCGATTTGAGAACGCTCTTTCGGCGGTTTGTCGATCGAAAGATGAAGCGAACAGCTCTGGCGTTCACTCAGTACACTGATTGTCGTCGTTGGCCGTCCCTACCGGAGACCGTGTATGGCGGTTTGCTACTGCCGCTCGATGCCATTGATTTAATCGGCATGCCGAACTCAGAATTTTATGTTTACTACGATGACATAGAATATAGCAGGCGATTGGTCAAGGCCGGAGTTCCGATCTTCCTAATCCCGGAGAGCAAGATCAAAGATCTTGAGCCATCCTGGTTGAGCGGACCAGTTCGAGGGCGTGGACCAGGAAAGCTGTTTTACCGACCTGATATCATGAGAGCCGTTTATCAAGTAAGGAATGAAACATACAATGGAGCGCGCAGCGCGCCGGTTCGGTTCGTTCCCAACCTGCTGGCGGCAATGACCATTCTGTCAGTTTATGCGGTTGCAGGAGGAAGGTGGAGGGAATTCTTCGCTATTACGATGGGCGTATACGACGGCATTCGAGGAAGACTTGGACGCATCATGCCATTAGTGATGTTGAATGTCTTGATATAGAGGCAGAATAACCGAGCCTATCGGTACTGATTAGCGACCAATTTCACGTTATGGCGTGTATCTCTGGTTCGTTGACCTACCGAACCTGCGCTTCTGAAACCGCCGTGGCGCAGCGTCTCAGCGCGATGCACTGCCGCACTCGCCTCATCTCGGGCGTCCTGCCGAGCTTGCGCCACGGCCATGGCTCCGACGGCCATCGCGCCGTCGTCGGGTACTTCGATTGGGCAGATGACGTCGTAGGTGCCGAGGCGAAGAACAGGTGGTGCAGCGTTCCCCCAGCCCCTCGTTCCGCTCCGCTCGCTCGCCCTTCCAGAACGCGATGGCGAGGCGCCGGGAGAGCCGGGCCTCGATCTCGGAGGCCGCACCGGTCTCCGCGGTGATCGCTTCGATCGGGTGCTCGCCCGGCATCGTTCGGGCTTCCGGGACCGGGCGCAAGTTCACGGATAGTGCACGCCTCCCACGGCGCGTTGCGGCGCATCCTGTCGCTCGGGTAGCGGGATGAACTCCGCCTCGTCGCCCGGCACGGTGTCGAAGCGGCCGCGCGCCCACTCCTCCTTGGCCGCGGCGATCCGCTCGGGTCGCGAGGAGACGAAGTTCCACCAGATGTAGCGCGGCCCATCCATCGGGGCACCGCCGAACAGCATGAACCGCGCGCCCGAGGTGGCGGTGACGGTGATCGCATCGCCCGGGCGCAGCACCAGAAGCTGCCCGGGCTCGAACGTGTCGCCGGCCACCTCGATCGCACCGGCGATGGTGTAAAGCGCACGTTCCTCGTAGGTCGGCTCGATCGGCACCCGGGCGCCCGCCGCGAGCTGCACGTCGGCGTAGAGCGTCTCGGACGCGGTCGCCAGCGGCGAGGCGGCCCCGAAGGCCCGTCCTGCGATCAGCCGCGCGCGAATGCCGTCGGCATCGACGATGGGCAGCGCGTCCGCCGGATGGTGCACGAACGCCGGGTCGACCTCCTCCTGCACGGCCGGCAGCGCCATCCAGGTCTGGATGCCGAACAGGCGCTGGCCATTGCGGCGGCGCTCCTCGCTCGTGCGCTCGGAATGGACGATGCCGCGCCCGGCGCACATCCAGTTCACCGCACCGGGCTGGATCGCCTTTTCGGTCCCCAGGCTGTCGCGGTGCAGGATCTCGCCCTCGAACAGGTAGGTCAGCGTCGCGAGGTTGATGTGCGGGTGGGGGCGCACGTCGATGCCCTGGTCGGTCAGGAACTCCGCCGGCCCCATCTGGTCGAAGAAGATGAACGGGCCGACCATCTGCCGCTTGGTGGAGGGCAGAGCGCGCCGCACGGTCATCTCGCCCAGGTCGACCGCGCGCGGCACGATCAGCGTCTCGATCGCAGCCGCGGACACGCGGTCGCCGAGGACGGGGTCGGGGCAAGGGCTCCAGCTCATCGATCGTCCCCGCTCAAAGGTTGAACATGCTCGTTCGGCGCTCGGGAAAGGAAGGGCTTTCCCAAGAATGACAGAATCACGCGCCTATTTCTTCGCATCATACGATCGGCCACGGCTTTCCGGGCGAGCCCAGGGGACATTCCAGCGCCGCGCGGTCCCAACCGCCGGCGTCGGCCGCAGCCTCGTAGGTGGACTGCAGGAACGCCAGCAGCGCCTCGTCCGGTGCCGCGGCGGTGCGGACTGCGTCGTAGGGCAGGATGAACTCGCCCAGCTGGGGATCGAACGACGCGGCACCGGGCCGGACCGGGCAGTCGCGGAAGCCGGGCGGCTCCGGGTAGGCGTAGGAATAGAAGGCCGCGTGCGGGAATGCCTCGCTGCCCGGCCAGAACCCGGCGCTGCTGACCTCGTGCGAGTAGGCCTCGCGCGCGACCGCATCGGGGAGGTGCGGCACGCCGCCGGGGTGCAAAGGTGCCCGGCGTCCGGAAAAGCGGGTCACGGCCAGGTCGAAGCTGCCCCAGAAGAAGTGCACCGGGCTGCACTTGCCGACAAAGCCGGTGCGGAACAGCTTGAACACCCGGTCCACCTGGACGAGCGCGCGCCAGAAGCGACGCGCCGCCTCCGGGTCGTAGACGGTGTGGACATGGTCGTCGGGGAACGGGATCGCGTCCGCAATCTCGTTCGGGGTCGGGTCGATGGCGACCGGAACGCCCAGATCCGCCAGGGCAGCGAGGACCTGGCGGTAGAAGGAGCTGACCGGCTGCGGCTGGAGGGGAAGCTCCCGCCGGCCGCCGCGCCCGGTGCGGACGACGAGCACGCCTGCGATCAGGTCGAACTCGATCTCCAGCACGTCGCCGCCGACGTGGATCGGGGAGGTGCCAAGACCGGCTGCGGTCACGTAGAGTGCCACGTGCCAGGAGTGGTTCAGCCACGGCGTCGCCGCCACCCGGACCTTGCCGACGATCTGCGTCCAGAGCTGGAGCGTCAGGGCGGTCTCGCGCCACGCCGGATAGTCCAGGACCGGCCAGGGCTCATCCGGCTGCGGGAAGCGCTGGGCGCCGTGATCCGCTGTCATCCGAACCTCCCTGGTGCTCCCTGGACAAGCTATGCCTGAACTTGGTCTTGCCTAGCTGCCTCTCCACCTCACGGCGGTGGGCGGTTGCCAAGGCACGACGATCGGCCGCAATTCCGAACAATACAACGTCCTCGCGAAGCTCGAGGCGACGGAAGGGCGCGCGGCGCCCGGTCACTGGCGTGGGCCAGTACGGACCGGGGCCTGCGCGCAACGAGCTGCCGCACGTTGGTCGAGGCCGGGGCCGCCGCAGCCTAGCCGCCGGTGTACCTGATCCGCCGCACCTGACCGTTGCCGCGCTGCAGGTAGTAGAGGCTGCCTGCCTGATCGACCGCGAGGTCGATGGGCCGGTTCAGTCCGTCGTGGAACAGGGTTGCCTTGCCCCGGACGGCCGGGTCGAGATAGTAGATCCAGCCTCCACAGAAGTCGGCGAAGAAATACTTGCCGACGAAGCGGGCGGGGAAGCGTTTGTTCGGCGGGTTGTAGAATGCGCCGCCGGAGACCGCACAACCGGTCGGCCTGCCCGCCGAGTGCCGATAGTAGAAGTGGGGATCGGTCAGCTGGGGCGCGGCGGCCGGGCCTTCGCTGCGCGGCCAGCCATAGTTGCGCCCGCGCAGCCCGCGATTGACCTCCTCGACGGCGGCCTCGCCGACATCGTTGATGAACATGACACCGCTCTGGCGCTGGATCGCGAAGGTGTAGGGGTTGCGCAGCCCGACCGCCCAGATGGCGCGGTACACTCCCGTGGTGCGGCCGGCGATCTCCGGAAAGGTGGCGGGGTTGTCCGACGGCACGGTGCCGTTCGGGTTGATGCCGCAGGATCTTGCCGTGGAGGCTGGTCAGCGACTGAGCGTTGCGCCCGGCGGTATTGTCGCCGACGCCGACATAGAGCTTGCCGTCGGGCCCGAAATGAATGGCGCCACCATTGTGGCGCGTGGCGTCGGAGAGAGGATCCAGGTCGAAGATCGTCACCCGGCTGCCGGCCTGCGCCACGTCCCCGCGCGCGGTGAACCTGCTGATCCGGTTGCGGGGACGCGGCCCGGGAACCGTGTGGTAGACATAGACGAAGCGGTTCGCGCCGAAGTTGGGATGGAAGGCGATGCCCAGCAGCCCGCGCTCGCCGGCGGAATCGACGGTCAACCGCGCGAACGGCGTCCGCAGCAGCGCGCCGCCCTTCACCACCCGCACGGCACCGCCCTGCTCGGTGACGAACAGCCGGCCGTCGGGCGCGAAGGCCATGGCCGTGGGCGCGGTCAGGCCGCCGGCGAACGGCGCGTCGACGAAACCCGGCGGCACGGCAAGGCTCGATCCGGACTGGCCGACGAGGCACACCCAGGCGGCCAAGCCGAGACCGAGCAGCCGGCGCGCGACGTGCCGGTCGAGGAGCGGTGGCCGCCTGGAGGCGCCCGATCGGAAACGCCGACTGCACGGCCACGCACTGCCGCTCGAGTGGTCTTCGTGGAACTCGACAAGTCGTCCTACTCCTTGACTGAGAGTTTTCCAGACCACTCCGTGCCTTTTCTAGTTTTGGCGTACAGACTCACGCAGAAAGGAATACTGACGATCGATTCTTCATTCCAGCTTGGCCAGATCAACGTCGCTGGTTCAGCGACCCAACCCTGGGTCGCTTGCATCAAGCGCCGAAACTCAGCGGATAGAGCGAGGTTCCGTCCGGCAACCGACGCGGGCGCGCGCACGCTGGAAGCCGAAGCTGCCCGCAAGCAGGAGGCCAGCCGGCGGGGGTGCGAGCATCGACGAAGAATTGGACGCCGGGCGCGCGAGGCAGGCCTCCAGCGTCACCAGCAGGAAGAAAGCCCGAGGGGCGGGTCCGGGAGGGGACGGGGCGGCGTCCCCTCCCGGGGCGAAGCCCTAGGCCCGCAGCGCCTCCGGCGCCGCGCGCACCGGCACCTCCAGCTTTTCGAGCATCTCCTTGGGCACCACCTGCCAGAAATTGCCGAGCTCGCGGTCGAACTCGCGCAGGATGCGCTCGGCGAGCGGGCTCTGGGTGGCGGTGTGGTGGGCGGCGACCAGGGTGCGGAGCCGGTCGATCCAGTAGGGCACCTCGAGGCGCTGGAAGATCACCATGTCGGCGTTGATGCGGCCTTCGAGCTGGCCCTTGGGGTCCCAGACATAGGCCATGCCGCCGCTCATGCCGGCGGCGAAGTTGTCGCCGACCGGGCCCAGGATGACCGCGGTGCCGCCGGTCATGTACTCGCAGCCATTGTCGCCGCAGCCCTCGACCACGGTGTCGGCACCGGAGTTGCGCACCGCGAAGCGCTCGCCGGCGCGGCCGGCGGCGTAGAGCTGGCCGGCGGTGGCACCGTAGAGGCAGGTGTTGCCGATGATGGCGTTCTCGGACCAGACGATGGGCGAGGACGGGAGCGGGCGGACGACGATGGTGCCGCCCGAGAGGCCCTTGCCGACATAGTCGTTGGCGTCGCCGAACACCTCGAGGCGCAGGCCCTGGACGGCGAAGGCGCCCGAGCGACTGGCCGGTCGAGCCGCGCAGGCGGACGGTGAGGTGGCCCGGGGCCAGCTTGTCCATGCCGTAGCGGCGGGTGATCTCGGCCGAGATGCGCGTGCCCACCGCCCGGTGGACGTTCCGGACATTGTAGGCGAGCTGCATCTTCTCGCCCTCCTCGAGCAGGGGCTTGGCGTCCTCGACCATGCGCGCGTCGAGCGTGTCGGGGACCGGGTTGCGCCAGCCGATGGCAGCTCACCCGGCCGTGCGGGCCGGGGTCGATCTGGGCCAGCAGCGGGTTGAGGTCGAGATCGTCGAGGTCGGGGTCGCCGCGGCCGACCTGGCGCAGGAGATCGGCCCGGCCGACGGCCTCCTCGAGCGTGCGCAGGCCGAGCGAGGCCAGGATCTCGCGCACCTCCTCGGCGATGAAGCTCATCAGGTTGATGACCTTCTCGGGGCTGCCGGTGAAGCGCTCGCGCAGGTCGGGGCGCTGGGTGCAGACGCCGACCGGGCAGGTGTTGGAGTGGCACTGCCGGACCAGGATGCAGCCCATGGCGACCAGCGACAGCGTGCCGATGCCGTACTCCTCGGCACCGAGCAGGGCGGCGATGACGATGTCGCGGCCGGTCTTGAGCCCGCCGTCGGTGCGCAGGGTGACGCGGTGGCGCAGCCGGTTGAGGGTGAGGATCTGGTTGACCTCGCTGAGGCCCATCTCCCAGGGCGTGCCGGCATACTTGATCGAGGTCTGGGGCGAGGCACCGGTACCGCCGACATGGCCGGAGACCAGGATCACGTCGGCCTTGGCCTTGGCGACGCCGGCGGCGATCGTGCCGATGCCGGCCTCGGAGACCAGCTTCACGCCGACCCGGGCGTCGGGGTTGATCTGCTTGAGGTCGTAGATGAGCTGGGCCAGGTCCTCGATCGAGTAGATGTCGTGGTGCGGCGGCGGCGAGATCAGCGACACGCCGGGGGTGGCGTGGCGCAGGCGCGCGATCTCGAGCGTGACCTTGAAGCCCGGCAGCTGGCCGCCCTCGCCGGGCTTGGCCCCCTGGGCGACCTTGATCTCCAGCTCCTTGGCGGCGTTCAGGTATTCGGCGGTGACGCCGAAGCGGCCCGAGGCCACCTGCTTGATCGGCGAGTTGGCGTTGTCGCCGTTGGGCCGCGGGCTGAAGCGCTCGGCCCCCTCGCCGCCCTCGCCGGAATCGGACCGGGCGCCGATGCGGTTCATGGCGATGGTGAGGGTCTCGTGCGCCTCGGGCGAGAGAGCGCCCAAGGACATGCCCGGCGTGACGAAGCGCTTCCTGATCTCGGTGATGCTCTCGACCTCGTCCAGCGGCACCGGCGGCAGCTTGCGGTTGAAGTCGAGCAGGTCGCGGATCGAGATCGGGTCCTGGGCGTGGAGCATGTCCACGTAGGTCTTGTAGGCGTGGTAGCTGTCCGTCGCGACCGCGTGCTGGAGCTGGTGGATGACCTTGGCTTCGAGCGTGTGGGTCTCGCCGCCGCGGCGGTAGCGGTAGAAGCCGCCGATGGCCAAGGGCGGCTCGGCGGCGGCAAAGGCGCGGGCGTGCAGCTCGCGCACCTTCTTCTTGATGCCGTTGAGGCCGATGCCGGAGATGCGGGTGGTGAGCCCGGGAAGTATTCGCGGCACAGCGAGCGCGACAGGCCCACCGCCTCGAAATTGTAGCCGCCGCGGTACGAGCTGATGATCGAGATGCCCATCTTGGACATCACCTTGAGCAGGCCCTGGTTGATCGCCTCCTTGAAGCGGCCGAGGCAGGTCTCGAGCGCGAAGCCGGGGAACAGGCCGCGGGCGTGGCGGTCGGCGATGGCGGCCTCGGCCAGGTAGGCGTTGACCGCGGTCGCGCCCACGCCGATCAGCACCGCGAAATAGTGCGGGTCCAGGCACTCGCCGCTCTTGACGATCAGGTAGCTGAAGCTGCGCAGGCCCTGGCGGACCAGGTGGCTGTGGACGGCACCGGTGGCCAGGATCATCGGGATCGGGGCGCGGTCGGGGCCGACCGCCTCGTCGCTCAGGATCAGGGCCTCGCAGCCGCCGCGCACGGCCTCCTCGGCCTCCTGGCGGATCCGCTCGAGCGCCGGGCGCAGGCGCCCGTCCGGGCCGCCCTCGAAGGTGCAGTCGATCACGCGCTGGTTGGCGCCGAAATAGTCGCGCGCGGCCGCGAGCTCGGTCGCGGTGAGCACCGGGCTCTCGAGCTGCAGGATCCGGGTCTGGCTCGGGTCCTCGTCGTAGACGTTGCCGAGGTTGCCGAAGCGGGTCTTGAGGCTCATCACCCGCCATTCGCGCAACGGGTCGATCGGCGGGTTGGTGACCTGGCTGAACTGCTGGCGGAAGAAGTGGTGCAGGCCGCGATATTGCCGCGACAGGATCGCCAGCGGCGTGTCGTCGCCCATCGAGCCCACCGCCTCCTTGGCGTCGAGCACCATGGGCGAGAGGATCAGCTCCATGTCCTCGATGGTCAGGCCGTAGAGGGCCTGGCGGCGGCGCAGCTCGGTGCGCTCGAACGCGGCGGGCGCGAAGGGCTGTGCGGCGGTGCGCTCGTCGAGATGGGTGATGTTCTCCATCCAGCGGCTGTAGGGCTTGAGCGCCGCCAGATGGTCCTTGAGCTCCAGGTCGTGGTAGAAGCGGCCGGTCACGAGGTCGACCGCGATGTTCTCGCCCGGGCCCACCCTGCCCTTCTCGATCACGTCGGTGTCGACCAGCGGCACCATGCCGGTCTCGGAGCCGACCACGAGCAGGCCGTCGCGGGTGCGCGAGTAGCGCATCGGCCGCAGCCCGCTGCGGTCGAGGCCGGCGACGACCCAGCGCGAATCGGTGGCGACGATGGCGGCCGGGCCGTCCCAGGGCTCCATGACGCAGTTGCAGTAGCCGAACAGGTCGCGGTGCGCGGGCGCGATCGCCATGCGGTTCGACCAGGCCGGCGGGATCAGCATGGTCTTGACCAGCGGCAGGGAGCGGCCGGCGCGGACCAGGGCCTCGCAGACCGCGTCCAGTGCCGCGCTGTCGGAGCTGCCCGGCTGGATGATCGGCTTGACGTCCTCGTTGTGGTCGCCGAACGCGTCGGCGACCATCCGCGTCTCGTGGCTCTTCATCCAGTTGACGTTGCCGCGCAGGGTGTTGATCTCGCCATTGTGGGCGAGCGCGCGGAAGGGCTGGGCGAGCTTCCAGGACGGCATGGTGTTGGTCGAGTAGCGCTGGTGGAACAGCGCGAAGCTCGAGACGAAGCGCTCGTCCTGCAGGTCGGGATAGAACAGCGCCAGGGACTCGGCGAGGAACAGCCCCTTGTAGATCACCGAGCGGCAGCTCAGCGAGCAGATGTAGAATTCGGTGATGTTCTCGGCCAGCGCCTGCTTCTCGATCCGGCGCCGGATCAGGTAGAGGTCGCGCTCGAACTGCTCCTCGTCGACGGCCTTGGGGTTGCCGATGATGATCTGCTCGATCTCGGGCCGGGTGGCGGCCGCCTTCTCGCCCAGGACCGAGGTGTCGACCGGCACCTGGCGCCAGCCGCGGATGGCGTAGCCGAAGCCCAGCACCTCGCTCTCGACCAGGGTGCGGCAGGCCTCCTGCTGCTGGAAGCTCGCGCGCGGCAGGAACACCATGCCGACGGCGATCCGCTGGTCGGTGCGCACGGCACCCTTGATCTTGCGCTGGAAGAAGTCCTGCGGGATCTGGACGTGGATGCCGGCGCCGTCGCCGGTCTTGCCGTCGGCGTCGACCGCACCGCGGTGCCAGACCGCCTTCAGCGCCTCGATCCCCTTGACCACCACCTCGCGCCGCGGCTGGCCGTCGATGGCGACGACGCAGCCGACGCCGCAGGCGTCGCGCTCGTCCGCCGGGTCGTACATGCCCCGCTCGGCCAGATGGCGCGCCTGCGCCTGCCAGGCCGCGACGAACTCGGCCCCGCTCTCGTGCTCGGTCATGTCGCGTGTCCTCAGGAAGCCAGGGCCATGGATCCGGGTGCTGCGGCACCGGCGGCGAGGAAGGCGTGGATGCCGGCCGCGGCGTCGCGGCCGTCGCGCACGCCCCACACCACCAGGGAGGCACCGCGCACGATGTCGCCGCCGGCGAACACCCCGGGCAGGCTGGTCATCATGGTGTTCCAGTCGATGCCGATGGTACCCCAGCGGCTGACCTTGAGCTCGGGCTCGCCGAACAGGCCGGGCACGTCCTCCGGATCGAAGCCCAGCGCCTTGATGACCAGATCGGCCTCGAGGCGGAAGGCCGAGCCGGGCTCGATCTCGGGCGCCTGGCGGCCCGACGCGTCGGGAGCGCCCAGGCGCATGCGGTGGGCACGCACGGCCTCGACCCGCCGATCGCCGAGGAAGGCCTCGGGTGCCGACAGCCAGACGAACTCGACGCCCTCCTCCTCGGCGTTGGCGACCTCGCGCAAGGAGCCCGGCATGTTGGCCCGGTCGCGCCGGTAGAGGCAGCGCACCGACTTCGCACCCTGGCGCACGGCGGTGCGGACGCAGTCCATGGCGGTGTCGCCGCCGCCGACGACCACCACGTGCTTGCCGTCGGCGTTCAAGGTGCCGTCGTCGAAGGCCGCCACCTCGTCGCCCAGGCCCTTGCGGTTGCTGGCGGTGAGGAAGTCGAGGGCCGGCACGATGCCGGGCAGGCCGCAGCCGGGGACGGCGAGGTCGCGCGCCTTGTAGACGCCGGTGGCGACGAACACGGCGTCGTGGCGCTGGCGCAGCTCGGCGAAGCGAGGGACCGGCCCCGCCGACGTCGCCGGCGAGGTGGAAGTGGATGCCGCTGTCGCGCAGATGCCGGGCACGCCGCTCGACGATCGTCTTCTCCAGCTTGAAGCCGGGGATGCCGTAGATCAGCAGGCCGCCGACCCGGTCGTAGCGGTCGTAGACGTGCACCTGCCAGCCCTCGCGGCGCAGCTCCTCCGCGCAGGCGAGCCCGGCCGGCCCGGCACCGATGATGCCCACCGACTTGCGCCAGCTCGCGCGCCGGCCGCACCGGCTTGACCCAGCCGCGGTCGAAGGCGGTGTCGGTGATGTACTTCTCGACGGCACCGATGGTGACCGAGCCGTGGCCCGACTGCTCGATGACGCAGTTGCCCTCGCACAGCCGGTCCTGCGGGCAGATCCGGCCGCAGATCTCGGGCATGTTGTTGGTGGCCGAGGACAGCTCGTAGGCCTCCTCCAGCCGCCCCTCGACGGCGAGGCGCAGCCAGTCGGGGATGTTGTTGTGCAGCGGGCAGTGCACCTGGCAGAACGGCACGCCGCACTGCTCGCAGCGCGAGGCCTGCTCGACGGCCCGCTCGGGCGCGAAGCGACCGTAGATCTCGGCGAAGTCCGCACTGCGCTCGGTTGCCGCGCGCTTGTCGGGCATGGCGGGCGGGACGCTCACGAACTGCATCATCTTGGCGGACATGTCGGTCCACTCCCCGCGACGGCCGACCGGGCGCGCCTCGCGCACTTCGACGCCAGTTGAAGGAACTTCCGTCTCTTAAGATGCGCGTCGGAGCGCGTCCAGCGCGCGGGGCGGTTATCGTCCTGATTCGGGACGACTTTTATGACGCACGCGGCTTGGCCTGCGCACCACGCCGCCGGGGTGACGCCTCAGCCCACGGACGGCGAGCGAACCGTCTCAAAACAGTACGTTCGCCCGAGACGCAGGAACATCCCGGCGAGGACGGAACAGGCAGCCAGCTCGCTCCACTCCTCGATGCCCGCGAGCCAGCCGCCGGCGCCGACCGCGAGCTGGGCAGCGTCGAGCACCAGCGCCGCCGCCCCGGCCGCAAGCATCAGCACCATGCCCGCTGTGGAGCAAAGTTCGTGCCGCGCAGGCCAGACCGCTGCGAGGGCGGCACCACCGAGCAGGCACGCCAGCGCTGCCTTCAGCGCCGGCAGCAGGGCCGGCACTCCCGCCGCATCGGCGAGCAGCCGTGCGGCGACGATGTGCAGCTCGCCGACCTCGCCCGCGAGCAGTGCCGCGGGTGCCAGCGCCAGCGGGCGCGTGGCGGGGCGGGCCAGGGCCGCGGCCAGGGCCGCCGCGAGCTGCAGCCCGGCCCACCAGTCGCCGAGCGATCCGATCCGGCCGGGGTCCAGGGCCAGCGCCGCCGGCGCCTCGGGCCCACCGAGCGCCGCGGCCACGAGCCACAGGAGCGCCAGCGTCGCCGTGACGCCCAGCGTGGGTAGGGCCGTGCTGCCTGCGCCGCCCATCCGGGCCTCCGTCGCCGCGACGGCGGCAGGATGGCGCGGCCCTGCTTAACGGGCGGTCAACGGCCGCCGGCGGCGCCTAGATCACGGGCAGGCGTGCCGCCGGCAGCGAGAACGCCTTGAGGTAGGTGCGGCACGATCATCTCGAGCGGCGTCGGGGTGATGCCGAGCTCGGCGAGGCCGGCGGCACCGGGGGCCACCACGTTGTCGCGCTTGAGCAGCTCGACCTGGTCGGGGGTCAGCGGCGGCTCGGGCAGGAAGTGGAGCAGCCGCGCCTGGAACGCGGCCACGCCGAACGGCAGGTCGAGCAGCAGGCGGCGCCGGCCGGTCACCTTGCAGCAGGTAGGCCAGCAGCTCCTTGAAGCTGTAGGTGGTCGGGCCGCCCAGCTCGTAGGTGCGCCCGGCGGCGTCCGGCCGGGTCAGCGCCGCCACCACGGCCTCGGCGACGTCGACGACGTAGACCGGCTGAAAGCGGGTGCGGCCGCCGCCGATCAGCGGCAGGACCGGCGAGATCTGGCTCATCCGCGCGAAGCGGTTGAAGAAGCCGTCCTCGGGCCCGAACACGATGCTCGGCCGCAGGATCGTGGCCTGCGGGAAGGCTGCCCGCAGTGCCGCCTCGCCCGCGGCCTTGGTGCGCCCGTAGTCGGCCGGCGAGCCGGGATCCGCACCGATCGCCGAGACGTGGACCACGCGCTCGAGCCCGTGCTGGGCGGCCGCGGCGCCGATCTCGCCCGGCAGGCGCCCCTGCAGCCGCGTCGAAATCGCCGCCGCGGCGCTCGAACAGGATGCCGATCAGGCTGATCGCGTGCGTCGCTGCCGACCAGCAGGCGCTCGACCTCGTCCGCGGCCGAGGGGTTCCAGGGCTCGATGTTGATCTGGCCGACCGCGCCCAGCGGCTTGAGGAAGATGGCACGCTCCGGCCGGCGCGTCGGCACGCGGATGACGGCGCCGAGCTCGGCCAGCCGCTGGACGACGTAGCGGCCGATGAAGCCGGAGCCGCCGAAGACCGTCACGACCTTGCTGCGCATTCCGGCTTTCCCTGGTTCCTGCGGCATGCGGCCCGCCCGGCGCCGGCGCCGCGGCACTCTCGAGTTGACGCGCTCCGCGCTTGCTCATACAGAAGCGCCCACGCGCTGCCCAGGTGGCGGAATTGGTAGACGCACTAGCTTCAGGTGCTAGCGCTCGCAAGGGCGTGGAGGTTCGAGTCCTCTCCTGGGCACCACCGCACGCATCGGCCTTCGCACTCCGTTAACCATGGATGGCTATGGCTTGGCCGCGTGAGCAGTGGGCGCGACATGAGCATCACCCTTCATCATGGCGACCTGCCGGCCGGGCTCGACCTCGGCCCCGTGGTCGCCGTCGATTCCGAGACCATGGGCCTGCAGGGCGGCCGCGACCGGCTGTGCCTGGTGCAGCTCTCGGCCGGCGACGGCCATGCCCATCTGGTCCAGCTGGCGCCCGGCGCCTACGCCGCCCCCAACCTGCGGCGCCTGCTCGCCGACCGGGACCGGCTCAAGCTGTTGCACTATGCGCGCTTCGACCTGGGCGTGTTCCGGCGCTATCTCGGCGTCGACTGCGGCCCGGTCTACTGCACCAAGATCGCCTCGCGGCTGGTGCGCACCTACACCGACCGGCACGGCCTGAAGGACCTCGTGCGCGAGCTTCTCGGCATCGAGCTGGACAAGGCCGAGCAGAGCTCGGACTGGGGTGCGGCCGAGTTGAGCGAGACCCAGAAGCGCTACGCCGCGCGCGACGTGCTCTATCTGCACGAGCTGCGGGCCCGGCTCGACCTCATGCTGGCGCGCGAGGGGCGGGCCGAGCTGGCGCAGGCCTGCTTCGACTTCCTGCCCACCCGGGTGGCGCTGGACCTGGCGGGCTGGCCGGAGCAGGATCTGTTCGCCCATTGAGTGGAATTGGACCATGAGCGGCACGCGCGCCGGACGCGTTGACGACCGCGGGGTGCCACCGGATACTTCGCGCCGCTTCGGCCTGCGCGAGCCCCCGGAGCGACGCGCCGGAGGAAACGTGTCAGCCAGCCTTGCCCTCACGCCCGACCCCGTGTCGGAGGCCAGCGACGAGACCGCCATCGCCAGCGGCCGGCGGGTGATCCTGGCCGAGGCCGAGGGCCTGGGCACGCTCGCCATGGCGATCGACGGCAGCTTCGCTGCCGTGGTCGCACGGCTGGCCGAGGTCGCGGGCCGGGGCCGGGTCGTGGTCACCGGCATGGGCAAGAGCGGCCACGTCGCCCGCAAGATCGCCGCCACCCTCGCGTCGACCGGCACGCCGGCACTCTACGTCCATCCGGCCGAGGCGAGCCACGGCGACCTGGGCATGATCACGCCGCAGGACGCGGTCCTGGCCTTGTCCAACTCGGGCGAGACCGCCGAGCTGCGCGACCTCATCCTCTACACCCGCCGCTTCTCGATCCCGCTCGTGGCCCTGGTCGGCCGGGCGCCGAGCACGCTGGCGGAGGCGGCCGACCTCGTGCCTCCTGCTGCCCGAGGTCGGCGAGGCCTGCCCGATGGGCCTCGCACCCACCACCTCGACCACCTGCATGCTGGCCCTGGGCGACGCCCTGGCGGTGGCGCTGCTCGAGCGGCGCGGCTTCTCCGCCCGCGACTTCGCCGTGTTCCATCCCGGCGGCAAGCTGGGCAGCCAGCTCCTGCGCGTCGAGCAGCTGATGCATCGCGGCGAGGACCTGCCGCTGATCGGCCCGGACGCCAGCCTCGCCGACGCCGTGCTCGAGATGACCAAGAAGCGGCTGGGCTGTGTCGGCGTGGTCGAGGACGGGCGGCTGGTCGGGATCGTCACCGACGGCGATCTGCGCCGCAACATGGCGCCCGACATCCTGTCCCGCACCGCCGGTGCGATCATGACCCGCAACCCGCGCACGATCGGGCCGCGGGCACTCGCGGTCGAGGGCGTCGCGGCCATGAACGGGCCGCCGCGACCGGTGACCGTGCTGTTCGTGGTCGACGGCGAACGCCCGGTGGGGGCGCTCCACCTGCACGACTGCCTGAAGGCCGGCATCGCATGATGGCGACACGCCGGTTGCGCCATCTGCTCGCGGCCGCCTGGCTCCTGGCCCTGCCCATGCCCGGTCAGGCGCAGGAGGCGCAGCCCGCGCCGGCCCAGGCTGGCGGCGGGGACCCACCGATCGAGATCTCGTCCGACAAGCTGGTGCTCGAGCAGAATCAGCAGATCGCCACCTTCACCGGCAATGTCGACGCGGTCCAGGGCGAGACCACGCTGCGCAGCGACAAGCTGCTGGTGTTCTACACCAGCGACGAGGAGCGGCAGGCCAGCGGCAGCCAGCAGAGCGTCAAGCGGCTCGAGGCCGAGGGCAACGTGATCGTCACCAAGCCCGGCGAGACCGCCGAGGGCGACAGCGGCGTCTACGACCTGGTCGCGGGCACGATGGTGCTGCTCGGCAACGTCGTGCTGACGCAGGGCAAGAGCGTGGTGAAGGGCGACCGGCTCGACGTCGACAACAACACCGGGGTCTCGGTGGTGACGGCGAACCAGCCGCAGGCCGGCGCGCCGCGGGCGCAGCGGGTCCGCGCCCTGTTCGTGCCCGAGCCCGAGCCCGCCGCGGCGCCGAAGCCCAAGCCATGACCGCGGCCGCGGATCCGGACCTCCTGGCACCGCCCCGCCCGGCATCGGCGGCGGCACCCGCCGCGGCCAGGCAGGGCAAGGCCATCCTGGCGGCACGCCATCTGGCCAAGCACTATGGCGGGCGGACCGTCCTGCGCGACGTCTCGCTCAGCCTGCACCGCGGCGAGGCCGTGGGCCTGCTGGGCCCGAACGGCGCCGGCAAGACCACCTGCTTCTACATCATCACCGGCCTGATCGCGGCCGACGCCGGCCAGGTGCTGCTGGACGACCACGACATCACCGCCCTGCCGATGTACCGCCGCGCGCGCCTCGGCATCGGCTACCTGCCGCAGGAGGCCTCGATCTTCCGCGGCCTCAACGTCGAGGACAATGTCCGCGCCGTGCTCGAGATCGCCGTGCCGGAGCGCGAGCGGCGCGCCGCCACGCTCGAGCGGCTGCTGGCCGAGTTCGGCCTCGCCCATCTGCGCCGCTCGCCGGCGCTGGCGCTGTCCGGCGGCGAGCGGCGCCGGGTCGAGATCGCCCGAGCACTGGCGGCGAGCCCGAGCTTCATCCTGCTCGACGAGCCGCTGGCCGGCATCGACCCGATCAATGTCGGCGAGATCCGCGACCTGGTCGGCCATCTCAAGGACCGCGGCCTCGGCGTGCTGATCACCGACCACAATGTCCGCGACACGCTGGACATCATCGACCGCGCCTACATCCTGCACGACGGCGCCGTGCTGCGCGAGGGCACCCCGGCCGAGATCGTCGCCGATTCGGCGGTGCGGCGGGTGTACCTCGGAGAGCGGTTCAGCCTCTAGGCGCCCGGCATGAGCTTCGCCCCCGGCATCCGCCTCGAGCTGCGACAACAACAGAGCCTCGTGCTCACGCCGCAGCTGCAGCAGGCGATCCGCCTCCTGCAGATGTCCAACCTCGAGCTGGCCGGCGCGATCGACCACGAGGTGGCGGAGAACCCGTTCCTGCAGCGCAGCGACCGCGAGGTGGCCCCGGCCGGCCTGGCCAACGGTGCCGCGGCACCCGCGGCGATGAACGGGGCCGCGCCGGTTCCGGCGGCCGGCGCGGAGCCGGCGCCGACCCACCGCCCCGCCGACTGCTCGCTCTCGCTCAAGCGCCCGGCGGGCCGGGCGTTCGACGACGATCGCCAGCCCTTCGAGGAGCGGCTGACCCGCATCAAGGGCCTGCGCGAGCATCTGGGCGAGCAGGTCCTGGCGATGCTGCAAGGCGGCCCGGAGCGCGCCATCGCGCACCAGCTGGTCGAGAGCGTCGACGACGACGGCTATCTGCGCGAGGACGATGCCACGCTGGCCGCGCGCTGCGGCAGCGACGTCGCCACGGTGCGTGCCGTGCGCGCGGCGATCCAGCGCTGCGAGCCCACCGGCGTCGGCGCGCGCGACCTGGGCGAGTGCCTGGCGCTGCAGCTGGCGGAGAAGGACCGGCTCGACCCGGCCATGGCGACACTGCTGGCCAACCTGCCGCTGCTGGCCCGGGCCGATTTCGCCGAGCTGATGCGGCGCTGCGGGGTCGACGCCGAGGACCTGCAGGAGATGATCGGCGAGATCAAGCGCCTGGACCCGCGGCCCGGGCTGCGCTTCGACGACCGACGAGCCGCCGACCCTGATCCCCGACCTCTACGTCCTGGCACTCGAGCCCGGGCGCTGGCGGGTCGAGCTCAACAGCGGGACCCTGCCGCGGGTGCTGGTCGACACCGACTACCATGCCGAGCTCGACCGCGCACACGCTCGACCGCCGCGCCAAGGAATACCTGGCCGAGCGCTTCCAGTCGGCGAACTGGCTGGCCAAGGCGCTCGACCAGCGCGCGCGCACGGTCCTGCGCGTGGCCAAGGCGATCTTCGCCCGCCAGCTGCCGTTCCTCGACCATGGCGTCCAGCAGCTGCGGCCCCTGGTCCTGCGCGACATCGCCGACGCCACCGGGCTGCACGAGAGCACGGTCAGCCGGGCGACCGCGGACAAGTATGTGGCGACCCCGCACGGAACGTTCCCGCTCAAGTACTTCTTCACCACCGCGATCGCCGACCTCGTCGGGCGAGCAGTCGCACAGCGCCGAGGCGATCCGGCAGCTGATCCGGCGGCTGATCGAGCGCGAGGCGGCGGACGAGGTGCTGTCGGACGACCAGATCGTGGCCGAGCTCAAGAAGCGCGACGTGGTGCTCGCCCGCCGCACCGTCGCCAAGTACCGCGAGTCGCTGGGCATCGCGTCCTCGGTCGACCGGCGCCGGGCCAAGGCGCTGGGCCGGTGAGCCGCAACCCGCCTTGCCCGTGGCCGCGCGCGCCTCCCGGCGCGGCCGGCGGCATCGCTCGCCTGTGGAGACCCTCGATGGTCGACATCGACGACTTCCTGAGCCCCGATCGCCTGATCCTGGGCTTTCCCGGCAGCGAGCAAGCGCCAGCTGTTCCAGGATCTGGCCGACCTGGCCGCGAGCCGGTCCACCGGCCTCGACCGCGAGCAGATCCTGGCGTGCCATCGAGCAGCGCGAGAAGCTGGGCACCACCGGGATCGGCGACGGCATCGCCATCCCGCACGCCCGCGTGCCCGGCCTGGACCGGCTCACCGGCTTCTTCGTCCGCCTCGCGACGCCGATCGAGTACGACGCGCTCGACGACGCGCCGGTCGACCTGGTCTTCCTGCTGATCGCACCCGAGGCCGCGAGCACGCTGCAGCTCAAGGCACTGGCGCGGATCGCGCGGCTGCTGCGCGACCCGGAGCTCGGCGCCCGGCTGCGGACCGAGCCCGCGGCGCGAGCAGATCTACGACCTGCTGCGCGGCCGGATCCCGGGTCAGGCGGCGTGAGCTCCGGCCGGCGCCACGGCGGCGATCCACGCCTCCGCGGTCGCCTGGGTCGGCAAGGGCATCCTGCTCCTGGGCGAGGCCGGCAGCGGCAAGTCGACGCTGGTGGGCCAGCTCCTGGCGCACGGCGCCTACCTCGTGGCCGACGATCTGGTCCGGCTGGAGAACCGCGACGGGCGCCTGTTCGCGCGTGCCGAGCGGTGCAACGGGCTTGATCGAGCTGCGCGGCAGCGGCATCTTCCGCATCGCAACAACGAACGGGGTGCCGGTGAGCCTCTGCGTCGAGCTGGCCTCAGCGCACGACCAGGAGCGACTGCCCGAACGGGCCGTGCTGCGCCTTGCCGGGGCCGAGCTGCCCGTGCTGCGGGCGGAACGCCACGACCGCCTCGCCGCCGGGCAGGTGCTGCTGGCGCTGTGGGCCCGTCGGACCGACTGACCCGCCATGGACAAGTTCGTCGTGGTCACGGGCATGTCGGGGGCGGGCCGCACCACCTGCCTCAAGCTGCTCGAGGACCTGGGCTTCGAGGCCGTCGACAACCTGCCGGTCAATCTGCTGGGCCGCGTGGTCCGCGAGGACACGGACGGGCCCGAGCGCCTGGCCATCGGCATGGACAGCCGCACGCGCGGCTTCGAGCCCGACCGCGTGCTGGCGGCGCTGCGCCAGGCCCGCGCCTCGGGCCGCACCTGCCTGCTGTTCTTCGAGTGCGACGACGAGGTGCTGCGGCGCCGCTTCACCGAGACCCGCCGCCGCCATCCGCTGGCCGACCTGCCCGGCGTGAGCGACGCCCTGGCCGCCGAGCGCGAGCTGATGGCCCCGCTCAAGCTCGCGGCCGACATGGTGATCGACACCTCCGACCTGGCGATCCCCGACCTGCGGCGCCTGCTCACCGGGCGCTTCGGCGCGGAGAGCCTGGGGCTCGCCATCACGGTCATGTCGTTCGCCTACCGCAACGGGCTGCCGCGCGAGGCCGATCTGGTGTTCGACGTCCGCTTCCTGCACAATCCGCATTACGTCGATGCGCTGCGCGCCGGCGACCGGCCAGGATCACGGGGTGCAGGAGCACATCCGCGCCGACCCGGCCTTCGGCCCGTTCGTCGCGGACCTGCGTGCCCTGCTGCTGCCGCTGCTGCCGCGCTACCGCGGCGAAGGAAAGAGCTACTTGACGATCGCGTTCGGCTGCACCGGCGGCAGGCACCGCTCGGTGTTCCTGGCGGAGCTGACGGCCCGCTGGCTGCAGGAATCGGGCTGGGAGGCGACCACCGTGCACCGTGATCTGGATCGCGCAGGCGCAGGCGCCGCCGGACCGCAGCCATGATCGGCCTGGTCCTGGTGACCCACGGCCGCCTGGCCGCCGAGTTCCTCGCGGCCATGGAGCACGTGGTCGGCCCGCAGCTCATGGTCCGCGCGGTCTGCATCGGCGCCGACGACGACATCGAGCAGCGGCGCAGCGAGATCGTCGAGGCGATCCGCGCGGTCGACGACGGCAGCGGGGTCGTGGTGCTCACCGACATGTTCGGCGGCACGCCGTCCAACCTCGCGATCTCGACCATGGACCGCAAGGGCATCGAGGTGATCGCCGGCGTCAACCTGCCGATGCTGATCAAGCTCGCCAGCGTGCGCGCAGAACGAGCCGCTGCGCGACGCGGTGACGGCCGCCCAGGAGGCCGGACGCAAGTACATCAACGTGGCGAGCCAGCTGCTCAACGGAGACCGGGCCGTGAGCAGCCGCCCGCGTGACGATCGTCAACCAGCGCGGCCTGCACGCGCGGGCCGCGGCCAAGTTCGTGCGCACCGCCGAGACCTTCGACGCCCGGGTCCAGGTGACCCGCGACGACCAGACCGTGGCCGGCATCTCGATCCTGGGCCTGATGCTGCTGGGCGCCGGGCCCGGCACCGAGCTCACCCTCGACGCCACCGGCCCGGAGGCCGAGCAGGCCCTGGCGGCACTCGGGGACCTCATCGAGCGCGGCTTCGACGAGTAGCCCGGCCGCCGGAGCCGGCACCCTTGCTGCAATGCGGCAGCTGTGCTTTACGCCGCCGCACCGTGAGCAGGTCCGGCCCGCGACTGGCGCCGTATCTCCAGCATGCCGGATCTTCGAGGAGCCGTGATGAACGCCGCTGCCGACTATGTCGTCGCCGACATCGGGCTCGCCGACTGGGGCCGCCGCGAGATCGCCATCGCCGAGACCGAGATGCCGGGCCTGATGGCGATGCGCGACGAGTACGGCGCCGCGCCAGCCGCTGAAGGGTGCCCGGATCGCCGGCTGCCTGCACATGACCATCCAGACCGCGGTGCTGATCGAGACCCTGAAGGCGCTGGGCGCCGACGTCCGCTGGGCCTCGTGCAACATCTTCTCGACCCAGGACCACGCCGCGGCCGCGATCGCCGCCGGCGGCACGCCGGTGTTCGCCGTCAAGGGCGAGACGCTCGACGAGTACTGGGACTATGTCCACCGCATCTGCGCCTGGGGCGACGGCGGCTTCCCCAACATGATCCTCGACGATGGCGGCGACGCCACGCTGCTGTGCATCCTGGGCCGCAAGGCCGAGCGCGACCCCTCGGTCCTCGACGACCCGAAGAACGAGGAGGAGGAGGCGCTGTTCGCCGCCATGAAGCGGACGCTCAAGGCCAAGCCCGGCTGGTACACGGCACTCGGCGACGCGGTGCGCGGCGTCACCGAGGAGACCACGACCGGCGTGCACCGGCTCTACGACATGGAGCGGCGCGGCGAGCTGCTGTTCCCGGCGATCAACGTCAACGACAGCGTGACCAAGTCGAAGTTCGACAATCTCTATGGCTGCCGCGAGAGCCTGGTCGACGGCATCCGCCGCGCCACCGACGTGATGATGGCCGGCAAGGTCGCGGTGGTCGCCGGCTACGGCGACGTCGGCAAGGGCTCGGCCGCCAGTCGCTGCGCAACGCCGGCGCGCGCGTGATGGTGACCGAGATCGACCCGATCTGCGCGCTGCAGGCGGCGATGGAGGGCTACGAGGTCAACACCATGGACGAGATGGCGCCGCGCGCCGACATCTTCGTCACCGCCACCGGCAATGTCGACGTCATCACGCTCGACCACATGCGGGCGATGAAGGACCGGGCGATCGTCTGCAACATCGGCCACTTCGACAGCGAGATCCAGGTCGCCGCGCTGCAAGAACTTCCGCTGGCACAACGTCAAGCCGCAGGTCGACGAGATCGAGTTCCCCGACGGCAAGCGCGATCCTGCTGCTGGCCGAGGGCCGGCTGGTCAATCTGGGCTGCGCCACCGGCCATCCGAGCTTCGTCATGTCGGCCTCGTTCACCAACCAGACGCTGGCCCAGATCGAGCTGTGGACCAACCCGGAAGGCTACGCGAACAAGGTCTACACCCTGCCCAAGCAGCTCGACGAGAAGGTGGCGGCGCTGCATCTCGAGAAGATCGGCGTCAAGCTGACCAAGCTCTCCGAGAAGCAGTCCGCCTACATCGGCGTGGCGGCGCACGGGCCCGTTCAAGCCCGAGCACTACCGCTACTGAGCAGCCGGGCATGGAGCGGGCCGAGCTGCGCCTGTTCCTGCCCGACCTCGCCGCGACCCGGGCCCTGGCGCAGCGGGTCGCGGCGCCGCCTCGCCCCGGGCAGCGTCGTGCTGCTCGAGGGTGATCTCGGTGCCGGCAAGAGCGATTTCGCCCGCGCCGTGATCCACGAGCTGGCCGGCGGCCCGATCACGGTGCCGAGCCCGACCTTCACGCTGCTGCAGACCTACGACCTGCCGGCACTCGAGGTCGGCGCACGCCGATCTCTACCGCCTCGCCGATCCCGGCGAGGTCGCCGAGCTCGGGCTCGAGGAATGCTGGCGCCACGGCGCCCTGCTGGTCGAGTGGCCGGACCGGGCCGCTTCGCTCTGGCCCGCGGAACGCCTGGAGGTGGCCCTGGCGGCGGTGCCCGGCGGCGGCGAGGAGGCGCGGTCCGTCACCTTGAGCGGTAGCGGACGCTGGGCCGCGGAGCTGCCCGCACTCGCCGCCGGGTTGATGCCGCTCTAGGCTGACGCCCATGATCCGCGTGCACACCATCGCGGCCGCCCGGCCGTTCCTGCCGGCCCTGGTCGAGGGCCTCCTGGCCCGCGAGGGCGAGCGGCTCGCCGACACGCTCCTGCTCCTGCCCAGCCGCCGCGCCTGCCTCGCCGCACGCGCCGCGTTCGCGCGTGCTGCCGGCGGCCGGCCTCTGCTGCTGCCGCGCCTGCTGCCGATCGGCGAGCCCGACGAGGGCGAGCTCGCGCTCGATCCGCAGTCCGAGCTCGACCTGCCGCCGGCGATCGGGCCGATCCGCCGCCGCCTGCTGCTCACCCGGCTGGTCCGCGCGCGCGACCCCGACATGGCGCACGAGCAGGCCGTGCGCCTCGCCGCCGAGCTCGCGCGCTTCCTGGACGAGCTGCACAACGAGGAGGTGGAGCTCTCGGGCCTGGACGGGCTGGTGCCGGCGGACCTCGCCGAGCACTGGCAGGAATCGCTGCGGTTCCTGCAGCTGCTGCGCGAGGGCTGGCCCGCGATCCTGGCCGAGGAGGGCCGGCTCGACACGGCGCGGCGCCGGCGCCTGCTGCTGGACGCGCTGGCCGCGGCCTGGCAGCGCCAGCCGCCCGCGACGCCGGTGGTGGCGGCGGGCGTCACCGGCACCATCCCGGCGGTGGGACGGCTCCTGGCCGTGGTCGCGACGCTGCCGGCGGGCCAGGTCGTCCTGCCGGGCCTGGACCGTGAGCTGGAGGAGGCGGCCTGGGCGCAGATCGGCCCCAGCCATCCGCAGTACGGCCTCAAGCGGCTCCTCGAGCGGATCGGGACCGCGCGCGAGGCCGTGGGCACCTGGCCGGCCGCAGTCGGCCAGACCTCGCCGCGCAGCACCCTGTGGTCGGAGGCGTTCCGGCCCGCCGAGACCACCGACGCCTGGCGGCGGGCGCCGGCGACGCTGGCCGCCGGGGCGGCGGGGATCGAGCTGGACCAGGCGCCCGATCCGGCGGCCGAGGCCGTGCGCATCGCGCTGCGCCTGCGCCGGGCCCTGGAAACACCCGGCAGGCGGGCGGCCCTGGTGACGACCAACCGGGGCCTGGGCCGGCGTGTCGCCGCCGAGCTGCTGCGCTGGGGCGTGCGGGTCGACGACAGCGCCGGCGTGCCGCTCGACCAGTCGCCCACCGGCAGCTTCCTGCTGCTGACCGCCCAGCTCGCCGCCCCGGACGCGGCACCCGTGCAGATCCTGGCGGCCCTCAAGCACCCGCTGGCCCAGGGCGGCCTCGCGCGCGGCGAGTTCCGCCGCCAGGTCCGCCTGCTCGAGCGCCTGGCCCTGCGCGGCATCAGGCCGGCCGGCGGGCTGGCCGGGCTGGAAGGGATCGTCGACTCCGACCCGGCGGCGGCGCCGCTGCGCGCCTGGTTCACCGGCCTCGTTGCCGCAGCCCAGCCGCTGAGCACGCTGCTGGCGGGCGGCAGCGCCCGTCTCGGGGACCTGCTGGCGGCGCACCTGGCCTTCGCGGAGTGGCTCGCGGCCGATGCCGTCGGCGACCCGGCGGAGCTGTGGGCGCGCGAGGCCGGGCGCTGTGCGGGCGAGTTCGTGGCGGAGACGGTGGCCGGCGACGACGCGGCCGGGCCGATACCGACCGCCGCCTACGGTGCCACGCTGGCGCTGCTGATGGCGGCGCAGACCGTGCGTCCGGACGCCGCCGGCCATCCCCGCCTCGCCATCCTCGGGCAGATCGAGGCGCGGCTGGTCGAGGCCGACCTCGTCGTCGTGGGCGATCTCAACGAAGGCAGCTGGCCGCCGCCGGTCGATGCCGGGCCCTGGCTCAACCGCGCCATGCGCCAGCATCTGGGCATGCCGGCGGCCGAGCAGGCGATCGGCATCGCCGCCCACGACTTCTTGGCCGTGGCCGGTGCGGCCGAGCTGGTGCTCAGCCGTGCCGTCAAGGACCAGAACGGGGCGCCGACCGTGCCGTCGCGCTGGCTGGTGCGCCTGCAGGCGCTGCTCGCCGCCGCGGGCCGCGCGGACGCCGCCGCGGCCGACCCGGCCATCGCCGACTGGGCACGGCGGCTCGACCTGCCCCACGGCCCGCCGCGGCCGATCGCACGGCCGGAGCCCCGTCCCCCGGCCGCGGCCCGGCCGCGCGAGCTGTGGGCGACCGACATCGAGCGGCTGATCCGCGACCCCTACGACATCTATGCCCGGCGGATCCTGCGGCTGCGGCCGCTGGACCCGCTCGACGCCGATGCCGGCGGTGCCGAGCGCGGCCAGATCATCCACGCCGTGCTGCAGGAGTTCGTCGCCCGGTGGCACGACCAGCTGCCCGAGGACCCGTACACCGAGCTGCTGACGCTGGGAGCGGCCCGGTTCGCCACGCTGGCGGCACGGCCGCAGGTCTGGGCGGTGTGGTGGCCGCGCTTCGAGCGGATCGCCGCCTGGTTCACGCAAGTCGAGCGGCAGCGGCGGGCAGAGATCGTGCGGGTCGCGGGCGAGGTGGAGGGCACGCTGGTGCTCGACGCTCCCGGCGGGCCATTCAAGGTGCGCGCGCGGGCCGACCGGATCGAGGTCGGGCGCGACGGCCGGCTGGTCGTGCTCGACTACAAGACCGGCCCGGTGCCCCAGGGCGGCGACGTCTGCTCCGGTCTCGCACCGCAGCTCCCGATCGAGGCGCTGATCGCCGAGTGCGGCGGGTTCGCGCGCGTGGCCCAGGCCGAGGCGGCGCTGCTCCTGTTCCTCCAGCTCAAGGGCAGCGAGCCCGTGGCCGGCGTCGCGCAGGACCCGCTCGGCACCAAGCGCGACCTGCGGCAGGTGCTCGACGAGGCCGCCGCCGGGCTGGCGCGCCTGATCGCGCATTTCGACGACCCCGCCACCCCCTACCTGCCGGTGCCGCGCCCCGAGATCGCGCCGGCCTACAGCGACTACCAGCATCTGGCGCGGATCGGCGAATGGAGCGGAACGGAGGCCGAGGCGTGAGCGGACCCAGGCCGCCGACACCGGCACAGCGCCGCTCGGCCGATCCGGGGCACTCGGTCTGGGTGACCGCCAACGCCGGCACCGGCAAGACCCGCGTGCTCGCCGACCGGGTGCTGCGCCTCTTGCTGGAGGGCAGCGACCCGGAAGGCATCTTGTGCCTGACCTTCACCAAGGCCGCCGCGGCCGAGATGACGGTGCGGATCGAGGAGCGGCTGGCGCACTGGGCCACCGTCGCGGAGGACGCGGCGCTGGCGGCGGAGCTGGAGGCGCTCACCGGCGCCGCCGCCCGACGCGGAGCGGATCCAGCGCGCGCGGCGGCTGTTCGCCCGCGTGCTCGAGCTGCCGCGCGGCCTTGGCGATCATGACCATCCACGCGCTGTGCGGCGCGCTCCTGCGGCGCTTCCCGGTCGAGGCCGACGTCGCACCGCATTTCGAGACCATCGACGACCGCACCTCGCAGGAGCTGATCGCCGAGGCGCGCGAGCGGGTGCTGCGCCAGGCCGGGACGCGCGACACGCCGCTCGGCCGGGCGGTGGAGACGCTGGCGGTGACCCTTTCGGACGGCACGCTTGCCGAGGCCCTGGTCGAGGCGCTGGCGCCGGCGGGTCGAGCTGGTCGCGTGCCGCGCCGCCGTCCAGGCGGCACGTCGACGCGCTGTGGCCGCCGATCTACCGTAGGCTCGACGCGACGCCGGGCCTGAGCTTCGCCGGCGACTTGGAGCGCAAGGCTGCGCCGACGGCGAGTTCGACGCCACGGGCCTGCTGCGCCGCCGCCAACGCTGCTGCGGCGGGCTCGGACACCGACGGAAGCGCGGCGACGCTGATCGCCGGCTGGCTCGCCGCGGTCGCCGGAGGACCGGCTTCGGCTCCTGGCGGACTACCGGCCGGGCTTCCTCACCCAGGAGGGCGAGTGCCGCAAGGCGCTGGCGACCAAGAAGCTCGCCGCCGAACGCGGCCGTGCTGCGCACGCTGGAGCGCGAGGCAGGCCCGGCTGCTGCTGGCTGCAGCGAGCAGCTGCGCGGCGCTGACGGTGGCGCGCCGCAGCGAGGCGCTCCTGCGCGTGGCCTTCGCCGCGATCGACGCCTACGAGGACCTCAAGCGCCGCCAGGCGGTGCTCGACTATGACGACCTGATCGAGCGCACCAACGACCTTCTGCACAGGCCCGGCAAGACCGAGTGGGTGCTCTACAAGCTGGACGCGCGCATCGACCATGTGCTGGTCGACGAGGCGCAGGACACGAGCCCGCGCCAGTGGGCGATCGTGCTCAAGCTGACCGAGGAGTTCTTCGCCGGCGCCGGTGCCCGCGACCGGCCGCGCACGCTGTTCGTGGTCGGCGACGAGAAGCAGTCGATCTACAGCTTCCAGGGTGCGGACCTGGCCAACTTCCGCGCGGTGCGCGCACGGCTCGTCGCCCAGGCCGCAGCCGCTGGACGGCCGATCCGCGCCGAGCTGCTCGACCGCTCGTTCCGCAGCGTGCCGGCCGTGCTGGCGCTGGTCGACGCGGTGTTCGCCCTGCCCGAGGCCGGCGCCGGCGTGGTCGACCCCGACGGCCACCTGCACCACGACACCGAGCGCGCCAACGATCCGGGGCTGGTCGAGCTGTGGCCCCTGGCGGCCCCCGCCGCCGCAGCGCCGGCGGCCGAACCCTGGCCCCTGCCGGGCGCACCACGCGTCGGCGACGAGCCGGAGCGGCGCGTGGCGCGGGCGATCGCGCGCACCATCCGCGACTGGCTGCAGCGGGGCGAGGTGCTGGCGAGCACCGGCCGCCGGGTCCGGCCGGGCGACGTGATGATCCTGCTCGGCCGGCGCGGGATCCTGCAGGAGCGGCTGGTCCGCGCCCTGCGGCAGGAAGGCGTGCCCGCCGCCGGCGCCGACCGGCTGGCGCTGCGCGAGCACATCGCGGTGCAGGACCTGGTGGCACTGGGCCGTGCGGCGCTGCTGCCCGAGGACGATCTCAACCTCGCCTGCCTGCTCAAGAGCCCGCTGCTCGGCCTGGACGAGGACCAGCTGTTCGAGCTCGCCTGGGACCGCGGCGAGGCCAGCCTGTTCGAGCGCCTGCGCGCGGCCGCGGCCGCTGGCCGCGCGCCGTTCGCGGCGGCGCAGGCGCGGCTGGCGGCGTGGCTCGACCGGGCGGACTTCATGCCGCCGTTCGAGTTCTACGCCTGGGTCCTGGGGGCGGACGGCGGACGGCGGCGGCTGCTGGCCCGGCTCGGGTCCGAGGCGGCCGAGCCGATCGAGGCCTTCCTGGCCCAGACCCTGGCCTACGAGCAGGGCCACCCGGCGACGCTCGAAGGCTTCCTCCACTGGCTGGGTCTGGGCAGCGACGAGCTCAAGCGCGACCCCGACCAGGCCCGCGACGTGGTGCGGGTGGCCACGGTGCACGGGGCCAAGGGGCTGGAGGCGCCGATCGTGTTCCTGGCCGACGCCGGTCCGCGCGGCCCCGCCCGGCGCGGGCGGATGCACTGGACCGACCCGGGGGCCGGCCCCGCGCTGCCCTTGTGGCGCGCACGGGCGGAGGAGCGCCCGGCCTTGTGCGCGGCCATGGAGGCGCGCGACGCCGCGGCCACGCTGGAGGAGCGCCGCCGCCTGCTCTACGTGGCGCTCACCCGCGCCCGCGACCGGCTCTACGTGACGGGGTGGGAGACGCACAAGGCCCCGGGCGAGAACGCCGAGCCCTGCTGGCACGAGCTGGTGCGGCGCGCCCTGGAGGGCCTGCCCGGCACCCGGACCTTCGCGCTCGAGCCCGGGCTGGGGCTGCCCGGCACCGCCTGGCGCCATGTCCGCGGCGTCGGCACGCGGGAGGTGGAGGCGGAGGCCGCCGGGGCAGCGCCGCCGCAGAAGCTGCCGGCATGGCTGGAGCAGGCCGCACCGCGCGAGGCCGAGCCCGCGCGCGTCGTCGCCCCCTCGCGCCCCGAGGGCGCCGAGCCGCTCCGGCCGGCCACCGCCGGCGAGGCCCGCCTGCGGTTCCGCCGCGGGCTCCTGGTGCACCGGCTGCTCCAGCATCTGCCGGAGATGCCCGAGGCCGAGCGGCCGGCCGCGGCGGAACGGCTGCTCGGGGTCCTCGCACCCGACCTGGACGCGGACCAGCGGCGCACGCTCGCCGGCGAGGTGCTGGCGCTGCTCGACCGGCCCGAGTTCGCGGCCGTGTTCGCGCCCGGCAGCCGGGCGGAGCAGGCGATCTGCGGCAGCGTCGGCGGGCAGGCGGTCATCGGCCAGATCGACCGGCTGGTGATCACGCCCGAGGAGGTGCTGGTGGTCGACATCAAGAGCAACCGCCTGGCCCCGGCGGACGTCTGGGGCACGCCGGCAGGCTACCTCGCCCAGCTCGCCACCTACCGCGCGCTGCTGGCCGAGCTCTACCCGCAGCGCCGCGTGCGCGCCGGCCTGCTGTGGACCGAGGTGCCGCGGCTGGACGAGGTCCCGCACGCCCTGCTGGACCGCCATGCGCCGCAGGCCGCTTGACGCCCCAGGATGGCGAAACCTAGTCTCGCACCCCAGATACAGGCACTCGTCCCCGACAGCACCGGAATCCCCACATGGCCCTGCACCAGACCTCCGACACCGCCTTCGAGCAGGACGTGCTCAAGTCCGGCACGCCCGTGCTCGTCGACTTCTGGGCCGAGTGGTGCGGTCCGTGCAAGATGATCGCCCCGCACCTGGAGGCGATCGCCGCCGAGCTCGGCGACAAGGTGCAGGTGATCAAGGTCAACATCGACGAGAACCCGCTGACCCCGACCAAGTACGGCGTGCGCGGCATTCCCACCCTGATGCTGTTCAAGAACGGCGAGGTCGCCGCGACCAAGGTCGGCGCCCTGCCCAAGAGCAAGCTCATGGAGTGGGTCCAGGAAAGCATCTGACCGATCGGGCGGCCGGCGGCCCCGCCGCCGGCCCAACCTCATGACCGACGGCTTCGACGAGTTCCTGCGCGAGCATCCGCTGACCGAATCGGTCGACGTCCTCCTGCCCGATCTGGCCGGCGTCCTGCGCGGCAAGCGCCTCCCGCCCTCGGCGGTCAGGCGGGCGCTCGACGGCGAGGCCTTCTTCACGACCACGGTCTATTCGATCGACACCCCCGGTGCGAACGTGTCGGAGAGCGGGCTGGTCTGGGAGGAAGGCGACGCCGACCGGCCCTTGCGCCTCGATCCCACGACCGTCCGGCCGGTGCCGTGGCGGCCCGGCGGTGCTCAGATCCTGGGCGGCATGGCCGAGGCCGACGGCAGCGCCTTCTTCGCCGACTGCCGCCAGATCGTCGCCCGGCTGGCCGAGCGCTTCGCGCAGATGCGGCTCAGGCCCGTGGCCGCACTCGAGTTCGAGTTCTACCTGATCGACGCCGCCGGCGACGCGTCCGGGGCACCCCAGGTGCCGCGCTCGGAGCGGCTCGACCGCCGCTCCTGCGAGACCGAGGTGTTCGCACCGGAACGGATGGAGGAGCAGGAGCCGTTCTTCGAACTGGTCGACCGCTACTGCGAAGCGCAGGAGCTGCCGATCAAGGGCGCCTTGTGCGAGTTCGCTCCCGGCCAGTTCGAGATCAATCTCGGCCATGTCGACGACATGCTCCTGGCCGCCGACCAGGGCGTGCTGCTCAAGCGCTGCATCAAGGCCGCCGCGCGCGCCACGGGGCAGCGGGCCACCTTCATGGCCAAGCCCTATGCCGAGCAGAGCGGCAGCGGGCTGCACATCCATCTGAGCCTCGTGGACGAGGCCGGCCGCAACCTGTTCGGCGAGACGCCCGACGGCGAGCGGCACCTGGGTCATGCCGTGCGCGGGCTGCAGGACCTCATGGCCGAATCGATGCTGGTGTTCGCGCCCAACGCCAACAGCTACCGGCGGCTGCGCCCCCTCACCTACGCGCCCACCGCCCCGACCTGGGGCTGGAACAACCGGACCGTGGCCCTGCGCATCCCGCCCGGCGGCCCTGGAGCCCGGCGGATCGAGCACCGGGTCGCCGGCTCGGACGCCAATCCCTACCTCGTGCTCGCGGCCATGCTGGCCGGCGTGCTGCATGGGCTGGAGCAGCGCCAGGACCCCGGCCCGCCGGTCGTCGGCAACGCCTACGCGCAGTCGCCCGTGATGCTGCCGCTCACCTGGGAGGCAGCGCTCGACGCCTTCCGGGCCGGCCAACGCCTGCCCGACTGGTTCGGCGAGCGCTTCTGCAGGCTGTTCGCCGCGGTCCGGCAGGGCGAGCGCGATCGTTTCCATGCGCGGATCACGCCGACCGAGTACGAGTGGTATCTGACGACCGTCTGACGCGCGGAGGTCATCGGGCATGCGCATCTTCGTCACCGGCGCCAGCGGCTTCATCGGCGGTTCGGTAGCCGCGGTCCTGACCGCCGGAGGCCACCAGGTGCGCGGGCTGGTCCGCGACGAGGCCAAGGCCGCCGCCGTCGCGGCACGGGGCGTCGAGGTGGTGCCGGGCTCCCTGGACGACGCCCCGCTGCTGGAAGCGGAGGCGCGCGCGGCCGACGGGGTGGTGAACGCCGCCAGCAGCGATCACCGGGGTGCGGTAGAGGCGCTGATCGCGGGGCTGGCCGGCTCCGGCAAGCCGTTCCTGCACACCAGCGGGACCAGCATCGTCGGCGACGAGGCCATGGGCGAGCCGTCCGACCGGGTCTTCCACGAGGACACGGCGTTCGAGCCGCTGCCCGACAAGGTCGATCGGGTCGCGATCGACCGGCTGGTCCTGGCCGCCCCGGGCGTCCGCTCGGTCGTCCTGTGCAACAGCATGATCTACGGCCACAGCCTGGGAGCACCCGCGCAGAGCGTGCAGATCCCGGCGCTGGTGCGCCAGGCCAAGGCGTCGGGGGTGGCGAGCTACATCGGTCGTGGCCTGAACCGCTGGTCCAACGTGCACATCGCGGACGTGGCCGACCTCTACGCCCTGGCGCTCGCCCGTGCCGAGCCCGGGACCTTCGCCTATGTCGAGAACGGCGAGGAAACCCTGGGCGAGGTGGTCCGCGCGATCGCGGCCAAGCTCGGCCTGGGTCCCGCCCGGCCCATGCCGCCCGACGAGGCCATCGCCGTCTGGGGCCGGCGCACGGCGGTGTTTTCGCTCGGCTCCAACAGCCGTGTGCGCGGGCGGGTCGCGATCGAGCATCTCGGCTGGACGCCGCGGCACCGTTCGGTCACCGAGTGGATTTCCCGCGAGCTGGGCTGAGCGCACGCGGATGGGACGCCGCGGGCCAGAGGCCCGCGGCGGTCGTCGGCTCAGTGCAGAACGCCGGGGAACAGGACGTCGCGCACCTCGTGGATGATGCTGTTGTTGGCGCGGATGTCGGCCTCGAGCACGCGCACACCGTTGATGGTGACGCGGCCGTGCTGGCGCAGGGCCCGGATCTTGGCCTCCGAAGCGTTGATCGTCTGCACCAGGGTGGCCGTGGTCGGCACGGCGCTGGCGGGGATCGGGCTGGCGACCACGTGGTAGGTGAGGATCGCGGCGAGCTTGCTGCGGCCGGCCGGGGTCAGGAGGCCGGCCACGAGATCGGCGGGCAGGCGCGCGAAGGCGGCGTCGTTGGGGGCGAACAGCGTGCAGCTGCGGCAGTCGCGCACCGCGGCGGTGAGCCCGGTCGCGTCCAGGACGGTCAGCAGGGTGGAAAAGCGGCCCTCCCGGCGCAGCTCCTGGATGATGTTGCCGGCCGAGGCGGGTGCCGCGGCGCCGAGCAGGGCAGCGGCGGCGAGGGCGGCGGCGGTCAGGCGGAGCCTGGTCTGGCGAAGCATCGTGTTCTCCCTAGTCCTAGAGTTGCCTGCGGGGCGCACCTTGATGCTGGACCGCGCCGCGCTAGGTGTGGGACGATTTCCCACGCGACGGGAGATGTCCGGCCGCCCGCCGGTATCAAGATGCGTGTGGAAAATTTTTCCGCACCCTGCTAGGAGACGACGATCGAACCGGAAGCTGCCACGGGCCAGGGCGACGGGAGGCGAAGCGATGGCGAGCGCGTGCTGCATGCCTGCCGGCGCATCCTGCGGCCCCTGATCAAGCTGATGATCGCGCACGGCGTGACGCTGCCGGCGGTCGTGGCCCTGCTCAAGCAGGTCTATGTCGAGGTCGCCGTCGACAGCTTCCACCTCGACGGCAAGCCGATGACCGACAGCCGGATCAGCATGCTGACCGGCGTGCACCGCAAGGACGTGCGCACCCTGCGCGAGCATGGCGTGCCTGCCACCGCCCCGCCGCCGATGAGCGTGGGTGCCACCGTGATCGGCCGCTGGCTCGGCGA
Organism: uncultured Alphaproteobacteria bacterium; assembly: GCA_963769465.1. GTDB lineage: Bacteria > Pseudomonadota > Alphaproteobacteria > Geminicoccales > Geminicoccaceae > Benzoatithermus. The sequence continues at coordinate 136,394 of CAVYMA010000038.1, forward strand.
CCCGCGCTTCGCCGAGGCGGACGGGCGGCCGCGCCCGCTGCCGCGGACCGGTGCCCGGGACGAGGCGTCGTTCGGCGCGCTGGTGCAGGAGGTGAGTGCCGACGTCCGCCCGCGCACGGTTCTCGACGAGCTGCTGCGCCAGGGTCTGGTGACCCACGACGAGGTGGAGGACAGAGTCACCCTGCTGGTCGAGGCCTTCGTGCCGCGCGCGGACCATCCGGCCATCTTCGAGTTCTTCGCGAGCAACCTGCACGACCATGCCGCGGCTGCGGCCGAGAACCTCCTGACGCAGGGCGGCAAGGCGCCATTCCTCGAGCGGGCGGTCTACTACAACGGCCTCAAGCAGGAATTGGTGACAGCGCTCGAGGGCTCCGCACGACGGCTGGCGCTTGGCGCCCTCAACGAGCTCAACGCCGAAGCGCTGGCGCTCCAGCGGCAGGACCGGGACGGGCCGGCGGCCCAAGAGCGCTTCCGTTTCGGCGTCTACTTCTACCGGGCAGTCCAGCCTGAGCCTGCCGTGCCGGACACGGCCAACGAGAAGCCGCACCCATGACGCGCAGCCCGCTCCCTGCCCTCCTGGCCCTGGCGCTCCTGGCCCTGGCCGCCTGCACGCCGCCGATCGGGCCCGGCCGGCAAATGGCGACCGGCCCCGGCGAGGGCGGCATCGGCGGCACCGGCCTGCGGCCGGACGAGGAAGGCGGCCTCGGCGGCACGGGCGTGTTCGGGACGATCACCGGCTTCGGCAGCATCCGCCTCAACGGCCTGCGGGTGGAGATCCCGGCCGACCTTGCAACGCAGGGCTTGGCCGTCGGCGACACGGTGGCGGTCGAGGCCATCCGCGACCGCCGGGGCCTCGTGGCGCGCCGCGTGACGCCCTTGCACCCCCTGGTGGGGCCGATCGACCGGGTCGAGGGCGGCCAGCTGAGCGTGATGGGCACCACGGTGACCGTCGGCGACGGCGCGGTCCTGGCCGACGGGCTGCGGGTCGGCGACCGGGTCGAGGTCAGCGGCATCTGGCGCAGCGGTACCGTGGTCGCCACGCGGGTGACCCGGGCCCGGCCGGACGCGGCGGCCCAGGTGGCGGGCCTGCTCCTGGGCGACGGCACGCGGCGGACCATCGGCGGGACGGCGGTCGATCTCGGCTGCTGCGCCGACGACGGCACCGGGTTTCGCGGCGGTGCGCGGGCGCTACGACGGTGGTTCGCTGGTCGCGGAGGACGTGACCGCCGGCACGTCGGCGCTGTTCGCTCCCTCGGTACGGTGGCTGGTGGTCGAGGCCTTCCTCGCCCGCAACCCCGCCGATCCCGGCTACCACCTGTCGGGCTTCGGCATCCCGATGGACCCGGCCTCGCCGGTCCCGCCCTCGGTGGGGCAGCGCTCGGTGTTCGTCGGCCGGCTGGACCAGGATTTCCTGATCGAGCGCAGCTATGCGCTGCCGGAAGCGGCGGAAGCCCGGCTCCGGGCGCTCGACGGCATCGGGGCCGACGCGCTCCTGGAGTGAGGCGGGCTCAGCGCCCGGCGGCCCGCGCCTGCTCGCGCAGGCCGGTGAGGGTGGCGCGGGGCGAGATCGCTTCCGGGTCGAGCAAGAGGTGGAGGACCGCCGGCCGGCCGGAGGCCACCGCTTCGGCGAAGGCTGGGGCGAACGCCTCGGTGGTCTCGACCCGCGCGCCAAAGGCACCGTAGGCGCGGGCGAGTGCCGCGAAGTCGGGGTTGCGCAGGGCCGTGCCCGAGACCCGGCCGGGATGCTCGCGCTCCTGGTGCATGCGGATCGTGCCGTACATGCCGTTGTCGACCACGATCACGACGATGGCGAGCTCGTGCTGGACGGCGGTCGCCAGCTCCTGGCCGGTCATCAGGAAGCAGCCGTCGCCGGCAAAGCAGACCACCGTGCGCCCGGGATGGGCGAGCTTGGCGGCGACCGCGGCCGGCAGGCCGTAGCCCATCGAGCCTGAGGTCGGGGCGAGCTGCGTGCCGAGACCGCGGTAGGGATAGTGGCGGTTGGCCCAGATCGCGTAGTTGCCGGCACCGTTGGTGACGATGGTGTCCTCGGGCAGCCGTGCCGCGAGCGCGGCCACGACCTCGCCCAGCTGCAGCTCGCCGGGGATGCGGGTGGGAGCACGCCAGGCCAGCTCGTCGGCATGGGCCTGCGCGGTGGCTGCGGCCCAGGGCCGGCTCGGCACGGGCGACAGATCGGCCGCGGCCGCGGCGAAGCGGTCGAGGCTCGAGAGGATCGCGAGATCGGGCTGGTAGACCCGGCCCAGCTCCTCGGGGTCGTTGTGGACGTGGACGAAGGTCTGCCGCGGCCGCGGCACGTCGAGCAGGGTGAAGCTCTGGCTGGTGGTCTCGCCGAGCCTCGCGCCCACCGCAAGCACGAGGTCGGAAGCCTTGATGCGCTCGGCCAGCCTGGGATTGGGCCCGAGGCCGATATGGCCGGCATAGCAGCGATGGTCGTTGCGCAGGAGGTCCTGGCGGCGAAAGCCGCAGGCGGCCGGCAGGTCGTTGGCGTCGAGGAAGCGGGCGAGCGCCTCGGTGCCCGTGGACGTCCAGCCGCCGCCGCCCAGGATCACGAACGGCCGCTCGGCGCGGGCGAGCCGGTCGCGCAGCTCGGCCATGGCGGCGGGCGACGGGGCGGCCTCGGCCGGGGCGACGGGCCGGCCGTCGGGGACCGTGGCGGTCTCGACCAGCATGTCCTCGGGCAGCGCCAGGACCACCGGCCCGGGACGGCCCGAGGTGGCGGTGGCGAAGGCGCGGTGGACGAATTCCGGGATGCGGGCCGGGTCCTCGATCTCGGCCACCCATTTCGCCATGCCGCCGAACATGCGGCGGTAGTCGACCTCCTGGAAGGTGTCGCGCTCGCGGCTGCCGCGGTCGATCTGGCCCACGAACAGGATCATGGGCACGCTGTCCTGCTGGGCCACGTGCACGCCCGCACTGGCGTTGGTGGCCCCGGGTCCGCGGGTGACCATGGCGATGCCGGGGCGGCCGGTGAGCTCGCCATGCGCCGTGGCCATCATCGCCGCCCCGCCCTCCTGGCGGCAGATGACGAAGCGGATCTCCGGCGTGTCGTGGAGCGCGTCCAGCACCTCGAGGTAGCTCTCGCCCGGCACGCCGAAGACGGTCTCGACGCCCTGAAGGCGGAGCTGGTCGACGAGGATCCTGCCTCCGGTGCGTGGTCCCGTCGCCATGGCGCCCTCTCCCGCTGCCCGATCGAGCCTGCCGCTTAGACCGAACGCGGGAGCGCGTAAACCCGCGCGGCCGCTCAGAGATCGACGGGAAAGCGCGGGATGGCGGCGTGGCGGTGGAGATCGACCGACAGGAGCAGGCCCAGGCTCACGACCAGGGTCAGCATGGCGGTGCCGCCATAGGAGATCAGCGGCAGGGGCACGCCCACGACCGGGATCAGGCCGGTCACCATCGAGACGTTGATCGCGACGTAGATGAACAGGTTGAGCACCACGCCGACCGCGAGCAGGCGGCCGAACTGGCTGGGTGCGCGCAGGGCCGCCAGGAGGCCGAACAGGATGACGAGGAGGAACAGGGCCAGGACCGCGACGGCGCCGACGAAGCCCAGCTCCTCGGCCAGCATGGTGAAGGCGAAGTCGGTGTGCTTCTCGGGCAGGAAGCTGAGCTGGGCCTGGCTGCCCTGCAGGTAGCCCTGCCCCCAGAGCCCGCCCGAGCCCAGGGCGATCTTGGACTGGATGATGTGGTAGCCCGAGCCAAGGGGATCGGCCTCGGGGTCGAGGAAGGTGAACACGCGCTGGCGCTGATAGTCGTGGAGATTGGCCCACAGCACCGGCACGGCCCCGGCACCCAGCAGGCCCACGGCCACGAACAGCCACAAAGGGACGCCCGCCATGAACAGGAGTGCGGTGCCGCTGACCAGGAGCGTCACCGCCGTGCCGAGGTCGGGCTGGACCAGGACCAGGCCGCAGGGGACCAGGATCAGCAGGACGGCCGGGACCAGCGTCCACAGCCGACGGAGGTCGTCGAGGTAGGCGGCGTGGAAGTAGCGGGCCAGCGCCAGGACCAGCGCCACCTTCATCAGCTCGGAGGGCTGGAGCTGCATGAAGCCGAGGTCGAGCCAGCGCTGGGCGCCCTTGTTGATCTCGCCCAGCACGTCGACGGCCACGAGCATGGCCAGCACCACCGCGTAGCAGGGATAGGCCAGGCGGAACCACCAGCGCGGCTCGATCGGGCCAAGGCGAGCATGACCGGGAAGGCCGACGGCCAGGCGCACGCCGTGGCGCCATGCCCAGGGCCCGTGCGACCCGCCGGCGGCCGAGTAGAGCATGGCGTAGCCGACGGCGCCGATCGCCAGCAGGAGGCCGACCAGCGGCCAGTTCAGCAGCCGCAGCTTCTCGCCCAGGGTCAGCTCGACCGCCCGCAGCCGCGGCAGGGCCGGGCTGCTCACGCCGTGCCGGCCCCGACCGGCGGCCCGGCACCGGGATCGAGCTCCAGCGCCTTGCGCATGATGTCGCGGGCGATCGGCGAGGCCGTCTTGGACCCGCTCATCGCCGTGCTCGACGACCACCGCCACGGCGTAGCGCGGGCTGGCCAGAGGCGCGAAGCAGACGAACAGGGCGTGGTCGCGCTCGATCCAGGGGATGTCCTTGCGCTTGTGGCTGCCGGAGGCGCGCTCGGCACGGCTGATCCGGCGGACCTGGGCGGTGCCGGTCTTGCCGGCCATCTCGACCCCGGGCAGGCCCGGGATCGGCGGCACGCGCCGTGCCGCGCGGCCCGTGCACGACCTCGCGCATGCCGCTCAGCACCACCTCCAGCGAGCTCGCCGCCACGCCGATGGGTGCCGGCGGCGTCGCGGGCGGGGTCACCAGCCAGGGTGTGACGCGCGAGCCCGCCATTGCCCAGCCGTGCGGTCATGATCGCGAGCTGCAGCGGCGTGGTCGGAGACGAAGCCCTGGCCGATGCCGCAGACCAGCGGTCTCGCCCTTCTGCCAGGGCTCGCCCAGCGTCGCCTGCTTCCACGCGACGGTCGGGATCAGGCCCGGCTGCTCGCCCGGCAGGTCGATGCCCAAGGGTGCACCGAGGCCGAAGCGCGCGGCCATGGCGGCGATGGCGTCGATGCCGACACGGCGGGCGAGGTCGTAGAAGTAGACGTCGCAGGACTGGCCCAGTGCCTGGACCATGGCGATGCGGCCGTGGCCATGGTCGCGCCAGCAATGGAACACCGCCCGCCCGAGGCTCATGTGGCCCGGGCAGAAGACCTGGTACGCCGGCGAGATGCCGGCCTCGAGTGCTGCCAGGGCGGTGATCATCTTGAAGGTCGAGCCGGGCGGGTACTGGCCGCGGATGCACTTGTTGACCAGCGGCGTGCGCGGATTGTCGCGCAGCTCGCGCCAGGTGCTCGACCGCAGCCCGCCGGTGAAGGCGGCCGGGTCGTAGCTCGGGACCGAGGCCAGGGCCATCACCCCGCCGGTGCGCACGTCCACGACCACGGCACTGGCGGACAGCTCGGCCGAGAGCCGGGCGACGCAGAAGCGCTGCAGGTCGAGGTCCAGGGCCAGCCGCACCTCGGTGCCGGGCTCGCCCTCGCGGCGGTCGAGCTCGCGGATCTCGCGGCCGATCGCGTTGACCTCGACCCGCCGGAACCCGGCCCGCCCGCGCAGCACGCGGTCGTAGCTGCGCTCGATGCCGCTCTTGCCGATGCGGAACTCGGGCAGGAGCAGGAGCGGGTCGCCGTCCTCCTTCTGCTCGGCCGGGTTCACCGCGCCGACATAGCCCACGACATGCGCCAGCGCGGTCGCCGGCGGGGTAGGTCGCGCAGCAGCCCGGACTCGAGCACCACGCCCGGCAGCTCCGGGGCGTGCGACCGCGATCCGTGCCACCTCGTTCCAGTCGAGGTCCTCGCGGACCGGAACCGGGACGAAGCCCGGGCGGCCGCGCGCGTCGGCCAGCACCGCCGCGATGCGCGCGGGCGGCAGGTCGACCAGGGCTGCGAGCCGCTCCAGCACGTCCGGCAGGTCGGCGCGCCCGCTCCGGGATGACCTGGACGCGGTAGGTCGGGAGATTGCGCGCGAGCGGCCGCCCGAGCCGGTCGAGGATGCGTGCCGCGCGGCGGGATCAGCAGCCGCTGGTTGGCGCGGTTGTCCTCCGCCAGCAGGGCGTAGTCCGCCCCGCGCTCGACCTGGAGATGGTGCAGGCGGGCGGCGAGCGCGCCGAAGAACGCGAGCTGCGCGCCGCCGAGCACGAGGGCGCGCCGGGTGAAGACGCGGCCGCGCTCAGCCTCGGGCTGCGGCATGGGCGGAACCCGGGTCCTGGCGCGGCAGGCATGCCAGCACGCCGGCGACGAGGGGATAGACCAGGGCCGACAGGCCGGCCTCGGCCGCGGCCGGCGCCAAGGGCGGCATGCTGCCGCCCGCGAGCGAGAGGAGCGCCCAGCGCAGGCCAGTCACCAGGAACACGAAGGCGAGAAAGCCCAGCCAGGCGACGGCCCAGCCATGCCGCCGCAGCCAGCGCTGGCGCGGCCGGAGCAGGCCCTGGGCCAGGAGCAGGGAGGTGGCGGTCACGCCCAGCGGCAGGCCGCCCAGCGCGTCGGCGACGATGCCGGCCGCGAAGGTGACCAGCGGCGGCAGGCGTTCGGGCTGATCGACGGCCCACCGGTAGAGGACGGCCGGGAGGAGCCAGGGTGCGGGCAGGCCCGGCAGCGGCAGCAGATCGAGCAGGAGGGCACCGGCGACGGTGAGCGCGGTCACGGCCAGGCCGCGTCACGACGCCGGCGCTTCCGGCAGGGGCGTCGGCGGCGACGCCCAGGAGCTCGACATAGTCCAGCCGCGCCCAGTCGACGAACGGCCGCACCCGCAGGCCGCCCGCCTCGCCCGCCTCGATCCGCCCGACCGCCAGCCCGGGCGGCAGGAGACCGCCGCGGCCCGAGGTCAGCACGCGGTCGCCCGCGGCGAAGCCCGGGTCCAGGGGCAGGAAGCGCAAGCGTCGGCAGGGGCGTGTTGTCGCCCTCGAGCAGCGCGTGGTCGCCGGAGCCCGCGACCACGACGGGGATGTGCGAGTTGAAGTCGGTGATCAGGAGGATGCGGGCGCTGCGCTCGCCGACGTCGATCACGCGCCCGACCAGGCCGTCGGGCGTGACCGCCGCCATGCCACGCTCGACCCCCTGGTCGCGTGCCGGCGTCGAGCAGCAGTGCCCGCACGAAGGCACCGCCCGAATCGCCGACGATCCGTGCGGTCAACGCACGGGCGGGATGCTCGACCGCGGGCACGGCCAGCACGCGCCGCAGGGCGCGGTTCTCGACCGCCAGGCGTGCCGCCTCGGCCTGCCAGCCCAGCAGCTCGCGGTTCTCCTCGCGCAGCCGCGCGTTCTCCTCGTGGGCGGCGAGGAGCCCGCCCACGCGGTCGAACAGCCGGCGCACGCCCACGACGGGCCGGTCGAGGACCGCCAGGACCGGCACCACGAGGTCGGTCAGCCGCTCGCCGACGTAGTTGGCGAGCCGCACATCGGCCTTGCCCAGCACCAGGAGCAGCACCGACAGGCCCACGAGCAGGCCCAGGGCCGAGCGGTCGAGCAGCGGCACGGAACGGCGCGCCGAGGCGGGGCCATGGTCGCGCATGTTGGGGCATTGCCATGGTCTCGATAGCTAACAGCTGAAAGAGATCTAGGCAATTCTACTTTTTGGCTAGTACGCCGTCTGCAGCACACCGCGCAGGGTCGCCATCTCCTCCAGGCAGCGGCCGGTGCCCAGGGCCACGCAGGTGAGCGGCTCGTCGGCGAGGCTCACCGGCAGCCCGGTCGAGTGGCGCAGGACGAAGTCGAGATTGCCCAGAAGCGCACCGCCGCCGGTGAGCACGATGCCCTTGTCGACGATGTCGGCGGAGAGCTCGGGGGCGGTGTGCTCGAGCGCGACCTTGACCGCCTCGATGATCGAGTTGACCGGCTCCGCCAGGCCCTCGGCGATCTGGCGCTGGCTGATCACGATCTCCTTGGGCACGCCGTTCATGAGGTCGCGGCCGCGGATCTCGATCACCTCGCCCTGGCCGTCCTCGGGCAGGCAGGCCGAGCCGATGCGGATCTTCACCGCCTCGGCGGTGGCCTCGCCGATCAGCAGGCTGTGGTTGCGCCGGACATAGCTGATGATGGCCTCGTCCATCTTGTTGCCGCCGACGCGGATCGACTTGGCGTAGACGATCCCGCCCAGGGACAGGATCGCGACCTCGGTGGTGCCGCCGCCGATGTCGACCACCATGGAGCCCGTGGGCTCGGTCACCGGCAGGCCGGCACCGAGGGCCGCCGCCATCGGCTCCTCGATCAGGAACACCCGCCGCGCGCCGGCACTCTCGGCACTCTCCTGGATCGCGCGCCGCTCGACCGCGGTCGAGCCGGACGGCACGCAGATCACCACGCGCGGGCTGGCAAAGGCCGCGGCGCGGGTGCACGCGGCGGATGAAGTGCTTGATCATCTCCTCCGACGACCTCGAAGTCGGCGATCACGCCGTCGCGCAGGGGCCGGATGGCCTCGATGTTGCCGGGCGTGCGCCCGACCATCTGCTTGGCCTCCTCGCCGACGGCGAGCACCTGCCGCTTGCCGCGGCTGGTGGCGATCGCCACCACCGAGGGCTCGTTCAGGACGATCCCGCGGCCCTTGACGTAGACGAGCGTGTTGGCCGTGCCGAGGTCGATCGCCATGTCGGCGGAAAACAGGCCGAAGATCCTTGCGAACATCTGGTCCCAGTCCGTGGCATGCGTCGCTCCGGACCGACCGAGGCTGGCGAAGCGGCCTGTGGCCGCCCCGCCGGGATCGATTGTTGGCGCCGTGGGAAGATCACCGGCCGCGGCGGCGCGCCACGGCCGGTGGCTGGGCTCAGGCGGACAGGGCCGCCGGAGCCGTCTTCTCGCGCTTGGTGACCAGCTGGTTCAGGGCCGCGAGATAGGCCTGTGCGGCCGCCACCAGGGTGTCGGTGTCGGCGGCCTGCCCGGTGACGAGTCTTGCCGCCCTCCTCGAGCCGCACCGTCACCTCGGCCTGGGCGTCGGTACCCTCGGTGACGGCGTGGATCTGGAACAGGGCCAGGCCCGCCTCGTGCGGGAAGATCTGCCGGATCGCCTTGAAGGTGGCGTCGACCGGACCGTCGCCGGTCGGCACGGCGGACTGGCGCACGCCCTCGACCTCGAGCTCGAGCTCGGCCGTGGGCCGGATCTTCGAGCCGCACTGGACGTAGAGGCTGACGAAGCGGACCTGCTGGTCGGACTTGTGGATCTCGTCGTCGACGAGTGCCACCAGATCCTCGTCGAAGATCTCCTTCTTCTTGTCGGCCAGCGCCTTGAAGCGGATGAAGGCGTCGTTGAGCGCGTTCTCGCCCAAGATCGTAGCCCAGCTCCTCCAGCTTCTTCTTGAAGGCGTGGCGGCCGGAATGCTTGCCCATGACGAGGTTGGAGCGGAACAGGCCGATATCCTCGGGCCGCATGATCTCGTAGGTCTGCGGCGTTCTTCAGCACGCCGTCCTGGTGGATGCCGCTCTCGTGGGCGAAGGCGTTCATGCCCACGATGGCCTTGTTGGGCTGCACCTGGAAGCCGGTGATCGCCGAGATCAGGCGCGAGGCCTTCATGATCTCCTGGGTGACGATGCCGGTTGCTGATAGCGGCAGCCGGTCGGCCCGGACCCGCATCGCCATCACCACCTCCTCGAGCGCGCAGTTGCCAGCACGCTCGCCGATGCCGTTGATGGTGCACTCGATCTGCCGCGCTCCCGCCGCCACGGCGAGCAGCGAGTTGGCGACGGCCAGGCCCAGATCGTTGTGGCAGTGCACCGAGATGCACCGCCTGGTCGATGTTGGGCACGGTGTTCCTGATCTCGCGGATCAGGTCGGCGAACTCCTCGGGGTAGGCGTAGCCCACCGTGTCGGGGATGTTGATCGTGGTGGCACCGGCCCTGATCGCCGTCTCGATGCAGCGGAACAGGAAGTCGGGCTCGGTGCGCGACGCGTCCATCGCACTCCACTCGACGTCGTCGGTGTAGCGCCGGGCACGGGTGACGCTGTCGATCACCCGCTGGTGGACCTCGTCGGCCTCGAGCTGCAGCTGGTACTTGCGGTGCAGCGGCGAGGTGCCGATGAAGGTGTGGATGCGGCGGCGCTCGGCCGGCTGCAGGGCCTCGGCCGCCCGGTCGATGTCGCCGCTGGCGGCACGGGCAAGCCCGCAGACCACCGACTTCTTGCACGAGCTTGGCGATCTCGTGGACGGCCTCGAAGTCGCCTTCCGAGGCGATCGGAAAGCCGGCCTCGATCACGTCGACGCCCATGGCTTCGAGGACCTCGGCGACACGCAGCTTCTCGGCGATGGTCATCGAGCAGCCCGGCGACTGCTCGCCGTCGCGCAAGGTGGTGTCGAAGATGATGACCCGCTCGGCGGTCGCCGTGGGCGGGGTCGATTCGGTTTCAGCGGCGGTCATGGAAGCAAACTCGTGCAGGTGGTGATGGAGATCGAACCAAGGCGGACCCCTGAAGGCGTGCGCGACCGGCGCAGGCTCAGGGGCAGCTAAGTCGGGCTCCGACACCCGGCAGACGAACCGGAAGCAGCAGGGCGGAATCCAGGATCGCACCGGCCGCGGAGGCGACCAGCCGGACCCTGTTTCGGATCTTCCCCTCGGGGTCGATCACCGCCGCACGCTCCATGATCTGGGCCACGGCCGTGAGCGGCCGAAGGCACGACCCCGCTTATCCGCGAGAACCGCCGCTGCTGTAAAGGACTTCCTTGCCTCAGCTCGCGGCACGGCGGGCGGCGGCCTGGATCGGGATCAGGTTGCCCAGGAACTCCTCGGCACTGCGGCGCCAGGAGAAGCGCAAGGCGAAGTCACGGCACAGACTGCGCGGGATCGACAGGGCGCGCAGGGCAGCATGGCGCAGGTCGTGGTCGAGCACGCCCACCGGTGCGCGGCCGATCACGTCGATCGGGCCCGGCACCGGGTAGGCCGCCACCGGCAGGCCGCAGGCCAGGGCTTCCAGGAGCACGAGGCCGAAGGTCTCGAACCGGCTGGGCAGGACGAACACGTCGCTGGCCGAGTAGTAGCGGCTCAGCTCGTCGCCCTTCTTCCAGCCGGTGAACACCACCTCGGGGTAGCGCTCGCGGTAGCTCGCGAGCTGCGGCCCCTCCCCGACCACGAGCTTGGTGCCGGGCAGGTCCAGCATGAGGAAGTCGTCGAGGTTCTTCTCGGCCGAGACGCGGCCGACATAGGTGAAGACGGGCCGCGGCAGGTCGAGCAGCCCCGGGGCCTCGAGCGGGCGGAACAGCTCGGTGTCGACGCCGCGGCACCAGCGGCGGATGTTGACGAAGCCCTTGGTGCGCAGCTCGCGCTCGAGGCTGTCGGTCTGGACCATGAAGCCGTCGCCGGCATTGTGGAACCAGCGCTGCAGGGCCAGGACCAGGTCGTTCGGGATCCCGAACTTCTCCTCGAAATAGATCCCCGCCCGGGTGTGGTAGGAGGTGGTGAACGGCCAGCCGCGGCGCAGGCAATGGCGGCGCGCGGCCAAGCCGACCGGACCCTCGACCGGGATGTGCACGGCGTCGGGCCGGAACTCGTCCATCAGCCGGGCCAGCTTGATCCCGGGTGCGACCGCGATCCGGACTTCCGGATAGCTGGGCATGGGCACGGTCGGGAAGCGGTCCGGGCCAAGGACCTCGACGGTGTGGCCGAGGGCCGACAGCTCGTCGACGACCGTGCTGAGGGTACGCACGACCCCGTTGATCTGGGGGTGCCAAGCGTCGCTGGCGATCAGGATGCGCATGGCCATGGATAGTCCCGCTTTGAGCAGCACGCGGGCAGCAGTGCAAGATATGGATGACAACTTCGCGACCGGCAAGCGACCGGGCGCGGCACCGCGCTGCCTGGACAAGCGGAACGGGCCAAGCGCAGAATCGTTCGATGCGGCAGGTGCCGCCCGTGCCGGAGTGCCGCATCCGGCGGCCAGGCTGGGGGAGAGGATTGGCTCGAGCGGAGCAAGGACGAGGGGTCGACGCGGTGGAGCCGCGGCTGCGCGGACTGGCGGTGCTGCTGTCGCGCTGTGCGGAAGGCGAGCCCGGGGCCGTGGCGGAACTGCGCCACTGGGATGGCGGCCGGCTGCAGCAGATGCTCCTGCGCATGCTGGACGACCCGGAGCGCACGCGGACCACCCTGGAGCGCCTGCTGACGGACCTTAGCGGCGGTGCGGGGGCCTTTCGCGGCCGGGGCGAGGCCGCGGCCCAGGACTGGCTGTTCGCGCGGATGCGCCTGGCCGTGCGCGAGACCGGCGGGCTGCCCCCGCTGCGCCCTATGCAGGCGCCGCCGGCCGCACCCGAGCCGGCGACGACCTGGCGCCAGCCCGAGCCCGTCGCGGCAGCGGGCCTGTCCGAGCCGCAGGCCCCGAGCGGCATGGCCAATCCACGGCTGCGCCCGCCGGGTGCGCCGATGCGCGCGCCCGGCGCCGCCGCCAAGGCACCGCCGCCGCGGCGGATGCGCATTCTCGGTCGCTGGCTGGGAATCGGCCTGCTGCTGGCGGCGGCTGCCGCCTCCGGGCTCGCCGGGTCGCTGCTGGCGGTGCGCTGGCTCGCCCTACCGGCCGAGCCGCCTGCCCCAGTCGCCGAGGTCGCGATCGCACCCGAGCCCATCGCACCGCAACCCGCCACCCAGATCCCGGAGCCGGCCGCACCGCCCGCCCCGCAAGTGGAGATCGGGCCGCCGATCGCCGCCCGCGACCTACCCGTGGTGGCCGAGCCGGTCGTGCGGGAACAGCCCGCGCCAGCACCCACGCCGGCCCCGCCCGTGGCGGCCCCGCCGCGCCTCGTGATCCATCACGGCGTCGGCGAGGAAAGCGTGGCTGTGGCGCAACAGCTCGCCGGGCAGCTGCGGGCCGCCGGCTACGGTGAGGTCGAGGTCCGCCCGGTGTCGTTCGACGTCGCCACCGCGAGCGTGCGCTACTTCTTCACCGACGACCGGGCGATCGCGGAACGACTGGTGCGTGCGATCGCGCCGTTCTTGAGCTGGCACGGGCGCGCCGCACCCAGCACGCCCATCGGCTTCACCGACTTCCGGCCGCTGCCGCGGCAGGGCACGCTCGAGATCTGGCTGCCCCGCCGCTGAGCCGGACGGAGCGTCAGTTCTTGGCCTTGTCGACCAGCTTGCCCTTGGCGATCCAGGGCATCATGCCGCGCAGGCGCTCGCCCACGTCCTCGATCCCGTGCTCGGCCTGGCGGCGGCGCATGGCCTTGAAGCTGACCTGGCCGGCCTTGTTCTCGAGCACCCAGTCGCGCGCGAAGCGGCCTTCCTGGATGTCGGCCAGAACACGCTTCATCTCGGCCCTGGTCTCGTCGGTGATGATCCGCGGGCCGGTCTTGTAGTCGCCGTACTCGGCCGTGTTGCTGATCGAGTAGCGCATGTTGGCGAGGCCGCCCTCGTAGATGAGGTCGACGATCAGCTTCACCTCGTGCAGGCACTCGAAATAGGCCATCTCGGGCGCGTAGCCGGCATCGACCAGGGTCTCGTAGCCGGCCTGGATCAGGGCGCTGAGGCCGCCGCACAGGACCACCTGCTCGCCGAACAGGTCGGTCTCGCACTCTTCCTTGAAGGTGGTCTCGATCACCCCGGCGCGCGCACCGCCGATGGCGCTGGCGTAGGACAGGCCGAGATCGAGCGCACCGCCCGAGGCGTCCTGGTGGATGGCCACCAGGCAGGGCACGCCGCCGCCCTTGAGGTACTCGGCACGGACCAGATGGCCGGGGCCCTTGGGGGCCACCATCAGCACGTCGAGGTCGGGGCGCGGCTCGATCAGCTTGAAGTGGATGTTGAAGCCGTGCGCGAACAGGAGGGCCGCACCCTCCTTCATGTTCGGGCCGAGCTCATCGCGGTAGAGGTCGGCCTGGAGCTCGTCGGGCACCAGGACCATGACCACGTCGGCCCACTTCGCGGCCTCGGCCGGCGACAGGCACTTGATCCCGGCCGCCTCGACCTTCTGGCGGGTGGCCGAGCCGGGCTTGAGGGCCACGGCCACCTCGGGCACGCCGCTGTCCTTGAGATTGTTGGCGTGGCCGAAGCCCTGGCTGCCGTAGCCGACCACGGCGACCTTCTTGCCCTTGATCAGGTTCAGGTCGGCGTCGGCATCGTAGTAGACGCGCATGGTGCCCAGATTCCCTCGATTGTTGTCGTGTCTCAGCCGCGCGCTAGCTCGGGGCGAGGATGGTCTCGCCGCGGCCGATCGCGACCACGCCGGCCCGGCTGACCTCGACCGGCTCCAGGAGGTCGATGAAGGCGTCGAGCTCGTCCGAGGTGCCGGTGACCTCGAACACGAACGAGCCCGGCATGCTGTCGACCAGCCGCGCGTGCATGAAGTCGGCGAGGCGCAGGGCGCCGATCAGCCGCTCGCGGTCGCCGATCACCTTGACCAAGGCGAGCTCGCGCTCGACGTGCGGCCCCTCGGCGGTGAGGTCCTGCACCCGCCGCACCGGCACCAGCTTGGCGAGCAGCGACTTGATCTGCTCGATGACGAACTCGCTGCCCGTGGTCACGATGTTGATCCGCGACAGGCTGCGCACCTTGTCCACCTGCGCTACCGTCAGGCTCTCGATGTTGTAGCCGCGGCCCGAGAACAGGCCGATCACCCGGGCGAGCACGCCGGGCTCGTTGTCGACGAGCGCCACGATCGTGTGGCGCCGCTCTTCCTCGCTCGCTGCCATGGAACCTCAAGGGGCGTTGCGGTGCTGCGCGCAGGCGACTTAAGCCCAGGGCGGTAACGTGACAAGCGCGTTGTGCGTGCGGCGCCGCGCCTCCGGGCTAACCGGCTGGTAACTCGGCTCGAGGCAGGATCCCGTCCGGCCACCAAGGATCATCGCCCGGGCCGCCGCCAAGGCGTCGGGCGATCTGGAAGGCAATCCAGAAAGTGGCGAGAAAGGCGTTGGGCAAGGACGGCGATCCCCAGGCCGCCCGCCGACGCGCTGGTCACGCATCCATGTGACTTCCGTCACAGCCTCGGAGGGCCAATGCGCTAAGGTGAGGGGGTCGCGTCCGTTCCGGCCATGAGGTAACATGGAGTGCGGACGGGTACGCAATGATTGGGAATGGACCATGAACCGCAAAACCTGGCTTCTCGCGCTGCTGCTTGGTGCCGGGCCGACGACCGCAGCACTGGCCGAAGAGCCGGCGGCGGCCCTCAGCAGGGACCAGATCTCGGCGATGCTGGCGGACAACGGCGAGGCCATGTTCTCGCCGGAAGCGCTGGCCGCCATCCTGACCCCCGCCCCGGCCGGCAGGACGCGCAGTCTCGCCGCCGGCACCGGCACGGCCCCGCGCCCGGGCTCGACCGGCAGCGGCGTCGTGCCGGACCTGCAGATCCAGTTCGCGACCAACTCGGCCGCGATCAGTGCGCAGGCCGAGCGCCGGCTGAACGCCCTGGCGACCGCCATGCAGTTCCCGCAGATGCACGACGTGCAGCTGATCATCGCCGGCCACACCGACGCCCGCGGCAGCGACGCGATGAACAAGGCGCTGTCGCAGCGCCGGGCCGATGCGGTGGTCGCGTGGCTGGTCACCGAGCGCGCGATCGACCCCGACCGCCTGCAGGCGGTGGGCTACGGCGAGGAGCGGCTGGCCGACCGGGCCAATCCCGCGAGTGGCGTCAACCGCCGCGTCGAGGTGATCACCAAGCAGGTCGGCCCGTCGGCCTCGGCCTACTGAGCGGCGCGCGGCAAGCAGCGGTCGCAACGCAAGACGAGGGCGCCACCACGCCCTCGTCCCATCGTCGCAAGGTCGCTGCCGCCGTGGACGTGCCGGCCTCAGACCAGCACCATCCCCTCTTCCGAGATCGCCTCGTGGGCGCCCTCGTCCTCGGGGCTGAGCTTGATCTCGTTGTGGGCCGCACCGCCCGGGATCATGGGGTAGACGTTCTCGGCCCGCTCGACGACGATGTCGGCGATCACCGGCTTGTCCGATCGCAGCATGGCCTCGATCACGCCGTCGAGCTCGTCGATGGTGTTGGCGCGCAGGCCCACGCCACCGAACGCCTCGGCCAGCTTCACGAAGTCGGGCAAGGCGTCCATGTAGCTCTCGGCGTGGCGCTGGCCGTGGAAGAAGTCCTGCCACTGGCGGACCATGCCCATGTAGCTGTTGTTCAGGATGAAGCTCTTGACCGGCAGCCGGTACTGCATCGCGGTCGACATCTCCTGCATGTTCATCACCCAGGAGGCGTCGCCGGAGATGCAGACCACGGTGGCGTCGGGGTGGGCCACCTGGACACCGATGGCGGCCGGGAAGCCGTAGCCCATGGTGCCCAGCCCGCCCGAGGTCATCCAGCGCAGAGGCTTGTCGAACGGGAAGTGCTGGGCCGCCCACATCTGGTGCTGGCCCACGTCGGTGGTGATGTAGGTGTCCAGGTGCCTGGTCGCCTCGTACAGCCGGCGCACCGCGGTCTGCGGCTTGATCGCCCGGCCGTTCTGGCGGAAGCGGTAGGAATCCTTCTTCTGCCAGGCGTGGATCTGCTTCCACCACGGCTCGATCTTCTGCCGGTCGACCGTGTTCGAGCGCCGCCGCCAGGCGGCGGCCAGCGCCGCCAGGCTCTTCTCGGCGTCGCCGACGATCGAGACGTCCACGCCCACGTTCTTGTTGATCGAGGACGGGTCGATGTCGATGTGGATCTTCTTGCTGCCCGGCGAGAAGCCGTCGAGGCGCCCGGTCACGCGGTCGTCGAAGCGCGCACCGATGCACACCATGACGTCGCAGCCGTGCATGGCGAGGTTGGCCTCGTAGGTGCCGTGCATGCCGAGCATGCCGACGAACTGCGGGTCCGAGGCCGGGAAGGCACCCAGGCCCATCAGCGTCAGGGTGATCGGGTAGCCGGTGGCCTGGACGAGCTCGGTGAGCGCGGTGCAGGCCTTGGGCCCGGCGTTGATGACGCCGCCGCCGACATAGAAGATCGGCCGCTCGGCACGGGCCAGGAGCTCGGCGGCCTCCTCGATGCGCGCCGCGTCGGGCTCGGTGCGCGGGTGGTAGGTGCGGTGCTGGACCGCGTCCTTGCCGTGGTAGGGTGCCTTGGCCATCTGGATGTTCTTGGGCAGGTCGACGACCACCGGCCCGGGGCGGCCCGAGCGCGCGACGTGGAACGCCTCGTGCATCACGCGGGCGAGATCCTCGGCCCGCTTCACCAGATAGTTGTGCTTGGTGCAGGGCCGGGTGATGCCGACCGTGTCCGCCTCCTGGAAGGCGTCGTTGCCGATCATGTGGGTCGGCACCTGGCCGGTCAGGCAGACCAGCGGCACCGAATCCATGAGCGCGTCGGTGAGCCCGGTGACGGTGTTGGTGGCACCGGGGCCGGAGGTCACCAGGACCACGCCGACCTTGCCGGTCGAGCGGGCATAGCCCTCGGCGGCGTGGACCGCGGCCTGCTCGTGGCGGACCAGGATGTGGCGGATCTTGTCCTGCTGGAACAGCGCGTCGTAGAGCGGCAGCACCGCGCCGCCCGGATAGCCGAAGATCACCTCTACGCCCTGATCCACCAGCGCCTGAATCACCACCTGGGCGCCGGTCATTTCCTGGGCGGCGGTGGACGTGGCGGTCTGGATCGTGGCGACGGTCATCGGATGCTCCTCGGGTGCCCTGAGCCCGTTCTACTTGAGGTTGACTTGACGGCGGTTCCCGGCAGGGGTCGGACGCCGGGGCGACGGACACTAGTCGGCCGCCCCGGCATGGTCAACGCCAGAAGAGCGCCGGAGCTCAGCCCGCCCGGGGAGCGGGCTGCGGCGCGTCCTTGCCGGTGCGCCACAGGCTGAACAGGACGCCGCCGACGAGCAGGGTGAGCGTCACCGAGAGCGAGAAGACGGGCGGGATCTTGCCGATGATGTTCACCAGGAAGATCTTGCCGCCGATGAACACCAGCACCAGTGCCAGGGCATACTTCAGGTAGCGGAAGCGGTGGATCATCGCGGCCAGCGCGAAGTAGAGCGCGCGCAGGCCGAGCACGGCGAAGATGTTCGAGGTGTAGACGATGAACGGGTCCTGGGTGATGGCGAAGATCGCCGGGACCGAATCGACCGCGAACACCAGGTCGGCGAACTCGATCAGGACCAGGGCCAGGAACAGCGGCGTGATCCAGAGCAGCGGCTTGCCGGTGGCCGGATCGGGCAGGCGGACGAAGAAGCGCTCGCCGTGCAGCTGCTCGGTCACGCGCAGGCGGCGGCGCAGGAAGCTCAGAAGCGCGTTGTCGTCGAGGCTGTGCTCCTTGTCCGCGACCAGCAGCATCTTCACGCCGGTCGCGACCAGGAAGGCCCCGAACAGGTAGAGGATCCACTGGAACTCGGTGATCAAGGCCGCACCCAGGCCGATCATGATCGCGCGCAGGACGATGACGCCGAGGATGCCCCAGAACAGGACGAAGTGGTGGTACTGCCTGGGGATCGCGAAGTAGCCCAGGATCATGGCGATCACGAACACGTTGTCCATGGCCAGGCTCTTCTCGACCAGGAACCCGGTGAGATAGGCCATGCCGGCCTCGTCGCCGAGGCTGTGCCAGACCCAAAAGCCGAACAGAAGCGCGACGCCGATATAGGCGGCGCTGAGCACCAGGCTTTCGCCGACCTCGATCTCGCGGGAGTTGCGGTGGAGCACGCCGAGATCGAAGGCGAGCAGCAGCACGACGATCCCGATGAAGCCCAGCCACATCCAGCCCGGGCGGCCGAACAGCTCGCCGTAGAGGATCGGGTCGAGCCCGGCCGTCAGCGTGGCGAGCGTGGCGATCACCGCCTCCCAGGCGGGTGCGGCGGATGCGTCGACGAAAGCGTGGGATCGCGCGACGGCGTCGAAGAACAGCTGTCTTACAGCGTCCATGTGGGCCCCTCGGCTCATGGTGTGACACTTCGCGAAGGTGCCGACATCGCAGCCCGGAAGGCTGTGAGAGGGGCCCGGTCAACCTCGACGTCGAAAAGCTGTGAAATCCGGCCGAGATTTCAAGGAGCCTACCGGCGATTTACCGGAAGATCAGGTTGCGGGCCGCCGCGAGCGCCTGCGGGGCTGTCGCCCACCGCCGGGATCGCCGCGAGCTCCGGCAGCCGGTGGCGGAACCAGGTACGCTGCCGCTTGGCGTACTGGCGGATCTGGGTGGCGACGCTCGCCCGGGCCGATTCCGCCGGCAGCGCGTCCCGCAGGACGGCGGCGAACTCGCGCAGCCCGTGGACCTTGGCGATCGGCAGGGTCGTCGCCTCGGGCACGCGCTCCAGGAGATCGCGGATCTCGCCCAGCGCCCCCGCTTCGAGCATCGCTTCCAGCCGGGCCTCGATCCGCGGGTTGACGGTGGCGGCCGGCGGGACCAGCGCCATCCCGGCCAGCAGGGGCGGCAGCGGCAGCCGGACCGGCGGATCGGCCTGCCAGGCACGCAGCGAGCGCCCCGTCGCCTCCACCACTTCGAGTGCGCGCAGCAGGCGCTGGCGGTCGGACGGGCTCAGGCGCCCGGCCATCTCGGGGTCGCGCGCGGCCAGCCTCGCATGCAGCTCGGCCGACGGCCGCGCGGCGGCCCACGCGCGCAGCTCCCCGCGCAGCGCCGCGGGGATCTCCGGCATCGCCGGCAGACCGTGCAGGAGAGCGTGGAGGTAGAGCCCGGTGCCGCCGACGAGGATGGCCGGGCGCCGGGCGGCCCGCACCTCCGCGAGGACAGGGCCGATCAGCTCCAGCCAGCGGGCGACCGAGGGCTGCTCGGTGGCGGCAAGGACGCCGTAGAGGCGGTGCGGCGCCTGGGCCAGGTCGGCGGCCACGGGCCGGGCGGTGAGGATCGGCAGATCGGCGAACAGCTGCTGGCTGTCGGCGTTCACGACGATCGCCGTCCAGCAGCCGGGCCAGCTCCAGGGCCAGGGCGGACTTGCCGCTGGCGGTGCTGCCCCCTAAGACGACCAGCGCCTCGATCGCACGCCTCCTCGACCAGCCCGCCCGGAGCCAAGATGCCGGCCGTCGCCGTCCTGATCGCCGACCCCGAGCGGCACCCGCTCGCCCCCGGTCTCGTGGCCGAGGCGGCCCGCGCCGTCGCGGGCGAGGCGAGCTGGCTCGCGGAGGCCGAGGCGGCCGAGATCCTCTGCCCCGACTTGGCACCCGCGATCGTGGCCGAGCGGCTGGAGGCGCTGCTCGGGGACGCGCCGGTGGACCGAGCGGTACTGCCGCCGTCCGACCGTCGCAAGCGGCTGCTGCTGTGCGACATGGACAGCACCGTCATCACCATCGAGTGCATCGACGAGCTGGCCGACTTCGCCGGGCTCAAGGAGCGGATCGCGGCGGTGACGCGGCGGGCGATGAACGGGGAGCTCGACTTCGCCGCCGCACTGCGCGAGCGGGTGGCCCTGCTGGCCGGGCTGGACGGCGGCGTGATCGACCGGGTGATCGCCGAGCGGCTGCGGCTGATGCCGGGTGCGGTGACCCTGGTGCGGACGATGCGGGCGCACGGGGCCCACACCGGGCTGGTCTCGGGCGGGTTCACCCGCTTCACCCGCCACGTCCAGGCGCTGTGCGGCTTCGACCTCGAGGAAGCCAACGAGCTCGAGATCGCGGACGGCGTGCTGACCGGGCCGCCTCGTCGGCGAGCTGCGCGGTGCGGAGGCGAAGCTCGCCGCGCTGGTGCGGCTGCGGGACGAGCTGGGCCTCGCCCACGCCCAGACCCTGGCCGTGGGCGACGGCGCCAACGATCTGCCGATGCTGCGGGAAGCCGGGCTGGGCGTCGCCTTCCGGGCCCATGAGCGCGTGCGCGCGGCCGCACCCTGCCGGATCGAGCACGGCGACCTGACCGCGCTCCTCTACCTGCAGGGCTACCGCCGCGACGCGTTCGTGCCGGGTCCGCGCTAGGACTTGAACCGCAGCGCCACGAAGCGCAGGTCGCCCTGGCGGTCGATCAGCAGGAGGATCGACTTCTTGCCCTCCTGCTGGGCCTGGCTGACCTTGGCCGTGACCTCGGGCGGCGAGCTGACCTCCTCCTGACCCACCTCGACGATGACGTCGCCGGGCTTGAGGCTCTCCTCGGCCGCGGTCGAGCCCTCGACCACCTCGGTGATCACCACGCCCTTGACGGTTTCGGGCAGGCTGAACTGGGTGCGCTGCTCGGCCTCGAGGTTGGCGATGGTCAGGCCCAGCGTGTCGATCTTGGCGTCGCTCGTCGGCGAAGGGTCCTGGGGTGCCGTGCCGAGCTCCGCCACGGTCTCGTCCTCGGGCAGCTCGCCCAGGACGACGTCCAGGGTCATCTCCTCGCCCTTGCGCCAGAGCTTGACCTCGGTCTCCTTGCCGATCGCGGTCTCGGCCACCAGACGCGGCAGGGAGCGCATGCGGTCGATCTTCTTGCCGTCGAACTCCAAGATCACGTCGCCGGCCAGGATCTGCGCGTTCGCGGCCGGGCCGCCCTGGGTGACGCTGGCGACCAGCGCGCCGTCGGATTCGGGAAGGCCCAGGCTCTCGGCGATCTCGTCGGTGACGCTCTGGATGCGCACGCCGAGCCAGCCGCGCGCGACCTTGCCCGAGCGCATCAGGCTGTCGATCACCGGCTTGGCGAGGTTGGCCGGGATGGCGAAGCCGATGCCGACGCTGCCGCCCGAGGGCGAGAAGATCGCGGTGTTGACGCCGAACACGGTGCCGTCGAGCGTGAAGCTCGGACCGCCGGAATTGCCGCGGTTGATCGGCGCGTCGATCTGGAAGAAGTCGTCGTAGGGCCCGGCGCGGATGTCGCGGCCGCGCGCCGAGACGATGCCGGCGGTCACGGTCGAGCCGAGGCCGAACGGGTTGCCGATGGCGATCATCCAGTCGCCGACCCGCACCTCGTCGCTGTCCGCCCAGTTCACCGCGGGGAACGGCTCCGGGCGCTCGATCTTGAGCAGGGCCAGATCGGTCTTGCTGTCGGTGCCGATCAGCTTGGCCGGGTACTCCGATTCGTCGTTGAAGATGACGGTGATCTCGTCCGCGTCGGCGATCACGTGGTTGTTGGTGACCACGAACCCGGTGGGATCGATCACGAAGCCCGAGCCGAGCGAGAAGCTGCGCCGGGGCTGCTGCTCCTGCTGCGAACGGTCGCGCTCGAAGAAGTCCTTGAAGAACTCCTCGAACGGCGAGCCCGGAGGGAACTGCGGCATGGCGGGCGAATCGGACGGAGACGGGGTGGCCACGTCCTTGCGCGTCGAGATGTTGACCACCGCGGGCGCGATCTTCTCGACGATGTCGCCGAAGCCCTCGACCGGTGCCGCGCGCTGGGCCCAGGCGGCGTCACCCGCGCCCACGGCCAGCACCGCCGCCACGAGCGCGCCGGCGACGCACCGGAACACCCCGGCAGCAGCACGGCCGGGAATCGTCCCGCGCGGGCTGAGCGCACTGAGCATCGTCGATCTCCCTTGTATTTCGAGGCCGGGTCGGACCCGGCGCCACCGGGCGCGGCGCAGGGCGGCGGGTGCGCTCTGGTCCGGGGCACAAGCGGCGGCATAACAGTCACTCATCGGATCATCGCCGAGCGCATCCGCCGAAGCAAGCCGCTATCCCGCCTGCCCGCGGCCGTCAGCCACGGATCAGCCACACGACCAGCACACCAACCCCGACCGAGGCGAGCCCGCCCAGACGCAGCGATCCCGGCTCGATCACCAGCGCCCGTGCCGCGGCCTGCTTCATCCCCTCGGGGAAAAGCGCCCACAGCACGCCCTCGATCACGAGGACGAGTGCGAGCGCCGTGCCCAGGTCCGCCATGGTCCGCCGACGATCCGGCTCGGATCAGGGCGAGGGCGCCCCCGTGGCCGGCGGCGTGCCGGCGGCGAGGTCCGCACCCGGACCCGCCGGCTGGGCCGGCAGGTTGACCGCGGCGGCCGTTGAAGAACCGGAAGAACTCGCTGTCGGGCGAGAGCACGAGGCTGGTCGAGCCGTCGCCCAGCGCCTCGCGATAGGCCTGCAGCGAGCGGTAGAAGTCGAAGAACTCCGGGTTCTGGCCGAAGCCCTCGGCGAAGATCCGGATCGCCTCGGCATCGCCCTGGCCGCGCAGGATCTCGGACTCGCGCTGGGCCTCGGCGATCAGCACGCGGCGCTCGCGGTCGGCACGGGCGCGGATGCGCTGCCCGACCTCGGCACCCTGGGCGCGCAGCTCCTTGGCCTCGCGCTCGCGCTCGGTCTGCATCCGACGGAACACGGCCTGGCTGTTCTCGGGCGGCAGGTCGGCGCGCTTGATGCGCACGTCGACCAGCTCGACGCCGAACCCGGCCAGCGGACTTGTTGGCCTCGCCCTTGATCCGGTTCATGAGCTGGGTGCGGTCCTGCGACAGGATCGTGAACAGCGGCGCCTCGCCGAGCACGCTGCGCAGGCTCGAGAACACGATCGGCTCCAGCCGGCCGCGGAATGCCGCCTCGGTGCCGACCGACTGACGGAAGCGCAGCGCGATCCGTGATCCGGTAGCGGGCGAAGGCGTCGACCACGAGCCGCTTCTGGTCGCCAAGGACCAGCTCGACCGAGGGCGCGTCGAAGTCGAGCACCCGCTTCTCGAAATAGTCGACCTGCTGGACGAACGGCACCTTCATGTGCAGCCCGGGCTCCTGCACGATCCGCACCGGATTACCGAACTGCAGCACCAGCGCCTGCTGGGTCTGGTGCACGGTGAACAGCGCGTTCAGCAGCAGGAACAGTGCCACCACCACGCCGCCGACGGCCGCGACACCGATACGCGGGTTCATTGCGCGGCTCCCTGCACGCTGTCGATCTGGGAAGGCGCTTGCCGCGCGCGGCTTGCGCGCCCGCCGCTCGAGGTCGGGCAGCGGCAGGTAGGGCACCACGCCGTTGGAGCCCTTCCTTGCCGTCGATGATCACCTTGTTCACGCCCTTGAGCACCTGCTCCATG
>CAVYMA010000039.1:0-28959 GCA_963769465.1 uncultured Alphaproteobacteria bacterium
ACCGGTTGGCGGCGAAGCTGAACGATCTCGGCCAGCACCGACAGGGCGATCTCTTCGGGCGAGATGCCACCGAGCGCGAGCCCGGCCGGCGCCCGCATCTTCGCCACTCGCTCGGCCGGCATCCCCTGGGCGACCAGTGCTGCCCCCAATGCCGCGGATTTCCTCGGCTGCCAATGAAACCTACGTAAGGTGCAGGCGAACGGAGCGCGCTCCGCACGGCGGCCTCATCGCCGAGTCGCCTGCGTCGCCACGATCACGAAGCCGTGCTCCTCCGGTGCTACAGCCGCCGCGACAAAGTAGCCGAGCCGTTGCCCGAGATCCGTCAGCGCCCGCGCGACGGCCGTCTCACCAATCACCACCAGACGCGGTGGCGGCAGGATCGGCTCGATGAACACATCGACCGTGCCGCCCGACGGGCAATGGCTGACATGATGCTCGACGCCGCCGGCCGAGCCGCCCGGCGCCAGCCCTTGAGCATCCAGGGTCGCCTTCGGCGCCACGCGGATCAGCCGCGCTGCGTGGTCCGCGAGCGTCCGCAGCGCAACCCGGCGCGTGGTGGCTCTCGGTGCAGCCGCCGCCGATCCAGCCTTCCATGGTGCCGTGCTCGCGGATCAGCGCTGGGCCCCGGCCCTGGCCGAGGTCGCATGCTCGTTCCGGACCATGGTGGCGACGGCGAACGGCTCGGCCTTGGCCTTGAGCACCGCCAGCAAGTCGAGCAGCGGATCGGTGACCAGCATCACAGGCGCGCCAGCATTGGCTCGAGGGCCGCGAGGCTGGAGAGGCTGTGCGCCGGCGCGAACACGTCTATGTGCGGCAGCGCCGCCGCCATGCCCGCCGCGCGCGGTGCGTAGCCCGGCCAGCCGAGCATCGGGTTGAGCCAGAGAATGCGGTGCGCGCGCCGCCGCAGCATCGCCAGCTCGACCCCCAGCGCCTCGCCCGGGTCGGTGTCGAACCCGTCGCTCATCACGATCACCGCGGTTCTGCGGTCGATCAACCTGCTTGGCGTAGGCGCGGTTGAAGCTTGCGAGGCAAGCGCCGATCCGCGAGCCACCATGCCACCCGGTCGCGATCAGCGCCATCCGCTCGATCGCTCGCTGCGTATCGCGTTCGCGCAGGGCCGGGCTGACATGGATCAGCCTGGTGTGGAACACGAAGGCTTCCGCACCGCGGCTGTGGCCGAGCATGCCCTTGAGGAAGCGGACCAGCAGCGCGCTGTACTGGCTCATCGACCCCGATGCGTCGAGCAGCAGCACCAGCTTCAACGGCTTGGTCCGGCGGTGGCGGAAGGCTGGCGCGATCGGGCTGCCTCCATGTGCGAGGTTGCGCCGGATGGTGCGGCGCAGATCGGGCTGGCGGCCGCGCTCGGCCAGCCGGTGCCGTCGGGTCAGCCGGTAGCGCAGCCGGGCCGCCAATCGCTCGGCCAGCGCCTCGACGCGCGCCATCTCGTCCGGGTCGGCGATGTGCCGGAGGTCGGTGTTGGCCAAGCTCTCGCTCGTGCTGGCGCCGGCGCGCCGGCCGTGCGGGGCGGCATCGGCGCCCGGCCCGCGCTCCAGCAAATCTGGCAGGCCGGGTCGGCCGGCTTGTCCGCCGACCATGGGTCGCACGTAGACCCTTGCCCTGGCCGTTCCCGTCGATCGCGACGGCCTTGCGCACCCCGCGTCGCCGCCAGTACAGGTCGAACAGCTCGTCGAACCGCTGCGCGTCGGCGGCCGCACAGCAGCGCCTTGAGCGCACGCCGCAGCTCGTGCGACCGGTCGAGGCAGCTCGATGGTCCGCGCGAGGCGGAGGGCGTCCTCGGCCTCACCTAGTCCGAGCGTGAAGCCGTGCGCCCGCAGCAGCGCCAGGAACCCGGTAACGCGCGCAAGCATCACGCCACCTTCGCCAGCAGCCGCTCGACCCGCTCGCGCGGCAGGACGGCGGCATCTTCGTGAGTCTTCAGAAGGCAGAGCAGGGTCTGCTGGGTTGTCTCGGGTTCGTCCCGCAGATCGCGCACGTCGAGGCCGACCAGCGCCGCGGCCCAGTCGAGCGTCTCGGCGATGCCCGGCTTCTTCTTCAGATCCTCGCGCCGGACCGCCTGAACGAAACGCGCGATCTGGCTGGCCAGCGCCGCCGCGATCCCGGGCAGCCGGGTGGTCAGGATGCGGGTTTCCTTGGCCTCGTCGGGGTAGTCGACATAGTGGTAGAGGCAGCGCCGGCGCAGCGCGTCGGACAGCTCGCGCGTGGCGTTGCTGGTGAGGACGACCCAGGGGATGACGTCGCCGCGATCGTGCCGAGCTCGGGCATGCTGACCTGATAGTCGGCCAGCAGCTCCAGCAGGAAGGCCTCGAACTCCTCGTCGGCGCGGTCGATCTCGTCGATCAGCAGCACCGGCGGGTTGTCCTGGGTGATCGCGCGCAGCAGCGGCCGCTCGAGCAGGTAGGCGCGGTCGAAGACGTGCCGCTCCTTGTCGGCCAGGCTCGCCGTCTCGCCTCGCGGCTCGATCGCGAGCAGCTGGCGCTGGTAGTTCCACTCGTAGAGCGCGGCCTGCGCGTCGAGCCCTTCGTAGCACTGCAGGCGGATCAGCTCGGTCCGCTCGACCGCGGCCAGCGCCTTGGCGATCTCGGTCTTGCCGACGCCGGCCTCGCCCTCGAGCAGCAGCGGCCGGCGGAGCAGCCGCATCATGGCGACAGCGCGGTCGCCAGCTCGGCGTCGGCGACGTAGCCGTCATCGACGAACGCCGCCCGAGGGCAGCCGCGGTCGATCACGTCATTGCCGAGTCCGAGCGCCAGGCACTGCTTCCAGACCCGCCAGGCGTCGTGCGGCATCTGCATGTGGGTGACGCCGAGATGCGCGAAGGCGTCGATGACCGCGTTGGAGAAGGCCGGCACGCCGCCGACGTTCGGGCTCTCGCCGACGCCCTTGGCGCCGATCGGATGATGCGGCGAGGGCGTCACGGTGAAGTCGGTCTCCCACTTCGGCGTCTCGACCGCGGTCGGCAGGAAGAAGTCCATCAGCGAGACGCCCTGCACGTTGCCGGTCGCGTCGTAGGTGATCTCCTGGCCCATCGCGATGCCGAACGCCTCGGTCAGTCCGCCATGCACCTGGCCCTCGATGATCATCGGGTTGATCCGGGTGCCGCAATCGTCGAGCGCGTAGAAGCGCCGCACCTTGTTCTCGCCGGTGTCGACGTCGATGTCGACCACGCAGATATAGGCGCCGAAGGGATAGGTCATGTTGGGCGGATCGTAGTAGTCGACCGCCTCCAGGCCCGGCTCCATGCCCTGGCGGCACGTTGTTATAGGCGGCCCAGGCGATCTCCTTCATGGTCTTGCTTCTCGGGCAGGCCCTTGACCTGGAAGCGGTCGACGTCGCACTCGAGGTCGTCTCGGCGACCTCCATCAGGTGCGCGGCGATCTTCCGGGCCTTGTCGCGGATCTTGCGCGCCGACGCGGGCGCGGCGGCACCGGCCACCGGCGTCGAGCGCGAGCCGTAGGTGCCGAGGCCGTAGGGCGCGGTGTTGGTGTCGCCTTCCTCGACCATGATGTCGGCGGGGATGCCGGTCTCGGTCGCGAGGATCTGGGCATAGGTGGTCTCGTGCCCCTGGCCCTGGCTCTTGGTGCCGAGGCGGGCGATCGCCGCGCCGGTCGGGATGGACGCGGATCTCGCGGAATCGAACATGGCGACGCCGAGGATGTCGCAGTTCGCGACGGCCCGGCGCCGACGATCTCGGTGAAGAACGCGACGCCGATGCCCATCAGCTCGCCGCGCTGGCCGCGCTTCTCCGCCTGCTCCTGGCGCAGGCCGGCATAGCCGACCGCGTCCATCGCCTTCTTCAGCGCGGGGGGGTAGTCGCCGCAGTCGTATTCCCAGCCGAGCGCGGACATGTAGGGGAATTGCTCGCGGCTGGATGAAGTTCTTCAGCCCGCAGTTCCGCCGGGTCCATGTCGAGCTTCTGCGCCAGCACGTCCACGATGCGCTCGATCATGAAGCTGGCCTCGGTGACCCGGAACGAGCAGCGATAGGCGACGCCGCCCGGCGCCTTGTTGGTGTAGACGCCGTCGACCGACCACGTGCGCCGCCGGGATGTCGTAGGAGCCGGTGACGATGTTGAAGAACCCGGCCGGATACTTGGTCGGATCGGCGCAGGCATCGAAGGCGCCGTGATCGGCCAGCACATGGCAGCGCAGGCCGAGGATCTTGCCGTCCTTGGTCGCCGCCAGTTCGGCGGTCATGTGATAGTCGCGGGCGAAGGCGGTGGCGGAGAGGTTCTCCATCCGGTCCTCGACCCATTTCACCGGCAGGCCGAGCACGATCGAGGCGACGATGGCGCAGACATAGCCCGGATAGACGCCGACCTTGTTGCCGAAGCCGCCGCCGATGTCGGGCGAGATGACGCGGATCTTGTGCTCGGGGATGCCGGAGAGGATCGCGGCCACGGTGCGCACCACGTGCGGCGCCTGGAAGGTGCCCCAGACGGTGAGCTCGCCCTTGATCTTGTCCAGTCGAGCCGACGGAGGCGCAGGTCTCGAGCGGGCACGGATGGACGCGCTGGTAGGTGATCAGCTCCTTGACCGTGACCTCGGCCGCGGCGAACGCGTCGTCGGCCGCCGCCTTGTCGCCGACCTCCCAGGTGAAGATGTGGTTGGGGTGCTGGCGCTCGCCGTGCGCACCCTTCGATCTTGTCCTTGATGTCCTCGCGCAGGACCGGCGCGTCCGGCTGCATGGCCTGGAACGGATCGACCAGCGGCGGCAGCGGCTCGTACTCGACCTCGATCAGGTCGACCGCGTCGGCCGCGATGTAGCGGTCGTCGGCGATGACGAAGGCCACCTCCTGGTTGGCGAACAGCACCTTCTCGTCGGCCAGCACCGCCTGCACGTCGCCGGCCAGGGTCGGCATGTAGTGCAGGTTCAGCGGCTTCAGGTCGTTGGCGGTGAGCACGGCGTGCACGCCGGGCAGCGCCTTGGCCTTGCTCACGTCGATGCTCTTGATCCGGGCGTGGCCGTAGGGGCTGCGGACGAAGTCGCCGTGCAGCATGCCGGGCAGGCGGAGATCGTCGACATAGTTGCCCTTGCCCTGGATGCAGCCGCGCGTCTTCCTTGCGCTTGCGCGAGCAGCCGATGCCGCGCAGCGTCGCCTCGCGCTGCTCGTGGGTCAGCTCCGTGACGGCGCTCATTCGGCGGCCTCCTTGACCGACTGCATCTCGGCGGCCGCGTGCTGCACGGCCTTGACGATGTTCTGGTAGCCGGTGCAGCGGCAGATGTTGCCCGACAGGCCCCAGCGGATCTCGTCCTCGGTCGGGTTCGGGTTCTCCTGCAGCAGGCGGTAGCCGCGCATCAGCATGCCCGGCGTGCAGAAGCCGCATTGCAGCCCGTGATGCTCGACGAAGGCGGCCTGCAGGGGATGCAGCGTGCCGCCCTGGGCCAGGCCCTCGACGGTGACGATCTCGGCACCCTCGGCCTGGACCGCGAACATGGTGCAGGACTTCACCGACTGGCCGTCGATGTCGACGGTGCAGGCGCCGCAATGGCTGGTCTCGCAGCCGATATGGGCGCCACGCAGCGCCAGGTCCTCGCGCAGGAAGTGGATCAGGAGCGTGCGCGGCTCGACCAGCGCCTCGATGGCGCGGCCGTTCACGGTCAGCTTGACGATCTGCTTGGCCATGGGTGCGCTCCTCAGTGGCGCTGTGCGCGGGCGAGCGCCCGGCGGAGCGCGCGGTCGGTCATCACGCCGGCGAGGTGGCGCCGGTAGTCGACGGGGCCCCGCATGTCGGCGACGGGATCGCTGGCGGCCTCGGCCGCGGCGCAGGCCGCGGCGATCGCGGCATCGTCGACGGTGGTGCCGACGAGTGCCGTGTCCGACCAGGATCGGCGTCTGGCCGAGATTGGTCAGGGCCAGGGCGGCGTGGGTGCAGCGACCACCGTCCAGGGTGAGGACGACCGCCGCGGCGGCGGTGGCGTAGTCGCCGACCTTGCGCTTCTGCTTCTCGTAGGCCCAGCCGTGGCCGGCCGGCGGGGCCGGGATGCGGATGCCGATCAGGATCTCGTCGGCCTTGAGCGCGGTGAAGTAGGCCGCCTCGTAGAAGTCGCGCGCCTTGATGCGCCGCTCGCCGCCGGGCCCGTGGACGACGTAGGTCGCGTCCAGGCACTGCATCACCGCCGGCATGTCGTTGCCCGGATCGCCGTTGGCGACGTTGCCGCCGACGGTGCCGCGGTAGCGCACCTGCGGATCGGCGATGAGCACGGCGGTCTCGTGCAGGAGCGGGCACTTCGCGCGGACGTAGTCGGACGCCAGCAGGTCGTGCTGGGTGGTGAGCGCGCCGATGACCAGTTCGCCGCCATCCTCGCAGACGCCGGCAAGGCCGCCGATGCCGCCGATGTCGATCAGGTGTGCCGGCTGGGCCAGGCGCATCTTCATCATCGGGATCAGGCTGTGGCCGCCGGCGATGACGCGGCCGTCGTCGCCGAACTGACCGAGGAGCCGGACGGCGTCCTCGACCGACGCCGGCCGATGATAATCGAACGCGCCTGGAATCATTCTTGGCCTCCCGCTGCCGCTTTGCGACTGACGAAATCTATGGAGCGATCGGAGCGCGGGACAAGGCGGACCGCGTCGTCGGCCGCAGCCGCGCACGAACGGCACCAATTCGTGCACGAACGGCGGTCAGGCGGCGGGCAGCAGGGTGTCTTGGATCTTGCGGACGTTGGTCCGGCTGACCGGCACCTCGAGGCTGGGCTCGGCCTCGACGATCACCACGCCCTGGTCGCCGTCGCGCCGGAAGCCGCGAATCCAGCGCCGGTTGACGATGTGACTGCGATGGACGCGCAGGAACTGGGCCGGGTCCAGCCGGCCGCCCAGCGCGGTGATCGACTGCGGGCAGAGATAGGAGCCGCGGCCGTCGCTGACGCGGGTGTAGTGCCCCTCGGCCTGGATCGCGCGGATCTCCCCTGGATCGAGCAGCAGCGTGGCGCCGCGCTGCTGCACGGCGACCCGCTCCGGCATCGCCGGTGCCGCCGGCGCGATCTGAGGTTCGTGCGCTGCGGGTGCTGCAGGTCGGTCGGGCAGGATGACGAGCAGGAAGACCGCCGGAGATCAGGAAGGCCACGACCGCCACGACCAGGGCCAGGGCACCCTGATCCAGGAGCGGCTCGGCGATCAGCTCCAGCCCCTCGGCCGGCAGGAAGCTCGCCGCCGCCATGCCGGTGAAGTGCATCAGCGCCACCGCCAGACCCAGCACGACCGACGCCGCGCGGATGACCCAGGTGGCACCGGGGCGGAAGGCCAGCCACAAGGCGGCGGTCGCGGCGGCGATGCCCACCGCCACGCTCAGCGCCACCAGCGGCGGCGAGTAGGTGACCACGCACTGCGCGCGCAGCGCGGACATGCCCAGATAGTGCATGGCCGCGATGCCCAGGCCCATCACCGCGCCGCCGAGCATGATCCTGGCCGGGCCGGTGCCGTCCTGGCTGACGATATGGAAGCCCAGCCCGGTGACCAGGATGCAGACGAGGCCGGAGGTGAGCGTGGGCAGGGGGTCGTAGGCCACGGCGACCGGCAGGTGCAGGGCCAGCATGCCGATGAAGTGCATCGACCAGATGCCGACCCCCATCACGGTGGCGGCCCCGGCCAGAAGCAGCTTGCGGCGCAGCAGGGCGGCCGGACGCAGGGCATGGGTCAGGGTCAGGCTGACCACGGCACCCTGGATGGCCACCAGGATCGAGAGAAGGACGACCAGCGGGTCGTAGAAGACGGGCATGGCGCGGGGGAGCGTCGTTGTTCCGGTCGACTATAGCTCGGATGGCGCCGCGGCGGTATCGGCTGGTGCCTTCGCCAGGAGCCGGTCGAGCGCTGCCCGGAAAGCGTCCCGATAGGCGACGTGATCGTAGATCGAGACGTGGTCGGCGTCCTTGATCCAGGCCACGAGCACCGGCTGCGCCAGCTCGTCGATCAGGCGCCGGGTGTGGCGTGGCGGGACGATGTCGTCCTGCTCGGCGGCGATCACGGCCACCGGGACGGCGAGGCCGGCCAGCGCCTCGTCCGAGCGGAAGGGATGGCGCAGGAGCCAGGGTACCGGCGCGAACGGATAGCGGCGGGCGGCCACCGACAGGATCGAATCGAAGGCGGTGACCAGGATCAGGCCCTCCAGCGGCCGGCGGCGGGCCAGCTGCGCCGCCACGCCCGAACCGAGGCTGAAGCCGGCCGCCACCACGCGCTGCGGCTCCAGCAACGCGACCAGGTGGTCATGCACCAGCGTGGCGTCCGCCACCAGCGCCGCCTCGCTCGGCCTGCCGTCGCTGGGGCCGTAGCCGCGATAGAAGAAGGTCGCGAGGTCGACGTCGCGCAGCCAGCCGCCCAGGTGGCGCAGCCGCCAGTCGGCATCCTCCGCGTTGCCGCCGAAGATCAGGACCAGCCCGCGGCTGGGCATGGCCGCACGCCGCAGGGCGCCGGTCAGCCGAACCCCGTCGGGCGTGACCAGCTCCAGCCGTTCGTCGCCGGGCTCGATGCCCGAGGCCTGCACCGTGGCGAAGCCCCAGCCAGGGAAGATCATGCGGTCCTGCTGCCACCACAGCACGCCCACCACCGCCGTCCAGCCGCCGACCAGGGCGACCGCGAGCGCGGCGCCGGCCATCAGCATCGGCCGGAATCCAGGTCCGGATCGGCGGCCACCTCCGCCACCAGCCACTGCCGCAGATGGCGCACGCCCCGGTCGAGCGCCCGCTCCTTGCGGCAGACGAGGTACCAGGCTCCCGGCTGGGGCACGGCCAGCGGGAAGGGCTGCAGGAGCCGGCCGGTGCGCAGGTCGGTCGCGGCCACGAAGTCCGGCACCAGCGCCACCCCGCGCCCGTCGATCGCTGCCTCCAGCGCCAGGAGATAGCTGTCGAACAGGAGGCTGCGATGACTGGCGAGCTCGCCGACGCCGGCCGCCTCCAGCCACAAGCGCCCAGTCGCCCTGGGCGGTGTAGACGCTCAAGCAGGCGGTGGTTGACCAGATCGGTCGGCTGCCGCAGGCCCAGGCCGCCTCGGACGAGGCCGGGCTCGGCCACGGCGATCAGGCGCGAGCGGAACAGCGGCCAGTAGATCAGCCCCTGATCGAGCGGCGGCTCGCGGTAGATCATGCCGACATCGGCATTGTCGGCGTCGAAGTCCCAGCTCCGGTGGCTGGTGCTCAGGCGCAGGCGCAGTTCGGGATTGGCGGCCTCGAAGCGATGCAGGCGCGGGAGCAGCCAGCGCGAGGCGACGGTGACGTAGACCTGGACCGTCAGCTCGCCCGACACCGCTGCGCTGGCGCAGGTGCATCGCGGTTTCGCCGATCCGGGCGAAGGCGTCGCGCACCACCGGAAACAGCAGGGCACCCGCTTCGGTCAGCTCCACCCGACGGCCCTTGCGCCAGAACAGCGGCCCGCCCAGCTCGCGCTCGAGATCCTTGATCTGGTGGCTGATCGCCGAATGGGTGACGCACAGCTCGTCGCCGGCCTCCGCGGAAGCTCAGATGGCGTGCCGCCGCCTCGAAGGCGCGCAAGGCCGCGAAGGCCGGCAGGCGCGGCCGGATGGTCACGACGCCACGCACTCCGGCAGCCGTTCCAGGTCCGGGTGGGCGGCGACGAAGGCCGCGGCAGCGCACATGGGAAACCCGGCTGCACGCATGGAGTCGACGATGCGCAGCCGGTCGGCCTCGCTGGCGGTGTAGGCGGTCGCGAACGCCTCGACGGTCAGGTCCGGCTGCAGGGCCAGGGCCGCGGCGACGGCCGAGCCGGCTGCCGCCGTCTGGCCGAGGGCGCCCAGGGTCGCGGCACGGTAGACCAGGGCGCTGGGCGTATAGGTCTCGCGCGGCATCCGGTCGAACTGCCGCAGCGCGTCCTCGTAGCGGCCGGCCATGAAGTAGGCGTAGGCGAAATTGTAGACCGCCCAGGGCTGGACGTCCGGGTTGAGGCGCATCGCCCGCTCCGCTGCCTCCACGCCGCGCTCGGGCTTGCCGAAGCCGCTGGCCCAGCCGGCATAGATCGCGAGCAGGTCGGCGGAGCCCGGCGTCAGGCTGAGGGCCCGGTCGAACTCGCTCTCGGCGCGGGCCGGATCGCCGGCGTCCATGTAGTGGGTCGCCAGCGCGGCATGCGCCTGGGCGTCGGCCGGATCCAGTGTCGACCGCCTTGCGGGCGGCCGCCTCGCGGGCCTGGACCAGCTCCGGGGATAGCCCTCCATCTCCGCCAGCCCCGAATAGGCCGTGGCCAGTGCCGGTCCAGGCCCGGGCGAACTCGGGATCGAGTCGCGAGGCTCTGCTGCAGGCGAGCGAGATCGCTGCCCGGTAGCCCTCGCGGCTGGCCCGGTTCAGCTCCTCCATGCCCAGCAGGTAGAGATCGTAGGCCGACAGGCTGCTGGGCTGGCTTGCGCTTGGCGCTGGCGCGCTCGACGGCGACGATCGGGCCCGAATAGGGGCTGGCGAGGCGGCTGGCCACCGCCTCGGCCACCTCGCTCTGGACCGCGAACAGTCGGTGCCGGCACGGCTCCCAGCGGTCGGACCACACGTCGCGCGCCGACGCGGTCTCGATCAGCTGTGCGGTGATCCGCAGCCGCTCGCCCTGGCGCTGGATCGTGCCGTCGAGGACGAACCGGACCTGCAGTTCGTTGCCGACCTCCCGCACGTCGATCTCGACGGTTCGCGGTAGTGACGG
This sequence comes from uncultured Alphaproteobacteria bacterium, assembly GCA_963769465.1. Taxonomy (GTDB): domain Bacteria; phylum Pseudomonadota; class Alphaproteobacteria; order Geminicoccales; family Geminicoccaceae; genus Benzoatithermus. The sequence continues at coordinate 10,645 of CAVYMA010000039.1, forward strand.
GTGGCGTCGCGGGCGATCACGTCGATGGCGCGAAAGCGGGTCAGCTCGGTGATCAGATCCTCGGTGATGCCCTCGGCGAGCCGGCCAGTCGCCTCGTCGCCGCCCAGATTGTCGAACGGCAGGACCGCGATCGAGGCATTGGCGGGCGGCACGGCGAAGGTCGACCAGGCCCACCAGCCCGCCGCCGCGACCAGGAGCGGCCAGGGCAGCGGCAGACGCAGCGGCGAATGGGCAGCCGGCGCCGGCGCGGGGCGCGCGCACGCCCTCGATCCTGGCGCGATAGGCCCGCACCGGACGGGTGATGTTCTTGACCTGCTGCTCGCCCACGAACTCGAGAGGCGAGGTCGAGTCTTGCCCTGGAGGTGATCGTAGGCGGTGCCGGAGAATCATCACTCCGCCCGGGTCGCACAAGGACTCGAGCCGGGCGGCGACGTTCACGCCGTCGCCGTAGACGTCGTTCTCCGAGCAGGGCCACGTCACCGAGGTTGATCCGCGATCGCGCAGCACGATCGGCGCTGCGTCCGGCGACGTCCTCGGTTGCGCTCGCGGACGCGCCCGCTGGATCGCCGCGGCGCAGGTCACCGCGTCGACCACGCTGTCGAACAGCGACAGCGTGCCGTCGCCGATCAGCTTGATCAGCCGGCCGCGGTGCCGCTCCAGCAGCGGCTCGATCGATCTCGGCCCGGCAGTGAGGTCACGCGCGCGATGGTGCCGGCCTCGTCGGCCTCCATCTGCCGCGAATAGCCGACCACGTCGGTGGCCATGATCGCCAGCACGCGGCGGTCGAGCGGTGCCGGGCCGGCGTCTTGGTTCTGGTCCGCCATGCCGCGAGCATAGCCGGTCCGTCCGGTGAATCCAGCTCACCGGTCGCGACGGAAGGAATCGGTTGTCGTTCCCGACCGCGCGAGCGAGAGATGGCGCATCCTGGCGGTTGGAGCGATCCGGCGATGAGCGATGGCGGTCGACGTGGTGGGCGCGAGGCGCGGCGGCAGTTGCGGGCGGCCCCGCTCGAGGCGGCGTTGCGCCCGGTCCGGGCCGGGTTGGAGGGCGGGCGCTACAAGCCGCTGAGCGACGCCGACATCAAGACCATCCACGAGGGTGCCCTCGACGTGCTCGAGCGGCTGGGGATGGCGCAGGCCCTGCCGTCCTGCATCGAGGCCTGCACCGCGCGGGGCGCCTACCTCAACGAGTATGGCCGGCTCAGCTTCCCGCGCGCCCTGGTCGAGGACGTGATCGCGGGTGCGGCACGCCGTTTCCCGCTCCACGGCCAGGACCCGCGCCACGATCTCGAGCCCTGGGGCAGCAAGGTCCACTACGGCACGGCCGGTGCCGCGGTGCACATGGTCGACCTCAAGACCCGCGAGTACCGGGAGTCCCTGCTGCAGGACCTCTACGACGCGGCGCGGATCGTGGATTCGCTCGACCACATCCACTTCTACCAGCGCAGCCTCGTGCCGCGCGACATGGTCGGCGCCATGGAGCTCGACCTGAACACGCTCTATGCCTGCATCTCCGGCACCACCAAGCATGTCGGCACCAGCTTCTGCCGCGGCGACACGCTCAACGCCGGGCTGGAGATCCTGCACTGGTGGCCGGCGGCGAGGATGCCTGGCGGGCGCGGCCGTTCGTCAGCCTGTCCTGCTGCTTCGTCGTTCCGCCCTTGCGCTTCGCCGAGGATGCCTGCCGCGGGCTCGAGGTCGCCGTCGCCGGCGGCATGCCGGTGCTGCTGCTCTCGGCGGGACAGGCCGGCGCCACCTCGCCCGCGGCATTGGCGGGCTCGGTCGTGCAGGCGGTGGCCGAGGTGCTGGCCGGCCTGTGCTACGTCAACGCCCTCAAGCCCGGTGCTCCCGCCATCTTCGGCACCTGGCCGTTCGTCTCCGACCTGCGCACGGGTGCCATGTCCGGCGGCAGTGCCGAGCAGGCGCTGTTGATGGCCGCCTGCGCGCAGATGGGCCAGTTCTACGATCTGCCCACCGGCGTCGCCTCGGGCATGAGCGATTCCAAGCTGCCCGACGCCCAGTCCGGTGCCGAGAAGGGCTACAACCACGCCCTGGTCGGCAATGCCGGTGCGAACCTGATCTACGAGGCGGCCGGGATGCAGGCGAGCCTCCTGGGCTTCAGCCACGAGAGCCTGGTGATCGACAACGACATCATCGGTGCGGCCCTGCGCACCATCCGCGGCATCGAGGTCAACGAGGCGTCCTTGTCGTTCGAGACCATGCGCCAGGTCTGCATCGAGGGTCCCGGCCACTATCTGGGCAGCCAGCAGACCCTGGACCTGATGCAGCGCGACTATTTCTATCCCCTGGTCGGCGACCGCTCGAACCCGAAGGAGTGGGCGGAGTACGGCCGCACCGACATCGTCCAGCGCGCCACGGTCAAGGTCGAGGCTCTCCTGGGCGGCCACTTCCCGGGCCATCTTGCCGCCGTCGACCGCCAGATCCGCGACCGGTTCCCGATCCGCCTGCCCGAAGCGGCGATGCGCCCGGCGGCTCCTGCGGGGCTCGCGGCATGACCAGGACCGCCCGCGTCGTCGTCATCGGCGGCGGGGCGGTCGGCTGCAGCGCGCTCTACCACCTGGCGCTGCGCGGCTGGACCGACTGCCTGCTGCTCGAGATGAACGAGCTCACCTCCGGCTCGACCTGGCATGCCGCCGGCAACTGCCCGACCTTCTCGGGCAGCTGGACGATGATGCGGATGCAGGCCTACGGGGCGAAGCTCTACCGCCGCCTCTCGGCGGAGCTCGAGGGCGGCATCGGCTATCACGGCACGGGCTCGATCCGGCTGGCCCACCATCGCGAGCGCATGGACGAGTTCCGCCACATCAAGGCCATGGCCCAGGCGCAGGGGCTGGCCTACGACCTGATGGGCCCCGCCCAGGCGCGCGAGCTCTACCCGTTCCTGGAGCCGCACGATCTCGAGGGCGTGCTGTGGGATCCGCTCGACGGCGACGTCGACCCCTCGCAGCTGACCCAGGCCTTCGCGCGGCTGGCCCGCGAGGCCGGCTGCCGGATCGAGCGGTTCACCCGGGTCACCAGCCTCGTCCGCGGCAGCTCCGGCGAGTGGCTGGTCGGCACCGACAAGGGCGAGACCATCCGGGCGGAGATCGTCGTCAACGCCGCCGGCTACCGCGCCGGCGAGATCATGGCGCTGGTCGGCCGGCATCTGCCGATCGTCGCCATGCAGCACCAGTATCTGGTGACCGAGGACATCCCGGCCCTGGTCGAGCGCGGCCAGCGAGAAGCTGCCGCTCCTGCGCGATCCCGACGTCTCCTACTATCTGCGCCAGGAGCGCCAGGGCTTCATCCTCGGCCCCTACGAGTGGCAGTGCCGGGCCGAGTGGCAGGACGGCATCCCGGCCGACTTCGCCTACCAGCTCTGGCCCGACGATCTGGGCCGGCTCGAGCGCTACATCGAGGATGCCTGCGCGCGCGTGCCGATCCTGGCCGAGGGCGGCGTGAAGCGGGTGGTCAACGGCCCGATCCCCTACGCGCCCGACGGCAACCCCTACATCGGCCCGGCGCATGGGCTGACCAACTTCTACCAGTGCTGCTGCTTCAGCTTCGGCATCGCCCAGTCGGGCGGGGCCGGGAAGTTCCTCGCCGAGTGGGTGGTCGACGGGGCACCGGAATGGGACGGCTGGGTCATGGATCCGCGCCGCTACACCGGCTACGCCACCACCTCCTACACGGTCGCCAAGGCGGTCGAGCTCTACCAGAACGAGTACGCCGTCGGCTTCCCCTTCGAGGAGCGCCCGGCTGGCCGGCCGGCGCGGACCACGCCGCTCTATCCCGTGCTCAAGGCCAAGGGTGCACACTTCGCCGCCCGCAACGGCTGGGAGCGTGCGGCCTTCTTCGACCCCGCCGGCACCGTCGAGGAGCCCACGCTCACCCTGCGCCGCGACCGCAACTGGAACGATCTGGTGCGCGCCGAGGTGCGGGCCGTGCGCGAGAATGTCGGCGTCACCGACCTCGGCGGCTTTTCCAAGTTCACGCTGGCGGGCAAGGGTGCGGCGGCCATGCTCGACCGGCTGCTCTGCTCGCGCCTGCCCAAGGTCGGCCGCATCGGCCTGTGCTACGCGCTCGACGCCAAGGGCGGGGTGGTCAGCGAGTTCACCGTCACGCGCGTGGCCGAGGACCGGTTCTACCTGGTCGGCGCCAGCACGGCGGAATGGCACGACGAGGACCTCCTGCGCGCGGCCCTGCCGGCCGACGGCAGCGCCCGCCTGGAGTGCCTGCACGGCCGCGTCGGCACGCTGGTGATCGCCGGCCCCGCCGCGCGCGAGGTGCTGCAGGCCTGCACGCCGGCCGATCTCTCCAACGCCGCCTTCCCCTGGCTCTCGGCGCGCGAGATCGAGCTGGGCTTCGGCCGGGCCCTGGCCCTGCGCGTGAACTATGTCGGCGAGCTCGGCTGGGAGCTGCATCTGCCGATGGAGCAGCTCCTGCCGGCCTACGAGGCGGTGATGGCGGCCGGTGCCACCCGCGGTATCCGCGACGTCGGCATCTACGCCATCGAATCCATGCGCCTCGACAAGTGCTACCGCAGCTGGAAGCAGGACCTGGAGACCGGGTTCACCGCGTACGAGGCCAGCCTCGACCGGTTCGTCGACCTCGCCAAGCCCGATTTCGTCGGCAAGGCGGCGCTGGTGGCCGAGCGCGCGCGCGGCGTGCGCCAGCGTCTGGTGCCGCTGGTCCTGGACGAGCCGGGCGAGGCCGACGCGCCGTTCTGTGCGCCCGTGCACGCGCAAGGCGAGCGCGTGGGCCTCGCCACCTCGGGCTTTTGGAGCTTCACGCTCGAACGCAGCGTGGCGCTGGCCTATGTCCGCGCCGATCTCGCCGTGGCCGGCAGCAGCGTCGAGGTCGAGATCTTCGGCCGCCGCAGCGCCGCCACGGTCGGCGCCGAGCCGCTCTACGATCCCGAGAACGCCCGGCTGCGGGCCTGAGCGCCCGACGCCGATGCCCCTGCGCTCCGCCGCTGCCGCGCCGGCCACCGACCTGCTCTACGCGCGCAGCGCTGGACTGGTCGTGCTGGCCGGGGTGCTGTGGAGCATGGGCGGGTTTCTCGTGAAGCTGGTCGAGGAGGCGGACTCGATCCAGATCGTCCTCTACCGCTCGCTGTTCGTCGTCCCGGTCGCGGCCGGGTTCATCGTCTTCCGTGGCGGCGATCTGGTCCGCAGTACCCTGGCCCTGGGTTGGAACGGCCTCTTCGGCGCGGTGTGCCTCGCCACCGCCTTCGTCACCTTCGTCACCGCACTCACGCTCACCACGGTGGCCAACGCCGCCTTCGTGCTGGCCACCACGCCCTTCGCCGCGGCGCTGCTCGGCCGCCTGATCCTGGGCGAACCGGTCCGTTCCTCGACCTGGCTGGCCATGGCCTTGGCCGGCGCCGGGGTCGCGGTCATCGCCTCGCCCGGCCTGGACCCGGGCGGGCTCGCGGGCACGCTCCTGGCACTCGGCTCCTGCCTCTCCTTCGCCCTGTTCAGCGTCACCTTGCGCCGCGGGCGATCGCTCGACGGCACGCCGTCGCTGCTGATGGCAGCGATCCTGGCGGCCGCCGCCTGCGCCGTGATCCTCGTGCTCCGCGACGGGTCCGGCGCCCTCGCGATCAGCCGCCACGACCTGCTCGCCTGCTCGGTCATGGGCATCGTCCAGATCGGCTGCGGCCTCGTCGCCTTCACCGCCGGCTCGCGCCACCTTCCCGCCGCGGACCTCGCGCTGCTGGCTCAGACCGAGGTCGTGCTGGCGCCGGTCTGGGCGTGGCTGGTGGTCGGCGAGGTCCCGGCGTTCTGGACCTTGGTCGGCGGAAGCATGGTGCTGGCGGCCGTGACCCTGCAGGCCGTCGCCGGCGCTCGGCGGACGGCGGGCTAGATGCCGAGGAACAGGAAGTCCAGGGCGGCGACGATCGCTCGACGCTCGGCGGCAAGACTGCCGACTGGCTTGCGCAGCTCATTGACCGATGACTGCCGTCAGCCCAGGGACAGGATGTTGAGTTCCTGGCCGTCGATCACGACCCGCGGCATCAGCCGCCATTCGATCGGCGGGGTGCGGCTGCGCAGCGATCAACGGCGCCACGACCCGATCGCGACCGGTTCGGGCGAAGTCCGATTGCAGGAGCACGATGTACGGCATCGCACCGCCGCGCGCTCGGCAGCGGGTTGGCAAACAGGTCAAACTGCCTCATCGCGATCCCGCGCAGCCTCGCGCTCGCGCATCATGCTCGGCGAACGAGCCGTGCTCCGCGACGAACTCGTTGTAGACCTCGAGTTCTTGATCGATCTCCGCCTGGATCCTGGCCCGCTCCCTCGCGACGACGGCCGCGGCGATGGCCGTCTCCGTGACCTCCGACAGATTGAGGCCGGCTGCGCGGGCTCTTTCCTGCAGGTCCGCGTTGATCGTGACGCTCACCGTCTTCTTCCGGGCGCGGACATCGTAGAGCGGTGTGCGCATCGACCGGCGACCCCTTGGCTGAACATGGACAACAATTCACGGGTGACGTTGCACCCGTCAATCACCACGAGCTCGGCATGACCCCACCGCTTCCCACCCGCGCCGACGTCGTCATCATCGGCGGCGGCATCGTCGGCTGCTCGATCGCCTATCACCTCACGAAGCTCGGGATCACCGACGTCCTCCTGCTGGAACGCCGGCAGCTCACCTGTGGCACGACCTGGCATGCGGCCGGCCTGATCGGCCAGCTTCGCGCGACCCGGCGGATGACCGAGCTTGCCAAGTACACCTCCGAGCTCCTGCATGCGCTCGAGGCCGAGACCGGGCAGGCGACCGGCTTCAAGCAGAACGGCTCGATCAGCCTGGCGCTCAATGCCGAGCGCTTCGAGGAGCTGAAGCGCGGCGCCTCGATGGCCAAGAATTTCGGCCTCGCGGTCGAGGTGATCGGGCCGGCCGAGATCAAGGCGCGCTATCCCGCTGCTCGAGGTCGGCGACGCGGTGGGCGGGGTGTTCCTGCCCAAGGACGGGCAGGCCAACCCGATCGACACGACCCAGGCCTTCGCCAAGGGTGCCCGGCAGCGGGGCGCGCGCATCGTCGAGGGCGTGAAGGTCCAGCGCATCCTGGTCGAGCAGGGCAGGGCGGTCGGCGTGCTGACCGAACAGGGCCCGATCGCCGCTACTACCGTCGTGCTCGCCGCCGGCATGTGGTCGCGCGAGCTGGCGGCTGCGGTCGGGGTCTCGGTGCCGCTGCACGCGGCCGAGCACTTCTACATCGTCACCGAGCCCCTGGCGGAGGTGCCGCGCGACCTGCCGGTGCTGCGGGTCACCGACGAGTGCACCTACTACAAGGAGGACGCCGGCAAGCTCCTGGTCGGCGCCTTCGAGCCCGTGGCCAAGCCCTGGGGCATGGGCGGCATCCCCGAGGCCTTCTGCTTCGACAGCCTGCCCGAGGACATGGACCACTTCGAGCCGATCCTCGAGAGCGCCACGCGCCGCCTGCCGATCCTGGCCACCGCCGGCATCCAGACCTTCTTCAACGGCCCCGAGAGCTTCACCCCCGACGACCGCTATCTCCTCGGCGAGACCGCCGAGGTCCGCGACCTGTTCGTCGCCTGCGGCTTCAACTCGATCGGCATCCAGAGCTCGGGCGGTGCCGGCAAGGTGCTGGCCGAATGGATCCGCGACCGCCGCATGCCGGTGGACCTGACCGACGTCGACGTGCGCCGGCTGCACCCGTTCCAGAGCAACCGCAGCTACCTGCGCGACCGCACCACCGAGACGCTGGGCCTGCTCTACGCCATGCACTGGCCCTACCGGCAATACGCCACCGCGCGCGGCGTGCGCCGCTCGCCGTTCCACGACCGGCTGGTCGCGGCCGGTGCGGTGATGGGCGAGACGGCGGGCTGGGAGCGGCCGAACTGGTACGCGCCGGCCGGGGTCGCGCCCGAGTATGTCTACTCCTGGGGCCGGCAGAACTGGTTCGCGCACACGGCCGCCGAGTGCCGGGCGCGTGCGGGACGGCGTGGCGCTGTTCGACCAGTCGAGCTTCGCCAAGTTCCTGGTCGAGGGCGCCGACGCCTGCGCCGTGCTGAACCGGCTCTGCCGTCGCCGAGATGGACGTGGCCGCCGGCCGGGTCGTCTACACCCAGTGGTGCAACGAGCGAGGCGGCATCGAGGCCGACCTCACCGTCACCCGACTGGGCGAGACGAGCTACCTCGTCGTCACCGGTGCCGCCGTCCAGACCCGCGATCTCGCCTGGCTGCAAGGCGCCATGTCCCGGCCGACGCCCGCTGCTCGGTCGTGGACATCACCTCGGGCCTGCCGATGCTCGGCCTCATGGGTCCGCGCTCGCGCGAGCTCCTGCAGCTGCTGTCCGGCGAGGACCTGTCCAACGCCGCCTGCCCGTTCGGCACCTCGCGCGAGCTCGAGATCGGCTATGCGCGGGTCCGCGCCTCACGCATCACCTATGTCGGCGAGCTGGGCTGGGAACTCTACGTCCCGGCCGAGTTCGCGCAGCACGTCTTCGACCGGATCGTCGAGGCCGGCCGGGAGTTCGGCCTGACCCACGCCGGCTACCACGCCATGAACGCCTGCCGCACCGAGAAGGGCTACCGCCACTGGGGCCACGACATCGGGCCCGAGGACGACCCGATCGCCGCCGGGCTCGGGTTCTGCGTCGCCTGGGACAAGCCGGGCGGGTTCCTCGGCCGCGACGCCCTGCTTGCGCGCCCGCGCGGCCGGCACGCCCACAAGGCGTCTGGTCCAGCTCCGCCTGCAGGACGACACCAAGCTCCTCTATCACGAGGAGCCGGTCTGGGCCGGGGACCGGATCGTGGGGTCGATCACCTCGGGCATGTACGGCCATCGCGTCGGCGCACCCTTGGGCATGGGCTACCTGACCCATGCGGAGGGCGTCACCCAGGCCTGGCTCGACGCGCAGGATCTGGCGGTCGAGGTCGCCTGGGAGCGGGTGCCGGCCAAGGCGCAGCTCGCGGCTTGGTACGATCCGAGGAACGAGCGGATCAGGGGATGAGCTCAGGCGCGTCGCGGTCGCCGCCGACCCTCGGCCAGATGCTGCTCGGCACCGAAGGGCTGGCGCTGCTGCGCCTCTCCGCCGCGGACGACGCCGCCGCGCGCGACGCGCGCGTGGCCGAGATCCGGACCCTGCTCGCCCGCTACGATGTCGAACTCGCCGCACCGCTGAGCGCTCCGGAATACGACCTCCGCCAGGGCTACGCGATCTGGGCGCAGACCTACGACGCACCGTTGCGTCTGTTTCCGATCGAGGAGCCCGCCGTCCGCGGCCTCCTGGCCGATCTGCCGCCCGGCCGCGTCCTGGATGCCGCCTGCGGCACCGGGCGGCACAGCGTGTGGCTGGCGGAACAAGGGCACGAGGTGATCGGGGTCGACGCCTCGCCGGACATGCTGGCCAAGGCGAAGGCGAAGCTGCCGCAGGCCCGGTTCGAGACGGGCGATCTCACCGCCCTGCCGCTGCCGGACGCCTCGGTCGACGCCGCCTTGTGCGCGCTGGCGCTGGTCCATCTGCCGGATCTGCGCCCGGCTTCGCCGAACTCGCCCGTGTCCTCCGGCCGGGCGGGCGGCTCGTCGTCAGCGACGTCCACCCGTTCCTGACCGCCCTTGGCTGGCAGGCCCAGTTCCGCGCCGCGGACGGCGGCACCGGCTTCGTGCGGCTCAACCGCCACCTGCCGTCGGACTATGTCCGGGCGGCGGTGGCGGCTGGTCTCGTCGTGCAGGGCATGGCGGAGCCGCCGCTGCTGCCCGATTCGGCCGTCACCGTCGCCCAGGGCCCGATCCCCGAAGCCAACGAACTCGCCTGGGCGGGGCTGCCCGGAGTGATCGTGCTGGATCTCCTGCGGCCGCGCTCGGCGGCTTGAGCATGGCCGGGGCGGTCATGCTCCGCTATCACCCGGTCCTGCGTGGTGGGCGATCGCGCGCGCGGTGAGCGCGGTCGGCCCGCCGCGGCGTGGCGAGGAGCGCTGGCGAGGATGGAACTGACACCCGAGGGCCGGCGCCTGGTCGAGGACGTGGCGCAGCGCCATGGCGTGAGCGTGGATGCCGTGCTCACGCTGCTGCAGGCCGTGGCCGCCGGCGGCGGCACCAGCGCCCAGTTCAGCCACCCCGAGCTGGGCGGCATGGGCCAGTGGTCGCAGGGCGGCATGATCATGGTCGGCGACATGTTCAACAACGCGCTGAAGTATCGGGTCGACCAGCTCTGCAACGAGCTGTCCTCGCTGGTGCGCGGCCAGGGACAGGTCTGGGCGGCGCCCGCATCCTCGCAGTCGCAGATGCAGAGCTCCGGCGGTCGCGGCTACCAGGGCCAGGGCCAGGGCGGCGTCAGCCTGTTCGTTCCGGGTGCGACCAATCCCGGCAGCTGGTGGCCGGCCGAGCTCGGGGCGCCCGCCTCGACCGGGGCCCAGAACGACCTCCGCTACGCCTGCTTCCCGGCCACCCGCCGCCTGGCCATCCAGCTCGGCGGCGGCGAGGTCGCGGTCTACGACACGCGAGACCATCAGATCTCCGGCTTCTCGCAGCAGCAGAGCGGCGACGCCTCCTTCACCTTCACCAGCCAGCATGGCGTGGTGCGGGTGGCGGACCTGCCGCGCGTCGGCGCGCCCATCTCGGCCGGCGCGCCACCGGCAAGTCCGGCGGTGCTTGCGCCGGCCCCATCACCGGTGGAGACGCCGGCTCCCGCCATGGCCGCGGCCCCAGCACCGCCGCCCGCCGCCGTCACGGCCACGGACGACGAGATCTTCAGCCGGATCGAGCGATTGGCCGATCTGCGCCAGAAGGGCATCCTCACCGAGGAGGAGTTCGCGGCGAAGAAGGCGGAATTGCTGGCGCGGCTCTGAGGCCCGGGCGACCGCGGGCTATGCACGGTGCCGCGGGCTGGTGCCGTGGCGCGTCCGATAGCTGCGCGAGAAATGCTCGACCGAGCCGAAGCCGGTCGCGACCGCCACGGCCATGACCGTCATGCCCGTCTGCTCCAGGAGCTCCTTCGCCCGCTCCAGCCGCAGCTCCCGATCGAACCGCTTGAAGGACGAGCCCAGATGGGTCGCGAACAGCCGCTGGAGCTGGCGCGGCGACACGCCCAGCGCGGCGGCCGCCTGGGCCAGCGACGGCGGCTGCTCGATCGAGCGCTGGAGCAGGTCGATGGCGGCCAGCACGGTGGCGTTGCGCGTGCCGTAGCGGCGCATCGGGGCCAGCTGCTGCGGGGCGGCGGCGTCGCGGATGCCCTGGTGGATGAGCTGGTCGGCGACGTCGAGGGCGAGGTTGCGGCCGTGCTCGGCGGCGATCGCGGTGAGGGACAGGTCGATGCCGGCCGTGCCGCCGGCGCAGGTGGCGACCCGGCCGGAGCGCTCGAACAGGGAGCGGCGGGTGGTCGACGTCGTCGTGCAGCTCGGCGAAGGCGGCGATGCTCTCCCAGTGCAGGGTGACGGTGCGGCCGGCGAGGAGGCCCGGCCTCGGCCAGCACGAAGGCGCCGGTGTCGACGGCCCACAGCTCGGCACCGGTGGCGTCCAGGCGGCGCAGCCAGCGCGAGAACGTCGCGGCCGGCCGCGGCCATGGGCTCGAAGCTGGTGCAGACGATGACGCGCTGGGCGGCGATCGGGTCGCGCACCGACAGCTCGGCGGTGATCGGCAGCCCGCTGCTGGCCTCGATCGGGCCGGCCTCGGGGCTGACGAAGCGCCAGCGGTAGAGGTCCCGGCCGGCCAGCCGGTTGGCGATGCGGAACGGCTCCAGCACCGACGCCAGCGCCATCAGCGAGAAGCGCGGCAGGAGCAGGACGGCGATGTCGAGCGGCATGGCACGATCCGTCAGGTGAGCGGCCGGAAAGATCAATAGCGCGGTCGCCGGGCCGGCTACCATGATGGTCTGCGTTCGAGACGAGGGAGGCGGCGGACCGCCATGAACAGCGAAGTGGTCGTCACCTGCGCCGTGACCGGCTCCGGCGACACGGTGGGCAAGCATCCGGCGATCCCGGTGACGCCGGAACAGATCGCCGCCGCCGCGATCGAGGCGGCGCAGGCCGGGGCCGCCGTGGCCCACATCCATGTGCGCGACCCGCAGACCGGCAAGGCGGCGCGGCGGCTCGAGCTCTACCGCGAGGTGGTGCGAGCGCGTGCGCGCCTCGGGCGTGGACGTGATCCTCAACCTCACCGCCGGCATGGGCGGCGACTACGTGCCCGAGCCCGAGGAGCCCTGGCGCGGCGGTGCCGGCACCGACATGGCCTCGGTCGACGGACCGGCTGGTCCATGTCGAGGAGCTGCGGCCCGAGATCTGCACGCTCGACTGCGGCAGCATGAACTACGCCGCGTCGGCCTATGTCAGCACGCCCGACATGCTCCGCGCCATGGCCGCCCGGATCAAGGCCGCGGGCGTGAAGCCCGAGATGGAGGTGTTCGACCTCGGCCATGTCTGGCAGGCGAAGATGCTGGTCGAGGAGGGCCTGATCGAGGCGCCGCCCCTGTTCCAGCTGTGCATGGGCATTCCCTACGGTGCCGAGGCCGACCCGCGCGCCGTGCTCGCCATGCGCGACATGCTGCCGCCCGGTGCCGTGTTCGCCGCCTTCGCGATCGGCCGGATGCAGATGCCGATGGTGGCCCAGGCCGTGCTGATGGGCGGCCATGTCCGCGTCGGGCTCGAGGACAATCTCTGGCTCGACAAGGGCGTCTACGCGTCCAACGGCGACCTGGTCACCCGCGCCTGCGAGATCGTGCGGCTGATGGGTGGCCGCGTGCTCGGTCCCGCCGAGGCGCGGGCGAAGCTCGGGCTGAGGGCACGCTGATGCAGGTCCGGAAGGCCGCCCTGATCGGCGGCGGCGTGATCGGCGCCGGCTGGGCGGCACGGCTGATCGAGAACGGCATCGACGTGCGTCATGTGCGACCCCGATCCCGAGGTCGAGCGCAAGGTCGGCGAGGTGCTGGCCAATGCCGACCGGGCCTACGCCAAGCTGACCATGGCGCCGCGCGGCCGGCGCGGCTCGGTGAGCTTCGTCACGGACGTCGAGGCGGCGGTGCGCGATGCCGACTTCGTCCAGGAGAGCGCCCCGGAGCGCGAGGACCTCAAGATCCCGCTGTTCGCGAGGATCGACCGGGCGACGCGGCCGGACGTGATCATCGCGTCCAGCACCTCGGGCCTGCTGCCGACTCGCGCCTGCAGTCGGCGATGGCGCATCCCGAGCGGTTCACGGTCGGGCACCCGTTCAACCCGGTCTACCTCCTGCCGCTGGTCGAGATCTGCGGCGGCGAGAAGACCAGTGCCGAGACCAAGCAGCGCGCCGCCGCCTTCTACGAGCGGCATCGGCATGCGGCCGCTCCACGTCAGGAAGGAGATCGACGGCTTCATCGCCGACCGGCTGATGGAGGCGATGTGGCGCGAGTCGCTGCACCTGATCGACGAGGACGTGGCGACGGCCGAGGAGCTGGACGACGCGATCCGCTTCGGCGCCGGCCTGCGCTGGTCGTTCATGGGCAACTTTCTGGTCTACCGCATCGCCGGTGGCGAGCAGGGCATGCGCCACTTCATGGCCCAGTTCGGCCCGGCCCTGAAGCTGCCCTGGACCAAGCTGGAGGCACCGGAGCTGACCGACGGGTTGCTCGACAAGATCGTGGCGCAGTCGGACGAGCAGGCGGGCGACCGCTCGATCCGCGAGCTGGAGCGGCTGCGCGACGACTGCCTGATCTCGGTCATGCAGGGCCTGCAGGCGCATGACTGGGGGGCGGGGCAGGTCCTCAAGCAGCTACGCCGCCAAGCTCTACGACGCGAGCTACGGCCGGCTCGACATCGACGCGATCGACCTCACCCAGCCGCTCGCGCTCTACCGCACGCGGATCCCGACCGACTGGGTCGACTATAACGGCCACATGAACGAGAGCCGCTACCTGCAGCTGTTCAGCGACGGCTCGGACGCGCTGCTGCGCCTGATCGGCCTCGACCAGGCCTACCTCGCCCGGGGCTTCAGCTGGTTCACGGTCGAGACCCACATCATGCACAAGGGCGAGGCCCACGCCGGCGAGCTCGGTCGCGGTCACCACCCAGGTGCTCGCCGCCGACGAGAAGCGGATGCACATCTTCCAGACCGCGACCCGCGAGGACGGACGGCACGGTGGTGGCGACCGGCGAGCAGATGCTGCTCCACGTCGACACCAAGGCCGGCCGCGCCTGCCCGGCCGAGCCCGCCATGCGCGACCGGCTCCTGCGGATCGCAGCGGCGCAGGCGGACCTGCCGAAGCCGGCCGACGCCGGCCGGCATGTCGGGGAGCGGAGGCGGGGATGAACTTCGGCCTCACGCCCGAGCAGGAGATGGTCGTCTCGACCGTCCGCTCCTTCGTCGAGAACGAGCTCTACCCGCTCGAGGCCGAGGTCGAGCGCACCGGGCAGGTGCCGGCCGAGGTCGGGCGCGAGATCACGACGCAAGGTGCAGGAGCTGGGCTTCTACGCGCCCAACATCCCCGAGGAGTTCGGCGGCGGCGGGCTCGATCACCTGACCTTCACGCTGCTCGAGCGCGAGCTGGGCCGCGCCTCCTACGCGCTGTCCGTGTTCTGGGGCCGGCCGTCCAACATCCTGTGCGGCTGCAACGCGGAGCAGCGCGAGCGCTACCTCCTGCCGGCCGTGCGCGGCGAGAAGGTCGACTGCCTCGCCATGACCGAGCCCGAGGCCGGCTCCGACGTGCGCTCGATGAAGACCACCGCGCGGCGCGACGGCGGCGACTGGGTGATCGACGGCACCAAGCACTTCATCAGCCACGCCGACCTCGCCGACTTCGCGATCGTGTTCGTCGCGACCGGGACCGAGGAGACCAAGGCCGGCACCAAGCAGCGGATCACCTGCTTCCTGGTCGACCGCGGCACGCCGGGCTTCGAGATCCGCCCCGGCTACAAGAGCGTGTCCCACCGCGGCTACCACAACTGCATCCTCGAACTTCGACGGCTGCCGCGTCCCCGACGCCCAGATCCTGGGCGAGGAGGGCGGCGGGTTCGAGCTCATGAACACCTGGCTCTACGCCACGCGGCTCACCGTCGCCGCCACCAGCGTCGGCCGGGCGCGGCGGGTGTTCGACCTCGCCGCCGACTGGGCGGCGAGCCGCAAGCAGTTCGGCCAGGCGATCGGCAAGTTCCAGGGCACCTCGTTCAAGCTCGCCGACATGGCGACCGAGATCGACGCCGCCGACCTGCTGACGCTCAACGGCGCCTGGCTGCTCGACCAGGGCCAGGACGCCAACCGGATGATCGCCCAGGCCAAGCTGTTCGCGACCGAGATGCTGGCCCGCGTCACCGACCAGGCGATCCAGATCTTCGGCGGCATGGGGCTGATGGAGGAGACCGGGATCGAGCGCTTCTGGCGCGATGCCCGGGTCGAGCGGATCTGGGACGGCACCCGCGAGATCCAGCGCCACATCATCAGCCGCGACATCCTGCGCCGGCTCGGGGCCTGAATTGGACCTGCGCCGCCTCCTGCAGCCGCGCTCGATCGCGGTCTTCGGCGGCTGGCAGGCCGAGGGTGTGGCCCGCCGCTGCGCCGAGATGGGCTTCGCCGGCCCGGTCTGGCCGGTCCACCCGCAAGAAGCCCGGCGCCTTCCGCAGCGTCGCCGAGCTGCCCGAGCCGCCCGACGCCGCCTTCGTCGCCGTCAACCGCGAGGCCACGGTCGGGATCGTGCGCGAGCTCGCCGCCATCGGTGCGGGCGGTGCGGTCTGCCATGCGGCCGGCTTCCGCGAGGCCGGCGGCCGCGGCGTCGAGCTGCAGGCGGAGCTGATCGCGGCCGCCGGCGACATGCCGATCCTCGGCCCCAACTGCTACGGCATCATCAACTATCTCGACGGTGCCCTGCTCTGGTTCGACCAGCATGGCGGCAGGCGCTGCGAGCGCGGCGTCGCGATCCTGACCCAGTCCGGCAATATCGGCCTCAACCTCACCATGCAGCGGCGCGGCCTGCCGATCGGCCACCTGATGACGCTCGGCAACCAGGCGCAGAGTCGGCCTCTCCGACTGCGTCGCGGCACTCGTCGACGATCCGCGCGTCACCGCCATCGGCCTGCACATCGAGGCGATCGACGACGCGCTCAAGTTCGATGCCGCCGCCCGCAAGGCGCTGGCCGCGAAGAAGCCCGTCGTCGCGGTGAAGGCCGGGCGCTCGGAGCACGGTGCCGCGCTGACGCTCAGCCACACCGCCTCGCTCGCCGGTGCCGACGCCGCCATGGACGCGCTGCTGCGCCGGGTCGGCGTGGCGCGGGTCGCCTCGCTGCCGGTCCTGCTCGAGACCCTGAAGCTCCTGCACACGGTGGGCCCGCTGCCGGGCCGCGACCTGGTCACGCTCAGCTGCTCGGGCGGCGAGGCGGCGCTGATCGCCGACGCCGGGGCGCAGCGCCGGGTCCGCTTCCGCCCGTTCACGCCGGCGCAGGTCGAGGCGGTGCGCGCGACGCTCAGCGATCTCGTCACCATCTCCAACCCGCTCGACTACCACATCTTCATCTGGGACCAGCCCGAGCGCCTGCGCGCCACCTTCACCGCCGTCATGGCCTGCGGCTGGGACCTCGCCTGCCTCGTCCTCGACTTCCCGCGCGCCGACACGCTGCAGCGACGCCGACTGGCAGGTCTCGCTCGCCGCCTGGGAGCAGGCGCGCGACGCGACGCGGGGCAGGGCGGCCGTGCTCGCGACCCTGCCGGACTGCCTGCCCGAGAGCGTGGCCGAGACGCTGATCGCCGCCGGCATCGTGCCGCTGCTCGGCATCGACGAGGCGCTCGCCGCCGCCGAGGCCGCGGCCGACATCGGCGCGGCGCAGGCGGCCGATCCGCCGCGAGCCGCTGCTCGCCGGCGCCGGCCCTGGCGGGCGCGCGCGACGCTCGACGAGTGGCAGGGCAAGCGGCTCCTGGCGGAGCACGGCGTGCCGCATCCGGGCGGCCGGCTCGTCGCGAACGCGGCCGAGGCCGTCGCGCGCGCCGAGACGCTGGGCTATCCGGTCGTGGTCAAGGCCGTGGGTGCGGCGCTCGCGCACAAGACCGAGCTGGGTGCCGTGGCCCTCGGATCTGCGCGACGACGAGCGTCGGTGCGAGCCGCCGCAGCCCGTATGGCCGGTCTCGGCGAGGCGCTCCTGGTCGAGCCGATGATCACCGACGGCGTGGCCGAGCTGATCGTCGGCGTCGTCCGCGACCCGCAGGTGGGCCTGTGCCTCGTGCTCGGCTCCGGCGGCGTGCTGGTCGAGCTGCTGGCCGACCGCGCGCTGCTGCTGCTGCCGACGACGGCGGACGCGGTCGCGGCGGCCCTGCTGGGCCTGAAGTCGGCGCCGCTGCTGCAGGGCTTTCGCGGCCGGCCCGCGCGGCGACCTCGACGCCGTGGTCGACGCGGTGCTGGCGGTGGCGCGCTTCGCCGCAGCCCATGCCGACCGGCTGGTCGAGCTCGACATCAATCCGCTGATCGTCCGCCCGGCCGGCATGGGTGCCGTGGCGGCCGACGTCCTGATCCGACTGGGAGCGAGCCGCATGAGCGAGGCAGTCCGCACGACCGCGCGCCGACGGCCATCCTCGAGGTCGTGCTCGACCGGCCCAAGGCCAACGCCATCGACAGCGCCACCAGCCGGGCGCTGGGCGAGGCCTTCGCCGGCTTCCGCGACGATCCCGAGCTGCGGGTCGCCATCGTCACCGGCGGCGGCGACAAGTTCTTCTGCGCCGGCTGGGACCTCAAGGCCGCGGCCGACGGCGACGCGCGGCCGGACGGCGACTACGGCGTCGGCGGCTTCGGCGGCCTGCAGGAGCTGCCCGACCTCAACAAGCCGGTGATCGCCGCGCGTCAACGGCATGGCGGTCGGCGGCGGCTTCGAGCTGGCGCTGTCCTGCGACCTGATCCTGCGCCGCCGAGCATGCCCGCTTCGCCCTGCCCGAGATCAACGCCGGCACGCTCGCCGACGCCGCCACGATCAAGCTGCCGCGGCGCATCCCCTACCACGTCGCGATGGACCTGCTGCTCACCGGCCGCTGGATGGACGCGGCCGAGGCCAAGCGCTGGGGCCTGGTCAACGAGGTGCTGCCCGCCGACCGCCTGCTGGCCGCGCGCCCGCGAGATCGCGCGGCTGCTGGCCGACGGCCCGCCGCTGGTCTTCGCCGCGATCAAGGAGACGCTCGCGCCGGACCGAGGGCCTGCCGTTCCAGGAGGCCCTGGACCTCGTCACGCAAAAGCGGCTGCCGACCGTCAGCGGCTCTACGAGAGCGACGACCAGCTCGAGGGCGCGCGCGCCTTCGCCGAGAAGCGCAAGCCGGTGTGGCAGGGGCGGTAGCGGCTCGGTCACCGCCGCAGGTTGCGTAGCGGGGCGTTCCAGGTCCAGGCGAGGCGGGCCAGCATGACCAGGCCGAGG
>CAVYMA010000040.1:0-102069 GCA_963769465.1 uncultured Alphaproteobacteria bacterium
TTCAACAACGCGCTGAAGTATCGGGTCGACCAGCTCTCCGACGGGCTCTTCCTCACTGGTGCGCGGCCAGGGACAGGTCTGGGCAGCACCCGCTCGTGGCAGTCGCGGATGCAGAGCTCCGGCGGTCGCGGCTACCAGGGCCAGGGCGCGTGTCAGCCTGTCCCTTCGTTCCGGGTCCCAACAATCCCGGCAGCTGGTGGCCGGCCGAGCTCGGGACGCCCTCGTCGACCGGGGCCCAGAACGACCTCCGCTACGCCTGCTTCCCGGCCACCCGTCGCCTGGCCATCCAGCACGGCGGCGGCGAGGTCGCGGTCTACGACACGGGAGACCACCAGATCTCCGGCTTCTCGCAGCAGCAGAGCGGCGACGCCTCCTTCACCTTCACCAGCCAGCACGGCGTGGTGCGGGTGGCGGACCTGCCGCGCGTCGGCGCGGCCATCCCGGCCGGCGCGCCACCTGCAAGTCCGGCGGTGCTAGCGCCGGCACCATCACCGGTCGAGACGCTGGCTCCCGCCGTGGCCGCGACACCAGTACCGCCGCCCGCCGCCGTCAGGGCCACGGACGACGAGATCTTCAGCCGGATCGAGCGATTGGCCGATCTGCGCCAGAAAGGGCATCCTCACCGAGGAGGAATTCGCGGCGAAGAAGGCGAAGATGCTCCCGCGGCCTCTGAGACCCAGGCGCCCGTAGGCTATGCACGGTGTCGCGGGCTGGTGCCGTGGCGCGTCCGATAGCTGCGCCGAGAAATGCTCGATCGACCCGAATCCGGTCGCGACCGCCACGGCCATGACCGTCATGCCCGTCTGCTCCAGCAGCTCCTTCGCCCGCTCCAGCGCGCAGCTCCCGATCGAACCGCTTGAAGGACGGGCCCAGATGGGTCGCGAACAGCCGCTGGAGCTGGCGCGGCGACACACCCAGCGCGGCGGCTGCCTGGGCCAGCGAGGGTGGCTGCTCGATCGAGCGCTGGAGCAGGTCGATGGCGGCCAGCACGGTGGCGTTGCGCGTGCCGTAGCGGCGCATGGGAGCCAGCTGCTGCGGGGCTGCGGCATCGCGGATGCCCTGATGGATGAGCTGGTCGGCGACGTCGAGGGCGAGGTTGCGGCCGTGCTCGGCGGCGATCGCGGTGAGGGACAGGTCGATGCCGGCCGTCCCACCCGCGCAGGTGGCGACCCGGCCGGAGCGCTCGAACAGGGAGCGGCGGGTGGTGACGTCGTCGTGCAACTCGGCAAAGGCGGCGATGCTCTCCCAGTGCAGGGTAACGGTGCGGCCGGCGAGGAGGCCCGCCTCGGCGAGCACGAAGGCGCCGGTGTCGACGGCCCACAGTTCGGCACCGGTGGCGTCGAGACGGCGCAGCCAGCCGAGAACGGCCCGGCTTGCCGCCGCCATGGGCTCGAAGCTGGTGCAGACGATGACCCGTTGCGCGGTGACCGGATCGCGCACCGACAGCTCGGCGGTGATCGGCAGCCCGCTGCTGGCTTCGATCGGGCCCGCCTTCGGGCTGACGAACCGCCAGCGATAGAGCTCCTTGGCCGCCAGGCGATTGGCGATGCGGAACGGCTCCAGGACCGACGCCAGCGCCATCAGCGAGAAGCGCGGCAGGAGCAGAACGGCGATCTCGAGCGGCATGGCCTGATTCATCAAGTTTGCGGCTGGAAAGATCAATAGCGTGGGCGCGTTCGGGCTACCATGATCGGAGCTTCATTCGCACCAGGGAGGCGGCGGACCGCCATGAATCGCGAAGTGGTGGTCACCTGCGCCGTGACCGGCGCCGGCGACACGGTGGGCAAGCATCCGGCGATCCCGGTGACGCCGGAGCAGATCGCCGCCGCCGCCATCGAGGCGGCGCAAGGCCGGCGCCGCCATCGCCCACATCCATGTGCGCGACCCGCCGACCGGCAAGGCCGCGCGGCGGCTCGAGCTCTACCGCGAGGTGGTCGACCGCGTGCGCTCCTCGGGCACCGACGTCGTCCTCAACCTCACCGCCGGCATGGGCGGCGACTTCGTGCTCGAGCCGCGAGGAACCCTGCCGCGGCGGGCGCCGGCACCGACATGCGTCGGTCGACGAGCGGCTCGTCCATGTCGAGGAGCTGCTGCCGGAGATCTGCACGCTCGACTGCGGCTCGATGAACTTCGCGGCCGGCGGCCTATGTCAGCACGCCCGACATGCTCCGCGCCATGGCGCGCCCGCATCAAGGCGGCGGGCGTGCAGCCGGAGCTCGAGGTGTTCGACATCGGCCATGTCGGCATGGCCACGACCTGATCGCCGAGGGCCTGATCGACGGCACCGGCGATGATCCAGCTCTGCATGGGCATCCCCTACGGCGCGCCGGCCGACCCACGCGCCATGCTGGCCATGCGCGACCTGCTGCCGGCCGGCGCCGTGTTCTCCGCCTTCTCGATCGGCCGCATGCAGCTGCCGATGTGGCGCAGGCGGCGCTGCGGGCGGCAACGTCCGGGTCGGGCTGGAGGACAATCTCTGGCTCGCGGGGCGTCAACGCCTCCAACGGCGCGCTGGTCACGCGCGCCGCGAGATCCTGCGCCGATGAACGGCCGAGGTGCTCGGGCCGGACGAGGTGCGCGCGAAGCTCGGGCTGAGGGCACGCTGATGGAGCGTCCGGAAGGTCGGCCTGATCGGCGCCGGCGTCATCGGCGCCGGCTGGGCGGCGCGCGCTGCTCGGAACGGCCTCGACGTGGTGGTCTTCGACCCCGATCCCGAGGTCGAGCGCAAGGTCGGCGAGGTGCTCGCCAATGCCGGCCGGGCCGGCGCCAGCTGACCCTGGCGCTGCGTGGCCGGCGCAGGGTCGCTCGCGCTTCGTCGAGCGACGATCGAGGAGGCGGTCGCGGACGCCGACTTCGTCCAGGAGAGCGCGCCGGAGCGCGAGGACCTGAAGCAGCCGCTGCTCGCCGACGGCGAGCCGCGCCGCCGGCCGGACGTGATCATCGGCTCGTCGCACCTCCGGCCTGCTGCCGACGCGACTGCAGCGCGACATGGCGCATCCGGAGCGGTTCGTCGTCGGCCACCCGTTCAACCCGGTCTATCTCCTGCCGCTGGTCGAGGTGTGCGGCGGCGAGCAGACCTGCGCCGACGACCAAGCAGCGCGCCGCCGACTTCTACGCGCGCATCGGCATGCGTCCGCTGCATGTCCGCAAGGAGATCGACGGCTTCGTCGCCGACCGCCTGATGGAGGCGCTGTGGCGCGAGGCGCTGTGGCTGGTCAACGACGGCGTCGCGACGACCGAGGAGATCGACGACGCGATCCGCTTCGGCGCCGGCCTGCGCTGGTCGTTCATGGGCACCTTCCTGATCTACCGCATCGCCGGCGGCGAGGCCGGCATGCGCCACTTCATGGCGCAGTTCGGCCCGGCCCTGAAGCTGCCCTGGACCAAGCTCGTGGCGTCCCGGAGCTGACCGACGAGTTGCTCGACGAGGTCGTCGACCAGTCGCGACGAGCAGGCCGGCGGCCGGCTCGATCCGCGAGCTGGAGCGCCTCCGCGACGACTGCCTGATCTCGGTGATGCAGGGCCTGCAGGCGCAGGACTCGGGGCCGGCGCAGGTCCTCAAGCGCTACGAGCGCGAAGCTCTACGACGCGAGCTACGGCCGGCTCGTCATCGACGCCATCGATCGTCGCCAAGCCGCTCGCGCCTCTACCACACGCGGATCCCTGCCGACTGGATCGACTACAACGGCCACATGACCGAGAGCCGCTACCTGCAGTTGTTCGGCGACGCCTCGGACGCGCTGCTCCGGCTCATCGGCATCGACCAGCCTATCATCGCGCACGGGCCTCAGCTGCTACACGGTCGAGACCCACATCATGCACAAGGGCGAGGTCCAGGCCGGCGAGCTGGTCGCCGTCGACCACGCAGGTCCTCGCCGCCGACGAGAAGCGGATGCACATCTTCCAGACCGCGACGCGCGAGGAGGACGGCACGGTGGTGGCGACCGGCGAGCAGATGCTGCTGCACGTCGACACCAAGGCCGGCCGCGCCTGCCCGGCCGAGCCCGCCATGCGCGACCGGCTGCCTGCGATCGCCGCGGCGCAGGCGGAGCCTGCCGAAGCCGGCCGACGCCGGCCGGCATGTCGGGGAGCGGAGGCGGGGATGAACTTCGGCCTCACGCCCGAGCAGGCGATGGTCGTCGCGACCGTCCGCTCCTTCGTCGAGAACGAGCTCTATCCGCTCGAGGCCGAGGTCGAGCGCACCGGGCAGGTGCCGGCCGAGGTCGGGCGCGAGATCACGACGCAAGGTGCAGGAGCTCGGCTTCTACGCCGCCGAACATCCCGGAGGAGTTCGGCGGCGGCGGGCTCGATCACCTGACCTTCACGCTGCTCGAGCGCGAGCTGGGCCGCGCCTCCTAGGCGCTCTCCGTGTTCTGGGGCCGGCCCTCCAACATCCTGTGCGGCTGCAACGCGGAGCAGCGCGAGCGCTACCTCCTGCCGGCCGTGCGCGGCGAGAAGGTCGACTGCCTCGCCATGACCGAGCCCGAGCGCCGGCTCCGACGTGCGCTCGATGAAGACCACCGCGCGGCGCGACGGCGGCGACTGGGTGATCGACGGCACCAAGCACTTCATCAGCCACGCCGACCTCGCCGACTTCGCGATCGTCTTCGTCGCGACCGGCGACCGAGGAGACGAAGGCGCGGCACCAAGCAAGCGGATCACCTGCTTCCTGGTCGACCGCGGCACGCCGGGCTTCGAGATTCGGCCCGGCTACAAGAGCGTGTCCCACCGCGGCTACCACAACTGCATCCTCAACTTCGACGACTGCCGCGTCCCCGACGCCCAGATGCTGGGCGAGGAGGGCAGCGGCTTCGAGCTCATGAACACCTGGCTCTACGCCACGCGCCTCACCGTCGCCGCCACCAGCGTCGGCCGGGCGCGGCGGGTGTTCGACCTCGCCGCCGACTGGGCGGCGAGCCGCAAGCAGTTCGGCCAGGCCGATCGGCAAGTTCCAGGGCACCTCGTTCAAGCTCGCCGACATGGCGACCGAGATCGACGCCGCCGACCTGCTGACGCTCAACGGCGCCTGGCTGCTCGACCAGGGCCAGGACGCCAACCGGATGATCGCGCAGGCCAAGCTGTTCGCGACCGAGATGCTGGCCCGCGTCACCGACCAGGCGATCCAGATCTTCGGCGGCATGGGGCTGATGGAGGAGACCGGGATCGAGCGCTTCTGGCGCGACGCCCGGGTCGAGCGGATCTGGGACGGCACCAGCGAGATCCAGCGCCACATCATCAGCCGCGACATCCTGCGCCGCCTCGGAGCCTGACTTGGACCTGCGCCGCCTCCTGCAGCCGCGCTCGATCGCGGTCTTCGGCGGCTGGCAGGCCGAGGGTGTGGCCCGCCGCTGCGCCGAGATGGGCTTTTCCGGCCCGGTCTGGACGGTCCATCCGAAGAAGCCCGGCGCCTTCCGCAGCGTCGCCGAGCTGCCCGAGCCGCCCGACGCCGCCTTCGTCGCGGTCAACCGCGAGGCCACGGTCGGGATCGTGCGCGAGCTCGCCGCCATCGGCGCGGGCGGTGCGGTCTGCCATGCGGCCGGCTTTCGCGAGGCCGGTGGCCGCGGCGTCGAGTTGCAGGCGGAGCTGATCGCCGCCGCCGGCGACATGCCGATCCTCGGCCCCAACTGCTACGGTACCATCAACTATCTCGACGGGGCGCTGCTCTGGTTCGACCAGCATGGCGGCAGGCGCTGCGAGCGCGGCGTCGCGATCCTGACCCAGTCCGGCAATATCGGCCTCAACCTCACCATGCAGCGGCGCGGCCTGCCGATCGGGCACCTGATGACGCTCGGCAACCAGGCCAGGGTCGGCCTGTCCGACTGCGTCGCCGCCCTCGTCGACGATCCGCGCGTCACCGCCATCGGCCTGCACATCGAGGCGATCGACGACGCGCTCAAGTTCGACGCCGCCGCCCGCAAGGCGCTGGCCGCGAAGAAGCCCGTGGTGGCGGTCAAGGCCGGGCGCTCGGAGCATGGTGCCGCGCTGACGCTGAGCCACACCGCCTCGCTCGCCGGAGCCGACGCGGCCATGGACGCGCTGCTGCGCCGGGTCGGCGTGGCGCGGGTCGCCTCGCTGCCGGTCCTGCTGGAGACCCTGAAGCTCCTGCACACGGTGGGCCCGCTGCCCGGCCGCGACCTCATCACGCTGAGCTGCTCGGGCGGCGAGGCGGCGCTGATCGCCGACGCCGGGGCGCAGCGCCGGATCCGCTTCCGCCCGTTCACCCCGCCCCAGGTCGAGGCGGTGCGCGCGACGCTCAGCGATCTCGTCACCATCTCCAACCCGCTCGACTACCACATCTTCATCTGGAACCAGCCCGAGCGCCTGCGCGCCACCTTCACCGCCGTCATGGCCTGCGGCTGGGACCTCGCCTGTCTCGTCCTCGACTTCCCACGCACCGACACGTGCAGCGACGCCGACTGGCAGGTCTCGCTCGCCGCCTGGGAGCAGGCGCGCGACGCGACCCGGGGCAGGGCGGCCGTGCTCGCGACCCTGCCCGACTGCCTGCCCGAGAGCGTGGCCGAGACGCTGATCGCCGCCGGCATCGTCCCGCTGCTCGGCATCGACGACGCGCTCGCCGCCGCCGAGGCCGCGGCCGACATCGGCGCGGCGCAGGCGGCCGATCCGCCGGAGCCGTTGCTTTCGCGTGCCGGCCCTGGATGGCGCCGCACGACCCTCGACGAATGGCGCGGCAAGCAGCTCCTGGCGGAGCATGGCGTGCCGCATCCGGGTGGCCGTCTCGTCCTCGAACCGGCCCAGGCCGTCGCCGTCGCCGACGAGCTGGGCTACCCGGTCGTGGTCAAGGCCGTGGGCGCGGCACTCGCCCACAAGAGCGAGCTGGGTGCCGTGGCCCTCGGACTGCGCGACGAAGCGTCGGTGCGATCCGCCGCAGACCATATGGCCGGTCTCGGCGAGGCGCTGCTGGTCGAGCCGATGGTCACCGACGGCGTGGCCGAACTGATCGTCGGCATCGTCCGCGACCCGCAGGTGGGCCTGTGCCTCGTGCTCGGCTCGGGTGGTGTGCTGGTCGAGCTCTTGGCCGACCGCGCTCTGCTCCTCCTGCCGACCACGGCGGAAGTGGTCCGGAACGCCCTTCTGGGCCTGAAGTCGGCTCCGCTCCTGCAGGGCTTCCGCGGCCGCCCGCGCGGCGACCTCGACGCCGTGGTCGAGGCGGTGCTGGCGGTGGCGCGCTTCGCCGAATCCCATGCCGACCGGCTGGTCGAGCTCGACATCAACCCCCTGATCGTCCGCCCGGCTGGCAAGGGTGCCGTGGCGGCGGACGTCCTGATCCGACTGGGAGCGACCGCATGAGCGAGGCAGTCCGCACGACCGCGGCCGACGGCATCCTGGAGGTCGTGCTCGACCGCCCCAAGGCCAACGCGATCGACAGCGCCACCAGCCGTGAGCTCGGCCGCACCTTCGCCGCCTTCCGCGACGATCCGGATCTGCGGGTCGCCATCGTCACCGGCGGCGGCGAGAAGTTCTTCAGCGCCGGCTGGGACCTCAAGGCCGCCGCCGAGGGCAGCGAGCGTCCGGATAGCGACTACGGCGTCGGCGGCTTCGGCGGGCTGCAGGAGCTGCCCGACCTCAACAAGCCGGTGATCGCCGCACTCAACGGCATGACCGTCGGCGGCGGGTTCGAGCTGGCGCTGTCCTGCGACCTGATCCTCGCCGCCGAGCATGTCCGCTTCGGCTTGCCCGAGATCAAGGCCGGCACGCTGGCCGACGCCGCCACGATCAAGCTGCCGCGCCGCATCCCCTACCATGTCGCCATGGACCTGCTGCTCACCGGCCGCTGGATGGAGGTGGACGAGGCCAAGCATTGGGGCTTGGTCAACGAGATCCTCCCTGCCGACCGACTTCTGCCGCGCGCACGCGAGATCGCGCGCCTGCTGGCCGACGGCCCGCCGCTGGTCTTCGCCGCGATCAAGGAAACGCTGCGGCGGACCGAGGGCCTGCCGTTCCAGTCGGCCATGGACGTGGTGACGCAAAAGCGTCTGCCGACGGTCAAGCGGCTCTACGAGAGCGACGACCAGCTCGAGGGCGCCCGAGCATTCGCGGAGAAGCGCAAGCCGGTGTGGCGGGGGCGGTAGCGGCTCGGTCACCGCCGCAGGTTGCGTAGCGGGGCGTTCCAGGTCCAGGCGAGGCGGGCCAGCATGACCAGGCCGAGGCCGATGGCAAAGACGCCGTAGAGGATGCCCAACGGGATCGGCCAGGCCACTTTCCAGCCGCCGCTGGCGTCGAGGCCCCACACAGAGAAAATCTGGTAGCCGAAGAACAGCGACAGGCCGCCGAACAGCGTGCCCGAGGCGATGTAGGCGGCGGGCATGCCGATGCCGGCGGCGAGGCGGGCGAGCCTGCCCTGCATCGGGTTAGCACCCGCGGCGCCGACCGACCAGGCGTG
This sequence comes from uncultured Alphaproteobacteria bacterium, assembly GCA_963769465.1. Lineage (GTDB taxonomy): Bacteria > Pseudomonadota > Alphaproteobacteria > Geminicoccales > Geminicoccaceae > Benzoatithermus. Next base: position 8,402 of record CAVYMA010000040.1, read on the forward strand.
GCGCCGGGTGAAGGCAGGCTGGGTGGCGGTGACGACCGCCACCTGCTCGTCCAGCGCCAGCTCGCGTACCACCGCCGCGGGCATGGCGATCAGCTCTTCCAGCCATTTGCTGTAGCCGGCGAGCCAAGCCTGGAGCGGAAAGACCAGGCGCCACAGGGGTGCGCTCCAGTGCATGCCCGAGAGCGCGAACAGGAGCCGCTGCCCGACGAAGGCGCAGCGGAAGCCCCGCGCGTGGGCGACCTCGTCGACCCGCACCAGCCGCTCGAGCATGGTCGTGGTGAGCACCGTCCGGCTCCAGACCTGGTCGGTGCCGTAGACCTCGAAGCGACGCTCGAAGGTGGGATCCTCCAGCCCGATCCGCTCGATGCCGCTGCCCAGGGAGGCCACCAGGTTGCCCAGGATGCCGCGCTCGCGGGTCACCAGGGTCAGGCCGGGGCAGGCCCGCTTCAGCCCGAAGCCGCCGACCACGCCCGAGAAGACCTCGAAGCCCTGGTCGTTGTGCAGGCGCAGCTCTGCCAGCACGAACGGGATGCCTTCGCTCTGGCCAGCCAACACATGGTCGATGCCTGCGGTCGCGAAAGGCTCGACCAAGCCGGCAGGCGCGAAGCAGCCGAGATCGCAGGCGTCGCCGCTCAAGGCGGCCGAGGCAGGCACCGCCCGCTGGCCGTCGATGTGGCGCAGGTCGGTCCGCCCGGCGACCAGGGCATCCAGGAGCGTCCGCGCCATGAACCGGCGCCAGCTGCCGAGGATGAACGGCACGGCGAACAGGGCGAACAGCCCCGCCAGCAGTACGGCGCCGGCGATCGTTTCCCTGGTCTCGCTGCCCTCGCCCCAGCGCATGGCCAGTGGCCAGGCCACGACCGTGAACACCAGGCAGGCGACAGCTGCGCGCAGCGTCCAGCGCCGGCGCCGCTCCAGCGCTTCGGTGGTCACCGTCACCCGGGCAGCAGGCTGTCGACGGTTGGGGCTGCGCGGGTCTCCGGCGGCGTCTCGAAATAGGCCATGCCCCGTGCACCGGCGAGCGTGGCCAGCAGCCCGCCGGGAAACACCTGGATGGCGTTGTTCAGGTCGGTGACGGCCGAGTTGTAGAAGCGGCGGGCGGCGGTGATCTGTGCCTCGGTCTCGCTCCAGCCCCGTTGCGCCTCGATCACCGTCGCGTCCGACTTGAGCTCGGGATAGTTCTCCGCACTCACCAGCAGCCGGCCCGTCGCCTGCGCCAGCTGGTTCTCGACCGTGAACCGCTCGGCGGCCGGGCCGGTGGCGGCTTCGGCCCGGGTGCGCAGGCGGGTGACCTCCTCGATCAGGCCGCGCTCGTGGGCCATGAACTTGCCGGCGAGCTTGACCAGGTTCGGGATCAGGTCGTGCCGCTGGCGCAGGTGGGCGTCGATCGAGGCCAGGGCCTCGCGCACCTTGTTGGCGCGCCGGACGATGGTGGCGTACCAGAGATAAAGGACGGCCAGGACGACGCCGGTGCCGGCGATCCAGATCCAGTTGCTCGCCACCGGCGACCCTCCTTCGTTGCCCCCTAGACCGGGAGGCCCAGGCCACGGGCCCGGCGGCGGAGCCGACGCCATAGCCGGGCACCGCGGTCGCTGACGGTAGCAGGATTGATTTCCCGGTCGAGGGCGGCGGGCCACAGCTCCCGGATCACCGCATGCTGCAGGACGTGGCCTTCGGCCGGCCGCCGGTGCTGTTCGGGAACCGCCAGGTAGAGTCTCAGGAGCGCGCGCGAGTTGTACGGGCTGAAGGTTTCGTGGGCCATGTCCAGGTGGAGGAACCCGCGCGCCACGCGGCGGCTCATCTTCTGCTCCCAATAGAACAGGTCCAAGAGCCGGTAACCCGTACGGTCGGCCGCCGCGCCGGCCTCGCTCAGCCAGGGTGCGAGGTGCGTCTGCACGAAGGGGTGCTGCCCCATGCCGGGCCAGTGCAGGTTGCACAAGGCGGGGAGCGCCACCGTGGGCGGATGGCCGTTGGGATGGAGACGGCAGCGGCCAATCTCGCCGCCATTGCCGTTGAGCACCATCGCGGTTTGCGGGATCGGCTCGAGCAGCGGCTGGATGGCCGGGCCCAGTTCCGTCAGGGGCGGGCTGTCGCAGGTCGCGAAGGCTTGGGCGAAGCCGGCTTCCAGCGGCCCGTCAGGGCAGGAGTAAACCTTATGCGGGAGGCCGAGGCTGCCGAGCAGGTCGCGAGGCACGGCCACGTCGCGGTGCTCCTCGGTCATGCCCGGCTCGAGCGTAGGCCAGATGCAGGTGAAGTAGCCGGTCTGCAGGCGGTGCGCCCGGGACGCGGCCAGGATGGCACGGCTGTCCAGGCCCGCCGTGACCTGCTGCAAGACTTGGTAGCGGGCGTGGGCTGCCGCGACCGAGTCCCGCAGATGCTCGCTGATCAGGCGCGTACCTTCCGCCAGCGAGATCGGCTCCAGGTGCTCGCGCGGGAAGAAGCGCACCACCTCGCGCGTGCGCAGGTCGAGATAGTGGTTGGGCAGCAAAGCATGGAGTGCGGCGAACGCCGTGGCGGCGCCCGGCCAGGCGCGGATGTGCTTGGGTATCTTGGCGCCGGACGCCTCCCAGAAGTCGAGCGCCTGCGGGTCGGGCTGCAGGCCCAGCGCGTGGGCGATCAGAGCGGGCTGGGAGGCGACCCAGGTTTCCGGATTGGCGGGCAGGGTATGCACGGCGGTCCGCAACCCGGTCGCGTCCTGGAACAGCACCGAGCGCTGCGCATCCTCGAGGATCAGGATCCAGCGTCCCGACAGGCCGTCGCTCGCCGCCAGCAGCGCATCGAGCGAGCCTGCACCATCGAGCAGGGCGTCGAGCATCTCCGGATGACGCTGGGCCGGGTTCTCGGGGGTGAGGGCGAAGCCGATCAGGGTGAGGCTGCGGTCGCCCCGCTGCCGTTGCACGCATTCCAGGTTGGGATGCGTCTGGAGGACGAGCCCGTGGCGCAGGTTCAGACGCTGCCAGGAACTCAGACGAGGATCGGGGCGCGGTCCGAGAAGGAACTGCCGCGCGTGGAACAGGTCGTTCATTGGCGATCCTTGCTGCATGCCCGTTTGCGGGGCGGAGGCCCGTCGCCGCATCCTACCGCTGGGCCAACCCGGTGGTGGGTCGGCAGCGGGGATGCAGCACCTTGTTATGGATTGCCCGGTTCGGTCAGCCGCCGAAGCGCGCCTTCAGCGCATCGAATTCGCCGATGACGGCCCAGACTTCCTTGGCCGGTGCGTTGAGCACCGTGCTGGCATAGGCGCGTGGCATGTTTGCTTCCCTGATGTTGCGTCGACCGCGACCGACTGCCGCCCGATGGTCGCCCGGGCGACGTCTGGACCACCCGGTCTGGCGGAGCGCGGCCTCCGCAACTCCGTGGAGCCCTGCCACGCTACTTTAGCCTCCCGGTTGTCGCTCTGGTCCAGTTTATCGCGGATTGCCCTAGCATAGGCGTTTCGGATGCGCAAAGACGGTTGAGAAGCGGCCGCGCGGACTCTAGATCTCGGCGAATGGGGGAACAGGGAAACATGGCGCCGTCCGCCAGCGTCGGTGCGGCCCAGGGTTCGGTGGTTCCGGTGCGCCTGAGCGGCGACTGGACGCTGGCCACGCCTTTGCCGGATGCGGCGGCCGTGCTCGCCGATGCGGCACGCAAGGGTCCCTTCGACCGGCTCACCCTCGACCTGTCCGACCTCGGCCGGTGGGATTCGGTGCTGCCGGCGTTCCTCTACGCGCTGGCCACCGGCGCCCGCGCACGCGGTGCCGTGCTCGCTGCGGACACGGCACCCGAAGGTCTGCAGCGCCTGCTGGCGATCGCGCTGGCCGTGCCGCCACGTACCGAAGCCGCGAGTGGCACGCGCGCGAACCCGGTGGCGCGGCTGGGTATGTGGGCCATCGGCGCCTGGGACCGCATGGTCGACACGGTGAGCTTCATCGGCGAGGTCGTCCTGGCCCTGGGCGACGTGCTGCGCGGCCGCGCGCAGTACCGGGCCGAGGACGTTGCCCGCGTGTTTTACCAGGCCGGACCGGCGGCCCTGCCGATCGTCACCCTGATCGGCCTTCTGGCCGGGGTCATCCTGGGGCTCAGCGGCGGGAGCCAGCTCGCCATGTTCGGCGCCCAGATCTACGTCGCCAACCTGGTCACCACCGGGATGGCGCAGGAGATGGGCCCCTTGATGGCGGCCGTGATCATGGCCGGCCGCACCGGTGCGGCGTTCGCGGCCGAACTCGGCACCATGCAGGTCAACCAGGAGATCGACGCCCAGCGCACGCTGGCCATCAACCCGATGCAGTTCCTGGTGGTGCCGCGCATGCTGGCGCTGATGTTGATGCTGCCGCTGCTCGCCCTCTACGCCATGCTGATGGGCATTCTCGGCGGCGGGCTGATCGGCGTGGCGATGTTCGACATCGACCCGATCCTCTATGCGCAGCAGATGCGCCTGATGATCGGGATCGAGGACTTCGCCGGCGGCGTGTTCAAGGCGGCCGTGTTCGGCGCCATCGTGGCGCTCGCGGGCTGCCTGCGCGGCATGCGCTGCGGCCAGGACGCGGCCGCGGTCGGCAATGCCGCCACCTCGGCCGTGGTCACCTCGATCGTGGGCATCGTCGTCGCCGATGCCGCCATCAACCTGCTGTTCAATGTCCTCGGCATCGCCTGAGCCGCCGCGCCTCGCGGTCGAGGGCCTGTCCTACGGCTATGGCAGCCGGGTCCTGCAGCACGATCTCGACTTCGCCGTGGCGCCGGGCGAGGTGGTCTGCGTCATCGGCGGCAGCGGTTGCGGCAAGAGCACGCTCCTGCGCGTCCTCACCGGCCTCCTGCCTCCCCTGAAGGGCCGCGTGCGCATCGAGGGCCGTAGCTTCTGGGAGTCCACGCCCGACCAGCAGGCGGCCCTGATCCGCCGCTTCGGCATGATGTACCAGGGCGGCGCCTTGTGGACCTCGATGAGCCTCGCCGACAACACCGCGCTGCCGCTCCTGCTCTATACCGGCCTCGACCAGCGCAGTGCCCGCGAGGTCGCCGCCTACAAGCTGGCCCTGGTCGGTCTCGCCGGGTTCGAGGACTTCTTCCCCGCCGCGATCAGCGGCGGCATGGCCAAGCGGGCGGCGATCGCGCGCGCCATGGCGCTCGATCCCGACCTCCTGTTCCTCGACGAACCCTCGGCCGGGTTGGACCCGGTCACCTCGCACCGGCTCGACGACCTGATCCTGGATCTGCGGAGAACGCTGGGCATGAGCTTCGTCATCGTCACCCACGAGCTGGCGAGCATCTTCCGCGTCGCCGACCGCGTGGTCTATCTCGACGCCGCCACCCACACCATGACCGCCATCGGCCCGCCCAAGCAGCTCCTGGCGGAGAGCAAGGACGCCGAGCTCGTGGCCTTCCTCAGCGGCGGCGAGGCCACGGCACCGGCGGGAGCGGTGCGATGACCACCCGCGCCAACGCCACCGCGGTCGGTGCCTTCGTCCTGGGTGCGATCGCGATCGCCATCGGGCTTGCCGTCGTCTTCGGCAGCGGCCTGTTCTTCCGCGACGTCGCCCGCTACGTGATCTACTTCGACGGGTCGCTCGAGGGCCTGCAGGTCGGCGCCCCGGTCAAGTTCCGCGGCGTGCCGATCGGCCAGGTGGTCTCGATCAGTGCGGTCTACCGCGACACCCGCAAGACGGTGGACATCCCGGTCGTGGTCGAGATCCGCCGCGGCGCGGTCCAGGCGGCGGATGTCGGCGGAGGTACCATGCAGGCCATGATCGAGAAGGGCCTGCGCGCCCAGCTCGAGCTGGAGAGCCTCATCACCGGCCAGCTCTATGTCGGCCTCGACCTGTTTCCGGGCACGCCGATCGCCGTGGTCGGCAACGTCACGGACTACCCGGAGATTCCATCGATCCCGTCCCTGCAGGACGATTTCCAGCAGACGTTGAACAAGCTCGTGGTCGACGCGCCGCGGCTGCAGACCGGGTTGGTCCAGACGCTCGACCTGATCAACGCCATGGCCGGCGACGACAATGCCCAGGAGCTGGCCAGCGGCCTGCGCTCGATGTCGCGGCTGGCGACCACGCTGGCCGAGCCCGACGGGCCGCTGATGCAGGCGCTGGAGCGCATCCCGCCCCTGCTCGCCAACCTCGACCAGGCGGCGGCGGGCATCCCGAAGGTGGTGGCGCAGGCCGATCGGGCGATGACCTCGGTGGGCGATCTGGTGGGCGGCCCCGAGGCGCCGGTCGCCAAGACGCTGCGCGACCTGGAGGCGGCGCTGCTCAGCGCCCGCAAGCTCGGCGACGAGCTGGTCAGCGTCGTTGGCCAGGCCCGCGCACCGGTGGTGGGCTTCGCCCAGACCGGGCTGCCCGAGCTGCAGGGGCTGATCAAGGACATGGACCGCACGGTCGGCGAGATCAATCGGACCGTCCGCGACCTGCGGCAGGACCCCGAACGGTTCCTGTTGGGCGACCCTGCGGCGCAAGGGGTGAGGCTGCAATGACGACGACCCATCGCCGTGGCGCCATCCGGCTTGCCGCCGCCGCGCCTTTGCTCCTCGCGGGCTGCGGCGGTGTCCTGGAGGCGCGCAAGGACGCGCCGCCCAGCGAATACCGGCTGATGGCCAACCCAGTGTTCCCCGACGACCTGCCGCGCGCCGACTGGGTGCTGGTGGTCACCGAACCCGAGGCGGCAGGGGCGCTGGAGTCCGACCGGATGGTGATCATGCAGCAAGGCCGGATCGACCGGGTCGCCGACGTCACCTGGTCGGACCGGCCGTCCGCCATGCTCCAGTTCGCGATGGTCCAGGCGTTCCAGGCCTCGGGCCGGCTCAAGGGCGTCGGTACCGAACGCGACGACCTGCCCAGCCGCTACATGCTCCAGTCCACGCTCGATACGTTCCAGCTCGAGCCAGGAGGGCGAGGGGCTGGCGGCAGCGGTTGGCCTCAATGCCCGGCTGCTGCGGCTGCCGGGGCGCGAGGTCGTGGGATCGAAGGAGTTCGCCCAGCGGGTACCCGCGGCCGAGCGCTCGAACGCGGCCGCCGTCGCCGCCTTCGACGCCGCCGTCACCGGGCTGCTGGAGGAGCTGGTCCCCTGGACGCTGCGCGCCGGCCGCCGCTGACGCCGGCTCAGACCAGGGCCGTGATCGGCACCTGGACGGCTTCCCGGCCCTCCGGATAGACCGCGACGCGCTCGCCGACGCGCTGGAAGGTGAGGTCCACGCGTGCCTCGCCTACGGCGAGCTGGCGAACGGTCAACCGGTCGATCCCGACGGGCAGGCAGGGGCGCTCGACCCGGATCTCGCCACGCCAGCCGTCGATGGTCAGCCCCAGGCAGGCCTGCAGCATCATGAACACCGAGCCCGCCGCCCAGGCCTGCGGCAGGCAGGCCACCGGATAGGCGATCGGCGGTTCGCCCGGCCGCCGTGGGAAGCCGCAGAACAGCTCGGGCAGCCGCATCTGGAACTTGACCGCGGTCTCGAACATGTCGCTGAGGAGCACCGCCGTCCCCCGGCGCGCGCCGTAGCGCGCGATCCCGGCCGCGCACAGCGCCGTGTCGTGCGGCCAGACCGAGCCGTTGTGGTAGGACATCGGATTGTAGCGCGGCTCGTCGCGCCCCAGCGTGCGCAGTCCCCAGCCGGTGCGGAACGCGGTGCCCAGGAGCTGTGCCGCGACGCGCGCGCCGCGTTCGGGTGCGGGCAGGCCCGTGAACAGCAGGTGGCCCGGATTGGAGGCGCGAACCCGGCAGGGCCTGCCCTGGCCATCGAGCGCCAGAGCGTAGCTGCCGATCTCCTCGACCCAGAACCGCTCCTCCACCGCCCGACGCAGCCGCTCGGACTTGGCTTGCCAAGCGGCACATGCGTCGACGGGCTCGCCGCGCCGTGCCGCGAGTTCGGCCATGGCCCGGAACGCGGCGAATACGTAGCCTTGGACCTCGACCAGGGCGACGGGCCCGACCACGTCGTGGCCGGCCGCGTCGAAGACCGAATCCTCGCTGTCCTTCCAGCCCTGGTTGGCGAGCCCGGTGGCCTCGCCGCGGGCATAGTCGACGAACCCGTCACGGTCCGAATCGCCATCGCCCTCGATCCACTGCATCGCGGCCAGGAGTGCCGGCCACAACTCGTCGACCAGGGCCTGGTCGCCGGTGCGGTCGGCATAGGCGCCGGCCAGCATGACGAACAGAGGCGTGGTGTCGACGCCGCCATAGTAGCGGCCGAATGGCAGCTCGCGCAGACGGGCCATCTCGCCCTTGCGCGTCTCGTGCATGATCTTGCCGGGTGCCGCGTCGGTGAAGCGCGAGGTCTCGGTCGCCTGGTGCGCCGCCAGATAGCGCAGCACGCCCCGCGCCAGGGACGGATCCAGCCACAGAAGCTGCAGGGCCGTCACGATGGCGTCCCGGCCGAACGCGGTGGAGAACCAGGGGATTCCGGCATACGGGTAGGGGCCCGTCGGGAACTCGGTGGTGAGCAGCGCCAGATCGGCCCGCGACCGGCTCAGCCACTCGCTGAACACCCGGCCCGAAGTCTGCACCCGCGCGCCGCGCCGCCGGACCGCGCGCGCTGCCAGCCTTGCCCTGGCGGCGGCTGTCCGGAAGCGCCGGCGCGACGGGGGCTCGGCCGCCGTGAGCCCGACCTCGTAGAAGATGTCGGTGCGCAGGTTCGAGGTGAGCGTGAGTGCGAAGTCGGCGAAGCCCGGTGCCAGGTGGTCCGGGCGCTGGCCGAAGGTGAGGGTCGAGGCGAGGACCAGCCCGTCCAGACCCTCGTAGCTCAGCACGACCGAAGTCCGCGTCGACCACGGCCGCCAAGGTGCGCCCGCGCGTGGCGCGGGTCAGGCCACGGACCTCGAACATGTCGCGGAAGTCGGCCGCGAACTCCAGCCGCAGGGACAGCGTGGCGTCCACCTGGCCGAAATTGCGCAGGCGCAGCCGCTCGTAGAGGCGGTCCTCCCAGATCAGCCGGCTGCGCTCGAGATGAATCACGCCCTGGCGCGTGGACTGGCCGCCGATCGGGGGCAGGGGGCGGTTGGTGAGGTTGGCGGTGAAGACGACATTGTCCTCGCTGACCGCCCCGCCCAGCAGCTCCAGCGGTCGCCCGCCGATGGTCAGCCGGAAGCGCGACAGGAGGCGGGTGTCGTCATGGAACAGCCCGTCGCCCTCGCCGGCGATGTCGCCGAAGGCATCGGCGACGACGAAGGTGTCACCCTGCTTGAGGGCGAACAGCCGCGCCGGCGTCCGCGTCGCGTCGTTGGCCGGTTCGGCGTCGCCCATCATCCGGCGAGTTCGAGGGCGGCGGGACGCGTGCGTGCGTTCTGCGTGTCGCGATAGAGGCGCCAGTAGAGGCGCAGATAGTTGCGCGCCATGACCTCGGCCGAGAAGCGCCGGTCGAAGCACGCGCGGACCCGACGCCGGTCGAGGCGATCGAGGCGGCCGACGGCGGCCACCGCCTCGTCCATGCCGTCGACGATGAACCCGCTGATGCCGTGCTCGACCACTTCGGGCACCGAGCCGCACCGCCACGCCAGCACCGGCGTGCCGCAGGCCATCGCCTCGATCATCACCAGGCCGAACGGCTCCGGCCAGTCGATCGGGAACAGGAGCGCCTTCGCGTTGCCCAGGAACAGGGCCTTCTCGTCGTCGCCGATCTCGCCGATGAACTCGATCAGCGGATGGTCGAGCAGCGGTTCGATCTTCTCGTGGAAGTAGGCCAGGTCGGCCTGATCGACCTTGGCGGCGATCTTGAGGCGCATCCCGGCGCGCTTGGCGATCTCGATGGCGCGATCGGGGCGCTTTTCCGGCGAGATCCGACCCAGAAAGGCGAGATAGGGCCGATCCGGTACCGCGGTGAAGGAGTAGCTGTCCGCTGCCAGCCCGTGCGGGATGGTCGCGAGCCAGTTCGCGTCCGCCAGCGGGCGGCGCTGGTCGTCGGAGATCGAGACCAAGGGATAACTCGGCCAGCGCGTGTACACGCCGCCCAGATCCTTGAGGTCGAGCCGGCCATGCAGCGTCGTGATCGTCCGCCCTGCGTCGGCCTCGAAGAATGGAAAGTGCACCATGTCGACGTGGAAGTGCATCACGTCGAACTCGTGCCGGCGCAAGGACAGCTCGTGCATCATCGCCAGATGGCTGGCGAGGTCGGACTTGAGCGGGCTCGGATCGAGCCTGATCGCCTGGTCACGAGCCACCACAAGCTTGGCCTGGGTGCGGGCCTCGCCGCTGGCGAACAGCGTGACATCGTGGCCGAGATCGACCAGGGCGTCGGTGAGATGCGCCACGATCCGCTCAGTCCCGCCATAGAGGCGTGGAGGTACAGCTTCGTAGAGTGGCGCTATCTGGGCAATTCTCACGCTGCGACCTCAAGTTTCCATCGATGCGAAAACGATGCAACGATTTGCAATGCGCAGCATAACATGAGAGCCATCTCCGCACAAGGCGATTGAAGAGACCCGGGTTATTTGGATCTCTTCAATCAACCTGCGGAGCTGGCATTTGTTCCTGACGAGAGGCGATATAATCTGTATGCGCTGGAGCTAGCTGGCCGACCGTGCGATGGTCTTGATCGGGCCGCGCGGGTTGCCCGAGCGTTCCGCGATCGCGCGGTCCTGCGCCTCGATGAAGGCGCGGGCCGGATCGTCGCCGTCCAGTCCTCCGACCTCGGAACTCGGCACCTTGCGGTTCGAGGTACGGGACCCGTCCTGGTAGAACACGTCGAACAGGACGAAGCCGCTGGGGGTGGGCGGTTGTTTCTTGCGGGCCATAGGGGTCTTGCCTTTTACTCGGTCTCGGGCGTGGTGTCGTCGGCGGGCTGAGCGTCCCGGGCGGCCTTGCGCTTGGCCACTTCCTCTTCCCGCTTCTGCAGCTTCTCCTGCTTCTTCGCCTCCTTGATCCGATTGCGCTCGCTGCGCTGCTGATTGTAGTTCGGCTTGAACGCCATCGTTCGATCTCCTTTGGGAATCGGCGCGCGTAGCGGCCCGCGGCAGGGGATGGGCCGCGCCCGGCTGCGTCGTGGGTATGGCAGGAACCGAGCCACGAGCATGCTTGGCCGCCCGAAGCCCGCTCACCATTATAGCTGGGATGCGCGCCCTGCCAAGGCGAGCCCCGGCCGGTTCAAGCCAGGACGAACGGCTCCGCCTCGATCACCTCGATGACGCTGGTGACCGCACGACCGCTGGCATCGGCCAGCAGCCGGGTGAGATCGGCGTGGTCCCGGGCGCGCTCGGCAAAGCAGCCATAGCCGCGCGCGATCGCCAGGAGGTCGGGCGTGTAGAGATCGACGCCGATGGGCGCGATGCCGGCATCGACCATGTAGGTCTTGATCTCGCCATAGGCATGGTTGTTCCAGACCAGCACGATCACCGGTGCTCTCGCCTCCATGGCCGAGGCCAGCTCGGGCAGGCTGAACTGCAGCCCGCCATCGCCCACCAGCACCACCACCGGCCGGTCCGGTGCGGCGAGCTTGGCGCCGATCGCCGCCGGCAGCGCGTAGCCCAGCGTGCCGTAGCCGGTGCTCGAGTTGAACCAGGAGCGGGGCCGCGCCGGCTGGACGAACTGGTTGCCGGCATAGACCGGCTGGGTCGAATCGCCGACCAGGATCGCATCGGGCAGGGCTGCCAGCACCGTGCCCAGGAACCTCTGGTGCGTGCGCACCGCCGGCCACCACAAGGCCGGCAACTGCTCGCGCAGCGCCTGGGCGCGGGCCGGGCCGTCGGCGCCGCCGGCGGGCAGGGCCGCCCGCAACGCCCGCAAGGCATGGCCGGCGTCGCCGAGGATGGGCACGGTCGCCGGAAAGCCGCGGATCAGCTGCTCCGGGTCGATGTCGACGCGGATCAGGGCGCCGTCGAAGCGCAGCGGCTCCGGGCCGGGGTACATCTCGGTCTCGCCGAACTCGGTACCGACCGCGAGCACCACATCGGCCGCGCGCAACGCCGCGCGCACCGGCGGCCAGGCCATGTTCTCGCCGGCATGCAGCGGGTGGCCGGGCGGCAGGATGCCCTTGGCGTTGACCGTGTTGATCACCGGCAGGCCCAGATGCTCGGCCAGGGCCCGGGCCTCGTCCGCCGCCGCCACCGCACCGCCGCCCAGCACCATGAGCGGCGTCTTCGCTGTCGCCAGCAGGTCCACGGCACGGGCGATGGCGGCGGGCTCGGGTGCGGCGCGACCGGGCAGGGGCCGCGGGACCAGGTCCAGATCGTCGGCCTGGGCGGTGATCACGTCGATCGGCAGCTCGATGTGCACCGGGCGCGGCCGGGCGCTGGCGAACAGGGCGAAGGCGCGCGCCAGCACCTCGGGCAACTGGCTCGGGTGCAGGACGGTGTGGCTGAACGCCGCCACGCCTCCCACCACCGCCTGCTGCGAGCGCAGCTCGTGCAGCCGGCCCTGGGCCATCGCCAGCTGCTCGGTGCGGTTGACCGCCGAGATCACCAGCATCGGGATGGAATCGCCGTAGGCCTGGCCCATCGCGGTCAGGATGTTGGTCATGCCCGGGCCGGTGATGATGAAGCACACCCCGGGCTTGCCGCTCACCCGGGCGTAGCCGTCGGCCATGAAGCCCGCCCCCTGCTCGTGGCGCGGGGTGACGTGGCGGATTTTCGTCGCCGGCAGGCCGCGATAGAGCTCGACCGTATGGACGCCCGGGATGCCGAACACGGTGTCGACCCCGTAGCCCTCGAGCAGCCGCACCAGCATTTCGCCGCAAGTCGCCATGTCGTCTTCCTAAGCGGCGCGGATGCGGTCGCGCACGATCCGGTCGGCCACCTGGAGGGGCGTCTCGCCGGAAGCGGCGGCCCGCGCCAGCACGGTGGCGGTGATGTCGCGGATGCGCTCGACCGAGGCCAGCACCGCGGCCGGGCTGTCGTCGATGCTTTCCTGGTGGAAGTCGATCACCCCGCCGGCATTGGCGAGATAGTCCGGCACGTAGGCGATGCCGCGCGCCGCCAGCAGCGCGTCATGCCCCGGCTCGGCCAGCTGGTTGTTCGCGCCGCCACAGACCAGGCGCACCCGCAGGCACGGGATCGTGCGGTCGTTGAGCACGGCCCCCAGGGCGCAGGGTGCCAGCACGTCGACCGGCTGGTGGTAGATCGCCTCCGGCCCCACGACCTCGGCCCCCAGTTCCGCGGCGGCCCGGGCGGTCCGGGCCGCATCCACGTCGCTGACGACCAGCGCCGCCCCGCGGGCGCGCAGATGCTCGCACAGGGGGTAGCCGACATTGCCCAGCCCCTGCACCGCGAAGCGCAGGCCCTCGAAGTCCGCGCGCTGATAGTAGTGGCGGACGGCCGCCTCGATCGCCATCAGCACGCCGTAGGCGGTGACCGCCAAAGGCTCCTGGGCGGCGGCGGTGGCGCCGGCGGTGTGGCGGGTGACCTCGCGCATGACCGCGAGATCGGCCAGCGTGGTGCCGACGTCGTCGGCCGTGATGTAGCGCCCGCCCTGGCTCTCGATCACCCGGCCCATGGCACGCAGCAACGCGGGTGTCTTGTCGCGGCGCGGATCGGCCAGGACCACCGACTTGCCGCCGCCATAGGGAAGCTCGCAGATCGCCGCCTTGTAGGTCATGCCCCTGGACAGCCGCAGCGCGTCGGTCAGCGCCTGGGCCGGATCGGCGTAAGGGTACATCCGGCAGCCGCCGAAGGCGGGACCCAGCCTGGTGCTGTGCATCGCCACGATGGCCTTGAGGCCGGTGGCCGGGTCGTGCGCGTGGAGCACGGCCTCGTGGCCATCATACTCCGGGTGCGTGAACATCAAGACCTCCCCGTGGAGGCCCGCAGCCCTACTCCAGGCTGTCGAGATAGGCCAGAAGGTCGTCGACCTGCTCGGCGGAGAAGGTGAACACCGGCATTTGCGGGTGGGCGGTGAAGATGCCCTCGGCCAGCGCCTCGGCTAGGTCCTCGATCGGGTAGCGCAGCTTCAGGTCGCGCAAGGGCGGCGCTCCTTCCATGAGGCTCGCGCCCGTGTCGCCCACCGCGTGACAGCGCGAGCAGTGCAGCTCGGCCAGCTTGCGGCCGGCCTCGATGTCGGCCTCGCCCTGCGCCCGCACGGGTGCCACGGCGAGCAGAAGGCAGGCCGCGACGACTGTGGTCCTCATGGCTCGACCAGTGGGTAGGCGCCCATGACCTGCTGCTCGAAGTCGACCAGCGCCCCGGTCATCAGGCCCGATTCGTCGGAGGCCAGGAACGCGATGGCCCGGGCCGCATCGAGCGGCGCGAGGAGCCGGCCGAAGGGCTGTGCTGCGCCGACCGCCTCGTCCCAGCCCGGCGGCCGGCCGTGGGTCTGCATCTGCACCGTGTGCTCGCCGGGGGTGACGGTCCAACCCAGGTTGAGCCCGTTGACCCGGACCCGGTCGCGGGCCACCGCGGCCGCGATGTTCCTGGTCATGGCGGCGAGCGCACCCTTGGCGCCGACATAGGCGGCCAGCTGCGGCGTGCCGCCATGGACCGTGATCGAGACCACGTTGACGATGGTCCCGCCCCCCGCCCGGCGCAACCAGGGCATGATCCGCTGGATCAGGAAGAAGGGTGCCCGCGCGTCGACCGCGAAGATGGCGTCGAACAGCTCGGGCGTCGTGTCGTCGATGGTCCCGCGATCGGTCAGCCCGGCGGCATTGATCAGCCCGTGCAGCGACCGAAAGCGGGCGCCCGCCTGGTCGATCGCGGCGAAGCACGCCGCGACGTCGGCGAGGTCGGCGACGATGGCCTCGGTCGGGCAGCCCAAGGCTGCGATCGACCGTGCCACCTCGCCGAGCCGCTCGGCGTTGCGGTCGACGAGCGCGAGGCCCGCCGCCCCACGCTCGGCCATCAACCTGGCGGTGGCCTCGCCGATGCCCTGCGCGGCACCGGTCACGACCATCACCCGACGCGCGAACGACCAAGCCTCACCCAAGCACCAGCCTCCCTGCGGCGACGGTGCCGATGGTAGGGGCCGGCGTATCGCCCTGACAACGGCTTAGATCAGGAACACGAAGTCGGCCACGGTCAGGTCGATCAGGCCGTCGAGCTCGATCACCGAATCGGCCGCTGCGTCGGCGTCCTCGTTGATCTGCAGGAACGTCTTGCCGCCATTCTGGACGTAGCGCGCCTGCTCGGCGCCCGAGAAGGGGTCGGTGCCGATGAAGTCCATGGCATCGATAGCCGAAGAACTCGAACTGGTCGCCCTCGCCCTGACTGAAGTCGGTGACGATGTCCCGGCTGCCGAACCTCGTTCCCGAATGACCGGGAGTCACGACGAAGGTGTCGGCACCCGTACCGCCGGTCATGAGATCGACGCCCGCAACGCCGTAGAGCCAGTCGTTACCGCTATTGACCCTCCAGCACGTCGTCGCCCTGCTCGCCGATCAGATCGTCATGGCCGCTGCCGCCGCGGAGGATATCGTTGCCGGTGCCGCCTTCCAGCGTGTCATTGCCGGCACCGCCCAACAGCACGTCGTCGCCCTCGTCGCCGTCGACGTCGTCATGGCCACCGCCGGTGCTCAGGAGATTGGCGTTCTCATCGCCCGAGACGATGTCGTTGCCCGAGCCGGTGATCAGGTTCTCGATGCCGTAGAGGAGGTCGAAGCCCAGATCGAGCGACCAGCCGTAGCCCGCGCCCAGCAGGCTGGCTTCCACATCCTGCGCCGTGCTGAACACCGCCGTGTCGATGCCGCCGCCACCATGGAGCTCGTCGTCGCCGGCCCCGCCGTGCAGTTCGTCGTTGCCGCTTCGGCCATAGAGCGTGTCGTCGCCGCCGAGGCCGTAGAGGAAATCGATGCCGCGGTGCCATTGAGCGTGTTGTTGCCGTTGTTGCCGAACTTGATCGTCATGTGCCGTTGCTCCCTAATGATGACGCAGCGCTCAGAAACAGAAAATCACCCGCGATCAGGTTGATCGTACCGTCGAGCTCGATCTGCATCTCGGCGCCCGAGTTGCCGGCGGTGTTGAGGGCGATGACCGTGTTGCCGTTGCTGTGGAAGAAACGGACCTGATCGGGTGCGCTGAAGCCGCTCTCGCCGATGAAGTCGAGATCGTCGAAGATGCTCAGATCGATCTTGTCGTTCTGCGCCTTGCTGAAGTCGGCTACGAAGTCGCGGTTGCCCGTGCCGACGCCGCTGTCATCGGGCTGGAACACGAACGTGTCGGCCCCGCCACCGCCGACCAGCAGATCGTTGCCGTCGCCGCCGTAGATCTCGTCGGCGCCGCCGCCGCCGTCGACGATGTCGTGGTCCTCCTCGCCGTTGAGGAAGTCGGCGCCGGCGCCGCCGTAGAGCGTGTCCATACCCTCGCCGCCGCCGATGAAGTCGGCGCCATTGTCGCCATAGACCGTGTCGGCACCCTCTAGGGCCAGGATGAAGTCGTTGCCGCCGCCAGCGCGTATGACGTTGGCAAGATTGCTGCCGTCGATGAAGTCGTCGCCGGAGCCGGTCGTGACGTTCTCGATATCGCTGAGCGTATCGTCGCCGAGCCCGCTTGAGCTCGCGTCACCGCTGTCGAGATTGACGATGACGTCGCTCGAGGTGGTGAAGATGGCCGTGTCGTTGCCACCGTCGCCGAACAGGCTGTCGTCGCCCGCACCGCCGTTGAGCGTGTCATCGTCGCCGCCCCCGGCCAGGACGTCATTGCCGCCCAAGCCGCGCAGTTCGTCGTTGCCGAACGAGCCCTGCAGGCTGTCCGCTGCGTTCGACCCGATCAGCAGGTCGTTGCCGAATGTCCCGATCTTGACCACCATGATACTCGCTGCCTTCTGGCCATGTGCTTCGTGTGCCGCGAAATTAGTCGAGTCATCATTGTGCGGTGTGGGATTGGCGACGCGCCGGCGTGCACCGCATGGCGCACGGGGGTACACAAGGCCGTGCAACTCGGTGCATTTGGTTGCATCGAATTTCGGGCGCACCTACGCTGCACCCGGCGCGCGGGGTAGGTGGGATTTCTTGCAGCAGTTCGGTGACAAGCTCGGACTGGTGATGAAGATCGCGAACATCAGCCGCGGTCGGCTGGCGGCGTCGGTCGGCGTCGACAAGTCGGTTGTGAGCCGATGGCTCAACGATGCCGTACGGCCCTCGGGACACAATCTGACCCTGGTCACCAACCTGTTCCGACAGGAGCTGCCAGGGTTCTTCTCTTTGCTCACCTGGGAACTCGACTATCCGGAGTTCGCCCGCGCGGTCGGTGCGCCTGCGGCGGCCGTTCAGGCGCCGGCGCCGCCTGCCGACGCGCCCATGCTGGAGCTCGCTACCGTTGCGGTCTCCCGCACCGTGGTGCCGCGGGAGGGCCTGGTGTTCCCGGGCCTCTATGTCGGATTCCGCAAGGCCTACGCCAACAACGGGATGGTGGTGGTGCAGGGCCTGATGCTGCGGATCGAGGGCGATCGCTTGGCCGCCCGCTGCAGCGACGGGCTGTTCACCTACCGCGGCGAGGCCCTCCTCCTGCGCGGCCAGCTGTTCGTCCTGGTGGAGGAGACCACCCGTCTCGACGAGATCCTGACCATGGTCCTGAGCGGCGTCACGGCACCGATGGCGGACGTCCTCGACGGCTTGATCATGGGCGTCTCGGGCGACCGGACCTGCACGCCCTCGGCCACCACGATCGTCTACCAGCGCCAAGCCGATGTCACCGGCGACGACATCCAGGACGATGCCGCCTGGCAAGCCTGCATCCAGGAGCTGGCCCGCCTGAATGGGGAGCGCCGGGGCCGCGAGCTGATGCCGCCCGAGTTCGCCCGCGTGATCGACAACCTGGTCGGTGTGCCGCGCGACGGCCAGGATTTCGATCACGTGCTCCGGATTCCGTTCAGCCGCTCGTTCACCCGGACCACGTCGACGCAGCTCCTGCCCTGAGCGGACGGCTTCGGCCACCAATCGGCAGCGCGCTTGGCGCTACGGTGATGTTCTCGCCGACCGCTGAAGCTGGTATGTCCGATGGTTGAGGAAACCACCCCGGTCCTCGCCGACGGGGAGACAAGGACCATTCGACGTCGACCGCAGCACGATCCCGTCTGGCCACCGGCCGCCGAGGCGGACCGGATGACGGCCAGCGATCCGGCGCGGCTGTTGCTCGTCGATTTCCTCGACCGCCAGCCGCTGCTCGCGGCCATCAATTTTCTGCTCGCGGCCTTTGCCGCGCTGGCGCTGGCCGGTGCGGCACCGCCGTTAATCCTCTGGTCCTGGCTCTCGGCGATGCTGCTGGCGCAGGCGTCCCGCGTGGCGATCTGGTACGCCGTGCGGCGCAATCATCCCGGCGTCGTCCGCCGTCTCCCGGGCCTGCTCACCCTCGCCAGCGCGGTGACCGGCCTGGTCTGGGGTGCCGCCGGGCTCCTGCCCATGCGCGACGACGGTGCCCCTGCCGCCATGCTGGTGCCGTTCGTGCTCGCCGGGATGTCGGCGGGCTCGATCACGGCTTTGCCCGCCCATCCCCCGGCCTTCTTCGTCTTCATCTGGGCGGCGCTGCTGCCCTACGCCGTGCAGCTGAGCGCCACCGTGGACCCGACCCAGCGCGCCATGGCGGCGATCACCCTGCTCTACGCCGCCGGCCTGTCCGCGGTCGGCTGGCAGGTGCACCGTACGCTGCGCCGCGCCGCGGAGATCCATCTCCAGAACGCCGCGCTGGTGCACCGGCTGGACGATGCGCGCCAGGGGCTGGAGTCGACGGTCGCCACGCGGACCATGGAGCTGCAGGCCACGAACACGGCCCTGCTGCGCGAGGTCGCGGAGCGGCGGCGCTCGGAGGATCGCGTCCGCCACCTGCTGGCCCACGACCCGCTCACCAACCTGCCCAACCGCCTGCTGCTGGCCGACCGCATCGAGCAGTCCCTGGCGCGTTCGACACGCTACGGCACCAAGACCGCCGTGCTGGTGTTCGACATCGACCGCTTCAAGGACGTCAACGACAGCTTCGGCCATCCGGCGGGCGATCACCTGCTGCGTGAGCTTGCCGGCCGCGTCCAGGCGGCGGTTCGTGGCTCGGACACCGTGGCACGCTTCGGCGGCGACGAGTTCGCCCTGGTGGCACCCGATCTGGGCGGCGTGGACGAGGTAGTGGTCGTGGCCCAGCGCGTGCTGGACGCCTGCCGGCCGCCCTTCGACCTGGACCATGGCCAGGTGCCCATCACCGTCAGCGTCGGTGCCGCCCTGTTTCCCGAGCATGGCAAGGACGCCGACACGCTGCTGCGGGCGGCCGATGCCGCGCTCTACCTCGCCAAGGGCGCCGGCAAGGACCGGGTGGCGCTCTACTCGCAGGCGCTGCACTCGGCCCAGGAGGTCCGCCGCCGGCTCGAGGGCGAACTGCGCCATGCGGTGGCGCGGGACCAGTTCGCGCTCGTCTACCAGCCACGGTTCGACCTCGCGACCCGGCGCGTCAGCGCCGTCGAGGCGCTTTTGCGCTGGCGCCATCCCGAGTTCGGCGGCCTGCCGACCGATCAGTTCATCGCCGTGGCCGAGGCCGCCGGCCTGATCGGCGGCATCGGCCGCTGGGTGCTGGGCGCCGCCTGCGAGCAGGGCCGGCGCTGGGCCGACGCCGGCCGTCCGGTCCGGATCGCCGTCAACCTGTCGGCGGTGGAGTTCCGCCATCCCAACCTGCCGGCCCAGGTCGCCGCCGCCCTGGCCCGGGCCGGCCTCGACCCGTCGCAGCTGGAGCTGGAGATCACCGAGAGCGCCTACATGGAGCGCGAGGCGGACAAGCCCCATCCGGGCATCGAGGAGGTGCGGCGCCTGGGCGTCAGGCTGGCGATCGACGATTTCGGCACCGGCTGGTCGTCCCTGGCTTACCTGAAATGGCTGCCGTTCGACGTGCTCAAGATCGACCGCTCGTTCATCCGCAATCTCGGCGACGATGCGCGCGACGATGCCATCGTCGCCACCATCGTCACCCTGGCCCGCCAGCTCGACAAGACGGTGGTGGCCGAGGGGGTCGAGACCGAGGCCCAGCTGCGGGTGCTGCGCCGCCTGGGCTGCCAGGAGGGCCAGGGCTTCCTGCTCGGGCGCCCGACCCCGCCGGCGGCGATCGCGGGCCTGCTCGCGGCCTGAGCGGGGCGGCTCGGTTGAGAGTGGACGATGCGGCTGCGCGGCGGCACAGTGTGGCGTCGTCGTCATCGGGAGCCCGCCATGCCCGCCCGGACCATCTGCATCTCGCGCACGCTCGCCTCCGGTGGCGAGGAGATCGGCCAGGCGGTGGCCGAGCGGCTGGGGTGGCGGGTGATCGACGCCGAGATCATCCAGCGCGCGGCCGAGAAGGCCGAGATCGACCCGGCCAAGGTGGCGCAGACCGAGCAGCGGCAGTCCCTGATCCGCCGGCTGATCTCGTCGATCGCGTTCGCGGAGCCGCCGGGCGACATCGCGCCGCAATACTACGCCGTCTACCCCGAGGCCGCCTTCGCCGTCGGCCAGACGCTGGAGGAGCGCCTGCGCGGGCTGATCCGCGAGGTGATCGAGGAGGTGGCGAGCGAGGGTCAGGCCGTGATCGTGGCGCATGCCGCCTCCATGGCGCTGGCCGGCCGCGAGGGCGTGCTCAAGGTGCTGATCACCGCCTCGCCGGCTGAGCGGGTCGAGCGGCTGATCTGGGCCAGCGGGCTGGAGCGCGGCACCGCCGAGGCGGCGGTGCGCGATTCCGACCGCGAGCGGACCGACTATTTCCGCCGCTTCTACGGCCTCGACCAGGAATTGCCGACCCACTACGACCTCGTCATCAACACCGACCAGATCCTGCCCGAGCAGGCGGTGAACCTGATCGTGGCTGGCGCGGGATAACGGCGGCCGGCCCTTGAGCCCGGGCCCCGGCGAGCGCATGTTCCCGGTTCGACCCCGTGCTGGAGCTCGCTCATGCAACCCGTCGAAGGCTTGGCAGCGCTCGACCTGCTCAAGGCGCTGGCCGGCAATCCCGGCCTGATCCAGCGGCCCGAGGGCGGCCGCAGGTTCGAGCTGGTCTCCGAGTTCCAGCCGGCCGGCGACCAGCCGCAGGCGATCGCCGACCTGGTCGAGGGGCTGCGGCGCGAGGAGAAGGACCAGGTCCTGCTGGGCGTGACCGGCTCGGGCAAGACCTTCACCATGGCGCAGGTCATCGCCCAGATGCAGCGCCCGGCGATCATCCTGGCGCCGAACAAGATCCTGGCGGCACAGCTCTACGGCGAGTTCAAGTCGTTCTTTCCGAACAATGCCGTCGAGTATTTCGTCAGCTACTACGACTACTACCAGCCGGAAGCCTACGTCCCGCGCACCGACACCTACATCGAGAAGACCTCGAGCATCAACGAGCAGATCGACCGCATGCGCCACTCGGCGACGCGCGCCCTGTTCGAGCGCGACGACGTGATCATCGTGGCCTCGGTCTCCTGCATCTACGGCATCGGCTCGCCCGAGACCTATGCCCGCATGACCCTGACCCTGCAGCGCGGCCAGAAGGTCGAGCGGCAGCGGCTGCTGCGGGCGCTGGTCGAGCTGCAGTACCGCCGCAACGAGCTCGACTTCTCCCGCGGTGCCTTCCGGGCCAAGGGCGACACGATCGAGATCTTCCCGGCCCACCTGGAGGACCGCGCCTGGCGGCTGTCGATGTTCGGCGACGAGGTCGAGAGCATCACCGAGTTCGACCCGCTCACCGGCGAGCGCACCGGCAAGCTCGACCAGATCCGGCTCTATCCCAACAGCCACTATGTCACGCCACGGCCGACGCTGCAGGAGGCGGTCAAGAGCATCAAGGCCGAGCTCGTCGAGCGGCTGGCCTACTACCAGGCCAACGGCAAGCCGCTCGAGGCCGAGCGGATCGAGCAGCGCACCGTGGCCGACATGGAGATGATCCTGACCACGGGCTCCTGCCCGGGGATCGAGAACTATTCGCGCTATCTGACCGGCCGGGCACCCGGCGAGCCGCCGCCGACCCTGTTCGAGTACATCCCCGAGAACGCGATCCTGTTCGTCGACGAGAGCCATGTCGCCGTGCCGCAGGTGGGCGGCATGTACAAGGGCGACTACATGCGCAAGAGCACGCTCGCCGACTTCGGCTTCCGGCTGCCCTCCTGCATCGACAACCGCCCGCTCAAGTTCGACGAGTGGGACGTGATGCGCCCCCAGACCGTGTTCGTCTCGGCCACGCCCGCGGGCTGGGAGCTCGAGCGCACCGGCGGCGTGTTCACCGAGCAGGTCATCCGCCCCACCGGCCTGATCGACCCGGAATGCATCGTCCGGCCGGTCGAGCACCAGGTCGACGACCTGCTCGCCGAGTGCCGCGACTGCCGCGACCGGGGGCTGCGGGTCCTGGTGACCACGCTCACCAAGCGCATGGCCGAGGACCTCTCCGAGTACCTGCACGAGCAGGGCGTGCGCGTGCGCTACCTGCATTCGGACATCGACACGCTCGAGCGCATCGAGATCGTCCGCGACCTGCGGCTGGGCAAGTACGACGTGCTGGTCGGCATCAACCTGCTGCGCGAGGGCCTGGACATCCCCGAGTGCGGGCTGGTGGCGATCCTGGACGCCGACAAGGAGGGCTATCTGCGCTCCGAGACCTCGCTGATCCAGACCATCGGCCGGGCGGCGCGCAACGTCGAGGGCCGGGTCATCCTCTATGCCGACACCATGACCCGCAGCCTGAAGGCCGCGATGGACGAGACCAACCGCCGCCGCGCCAAGCAGGTCGCCTGGAACGAGGCCAACGGGATCACGCCGCAGACGATCCGGCGCCAGATCAACGACATCATCCGCTCGGTGGCCGAGCGCGACTACGTCACGGTCGACCTCGGCCAGGACGCGCCCGCACAGCTCACCGGCATGGACCTCCACGCCTATATCGGTCAGCTCGAAAAGAGGATGCGCGAGGCCGCGGCCAATCTCGAGTTCGAGGAGGCGGCCCGGTTGCGCGACGAGATCAGGAAGCTCGAGGACAAGGAGCTGGGCCTCGCCACCGCGCGCGCGGCACCCGCTCCCAGACCCGCCGGTGCCGCCTGGAAGCCCAGCTCCGGCTCGCGCGACGACAAGCGCAGGGCGGCGCAGGCCAAGTCCAAGGCGCGCCGACGGGTGGGTCCGTAGGCGAGAAGGAAAGCGGCATTCGCCCGCCGCCAGCGTTCGGTCACGGCTCCTGCGGGCAGCACGTCGTAGGAAAGATATCATATAGCCAACGAAAGAGGCTGGCCGACCGGGGCGACGAGGCTTATCCTGCCGGGTTCACCATCGGCACTCCGAGGAGGCAGCCATGTCGCACTACGTCGCGCTGGTGAACTACACCGACAAGGGGATCACGCACGTCACGGATTCGCCCGCCCGCCTGGACCGGGCGCGCGCACTCCTGCGCGAGATGGGCGGCGAGTTCGCGCAAGTCTACCTGACCATGGGGCCGCACGACATGGTGCTGGTCTACGAGGCACCCGACGACGCCACCGCGGCGCGCTTCACGCTGCGCCTGGGGATGCTGGGCTATGTCCGGACGACGACGCTGAAGGCGTGGCCGGAGGCGGCTTACCGGGAGATCATTGCGCATCTCGGGTAAGGAGCGGACGGGCGCGCCCTCGGCGCGCCCCGCGTTACCCCGCATCGCACGCCCGCACCGGCTCGAAGTCGAGCAGCAGCGGCCGATGGTCGGAGACCTCGGGCGCGGCGACCACCTCGAACCGGTCGACGCGGACCAGGTCGTTGACCAGCAGGTAGTCGGCCCAGCGCGGCTGTTTGCGGTAGTGGGAGGTGCGCGTGTCGGTGTGGCCGCCGGCCGTGACGAGGTCGGCGAGGCCGAGCCCCGCGAGGGTGCGGAAGGTCTCGCTGTCCGGGAGCAGGTTGAAGTCGCCGCAGGCGATCACGGCGTCGCCGGGCTGCGCCACCGCACGGATCAGGGCGGCGAAACGATCGCCCTGAGCGTGGCGGGCGGGGGTGTCGGCCTTGCCCGCGGGGTCGCGCAGGCCGTGCAGGTGGGCGATGGTGACGGCGCGGCCGACGGCGTGGTCGAAGATGCGCACGACGTGGGCGTTGCGGGCGCGGGGGTGCGGACCCCAGCCCGTGGCGGCGTAGTCGCCGTGGACGAAGCCCTGGGCCTGGCCGATCACGACGAGGTCGCGGCGGACGAAGGTGGCGAGGCCCCATTCGGTCGCGACCGGCGCCTCGCCGTGGAACAGGTCGCCGCGGGCGGCGGGACAGAAGAAGGCGCGGTGGCCGGGCAGGGCGGCGCAAAGCTCGCGGAACAGATTGGCACGCTGCGGAAGCGCGGCGCCATCCTCGCGATAGATGAGCCATTCCTGCGGGCAGTCCGGGGCATGGACGATCTCCTGCAGGCAGAGGATGTCGGCGCCGGCGGCGGCGAGATGGTCGACGAGCGAAAGGCCGATCCGGCCGCCCCAGCAGTTGAGGGAGAGGAGGCGCATGACGCCAATCTGCCGGAACGTGCGCGTCGGTGATAGTGCTTGGCCCGAGGGAGTCTTGGGATGTGATGGGGGCGCAGCCCCGCGGGAGACGCAGCATGGTGAAGCCGGTGATGAACCTCGACGAGGTCGCCTTCGACGATGTCGAGGAGAACGGGCGCTTCACCTCCAGCCGCGGCTCGATCGGCTGCCACATCGGCGCCCGGCAGCTCGGCTACAACCTGACCGTGCTGCCGCCGGGCAAGGTGCAGTGCCCGTTCCACAGCCATCATGGCGAGGAGGAGATGTTCCTGATCCTGGAGGGTGAGGGCGAGCTGCGGTTCGGCGACCGGCGCTACCCGCTGCGCAAGCACGACGTGATCGCCTGCCCGACCGGCGGCCCCGAGGTGGCACACCAGATCATCAACACCGGCCGGACCGACCTGCGCTACCTCGCCCTGTCGACGATCGCCGAGGTCGAGGTCTGCGAGTATCCGGATTCGCAGAAGATCCTGGTCGTGACGGGCAAGCCGGGCGAGCCCGGGCTGCGCAAGATGGTCCGGGCGGAGGCCACGGTCGATTACTACGATCGGGAGGAGAGTTTCCAGGAAGGCACCTGAGCCGGCCGCGCTACCCCATCCGAGGACCGCGACCACCGGGTCGACATTGTGGATTTTGTTCCTATATCATGCTAGGCTGATGGCCGCTCGCCACCTGCCGGACCGTCCCGCATGACCGCGATCTCGCCCGTCGCCGCGCCGCACCTGCAAGGCGCACCGCCACCTTGCGTCCCCGCTCAGGATTCGCGGCCTTCAACCACGCTGACCCGGTTCCGGCGCGTGCCCAACCGACATCGCGACGAGCCGCCACGCCGCGCGAATCGCCCACAACCAAACGAACCCAGCCAACCCGTTGAATTGAAACGAAAGCCACTCCCCGAACGAACCCAGACGAGGCACGTCCGACAGCCCGGCCCCGCGGTGCCCGGGCTCCCGTTCTCAACCTCAGACCAGGTCCGCCACCTCCGTCGACTGCCGCCGCCACAGGTCGGCGTAGAGGCCGTCGCGCGCCAGCAGCCTTTCGTGTGTGCCGCGCTCGACGATGCGGCCCTGGTCGAGGACCAGGATCTCGTCGGCGTCGACGATGGTGGCGAGGCGGTGGGCGACGACCAGGGTGGTGACCGGGTGGGGCAGGGCACGCAGGGCGGTCTGGACGTCCTGCTCGGTAGCACTGTCCAGGGCCGAGGTGGCCTCGTCGAGGATCAGGATGCGGGGGCGCTTGAGGATGGCGCGGGCGAGCGCCACGCGCTGCTTCTCGCCGCCCGACAGTTTGAGGCCACGCTCGCCGACCAGCGTCGCGTAGCCGTCGGGGAGGGCCGCGATGAAGGCGTGGAGCTGGGCGGCACGGGCGGCAGCCTCGATCTCGGCCGGGGTGGCGTCGGGCCGGCCGAAGCCGAGGTTGTAGCCGATCGTGTCGTTGAACAGGACGGTGTCCTGCGGCACGACGGCGATGGCGGCACGCAGGCTGGCCTGGGTGAGCTCGCGCAGGTCGTGGCCGTCGATCAGGATGCGGCCGCGGGTCGGATCGTGGAAGCGGAACAGGAGCCGCGCGATCGTGGACTTGCCGGCACCGGTGGGGCCGACGATGGCGAGGCGGCGGCCGGGCGCGAGGCGCAGGTCGATGCCCTTGAGGATCGGGCGCGCGGGATCGTAGGCGAAGGCCACGCCCTCGAACGCGACCGCACCGGGGCCGGGCGGCAGCTGGATGGCATCCTTGCGGTCCTGGACCTCGGGCTCGAGGGCCAGGAGCTCCAGGAGCTGCTCGAGGTCGACGAAGGCCTGCTTGATCGAGCGGTAGAGCTGGCCCAGCCGCTCCATCGGGCGGGTGAGCTGGACCAGGTAGGCGTTGACCAGGACCAGCTCGCCCAGGGTCATGGTGCCGGCGGTGACCCGGCCCAGGGCCAGCCACAGGATCAGGCCGGTGCCCAGGGCCAGGATGGTGGCGAAGACGATGCCGGTCAGGCTGCGGAAGCCCAGCGAGCGGATGGTGAGCTTCTCGACCCGGGCCAGGGAGTGGTCGTAACGCTCGGAGATATGGGCCTCGTTGCCGAAATACTTGACCGTCTCGTAGTTCAGCAGGCTGTCGACGGCCTTGCCGTGAGCGACCGTACCTTCGGCCACGGCCTTGCGCTGGTGGGCGCGCAGCCACTCGGAGCCCACGACCAGGGCCACGGCGTAGAGCGAGAGCGTGACCACGAGGATGGCGGCGAAGACGAGGTCGAGCCGGACCAGCATGATCGCCGCCACGAACAGCACCTCGGCCAGCAGCGGCAGGATCAGGAACACGCCGTCGAACAGGAGCTCGCGGGCACCGTTGAGGCCCTGGTCGAGCACACGGCTGATCTGGCCGGTGCGGCGGCCGAGGTGGAAGGAGAGCGAGAGGGAATGCAGGTGCTCGAGCGCGTGGCGGGCGAGCCGGCGGCGGGTGCGCTGCTCGATGGGCCCGTAGAGCGCCCAGCGCGCCTCGCTCAGCACCTTGGCCAGCCACTGGACGGTGACGTAGGCCAGCACCAGGGCGGCGGGTGCCGCGAAGACGGCAGTGCCGGGGGTGAGTGCGTCGATGGCCCTGGCGAACAGCAGCGGGACCAGCGCGTTGACCAGGGCGGTCAGCGCCAGCAGCCCGACGGTGACGACGATGCGGCGGCGCAGCCGCGGTTCGGCCTCGCCCCAGAACAGGCGCAGGATGCGACGCAGCGCTACGGCCCGCGCGGGCGTACCTGTCGTGGTCTGCAGCGCACGGAGCTCACGCGACAAGCTGGAACGCGCCTTTCCGGAATAGCGGCGGTGCCGCCGACCCGGCGCCGTCGTCCAAATCTAGCGTGTCCGGCTCCCGGTTGAAGGCCGTCAGCAGCCGTGACCGGAAAAACGACCACGCGGATGCAGGCCGGCCAACCGGGCCGGCCTGCTCCCGTCCGGGGAGTGCCCCGATCGATTCGCTACTTCTTCTTGCGCGCCGAGCCGATCTCCTCGACCTCGACCTCGGTGCGCCGGACCGTATCCTTGACCTTCTCCTCGCGCTGGCTGGTGCGCTTGGCCAAGGTGATCTCCTCGACCACGCGCGCCTCCTTGCCGACTTCCAGCTCCTCGGCGGTCTCCGTCATCTCGACCGTGCGGTCCTGGAACACCGCCTCGGCCTCCTCGGCCCGCAGCGGGCGATCGACCGGCCGGCGCTTGGCCTCGACATGCTCCTCGCGCAGGGTCACGCTGGCCTGGACCGGCTGCTCCTTCACCCGGCTGGTGACGCGCACGCCGCCGCGGGCGACCTTGTGCTTGCCGGTCGTGAGCTCTTCCTCGACGACCTGGACGCTGTCCTCGCCAGCAGCGGCCTCGTCGTCCTCGGCCTCGAGGTCGATCTCATAGCGCTCCATGACCTCGACCGCCGTGTCGACCCGTGACGCCGACGCGCTGGCCGCAAGCAGCTTGCGGCCGGATGCTGCCGCCTTGGCGAAAGCCTGCGCGTCGTCGGGCTCGTAGCCGCGGCCGACGATGGCGGTGACGATCTCGCCCTGCGGGCCCTCGATGATGTCGAGGTCGCGCTCGGCGAAGCCGGCCTTGACCAGTTCCCTGGTCACGGTACCGACGACGTTGGATTCGAAGACACCGATGATGGTGGTTGGCATGGTATTCTCCTGGAAGGGGATGGTGACGTTGCGCAGGCGCAGGCGGGGGTCAGCGCGCCTCGTCCGCTGCGGCGAGGCGCTCGACGACCGCCTCCTCGCTGCGGAGCAGGACCCGATCTTGGGCCTGGGTGATGGTTTGGCGGCGGCGGACCCGCACCTCTTCGACCAGCTTCAGGCGCGTCTCGACGACGACGACCTCGGCATGGATGGGGATGATGGTGACGTCGTCCTCCTGGCGGATCTCGACCGGAGCCTCGACCCAGCGGTCGACCGGAACCCGCTCGACCGACAGTTCCTCCGCGATGACCGGCCGATCGATCAGCTGTTCCTCCTCGCGGACGATGGTCCTGACATGGACCGCGCCTGTGATGCGGGTCCGTTTGCCGACCACGGCCCGCTCTTCGGCCACGAGGATCGTTTCGGCTGCTTCGCTGTGCGCCTTCTTGGCCATCGTGGGCTCCCTCGCCTCGGCTGGTTCGCCTAGTCAACGACACCGGCGAGGGGTCGTTCCGCTGCACCGCAACAAAAAGAAACGGCCATGACGGAGGCTGCTCGCCGATGCGGCTGCAGGAGCGTGCAAGCGCAACGCAGACTTAGCATTGCCCTTTGATATCAGGCTGCTAAGGCTGATTTCAGATGCGTTCTGTCACCTGTCTGCAGCCGGATTTGTCCTGATTGCCGGGAACGCCTTGCCGCAGGTCTTGTTGCATTGCAAGAAGGTGGTGAGGTCCGCAACCGCGGCCGCTGCCACTGAAGTTGCAAGAGAAGGAGCCATGATGGCACACGTGTCGCATCGCAATGAGAACGGCAAGACCGGCGACAATGACCGGACCGGAACGGATAAGATTCGCGACCTATCCGACCGCGGCGCCAAGGCCGGTGAGCGCATGCTGGACATCACCCGCGAGCAGACGGAGCAGGCTCGGGCCACCGGAAAGCATCTGATGGCTGAAACTCGCGCGGCAATGGGCCATGGTCTCGACGCTGCTGCCGACACCGTGCGCAAGGCGGGCGAGCGGACGGGCTCCATCGCGCGTCAAGCGCAGGCGGAGGAGGCTGATGTGGCAAATGCCTGGCTGACGCTCGGGCGCGACCAGCTGGAGCACAATGTCGAGACGTTCAAGCGCATGGCCGCGATCCGCGACATGCGCGAACTCGCGGAGCTGCAGCAGGAGTATGTTCGTGTGAGCCTGTCGCGGGCTACACAGCTGTTCTTGCGCCAGACCGTCGCGGCGGGGCGCCTGTTCGCCTCCGGTCGTCAGGCTGCCGACCGGCAGACCTGAGCGGCCAGGCACTGCTGGGGCGGGTGGGGTGCCCGCCCTGGCAGGGGTCTACGGCTCCTGCCCGATCTCGCTGGCCAGCGCGCCGATCCGCAGCCGCAGCGCGTTCAGCCGGATGAAGCCCTCGGCGTCGCGCTGGTTGTAGACCGTGTCCTTCTCGAAGGTCGCGAAGGCCTGGCTGTAGAGGGTGCGCGGCGACTTGCGGCCGACCACCTGCACGCTGCCCTTGAGCAGCTTGAGCCGGACCGTGCCGGTCACGTTCTCCTGGCTCTTGTCGATCAGCGCCTGGAGCATGGTCGCGCTCGGGCGCGAACCAGAAGCCGTTGTAGATCAGCTCGGCATAGCGCGGCATCATCTCGTCCTTGAGGTGCGCCGCACCCCGGTCGAGCGTGATGCTCTCGATGCCGCGATGTGCGGCCAGCAGGACGGTGCCGCCCGGCGTCTCGTAGACGCCGCGGCTCTTCATGCCGACGAAGCGGTTCTCGACCAGGTCCAGCCGGCCGATGCCGTTGGCACCGGCGAGGTCGTTGAGGCGGCGCAGCAGGTTGGCGGGCGAGAGGCGCTCGCCGTCGACCGTCACCGGATCGCCCTGCTCGAAGCCGATCTCGACATAGGTCGGCCGGTCCGGCGCCGCCTCCGGTGACACGGTGCGGGTGAACATCTCCTCGTCGGGCTCGACCCACGGGTCCTCGAGCGCCTTGCCCTCGTAGGAGATGTGCAGAAGGTTGGCGTCGGTGGAGTAGGGCGGCTCGCCGCGCTTGCCGCGCGGGATCGGGATCTGCCGGCTCTCGGCGTACTCGATCAGCTTCTCGCGGCTCTCCAGGTCCCATTCGCGCCAGGGGGCGATGACCTTGATGTGCGGGTTGAGCGCGTAGCAGGAGAGCTCGAAGCGGACCTGGTCGTTGCCCTTGCCGGTGGCGCCGTGCGCGACCGCGTCGGCCCCGGTCGCGGCCGCGATCTCGATCAGCCGCTTGGCGATCAGCGGCCGGGCGATCGAGGTGCCGAGCAGGTAGCAGCCCTCGTAGACCGCGTTGGCGCGGAACATCGGGAACACGAAGTCGCGGACGAACTCCTCCTGCAGATCCTCGATGAAGATCTGCTTCACGCCCATCAGCTCGGCCTTGGCGCGGGCGGGCTCGAGCTCCTCGCCCTGGCCGAGGTCGGCGGTGAAGGTGATCACCTCGCAGCCGTAATAGTCCTGCAGCCAGCGCAGGATCACCGAGGTGTCGAGGCCGCCGGAATAGGCGAGCACGACCTTCTTCACGCCGCTCTGCATGAAAGCACCATTCCCCATCTGGTTCACGCGCGGTCCGGCGGCCGGGCGGGCCGCCTCAAGCCGAGGTGTCGACCCGGGCACCGCGCGGCGCATCGGTCGCGGCGGCCTTCGCCACGCCGACCAGCGCCGGCCGGAGCAGGCGGTCGGCGATCACGTAGCCGTCCTGGATCACCTCGGCAACCGATCCGGGAGGCAGGTCCGCCGTGGGCAGCTCGAACATCGCCTGATGCAGCTTGTGGTCGAACTTCTCGCCCTTCTGCGGCGAAACGCGCCGGACCTGGTGCTTCTCCAGCGCCGCCTGGAGCGAGCGCTCGGTCATCTCGACGCCCTGCACGAGATTCTTCATGAACTCGCTCTGCGCCCGCGCCTCGGCCGGCACCGAGGCCAGCGCCCGGCCGAGATTGTCGCCGACCTCGAGCAGGTCGCGGGCAAAGCCGGTCACCGCGAACTTGCGCGCGTCCTCGACCTCGCGCTGGGTGCGCGGCGCGCAGGTTCTCCATCTCGGCCAGGGTGCGCAGCAGCCGGTCCTTGAGGTCCTGGACCTCCTCGGCGGTCACGCCCGGCTCCGCTCCTTCCGCCAGGCTCTCGGGCAGGTCGTCGCCATGGTCGGTGCCGTTGTTCTCGATCATCGTCTCGTCTCTGTATCCGGAGTACCCAAAATCCGGCTCACCACCCGGGCCGTGTAGTCGACCAACGGGATGATGCGGGCATAGTTCATGCGGGTCGGCCCGATCACGCCGATCGCCCCCAGCACGGTGGCGCCGCTTGCCGCCCTCGGCCCCCGCCGTGTAGGGGGCCACGATCATCGAGCAGCCGGAGAGGCCGAACAGCTTGTTCTCCGCGCCGATGAAGATCTGCATGCTCTTGGCCGACTGGGTCAGCTCGACCAGCCGCAGGATGCTCTCGCGCGCCTCCAGCATCTCGAACAGGCCGCGGATGCGCTCGAGGTCGCCGAGATTGGTGACGTCCTCCAGGAGCTTGGCGTGGCCGCGCACGATCAGGAACCCGCCGTCGCGCCGGCCCGGATCGCCGCCCCAGGTGGCGAGCCCGGCGGCCACGACCTTCTGGGTCAGCGCGTCGAGCTGGGTGCGGTGCTGCTCGATCTCCTCGAGGATGCTGCGACCGCGCCTCGGCGAAGCTGCGCCCGGCCAGCCGCGCGGTCAGGTAGTTGCCGGCCTCGACCAGGGTCGAGACCGACATGCCCAGCGGCACGTCGATGACCCGGTTCTCGACCATGCCGTTGTCGCCGACGACCACGACCAGCGCCCGGCCGGGCGACAGCGGCACGAACTCGACATGCTTGAACGGCCGCTCGTTGACCGGGGCAGTGACGATCCCGGCATAGCGCGACAGGGCCGAGAGCGCGGTCGAAGCGTCCGACAGCACGCCCTCGATGCTGCGCCCCTGCACGGCGCACTGGCCCTCGATCTCGCGCTGCTCGTCGTCGGTGACGTTGCCCACCTCCAGCAGGCCGTCGACGTAGAGCCGCAGGCCGGCGTCGGTCGGCATCCGGCCGGCCGAGGTGTGCGGGGCATAGAGCAGGCCGGCTTCCTCGAGATCCGCCATGACGTTGCGGATCGTGGCCGGAGACAACTGCTCGTCCAGCCGGCGCGCGATCGTACGCGATCCCACAGGCTCGCCGGTGGCGACGTAGGCGTCGACGATCTGCCGGAAGACTTCCTTGGATCGGGCGTTGAGCTCGACGATCATCCCGGTTCTGGGCCGATCCACCATTGCTCGCCGCTATGTAGGAAGCGGACCTGAAAGCGTCAACGAACCGGGGCGTCGACGCACGCGGCACAGCCGCGTCGCCCGCGAGGCGACGCGGCGGGCCGAACCGGAACTCAGCTCAGTAGCGGGGGCCGGAACGCGGGCCACGCGGGCCGCGACCGAAACCGCCGCCCGGGCCACCCATGTCGTCGCGCGGGCCGCGCGGGCCACCGAAGCCGCCGGCGCCACCACGCGGGCCACCGAAGCCGCCGCCACCGCCGTCCGAACGCGGGCCACGCGGGCCGCGGGGACCGCCGCCCGGGCCACCCGGCCCGCCCGGACGCGAGCGCTCCTCGGCGACGCGCACCGCGAGGCCACGACCGCCGAGCTGATAGCCGTCCAGCTCGCGGATGGCGTTGTCCGCCTCCTGCTCCGAACCCATCTCGACGAAGCCGAAGCCCCGGGAGCGGCCCGTCTCGCGATCCGTCGCGATCTTGACCGACAGCACCTGACCATGGGGACCGAACAGCGTGTTCAGCTCTTCATTGGTCGTCGAGTAGGGGAAGTTCGCGACAAACAGTTTACAAGACATCGATCTACCCAGGGCACAAAGGGCTAGCGGAGGCGGACGCCAGTACGACCCCCGAAACGCCCCATGCCACCCGATGCCCTGCCTGGACTACCCGTTCGTGCCAGCGAGCCCTACCAAGGCAATCGACGCCAAGTGGACGGAACCATGGCTTCTGGACCGGCGCGCGATGCGGAGCGCGAGATCCCGGGCAGTGGTACAAGAAACAACAAGTAGACGGCGTCGTTCCCGGGCGATGTTCATCCACGGCTGAATTATAACGCCCTTCCCGACCAGGCGCGAGGGCAAAAATTCCGCTCCGCGGGCGTTTTCACCCCGCATCGGCCATGGCCGGCGCGGTGGTGGCGGTAGCCGGCGAGCGCGCCACCGCCTTTTCCTGCGCCATCGGAATCACCACCGGTGAGGGCGTCGGCAGCGAGATGTAGGCACCGCGGTCGGTGGCGGGCACGCTGGACCGCCGGGTCATGCGCCAGATCGCGAACAGGCCCAGCGCCAGATGGACCAGGGCCAGGAACACCGGAAAGCCGCTGGCGCCCATCACCTGCATGGTGAGCGCGGTCAGCGTGGGCCCGACCGCGGCACCGATGCCGAAGGCGAGCACCAGGGCGCTGCTGGCGCCGACCATCTGCTCCGGCGTCAGGAAGTCGTTGGTGTGCGCGACGCACAGGGCATAGAGCGGCAGCGACAGGCCGCCGACCAGGAAGAATCCGGGAAACAGGAGGATGTTCGGCAACTGCGGCAGCAGCGCCGGCGGCAGCACCACGAAGGCGGTCAGCAGCGCTGCGATGGCGATCACCCAGCGGCGGTCGAGCCGGTCGGAGAGCCGGCCGATCGGCATCTGGAACACCACCCCGCCCATGATCACGGCGGCCATGAAGGTCGAGATCGCCGCGACCGACAGCCCTTCCTGGTTGGCGTAGACCGGCCCCATGCTGAACAGCCCGCTGGTGCCCATGCCGACGCCGACGATCCCGACCACGCCCAGCGGCGACAGCCGGTAGAGGGCGCGCAGGCCGATCCCGCGGCCGGAGGCGACCGGCGGGGCCGCCACCGCCGTCAGCAGCATGGGCACGGCCGCCACCGAGATCAGGACCGAGACCAGGATGAACAGGTCGAAGCCCCTGGGGTCGGCGAGGTTGAGCAGGAACTGGCCCGCGGCCATCCCGCCCATCTGCACCACCATGTAGAGGGAGAGGAGCAGCCCGCGGCTCTCGTTGTTGGCGCTGCCGTTGAGCCAGCTCTCGGCGACGATGAAGGCGCCGGCGAAGCAGTAGCCGGTGAGCAGGCGCATCAGGAACCAGGCCACCGGCTCGACGAACACCGCCTGGAACAGGATCGCGGTCGAGCCCAGGGACAGGAGGGCCGCGAACACCCGCACATGGCCCGACGCGCGCCACCAGCACCGGCACCCGCAGGGAGCCGACCAGCAGGCCGACATAGTAGCCCGACATGACCACGCCGGTCACGGCGTCGGGGAAGCGCTCGATGTTGGCCCGCAGGCCCAGCAGCGTGCCCTGGAGCCCGTGGCCGAGCATCAGGATGGCGATGCCGAGGAACAGCGCCCAGTTGCTGCGCAGGACGCTCAGCACCGGCCGAGCGCCGCCCGGGTCTCCTCGATGCTGCGCCGGGCCTTGTCGACGATCTCGTCGATCTGCGCTTCGGTGACGATGAGCGGCGGCGAGAGCACCATGCCGTCGCGGATCGCCCGCATCACCAGCCCGTTCTGCGACGCACAAGTCGCGGCAGATCTGGCCGACCTTGCCGGCGGGCTCGAACAGGCGGTGGGCGGCCTTGTCGTCGACCAGCTCGACGCAGGCGATCAGGCCTTGGGTGCGCACCTCGCCCACCAGCGGGTCGTCGGCCAGGGTCGACAGCGCGGCGCGGAAATAGTCGCCGATCGGACCGGCGGCACGGGTGGCCAGGCCCTCCTCCTCGATGATCGCGATGTTCTCCAGGGCCACGGCAGCGCAGACCGGGTGACCGGCATAGGTCACGCCGTGCGCGTACTCCTTCTCGCCGGAGAAGATCGCGTCGCCCACGCGCTTGCCGAAGGCGACGGCGGCGATCGGCACGTAGCCCGAGGACAGGCCCTTGGCCATCGAGACGAGATCGGGGGTGAAGCCCATGGTCTGGTGGCCCCACCAGTTGCCGGTGCGGCCGAAGCCGCAGATGACCTCGTCGGCCACGAGCAGCACGTCGTGCTCGCGGCAGATCCGCTGGATCTCCGGCCAGTAGGTGGCGGGCGGGATGATCACGCCGCCAGCACCCTGGATCGGCTCGGCGACGAAGGCCGCCACGTTCTCGGCACCGAGCTCGCGGATCTTGGCCTCGAGCCAGCCCGCGGCCTCGCGCCCGAACGCGTCGGGGTCCTTCCCCCAGCCTTCGCCCCAGGGGTAGGGGTTGCCGATATGGTGGAAGCGCGGCAGCGGCAGGTCGAACTGCTCGTGCATGAACTTCATGCCGGTGAGGCTGGCCGAGCCCAGGCCGACGCCGTGGTAGCCGAGGTTGCGGCTGATGAACTGCTTCTTGTTCGGCTTGCCCAGCAGGTTCCAGTAGTACCAGACCGACTTCACCACCGTGTCGTTGGCCTCGGAGCCCGAATTCACGAAGTGGAGCCGGTCCATGCCCGGCGGCAGGAGTTCGGCGAGCTTGGCGGCGAGCTCGATCGCGGGCGGCGTGCCGCACTGGAAGAAGGCGTTGTAGTAGTCGAGGGTGCGGATCTGGTCGTAGGCGATCCGCGCCAGCCGCTCGCGCCCGTGACCGACCTGGGTGCACCACAGGCCCGCCATGCCGTCGAAGATCTGGTTGCCTTCGCTGTCCCAGACATAGCAGCCTTCGGCCCGGCTGATGACGCGGGCGCGCCTGCCGGCCAGCTCGTGGTGGATGGTGAACGGGTGCAGGTGGTGGCGGGCATCGAGGTCCTGCCACCGGCGCGTCTGGTCGGAAACGGTCATGATCGATCTTTTGGTTCTGGCCGGGTCGCAAGACTACTAGCAGGCCCGCCGGTCCGGGGGGAGTATGACCGAGCCCTCTCGTAGGGGGTCGCGACGTTGCGCTCTCTCGCCATCGTCACCGCCAAGCGCTATCTCTGCCGCAGCCTGACGCCGACCGGGATGCGATGCCCATGCCACTCTACACCTACCAGTGCGACCAGCACGGCGAGTTCTCAGCCTGGGGCAGGATGAGCGAGAGCGACGCGCCCCAGCCCTGCCCGACCTGCACCGAGCCGGCTCCGCGCGCGCTCGCGCACCCGGCCGTCGGCGGCAGCGCCGGCAGCGAGGCCATGGCCTGCGGCGAGGGTGCGTGCGCGCCGGCGCGCCCCAGCTTCGGCGGCCACGCCTGCGGGGCCGGCTGCGTCCACTGAGGACGGATTCGGGAACGATGCATACCGGCGGCTGCCGCTGCGGGGCCGTGCGCTTCGCGGCCGAGGGCGCGCCCAACTGGGTGGCCTACTGCCACTGCGCCAGCTGCCGGCACGCCACCGGCGCGCCGGTGGCCGCCTATGCCGGGTTCCCGACGGCGGCGGTGCGGTTCGCGGCCGGACCGCCGACCGAGTTCGCCTCGGCACCCGGGGTCACGCGCGGGTTCTGCGGTCGTTGCGGCAGCCCGATCAGCTTCGTCGGCGCGCGCTGGCCGGGCGAGGTGCACCTGCATCTCGGCAGCTTCGACGATTGCAGCGACCTGGTGCCGACCGTCCAGGCCTTTGCGGAGGAGCGGCTGCCCTGGCTGCATCTGGCGTCGTGAGCTATCGGCTCGCCATCTTCGATTTCGACGGGACGCTGGCGGACAGCCTGCCCTGGTTCCAGCGCGTGATCGGCGTCATCGCCCAGGAGTTCGGCCTGCGCGAGGTCGGTCCGGAGGAGCGTCAGGTGCTGCGCGGCTGCCATCCGCGCGAAGCCTGGCCCGCCTGGGCGTGCCGTTGTGGCAGGTGCCGCGCATCGCCCGCCGCCTGCGCCAGCTCAAGGCGCTGGAGGCGCACCGCCTGCCGCTGTTCCCGGGCGTGGCGGAACTGCTGCGCGATCTGGCACAGCGTGGGGTGCCGCGCGCCATCGTCAGCTCGGACGCCGAAGCCAACATCCGCTCGACGCTGGGCCGCGAGCATGCGGCCCTGATCGACCACTATGCCTGCGGTGCCGGCCTGTTCGGCAAGCCACCGCTGCTGCGCAAGGTGCTGCGCCACTACCGGCTGCATCCGGCCGAGGCGCTCTATGTCGGCGACGAGCTGCGCGATGCCGAGGCCGCCCGGGCGGTAGGGATCGCCTTCGGCGCCGTGACCTGGGGCTACACCCCGCCCGATGCCATGCGCGCGCAGGCGCCGGCGCGGCTGTTCACCACCGTGGCCGAGATCGCGCCCGCGATCCGCTGTGCGTAAACTCCGCCGTCGATCTCACCCTTCCAGCGCATCTTCGATCGCGACCGAGATCGCATCCATCGCGTCGTAGAGGCCCCCGGTGCCGCTGCTGAGCGCCTGGAGGCCGCCGATGGCCATGATGGCGAGCATGGCCGCCAGCAGCGCATACTCGATGGCGGTGGCGCCGCGCTCGTCCGCACGCAGGCGCGACAGGGCGGCGGTCAGGCCTGCAAGGACGACGCGCAGCGGGCTCGTGCTCATGGCGCCCGATCCTAGCGCCTCGTCCTCAACGGGACGTTAAGCCGCGAGCATTTCCTCCTCGCGCACGAGCGCGGCCGCGGCGTGCAGGAGCTCGGGTCCTTCCGTGGGATCGGCCATCGCCAGGCGCCGACGCCAGGCCCGGGCGCCGCGCAGGCCGTTGAACAGGCCCAGCATGTGGCGCGCCACCGTCCGCGTGGGCACGCCGGCGGCGCGCTGTCCCCGGGCGTAGTCGGCCATCGCCGCCACGATCTCCATCCGCGTCATTGCGTCTCGCGGTACGCCCAGAAGCTCGTTGTGGAAGGCGCGCAGCGACCAGGGGTTCTCGTAGGCCTCGCGCCCGATCATCACCCCGTCGACGTACGGCAGCTGCGCGCCCGCGACGGCGGGCGTGCGCACGCCACCGTTCAGGACGATCGCGAGCTCGGGCAGTGCCTGCTTCAGGGTGTGCACGACCTCGTAGCGCAGCGGCGGGACCTCGCGGTTCTGCTTGGGGCTCAGCCCCTTGAGCCAGGCCTTGCGGGCATGGACGACGAAGGTCCGGCAGCCCGCCTCGGCACTGGCCGCGACGAAGCGATGGAGGAAGGGCAGCTCATCGCTGTCGTCGACCCCGATCCGGCACTTGACCGTGACCGGCACGCCGGCGGGCACGGCCGCGATCATCGCCGCGACGCAGGCCGCCACATGGTCCGGCTCGGTCATCAGGCAGGCGCCGAAGCGCCCGCGCTGGACCCGCTCGGACGGGCAGCCGCAATTGAGGTTGATCTCGTCGTAGCCGCGCGCCGCCCCGATCGCGGCGGCCCGGGCGAGCTCTTCGGGCTCGCTGCCGCCGAGCTGCAGGGCCACCGGATGCTCGGCCGGATCGAAGCCCAAGAAGCGGTCGGCGTCGCCGTGCAGGATCGCGCCGCAATGGACCATCTCGGTGTAGAGCAGGGCACCCGGCGCCAGGAGCCGGTGGAAGTAGCGGCAGTGACGGTCGGTCCAATCCATCATGGGTGCGACCGACAGGCGGCGGTCGAGGCCGCCGCCTCCCGCCGTTGCGAGCGCGTGCTCAGCCATCCGCCTTGGCCAGGGCCTGGGCGGCGGCGTCGAAGGGCAGCAGCACGCATTCGTGGCGGCTCTTGACCGCCTGGACGGGCGCGAACATGGCGAGTTCGGGCCAAGCGGGGTGCCCGGCCTCGCCCGCCAGCAGGCCGCGCAGGTCGGCGGTGGCGCGGGCGAGGTCGGCGGCCGAGGCGCCGGCCAGATGGCGGCCCAGCACCGAGGCCGCAGCCTGGGTGAGCACACAGCCGCGCGTGGTCTGGGCGAACTCCCGCACCTGGTCCCCGGCGAGCGCCAGGTCGACGGTGACCCGGTCGCCACACAAGGGGTTGTCGCACGTGACGCTGACGTCCGGCGCCGGCAGGCGGCCATGGCCGTGGCGTGCCTTGGCCTCGGCCAGGATGGCGTCGTTGTAGAGCTGGGCGCTCATGGGCGTGTCCTAGCGCAGCCGGGAAATGGCGCGGTCCAGGCCGTCGATCAGGGCCGCGACGTCCGTGGCGTCGTTGTAGGGGGCAAGGCTGGCACGGGCGGTGGCGGGCAGGTCGAACGCGTCCATCAGGGGCTGGGCGCAATGGTGCCCGCCGCGCAGGCACACGCCGACCTCGTCCAGCATCTGGCAGATGTCGTGGGGATGCGCGCCCTCGACGCTGAACGAGACCACGCCCAGGCGGCCCTGGGTGCCCAAGGGGCCCTGGACCCGCACGCCGGGGAGCGTGCCGAGGCCGTCGAGGATCGCCGCGGTCAGCGCGATCTCCTGCCGGCCCAGCGCCGCCCAGTCCAGCGTGGCGAGCCAGGCGGCGGCCGCACCCATGCCGATCACCGGCCCGATCGCCGGCGTGCCGGCCTCGAAGCGGTGCGGCGGCGGGGCGTAGGTGGAGCGCTCGATCTCGACCCGGCGGATCATCTCGCCGCCGCCCAGGAACGGCGGCAGCTCGGCCAGGAGCTCCTTGCGCCCCCAGAGCGCGCCGGCGCCGGTGGGGCCGAACATCTTGTGGGCCGAGAAGGCGTAGAGGTCGCAGCCCAGCGCCTGGACGTCGATGGGTCCGTGCGGTGCGCGCTGGGCGCCGTCCAGCACCAGCAGCGCCCCCACCGCGTCGGCGGCCTCGCGCAGGCGGCCGACCTCGGTGACGGCACCCGTGACGTTGGAGGCATGGGTGACGGCGATGATCCGCGTGCGCGGCGTGACCACGATCTCCAGCTGGCCGAAATCGAGCCGGCCCTCCTCGGTGACCGGGATCGCGCGGACCACGGCACCGGTCCGCTCGGCGGCCATCTGCCAGGGCACGATGTTGCTGTGATGCTCGAGCTGCGAGATCAGGATCTCGTCGCCCGGCCGCAGGCGCGGGCTCAGGACCTGGGCGGCGGTGTTGAGCGCCAGGGTGCAGCCGGAGGTGAAGATCACCTCGTCGGCCTCGGCCGCCCCCAGATAGGCCGCGACCTCGGCGCGCGCGGTCTGGAAGGCCACGGTCGCCTGGTCGGCCAGGCGATAGACGCCTCGCTTCACGTTGGCCCGGCACTCGGTCTCGAACCGCCACAGCGCCTGCGCCGCCGCACGGCAGATCTGGCCGGTGGCGGCATTGTCGAGATAGTGGAACGGCGCCGGTTGGGCCGCGAAGATCGGGAACTCGTCGCGCAGCGCGGTCACGGGCCGGCTCCGGCATAGGCGGCCAGCGCTTCCGGCGTGTCGATGTCGATCAGCGTGCCGTCGCTCTCGGCCTCGACCTCGACCACCGCCCCGGCATGTTCGCCGATCAGGTGCCGGGCACCCACGTCGCCGGCCACGTTCTGCATCTCGGCGAAGTAGGCGCGGCCCCACAGGACCGGGTTGCCGCGCTTGCCGTGCCAGGTCGGCACCACGATCGAGCGACCCTCGACCGGGTCGAAGGCGGCGATCAGGGCATCGATCAGCGCGCTGCTGACCCGCGGCATGTCGCCCAGGCACACCACGGCACCGGCGGCCTCCGGCGGCAGGGCGGCGAGGCCGGCCTTGAGCGAGGTGCTGAGGCCCTCGGCGAAGTCTGGGTTCTGGGCGAAGCGGACCTTGAGGCCGCGCAGGGCCTGGCGGACCTCGTGCTGCTGATGGCCGAGCACGACCACGACCGGCCGGGCGCGCGATGCCAGGGCGGCCTCGGCCACGTGGCGGACCATGGGCTTGCCCGAGACCTCGAGCAGCAGCTTGTTGGGGCCGCCCATGCGCCGGGACTGGCCGGCGGCGAGGACCAGTGCGCCGACACCGGCCGGTGCCGCCGGCGGCTCGCCCTCGCGCGGCTGCGGCCGGGAGGGGATCTCGCTCAAGAGGCCGCCCACCCCCATGCCCATGATGTCCCGCCCGCTGACGTCGAGGCCCGCGGCGAGCCGCTGCAGCACCCAGTCCAGGCCGTTGAGCTTGGGCGAGCGGCAGCAGCCCGGCAGGCCGAGGACGGGCCGGCCACCGAGCCGGGCCAGGAGCAGGAGGTTGCCGGGATCGACCGGCATGCCGAAATGCTCGATCGTGCCACCGGCCCCCTCGATCCCGGCCGGCAGCACGTCGTGACGATCGGTGATCGCGGAGGCGCCGGCGATCAGGACCATGTCGCAGCCCGCCGCGACCGCCTCGCGGATGGCGGCGGTGACGGCCGCCGCCGTGTGCGGGCAGCGGGCCTCGCCGGCAAGCTCGCCCGCGACGCTGGCCAGGCGGTCGCGGGTGATGCGCACGGTCTTGTCCAGGACTTTCGCCGGCACGCTCGGCAGCTCGGTCTGGATCAGCCGGGCGCGCCAGGGCTGGAACGGTGCGACACGCAGCAGCGGACCCTCGGCCAACGCCGCGCGGCAGCGCTCCAGGAGGGCCGACGGGATCGCGAACGGGATGATCTTGACCGTGGCCACCATCTGCCGGGCCTCGACCACCGCATGCTCGGGCAGGGTGGCCAGCGTCACCGCCTCGTCGATGCGGTTGAAGCGGTCGACACGCTCGCGATCGAGGACCAGCAGGCCGCGGGCGGCGGCATGCAGGTTGGCGCGGCCGGTGAACGCCCTGGCGAGTTCGATCAGCTCGCCGCCCAGCGCGGCGGCGAGCTCGCGCCGCGGCGCGGTCC
The DNA here is from genome assembly GCA_963769465.1 of uncultured Alphaproteobacteria bacterium. Classification (GTDB taxonomy): domain Bacteria; phylum Pseudomonadota; class Alphaproteobacteria; order Geminicoccales; family Geminicoccaceae; genus Benzoatithermus. Next base: position 49,870 of record CAVYMA010000040.1, read on the forward strand.
TCGGGCACGTCGCCGCTGCCGATCCGGGCCGCGACGACGGTCTCCACGCCGGCGTCCCGCAGGCGCTGCAGGTCCTGAGCACCCAGGACGTGACCCTTGCGCAGCACGACGTCGCCGGCCTTCACGCTGTGGGCGAGGACAGCACCTTCGGCGTCGGCAAGGGCGAAGCGGTCGAACTCCATCGGCTATCCAGACCGGCGTTGCGTTCCGGCATATATAGCCACGCCGGCGGACGTCTTGGAGGGTTAGGTCGTCTTGTTCAGCCTGTCGCGACCGGAAAGCGCCGCGGCCACGGTCGCGGGCACCGCCCGGCTCATCGGGCCGCTGCTGCTCGCGAGCCTCGTTCTGGTACCGGTGACCTGGTGGCTGCCCCTGTTCACGGCCCGGGTGCCGTTTCTGTGGCGGCAGGAGGTGTCGATCGCCAGCGGCCTGATCGAGCTGTGGCGGCTCGATACCACGCTGTTCGGTGCGGTCCTGCTGTTCTCGGTGCTCGCACCGCTCGCCAAGGGGCTGGCGCTGGCCTGGGTGTGGTTCCGAGTACCTCTGGACCGGGCGCACGCGCTGGCTCGACCGGCTGGCCCTCCTGGGCAAGCTGTCGATGACCGAGGTGTTCCTGCTGGCCGTGATCATCGTCGGGCTGAAGGGAGTCGGCATCGGCACGGTCGAGGTCAGCTGGGGATTGCAGGCCTTCGTCGCCGTGGTCGTCCTGTCCCTCGTGGCCTCGACCTGGGCCGCGGCGGCGCTGGCTAGGCTTCCGCCGTCGCCCGGTCCCGCGACAGGAACGCCTTGAACGAGGGCCAGATGTCCTCGCGCCGCTCGATCAGGACGGACTGGAAGTTGTCGTCGTCGAGCCGGCGGAAGCGCTCGAGCATCGAGCTCTCGTAGTAGTGCGAGCCCATCGGCTTGATCTCGCCATAGCCGAACAGGTTGCAGGTCTCGCACAGCTCGCGCGCGGCCTTCATCGCCTCCTCGTTGTCGGATTCGAAGTTGTCGCCGTCGGAGCAGTGGAACGCGTAGACGTTCCAGTGCTCGGGATGGTAGCGCTCCTTGATCACCTCCAGCGCCTTCTTGTAGCCCGAGGAGATCAGCGTGCCGCCGGATTCGCCCTTGTGGAAGAACTCCTCCTCGGTCACTTCCTTGGCCTGGGTGTGATGCGCGATGAAGACGATCTCGACCGCCTTGTACTTGGTGCAGAGGAACTGGTAGAGCAGGAAGAAGAAGCTGCGCGCCAGATACTTCTTCAGCCGATCCATCGAGCCCGACGTGTCCATGATGCAGACGACGACGGCGTTGCTCTCCTCGCGCTCGTCCAGCACCAGCCGCTTGTAGGTCAGGTCCTCCTTGCGGAACGGGAACTTGATCAGGCCGTCGTCCTCGGCCTCCGGCGTACCTCGGCATCGACGAGCGGAACGCCGGCCGCGATCTTGCGGCGCAGCTTGGCCTTGACCGTGCGGCGCCGGTCGAGATGCACGCGGATGCCGGCCTTGCGGTAGCCCAGACGCTTGGCGACACGCTCGGCCAGTCGCCTGCTTGAGGATCTTGCGCTCGAGGTCCGGCAGCTCGAGGTCCTCGAACATGATGTCGATCAGCTCGTCGAGCGTGATCTCGGTCTCGTAGTAGTCGAGGCCGGGATCGCTGCCGGCCGGACCCTGGCCCTTGTCGCCCTTGCCGCGCGCGGAGCCGACGACCTGGCCGGGCTCGGTGCTGCCGTCGCCGGTGCCGACGCCGCCGGCATTGTCGCCGTAGACGAAGCGGTACTCCTTCACGCCGCGGATCGGGACCTTGATCACGCGGTCGCGGTCGCGACCGATGATGCTCTCCTCGGCGATGACGTCGGCGATGTTCTCGCGGATCGAGCGGCGCAGCTTCTCGCGGTGCCGCTTGCGGTCGCCGGCGCTGCGGTCCGACCGCAGCGCCTCGGATTCGGAGTAGGGACGGAAGACGGTGCTCATGCGTGCGATCCGTCTGGGCCCGCTCAGTCCTTCCACAGGTGGTTGGACGCGTACTTGAGGATCGTGTCGATGCTGTCCTCGTTGTAGCCCTGCTCGATCAGGTTCTCGACCATCGCCTCGTACTTCTGGCGCTGCTCGTCGTCGCGGGTGCGGGCCTTGGTGATGATCCGGCTGATGTCGCGCACCGAGTTCATCAGCTTCTTCTCGATCGCCTCCTTGAGCGGCTCGTAGGAGACGTAGTCGATCTTCTCGCCGCGCCGGGTCGCGGCCCAGAGATAGGCGATGACCTCCTGGCGGAAGCCGTCGGCGGCCGGCCCGATGATCGCGATCTGCTCCTCGATCGACTTCAGGAAGGCCTCGTCGGGCTGCATCTCGTCGCGGGTCGCCGGATCCTTGACCTTGGTCTTGGTGACGTAGGCCTCGGCATGGTCGAGATAGTTGTGGAACAGCGTCTCGGCCTGACCCTGGAAGCTGTAGACGAAGGCCTTGGTGATGTCCTTCTCGAGCAGCTCGAGATAGACCTTGTGCAGGGTGTCCTGCAGGAACTCGAGGTGCTGCTTCTTGGTGTCCTCGGAGGTGTCCGCTTCCTTGACCATCGCGATCAGCGACTCGCGGACGTTGATCGGGTGGATCGAGCCGTTGTTGCGGGTCAGTGCCGTGTCCAGCGCCTTCATGATGAAGCGGGTGCTGATCCCGAACAGGCCCTCGCGCTTGGCGTCCTCGCGCAGCTCGTGGACGGTCAGCTTCTTGGGACGGCCCTTCTCCAGCACCTCCTCGCCATTGTAGATCTTGAGCTTGGTGAGGAGGTCGCACTTGGGCGTGGGCTCGAGCCGCGACAGGATCGCGAACATCGAGGCGATCTCGAGCGTGTGCGGGGCGATCTGGGCGTTGAACTTGGAGCGGTCGAGGAACTTCTTGTAGATCTTCACCTCTTCCGACAGGCGAAGATTGTAGGGCACCTTGACCACGACGATGCGATCCAGGATCGCCTCGTTGGTGTGGTCGGCCTTGAACTTCTGCCACTCCGCCTCGTTGCTGTGGGCGACGATGCAGGTGTCGACGTAGATGGTGCCGTGGCGGCCGGGGGCGGGGACGAACTTCTCCTGGGTGGCCGTGATCATGGTGTGGAGATACTCGGTCTCGTTCTTGAAGACCTCGATGAACTCCACCATGCCGCGGTTGCCGACGTTGAAGGCACCGTTGAGCTCGAGCACGCGCGGGTCGCCCTCGCTGTAGCGGTCGAGCTTGCTGATGTCCTCCGAGCCGATCAGGACCGAGGTGTCCTGGTTGTTGGGGTCGACCGGCGGCACCACGCCGATGCCGCGGCGCGCGCGCTTGCTGAACGACATGGTCCGGACCGGCACGTTCTCGTACTTGCCGTCGAACTCGTTGATCAGGCGGTGGCGGGTGACCGGGTCGATGTCGCCCTCGATCCGCACGCCGAGCATGTCCTCGAACGCCTTACGCAGATGGCGCGGGATCAGGCACAAGGGGTTGCAGAAGTTGGGCGAGCCGTCGATGACGTAGATCGGGCTCCAGATCCTCGAGGCCGCGCTTCAGGCGCTCGAGGAGCGAGCTCTTGCCCGAGCCCACCGGGCCCATGAGGTAGAGCACCTGACGCGCTTCCTCGCCGCCCATGGCCGCGGAATGGAAGTAGCGCACGATCTTCTCGAGCGTGCGCTCCATGCCGAAGAACTCGTCGGCGAAGAAGTTGTAGATCTTGACCGTCTCGTCGCCGAACACCCGCTTGGCGCGCGGGTCGGACTCGAGGTCCAGCTCGGTCACGCCCGGGCCCGCCATCATGTCGTACATCCGGCGATGCGCGAGGTCGGCCAGGCTCGGCCGCTGTTTGACGAGCTCCAGATACTGCAGGAACGTCCCCTGCCACTCGAGCTTCTGTCGCTCGGAGCGATCCTGCTCGATGATGGAGGCGAAGTCGATCGGGTCACCCGGCATGCACAGAAACCTCGCTGGCTAGCGTGACGTCAGCAGCACTTCCCTTGGTCTCCCCCCTCGGAACGCCGTCTGTTATCCGCGGCAGATCCAACAAGCAGCAATCGAGCCAACATGAAATCCACGCTGCTCCAACCCTGCAGCGCAACCTCCCACCAAGCCATTTCTAGCGAAAAGAACGTCGAGCGGACGATCGTGCATCTTACCACAGCGGGCCATCGGCGCACCCGAGCGGGTGCAAGGAGTTGGCGAAGGCCGAGATGCTCGCTGCTGCTATCAACTCACCACCATGCGACAGGCTCCCTCGGGAGCGAGCCGTGGTCAGCCACTCGTGCGTGTCATCAGTCTAGGAATTGCGCAGGTGGCGTCAACACCAGTCTGGTCCCGCTCACGTGTTTGTCGGTGCGGGCGTGGTCTCGGCCACAGAATGTAGTTTCCGACCTATCACCTTGATTCGGGTGGAGATTCATCACGGCCGCGTGTGTCGGCGCCGCCACCGGGCCTTGCCGCTGCCGCGGCCCCCGGCTATGCCGCGACGGCTTAAGGATCAGGGAGTCCAGCAAATGACCGGCTCGGCCGTCTACCCCGACCTCGAAGGGCGCTCGGTCTTCGTCACCGGCGGTGCTTCCGGCATCGGGGCGCAGATCGTCCGCCGCTTCTGCGAGCAGCGCAGCAAGGTGGCGTTCGTCGACATCGCCGCCGGTCCCGGCGAGGAACTGGTGGGCGCCCTTGCCGCCGAGGGTCTGCCGCGGCCGCTGTTCATCCCCTGCGACCTGCGCGACATCGAGGCCCTGCGCCGGGCGATCGCCCAGGCCGGTGCGGCCAACGGCCCGATCACCGTGCTGGTCAACAATGCCGCCCGCGACGACCGGCATGCCTTCGCCACCGTGACGCCGGAGTACTGGGACGAGCGGTTCGCGGTGAACCTCAAGCACCAGTTCTTCGCCGCCCAGGCCGCCTATCCGATGATGAAGCAGGCCGGCGGCGGCTCGGTGATCAACATGGGCTCGACCTCGTGGATGGTCGGGCAGGGCGGCATGGCAGCCTACACCGCGGCGAAGTCGGCGGTGCTGGGGCTGACCCGCTCGCTCGCCCGCGACTGGGGCCCCGACAACATCCGGGTGAACTCGATCGCGCCCGGCTGGATCATGACCGAGCGGCAGAAGACCATGTGGCTCACCCCGGAGGGCGAGAAGGAGCTGATGACCCGCCAGTGCCTCAAGCGGCAGCTGGTGCCGGACGACATCGCGCGGGTGGTCCTGTTCATGGCCTCGGAGGCCAGCTCGGCCATGACCAACCAGAGCTACATCGTCGACGGCGGCTGGGTCTGAGCCCGCTTCAAGGGCGGTCGGTGAAGCTGGTGATGACCGCGTCGGGCTCGGTGCGGTAGGCGCGGCTCAAGGGCACGCCCAGCCGCTCGACGCGGGCGATCTCGGCCCCGGGCGGCGGGTCGACGCAGAAGAAGATCGCGATCGCCACCGCGAGGCGCGCCGGCGCATTGTGATGCACCGGCCAGACGCTGGGCGGCATCACCTCCTGCGCGGTCTCGAACGGGCCGCAGATGCGCGCCGGGACCGGCTGCAGGCCGAGTTCCGGCTCGTGCGCCGGCAGAGCCCCGTCCAGCAGCCGGCCGAGCTCGACGAAGGAGGTGCCCCAGTAGTCGAGCTCGTAGCGGCCGGCCGCCGCCGGCACGCCACCGGACAGGTCGTTGAAATAGACATAGGCGTAAGGGTGCAGCTGCACGATGCGCAGCGCGGGCAGCAGGCAGCCGGCGAGGACGACCGCCAGCGCGACCTGCCGGGCCCGACCGCCAAGCGCTTCCAGCGCCCGGTCCAGGCCCAGCCCGGCCAGGATCGCCAGCGGCGGCAGGACGAAGATGTAGTGCCGCATGACGTTGTAGGCCGTGGGCCGGGCGAGCAGCACGTAGGCGAGGGGGAACAGGGCCGCGATCACGACGGCAAGCACGCCCAGCCGCCGCACCCGATCGCCGGCGCCGCCCAGGCCCAGTGTCACCGCCGCGGCGACCAGGCCCAGCCAGGAAAACCTCGGGGAGCTGCAGCACGAGCAGCGTCGGCCAGTAGGCCAGCGGCACCGCCGGCGCCGGGTAGCGCTGGCCGGCGAAGATGGTATCCGCGCTGTAGGGGAACTGACCGAGATAGGCGATGGCATCCAGGAAATGGCCGGGCGCCAGCGCCACCCACGGCCAGGCCGGAACGAGGACGGCCACGGTCACCGGGAGTGCGGGAAGCAGGCGCCAGGCACCTGTCCCGAGCGAGGCCGCCACCCCCGGCCAGCCGCTCCGGCGCCGCGTTTCCAGCAGCACCGGCAGCAGGCTGAGCGCGAAATAGACTGCCAGGAGCACCCCGCCCACCCGGATGCCGAGGGTGAGGCCCACGGCCAGGCCGAGCAGCACGCTGCTACGCAGGCGCGGCCGCGGCCACTCGGCCAGCACCCCGATCCAGGCGGCGAGCGCGGCCAGCATGCCGACCGCGAACGGCACGTCCTTGGAATTGAAGAACATGTGGCCCCACCAGCCCGGGAGGGTGGCGAGCAGGGCCAGCGCCAACAGGCCGGCACGCGGGCCGCCCAGGCGGCGGGCGAGGCGCCAGGCCAGGACCAGCCCGATCATCCCGATCAGGCCGCCGAGCAGGTGCCGGGTGGCGTAGGGATCGAACGGTGCGAGCGGCTCGAGCAGCGTCGCCACGATGTCGAAGGCGCCGCCATAGTAGCGCAGGTTGGCGAACTCGAACGCGCGCCCGTCGGTGAAGCCGGAGGCGTACCAGTCCACCAGCATGCGGCCGTAGGTGCGCAGCCCGGGCTCGTCCCAGGTGACGCCGTAGTCCTGGAAGGTGAGCACGACCAGCAGGCCCGCCACCACAAGCAGGCCGAGGGCGAGGGCGTCGAATCCCGACCGGTCGTTCGCCGTCACGCCGGCGGGTTCACGCGCTGCGGCTGGGCACCGGGCGGAAGGTCATGCTGCCGTGCATGGACTCGCCGGGTCCGAGCACGCGCACGCCCGTGCCCTCGACGCCCGGCGGTCAGCAGGTTGAAGCCGTTGCCGATCATGCTCACCGGCTCGACGCAGAAGAAGTCCTGGCCGGGCGGTACGTAGACCACGAGGTGGCGGTAGAGCTCGTCGGCGGTGATCTCCAGCGCGCGGCCGGCCTCGGGCCATTCCACCAGCGCCTGGCCGTTCCAACCCTGGAAGACGTGGTCAAGCACGAGCTCGGCCACCGGCCGGCGCAGGCGAAAACCCCAGAGGACCGGGACCGGCTCCAGCTTCGTCGGGATGTTGAGGTCGTCGGGTAGCCACACGCCGCCGACCTCGGCCGAGAGGCGGGCCTGGTCGCGATCGCCGAAATAGGGATGGTGGCCCAGCCCGAACGGCATCGCCTCCGGACCGCGGTTGGTGATGCTCATCGCGATCTCGAGCCGGTCGCGGTAGAGCCAGAAGACCTGGGTGGCCCGGTAGCGCAAAGGCTCGCCGGGCTCGTCGTGGATCAGCTCGAGCTCGGCGCTGGTGGCGTTGGCGGCGACCAAGGTCCAGGGCGAGGTCCAGCCGTCGCCGTGGATCGCGTGCGGCTCCGGCGGAAAGTTCAGCGGCAGGGTGTAGTCCTTGCCACCGAAGCGGAACCGCCCATGGTCGATGCGGCCGGAGAACGGCACCAGGGGGAAGCTCGCGAAGGTGCGTGGGTCCTCGCTGACGCCGTCCCAGGGGCGCATCAGGTCGAACCCGCCGTCGCGGAACGCCATGACCGAGCCGCCGCGGGCCGCATCGACGACCAGCTCCAGCGAGCCGGCGTGGAGGGTGTGCTGGGTCATGGCAGGCTCCAAAAAGCGAAGGCGCCCCCGGACCATGCCGGAGGCGCCCCCATCATGTCGACGGGACGATCAGCCGCCGATGCAGGTGTCGGCGTTGGCTGGGGTGCAGACGTCCAGGCCGGTGTAGGTCGGATCGGCCGGGTTCTTCTTCTCCGTCACGATCTCGTAGAGGAAGCCCATGGTCTGGTAGCCCATCTCGAACGGCCGCTGGCCAACCTGTCCGCGCGACAGGCCCTTCTTCATCAGCTCCATCTGCACGGGCAGGGTGTCGGCGACGATGAGCGCGAGGTCGCCGGTCTCAATCCGCTGCTTATGCTTCTCCGCGACCTTGGTGTAGGCCTGCGGGATGAACTGCGGGAAGCCGCCGGTCGGCAGGAAGGCGTCGAGTTCCGGGTACTTGCCCAGGATGTCCTCCATCTGCTGCACCGCGCGCGGGAAGTCGTCGTCGGTGTAGAGCGGGCAGCCGTCGACCTCGGTCCAGCCGTTCTGGCCGGTCAGGCGGTCGCCGGGGGCAGCTGCACTCTGCGCGCCGGCGAGCGTGTCGCGGATGCCCTGCATGCGCTCGTTGTGGTTGGCCGCAGCGGCACCGCCCGACTGGATGCAGATCGTCCCGCCCTGCGGCTTGTTCTCCTGGGCGAGCTTGGCGAGGTTCACGCCGATGTCGTAGTTCTTGGTGCCGACATAGGCGATGCGCAGGCCCTTGTCCTTCTCGAGCAGGTCGCTGTCCCAGGTCAGGACCGGGATGTTGGCTTCCTTGGCCTTCTCCAGCGCCTTGCCCATGGCGGCCGCGTTGGACGGGCTCACGGCGATGCCGTCGACGCCCTTGGCGACCAGGTCGAGCACGACCTGGACCTGCTCCTCGCCGCCGCCATGCTCGCCCGGGCCGATATACTCGCACTTGAACTTGCCGCCGGACTCGCTCTCGGCCTTCATGCAGCCGTCGCGGGCCTGGTCGAAGAACGGGTTGTTCATGTTCTTCGGCACCAGCGCGAACGTCAGTTCCTGGGCGCTGGCCGGGGCCATGCCGCCGAGCGCGCCGAGCATCGCGGCCGACGCGGTGCCGATCAGAAGCTTCTTCATGACTCTACCTCCCTGGTGGATGACCTCGCCCGGCCGAGACGGCTCAGCCGGAGCGCCTTCCGCGGATCCGTTCCAAGCAGGACCGCGAGAATGATGAAGATGCCGACGAACGTGCCCTGCCAGTTCGAATCGACACCCGCCATGAGCAGGCTGTTGCGGATCACCTCGATCAGCGCCGCACCGATGAACGCCCCGAAGGCGCCGCCTTCGCCGCCCATCAGGTTGGCGCCGCCGATGACGGTCGAGGCGATCACGCGCAGTTCGTAGCCCTGGCCGAGGGCATTGATCGCCGAGCCCTGCCAGCCCACGATCATCACCGCGGCGATCGCGGCCGTGAGGCCGGAGACGATGTAGGCCTGGAGCTTGATCCGGTCGACCGGCACGCCGGTCATCCGTGCTGCCGTCTCGTTGCCGCCGATGGCATAGAGGTAGCGGCCCCAGCGGGTGAAGTTGAACACGAAGGCGAACACGATCGTGAGCAGGATCAGCATCCAGACCGGGTTGGCGATGCCGAAGATCTCGCCGCCGCCGATCTCGTTGAAGGCATCGCCGTAGGGCCCGAACTCGTAGATCATCTTGTTCTGCGAGAGCACGATCGCGAGCGAGCGGGCGATCGAGAGCATGCCCAGCGTCACCACGAACGGCGGCAGGCCGGCATAGGCGATCAGGGCCGCCGTTGACGGCGCCGCAGATCACGCCGGCCGCCAGGCCGCCGGACACGGCCAGGATCCAGTGCTGCTCCGCCTGGAGGATCAGCCCGCAGACCACGCCGACCACGCCCATGATCGAGCCGACGGACAGGTCGATCCCGCCGGTCAGGATGACCGCGGTCATGCCCAGCGCCATGATGCCGACGAAGGCGAAGTTGCGGGTGATGTTGTAGAAATTGTCCGCGCTGGCGAAGGCCTGCGGCTCCAGCCAGGACATGACCCCGCAGATCAGCAGGAGCGCCATCAGCACCCAGAAGGGCTGGCTGGCCACCAGCCGCTGCAGGCCCGTGCGCTCCTTGAGGCCGGTGACGTCGTCGATCTCGACGCTGGTCTGCAACGGGCGGCTGTTCTGCATGCTTCTCGACCTCAAGCCGCCCCGATGGCGCCGGTGATCAGGCCCGTGACTTCCTCGGGCGAGCTGGTCTCGATCTCCTTGTCGGCGACCTTGGTGCCGCGCCGCATCACCGCCACCCGGTCGCACACCGCGAACACGTCGGGCATGCGGTGGCTGATCAGGATGACGGCGATGTTCTGGTGCTTGAGGCGGCGGATCAGGTCCAGCACCTCGGCCACCTGCCGCACGCTGATCGCGGCGGTCGGCTCGTCCATGAGGACGAGCTTGGCCGCGGCCAGCCGGGTGCGGGCGATGGCCACCGCCTGCCGCTGCCCGCCCGACATCTGCTTGACCAGGTCGCGCGGCCGGGTCTCGGACTTCAGCTCCTTGAACAGCTCGGCGGCGCGCGCGTACATCGAGCGGTAGTCGACGATCTGGAACGGGCCGACGCTCCGCCGCAGCTCACGGCCCAGGAAGACGTTCTCGGCAGCGCTGAGATTGTCGCACAGGGCCAGGTCCTGGTAGACGATCTCGATGCCCTGCGCCCGCGCATCGGCCGGCTTGTGGAAGTGCTGCGGCTGGCCTTCGAGGAGCAGTTCGCCCTCGGACGGCGGGAAGTTGCCGGCGATGATCTTGACCAGGGTCGACTTGCCGGCGCCGTTGTCGCCCATCAGGCCCAGCACCTCGCCGGGCTCGATCGCGAGATCGACACCCTTGAGGGCCTCGATGGCGCCGAAATGCTTGGCGACGCCTTTCAGCTCGAGCAGCGCCAAAACCAGCCTCCCGCGGCCTCCCTGATGTTCTTGCCGACCGCGGCCGGAGCATACACGGGGACCGGAGCGGGTAAAGACCGGTAATCGCGCGCCGATTCCATCCGGGCGTCAGGCGCCCAGGCGCAGCGCCGCGGCTGGGGCGCCGAGCCGGAAGGCGAAGCGGCCGATGCGGTTGCAGGCTTCCGCCAGGCGCTCGTCGGGTGCGGTCAGGCTCAGGCGGACATGGCCCGTGGCGGCCCCGCCGAAGGCATCGCCGGACAGCACGCACACCCCTTCCTCCGCCAGCAGGCGCTGGGCGAAGTCCTCTGCCGACAGTCCGGTGCGCCGGATGTCGAGCATGACGAACATGCCGCCCTTGGGCCGGGTGCAGGCGAGCCCGGGAAGACCGGCGAGGCGGCGGCAGACCGCGTCGCGGCGGCGCCGGAACCGGTCGAGCATCACACCGGCGTCGCTCACATCCTGCGTCAGTGCCACCGTGGCGGCGTCCTGGATGAAGGGCGGCGAGCCGTAGAGCATGCACAAGGCGAGGTTGGCCGCGTGCTCGATCAGTGCCGCCGGCCCGATCAGCCAGCCCACGCGCCAGCCTGTCATCGCGTGCGACTTGGAGAGGCTGGACACGGTGGCCGTGCGGTCCGCCATGCCGGGCAGGCTGGCGGGCGAGACATGCTCGCCGTCGTAGAGCAGCGTGGCATAGACCTCGTCGGAGATCAGCCAGAGATCGTGCCGGCGGCAGAGGCGGGCGACGGCCTCCAGCTCCGGCCTGGTCATCACCGCACCGGTCGGGTTGTGCGGCGAGTTGAGCAGAATGGCACGGGTGCGCGGGGTCACCGCCGCCGCCAGGGCATCGAGATCGAGATGGAAGCCGCGCTCGGCCAGGAGCGGCACCTTGACCAGCGCCGCACCGGTGGCGGCCACGGTGGCCGGGTAGGTGACGTACATGGGCTCGGGGACGATCACCTCGTCGCCGGCCTCGAGCAGGCACTGGCAGGCCGTGAACAGTGCCGACTGCGCGCCGGCCAGCACGACGATGTGCTCCGGGTCGACCGGCTGGCCCGAGACACGTTCGTGGTGGCGCGCGATCGCCTGGCGCAGCGCCGGCTGGCCGGCGATCGCGGCGTAGTGGGTACGGCCCTGGTCCAGGCTGTGCCTTGGCCGCGGCGACGATCGGCGCCGGGGTGGGAAAGTCGGGGTCGCCGACGGACAGCAGGATGACGTCCTCGCCGGCAGCACGCCGGCGCACGCCCTCCGCATGGATCTCCCAGGCGGCCGCCGCCGCACCGCCGAGCCCAGCGACCCGCGCGGCGAACCGCGGCACCCCGCTGGCGTCCATGGTCATGACTCGCGTCCCAAGCAGGAGATCGTGTGCGCAGACCCGCCGTGCGGGGCGCGGCCAGGTGCCTCACCATTGGCACGGGCCGGGCGTTCCCTCAAGCGAGCTGTCCTTCGCCACCTTGCCCAACCGGGGGCCGCTGGTAGAGATAGCGCCGGGCCGCGGCGGGGATGCGGACCCGGGCAAGGGGCATCATGGCGGTCTCGATCACCCAACTGGCGATCCCGGAGGTCCGGCTGGTCGTGCCGGACCGCTTCGGCGACGATCGCGGCTACTTCTCCGAGACCTACAGCCGCAAGGTCTTCGCCGCCGCCGGCATCGGCGACGAGTTCGTCCAGGACAACCATTCGCTGTCGGCCGCGCCGGGCACCGTGCGCGGCCTGCACTACCAGACCGCACCCTTCGCCCAGGCCAAGCTGGTCCGGGTGCGTGCGCGGCGCCATCTTCGACGTCGCGGTCGACCTGCGGCCCGGCTCGCCCACCTTCGGCCGCCATGTCGCGGTGACCCTGAGCGCCGCCAACGGCCAGCAGCTGTTCGTGCCGGTCGGCTTCGCCCACGGCTTCTGCACGTTGGAGCCGGACACCGAGGTCGTCTACAAGGTCACCGGCTACTACAGCCGCGAGCACGACCGGGGCATTCGCTGGGACGATCCGGCGCTCGGCATCGCCTGGCCGGTCGAGCCCGGTGCCGCGGTGCTGTCGGCCAAGGACGCCGTGCTGCCGCGGCTGGCCGAGGTCCCGCCGGGCGAGTTGTTCCCGGTCCAGTCCCACTGATCGCCGTCATGCGGAACGAGATTTGATGCGCATACTGGTCACCGGCGGCGCCGGCTTCATCGGCTCCGCCTTCGTGCGGATGCTCGTGCGCGAGTTCGGGCACGAGGTCCTCAACATCGACAAGCTGACCTACGCCGCGAGCCCGGACGCGCTCGAGGAGGTCGCGCGCGATCCCCGCTACCGGCTGCTGCAGGCCGACATCTGCGACGGCGCCGCGGTCGCCGGCGCGTTCGCCGCATTCGCACCCGATGCCGTCATGCACCTGGCCGCCGAGAGCCATGTCGACCGCTCGATCGACGGGCCGGGCGCCTTCGTCCAGACCAACGTGGTCGGCACCTACACCATGCTCGAGGCGGCGCTGGCCTACTGGCGCGCGCTGCCGGGCGAGCGGCGCGCGGCGTTCCGCTTCGTCCACGTCTCGACCGACGAGGTCTACGGCTCGCTGGGTCCCGACCGGCCGCTTCACCGAGACGACGCCGCTACGATCCGAACTCGCCCTATGCGGCGAGCAAGGCCGCGGCCGACCATCTGGCCCGGGCCTGGCACCAGACCTATGGCCTGCCGGTCGCTGGTCACCAACTGCTCGAACAATTACGGCCCCTACCAGTTTCCCGAGAAGCTGATCCCGCTCATCATCATCAAGGCGCTGGCGGGCGAGCCGCTGCCGGTCTACGGCAAGGGCGCGAACGTCCGCGACTGGATCCATGTCGAGGATCACGCGCCGCGGGCATCTACGCCGCCCTGACCCGCGGCCGGGTCGGCGAGGGCTACAATTTCGGCGGCGCCAGCGAGCGGACGAACCTCGACGTGGTCAAGGCGATCTGCGCGGCCGTCGACCGGCTGCGGCCGGAGCCGGGCCGTCCCGGCCGCGAGCGCCTGATCACCTTCGTCACCGACCGTCCGGGCCACGACGCGCGCTACGCCATCGACGACGCCAAGGCGCGGGCCGAGCTGGGCTGGGCGCCGCGGCGCAGCTTCGAGCAGGGCCTGGAGGAGACGGTGCGCTGGTACCTCGAGCACCAGTCCTGGTGGGAGCCGATCCGCGCCGGCCGCTATGCCGGCGTCCGGCTGGGTCTCGGCGAGGGTGCGGCCAGCCATGGCGCCTAGGCTGCTGGTCACCGGCGCCGGCGGGCAGCTCGGCCGCGAGCTGCTCAGGCGCGCGCCGGCGCGCGGGTTCGCTGTGGCCGGTCGGGGACGCGCGCGAGCTCGACATCACCGACCAGGCAGCGCTCGAGCGGGCGATCGCCGAGGCCGAGGCGGACCTCGTGATCAACGCCGCCGCCTACACCGCGGTCGACCAGGCCGAGAGCGAGCCCGAGCGCGCCCATGCCGTCAACGCCACCGGCTCGCGGGTCGCTCGCACGGGCCTGCGCCGCGCGCGGCCTGCCGCTGGTCCACGTCTCGACCGACTATGTCTTCGACGGGTCCAAGAGCACGGGCTACGTCGAGGACGACCCGGTGGCCCGCTCTGGGCGTCTACGGCGCCAGCAAGGAGGCCGGCGAGCGGGCGATCCGCGAGGAGCTGGCCGAGCACGTCATCCTGCGCACGGCCTGGGTCTACAGCGCCCACGGGCGCAATTTCGTGCTCACCATGCTGCAGCTCGCCGCCCAGCAGGACGTGCTGCGCATCGTCGGCGACCAGCACGGCTCGCCGACCGCGGCGGGCGACCTCGCCAACGCCATCCTGACCATCGCCGCCCGGCTCGACGGCAGTCCCGGCCAGTTCGGCACCTTCCACTACGCGGTGCGGGCGTGACCAACTGGGCCGGCTTCGCGCGCGGCGTGATGGAGCTGTGCCTGCCCGAGGGGCGGCCGGCGCCGGCGGTGGTGCCGATCACCACGGCCGAGTTCCCCCGGCCGGCGCGGCGTCCGGCCAACTCGGTCCTGCTCTGCGGCAAGATCGGCCGGGTGTTCCAGATCGAGCCCCGGCCCTGGCGCGAGGCCCTGGCCGAGGTCGGGCGGGAGATCGCCGCCGGTGCCCGCATGTCGAGGAACGAGCGATGAAGGGGATCATTCTGGCCGGCGGCTCGGGCACGCGGCTCTATCCGATGACCCTGGCGATCAGCAAGCAGCTGCTGCCGGTCTACGACAAGCCGATGATCTACTACCCGATCGCCACGCTGATGCTGGCGGGGATCCGCTCGATCCTGATCATCACCACGCCGCGCGACCAGGCCCAGTTCCAGGCCCTGCTCGGCGACGGCGCGCAGTGGGGCCTGGACCTGCACTACGCGATCCAGGCCGAGCCGCGCGGCCTCGCCGACGCGTTCATCGTCGGTCGCAGCTTCATCGCGGGCCAGCGCTGCGCCCTCGTGCTCGGCGACAACATCTTCTACGGCCACGGCCTGGCCGAGGAGATGCAGATGGCGGCCGCCCGCGAGCGGGGTGCCACCGTGTTCGGCTACGCGGTCAGCGATCCCGAGCGCTACGGCGTGGTCGAGTTCGACGACGACTGGCGGCCCGTCGGCATCGTCGAGAAGCCCAAGCAGCCGCGCTCGAACTGGGCGGTCACGGGGCTCTACTTCTACGACGAGCAGGTGAGCGACATCGCCGCCGAGGTCCGACCCTCGCCGCGCGGCGAGATCGAGATCACCGACGTCAACCGCGCCTATCTCGCCATGGGCCAGCTCGCGGTCGCGCGCCTGGGCCGCGGCTTCGCCTGGCTGGACACCGGCACCTTCGATTCGCTGCTGGAGGCGGCCGAGTTCGTGCGCATCCTCGAGCACCGCCAGGGGCAGAAGATCGCCTGCCCGGAGGAGGTGGCGTTCCGGATGGGCTACATCGACCAGGCTAGGCTGATCGAGCATGCCGACCTGCTCGGCAAGAGCGGCTACGGCGACTATCTGCGCCGGATCGCCATGGAGCCGCCGAGCTAGCGCTGGCCCGTCGCGGGTCGCCTTCTCCGGCCGCGTGCCGTCACGGGCCGATCTCGCGGCCGCGATAGGTGACCTTGAGCAGGCGCAGTTCGCGGTCGACGGCGAAGGCGTCGGGGTCGAGGACCAGTTCGCCACGCACCAGCTTGATGCCGAGGATGGCGTAGGCCGCGGTCAGCATCCGGGCAGCGGCACCGGTGTACCAGCTCCAGCCGCCGCGGACCTCGTAGCCGGGGCCGAAATAGATGTCGGCAGGCTGCTGGTGCGGCGGCAGGCCATAGATGTCGAGTAGGTCGAGGCCGCTCTTGTCCAGCGGCGAGATCTTGCGCCAGACGGCAAAGGCGCGCTGGCGCAGCTCCTCGGCCATGGTGCGCTCGCCACGTGCGCGGGCGGTGTCGGCCAGCTCCATGAGCGCGTCCACGAGCCAGGACGAGCCGTGCGAGTACTGGCCGCCGTTCTCGCGCACACCCGGCGGGTAGTCGGCGATCTTGCCGGGCACGCGCGGCGAGTGCTCGCCGAAGTAAGGGGTGAGCAGGAGGACCTGATGGTCGCGCTCCAGCGCGGCCAGCGCGGCCGAGACGGTCTGGCGGCCGCGCTCGAAATCGACCGCCCCGGACAGCACCGGCCAGGAGCCCATCAGCGCGTCGAACCAGGAAATGGCGTCGCCATTGTCGGCGACGAGGCGCGGGTAGCGGTCCTCGTGCCACATTCCGTCCAGCCGCAGCCGGATCTGCTCGGCGCGCTCGCGGTAGGTGCCCGCCTTGGCGTCGCCCTCCCGCTCCTGGGCCAGGGCAGCGAAGTGGGTCAGCGTGTCGTAGAGGAAGAAGCCGAGCCAGACGCTCTCGCCCTTGCCGCCCTCGCTCAGCCCGTCGTTCCAGTCGCCGCTGCCGATCAGCGGCAGGCCGTGCGGCCCGATCCGGCCGAGGGTGAAGTCGATGGCACGGCAGCAATGCTGGTAGAGCGAGGCTTCCTCGCGCGACGGCCGGGGCACGAAGTTGATGCCCTCCGCACCCGGAGGAATCGGCGGCCCCTCGAGGAAGGGCACCGGCTCGTCCAGGATCGCGGCGTCGCCGGTCTGGATGACGTAGCGCGCGGTCAGGTAGGTCAGCCACAGCTGCGGGTCGGAGGCGTTGTTGCGCGCGCCCAGGCCCGTGCCGCCGGTGGCCGCCGGGTGCCACCATTGCAGCACGTCGCCCTCCAGGAACTGCTGGCGGGCGTGGAGCAGGATCTGGCGCCGGGCGAGGTCGGGCCGGATCGCGAACAGCGGCAGCACGTCCTGGAGCTGGTCGCGGAAGCCGAAGGCGCCGCCGCGCTGGCTGGGGCCGCAGCGGCCCCACAGGCGGGCCGTGAGCAGCTGGTAGGGCAGCCAGTCGTTGACCAGCCGGTCGAACGCCGGCTGGCTGGTCTCGACGCGCAGGTCGCCCAGCGTGCTGGCCCAGAACCGTCGGGTCTCGGCCAGCGCGTGCTGGGCCACGGGCAGGGCGGCGTGGCGCTCGGCGTAGCGCTCGGCCTGAGCCAGATCGGGTGCCTGGCCCAGGGTGATCGCCACCGCCGCCTCGCCGTGCGGCGGCAACCTCGACCGTGCCGCAGAAGGCGGCGATGCGCCGGCCGTCGTCGCCCGCGGTCGCGTCCGCCCGTCCGTGGACCACGAAGTAGGGGTCGGCGAAGCCATGGTCCGCCCCGCCCAGGAAGTGGTCGCGCACATGCTCCTGCTGCTCGACCACGAGCGTCGTGACCACGAATGCCCAGCCCTGGCGGAAGTCGTTGCGCGGGTTGGCGAAGTAGTAGGCCTTGCGGAAGGAGTTGGTCCGGACCTGCAGCCGGCCGCGCGTGTCCCGCGCCACCTCGGCCAGGGCCATCTCGACGAAGGGCGCCACCCGGAACCGCCGCGCCGCGCCGGTGCGGTTGCGGATGGTGAGCAGGCGCACCTCGAGCGGCTCGTCCGGCGGCACGAACAGGACGAGCTCGAGCTCCAGCCCCTCGCGCTGCATGGTGTAGGTGGCGTAGCCCGTCCCGAACACGGTCTCGTGGACCGCATCGGCATGGCGCTGCGGCGTCAGCCCGGGACTGTCGATGCGGCCGGTATCGAGGTCCATCACGTAGACGGCGCTGGCGGGCAGCTGCGACGGGACCGTGTCGAGGTTGCAGGGCGTGAGGCCGTTCTGCTGGGCGTTGCCGGCGAAGGAGTAGATCTCGCCGTCGTCCTGAGCCACGGCACCATGGCCCAGCGGGTTGGCCAGGACATGATGCCAGGGCCTTGGCGTGGTGCCGGTGATGACCAGCTCCTTGCCATCGGCCGAGAAGCGGTAGGGCAGGGCGGTATCCCCGGCCGGCCGCAGGCTGCTGTCCAGCTCGCGCACGCGGTCGAACAGCGCGGTCACCGAAGCGGGTGCGGGCGACGGCCGCTGCAGGTGGCGAGCGATCAGGGCGGCGGCCGCGGTCTCGTCGCCGGCATAGCCGTCGACCAGGCGCAGCTCGGCCGTCCCGCGCGCCGGGATCTCGACGCGCAGGCGCAGGCTGGCGATGGGGTCGAAGGAGTAGAGCAGGCCCTCCTCGGAGGGGTCGCGCATCCGGCCTTCGGTCGGACCCTGGGGGTTCGCGAGCGTGCCTGTGCCGACGAAGCAGGGCCGGGCGTCCTGGTAGCCGGTCAGGGTCACGGCCGAGCCGTCGGCGCCGGCCGGCGGCATGGAACGCGACCTCGCGCGCGAACGGGTAGCCGCCGCCGGGCGCCCGGCGCGGCTTGAAGTGGCGGTTGCGGGCGAGGATGGCGCCGAGCGGGCGGACGAAGCAGGTGCCGACATGCAGGGCGTTGTAGGCGGGCGTGCGGCGGTAGGAATCCCAAGGAGCGATCGCGAGCTCCTGGTAGGTGACCAGCTCGACCACCACCCGCCGGTCGGTGTCGTTCGTGAGGCGCAGGTGCCAGCGCTCGACGGTCTCCTCGGGCAGGATCTCCAGCGTGGCTTCCGCTCGCACGCCGCCGCGATCGTTGCTCAGCCGTAGGCTGGTAGGTGAGGTCTGCGCGACCTCGAACGTCGCTCCGGCGTGGCGGATCGGCTGCCAGCCCAGTGACCACCAGGGTCCGTCGCCGCCCTCGGCCAGCTCGCGCAGGTAGAGGAACTTGCCGCACGAGCTGGAGCCGGTCGTCCGAGCGGCGGATCAGGTCGAGCTCGGGCGGCAGGTCGCCGACGCGCCGGCTGCGGGCGAAGCTGCGTCCGTCGGCGGTCAGCTCCAGCGTGTAGCTGCCGTTGCCGATGGTGAGCCGCCGCTGCGGCGACCAGGCGGGCGGAGCGGCCGCCGCTGCGGCCGGTGTCGCCGCGGCCGCAGCGCGCCAGCGCATCACCGCGACCACGAGCAGGGCCAGCGCCGATGCAGCACGCCGTAGCCCAGCAGCACGTCGCCCACCGGCGGCAGCAGGCTCGGTGCCGAGGCCTGCATGCGCTCGGCCTCGCCCCAGACCTGATCCCATTCCGCACCGCGCGGGATGTAGAAGGGGATCAGGAGCGGTGCCCAGGTCGCGAACCGGCGCAGCCCGTCCGGCACGCAGCGCGCACGGCCGGAATGGCCGATCCAGCGGGCGGCCTTCTCGTCGGCGAGGTCGCCGCCGACGAAGGACAGGTTGACCAGGGTCGCGACGCGCAGGCCCATATGGTCGAACCAGATCAGCACCCGGAACCAGTCGTAGGCCAGGAGGCCCAGGAACACCTGGAGGCTCCAGGCGCGAAAGTCCTCCGGCGACAGGGTCCAGCTCTTCAGCGTGGCGACACCGGTGCGCACGGCACCGTCCTGGTCGTACCAGGTCGGGATCGGGCGCCATGCGCAGGAACGAGTAGATCACCGGCGCCATCCACAGGCCCCAGCGCAGGACCCGGATCGCCTGCTCGACCAGGCCGATCAGGCCCTGGGCGCTGAACAGCATGCGGATCGGGCCGGTGCTGCGCTGCAGGAGTGCGGTCAGCAGGACCAGGTTGATCGAGAACAACGGGGCCGCGAGCGACCAGTTGATCACGCCCGAGAGCGACTCGTTGTAGAGGAGGCGTACCCCGCCCTCGGCCGGCCCCAGGCTCAGCGCACCCCATTTGCTGAACAGCGGATAGACGATGTAGTCCGGTGCGGGGCCGTGGACCGTGGCGTAGGCCTGGAGCTTGGCCGCGATCACCGCCACCTGCGCCGTGTCCAGGTACCAGGCGACCGCACCGGCGGTGATGCCGCCCAGGAACGCGCCCAGGGCGTAGAGACGCCAGGTCTGGAGCCGCTGCCGCTCGCCGCCCCGGACCGCGCGCAGGTCGCGGACGAGGTCGACGCCGGCATAGGCCAGGGCACCCACGGCGGCGCCGAACAGGAAGCGCAGCCAGGCATCCTGCGCGGGCAGATCCATGCCGATCGCCAGCGCCAGCCCGCACCCGACCGCGAAGCCGCGGACATAGCCGCTGCGCTGGGCGGCGTTGGCGCGCAGGCGGTGGAAGAACGGGGCGGAGCCGTCGAAGCTCTCGATCAGGGTCCGGCCGAGCGGGTAGAGCAGCGTGCCGGCGACGAGCGCGGACAGGGCCGGGGCCGCCGACACGATCGGCCAGAGCAGCGGCGTCTGGATCAGGCCGGCCAGCTGCACCAGCAGCATGAACACGAAGCTGTAGATCGCACCCTTGACCGCACCCTCGCGCCAATGGCGGATCGAGGCCTCCAGCGCCGGCCGCCGGCCGTTGATGGCATCCAGCATCAGGCCCGTGAGCAGGAACGTCTGGGCCCACAGGCCGGCGAACGCGGCGGCCGAGATCAGCGGCAGGAGTACCACCAGGACCAGGCGGGGCAGCTCGGCCATCGCCGGGCCGGAGCCGAAGCTCGCGATCTGCGGGGTGAGGCTGGCCGCGACCGCGCTGAGCAGGAGCAGCGCGCGCAGCCGCCAGCTGCGGGTCCAGTGCCCGTCGATCAGCCAGCCCCCGCCGACGATGGCGATCTCGTTGAACAGGAACAGGAGGACGATGCGGCCGAAGGTGGCCTCGCCGTACCAGCCGAACCAGCGCCCGATGCCGACGAAGCGGCCGATGTCGGCCAGCAGGTGGGCTGAGGAGAGCAGGAACAGGCTGGTGAACAGGAACGGGAGCAAGAACAGGGCGGTGGCCTCGCGCCAGCCCAGTGGCCGGCCGCGGGCGAGGCCGCTGGCGATGTTGCCGCCGAGCAGCAGCGCCAGTGCCAGCCCGCCGCCAACCGACGAGGACGCCAAGGCCTCGGCCCAGGTCGGCGGCGCCTGCCAGACCCGCATGGTGGGCTCGACCGCCCAGGCGAGCAGGCCCGCCATGACGGCCAGCATCACGGCGTCGCCCAGGGCCGAGGCCCGGCGTGCCGGTGGCCAGCGCGACCGCGTAGCTCGAGCCGCCCGCGAGGAGCGCCACCAGAAGGGCTTGGACGGGCGTTCCGCCCGAGGCACCGACGAGCACGGCGGCGGTGGCCAGGGCCAGGGCGAGCAGGTGGAGTGCCGGACCTCGCCATGCGACCGGAGCGGCGGGCGCCATGGCGCGCGGCAGGACGGATCGGCTCATCGCGCAATGCTCCTGCCGGTGGCGGTCGCGGCGGACCGGGGCGCGGTCGTCACCGCCCTGCTCGTCTGGCGATCGTTCTGGCTCCCGCAGGTTCGCGTGCCGGACGGGCTCCCTGATTCGGCCGCCATTCTCCCGCGGCCGTGCCCTGCCCATGCAGGTCGGCTAACAGAACGGGTGAAACGGGGACAAGGCAAATCTCCCCGTCGACGGCATCGTGAGGCGGAATGTGCCCCACCTGCCGCCATGGCCCGTCTTCAGGAGGCCTGGGCCTCGCGCAGCGACTCCAGCTCCAGCCAGCGCTCCTCCAGCGCCGCGAGGTCCGACCGGAGCGCCTCGAGCTCGCCCGTGGTGCGCGCGAAGGCCTGCGGATCGCGGACATAGAGCCCGGGGTCGGCCAGGACCGTCTCGCGGCCGGCGATGTCGGCCTCCACCGCGGCCATGCGGTCGGGCAGGCGGTCGAGCTCGCGCTGGAGCTTGGCAGGGAAAGCGGCCGGGCGCGGCGGGGCGGGTGCCTTCACGGACTTGGTGGGCACCGTCACCGGCGCAGGCTGCGGTGCCGGGCGTTGGCGCAGCCAGTCGCTGTAGCCGCCGGCATATTCGCGGGCGACCCCCGGGCCCTCGAAGGCGATGGTCGAGGTCACCAGCCGGTCGACGAAGTCGCGGTCGTGGCTGACCAGAAGCAGCGTGCCCGGATGGTCGGCCAGGAGTTCCTCGAGCAGGTCGAGCGTCTCGATGTCGAGGTCGTTGGTGGGCTCGTCGAGGATCAGGAGGTTGGCGGGCTGGGCCAGGATCCGGGCGAGCAGGAGCCGGTTGCGCTCGCCGCCCGACAGCGCCTTGACCGGCTGGCGCGCCTGCTCGTCGCGGAACAGGAAGTCGCGCAGGTAGCCCACGACGTGGCGCGAGACGCCCTGGACCTGGACCCGGTCGCCGCCATGCGGGCAGAGGATGTCCCAGGGCGTCCGCTCGGGGTCGAGCTGGGCGCGGTGCTGGTCGAAGCGGGCGAGCTCGAGCCCGGTGCCGAGCCGCACGCTGCCGGTGTCGGGCGCCAGCTCGCCGGTGAGCAGCTTGAGCAGCGTCGTCTTGCCGGCTCCGTTGGGTCCGAGGACGCCCACCCGGTCGCCGCGCAGGATCCGCGTGGAGAAGGGCTGCAGCACGGTGCGGTCGCCGAAGCTCTTGGAGATGCCCTCGGCCTCGATCACCAGCCGGCCGCTGAGCGCCGGCGAGCCGCCGGGGAGCTTGACCGAGCCCGGCGGCGGGATCAGCTGGCGGCGCTGCTGCCGCAGATCCTGGAGGTTGCGCAGCCGGCCCATGTTGCGCTTGCGGCGCGCGGTGACCCCGCGGTGCAGCCAGTGGGTCTCGGCCTCCAGCCGCTTGTCGAGCCGCTGGATCTCGGCCTCCTCGGCCGCCAGGACCTCCGTGCTCCACGCCTCGAAGCCGGCGTAGCCGCGCTCGCTCATGCGCAGCGTGCCGCGGTCGAGCCACCAGGTCCGGGTCGAGAGCCGGGTCAGGAAGCGGCGGTCGTGGCTGATGACCACGAAGGAGCCGGCGAACGCGGCCAGCCGCTCCTCCAGCCACTCGATGGTCGGCAGGTCGAGATGGTTGGTGGGCTCGTCGAGGAGCAGGACCTCGGGCTCGGCGACCAGTGCCTGGGCCAGGGACACGCGCCGGATCTCGCCGCCCGACAGCCCCTCCGGCGCGCGCTCCGGCTCCATCCCGAGCTCGTGCAGGAGGATGTCGGCGCGGTAGCGGGCGGCCTCGCCGCGCTCCGCCGCAGGCAGGCCGAGCAGGACGAGGTCGGCCAGGGTCGCGGCCGCGGGCAGCACCGGCTCCTGCGGCAGGTAGGCCGTGGTGATGCGCGGCTGGACGAAGACCTCACCGCTGTCGAGCTCGGTCAGGCCGGCGAGCACGCGCAGAAGGGTCGATTTGCCCGAGCCGTTGCGGCCGACGAGGCAGGCCCGGTCGCCGCGCGCCAGCACCGCGTCGAGGCCGACGAACAGCTCCTGCTGGCCGATGCGCAGCCGGGCGTTCTTCAGGGCGAGGACCGGTGGTGCCATGCTGGGATCTGGGGGTTGGGGTAGGCGCGCCCTGCCGGCGCATGCTAGATGCCGCTCATGAGCACAGCGGCCCACACGTGATGCATCAGGACCTGATCGACACCTTCGAGCGGCTCGGCGTCCGCGATGTAGAGGTAACCGACGACGCCGACAAGGCGGTGGCCCGGATCACGGCCATCTACGAGGTGGCGGTCGAGCGGCTGCGCGCCGGTCTCGGCCGGTTCCAGGAGGACGGCCTGAAGCCCGGCCCCGCCGACGCCTTCTACCCGTTCGTCGGGGTCAAGCTCGAGGCCAGCGCCCTCAACCTCGACGGGCGGCTCGCCTATGGCGCGCTGCACGATCCCGGGGTCTACGGTGCGACCCTGACCCATCCGCGGCTGTTCCAGGACTATTACCGCACCCAGCTGGCGCTGCTGGTCCGCAACCACGCGGTCTCGCTGGTGACCGGCGTCAGCGACCGCCCGATCCCGCTGCCCTTCGTGGTCGAGGAGATCGGCGCCGGCCTCAATCAGGCGCAGCTCCATCAGCTGCAGTACCTGTTCCCGATGCCGGATCTCAGCCACACGGACGACGACATCGCCAACGGGACCTGGCGCACCAGCGGCCGCGAGCCGGCACCCCTGGCGCTGTTCACGGCCGAGCGCGTCGACTACAGCCTGCAGCGGCTCTACCACTATACCGGCACGCACCCCGAGTTCTTCCAGCGCTTCGTGCTGCTGACCAACTACCAGCGCTATGTCGAGCATTTCTGCGCCTTCGCCCGCAAGGCCGTGGCCGAGGGCGAGGAGTATGACCGCTTCGTGGCCCCGGGCGACGCGGTCGAGGTCAACCCGCGCCTGCGCGCCGAGGCAGGCCGGCCCGCCTCGCAGTCCGGCCTGCCGCAGATGCCGGCCTAC
Source organism: uncultured Alphaproteobacteria bacterium (assembly GCA_963769465.1). GTDB lineage: Bacteria > Pseudomonadota > Alphaproteobacteria > Geminicoccales > Geminicoccaceae > Benzoatithermus. The sequence goes on from CAVYMA010000040.1 coordinate 73,955, forward strand.
CACCTGACCCGGCCCGACGGGCGCGGCGTCACCATGGTCAACATCGGCGTCGGCCCCAGCAACGCGCGCACGATCACCGACCATGTGGCCGTGCTGCGGCCGCATTGCTGGCTGATGCTCGGCCACTGCGCCGGGCTGCGCCGCAGCCAGCAGCTGGGCGACTACGTCCTGGCGCACGGCTATGTCCGCGAGGACAACGTGCTGGACCAGGAGGTGCCGCTGTTCGTGCCGGTGCCGCCGATCGCCGAGGTGCAGGTCGCCCTGCAGGAAGCGGTGGTGAACGTCACCGGTCTCAAGGGCTACGACGTCAAGACGCGGATGCGCACCGGCACCGTGATGACCACGGCCAACCGCAACTGGGAGTTGCGCTACGACGAGCTGTTCGCGCGGCTCAACCAGAGCCGGGCGATCGCGGTCGACATGGAGAGTGCCACCATCGCGACCAACGGGTTCCGCTTCCGCGTGCCCTACGGCACGCTGCTGTGCGTCTCGGACAAGCCGCTGCACGGCGAACTGAAGCTGCGCGGCATGGCCAACACCTTCTACCGCGAGCGGATCGACCAGCACCTCCAGATCGGCATGGAGGCGATCCGCATCCTGCGCGAGGAGGGCCCCGAGCGGCTGCACTCGCGCAAGCTGCGGAGCTTCGACGAGCCGGCTTTCCGCTGATCGGAGGGCCAGGACCCTTGACCTCGCCAGCGCGCGCTACCATGAACGGTCCGCCGGTTGCGACCGGTGGCCGCCAACAGGAGTAGCAATTGGCGAAAGAGGATCTCATCGAGTTCAGCGGCACCGTGACCGAGGTGCTCCCCAACGCAATGTTTCGCGTCAAGCTCGAGAACGACCACGAGATTTTGGCCCACACTTCCGGCCGCATGCGCAAGAACCGCATTCGCGTCCTGGCTGGGGACAAGGTTACCGTCGAGATGACGCCCTACGACCTCACCCGGGGTCGGATCACCTACCGCTTCAAGTAAGTTGGCGCACACCGCGACGCTGATCCTGGCCTCGTCTTCGCCGAGACGCCTCGATCTCTTGCGTCAGGTCGGCATCCGCCCCGACCGCATCGAGCACCCGGACATCGACGAGACGCCCAGCAAGGACGAGCTGCCCCGCCCGCACGCGGCGCGGCTGGCGCGCGCCAAGGCGCAGGCCGTGGCGGCCAAGCTGGCGCCGGACCCGGCCTACGTCCTGGCCGCCGACACGGTCGTGGCCTGCGGCCGCCGCATCCTGCCCAAGGCCGAGAGCGAGGCGCAGGCGCGGCGCTGCCTGACGCTCCTGTCGGGCCGGCGCCACCGCGTCCACGGTGCCGTCTGCGTCCTGGCTCCGGACGGACGCCGTGCCGAGCGCACCGTCACCACCATGGTCGCGTTCAAGCGCCTGACCGAGGGCGAGATCGCCTGGTATCTCGCCGGCGGCGAGTGGCAGGGCAAGGCCGGCGGCTACGCCATCCAGGGCATGGCTGCGGCGTTCGTCCCGGCGATCAACGGGTCCTACGCCAACGTGGTCGGGCTGGCCGTGGTCGAGACCCTGGCGCTGCTGGCCGGGCTGGGCTGGAAGCGGCCGGCATGAGCGTGCGGATCGTCCTGGAGGACACCGGCTTCGGGGTGCGCGCCGCGGTCCTGGTCGACGGCCGCCTGGTCGAGGTCCGCGACAGCGACCGCGACGACCCGGCGGTCACCGAGGCGCTGTTCACCGCCCGGGTGACCGCGGTGGACGCCAAGCTCAACGCCGCCTTCCTCGATTGCGGCCTGCCGCGGCCGGTGCTGCTGGTCGCCAAGGACGCCAGGGCGGCCGCCGGCCACACCGCGCGGCTGCCGATCCGGCAGCTGGTCCACGAGGGCGACCGCCTGATCGTCCAGGGCGTGCGCGAGGCCGCCGGCGACAAGGGTGCCCGGGTCACCAGCGACGTCAAGCTGTTCGGCTTCGCCCTGGTCTACAGCCCGGTCGGCGAGATCGCGGATCCGCAGCAGCAGCCGGGCCGGCGCCAGGCCGAGGCTTTGCGCCAGCGTGCCGGCGAGCTGTTCCCCGACGGCCGGTTCGCCCTGCGCCGGCATGCGGCGGAACTCCCGGACGAGGCCCTGCGCGCCGAGGCCGAGGAGCTGACCCAGCGCTGGCGGCGCTTGAGCACCGGGGCGCGGTCGGCCAAGCCCGGTCGCCTCGTGCAGCCGGAAACCGCGCTCCAGCGCCTGCTGCGCGGGCTGGTCGACCTGGGTGCCGCCACGGTCGAGATCGCCGATCGCAGCCTCCTGCTCGAGATGGAGCGGCTGCTCGCGGCGAGCCCGACCCTGCCACCTTTGGCGCTGGTCCGCCTGGAGCCCGACGAGCCCGCCTTCGCGCAGACCGAGGTCGACCAGGCGCTGGAGGAGGCGCTCGCCCGCGAGGTGCCGCTGCCGGGCGGCGGGCGGATCCTGATCGAGCCCACCGCCGCCTTCGTCGCCATCGACGTCGACGGCGGCGGCCGGGCACCCCTGGACGTGGATCTGGCGGCCGCGGCCGAGATCGCGCGTCAGGTGCGGCTGCGCAACCTGGGCGGCACCATCATCGTCGACTTCGTCGACCTGCCGAGCCGGCCGGAGCGGCAGCGTCTCGAGGAGGCGCTGCGCAAGGCGTTCAAGCACGATCCCGCACCGCTCGAGATCCACCAGATGTCGTCGCTGGGCATCGTTCCGCTGAGCCGGGCGCGGCGCGGCCAGCCGCTGGCCGCACGGTTCCTGGCCGAATGCGGCAGCTGCGGCGGCAGCGGCTGCGAGCCCTCGCCGCGTGCCACGGCCGAGCGGGCGCTGGCGGCGCTGCGCCGGGCGCGCGGGCCGGTATACCGGCTGCGGCTGCCGCCCGCGGCGCAGGCGCTGCTCGCCGGCTCGGCGGCTTGGCGCGAGATGGGCCAGCGGTTGGGGGCCATGCCCGCACTGGAGGGCGATTCGACCCTCGACGGCGGGCGAGGTCGTCCTCGAGGAGGACGCCCTTGGCCGCTGACGCCGAGCGGCACCCGAAGGCGGCAGCGGCGAAGTGCCCGATCTGCGGGCGGCCGAGCGAGCCGCGGCTGCGGCCGTTCTGCTCGGCACGCTGCCGTGACCAGGACCTGATCAACTGGCTGGACGGCCGCTACGCGGTGCCCGCCGTCGAGACCGAGGAAGACGGAGCGCCGGACGATCAGGACGGCTGAAACGAGTTGGCGATGGCCTCGAAATGGCGCAGCCGCTGCTCGTTCGCCGCGCGCATGGTGATGGCCCAGCGCTGCTCGCCCTCGGCTGATGAGGCGCAGCACCATGGAAAGGCCGAGCCCGTCGGTGGCATAGCGGCAACGCATCTGCCAGGCCTCGGGCGCGATCGGCGCCGGGTCCTCGCAGGCGCTCAGCGCCAGGGCCGAGACGCCGGCGAGTGCCCGCCTGATCGTGTCCAGGGCCTCCGAGCCGCGAGGCCCGGCGAACGGACTGTCGGGATCGTCGACCGCCCCTTCCAGGGTCTCGGTCGAGCGCCGCGGTGTCGGGCGTGACCTGGGCGCGCAGCCACCCGGCGGGATCGGTCCAGGCCAGGGCGTCGGCACCGGCGCGTTCGAGCGGCCGCAGGCCCATCCGGCTGAGCAGCGCGAAGGTCCCCGAGACCGGCGCCACCGCGACCTCGCCCGGCGTGCTGGAAGGCGTGCAGGCGAGCCCGATCGGCGCAGGTATGGTGATCGCGGCGCAGAGATCCTGCGCGGATGCGGGCCCGGCGACAGCCAGGAGCGACCCGAGTGCTGTGGCGTGGATCAGGCCGCGCAGCGTCGCTTTTCCGACCACAGCACCTGGACCACGCTCACCACCCGGTCGAGGCAGCGGGCGACGTGCTCGGCCTCGCCTCGGGCCAGCTCCTCCAGCTGGGCGTCGATCACCAGCTCCTGGGCGGCGTGGCTGGCGCGCTCGACGTGGCAGCGCGCCGGCACGTGGCCGAGGCGCGCGAACACCTCCATCACGCGCGGCAGCGCGGACGGTTCGGCGTCGGTATGGACGGAAAAGCAGTAGGTGGACATGGTACCCGATCCGGCAGGAAACGACCCGAGGCGCAGCAGCCCGACCTCACGCGGAGGCCGGGAGCCTAATTCGGATCGCCTGGAACGGGACCTGGACCATGGTGCCGGGTGCATAATCCCGATCGTGGGGTGCCGTCAATCCGTCACCACCGGCCCCAGCAGCTGGCGGAGATAGGCGCGGCCGGGCTGGGAGACGCGGTAGCGGCCCTTGCTGACCAGGAACACGCGCTTGGCCAGCAGCGACTGCTTCACGCATTGCGAGGGGTTGCCGAGCTTGATGCCCTGCTCGGTCAGGCGGCGGTTGGCGTCGGCGGTGGCGAAGGCGTCGTCGGCGCTGCCGGCCTGCACGTAGAAGCCCGCGGCCAGCATCTTGTCGACGTCGGTGGCCGAGGAGGGCAGGCGCAGGAGGAACTCGCCGAAGGTGCCGAGGTCGGCGGCACCCGGGTCGGCTGCCGCCTCGCGGGCCGGGGTCGGCGTGGCCGGCGCGGGCGGCGGCGCGTCGAGCTGGTCCAGGAGCTCCTGGATCCGGTCGGCGAAGCTGCGGACGAACTCCTCGCTGCCCTCGACCTCGAACTCACGCTGGGTCAGATTGATCCGCAGCCGGCCACGTTGATCCAAGTCGACCCCCTCCGATCAGCACGCTGGCGCTGCATAGGCTCGGAGACGGTCGACTACAATCAAAAAGGCTCAGCGCGGATCAGTCTCGCCTCAAGGTCGCGAGCGCCGCGCGGATCGGAGCCGGGATCGGGACCGGCCGCTGCGTGGCCCGGTCGACGAAGACGTGGACGAAGTGGCCGTCCGCGCAGGCGCCGGGCTCGTCGTTGCGGAAGATGCCCACCTCGTAGCGGACGCTCGAGGTGCCGAGCTTGCCGACGCGCAGCCCGGCGTGGACCAGGTCGGGGAATGCCAGCGAGCGGTGGAAGCGGCAGGTCGTCTCGACCGCCATGCCGACCACGGTGCCTCGGTGCGGGTCCAGGTCGCCGGCCTCGATCAGGAAGCGGTTAATCACCGTGTCGAAGTAGCTGTAGTAGACCACGTTGTTGACGTGACCGTAGACGTCGTTGTCCATCCAGCGGGTCGGAATCGCCAGGAAGTGCGGGTAGTCCGCGCGATCGGGCGGCGGCGGGCGCGACATGGCGCCCTCAGCTCCGGCCGGGGCCGAAGCGGGCCTCGATCAGGGCCAGGATCGGGCGCAGGCCGATGGCCTCGCCGCCGCGCGGCCGGCCCGGGCGGCTGTCGTCGTTCCAGGCGAAGACGTCGAGGTGGGCCCAGCAGGGTGTGTTCTTCACGAACTCCTGCAGGAACAGGGCGGCCGTGATGGCGCCGGCGAACGCCTTGCTGCTGGCGTTGGCGAGATCGGCCACCGGGCTCTTCATGTAGCCGAGATAGGGTGCGTGCAGCGGCAGCCGCCACATCGGGTCGAACTGCTCCCGGCCCTGCCGCTGGAGGTCGTCGGCCAGCGTGTCGTCCGGGGTGAACAGGGCGGGCAGCTCCGGCCCGACCGCGACCCGGGCGGCACCGGTGAGCGTCGCGGCGTCGAGCAGGAGCGCCGGCTCCTCCGCATCCGCATCCGCCAGCGCGTCGGCCAGGACCAGGCGGCCCTCGGCATCGGTGTTGGTGATCTCGACCGTCTTGCCGCTGCGCATGGTCAGCACGTCGCCCGGGACGGAAAGCCGAGCCGCCGATGCTGTTCTCGACCGCCGGGATCAGGAGCCGCAGGCGCACCGGCAGGCCCAGCGCCATGACGCAGCGCGCCACCGCCAGCATGAGCGCGGCGCCGCCCATGTCCTTCTTCATCAGCAGCATGTTGCTGGACGGCTTGATGTCGAGCCCGCCGGTGTCGAAGCACACGCCCTTGCCCACGAGCGTCACCTTGGGTGCCGCCGGGTCGCCCCAGCGCAGGTCGATCAGCCGCGGCGCGCGGTCGCTGGCGCGGCCCGACCGCGTGGACGGCGGGGTAGCCGGCCGCGATCAGCGCCTCGCCCACGGTCACCTGGCACTCTGCACCGAAGCTCGCTGCGACCTCCGCCACGGCCGCGGCCAGCTCGGCCGGCCCGAGGTCGTTGGCCGGCGTGTTGACCAGATCGCGGGCCTGCCAGGTCGCCGCGGCCAGCTCCAGCGCGCGGGGGACACCGGGCCCCTCGGGCAGCACCAGCCGTGGCTGGGCGGTCTCGTCACGGCGGTAGCGCGTGAAACGGTAGGCGGCCAGCGCCCAGCCGAGTGCCGCCCGCTCGGGTGCGAGCAGCCCTTCCGGATCGTCCAGCCGCCAGTCGCCGGGCGGCAGCGCCGCCTGCAGGGCTGCCGCATCCCAGGGCTCGCCGGGGCTGGCCACGAGCAGGAGGGCACCGCCGTCGGGCAGCAGTGCGGTGGCCCCGGCCTTGGGCTTGAAGCCGGTCGAGCCGAGCCAGTCGCGCAAAGGTGCCGGTGCCGCTTCGAGCCAGGCGGCGTAGCCCGAGGCGGCCACGACCCGGACTGCGCGCGCGGGGGAGGCGGGCGGGGCGAAGCAGGCGAGCATGGCGATCTCCTCTCCCGTCCCCGGGTCAGCCGATCCGGCGCAGCGCCTGTGCCAGCCGGTCGCGCGTGGCCTCGGCCTCGGCCAGACGCTCGCGCTGCTGGTCGATCACCTCGGCGGGTGCGCGGGCGACGAAGTCGGCATTGGCGAGCTTCTGGCGGCCGCGGTCGATCTCGGTGCCGAGCTTGCCGATCTCGCGCTCGAGGCGGACCCGCTCGGCGGCGAGGTCGACGACCTCGCCCACGGGCAGGGCGAAGGTCGTCTCGTCGATCACCACGACCAGGGACTGCGGCGGGACGGGCCGTTCCTCCACCACGATGTCGCCGATCCGCGCCAAGCGCTGGAGGGCCTCGCCGTGCCGTTCCAGCCAGCCGCGAGTGGCGGCCGAGGCGCCGCTCTGATGGAGGGTGAGCCGGGCGGCCGGGGGCACGTTGAGCTCGCTGCGGGCGGCCCGGATGGCACCGACCAGCCGCACCAGCCAGCCCAGCTCGGCCTCGGCCGCGGCATCGACCAGCTCGCCGCCGAGGCGGGGCCAGGCGGCGTCGATCAGCAGTCCGCCGGGGCGCTCGAACAGCTGCAGCCACAGCTCCTCGGTGACGAAGGGCGCGATCGGGTGGAGGAGGTGCAGGGACTGCGCCAGAGCCCAGGCGGCGGTGGCCCGGGTCTCGGCCCGGGCCGCCGTGTCCTCGCCGGTGAGCAGCGGCTTGGCGAGCTCGACGTACCAGTCGCAGTAGGTGTCCCACAGGAAATGGTAGAGCCCGAGGGCCGCGTCGTTGAAGCGGTAGGCCTCGATGGCGCCGGTCACGGCGGCCGCGGTCTTCTGGGTCTCGCCGACGATCCAGCGGTTGAGCGGCTGGCGGCAGGCGGCGGGATCGAAGCCGGGGTCGAGTGCGGCCTCGTTCATCTGCACGAAGCGGGCGGCGTTCCACAGCTTGGTGACGAAGTTGCGGTAGCCCTCGACCCGGGCCGGGCCGAACTTGACGTCGCGGCCCTGGGCGGTGGAGGCGAGGAGTGCCAGGCGCAGCGCGTCGGCGCCGTAGTCGTCGATGACCTGCAGGGGATCGACCACGTTGCCCTTGGTCTTGGACATCTTGGCCCCGCGCTCGTCGCGCACCAGGCCGTGGATGTAGACGTCCTTGAACGGCACCTCGCCCATGAAGTGCAGCCCCAGCATCATCATCCGGGCGACCCAGAAGAAGATGATGTCGAAGCCGGTGACCAGGACCGAGGTCGGGTAGAACCGGCGCAGCTCGGGCGTGTCGTCCGGCCAGCCGATGGTCGAGAACGGCCACAGGCCGGACGAGAACCAGGTGTCGAGCACGTCCTCGTCGCGCCGCAGCGCCACGTCCCGGCCGTAGTGGGCGCGGGCGGCGGCGGCGGCCTCGGCCTCGCTCTCCTCGACGAACACCTGGCCGTCGGGGCCGTACCAGGCCGGGATCTGATGGCCCCACCAGAGCTGGCGCGAGATGCACCAGGGCTGGATGTTGCGCATCCACTCGAAATAGGTGTTCTCCCACTGCCGCGGCACGAAGCGGGTGCGGCCGTCCTCGACCGCCGCGATCGCGGCCTGCGCCAGGGTCTTGGCGTCGCAGTACCACTGGTCGGTGAGGTAGGGCTCGAGCGGCGTGCCCGAGCGGTCGCCGTGCGGGACGGTGTGGCGGTGCTTCTCGACCTGCTCGAGCAGGCCCAGGGCCTCGAACTCGGCCACCACGCGGCGGCGCGCCTCGAACCGGTCCAGCCCGCGATAGGCCTCGGGCGCGTTGGCGTTGACCCGGCCCAGCTCGTCGAGCACCGGGATCGCTTCGAGCGCGTGGCGCCGCCCGACCTCGAAATCGTTGAAGTCGTGGGCGGGCGTGATCTTGACCGCGCCGGTGCCCTTCTCGGGATCGGAGTACTCGTCGGCGACGATCGGGATGCGGCGGCCGACGATCGGCAGCAGCACGTGCCGGCCGTGCAGGTGGCGGAAGCGCTCGTCCTCGGGATGCACGGCCACGCCGGTGTCGCCGAGCATGGTCTCGGGCCGCGTGGTGGCGACGGTGATGCACTCCCCATCGCCGCCGTCGATCGGGTAGCGCAGGTGCCAGAGATGGCCGTCGACCTCGGTCGGCTGGACCTCGAGGTCGGACACGGCGGTCTGCAGCTGGACGTCCCAGTTCACCAGCCGCTTGTCGCGGTAGATCAGCCCGGCCTTGTGCAGCGAGACGAAGGCGTGGACGACGGCCCGGCTCAGGCCCTCGTCCATGGTGAAGCGCTCGCGGCTCCAGTCCGGCGAATCGCCGAGCCGGCGCATCTGGCGGACGATGGTGCCGCCCGATTGCGCCTTCCACTCCCAGACCTTGGCGATGAAGCCATCACGCCCGAGCTCGCGCCGGCCCTGGTTGTCGCCGGATGCCGCGAGCTGGCGCTCGACCACCATCTGGGTGGCGATGCCGGCATGGTCGGTGCCGGGCTGCCACAGCACCTCGTGGCCGCGCATGCGGTGGAAGCGCACCAGCGTGTCCTGGATGGTGTGGTCCAGGGCGTGGCCCATGTGCAGGCTGCCGGTGACGTTGGGCGGCGGCAGCATGATGCAGTAGGGCGGGGCGGCCGGATCGCCCTTGGGCGCGAAGCTGCCGCCCGCCTCCCATTCGGCGTAGATCCGGGGTTCGACCTCGGCGGGCCGGTAGGTCTTGTCGAGCATGGGATGAGGGGCGCCCCAGCATGGCCGCGACGCCAGGAGCGTCGAGTAGCGGGCTATCTAGAAGAAAGCGGCCGGAGCGGCAAGCCGAGGGGGCGGCTCAGCGCTGCTGCAGGCGCCAGCGGCTGATCGTCCGGTGCAGGAAGGCCTGGTCGCCGACCTCGTGGCTCCAGGCGCGGCTGAACGCGGGGGTCTGGCTCGCCGGCTGCTCGTCCGGTGCCAGCGGCCGGAACTGGATCTGCATCGGCACCGACACGCCCTCGCCGGCGATGACGGCCTCGCCGGTGGCGAGCGCCGGCAGGGCCGCGATCAGCCAGTCGAACCCGTCGGGCAGCGCCCTGCGGACGAACTGCTGGTCGCGCTCGTTGCTGGTGCGCAGGGCCACGATGGTCCCGCACTGCGACAGGCTGCTGGTCGAGAGCTCCGACGGCCGCTGGCTGACCAGGCACAAGGATACGCCATACTTGCGGCCCTCCTTGGCGATGCGGTCGATGGCCCGCCGCGTCGGCTCGAACACGGGCGTGCCGTCGGCCGGGACGTAGCGGTGCGCCTCCTCGCACACCAGGAGCAGAGGCGGGCTGTGCTCGCGCTCCGACCAGAGCGCGAACTCGAACATCAGCCGGCACAGGAGGGAGACGACGACGTTCACGACCTCGGACGGCACGCCGGAAAGGTCGAGGATGGTCACCGGCTGGCCGGCCACCGGCAGCCGCAGCAGCCGGCCGAGGATGGCGTCGAGATTGTCGCGCAGATAGAGCGACTGGAACATGAAGCCGTAGCGGCGGTCCTCGCGCACGCTCTGCAGCCGCGCCAGGATCTGGCGGTAGGCCGTGGCCGCCTCGGGCTTGTTCAGCGTGCCCATGGCGTCCTCGATCACCCGGGCGAGGTCCGAGAGGCGGTAGGGTACCGGCGTGTCGACGGTGAGGTGCGCATGGTCCTCGCCGCCGCGGTAGATCTGCTTGGCGCGCAGGATCGCGTCGCGCAGGATCACCCCCTCGCCGTAGCCGCGCCCCTCCGTGCCCGAGGTGAGGACGACCGCGATCTCCTCGAAGGTGAGCAGCCAGTAGGGCAGCTCGAGGTTCGAGGGGTCCAGCCGCAGGGCGAGGTCGCCCAGGGCCGCGGCATACTCGTTGTGCGGATCGAGCACGACGATGTGCGCGCACGGATGGCGCTCCAGGAGCGCACGCAGCAGCACGGTCACGGCGCACGATTTGCCGGAGCCCGTACTGCCCAGCACCGCGAGATTCTTGCCCAGCAGCTGGTCGGTGGCGAGAAACGCCCGCAAGGTCTCGTCGTGGCGCAGGCAGCCGATCTCGATGCTGGGTGCCGCGGGTCGGGCGTAGACGGCGGCCAGCTCCGCCGCCGTCACCGCCAGGAGCGGCGCGTCCAGCGCCGGGTAGGCGGTCACGCCGCGCTGGAAGGCGATGCCGCGTCCCGTCGGAACGGCCTCGCCCAGCAGCTGCAGGTCGACGGCGGACCGGTCCTCGTCCCGCCGGCCCTTGCGCAGCCCGCTCACCACGCCATAGGCCCGCCCGCGCTGGGTCGGGATGGCGATCAGGTCGCCGATGGTGCTGTCATGCGCGCTCGCAAGCAGGCTGGCGGTCAAGGTGGCCCCCTTGACCGCGACCACCTGGCCGATGATCAGGTCGTCCGGTGCCGCGCGTGCTTCGCCCACGTTCACCTCGCCGGGATGGAACGGTCGAGCCATAGCGCCACCGTCCTTGCCAGCGGGTTAACCGGGAGCGGCGACCGGTCGGTCACATCAGCTCGGCGCGCCGGGCCAGCTTCTTGACCTCCTGCTCGACCACCCGCTCGACGATCCCGGGCAGGTTCTGGTCGAGCCAGTCGCGCAGCATCGGCGTCAGGAGGTCGACCACCAGCTGCTCGACGCTGATGCCGGCCACGGCCATGGGCCGGTTGTCATCGGGCGTGGCCGCCTTCGCCAGGCGTGCGAAGGCGTTGGTGCTCGCGGTCGCGGCCACCGGCGAGATCAGTGATTCGGCGCTCGTTGCGGCCATGGCGGGAGTCTCCTGCGCTGACGGGGAGGGTGGCGGCGGTGCGGGTGGTGCGGGCGGAGCCACGGCCGTGGCCGGCTGACGTGGGGCCGGCTCGTCGACGATCTCGGTGAGCTCGAGGACGTCGTCGTCCTCGTCGTGATCGGCGTCGGCGCCGTCGTCGGCGCGCGCCGACGCACCCTGGCCGCCAGGCTCGTCCTCGGCGATGATCCGCCGGATGGAGGACAGGATCTCCTCCATCGACGGTTCCTGTGCGGTCTTGTTGTCTGCCATCGGTTCCGCTCCTTGCCCGGCCTTGCCGGCACCACCCAAGGCGGCGGCCCGGCCCGACCTCGTGTTGCGCCTAGTCATCCGGCTCGGACGGTTCGAGCCCGAACCATCGGCCGCTGCTGTCCCGGTAATGCTCCTCGGGGTCATGATAGGCCACCGGCAGGGCCAGGTCCTGGCCGGTCAGGCGACCGACCGCGGCCTGGAGCCGGTAGGCGGCCAGGGTCTGCTCGCGGTCGGCATGGGCGAGATCGACCTCGGCGGCGAACAGCTCGCGCTCGGCATCGAGGACGTCGACCACGCTGCGGGCCCCGACCCGCGCCTCCGCGCGCACGCCCTCGGCGGTGAACCGTGCGGCACTCACCTGGCGCCGGATCGCCCGGATCGCCGCGTCGGCCGTCCGCCCCGACCGCCAGGCGTCGACGATCGCCGCCTCGGCGCCGCGTCGGGCATCGTCCCTGCCGTAGCGCCGCTGGCTGAGCTGCTCCTTGCTCTGGCGGACACGGGCATGGTCGCCGCCGCCCTGGTAGAGCGGCAGGACCAGGGTGGTGCCGACCACCGCGCCCGGCCCGGAATTGTACTGCGTGCCGCCGTCCAGGGCGTAGCCGATCTCGCCCGCCAGCGTCAGCCTGGGCTTGAGCGCCGCCAGGGACACGGCCACGGCCTCCTCGGCCGCCGCCACGTCGGAGGACGCGGCCTGCCACGCCCAGTTGCCCTCCGCCTCGGCCATCGCGGCCTCCAGCGTGGCGGGTGCGAACTCGGGCAGGGGAGCGGGCTCGAGCTCGCCCGGTTGCCGGCCGACGACGCGGGCGTACTCGGCCTCGGACGCGGCCAGCGCACCCTCGGCCGCGATGCGGTCGGCGATACCGCCCTCATGACGCGATTCGGCCTGGTGGATGTCGGTCTCGGTCAGGTCGCCGAACCGCTCGCGGTCGCGGGTGGCGGCGAGCTCCAGGTCCAGCCGTTCCTCGTTGCCGCGCGCGAGCTCGAGCACGCGCCGGTCGCGCACGACCGCGGTATAGGCCGCGACCACGTCGAGCAGGACGCCCTGCTCGCTGAGCATGAGGCGCGCGCGCTCGGCTTCGACCGCCCGCCTTGCCTGCCGGGTGGCCGCCGCGATGCCGCCGCCGCTGTAGAGCGACTGGCTCAGGCTCAGCGCCTGGCGCGCCGCCGGCTGCGTGTCGCCCATCGCGTTGAAGGCGGCCGAGGTGGTGCCCAGGAGCTGTGGTCGGCCGGCCGCCTTGGCGATCGGCAGCGCCTCGTCAGCCGCGCGCAGGCCGGCGCGCGCGCCCTCGAGGCGCGGGCTGTCCAGATAGGCCGAAGCCAACGCCTCGGCCAGGCTCTCCGCCAGGGCCTCGCCGGCCGCGACCGGCGCCACGCCGGCCAGCATCAGGCCGAGCATCATGGGCTTCATGCCACCGCCATAGCATGGAAATCGCGTATCCGGCTATAATCTTGTGTAAAGATTAACCAAAGGTTGACGCATTGCGCGCGGTCTAGAAGCTGAACGCGGGCTCCGGTGCCAGGCCCGGCAGGCGATGCACCTGCGCATCGAAGGGCGTGACGCGCCCGACCGCGCCATGGACCTTGCGCACCAGCGTGACCCGGCCGCTCCGGCCCTGCTCGACGATGCCGACCAGACGCCCATCCTCGCCCAGCTGCCCGGTCAGCGCCGGCGGCACCGCCGGGACGGAGCCCACGAGCACGATCAGGTCGAACGGCGCGTGCGGCGCCAGGCCGACGTTTGGCGAGCCCTGCTCCAGCGCGACGTTCTCGGCACCGGTCACGGCGAGGCGGGCCGCGACCGGCTCCTTGGGCTCGCCCTCGGGCAGCAGGCAGAACACGGCACCGCAGAGCTGCGCCAGGACGGCCGTGGCGTAGCCGGTGACGTCGCCCACCACGAGCACGACGTCGCCAGCGGTCGGCATTGCCGTCTGCAGGAGCTTGGCCAGCGCCAGGGGCTCGATCAGGTGGCGGCCGCCGCCCAGGGCCAGGTCCTCGTCGCCATAGGCGCAGTCGCGCAGCGCGTCCGGGACGAAGACTTCGCGCGGCACCTCGCCCATCGCCTTGAGGATGCGCGCATCGTCGATCCGGCTGGGACGCAGCTGGTTCTCCACCATGTTGGCGCGAGCGACGGCGTGGTCGATCATGGCTGGTTCCCGGCAGGCGCTGAACGCCTCCGCTTATAGGGCGGCACCCCGCCACCGGCAACGCGGGCGGCGGTCGCACCGCCGGCGTGCCATTGACCGTAGCGGCGCGGGCTCCTTATAGAAGGGGCGCCGCGGGCCCGGTGGCAGAGTGGTCATGCAGAGGACTGCAAATCCTTGTACGTCGGTTCGATTCCGGCCCGGGCCTCCAGCGGCAGAAATGGGGCTGGCGGGTCGTGCCGCATTCTGGTAGGCACGCGGCCCGTTAGCTTGATCCGGCGTGGCGCAGCGGTAGCGCAGCGGACTGTTAATCCGTTGGTCGTAGGTTCGAATCCTACCGCCGGAGCCACCATCCCCCGGTACACCGTGTGGCATTCGTCACAGAACCGGCAAGCGCATGCGCCTAGCTTTCGCGCACGGCCCGAGATCCGGCGCCGCAAACTCTTGGGGCTGGCGACATGTGGTCCTATACCTTCGACAACGAGCCGACCAAGCGGGTCGGGCATGTCATGTCCGCCGCGGCCATCGGCCTGACCTTGCTGTTGCTGTTCGTCCTGGCCTAGCCGCATCGCGGCGGCACCGCCGGGCGGGAGCCTGGCGCGGAGGCGCTGCGCGCAGTTGGCCCAACCATCCCGAGGCATCGTCGTCCTGACCGGAGCCGGGATCTCGGCCGAGTCCGGGCTGCCGACCTTCCGCGGTGCCGGTGGCCTGTGGGAGGGACACCGGGTCGAGGAGGTGGCGACGCCACAGGCGTTCGCGCGCGACCCGGAGCTCGTCCATCGCTTCTACAACGCGCGTCGGGCCAGGCTTCGCGATCCCGCGATCGCACCCAATGCCGCGCACCGCGCCCTGGCCGAGCTGGAGCGCCGGTGGCCGGGCAGCTTCCTGCTGGTCACGCAGAATGTCGACGACCTGCACGATCGCGCCGGCAGCCGGCGGCTGATCCACCTGCATGGCGAGCTCACGCGGGCCTTGTGCCGCGACTGCGGCCGCTCGGCCGCCTGGGCGGACGACCTGGGCGCCCACTCGGTCTGCCCGCACTGCGGCGTCGCCGGGCGGCTGCGGCCCGACATCGTCTGGTTCGGCGAGCTGCCCTACCGCATGGACGAGGTCTACGCCGCCCTGGAGCGCTGCGCGGTCTTCGTGGCGATCGGCACCTCGGGGCTCGTCTACCCGGCCGCGGGCTTCGTCGAGGCGGCGCGGGCGGCCGGTGCGGTGCGCACCATCGAGCTCAACCTCGAGCCCTCGGCGGTGAGCTCGGCCTTCGCGGAGCGGCGGCACGGACCGGCGGCCGAGCTGGTGCCGGCCCTGGTGCGGGAGCTGCTGGCATGAGCCGCCACGAGGCCCTGACGCTGACCCGGCATCTCCTGGCCCTGAACACGATCAATCCGCCCGGCGAGGAGGCGGCCGCGATCCATCTGGTGGGTGCGGTGCTGGAGGAGGCCGGCTTCCGGACCCGGCTGGTCGAGCTGGCGCCCGGCCGGCCGAACCTGGTGGCGCGCGTCGACGGCCATGACGGCGACGCCCTCGCCCTGGGCTTCACCGGCCATCTCGACGTGGTGCCCCTGGGCGAGGCCCCCTGGCGCGTCGATCCGTTCGCGGGCGAGATCGAGGGCGACCGGCTCTACGGCCGAGGTGCTGCCGACATGAAGTCCGGGGTGGCGGCCATGGTCGTCGCCGCCTGCCGCGTCGCCCGCCAGCGCCGGCGCCGCGCCGGCATCGAGCTGGTGCTCACCGCCGGCGAGGAGATCGGCTGTGCCGGCGCGCACGCGGTGGTGCGCACGCCGGACACGCTGGGCCGGGTCGGCGCACTGGTGGTGGGCGAGCCCACCAATCTTCGCCCGCGGGTCGGCCATCGCGGCGTGCTCTGGGTCCGCTTGCGCTTTGCCGGCCGCACCGCGCACGCCTCGATGCCGCACGAGGGCGACAATGCGGTCTTGAAGGCGGCGCGCGCCGCCATCCTGCTGGACGGTCACGATTTCGGCGTCGCCCATCCGGCGCTGGGGCGGCCCACGCTCAATGTCGGCCGGCTCGAGGGCGGGCTGAACCTGAACTCGGTCCCGGACTCCGCCGTCCTCGGCATCGACCTGCGCCTCGTGCCCGGGCAGAGCAGCGGCGCGGTCCTGGCCGAGCTCGCCAGGCTGCTGCCGGACGCCGCGCTGGAGCCCGTGGTCGACTGTCCCCCCTTGTGGAGCGATCCCGGCGGGGCGTGGTTGCAGGGCGTGGCGGAGCGGGCGGCCATGGTCACCGGCCGGCCGGCGGGGGAACTCGGCCCGGTCCCATTCGCGACCGATGCCGGCTACCTCACCCCGGCCTATGGCGACCCGCCGACCGTGATCCTCGGGCCCGGGGCGACCGAGGAGGCGCACAAGACCGACGAATGGTGCTCGACCACCCGGATCGAGCAGGCGGTCGAGCTCTACGCCGACCTCGCCGCGGCGTGGTGCTCGGACCCGCTATCGCGAGCATAGCCTCGCGGCATTGGCCGGCGTTCGGCCGGGATGGGATGCTCCCCTGGTGAGCCAAGGGGAATCCGTCATGCTCAGAGCACTGCTCGCCTGCCTGCTCCTCGTCTCGGCCCCGGCCGTCGCCGGCGAGCCGGCCGCGGAGGTGCGGGCACTCTACGAGCGTTTCGCCGCCGCCCAGAACGACCGCACGCTCGCGCGCGTCCGGCCGCTGCTGCTGGACTCGCAGCACTTCCTCTGGGTCAGCGACGGGCAGTCCTTCTGGGGCCCGGACGCGGTGCTGGCGCGCATGGCCTCGTTCCAGACGGCCGAGGTCTGGCGCGTCGAGCCCGACCTGGATCGGGCGACAGCCGTCCCCGTGGCCGCAGGCGTGGCCTACTTCCATCTGCCGCTGACGCTGGTGATCGGTGCCGCCGGCCGCCCGGACCGGCTGCGCTTCCTCGTCAGCCTGCTGGGCGTCGAGACCGCACAGGGCTGGCGGATCGCGGCCCTGTTCACCACGAGCGAGAAGGCGCCCGCGGTCGGGCCTTAGGGACACACGGCGGTGGGTGGACCACCGGCGCGGAGATGCTAAACCACGCTGCGCCCGCAAGAACGGAGGGAGACGTCATGGCACCGCCGGTCATCTACGGCCCCGGCCTCAGCACCTATGTCCGCACCGTGCGGCTGGTATGCGAGGAGAAGAGCGCCGCCTACGAGCTGGTCGAGATCGACATCATGCAGGGTGGCCACAAGGCGCCCGAGTACCTGGCCCGCCACCCCTTCGGCCGCGTGCCGGCGTTCGAGCATGACGGGTTCGCGCTCTACGAGACCAGCGCCATCACCCGCTATCTCGACGCCGTGCTCCCCGGCCCGTCCCTGACGCCCGCCGACCCGAAGGGTGCCGCGCGGATGCAGCAGGTGATCGCGGTGGTCGATTCCTACGCCTACGGCTCGATGATCTCGGCCATCGTCATCCAGCGGGTGGTGATGCCCATGGTCGGCGGCACCACCGACGAGACCATCATCGCGGCAGCCCTCCCGACTGCCATCGTCTCGCTGCAGGCGCTCGAGGATCTGCTCGGCGACCAGGCCTATCTGGCCGGCGCCGAGCTGAGCCTCGCCGACCTGCACCTCGCACCGGTGATGGCCTACTTCACCGCAACGCCGGAGGGTCAGGCGCAGATGCCGGGCTACCCGAAGCTGGCGAGGTGGTGGGCCGCGGTCTCGGCCCGGCCCAGCATGGTCAAGACCCAGCCGCAGCTGGGCTGAGCGGCGCCCGGCCGGCCGCCCATGCGGCGGGTAGCTGGCGCATGAGACGGCCCTGACCCTGTCGTCCGGCAGATCCGTCGCCGGTGGCGGCACCCTCGCGCCCGCTACCCGTTCTTGAGCTTGGCCGTAGCGTCGCGTCCGACGCGTGTGCGGCCGCAGACACGGAGAGAAGCATGGGAACGATCACGACCAAGGACGGCACGGAGATCTTCTACAAGGACTGGGGCACGCGGACAGCCGATCGTGTTCCATCACGGCTGGCCGCTCAGCGCCGACGACTGGGACAACCAGATGCTGTTCTTCCTGGCGCAGGGCTACCGCGTCATCGCGCACGACCGGCGCGGCCACGGCCGGTCGAGCCAGACCGCGACCGGCAACGAGATGGACACCTACGCCGCCGACGTGGCCGAGCTCGCCGCGGCGCTCGACCTCAAGGACGCGGTCCATGTCGGCCATTCCACCGGCGGCGGCGAGGTCGCGCGCTACGTGGCACGCCACGGCAAGGGCCGGGTCGCCAAGGCCGTGCTGATCGGCGCCGTGCCGCCGGTCATGGTCAAGTCGGACCAGCAATCCCGGCGGGCTGCCGATCGAGGTGTTCGACGGCTTCCGCGCCGCACTCGCGGCGAACCGCGCGCAGTTCTACCTCGATGTGCCGAGCGGGCCCTTCTACGGCTTCAACCGCCCCGGCGCGAAGGTCTCCGAGGGCGTCGATCCACAACTGGTGGCGCCAGGGCATGATGGGCGGCGCCAAGGCCCACTACGACTGCATCAAGGCCTTCTCCGAGACCGACTTCACCGAGGACCTGAAGCAGATCGACGTGCCGGTGCTGGTCATGCACGGCGACGACGACCAGATCGTGCCGATCGCGGATTCGGCCGCTGCTGGCGGTCAAGCTGGTCCGAAGAACGGCACGCTGAAGGTCTATCCGGGCCTGCCGCACGGCATGTGCACGACGCACCCGGAGATCATCAATCCGGACCTGCTCGCCTTCATCAGGAGCTGACCTGGGCCGCGCCGGCCCCGATGCGTCAGGGCCGGCGCGGGTTCCAGGCGCCGGGCGAGATCCGGAGCGGCGGGTCGAAGGAGCGGGCGATCCGCTCCCAGGGCACGTACTTGAAGTTGGTGGCCTCCGGGTCGCCCGAGAGGATGTCGTCGTTGTAGCCGTCCTGCGTGACGAACAGGCCCTGCTCGAAGCCCGGCAGGCCGGTGCTGAGCACGTCGGCGCCGTCGCTCTCCTGGACGGCGTCGATCGGGCCGTTCTTGCGCACGCGGAACGAGCCGAGAAGCCTGGGCGCACCGGTCCGCAGCTCGAACACGACGAAACTGTCGTCGAAGGGCGCATCGGGGGTGGGGGTCTCGCCGTGGGCGTTGCCCTGGCTCGACGCGATCAGATAGCCGCTGCGGCCGGGACCGTAGTAGATGCACAGGCCCTCGACGTCGCGCGACACCACGCTGCCCGGCTCGAAGAAGCTGCTCTTGCGCGAGCCGCGCGTCTCGTAGAACGGCCGCCCGCCGCGGGCGCCCGTCTTCAGGTCGATGCGCCAGATGCCGACATCTTCCTGGCCGGCAAACAGAACGCCCGTGCGCTGGTCGACCACGAGTTCCTCGAACTGGGGGCTCCAGTCGCGTAGCGGATCGTCCTCGTTCTCGACCCGCAGATCCTGGCCGTCATGGGTGGCCGGGAAGCGAAAGTCGCGCTCCAGCGCGACCACGACCTTGCCATCGGCGCGCGCGGTCAGCCGGAACAGTCCGATGCGCGGGGTGCCGCGCTGCGTGACGGCCGCGAGCAGGCGACCGCGCGCTCGGATCGTGCCAGAGTGCCAGGCCGTAGACGGTGTTCTGGTCGTCGAGCGGGTTGGCCTCCAGGCCGGGCCCGTCGACCTGGAGCCGTTCGGGAAAGGCGCGCCGGGCCGGGAAGGCCGTGACCTCGGTCAGCGGCGTCCCCGCACCGGGGTCGATGCGGTAGACGCGGATCACGTCGAGGGCACGGTCGCTGGCGACCGCCACGTCGATCGTTCCGCCACCCGGAACGGCGAGGCCGTAGGCGACATCGACGTTGTTGATCCTGCCCTCACCGGCGCTGGCACTCACCGGGTCGATCGTCTGGACCAGGGTGCCCGCCAGATCGTAGACGCGCATGCCGCCGTCCTTGACCGCGGTCACGACCAGGCTGCGCGCTGGCCGCGTCGGGTGGACCCAGATCGCGGGGTCGTCGGCGTCGGCCTCGAAGGCGTTATCCGGCAGGCCCGGGGTCTCGATGACGGGGCGGACCTCGGCGACGTCGTAAGGTGCCGCGACCGTGTGTGCCGCTCCACCGAGCAGCATGGCCAACGAAGCCGCCACGAGCTTGCGCATACCCGATCCCCCCGAGGTTCGGGAGGCGGGTAGCAGCGCCGCGTGGCGGCGGCGTGACAGCGGCGCTGGCTCAGCGCAGGTCGAGCACCACCCGGCCGTCGATCGTGCCCCGGCGCATGCGGTCGAACACGTCGTTGATCTCCTCCAGCCGCGCCCAGCTGAAATGCGAGGTCACCTTGCCCTCGCCGGCGAAGGCAAGTGCCTCCGCGAGGTCCATGCGCGTGCCGACGATCGAGCCGCGCACCGTGATCCGCTTGAGCACGATCTCGAAGATCGGTGCGGGGAAGTCGCCGGGCGGCAGGCCGACCAGCGAGACGGTGCCTTTGCGGCGGACCATGCCGATCGCGGCTGCGAAAGCCTTGGGCGAGACCGCCGTGACCAGCACGCCGTGGGCGCCGCCGGTCTCGCGCTGCACCGCCGCCACCGGGTCGGTGAGGGCGGCGTTGATGGCGAGGTCGGCGCCGAGCTCGCGCGCCAGGGCCAGCTTGTCCTCGGCGATGTCGACGGCGGCCACGTGCAGGCCCATGGCCTTGGCGTACTGCACGGCCGTGTGGCCGAGACCGCCGATGCCCGAGATCACCACCCATTCGCCGGGCTTGGCCTCGGTCTCCTTGAGGCCCTTGTAGACGGTGACCCCGGCGCACAGGATCGGCGCCGCGCCGCCGAAGTCGAGCCCCTCGGGCAGGTGGCCGACATAGTTCGGATCGGCCCGGACATACTCGGCAAAGCCGCCATTGACGCCGTAGCCGGTGTTCGTCTGCTCGGGGCAGAGCGTCTCCCAGCCGGTGATGCAGTACTCGCAATGGCCGCAGGCGCTGTGCAGCCAGGGCACGCCGACGCGGTCGCCCTCCTTGACCGCGGTCACGCCCGCACCCACCGCCGCGACGTGGCCGACGCCCTCGTGGCCCGGGATGAAGGGTGCGGTGGGCTTGACCGGCCAGTCCCCCTCGGCCGCGTGGAGGTCGGTATGGCAGACGCCGGAGGCTGCGATCTTGACCAGGATCTGGCCGGGGCCGATCTCGGGGATGGGCACCTCCTCGATCACGAGGGGCTTGCCGAGCTCGGGCACCACCGCCGCCTTCATGGTCCGCGCCATCGTCCACCTCCGTTGTCCAGGTTGCGTGACGTCAGGCTCGCCCGCAATTGTGACAGCGCCATGACGGCGGCCGGCCTCAGCCGTGGCTGTGGACGAACTTCGCCTTCGCCTCCGGCGACGCCTCGGTCTGGTGCAGGCGACGCCACTCCTCGTAGGGCATGCCGTAGACGATCTCGCGGGCCTGGTCGTAGCTCATCGCCTGCCCCTGCTCCTCGGCGGCGGCACGGTACCATTTGGCCAGGCAGTTGCGGCAGAAGCCGGCGAGGTTCATCAGGTCGATGTTCTGCACGTCGGCCCGCTCGCGCAGATGGGCGACGAGCGCCCTGAACGCGGCGGCCTCGAGCTCGGTCTGGGTATCGGTCTGGGGCATCGGAGCCTCTCCTCAGCGACGGCGCAGGAGCTGGAGCAGGTACCACAGCACCCATATGGGCACGACCACGACCGCGCCCAGGAGCACGTACTTCACGGTCCAGCCGATCCATGCCCCCGCGTTGGCCGCGGCCTCGCGCAGGCTGGTGGTGAGCCAGACGAGGATGTCGTCGGGCCGCACGTCGAACCATGCCATGGCCATGCCGACCACCAGCGAGGCCAGAAGGATGCGCAGGATGGTGGCGAAGGTGATCGGGGGCACCTCGGTGCGGCTCCGGACGGGCTGGAGGCGGGGTGGTGGCGGCGTCGGCTTTGCCTATAGTGGTGCCGACGCGCGCGGCAAGTCCGCGCTGGCAGCACAAGGAGATGCGGCATGGGTCTGATGAGCTTCATCAAGGAGGCCGGGCGCAAGCTCGGGATCGGCAAGGCCGAGGCGACACAGGCCGAGGGCGCGCCCGTCCCGGAGACGCCGCAGGCGGCAGCACTGGAGGAAGAGGTCAAGAGCCTCGGGCTCGACGTCAAGGACCTGGCGGTGTCGGTCGAGGGCGACAAGGTCACGGTCTCCGGCACGGCGCCGGACCAGGCGACCAAGGAGAAGCTGGTCGTGGCCCTGGGCAACGTCGCGGGCGTGGCCGCGGTCGAGGAGAACGTCACGGCCGAGGCCGCCGAGCCCGAATCGGTGATCTACACGGTCAAGAAGGGCGACACGCTGTGGGCGATCGCCAAGGCCCACTATGGCGAGGGCTCGAAGTACATGGCGATCTTCGAGGCCAACCGCCCGATGCTCAAGCATCCCGACAAGATCTATCCCGGCCAGGCGCTGCGCATCCCGCCGGAGCCGGAGAAGGCCTAGCGGCGAGCCGCACCGGGCCTCGTCGCTCCGGCACAGGGCGTCGGCTGCTCCAAGCGCGCGACGGCCGCGGTCGCGGCGCCGTGCGGACCGCACGCGAAGGCAGGCGGAAGCGAGGGCAGGGCCATGGCGCGGCAAGCTCTGGTCGGGCGTGGCTCGGGTCGATAGGGTTCGCCGGCCTGCGGAGTCTCCGGCATGTCGATCGAGAGCGGTCTCTACCACAGCAGCCACTACGACCGCAGCCGCCCGGTCGGCAGCTACTGGGAGGCCACGGCCGGCCCGGAGCCGGACGGCATGGCGGCACTGCGCGCCGACACGAAGGCCGACGTCGCGATCGTCGGCGGCGGCTACACCGGACTGTCGGCCGCCTACCATCTCGCGCGCGACCACGGCATCC
This sequence comes from uncultured Alphaproteobacteria bacterium, assembly GCA_963769465.1. Taxonomy (GTDB): domain Bacteria; phylum Pseudomonadota; class Alphaproteobacteria; order Geminicoccales; family Geminicoccaceae; genus Benzoatithermus. Next base: position 96,366 of record CAVYMA010000040.1, read on the forward strand.
GCGCCGTGGTGCTCGAGGCCGGACCGATCGGCTGGGGCGCTTCGGGCCGCAATGGCGGCTTTTGCGGGCTGGGCGGCAGCAAGCTCGGCTACGGTGCCATGGCCCGGCGCTGGGGGGTAGGCGCGGCGGCCGCGTTCTTCGCGGCGCAGAAGGCGGGAGTGGCCCTGGTCCGCGACCTCGCCGAGCGGGAAGGCATCGACCTCGAGATCGCCGGCGAGGGCGAGCACTACCTCGCCCACAAGGTCAGCCGCTGGCACGAGCTCGAGAACACGGCCGCAACGGCGCAGCGGCTGTTCGGCGAGCGCTGGCCGCTCTGGCGCAAGGCGGAAATGGAAGAGCGGCTGCTGCGCTCGCCCGAGGCGCAAGGCTGCCTGGTCGTGCCGCACTATTTCGGCCTGCACCCGCTGCGCTACGTGCGCGGCCTCGCGCGCGCCGCCGTGGCTCGCGGTGCCGTGGTCCATGCCCGCACGCCGGTGACCGCCTGGCAGCGGGTGGAGGGACTGCATCGCCTCGTCACGCCCGGCGGCACCGTGACGGCGCGGCGGGTCCTGTTCGCGACCAACGGCTACACGCCCGAGGGCCTGGACCCCACCCTGGCCGGCCGCCTGCTGCCGGCACTGTCCTGCATCCTGGTGACGCGCCCGCTGACTGCCGATGAGCAGGCCGCCCAGGGCTGGACCAGACCGGCGCTGATCGCGGATTCGCGCAAGCTCCTGTTCTACATCCGCCTGCTGCGCGACGGCCGGCTGCTGTTCGGCGCCCGTGGCGGGCTCGACGCCTCGCCCGCCGCGTTCGCGGCCCGCAAAGCCTGGATGGAGCGGCGGCTGGGCGAGAAGTTCCCGGCCTGGCGCGACGTGCCGGTCGAGTTCGCCTGGTGGGGGCTGGTCTGCCTCGCCCGCGACCTCCTGCCCCATCTGGGCTGGCTCGACGAGGCGCGCACCACGCTGGCGGCCTGGGCCTATCACGGCAGCGGCGTCTCCTTCGCCACCATGTTCGGCCGTGCCGCCGCCGCCCGTCTCGCCGGTCGCGCACCCGATCCGCCGCTGCCCGAGTTCCTCCTGACCGCGGCCCCGCGCTTTCCCGTGCCCGGCCTGCGGTTGCAGGCGCTGCGCGCCGCCTATGTCGGCTACGGCATCCAGGACGAATGGCTGTAGCTGGCCACGGCCGAATGGCCTTTCGCCGCCGGTCGACTCGGTTCCGCCTCACCTGGGCCGACCGGTCGGCGCCGGCTCAAGGCCGAGCGCTTCCGCTCGAAACAGCCCGCGCTAGAGGCGCTTGGCCATCAGGAGCCAGTGTGTCCCGGCGAACCCGCGCCCGCGGTAGGTGCGAACTGCCGGCTCGTTCTCGGGATCGACGACGAGGAACAGCGCAGCGAGCCCGAGCGCGCGCGCCTGTGCCTCCAGCAGATCCAGCACGGCGGTCCCGATGCCGCGACCGCGCGCCTCCGGCAGGAGGTAGAGATCGTCGACGAAGGCGTCGGGCCCGCCATACTCGATGCCGAAGCCGAGGCCGAGGACGGTGTAGCCGACCACGCGGTCCCGTTCGCGGACGAGCCAGGCGCGCGCCAGCGGATGCCCGCGCGCCGCCGCCAGCAGGGCGGCCTCGCCACGCTCGCTCAACGGATGCCCGTCCTCGACGTGGAAGTCCCGGGCCATCCGGACCAGGAGTTCCTCCTGCCCCGCGCCGACTGCCGCCAGCTCGACCTCGGCCATGCCGTCCTCCGGATCCGCGCACCCCGCGGCGTGTCGCGCCCGGTCCTCGCGGCGTCAAGCCCGCCGGAGGAAGGACTCAGGCGGCAGGATCGGGATCCGGCAGGCTCAGGGTCTCCCAGTCGCGGCCGGCGGCCAGGATGCACGCCATGCCCTGCGGGGAGGTGCTGACGATGGTCCAGCTGCCGCTGGTCGGGGCGTGGAACACCTGCAGCAGGTTGCCGTTGGATTGCAGGCCCAGGGAGACCGGGGCCTCGTGGTAGGTGGTCTTGAGCTGCCGGGCCACCTCGGCATGGCTGAAGCAGGGGGGCCGCAGCGGCATGGCGGCGGGCTCCGTGGCCGCGGCCGGCAGGGCCGTGGCGAGGCTGATGGCGAGCAGGATGAACGAGCTGCGCATGGCGGCACGGACCTTTCCGTTGCCGGCGCCTTCAGGCCGGCTACGCTTCAATCCACCACGGCAGGGTTAAGCGGGGGTTAAGCGCCCGCATCCCGGCCCACCACGCGAGGTGCCATGGCTGCCACCGATCCCGCCACCTTGAGCGCGGCGACGCTGCTGCGCCACTATCGCCGCCGCGAGCTGTCGCCGGTCGAGGTCACCGGCGCCTGTCTCGCGCGGATCGCGCGCTGGAACGACCGGGTGCACGCCTTCTGCCACGTCGACGAGGCGGCGGCGCTGGCGGCGGCGCAGGCGTCCGAGGCGAGGTGGCACCGGGGCGAGCCCTCGGGCCTCCTGGACGGGGTGCCGGCGACCATCAAGGACCTCGTGCTCACCCGCGGCTGGACCGCGCGGCGCGGCAGCCACACCACCGAGGGCCACCCGCCTGCGGCGGCCGACGCGCCGGCCACGGCCCGGCTGCGCGAGGCGGGTGCCGTGCTGCTCGGCAGCACCACCACGCCGGAGTTCGGCTGGAAGGGGGTGACGGACAATCCCCTGGGCCATGTCGCCCGCAATCCCTGGGACGTGGCCCGCACCCCGGGCGGCTCGAGCGGGGGGGCCGCCGTCGCCGCCGCCCTGGGCATGGGGGCGCTCCATGTCGGCACCGACGGCGGCGGCTCGATCCGCATCCCGTCGAGCTTCACCGGCATCGTCGGCCTCAAGCCGACCTTCGGCCGGGTCCCGGCCTGGCCGCTCTCGCCCTTCGGTACCGTGGCGCACCTGGGTCCGATGACCCGCACGGTGGAGGACGCGGCCCTGATGCTCACCGTCCTCAGCCGCCCGGACACTCGCGACTGGCATGCCCTGCCGGCCGACGGCAGGGACTACCGGATCGGCCTGGACGGCGGGATCGCCGGCCTGCGGATCGCGGCGAGCCCGGACCTGGGCTTCGTCGAGGTCGACGAGGAGGTGGCGGCGGCGTTTGCCGCCTCGCTCGCGGTGCTCGCCGACCTCGGGGCTCGGGTCGAGCTGGTCGACCCGCCGATCGGCCGGCCCGGCAGCATCTTCGCCCGGACCTGGTTCCCGGCAGCCGCCCGCGTGCTCGAGAAGCTGCCGCCCGAGCAGCGGCCACGGCTCGACCCGGGCTTCGTCGCCATGGCCGAGCAGGGCGCACGCTACAGCCGCGCCGAGATCCAGGACGCGATGCTCGAGCGGGGCGAGCTGGGCGTGGCGATGCAGGCCTTCCTGTCCGACTACGATCTCCTGGTCACGCCGAGCACCGCCCTGCCGGCCTTCGGCGCCGGGGTTGAGTATCCCGATCCCGACCGCCCGGAGCGCTGGAGCGAGTGGGCGACCTTCAGCTACCCGTTCAACCTCACCCAGCAGCCGGCGATCAGCGTGCCGTGCGGCTTTACCGCGGCCGGGCTGCCGATCGGCCTGCAGCTGGTCGCAGCCAAGTATGCCGACGCGCTGGTCCTCCGCGCCGCCCGGGCGTTCGAGGCGGCACGGCCGCAGCCGATGCCGGAGGCACCGCGCGGGGCCCCGGTTTGACTTGGGCCTAGCCGCATGCTTGGCTGACGCAAGCGGCGCCGGTCCGGCGCGAGATTCATCGTTGGGGAGGAATCCACATGCGGTCGTTCATCAAGGCCACCGTGCTGGGCGCGGTGTCGGTGCTGGCGCTGGTCGCCGCCGCCGAGGCGAAGACGCTGGTCTACTGCTCGGAGGGCAGCCCCGAGGGCTTCGCGCCGATGCTGTTCACCGCGGGTACCACCTTCGACGCCTCCTCGAAGCCGGTCTACAACCGCCTGATCGAGTTCGAGCGCGGGGACACCAAGACGGTGCCCGGCCTCGCCGAGAGCTACACCGTGTCCGACGACGGTATGGTCTACACGTTCAAGCTGCGCCCGGGCGTGAAGTGGCACACCACCGCCGGGTTCACGCCCTCGCGTGACTTCAACGCCGACGACGTGGTGTTCACGTTCATGCGGCAGCTCGACGCGAACCACCCGTTCAACAAGGTGTCCGGCGGCACCTACGAATACTTCACCAGCATGGACATGAACAACCTGCTCAAGTCGGTCGAGAAGGTGGACGACCTCACGGTCAAGTTCACGCTCGGCGCGCCGCAGGCGCCGTTCATCGCCAACCTCGCCATGGACTTCGCCTCGATCATGTCGGCGGAGTATGCCGACCAGATGCTGGCGGCCGGCACGCCCGAGAAGATCGATCTGGAGCCGGTCGGGACCGGGCCGTTCCAGCTCGTCGACTATCAGAAGGACGCCGTGATCCGCTACAAGGCCAACGAGGCCTTCTGGGGCGGCAAGGCCGCGATCGACAACCTGGTGTTCGCCATCACGCCGGATGCCTCGGTGCGCTACCAGAAGCTGAAGGCCGGCGAGTGCCACGTCATGGCCTATCCCAATCCGGCCGACATTCCCGCCATGGCGCAGGACCCGGACGTCAACCTGCTCGAGCAGGAAGGCCTGAACATCGGCTATCTCGGCTACAACACGGAGAAGAAGCCGTTCGACGACGCCCGGGTGCGCAAGGCGCTCAACATGGCGGTCAACAAGCCGGCGATCATCGAGGCGGTGTTCCAGGGTGCGGGCAAGGCCGCCAAGAACCCGATCCCGCCGACCATGTGGTCCTACAACGACGCGATCCAGGACGATCCCTACGATCCCGAGGCCGCGAAGAAGCTCCTGGCCGAGGCGGGCGTCACCGACCTCAAGACCAATCTCTGGGCCATGCCGGTCCAGCGGCCCTACAACCCGAACGCCAAGCGCATGGCGGAGCTGGTCCAGGCCGACTGGAAGGCCGTCGGCGTGGATGCCGAGATCGTCAGCTACGAGTGGGGCGAGTACCTCAAGCGCTCCTCGGCCGGCGAGCACGAGACCGTGCTCCTGGGTTGGACCGGCGACAATGGCGATCCCGACAACTTCCTGTTCGCGCTGCTCAGCTGCGAGGCGGCCAAGGGCGGTGCCAACCGTGCGCGCTGGTGCAATCAGGAGTTCAACGACCTGATCACCAAGGCCCAGCGCTCGAGCGACCTCGCCGAGCGGACCAAGCTCTACGAGGAGGCCCAGGTGGTCTTCAAGCGCGAGGCGCCCTGGAACACGATCGCGCACTCGGTCGTGCATCAGCCGGTGCGCAAGGAGGTGGTCGACTACAAGATCGACCCGTTCGGCGCGCACATCTTCTACGGCGTCGACCTGCAGGGCTGAGCCTGCGGCCGCTCGCCACCCGCCGGGCAGACCGCGTCCGGCGGGTGGCGAGCGACGGATCGAGATCGATGACCACCGAGTATGACGAGCTGACCCTGCGCGGCATCGAGGCGAAGCGTCGCCTCGACCATGCCGAGGAGATCTACCAGCGCGCGCTCAACGGCGCTGATGGCGACCTCCTGATCGCGAGGCGGCGCCGCGACGTGGCGCTGAAGGCGTACCTGGCGATCGAGGCGGACCGGAAGCGCGCCGACGCACCCCCGCCACTCGACCCGGAGCCGCCGCCCGGAGACTAGGCGAAGGCCCCGGCGGCCTTCAGGGCCGGATAGAGTGCCCGGAACCGCCGGTGAGCCGCTTGGTAGAGGGCTGCGAGTTCCGGATCAGCCGGTGATGCT
>CAVYMA010000041.1:0-18893 GCA_963769465.1 uncultured Alphaproteobacteria bacterium
CGTCTATTGCTAATCGTCTTCGCCGGCTACGGCCTCGAAGTCCCCGAGGGCACCGGTGACGACGGGAAAAAGCACGAGCCCTACAGCTCCTACTTCCACCTCGACGTGAAGGACCAGTGGGACCTCATGTTCCGCTACATGCCCGAGAACGTCGGGCCCGAACTGCGCCGCCGCTACGCCCAGCACTCCAGCCCCCGCTACAAGGCCCTCGCCGCCCGCGAGCGGGGCGCGAAGGGCATCATCCTCGTCAGCGGCCCCAATTCCCAGGCCCGCAGCCAGCTCGTCCCCCTCGGCTTCGACGCCTCCATGGCCGGCTCCGGCCTCGCCGCCATCTCCGTCACCGACGACTTCGCCGGGGCCCTCCTCAAGGCCGGCGGCGAGACCCGCTCCCTGAAGGAACTCCAGGACAAACTCGACACCGGCGAGATGCTCGCCGGCTTCCCCCTCAAGGACGTCACCGTCGGCGCCACCATCTCCATCGAGCAGCAAAAACGCGTCGGCCGCAACGTCCTCGCCCGTCTCCCCGCCTCCGACCCCGCCGCGGCCGAACCCCCCGTCCTCCTCGGCGCCCACGTCGACCACCTCGGCGCCGGCGGCGCGGGCACGAATTCCCTCGCCGCCAAGGGCGAGGAAAACCTCGTCCACCACGGGGCCGACGACAACGCCTCCGGCACCGCCGGCATGCTGGAGATCGCCCAGTGGCTCGCCTCCCGAGCGCGCCTCCGGAAGTTTCGGCCCCGCCCGCGACCTCCTCTTCGCCGCCTGGTCCGGCGAGGAACTCGGCCTCCTCGGCTCCGCCCACTTCGTCCGCGAGCTCGCCAAATCCCTCGATGCTCGGCGACGGCAGGGCCTCGGTACCGGGCACCATTAACGCCACGCTGGCTTACCGGCCGCCGCCCCGCCTGCTCACCCGGCGAGCCGCAAACCCTTGAGCATTCCCGGAGGCTTATCGGATGGGCTCTTAGGTCCGCAACCTTACTTTGCGCCGCCGAGAAGGTGGCCGCCGTCCCAGTGCCAGATTTGCTTGTCATCGACTGTGACCTTCACGATGGCCTGGAATCCGGCGAGCGTCCCGCTGCCCGCGTGGAAAGCACAAGTTCCAAGCGGTGGACTCGCCGTATCGTAGACAACGCAGTATCCGACCGCCGAGATCGCCTGGACCGACGGCGATGATGGCCGAGCTGTTAGAGAACAATGGACTGCTTATCACCGGCCCATAGTAGAGTATCTTGGTCCCCACCGGGATGGCGGCGAGGTTCGATTCCAAAATAGTACAATAGCTCGGTGTTTCACCGGTGAACTGACTGCACTCCTTGGCGATATTTACCGGCTTCATTGCGGGCGCCGATGCAGCATAGAGCCCATCCGAAAAAGAGTTGAGCGGAATCAGCTAGTTGTGGTGTCTATCTCGTGTGTGAAGCGAGGAGACGCCGCCAATGTGGACCGATTCCGCCCGGGCCAAGATATGCCCGTCCGGCCAAGCGCTACGCAAGCGACCTGACCGACGCCGAGTTCGCGCTGATCGCGCCGCGCGCTGCCACCGCCGGCATCGGCTCGGTCGGCCGCGCACGACGGATCTGCGGGCGGTGCTGGACGCGATCTTCTACCTGCTGCGCACCGGCTGTCAGTGGTCGCATGCTGCCCAAGCAGTTTCCACCGAAGAGCACGGTGTTCGGCTATTTCCGCCGCTGGTGGCAGGACGGCACGCTGCTCGGGCTCTATTACGGCCTGCTGGTCTTGGTCCGACAGGCAGCCGGCCGGGATCCCCAGCCGAGCGCGGGCATCGTCGACAGCCAGTCGGTCAAGACCAGCGGAAAGCGGCGGCCCGCGCGGCTACGACGCCGGCAAGAAGATCAACGGCCGCAAGCGCCACATCCTGGTCGACACGCTGGGCCTGCTGCTGCGCGGCATCGTCCATGCCGCCAGCATCCAGGACCGCGACGGGCTGGCACCGTTGCTGCGCGCGCATCCGCCGTCGCTTCCCCTGGCTCGGCCTGCTGTTCGCCGACGGCGGCTATCAGGGCGAGGTCGCGGCCGCTGCTGGCCCGCGACGAGCGGCTCGATCTGGCGATCGTCAAGCGCTCCGACAGCGCCCAAGGCTTCGTCGTCCTGCCCAAGCGCTGGATCGTCGAGCGCACCTTCGCCTGGTTCGGCCGCAACCGGCGGCTGGCCAGGGACGTCGAGACCCTGATCGCCAGCAGCACCGCCATGCTCTACCTCGCCGCTACCCGCCTGCTCACCCGCCGACTCGCAAGCCCTTGAGCATTCCCGAAGACTTTTCGGATGGGCTCATAGGCTGTCGGAGCAACGAGCGTGAAAGCAAGAGTAGCGATGGCCGACAATACATTGATCGTTGGACTACGCATGGCATCCTCCCTCACGTTGGGCCTGACTCACAACGATCGCACCGATGTCAACTTAGTCTGCGATCGACCAGTTGGCCGGCATGTTCAGTCGATACTCGCCTAGATGGGCACCAAAGTCAAGATCGGACCCTGACCGAGAAACAGGGCCCGTTAGGAAGAACGAGGTCAGTTAAGGAGATCCGGATCTCTTGAAATCGGGCCAGTGCTTCTATGGCGTAGGTGCCTACCTATCCAAGGAGTTGCAGGCTGAGATCGAGGAGGACGATCCCCTGCGCTACCCCTGCACGCTCGTTCGTGTGAGAGGTGATCGAGCGGAAGAATCGTCGAAAAAGGATATTGATCCTAGGCTCATTCTCTGCTACACCACCGCTCATGCCTCGCGCTACCCGTTCTGCCACCTTCCCACCCCGGCCCCTGCTCGCCGGCCGCAAGGCCATGGCGCTGCGCCGCGTCGCGATGGGGCAGGAGCTGGCGGTGGCCGCGAAGGCCGTGGGCATGAGCGAGGCCGACATCGGGACGATGCTCGGCGACGGCCGGATGGCCCGGGTGCTCGCCGCCTACCGGGACCTGCTGGTGCTGCCCGAGGACGCGCAGCTCAAGCTCATGGAGCAGATCTGCTTCCAGGTCGTGCTGGAGGCGGTCGAGGAGCGCGAGCCGCGGGTCTGCTGCTGGTACTTCCACGAGACGCAGCGCGGCCGCAATCCGTGGCAGGTGCTGGCGCGGTCGGTCGTGGCCATGCTGAAGCGGGCACCGCCGGCCGAGCCCGTCGAGCCGGCCGCCGCCGCCGCCGATCGACCCCGAGGCCTACGATCCGTTCTCGGCAGGCTACCCGAACCGCGCCCGGCTGCGCGTGCTGGCCAAGCTGCGCCTGCGCGTGATCGAGGAGATCGCCGCCCGCCGGACCGATCTGCTCGAGGCGCTGGGCCACGACCCCGAGGCCGTGGCGCCGGCGGCACTCGACTGGGTGACCGGCCTCCGCGTCCCGCCGATGCCGGACGAGGCCGTCAGGACACCCGTCCCGGAGCCCCGCGCCGGCCCCTGAGCGGCGCAGCCGCCCGACCTCGCCCCGCCCGTCCACCTCCAGCCCCTCCGCCGATCCCTCCACCAGCCCCCAGCCGATCCACGGCTGCCCGGGGCCGATCCCGATTCCCCTTCGTCCTGAAGTCGACCCGTGGGGGCACGGGGGAGCGCGGTGCGCTCCCCCGCTCTCCCTGCTGCCATCGGGCCACCGGATGGACCGGGCGGCGGGAACCGGCTATTTCCGCGCGCCAGACTTGAGGGCCAGGAGCGAGGATCTGATGACCGAGGGCAAGTACGGCTTCGAGACCCTGGCGATCCATGCCGGTGCCGCACCCGACCCGACCACCGGCGCCCGGGCGGTGCCGATCTACCAGACGACGTCCTACGTGTTCGACGACGTCGATCATGCGGCCTCGCTGTTCAACCTCCAGAAGTTCGGCAACATCTACAGCGCGGCTGACCAACCCGACCGTCTCGGTGCTGGAGGAGCGGATCGCGGCGCTCGAGGGCGGCACGGCCGCCTGCGCCACGGCGTCGGGCCACGCCGCCCAGTTCCTCACCTTCCTCAACCTGATGAGCCCCGGCGACAATATCGTCTCGTCGAACAAGCTGTATGGCGGCTCGATCAGCCAGATGAAGCAGACCTTCCCGCAGTTCGACTGGCACGTCGAGTTACGTCGACCCGCGCGAGCCCGCAGAACTTCGCCAAGGCCATCGACGCGACGGACCAAGGCCGTCTTCATCGAGAGCGCGTCGAACCCCGACGGCATCATCGCCGACATCGAGGCGATCGCCAGCGATCGCGCACGAGCCGGCGTGCCGCTGATCGTCGACAACACCTTGCCCGACGCCCTATCTCTGCCGGCCGTTCGAGTGGGGCGCCGACATCGTCGTCCACTCGCTGACCAAGTATATCGGCGGCCAGGGCAACTCGATCGGCGGCATGATCGTCGAGGGCGGCAAGTTCGACTGGGGCAACGGCAAGTTCCCGCACATGACGCGAGCCCTGCGCCGCCTATCACGGCCTGCGCTTCTACGAGACCTTCGGCAACCTCGCGCTGACCGTGCGCAACAAGGCGATCGGGCCTGCGCGACATGGGCCCCTGCCTGTCGCCGATGAACGCCTTCCTGATCCTCCAGGGCGTCGAGACGCTGCCGCTGCGCATGGACCGGCACGTCGCCAATGCCGACAAGGTGGCCGGCCTGGCTCGCGGGCCACACGCAGGTCTCCTGGGTCTCCTATGCCGCGCCTGCCGCAGAACCGGACGCCGCTGCTCGACAAGTACTGCCCGAACGGGCGTGGGCTCGGCTGTTCACCTTCGGCGTCAAGGGCGGCTACGAGATGGGCGTGAAGGTGGTCGACAACTGCCAGCTGCTGAGCCACGTCGCCAATATCGGCGACACGCGCTCGTTGATCATCCACCCGGCCTCGACCACGCACCGCCAGCTCAGCCCCGAGCAGCAGATGGCGGCCGGCGCCGGCCCCGACGTCGTCCGCCTCTCGGTCGGCATCGAGACCGTCGACGACATCATCGCCGACCTCGACCAGGCGCTGAGCAAGGCCGCGGGCTGATCTGCGGAGCGAAGGAGAGCACGGCCGCCATGACGAAGTCGAAGAAGGGTGACGGCGTGGCGGCCGACACTCCGGCCGAGACAGACGTCGACCAAGCAGCAGCCGCCGTCGAGCCGGCCGAGGCGAGGAAGCGCCGCGCGTTGGCCGCGCTCAAAGCCCTCAGTTGGCCGCTGCCGCCCGGCTACCGCTTCGACCGCGACGAGGCGAACTCGCGTTGAGGGACCGTCAGGCGATGGTGAAGCCGCCGTCGACCAGGAACTCGGTGCCGTTGACCATGCCGGCGGCGTCGCTGGCGAGGTAGAGGGTGGCGAGGGCTATCTCGACGGGCTCGGCGAAGCGGCGCGTCGGCACCTTCTGCTTGAAGGCTTCGCCGGCCTCCCCGGCCCAGACCTTGCGGCCGAGATCGGTGGCGACCACGGTCGGCAGGATGGCGTTGGTGGTGATCCCGTGCGGGCCCCATTCCAGCGCCAGCACGCGGGTCATGCCGAGCAGGCCGGCCTTGCTCGCGCAATAGGCGAGGTGGCCGTCGAGCGCGATGACGCCCGCCTGCGAGGACATGTTGACGATCCGCCCATAGCCCCGGCCGATCATCTGCTTGCCGGCCTCGCGCGCCCACAGGAACGGGGCGCGGAGGTTGATCGCCATCGTCCAGTCCCAGAGCTCGCTGCTATGCGCCTCCGCGGGATCGAGCCGGGCCACGCCGGCATTGTTGATCAGGATGTCGAGCCTTCCCGTGCGCGCCGCCACGTCGGCCACGATCCGCACCACCTCGGGCTCGTCGGTGACGTCGGCCACATAGGCCAGGTGCGAGGGGCCGAGGGCGGCCGCCTGGGCATGGACCGCCGCGTCGCGGTCGACCAGCACGAGCCGGCAGCCGCGCTCGGCGAAGAGGGTGGCGATCACGGACCCGATGCCGCCGGCCGCACCGGTGAGGATGGCGACCCGGCCGCCGAGATCGAAGGCCTTGGCGAAGCTCAGATCCATCGGCTCCTCCCTCACACCCGTTCGGCGACCTTCTCGAACAGCGGCAGCAGCGGCTCCTCCGCGCGGGGACCGTACTGGCCGATGATCTGCGCCGCACAGGCCGAGCCCAGGCGACCGCAGTCGGCGAGGTCGAAGCCCGCCGTGAGCCCGCGCAGGAAGCCCGCCGCATAGAGGTCGCCGGCCCCCGTCGTGTCGACGATGCGCTTGGGCACCGCGGCATCGATCACGTGCACCTCGTCGCCGCGCACGACGACCGAGCCCTTGGCCCCGCGCGTCAGGGCGGCGAAGCTCACCTCGCTGCGGACCTCCTGGAGGGCGGTGTCGAAGTCCTCGGTCTCGTAGAGGGCCGTGATCTCGCCCTCGTTGGCGAACAGGATGTCGACCTCGTTCTCGATCAGCTCCAGGAACTCGGAGCGCCAGCGGCCGACGCAGAACGGGTCGGAGAGGGTGAGCGCCAGCTTGCCGCCGGCCTCGTGGCAGAGATCGGCCGCCTTGCGGCAGGCGGCCTTGGCGTCGGGCCGGTCCCAGAGATAGCCCTCGAGGTAGACGACCGAGGCACGCGCCACGAGGTCGGCGTCGACATCGTCCGGGGTGAGCTCGACGCAGGCACCCAGATAGGTCTGCATGGTGCGCTGCGCGTCGTCGGTGATGAAGATGAGGCAGCGCGCGGTCGAGGGTCCGCTGGCCGAGGGCTGGCTGCGGAAGGTCACCCCGGTCGAGCGCATGTCGTGGGCGAAGACGTCGCCCAGCTGGTCGTCGCGCACCCGGCCGATATAGGCGGCCTTGCCGCCCAGCCCGGCGATCGCCGCCATGGTGTTGGCGCAGGAGCCGCCCGACATCTCGCGGCCCGGACCCATGCGCCGGTAGAGGAACTCGCTGCGGTCCTCGTCGACCAGCGTCATGATCCCCTTCTCGAGGCCGAGGTCGGCCAGCAGCACCTCGTCCGCCCGGGCCAGGACGTCGACGATCGCGTTGCCGATACCGAGGACGTCGATCCGGTCGTGGGCGGAAAAAGCGTTGCGCATCGGGCCTCCTGGCGTTGCATGTCGCGGCGGACTATAGCGGCGCGCCAGCCGCCCTCAACCGCGCCGCAAGATCGGAGGCCCGATGCTGCAGGACCTCGTCCGCGCCTTCGCCGAGCTCAAGGATCCGCGCATCCGGCGCGTCGTGCTGCTCAGCGTCGGCCTCGCCGTGCTGACCTTCATCCTGCTGCTGGGCGTCGTGCAGCTGCTGCTGCACTGGCTGGGCGACACGCAGTATCAGTGGCTGAACTGGCTGATCGGCCTGGCGGGTGCCGTCGGCACCGCCGTCCTCGCCTGGCTGATGTTCCCGGCGGTGCTGGTCTCGGTGGTGGGGCTGTTCCTCGACCGCGTGGTCGACGCCACCGAGGAGCGTCACTTTCCGGCACTGCCCGCGGCCCGCAACCCGTCGACGGTGACCTCCGTCCTCTCCTCGGTCCGCCTGGCGCTCACGGCCATCGGCCTCAATCTCGTCGCCGTTCCGGCCTACTTCGTGCCGGTCCTCAATGTCGCCGTGTTCGTGCTGCTCAACGGCTATCTGCTCGGCCGCGAATATTTCGAGCTGGTCGCCCTGCGCCGCCTGTCGCCCGCCGAGGTCGCCGCGGCGAAGAGCCGCTGGCGCGGACCGATCCTCGTCGCCGGCGGGGTCGTGGCGCTGCTGTCCCTGGTTCCGGTCCTGAACCTCGTCGCACCTGTCGTCGGGGCGGCCCTGATGACCTTGCGCTATCACCGTCTGCTCGACCGCGACGGCGCTCTTCCCCGAGCAGCAAATTGACGTGACTTCAAAGCGGTTGTAACCCTGCGCTCATCCAAAACAGCAGCATTGCAGCCAGCTGCGCGCCACTCTGGCCCCATTTCGTCCCACACCAGGAAAACGCCCCATGTTTCGCAAGAAGGACAACGAGCCTGGACGCCCGCCCGGGCTTTCCGAGCGTGCTGGCGAGCCCGGTGTGAGCCGCCCGGCCCTCGAGGTGCGCACGCCCGACCTGTCGCCCCGCACGGTGCAGTTGCCGGGTGCGTCGAGCGAGCCCGCCGCTGCGGCCGAGCAGGGCAAGCGGCTGATCGTTGGCCAGGGCATCAGCCTGTCGGGCGAGATCACCGCCTGCGACCGCCTCGTGGTCGAGGGTAGCGTGACCTGCACGCTGAACGAGACCCGGGCCATCGAGATCACCCAGACGGGACGCTTCACCGGCGGCCGGGCCGAGGTGGAGGAGGCCGACATCAGCGGCCTCTACGAAGGCGAGCTGACGGTCCGCAAGCGCCTGCTGATCCGCAGCACGGGCCAGGTCAAGGGCACCGTCCGCTATGGCGAGCTCGAGATTTCAGCGTGGCGGCCGCCTGACGGGCACGATCTCCATTATCGACGGGTCCGCACCTGTGGTAATCTCCGAGGTCAGCTGAAGAAGGACCGGCCGACAGCCATGAGCAGAGCACGTCGCAGGACCCCGAGGTTCGTGGCGTCCATGAGCATGGCGGCTTGCCTTTGGGGATGTGCCACGCCGGGTGGTCCGGTGACGGACGATCTGGCCCGGTATCAGGCGATCGAGCGCTCGCAGCTGGCGAAGCTTCCTGACGGGATGGTGCTGGCCGGGCTCGGTGAGGGCCAGCTGCAGTCCTACCTGGGCGTTCCCACCCTCGTGCGCGAGGAGAACGGGTCGCAATACTGGCGCTACAATCTCGCCGGCTGCCAGCTCGACGTCTTCCTGTACCGCCAGCCCGGTGCCGAGCCGCGGGTGGTCTACTACGACGTGCGGCCGGCCGAGCCGAACCTGCCGGCGGGCCATTGCGATCTCCTGGCCGACCGACTGAAGGCGACGCAGGGCGGCGCCACGACCACCGCCAGCTAAGGGGACTGGTCGGTCTCGTCGCGGCCCAGGACGTCGCGCAGATCGATCGTTCCGCTGCCCGGCCGCAAAGGCCGGGGCTGACTCGGTGCGGGCTTCCATCCGGTCAGGAACAGGAACTCGAAGGTGGCGGTGACGCGCCCGTCCCCGGCCCCGAACCGCTCTGCATAGATCTGGCGCATCGCGGCGATGATCTCGCGCGAGAGGCCGAAGCTCGGGCGGTCGACGAGCGCGCTCGTCTGACCCATGCCGCGGAGATCTGCGAGCAGCCGCAGTGGGTCACCGTAAGAGACGGTGATGCGCTCGACATCGGCCACCGGCAGCGCGAGCCCCGCCCGCTGCAGCAGCGCTCCGCCGTCGCGGACGTCGACGAAGGGCGAGACGCGCGCCGCGGCACCGCCACGACAGGCAAGCTCGGCCGCCATCAGACATTCGCGCAGCTCGTGCAGGGTATTGCCGCCCGGAAAGGCCAGCAGGAGCAGGCCGTCGGGCCGCAGGATCCGCCGCAGCTGCACGAGCACGCCCGGCAGATCGTTCACCCAATGCAGCCCGAGGCCGCCCACGACGGCATCGAACCGCTCATCGGCGAACGGGAGAACCTCATCGTCGCCGACGACGCGAAGTGCCCCATCACCGGCGCCCCCGACCGGCTCCAGCGAGACGACCACGGCACCCGGATCGCTGGCCGCCAACGCTTCGGCGATGCGTGTTCCGTCGGGACCCAGGATCAACGCCGTCTCGAAACGCCGGCGGATCTCTGACAGCCGTTCGACCAACCGCTCGGCGATCTCGTCGCGCAGGAATTGCACCGGGTCGTCACCGCGCTTGCGCTCGCGGCGGAGGCCGACCAGGCGGCGATCGAACAGCAGAGGGGGTGACATCCGACTTAGCCCGCCGACGCGACGGCAGAAGGCGACGACAACGGGCGGCCGGACCAGAGGGCGACACGATCCACACGGCCGCGGAGATCGCGGTGACCCAGCGGCTTGAGGCCCGCAAGGGACGCTCCTTCGAGCCGGGCGCGCTCGATCAGTTCGGCGCTGGCGACACAGGCACAATCGAGTTCGCGCGTCATCCGCTCGAGGCGGCTGGCGACATTGACGGTGTCGCCGATGACCGCGAACTCGAACCGGCCGGCCCCGCCGATGTCCCCCATGATCACCCTGCCGTAGTGCAGACCGATGCCGGCACGGATCGGCCCGAGCCGGTCGCCGCTCCTGGTACGGGCCGCGTTCCACTCGTCGAGCGAATCCAGCATCGACGCCGCACAGGCGAGAGCGCGGGCGGCATCGCCCGGACGCGGCTCCGGAACCCCGAAGATCGCCATGAGACCATCGCCGATGAACTTGTCGAGCGTGCCGCCATGGTCGAACACCGCCTTGGCCATGCGGCCATGGAACTCGCGCAGGAGGGACATGGTCGCATCGGGCCCCGATCCTTCGGCCAGGGCGGTGAACGACTTGATGTCGGCGAAGAGAACTGCCGCCTCGACACTTCCAACCTGCCCCAGTGGCCGGTCGGCGGTGGCCAGCCGCTCGACCATGCTGGGGGCCACGTAGCGGGCCAGATTCGCTCGCTCGCGGGCCGCCTCGGCCTGATCGTAGATCAGTCGGCGAGCCCGATAGGCACCATAGGCCAGGATGGCCGTGAGCAGCAGCGTCACGACGATCCGCACGACGGTATCGTCGATGTGCACATGGTGCGGGTCCAGATAGCGCTGGAGCTGCCTCGCGGAATCGTCCGGCCCCATGTCCGCGTAGCCCAGCAGCGAGTTGGGCCTCGTGGCAATGACGTAGGTGCCTATCGCCCACACCAACGCGATGCAGACCCCACTGACCACCACCATCGCCGGTCGAAAGGTCAGCGCGGCGAGTGCCAGGAAAAGGAGGGCATAGAGAAAGCTCGGTTGCCGCAGCACGGTCTGCCAGGGCCACTCGTCGGGGTAGGTTCGGCCCGGCGATAGGAGCGCATAGGCCAGGACGAGAACATCGAGAACGAGGAACGTGTAGGCGGCCCACCGGCGCTCCGGATGGTCGCGCAGGACGAACCAGCCGAGGATGCCCAGGCCGATGAACGTCGCGAAGACAGCGACATTCTCCAACGCGATGGCGCGGCCATAGTTCAACCCGAGCCAGCAGAACAGCACGACGAACATCGCCGTGCGGGCGACCGTGAGCCGGTCCAAGCCTTTGCGCTCGTAGTCGACCAGAGCCGCATCGACCCAGGCGCTGGTGGCGCGCCCGCCGTCCCTACCCCGGGCCACGACGGAGCCGGCTGTTCAGCTCAGAAGCTGGTCCAGCCGCTCACGCGCCGATGCGCGGTGAGCCGGAAGGATGCTGCTGCCCACGGCCGCGATCGCGGCCGCGAGGACCGAGGCGTCGTCGGTGAAGCCGAGCCCGAGCAGCCAGTCCGGCAGAATATCCGTCGGCAGGATGAAATAGGCCACGGCACCCCAGAGAATCCCTTTCACCTGTAGAGGCGTCGCCCGATCCATGGCGCAGAACCAAGCGGCCATGAGGTCCTCGGCGAAGGCGATGCGCGCGACGACGCGGGCCAGCTTCTTCCACAGGCGGCGCTCGTCGGGGGCCTTGTAGACTACGGGCAGGTTCGTCAGGGTCTCGGTCATGGGCTGTTATGTGATCGCAAGTTGCGGCGCTGCAAGGGCCGCCCGGCCGGCGAAACGCGCGCGACTGCCCAAGGCTTCCTCGATCCGCAGCCCTTCGTTCCACTTCGCCATCCGCTCGGAGCGGCTGAACGATCCGACCTTCAGCTGCGGCACGCCCCAGCCGACCGCCAGATGCACGATCGTGACATCCTCGCTCTCGCCGGAGCGGGCCGAGACGATCCCGGTCATGCCGGCGGCGCGCGCCGCCTCCCACGCGGCCAGCGTCTCGGTCAGCGTGCCACGCTGGTTGGGCTTGAGCAGCACGGCCGAGCACGAACGGGCGCTGGCCGATGCCCTGACCCGGGCCGCATCGGTGACCAGAAAATCGTCGCCGACGACGAGCGCACGGCCGGCGACCCGGCGGGTGAACTCGACGAAGCCGGCCTCGTCGTCCTCGCCGAACGGATCCTCGATCGACAGGATCGGCCAGCGATCCAGCCAGCCGAGGAGGAGCTCCATGAGCCCGTCACGGTCGAGATCGCGACCTTCGGCGGCCAGGTGATAGCGGCCCTTGCGGCCGAAGCTGCTGGCCGCGATGTCGAGGCTGATGGCGACCTCGTCCTTGGGCCGGAAGCCGGCCCGCTCGATCGCGCGGGTCAAGGTCGCCAGGGCGTCCTCGTTGCCCGCGAACTCCGGCCAGTAGCCGCCCTCGTCGGCGACACCCTTGAGCCTTCCGGCCTCGGCCATCAGCAGGCCGGCATGGCGGTAGACCTCGGCGGTCCAGAGCAGCGCTTGCGCAAAGCTCCCGGCACCCGGGCAGACGATCAGGAAGTCCTGCACGTCGAGCCTGCCGGCCGCGTGCTTGCCGCCACCGAAGATCTGGATCTCCGGCAAGGGCAAGGTGCAGGCGCCTGCACCGCCCAGCCAACGCCAGAGGGGAAGGCCGTGGGCGGCGGCCGCCGCCTGCGCCACGGCCATCGAGACCGCGACCGTCGCATTGGCGCCGAGCCTCGACTTGTCGGGTGAGCCGTCCAGCTCGCACATGGCGAGGTCGACGGCCGCCTGATCGGCGGCGTCCATGCCGACGAGACGGTCCGCCTATGAGGCCCGCCACGGCCGCCACGGCCTCGGTGACGTCGCTGCCGCCCAGCCTGGCGCCGCCGTCGCGCCGGTCGACGGCCTCGCCCGAGCCCGTCGAGGCACCTGCTGGTGCGATGGCACGACCCAGAGCACCGCGCGCCAGCTCGACCTCGGCCTCGACGGTGGGGCGGCCGCGGCTGTCCCACACGCGGCGACCGCGGACGGCTGCGATACGCGTCGCGCTCAAAGGCCCAACTCCACGGCCCAGGCCTCGCGAATCGGCATCAGGGTCTCGCTCGTATGGTGCAGGAAGGTGGCGGCGACGCGGCGGACCCGCTCGCGGTCGGTCTCCTCGGTGACATATTCCACCGGCGACTTGCCGTCGATCCGCGCCAGGAGCAGGGCCGGAAGGAGACTGGCCGCCCGCGCCTCGAAGACCCGGCGGGGCTCCCACACCACGCCCGCCATGTAGGTCTCGACCATGGTGTCGAAGCAGACGAGGAACCCGTCGGACGGCCCGCGGCGTCCACAGGCATTTCAGCAGCAGGTGGTTGAGGCAGAAGGCCAGATCGAAGGCCGGATCGCCGTACCAGGCGCACTCGGCGTCGAGGAACACGGGTCCGTCGGGTCCGAGCAGGATGTTCTTCGGGCTGACGTCGCCGTGCACCAGCGTGAGCTTCGTGGTCGCGGTCCGCCGCGCGATGCGGTGCAATGGCCGCTCGACCGACGGATGGGCGGCGCGCCGTCGCCAGCAGGTAGGGCTCCAGCCGGATCGCCTGGAAGATGGCGTCCGTCGGGAAGCGGCTCGCCAGCTCGGGGCGCAGGGCCGTGCCGGCATGGATGCGGACGAGGCGGTCGGCGACGGCGGCCGCCGTCGTCGGCTCGGCCTCGCCGTCCCGCAGGACGTTCTTCCACAGCCGGTAGTCGGCCGCCTCGAGATAGCGCATCACCAGGGCCGAGGCCGCCATGTCGACGAACAGCAGCTCGGGCACGGCCTCCGGCACGATGCCGTCGACGACGCGCATCCAGTCCGCCTCGTAGCGGTTGCGCTCGATCGGGGCCTGCCAGTCGGCCCGGACCTTCAGCTTTGACAGAGCACGCTTGACGCAGACGGGACCGCTCTCGGTGTCGACCCGCCAGATGTCCGACGACACCCCACCGGTCAGCGGCTCGGCCAAGGGCTCGGCGTCGAGCTCCAAGAAGCCGCCGCGGCGGAGCACTCCCAAGATCTCGTTCGGCGCGCCCTTCACGCAGACGGACACTCCCGGTCCAGTGATCGGTTCGACCACCGCTCCTGTGGTGCAGCCACCCTCCCTAACAGGCTCGTGAACGGGTCGCCAGAAGGGGGGTGCGGAAAACCTCTTCCGGAGAAGCGGTTACTTGCCGCCGAATGGTCAGGGGCCATGGTGCGCGCTAGGTAAGCCTGCACCTACAATCCGGAGGATCTCGATGCGCCTTCTGTCTTGCGCCACCGCCCTCTGCCTGGTCGCCGCCTCGGCGCAGGCGGCCGAGGTCCAGGCTACGATCACTCTGATCGACGCCAATGGCCTGGGCGCACCGATCGGGACGGTTACGGTGACCGATGGTCAGGACGGGGCGGTGATCAAGGCCGATCTGGTCGGGCTGCCGCCGGGCGAGCACGGATTCCATGTTCACGAGAACGGCGACTGCGCGCCCGCCGCGAACGCGGAAGGGGCGATGACGGCGGGGCTTGCCGCCGGGGGTCACTTCGACCCGGCCGATACCGAGCGGCACGAGGGGCCGCACGGCCAGGGCCATCTCGGCGACATCCCCTTCATCTTCGTGGCCAGCGACGGCACGGCGATGGGCGCCTCGAAGGCACCCCGCCTCACCGACGTGGCGCAGCTGAAGGGCAAGGCGCTCGTCATTCACGCCGGCGGCGACAATTACAGCGACGAGCCGAAGCCTCTGGGCGGCGGCGGGCCCAGGATCGCCTGCGGCGTGCTCGAGTGAGCGCCCGCGGCAGCGA
Organism: uncultured Alphaproteobacteria bacterium; assembly: GCA_963769465.1. Taxonomy (GTDB): domain Bacteria; phylum Pseudomonadota; class Alphaproteobacteria; order Geminicoccales; family Geminicoccaceae; genus Benzoatithermus. Next base: position 14,482 of record CAVYMA010000041.1, read on the forward strand.
GATCATTTGACGAGGACGACCTCGCAGGTGAGCTGGCGCGCCACGCGGTGGGCCACACCGCCCAGCACGATGTCGGCGAGGCCGGGGCGGGTATGAATGCCCATCACCACCGTTGCCGGCCGCTCACCGGCGACGGCGGCGAGGATCACCGGGACGGCATCACCCTCGACGGCGAGGCTGCGCACCTTGGTGACACCGGCCTCGATGGCCCGGCGCTCGGCCTGCCGGGCCACCTTGTCGTTGCGCCCGATGTCTTCCTGGAAGCGGGCATACTCCTCCTCGACCGGCATCTGCTCGGCCTGGGCATAGTCCTTGATGGCCGTGTTCATCGCCGGGATCGGGACGACGTGGACGATGACGAGCTCGACGTCGCGGGCGCGGGCGAGATCCGCGGCGACGCCCAACGCCTTCCAGGACCGTTCCGAGCCGTCGACGGCGGCAAGGATGCTACCCGGCATGGTTCATCGTCCCGTCATGGACCCAGTCTGGAAGTGATCCTCGGCAATAGGGCCATCGCACCATGCCGTCGATAGCCCTGCGCTGCGGTGCCCTACATGGCGGGCGGGTTGTGATCGGACGAGCCGCCGCCTAGTTTTCGGGGTTGCCGAGGAGCCGCCATGACCTTCCATCCCTCCGTCTGCCCCCACGATTGTCCCAGCGTCTGCGCGCTGGAGGTGGAGAAGCTGCCCGACGGGCGGCTGGGGCGGGTGCGCGGCTCCGAGCGCAACGCGTACACGGCAGGGGTGATCTGCGCCAAGGTCGCCCGCTACCACGAGCGCTACCATCACCCCGACCGCCTGGGCTTCCCGCTGCGGCGCAAGGGTGCCAAGGGCAGCGGCGATTTCGAGCGGATCTCGTGGGAGGCGGCCCTCGACGAGGTGGCCGAAGGCTTCGCCCGGGCCGAGCAGCGGCACGGCTCCGAGACGGTCTGGCCCTACTGGTACGCCGGCACCATGGGTCTCGTGAACCGCGACGGCATCAACCGGCTGACCCACGCCAAGCGCTGGAGCCGGTTCAAGAGCACCATCTGCGTGATGCTGTCGGACACCGGCTTCCGCGCCGGCCATGGGCGCCGCTGGGGCGTGCCGGCGACCGAGATCGGTTCGGCCAGCGACCTCGTCGTCGTCTGGGGCTGCAACCCGGTCAGCACGCACGTCAACCTGATGTCGCACATCGCCAAGGCACGGAAGGAGCGCGGGGCCAAGCTCGTCGTCGTCGATCCCTACCGCTCGCCCACGGCCGAGCAGGCCGACGTCCACCTGGCGCTGCGCCCGGGCACCGACGGCGCGCTGGCCTGCGGTGTCATGCACGTCCTCTTCGCCGAAGGTTTCGCCGACCGGGACTATCTGGCCCGCTATGCGGACGTGCCGGACGAGCTGGAGCGGCACCTGCGCAGCCGCACGCCGGCCTGGGCGTCCGCGATCACGGGCCTGCCGGAAGCGACGATCCGCGAGTTCGCCCGCCTCTATGGTGCGACGAAGCGATCCTATCTGCGCCTCGGCTACGGCTTCACCCGCTCGCGCAACGGTGCTGCCGCGATGCACGCCGCCTCCTGCCTGCCGGTGGTGACCGGCGCCTGGCAGCACGAGGGCGGCGGTGCCCTCTACAACATGGGCGACCTCTATCGCTGGGACAAAACCACGATCGAGGGCCTCGACGTCATGGATCCGGCGACCCGGCTGCTCGACCAGTCGCGGATCGGGCCGGTGCTGACGGGCGATCCGTCCGACCTCGCCGGCGGCCCGCCCGTCGACGCGCTGCTCGATCCAGTCCACCAACCCGATGTGCGTCGCTCCCGATCTCGGCCTCGTGCATCGGGGGTTCGCGCGGCCGGATCTCTTCGTCTGCGTGCAGGAGCAGTTCCTGACCGAGACGGCCGCCATGGCCGACATCGTGCTGCCGGCGACCATGTTCCTGGAGCACGAGGACGTCTACCAGGCGGCGGCGCACCCGACGATCCAGGTGCACAAGGCGATCTTCGAGCCCTTCGCCGAGTGCCGATCGAACCATTTCGTCGTCGGCGAGCTGGCGAAGCGGCTGGGCGCCGATCATCCGGGCTTCGCGATGACGCCCTGGGAGCTGATCGACGATCTGTGCCGGCGCTCCGGCTGGCCGGATGCGGAGACGATCTGGGCCGCGGGCGGGCACGAGGTGCTGCCGGACTTCCGCACCGGACATCACCTGGACGGGTTCCCGACCGAGGATGGCCGCTTCCGCTTCAAGCCCGACTGGGCCTCGTTCGGTCCGCTGCGGTCACCAGATGCCGGTGCTGCCGGACCATATGGCGGCAACCGACGAGGTGACGCCGGACAAGCCCTACCGGCTGGTCGCAGCACCCGCGCGGCAGTTCCTCAATACCAGCTTCACCGAGATGGCGACCTCGCGCAAACGCGAAGGGACGCCGACGGCGCGCCTGCACACCGAGACCATGCGGCAGCTGGGACTGGCCGATGGCGATCTGGTCCGGCTCGGGAACGAGCGCGGCAGCGTCGTGCTGCGCGCGGTCGCGAGGCCCGGCCAGCACCCCTCGACCATCGTCGTCGAGAGCATCTGGCCCAACCGCTACTGGGGCGAGGGTGTGGGGATCAACCTCCTGATCGGGGCCGATCCGGCACCACCGAATGGCGGTGCTGCGTTCCACGATACGGCGGTCTGGCTGGAGCCGGTCACCGTGTCCCGGGCGGCGAGCCAGCCGGCGATGGCCGACTGACGGTCAGGTGGTGGGGCGATAGCCCGCGAGGAACAGGTCGGTCGCCGCCGCGACCACCTGCTCGACCAAGGGCTCCAGCGGCGCGATCTCGAGCCCCAGGATGCCGCGGAGCCATAGATCCGAGCGGCACAGCATGAGGAACTGGGCGGCGGCACGCTCGGGGTCGGACACCTTCAGCCTGCCGTCGCCGGTCGAGCTCGCGGAGCCACGTGGCCAGCCGATCGATCCCCTGCTGCGGTCCCGTCTCGAAGTAGGCGCGCGCCAGCGGCGGAAACTTGGTGGCCTCGGCGATGACGACACGGGCGACGGCCAGCACGTCGGGGCGCAGCAGAAGCAGCAGGTAACGTCGCCCGAGGCCACGCAGCGTCGGTCGATCTCGCTGCGCATCCGTGTCCAATACGAACACCGAGTCCATCGCTTCCTGGCCATAGACCCGGATCGAGGCCTCGAAGAGATGCTCCTTCGAGGGAAAGTAGTTGTAGAGGGTACCCTTCGACACGCCGGCTCCGCACGGCGATGGCGCTCATGCTGGCACCCTCGTAGCCGGCCGACAGGAAGAGGGCACGAGCACCGGCCAGGATCTGCCGCGCCTTGGGCGCGTCCAGGGGGTCGGCTCGGCCTTCAGGCTGGCGAGAGTCAGGCGCGTTCCTTTCGGCGGGAATTCGGGCGGTGGTTGAACATGTCGGGATTCCCAGTATCCTGCAAGTGACCGAACGGTTCGGTCAGCGGACGATCGATGGCGAAGAGGGCAGCGGTACCGCTCGCTATTCTCCTCCTGTGCGGCAGTGCCGGTGCGGGCTGGTACTGGTGGACCGAGCTGCGCTTTTTGGAGCGCACGGACAACGCCTACGTCCGCGGCGACCTCGCCATCGTCAGCCCCCGCATCGCCGGCCACGTCGCCGCCGTCGAGGTCGACTCGAACAGCGCCGTACGCAAGGGTGACGTGCTCATCCGCATCGACGACCGCGATATCCGCGCCAGGGTTGACGAGGTCGAAGCCGCCCTGGCCGCCAAGGCGGCGCTGGTCGAGAGCCTGCACAGCGAGCTCGAGGTGCAGGCCACCAAGATCACCGAGGCCGAGGCGACGCTCGCCAGCGCCAAGGCCAATGCCGTCCGCGCCCGCAGCGATCTCGAGCGCTACACGCAGCTGGCCGATCGCCGCAATGCGAGCCGACAACAGCTCGAGAGTGCCCAGGCCGCAGCCGACGCGACCAAGGCCACGGTCGATGCCGCGACCGCGGCACTCGAGGCGGCGCGCGACCAGGTCGCCGTGCTCCGGGCGACGACAGGCCTCGGCCGAGGCGGAGCGGAGCATGGCGGCCGCAACCCTCGAGCGGGCGAAGATCGACCTCGACTACGCGACGATCAGGGCCCCCATCGACGGTGTGGTCGGCAACAGGGCGGTGCAGGTCGGCGACTATCTGAAGCCGGGCCAGCAGCTCATGGCCGTCGTCCCGATGGACGCGCTCTATGTCGAGGCGAACTTCAAGGAGACCCAGATCGCCCGCATGCGCTCGGGCGCCAAGGTCCGCCTGACGCTGGACGCCTATCCCGACCAGCCGCTCGAGGGTACCATCGAGAGCTTCGCGCCGGCCAGCGGCTCCACCTTCAGCCTGCTGCCGCCGGAAAATGCCAGCGGCAACTTCACCAAGATCGTACAGCGCGTGCCGGTGCGGATCGCCTTGCCGAAGGACAGCCCGCT
>CAVYMA010000042.1:0-454061 GCA_963769465.1 uncultured Alphaproteobacteria bacterium
CTGATCCCGACATTCTTGATCTGCAGGTAGTTGCGGACGCCCGGCAGCCCGCGCTCGCGGCCGATCCCGCTGTCCTTGATGCCGCCGGTCGGCGCCTGCAGGCCGCCGATGAACCAGCCGTTGATCCAGACCGAGCCGGCTTCGAGTGCCTTGCGCGAGGCGCAGCGCGCGGGAGATGTCGCGGGTGTAGACGCCGGCGACGAGGCCGTAGCCGAGGCCGTTGGCGATCGCCAGCGCCTCGGATTCGGCGCTGAAGCGGGTGATGGTGACGACCGGGCCGAAGATCTCCTCGCGCGCGATGCGGGCCTCGGGCGGGACGCGGTCGAAGATGGTCGGCGCGACGAAATAGCCGCGCGGCGAGTTCGCCCGGGCGGCCGCCGCCGAGGACGAGGCGGGCGCTCGGCCGGCCGTCGGTCGAGATAGCCCATGACCGTGCGTACTGCTCGTCGGAGACCAGCGGGCCGAGGTCGCGGTCGTCGCGGCCTGGGCCGACGGTGATGCGCGCGGCGCGGGCCTGAGCCGCTCGGCCACCTCGTCGGCGATGCGGCCTCGACCAGGAGCTTGGAGGAGGACGAGCAGACCTGGCCGGAGTTGCCGAAGGCACCGTTCCATGACGTCGGCGACCAGCCGGTCGAGGTCGGCGTCGGCGAAGACGAGGACGGGTTCTTGCCGCCGAGCTCCAGCACCACCGGGATGGTGCGCTCGGCCGCCATGCGCCATGATCGCCCGGCCGGTCTCGACCGAGCCGGTGAAGGTGATGCCGCGCACCAGCGGATGGCGGACCAGCGCCGCGCCCGCCTCCTCGCCATAGCCGGTGACGACGTTGAGCACGCCCGGCGGCAGGCCGGCCTCGAGTGCCAGCTCGGCGAAGCGCAGGGCGGTGAGCGGCGATCTGCTCGGCCGGCTTGAGGACGGCGGTGCAGCCGGCGGCGAGCGCCGGCGCCAGCGAGCGGGCGGCCATGCCGAGCGGATAGTTCCAGGGCACGATGTGGGCGGTGACGCCCAGCGGCTCCAGCAGCGTGAAGTCGATCACGGCCGGCCCGAGCGGGATGGTCGCGCCCTCCATCTTGTCGGCGGCGCCGGCATTGTAGATCAGGGTCGCCACCACGCCGTCGACGTCGCCGCGCGATTCCTTGAGCGGCTTGCCGACGTCGGCGTCTCCAGCGCCGCCAGCTCCTCCTTGTGCGCGGCGACGAGGTCGGCGAGGCGCAGCAGCACGCGGCCGCGGGCGGCCGGCGTGATCTGCGCCACTCGCCGTGCAGGGCGGCATGCGCCGCGCGGACGGCGGCGTCGACATCCGCGGCACCGCCGCGGGCGACCTCGGCGATCGGCTCCTCGGTGCGCGGGATCGATGGTGGCAAAGCGCTGGCCGGAGGCCGCTGCACCGGCCGCCGGCGATGACGAGATCGGTCTGCATGGAGGTCCTCGCGGGCCGGCTCAGCCCTTGATGCTGCCGGCGCTGATGCCCTGGATGAAGTAGCGCTGCAGGAGGAGGAACAGGAGCAGGCTGGGAATGCACAGCAGGGTCACGGCGGCCATGCCGACGGCATAGCCCTCGATCTGGGTGTGGCTGCCGACCACCGGCGCGAAGGCGGCGATGCCGACCGGCATGGTCTTCATGTCCTCGTCGAAGGTGACCAGCAGCGGCCAGAGGAAGTTGTTCCAGTTGAGCGTGAAGATGATCACCGCGGCGGCGATCGTCGGCGCGCGCGCCAGCGGCATCGCGATCTTGAAGAAGATCTGGAACCGGCCGGCGCCGTCGACGATCGCCGCCTCCTCCAGCTCCTTGGGGAAGGTCAGGAAGAACTGGCGGAAGATGTAGACCGAGAACACGTTGCCGATCATCGGCAGGATCAGCGCCTGGTAGGTGCGTGGCCCAGCCGATCTTGATGAAGGCCGAGCAGCAGCGGCATGACGGTCACCTCGGCCGGGACCATGAGCGAGGCGAGGAACAGCAGGAACAGAGCGTCGCGGCCGGGAAAGCGCAGGCGGGCCAGGGCGTAGCCGGCCATCGCGCCGAACAGCACGCACAAGGCGGTGGCGACGGCGGCCTGGATCAGGCTGTTCATGGCCCAGGTCAGGATCGGGTACTCGAACACCTTGGCGTAGTTGGCGAAGGTCACCTCGCGCGGCAGCCACTCGATCGCCTTGGTCATCACCTGGCCCGGCAGCTTGAGCGAGGTGCAGACCATCCAGACGAAGGGCGCCCCCCAGGCCAGCGCCAGGGCGATGCCGCCCAGCCAGAGCGGCACGTCGCGCCAGGCGAGGGTGGTGCCGGGGATGCGCCGCTCAGCCACGCGCGCGCTCCCGCAGCACCAGCCGCTGCAGGACGGTCAGCGCGAGGATCAGCGCGAACAGCAGCATCGAGACGGCCGAGGCGTAGCCCAACCGGTACTGGACGATCGCCACCTGGTAGACATAGTGGATGACCGACTGCGAGGCGCCGTTCGGGCGCGCCGTTGGTCATGACGTAGACTTGGCTGAAGATGCGCAAGGACGCGATCAGCTGCAGGGTCACGACCATGCTGATCGCCGGCCGCAGCTGCGGCAGGGTCACGTGCCAGAACTGCCGCAGCCGCCCGGCGCCGTCGATGGCGGCCGCCTCGTGCAGGTCGCGCGGCACGTCCTGGAGCGCCGCCAGGAAGAGGACGAAGGCCAGGCCCAGGTCCCACCAGATCGAGGCGATCGAGACGCCGACCAGCGACCAGTCGCTCGAGGTCAGCCAGGGCACGGCCGGATGCCGAGCATCCGCCAGATACTGGTTGACCAGGCCGAACTGGGTGTCGAGCAGCCAGACCCAGACCAGGCCGATCACGGTGGCCGAGACGACGTTCGGGGTGAAGAACAGGGTGCGCGCCAGTGTCGCCAGCGGCCAGCGCTGGTGGACGAACAGCGCGAACAGGAGCCCCAGCACCGTGACGCCCGGCACGATGATCAGGGCGTAGCGCAGCGTGTTGAGGAAGGCGTTGGCGACCCAGTCGTCGGCCAACGCCTCCTGGAAGTTGGCGAGGCCCACCCAGGTGGGCGCACCGACGATGCCCCACTCGGTGAAGGCCAGATAGATGCCGAAGAAGATCGGCGCGATGTTGAACAGGAGGAACGGGACGGTGAAGAAGGCGACGAACAGGTAGCCGGAGCGGTCCAGCCGCGGGGCGGCGCCGACGCCTGCCCGGCGCCGCCCGGACCGCGTCCGGGCCGGCTACCGTCGCCATCCGCTCAGCCGGCGTCGAGGCCCTTCTGCCACTGGGCGGCGATCTTCTCCATGGCCTCCTCGGGCTTGCTCTGCCCGGCCCACACGCCCTCCAGCGTCTTGGCCAGGAAGTTGCCGCCCGAATAGATGGTGAAGTCGGGGCCGGCCAGGACCGGGATCTCGCCGAGGGTCGCGAACGACATGCCCTCGATGAAGGCGCCGCGCACCGACCAGGGCAGGCCCGCGGTCTTGTAGTCGGGGCGCTCGAGGATCGACTTGCGGGGCGAGGCGCCGCGGCCGACCGTGGTCCACAGGAAGCTGTTGTCGGACAGCCACTTGACCGCCTCCATGGTGGCCGCGTGCCGGCCGGTGTCGCTCTGGGTGTAGAGCTCGAGCCCGCCCTGCTCGAAATAGGTCAGCTGCTTGCCGCCGATGTTGGGGAACAGGTAGGCGCCGAAGTTCAGCTTCTGCTGGATGTAGCCGTTGAGCGTCCAGGGGCCGGTCCAGAAGATCGAGCCCTCGCCGGTGCCGAACGCCTTGTAGCGGTCGGTGACGTCGCGCGTGCCGACCTTCCACTTGTCGAACAGGTCGAGCACCCAGTTCATCGCGGCGATGCCGGCCTCGGGATTGACCGCGGCGGTCTTGAGGTCGGCCGACGCCCGCTCGAAGCCCATCTGCCCGGCGACGATGCCCCAGGTGACGGTCGGCTGCACGCCCGAGCCGGTCATCATGATGCCCGAGCGGACGACCTTGTCGCCGTCGCGCTTGGTCATCGCCTCGGCCCATTCGAGCAGGCCCTTGCCGTCCTTGGGGAACGTCGCCGGATCGAGCCCGGCCTCCTTGACGTGGTCGAGATTGACCTCGGGCTGCAGGCTCATCAGGTCCATCGGGACCATGAACATCTTGTTGTCGTATTTCGGGTAGCGCGAGGACGCGATCGAGAACGGGCTGAAGTCGGCGAGGTCGAGGCCCGAGGCCTTGATCAGGTCGTCGAGCGGAACGATCACGCCGTCCTTGGCCATCTTGGCGCGCACGCCGGCGGTGCCCCAGCCGAAGTCGGGCGCCTTGCCGGTGACCGAGGCCGCCAGCACCTTGGTGACGTACTGCTCCTCCGGCACCAGCTCCATCTTGATCTGGACGCCCTTGCCCTTGTGGGCGTCGTTGAAGTCGTCGATCATCTTGGCCCAGACCTCGCCGTCGGAGGCGGCGAGCCAGGACCAGTGCACGATCTCGGTGGTGCCCTGCGCACGGGGGGCCCGCCCGCCGAGCCAGAACGGGGTGCTCGCGGCGGCCGCCCCGGCCGTGAACGCGCGACGGGTCATCTGCCAACGGGTGTTCATGCGAGCCTCCACTTGTCAGGACGGGCTCCGCGGCCACGGTTCCGGCTGGCGCGGCCCGTCTCTATTCCCAAGGCGATCATTCCATCGCGCGGGGACAGTCGCTTGACACTGTACGACATGAACTCCGCTCGGAGCGCCAGAAGCGCGGCGCGAGCGTGCGAGCCGAATGGCGCTTGATGCTCAGTTCATGTCGTTCCGTGTCATCCGATGCGGCGGCAGCCATGCGATCAGAATTCAGCGCCTGAGCAGGGAGGGCCAAGGGGCTCATGAGCCGCATCCTGGACGTCACCCACCACGACATCTTCCGCCACCCCGAGCATTGCGTGAACCAGATCGCCACGCGCGTCGTCGCGTCGGGCGAGGTGATCGCGGTGTTCAACGAGGAGCGCTTCCCCTACCACCACGACAGCGGCCAGACGCTCCTGACCCGTTCCGCCGACGGCGGCCTCACCTGGTCCGAGCCGGAGATCGTCCTGCCCTGGACGGACAAGACCGGGAACTGGGACTGCGGCTTCTGCGAGCTCGCCGACGGCACCTGGCTGGTCAACCTGACCATCACCGGCCATTTCAAGCGCGGCATCCGCTCGGAAGGCGTCTCCTGGGCGGCGCAGCCCAACACCAGGGAATGGGGCGACTGGACCTGGGCCTACAAGCTGCAGAGCTGGCTCGGCACCTTCGTCGTCAAGTCCGCCGACCGCGGCCGCACCTGGTCGGAGCCGATTCCGGTCAATGTCCGGCCGCTCAAGCATGGCGGCTGCCGGCTCGGCTGCTGGCAGCTGCCCTCGGGCAGCATCCTCATGGGCCTCTACGGTCGCATCCGCGGCTACGAGGAGGAGGGCGAGGGCGAAACCACGCGCTCCGCCCTGATGCGCTCGGACGATGGCGGCGAGAACTGGGAGTACTTCTCGACGCTGGCCTACGACCCGGCCTCGATCATCGACTATGAGGAGCCGGCGATGGTGCGCCTCGCCGACGGCCGGCTGTCCTGCACCATGCGTACCCACGTCAACCCGTCGGGCGACAGCAAGAACATGGTGGTGGTGGTCTCCGAGGACGACGGCTTTTCCTGGTCGCCGCCGAAATGGACCAACATCTGGGGCTACCCGTCGGAGATGATCGCGCTCCAGGACGGCCGCTACCTGATGATCTACGGCTACCGTCGCCCGCCCTACGGCACCCGGGGCTGCATCTCCGAGGACGGCGTCACCTGGGACGTGAAGAACGAGTTCGTCATCCGCGAGGGCGGCGTGCCCGGCCAGAGCGAGGCCGAGCGCCCGGGCTCGTCGCGGATGAGCCCCTGGAGCGGCAAGTACGGCAGCGGCTCGATCGACTGGGCGCATCCCGGCGTCTACCAGCACATCGGCTATCCGAGCGTCGTGCAGCTGGCCGACGGCACGATCCTGGCCTCCTACCACGAGTGGAGCGAGGACGAGCGGCCGCTGCAATATGTGCGCTGCACCCGGTTCCGCCTCGCCGGCTAGACCCGTGGCCGACGCCGTCGCCGTCGAGCACCGCGTCGTCCTGCGGGACGAGCACGGCTATCTGGCCCATCCCCACCTCATCCGCGCCGGGAGCGAACTGCTCTTGGTGTGCAACTGGGCGCCGCGGCGGCCCTTCATCCTGCATCCGCCCGAGGACCCGCTCTACCTCAACCTTCTGCTGCGCTCCGCCGACGACGGGCGCAGCTGGAGCGCTCCGGTCGTAGCACCCGCCTATGGCTGGAACGGCGTGGAGTGCGCGGGTCTCACCGATCTCGGCGGCGGGTGCGTGCTGCTCAACCAGTGGCGGTTCGACTGGCTCACCCTGCCGGCGGCCCAGGCGCGGGCCGACCACTCGGGACTGGACTTTCCCGACCGGCTGGTGGCCGCGCACCTGGCCTCGAGCGAGCACGAGGAGGCTGGCCTGACCCTGGCCGCAGCCGAGCGGCTGCTGCCATGGGCCCGTGGGCCGGGGCGTGCCTGGACCCATCGCTCCGCGGACGGCGGGCGTACCTGGGCCGATGCGGTGGCGGTCGCCACGGAGCCCTTCGTCGGCGGCTACGGCATGCGCGGCGGGGTGGTGCTGCCGGACGGCACGGTCGTGCTGCCGCTCTGCGACGTCCCGGACTATCGCCAGGTGTTCGCGGTGCGCTCGCAGGACGGTGGTGCCACCTGGTCCGCAGCAGAGCCCCTGGCCGCTCTGCCCGACCGCTGGTTCGAGGAGCCGGCACCCATTCTCCTGCCCTCGGGACGGCTCCTGGTGCTGCTGCGGGAGAACCGCAGCAAGAGCCTGTGGCAGACCTGGTCGGACGATGGCGGCCGGTCCTGGGCCGAGCCCGTTGCCACCGGGATCGACGGCTACCCCGCCCATCTCTGCCTGCTGCCGGACGGTCGGTTGCTGTGCACCTACGGCTTCCGGCGCCCGCCCTACGCCATCCGTGCTGCGGTCTCGCACGACGATGGGGCGAGCTGGCTCGACCAGCCGCCGATCGCGATCAGGTCGGGGCTGCGCAACCGGGACCTCGGCTATCCCTGCACGGTGGCGTGCGCGGACGGCCTGCTGACCATCTACTATGCCCAGGACGACGCCGGCGTTACCGGCATCCACGCCACCCTATGGCACCCGCCGGCGAACTGACCAGCCCCTGCCGGCCCAGCCGTCGCATCAGTCGACCTGCAGGAGTGCCGCCGCACGTCGGGCAAGACCGAGGCAGGTTTCCGCGTCGCCCGCTTCCAGCGCCCTGGTCGCATCGAGGCGCAGCCACATCAGGCCGGTCGCAAGCTCCTCCTTGAGCGGCGGCCGGGCGTTCATGGCGACCAGCGTGCGTTCGAGCATGTCGCGGCACGCCTGGGCTGCCTGATCCGCCTCCGTCGCCAGCCGCGCCGCCGCCCGGCAGCGCGGCCCATAGGGCTGCGAGTGCGAGCGGCGCACCCAGTCTCATCCCACGGCCTCGCGGAAGGAGCGCATGAACGCGCTGACCCGCTGGCGCTCGACCGGCTCCCACCAGACCCCCCCACGCTTGAGGGAGCTGCCGACGATCACGCCGTCCGCGGCGGCCATGATCTCGGCCACGTTGTCGGCGCGCACGCCCGAGCCCACCAGCACCGGCAGGGTGGTTGCCGCCTTCACGACCCGGACATCCTCGGCCGTGGCTGCGTCGCCGGTCCGCTGCCCGGTCGCGATGACCGCGTCGGCGTCGAAGAACTCGAGATCGCGCGTCAGCTCGGCGAGGGTCCGGTCGGCGGTGATCGCGTGGGCGCCGTGCTTGACGTGGCTGTCGGCGAAGACCGCCACCTCGCCGGCGTCGATCCGGGCGCGGTAGCGCAGGGCCAGCGCGGCGTCGCCCTCGATCAGGCCCTCGTTGGCGACGTAGGCGTTGGCCCACTGGTTCACGCGGATGAACGACGCGCCGCCGGCCTTCGCCACCGCCAGTGCCATGACCGCGGCGTTGGCGAGCACGTTGATGCCGAGCGGCAGTCCGGTCTCCCGCCGCACGCGCTCGGTGATCACGGCCATGATGGCGGCGGTCTCCGGGCCGATGTCGCGCGGCCGGAGGAAGGGGATGTCGCCATGGTTCTCGACGATGAGCCCGTCGATGCCGCCCTCGGCATAGGCCGCGGCATCGGCCAGCGCCGCCTCGACGATCTCGGCCACGCTCTCACCGCGATGGTGCGGCGCGCCTGGGAACGCGCGGCAGTGCACGACACCGATCGCCGCCTTGGATCGGCCGAAGATGCGGTCCAGCACCCAACCCCGACTGGCCGCCACGCCCAATGCCATCGCGCACCCTATTTTGCCCGCCGCGCCGCCAATTCGACGCCAACCGCTACGACACTATTGCCGAAGCTAGCGACGTGTCGCACTAATTGAAAGGCTTCAAACAAACGAGGTGAGGGTAAGGCCGTGCGAACCACCATGCTGGCGGCGTTGGGCGCCGCGCTCGCCCTCGGGGCGGCCCCCGCGGGGGCGCAGGACAAGAAGACCATCTGCTTCGTGACCTTCAGCCTGCAGATCGCCTATTTCCAGTCCAGCGTCGCCGGCGGCAAGCGCGCCGCCGAGGAGCTGGGCGTCGAACTCGTCGTGCTCGATCCCCAGGCCGACGCCGCGCGTCAGGTGACGCTGATGGAGGACTGCATCGCCCGCAAGGTGAACGCGATCGTGCTCGACCCGATCGAGTTCGGGCTCGGTGATGGGCCCGATCGGCGAGGCGGGTGCCGCCGGCATTCCGATCGCGGTGCTCGACACCCCGATCAGCAGCCCCTACGTCGTGACCCAGGTCGGCGTGCCCCAGTTCGACGCCTCGCGTGAGTTCGGCCAGTTCGTGGCCGGCTACATCATCGGGGCGATGAAGGGCGAGGCGAAGATCGGCGTCATGCTCGCGTCGACCGAGGTCCAGCTCGCGCGCCGCGACGGCTTCCTCGAGGCGCTCAAGGCGGTGCCCGGTGCGACCGTCGTGGCCGAGGGCGACGGCCGCAACATCCTCGAGCGCGCCACGGCCGAGGCCGAGAACATGCTGACGGCGCATCCCGACATCAACGTCATCTACGCGACCGGCGACCCGCAGCTCCAGGGCGGTTTGGCAGCGGCCGCCTCGCAGGGGCGCGACATCGCCTTCTTCGGCTGGGACGACATCCCGCAGCCATTCCTCAAGCCACTCGAGGATGGCACCATCAAGGGCTTCCTCAAGCAGTCCCCGGACGTCGGCGGCGAGATGGCGGTGCGTCTGCTGGTCAAGCATCTCGACGGCGAGACGATCACGCCGCGCTACTCCTACAACCCGTCGGTGGTGACCCAGTACAATCTCGAGCAGTTCCGGTGACGCTCGGCTGCGCGGCGCCGGCTGCATGAGCATCGCCGGCGGCGCGCGGCGCCGACCCATTACCCTCCACCGGCGGGCGACGCTCCTCGCACTGCGCTACAGCATGGTGATCGCGCTCGTCCTGTGGATGGCCGCGATGAGCCTGGCGTCGGAGCACTTCCTCAGCACGACCAACCTGCTCAACGTCGCCCGGCAGGCCGCACCCATCGTGATCGTCGGCGTCGGGATGACGCTGGTGATGGCCACGGCCGGCATCGACCTGTCGGTGGGCTCCACCGTCGCCGTCGTGTCGGTCGTCTCGGCGGCGGCACTGACGGCGGGGCTTCGAGGCCTGGCTGGTCATCCCGATCGTCATCCTGCTCGGAGCGGCGCTCGGGGCGGTCAACGGCGCGTTCGTGGTCATCGGCATCCCGCCCTTCATCGTGACCCTGGCGACCTTGGTCTCCTACCGCGGGCTCGCCTTCGTCTTCTCCAATGGCTACGCGACGCCGATCACGGACGAGCTCTATCTCTGGTTCGGCCGCGGTCAGGTGTTCGGCCTGAACGCGCCCTCGCTGATCGCGCTGATGGTCGTGGCGCTCGGCTGGTTTCTTCTCAACCGGACGCCGTTCGGCCTCCATGCCCTCGCGGTCGGCGGGCGCGAGGAGGCGGCCCGCGTGGTCGGGCTGCCGATCGGCCGCATCAAGTTCCTGGTCTACGCCCTTACCGGTGGCCTCGCCGGTCTCGGCGGCGTGGTCGTGGCCGCGCGGCTCTCCAACGGCTCGCCGAACGCCGGGCAGATGATGGAGCTCGACGTGATCGCCGCCGTGGTCCTGGGTGGCACGAGCCTGTTCGGCGGCTCGGCCACCATGCTGGGCACCGTGGTCGGTGCACTCCTGCTCAACTTCATCCGCAACGGGCTCAACCTGATGAACGTGAACCCGTTCTGGGTCCAGGTCGTCACGGGCGTGGTGCTGATCGTGGCGGTGCTCATCAACACGCTGGTCAACCGCAACCTCGAGGCGCTGGCGCGCCTGCCCTCCGAGGAGGCCGAGGAATGACCGCTCCGCTGGTGGCAATGCGCGCCGTCGGCAAGACCTACGGTGCCGTCCGCGCGCTCCACGGTGTCGACCTGACCGTCGCGCCAGGCGAGGTGCTGGGCCTCGTCGGCGACAACGCGGCCGGCAAATCCACGCTGATGAAGATCCTGGCCGGGGCCGTGTCGCCGGACACGGGCGAGATCCGGATCGCCGGCGCACCCACCGCGTTCGACCGGCCGACCAGCGCCCGTGCTGCCGGCATCGAGATGGTCCACCAGGACTTCGCACTGGTCCCCCATCTGACGGTGACGCAGAACGTCTTTCTCGGCCGCGAGCTGCTGCGGACCCGCCTTGGCATGCCGGTGCTGGATCGCGAGGCCATGGACCGAAGGGCGCGCGAGCTGTTTGCAGCACTCGGCCTGCGCGTGCCGTCGGTCACCCTGCCGGTGCGGGCACTCTCGGGCGGGCAGCAGCAGGCGGTGGCGATCGCCCGGGCGACCGGGTTTGCGGCGCGCCTGGTGATCATGGACGAGCCCACCGCGAATCTGGGGGCGCCAGCGATCGCCAAGGTCCGCGAGACGATCTTGCGGCTGAAGGCCCAGGGTGTGGCCGTGATCCTGATCAGCCACCGGCTTGAAGACGTGTTCGCGGTCGCGGATGCTGTGCAGGTGATGAAGCGAGGCGAGGTGGCCGGGGTGCGGCGGGTGGCCGAGACGACGGCGGACGAGATCCTGGGCATGATCGTCACCGGGCGTGACCCGGCCCGAGGCGGCCGCGCGGCATGACGCAGCGTCGGCGCCGCCCGACCATCATCGACGTCGCCCAGGAGGCGGGCGTTTCCGTGGGCACGGTCAGCCACGTGCTCAACGGCACCGCCAATGTCCGGCCCGCGACCCGTGCTTTGGTCGAGGCGGCGATCCAGCGGCTGGCCTTCCGGCCGAACGCTCTGGCACGCTCGCTGACCTCCGTCGGCCGCGACGCCGCAGGGGCCGCCCGGCTGTCTCTCCCGCGCCTGATGACCGTCGGCTACATCAGCGTCGACTACATCGCCCGCGTCGAGGTGCTCCCCCACCGCGACGACCGGATCACCGCGGCGGGAATCCGCAAGGCGGTCGGCGGGCCGGCGGCGAACGTGGCCGCGGCCGCGGCCGCCCTGGGCGGCGTCTGCGCGCTCGACGTGGAGCTTGCCACCGCCGTCGGCGACGACGCCGACAGCGAGTGGGCGCTGCAGGAGCTCGGCGCCCGCGGCGTGCACGTGCTGCCGGTACGCCGCCCGCCACAAAACCGGCTGTCGCGCTGCTTCGTCATCGTCGAGGCCAGCGGCAACCGGACCATCATCAACGAGCCCTTCGAGCTCGCCGCCGCGGATCTCGGCTTCCCGCTCGAACCGGACGCCGCCCGCCGTCCGCAATGCCTGCACGTCGAGGGCTACCAGGCCCTGGCGATGCGCGATGCGATCACCCGCTTCCGCGAGGCTGGCTGGCGGACGAGCCTGCACAGTACGGGCCTTCCCGCCGGGCTGCGTGACCGCCAGGGCTTTGCGGCACTCCTGGGGCAGCTCGACGTCGCCTTCCTCAACCAGCCGACGGCTCGCGCCGTGCTCGATCTCAGGGGCGGCGTCGAGGCGCTGGTCGCCGCCTTCGGCGACTATCTCGGGGGCGTGGCCGGGCGCGGCATCGTCGTGCTCACCCTCGACGAGCACGGTGCCGCCGTGTTCGATCGGGACGGATCGGCAGCCCGTGTGGCGGCGCCGCTGACACCGGTGGTGGACGCCACCGGGGCAGGGGACGCCTTCGCCGGTGTCTTCCTCGGCTACTGGCTGCACGGGGCAGCCCCCGTCGAGGCGGCACGGCGGGCCGTGGTCGCGGGCAGCCTCGCCGTCACGGCGGAGGGTGCTCAGGCCCGCCTTGCCCCAGCCTGCGAGATCGAGGCCCTGGTCGGCCAGCCGGTGCTGACCACGCCGCCATGACCATTCACGTCGTCGGCAACTGCACGCTCGACCTGATCCTGGAGGTCGACCGCTTCCCGGCCCCGGGCGAGACCCTGATTGCTTCGGGACTGCGGCGCGAGCTCGGCGGGAAGGGGGCCAACCAGGCCGTCGTCGCCCGGCGATTTTGCGACGATGTCCGCCTGACCGCGCCGCTCGGGCAGGACGGCGACGGCGACTGGGCCGCCGCGGCGCTGGCGGCGGAAGGCCTGGGCGGCGCGAGCCTGCTGCGCGTGGCGGCACCGACCGACCTCTCGGTGATCTACGTGGCGCCGGACGGCGAGAACACCATCGTCTCGAGCGCAGCGCGCCGCCGACACGCTGACGCCCGAGGTCGCGCGCGCGGCGCTCGGCCGGTGCCAGGGCGGGCGACTGGCTGATCGTGCAGGGCAACCTCTCCCTCGCCGCCACCTACGCGGCGCTGGCTGCCGCCCGCGAGGCGGGGGTGCGGACCATGCTCAACCCGGCGCCGGTGCGCTGGTCGGCGACGGAGCTGTGGCCGCTCTGCGACGTGGCGGTCCTCAACCGGATCGAGGCCCGGATACTGACCGGTGCGGCGGCGCCCGAGGCTGCCCTCGACGTGCTCGCCGGCGCCGGGGTCCGCGCCGCCATCGTCACCCTGGGCGCCGAGGGTGCCTGCTGGCGATGCGCCAATTCCACGGGCACGCGAGCGGCCGAGCCCGTGGTTGCCATCGACTCCGCCGGTGCTGGCGACAGTTTCTGCGGAGCCTTGTGCGCGGCACTGGCCGCAGGCCTGCCGTTCGCGCGGGCGATCGAGGTGGCGAGCCGGGCCGCCGCCCTGTGCGTGACCCGCCGCGGCACCCACGCCTCGTTCCCGACGCGGGCCGAGGCCGCGGCGATCCTGGGAGACCTGCCGTGACGACCGACGCGCGCTTCACCGACACCCTGCGCGAAGCGGCGGCGGGCGAATGGGCGCGCATGCAGGGTCATCCGTTCGTGCGCGCGATCGAGGCCGATGCCCTGCCGGCCGACGCGCTGCGCCGCTACCTGATCATCGAATGCGGCTTCGTCGACGCCGCGATCGCGATCTTCGGCCACGCCCTGGTCCAGGCGCCCGACCTCGCGACACGGCGCGAGCTGGTCACGATCCTCCGCGGCCTGACCGAGGACCAGATGCCCTTCTTCGCCCAGGCCTTCGCCGAACTCGGCGTCGCCGGCGAGCCCTGGCGCGACCCGCCGCCGCCCGCGGCCGCCATGCTGCGCGAGGGGATGCTCGGCTTCGCGGCCCATGGCGGCTTCGCCGAGGCGATGACGGCGATGCTGGCGGCGGAGTGGACCTACCGCGAGTTCTGCGGTCGCGCCTTGTCCCGGCCCATCGCCGATCCGGTGCTGCGCCGCTGGCTGGAGCTGCACGTCGCGCCGCCCTTCGACCGGCAGGTCGCGTGGCTGCGGTCGGTCGTCGACGGTCTCGGCGCCAGCTCGACGGGTGCGGATCGGGAGCGTCTGATCACGGTGTTTCGCACCGCGCTCGAGCTCGAGATCCATTTCCACGCTGCCGTCCTCACGGTGTGAGCGCTGCCCACGGGGCGATGAGCAATTCCTTGCCGTCGGGCCAGTCATCGCGGCCTGCGAGCAGACGCCACCAACATGGCGCGGCGCTACGGCCGTAGCCCGCGCGACCAGCGCCTGGACGGCCCGGTCCCGCACGGCCACTGGAAGAGCACCAGCTTCGGCGACGGGCTGACCTCGCGCGGGTTTAACCCGGCTGTAGCACTAGACGCGCCGCCGCAGCGTCTGCGACGGCGTCTCGCCGAAGAGGTGGCGGTAGGCGACGGCGAACTCGCCCAGATGGTCGAAGCCCCAGTCGGTCGCGGTCGCGGTGACCGTGGTCGCCGCGCCCGCGCTCGAGCAGCTGGCGCCGGGCGCGATGCAGCCGCCGCACGCGCAGGTAGGCGACCGGCGGCAGGCCGAAATGCTCGCGGAAGGCCAGATGCAGCGACCGCTCCGGCGCGCCCACGGCGACGCAGAGCTCTGCTATGCCGACCGGCCGGGATTCGTTCGCCAGGAGATACTCATGGGCCCGGCGCGCCAGCGCGCGCCGCTGCACGCTTGCCATGCGGCGCGGCTGCCGGATCGCAACCTGCGCCGCGACCGCCTCGGCCGCAGCGATCTCCAGCCGCTCGCCGAACCCCGGCTCGGCGAGGCGCGCCGGGTCGACTTCGCTGGCCAGGGCATGCAGCCGGCGGAATTCGGCCGCGAGCCGGCCGGCGTGCTGCACCGAGAGGATCGGTGCCTTGGGCACCGCGTCGCGCCAGGTCTCGCCGAAGAACGTCGCCGCCGCGCGATCGAGCAGGCCGTACCCGAGCGAGAGCGCAAGGAGTTCGCAGCCCAGTGGCTGCGTGAAATTCAGCTCGTCGCGATCCGCGACCGAGACGATCTGGTCGCTCCGCACCGGCACGCCATGCGTGCGGGCGACGCCGTCGGGTACCACGGGGATCGCGAGGGTCATGACGCCGCGTGGCACGGAACCGGTGACCAGGACGCCTGACGACCAGGTCACGCCTCCGATCTGCATGCCCGCGGTGTGCGCCGCCTTGAGCGACCCTCGGAACAGACCCTTGGTCAGCTTGAGGTAGTGCTGGTCCCAGGCGCGCGGTGCGGCCGCCATCGCGTCGAAATCGTCGAAAGCCACATCCTGCACGACGCCGGCGGGGAACAGCGGTGACGCCGCCGCCTGCCGTTCGGTTCCTGGAGCGTCCATCGCAGTTCTCTAATCTTAGCAGTATTCCGATAGTCGAACGGACCATACCTGCACACAACTGCGCCGTCGATGCTTGCTCGTGGCGATCGATCACGTCCGGCTCTGCGGCTCCAGGTGCGACGCACCCGGAGCCGCCGTTTCGGGCCGACCAAGTGGCGGTGGGCCTTGCTCGCGCGGCCCCAGATCAGGACAAACCCGATGACCTCGCGCCGAACCCTCCTGTCGCTTGTCCCCGCGAGCCTTGCGCTAGGCGCCTTCTCCAGCCGGGCATGGGCCGCCGGTGCCGCCACCGCCCCGGGCGAGATCGCCGAGGAGGCCTTCGTTTACGGCTTCCCGATGGTGATGAACTACGGCGTCGCCTACGAGATGTTCATCGACAAGGCCTCGTCGCAGTTCCGCGCCCCGATCAACCAGCTCGCCAACGAGGGCCGGGTGTTCACGCCCGCGGACACTGCCGTCGTCACGCCCAACAGCGACACGCCCTACTCCTTCGCCTGCATGGACCTGCGCGCGGAGCCCATGGTGTTCCGCAACCCGGAGATCGAGGCCGGCCGCTACTGGTCGCTGCAGCTGGTCGACTGTACACCTTCAACTTCGGCTACGCCGGCAGCCGCACCACCGGCAACGGTGCCGGGGTGACCATGATCGCCGGCCCGAACTGGCGGGGCGAGCTGCCGAAGGGTGTCGACCGCATCATCCCCTGCGAGACCGAGTTCGCGATCGCGATCGTCCGCACGCAGCTGTTCGCACCCGACGACATCGACAAGGTCCGCGCGATCCAGGCCGGCTACAAGCTCGAGCCCCTGTCCGGCTTCCTGGGCACGGCCGGCACCGCCGGCAGCACCTGCGGTCACCTGGCCGAAGATCGACAAGGAGCTGGGGGCCAAGGACCCGTTCGGTTACCTGAACTTCGTCCTCCAGTTCTGCCCGCCGGTGGGATCCGCGGCGGTCGAGGTGCCGTTGCGGGAGCGCTTCGCCGAGATCGGGGTCGAGGCGGGCAAGCCTTTCCCCGCGCGCAAGCTCGACGCCGAGACCGAGGCCGCCCTGCGCGGCGGCGTCGAGAGCGGCCTCGCCAAGATCAAGGCCGAGGTCGAGAAGTTGGGCGAGGAGGTGAACGGCTGGCGGATCTCCACCAACTTGTTCGGCGATCGCGAGATGATCGGGGGCGACTGGACGCGCCGGGCCGCGGCCGCCATGGCCGGCATCTACGGCAACGACGCCCAGGAGGCGCTCTACCCGCTGCTGACGACCGCGAGCGACGGCAAGAAGCCGGACTGCACCACCAACCGCTACACGCTGACCTTCGCCAAGGACGCGCTGCCGCCGGTCCACGCGTTCTGGTCGGTGACCATGTACGACGGCAAGACCCAGCTCCTGGTCGCCAACCCGATCAACCGCTACCTGATCAACTCGCCGATGCTGCCGGACCTGAAGCGCGACGCGGACGGCTCGCTCACCCTCTACCTGCAGCACGAATCGCCGGGTCCGGAGCTCGAAGTCCAACTGGCTGCCGGCGCCGGCCGGCCCGATCTACGTCGCGATGCGGCTCTACTGGCCCAAGGAAGAGGCGCTGAACGGCACGTGGAAGCCGCCGGCGCTGCAGCTGGTGGCGTAACCCCACACCGACCAGCCAATGAACGCGGACGCAAGGAAGAACGCCTCGATGCTACGTCTGCCGATCCTGGGCATGAAGGCGCACGTCACCGAGCTCTCGGCGCCCTGCTTCGACGCGATCATGGCGGCCGTGGCCGCCGGCAAGGAATAGGCGCTCCGCTGCGCGGGGCTCGTCTGGGCCGACAGGGAAGGACACGGCGGATGAGCCCTGAGGCCGAGCCGGCCCGTCACGGGACGCTCCGGGAGAAGGCGGTCGAGGAGGGCCGCCGCTTCCTCGTCATGTTCCTCTACCTCTGGGCCATCTTCGCCCTGTTCGCCCTGCACGAGAAGATCGTGCTGCGCGAGGTCGGTGCCAGCCTGCCGTCGCAAGGCTTCGCTTTCGTCAACGCGCTGGTGCTGGCCAAGGTGATGCTGATCGCCGAGGACCTGAACCTCGGCGGCTGGCTGCAGGGCCGGCCGCTGATCTGGCCGGTCCTGCACGAATCGGTCCTGTTCGCGCTCCTGTTCATCGCCGTGCACTACCTCGAGCACATGGCGATCGGCTGGTTCCACGGGGAATCACTCAGGGCCAGCGTTCCGGCGATCGGCGGCGGCGGGCTGCCGGGGCTGATCTCCACCGCGGTGATCATGGCCGTGGCCCTGATCCCGTTCTTCGCCTTCCGCGACGTCAACCGCGCCCTCGGCGGCAACCGGCTGGTCGAGCTGGTGCTGGGCCGCCGCGCCGAGCGTACGCCGAAGCCTATTTGAGGATCTGCGCATCGGCAGACCGCGACACGACCGATACGGGAAACAACATGCGCAAAGCGCTGTTGGCGGCATCGGTCCTTTCGCTGGCTGCGGCTTCCGGCCATGGCCCAGACGGCTGGCACCGTCGCCGTGGGCGCTGTCGCTGGGCCTGTGGTACGGCCACAACCTCAAGGAGAGCGACAGCGGCAGCGGCGACAAGACGAGCAACCTGACCGGGCCCGAGATCCGGCTCGACTACGCCCTGAACCAGAACTGGTCGGTCTATGGCGATCTGGTCGTGTTCAACACGATGGGCACCAGCAGCGACAATGGCTGGGGCAGCCGGGTGGCGATCGGTGCCAGCCACCAGTGGAACCACGGCGCCTGGCACCCCTATGTCGGCCCCAAGCTCGGCTACATCTCCGGCAGGGGCGTGGAGGACGGTGCCATCGTCGGCCCCGAGCTCGGCGTGAAGTACGACTTCGCCGGGAAGAGCTTCCTCTACGCGCAACTGGCCTACGACCACGACACCCGCAACGCCTTCAACGAGGGCATCGTCAACGGCGGCCTCGGCGTCGGCGTGCGGTTCTAGCGCGGACCGTGCGAGCGCGTGCTACGAGGCATCAACATGCGGGGTCCGGAGTGCTCAATGATGGCCATGTGGCTGGGCCGACTGTTGTCGGCACTCCTGCTCGGGCTCTGCCTGTTGGGCGGCCCGGCGTTGGCGCAGGCGCCGGCCGAGCCGACGCCGGAGCAGGTGAAGTCGCTGCTGCATCTTCTCGCCGATCCCGTGGTCAAGGGCTGGATCGAGCGGGAAACCGCAGGCAAGCCGGCTGCACCGCCTGCGCAGTCCACTCTCGCCGCGGAGGAGGCGGGCATCGCGGCCTATGTCGAGGGGCAGATGCTGGCCGCCCGGAACCATGTCGGCGGACTGCGTCGCCGCCGCGCCGGGCCTGCCCGGCGCCTGGTCCGCGGCCGTGGCCCGGATGCGCCAGGAGGCATGTCGGCTGGTTCCCGGGCCAGAATCGCGCTCCTGCTCGCGGTCTTCGCGAGCCTCGGCCTCCTGGTCGAGTGGCTGGTCGGGCGGGCGACCGCCGGTCAGGCGGACGCACGACGCCCAGGACGAGGACGGGACCGTCCGGCACGCGCGTGAAGACCCTGGGCCAGCGCCTCCTGGCCGAGACGGTGGGCATCCTGTGCTTCGCGCTGGGCAGCATCGGCGGCTTCATGCTGTTCGACTGGCCGCCGCAGTTCCGCCGGCTGTTCGTGGGCTATCTCGCGGCCGCGGTGATCGTGCGGCTGACGCTGTCCTTGTGCCGGTTCCTGTTCGCGCCCGGCCGGCCGGAGCTGCGCGTGGTGCCGGTCGGACGACGGCGCCGCGCGCCTCCTGACCCGCTGGATCACGGTGTTCGTCGCCGTGTTCGCCCTGGGCCGGATCATGCTCGAGCTCCTGGCGCAGCCTCGGCATGGACCTGCCGTCGCAGGAGCTGCTTTCCTCGCTCCTGGGCCTCGTGCTGCTCGCGATCGCCCTGCGCATCGTCTGGCGTCCGGACGCCCGCGCCGCAGCCGCAGCGGCCGGCTGCTCGGGACCTTGTGGGTGGTCGCGATCTGGCTGCTCTGGGTCATGGGGTCACTGCCCTTGATGTGGACCCTGCTCGTGGTCGGACTGCTGCCCTGCTGGTTCAGGGCCAGCACGCCGCTGTCCGGCACCTGTTCCGCCCGGCCGGCGCGGCGGCGCCGCTCGCCGAGGCCGCTCTGCCGACCAGCGCCATCCTGGTCGACCGCGGCCTGCGCTTCGTGCTCCTGGCCTGCGGCGTCGCCGTCCTGGTCTGGGGCTGGGGCCTCGACCTCGGGGCGCTGTCGGCCCAGGAATCGCCGGCGGCGCGGCTCGCCCACGGCTTCCTGAACGCGCTCGTCATCCTCCTCGTCGCCGACCTGCTCTGGAAGCTCGCGCACACCGCGATCGACCGGCAGCTCGCCCAGTCCGCGCCGCGCCGGCCGGCCGCCCACGGCCTGTCGCCCGAGGAGGCGCGCCGCCGGGCGCGGATGCGCACGCTTCTGCCGATCCTGCGCATCGTGCTGTTCGTCGTGCTCGCCGTGACCGCGATCCTCATGGCGCTGTCCTCGCTGGGCGTGCAGATCGCGCCCTTGATCGCCGGGGCCGGCGTGGTCGGCGTGGCCGTCGGCTTCGGCTCGCAGACCCTGGTCAAGGACATCATCTCGGGCATGTTCTACCTGCTCGACGACGCGTTCCGGGTCGGCGAGTACATCGTCAGCGGCAACTATCGCGGGACGGTCGAGGGCTTCTCCCTGCGCTCGATCAAGCTGCGCCACCATCGCGGCCCGGTCTTCACCGTGCCGTTCGGCATGCTGGGTGCCGTCCAGAACCTGAGCCGCGACTGGGTGATCGACAAGGTCACGGTGGGCGTCACCTACGACACCGACCTCGACAAGGTGAAGAAGGTGATCAAGCAGGTCAGCAAGGAGATCATGGCTGATCCCGAGTTGGCCAAGAACATCATCGAGCCCCTGAAGTCGCAGGGTGTCGCCGAGATGGGCGACTACGCGATCCAGATCCGGATGAAGTTCATGGCCAAGCCGGGCGAGCAGTTCGTCGTTCGGCGGGTGGTCTACGACAAGATCAAGAAGGCCTTCGATGCCAACGGGATCGAGTTCGCCTTCCCGACCGTCACCGTCGCGGGCGGGGCCGAGTCCGTCGCGCCGGCCGTCGCCCGGTCGGTCCTGGCGAAGGCGGCGGGCGCGGAACAGGGAGCATGATGCCGGCGGCGGCGATCGAGCGCGACCATGCGGAGGTGATGGCCTGCCACGACTGCGGGACCGTCCATGTCCTGCCGGCCATGCCCGACGACGCGGTGGCACGCTGCCGGGCCTGCCGCGCCACGATCGCCATCCGCTTCGACCACACCGTCCCGCGCACGCTGGCACTCTATCTCGCCGCCCTGGTCCTGGTCGTGGTCGCCAACGCCTTTCCGATCATGAGCATGTCGATCGAGGGCCAGAGCAACGCCGCCACCGTCATCGACAGCGCCTGGTCGCTCTACGAGGCGGGCTTCTGGCCCCTGGCGGTCGCGATCGGGCTCGCCGGCGTGGTCATGCCGCTCGCCAAGATCCTGGGCATGATCGCGGTGCTGACGCCCTTGCAGCTCGGCCGCCGGCCGGCCTGGCTGGTCCCGGCGTTCCGCGCCGTCGAGAAGGTCCAGACCTGGGCGATGATGGAGGTCTACCTCCTGGGCGTCATCGTGGCCTATGTGAAGCTGGCCGACCTCGCCAGGATCGAGGTCGGCGTGGCGGCGATCGCGTTCGTGGCCACCATCCTGCTCGTGGCGGCAGCCGACGCCCGGTTCGACCCGCACGCGATCTGGCGGCGGATCGCGGCCCAGGCGGACGATCGCGTGCTGCTGCCGCGGCAGGGGCGGGTCCTGGTCGCGTGCGAGGCATGCCACCAGGTGCTGCGCGCGGACGGCCATGCCGGGCACGGTTCGGTCTGTCCCCGCTGCGGTGCGGCCCTGCACCGGCGCAAGCCGGACAGCCTGACCAGGACCTGGGCGCTGGTCCTGACCGCGGCGATCCTCTACGTCCCGGCCAACCTGCTCCCGGTGCTCACGGTCGTTTCCTTCGGCCAGGGGGCACCCAGCACGATCCTGGGCGGGGTGGTCGAGCTGATCCAGGCCGGCATGCTGCCGGTGGCGGTCCTGGTGCTGTTTGCCAGCATCCTCGTGCCGGTGCTCAAGCTGATCGGGCTGGTACTTCTTCTGATCTCGGTACAGCGGCGCTGGACGTCGCGGCTGGCCGACCGAACGCGTCTCTATCGGATCATCGAGGGCATCGGCCGCTGGTCGATGGTGGACGTGTTCATGACCGGCATCCTCGGGGCGCTGGTGGCGCTGGGCAACCTCGCCACCATCACCGCCGGGCCGGGTGCGGTCGCGTTTTGCGGCGTCGTGATCGTAACGATCTTCGCCTCGCTGTCGTTCGACCCGAGGCTCATGTGGGACGTGGCGGAGGAACAGAATGGCACCGATCGACCGCTACGCGTCTGACGCCTTGCCTGCCGAGGTGCAAAGGAAGCGGGGCATCTCGCTGGTCTGGCTGATCCCGCTGGTGGCGCTCGCCATCGGCGGCTTCCTCGCCTGGAAGGCCTATTCCGAGCGCGGCCCCACGATCACCATCACCTTCGACACCGCCGAAGGGCTCGAAGCCGGGAAGACCAAGCTGCGCTACCTGGACGTGGAGGTGGGCAGCGTCACCGGCGTCGCGATCGCACCCGGACTCAAGACCATCGTGGCGACCGCGGAGCTGGTGCCTGCGGCGAGTGAGTACCTCCGTACCGGCACCACTTTCTGGATCGTCAAGCCCCGCATCGGGGCCGGCGGTGTGTCCGGGCTCGGGACCCTTCTCTCGGGCGCCTATATCGGCTTGGCCCCCGGCGAC
Organism: uncultured Alphaproteobacteria bacterium; assembly: GCA_963769465.1. Classification (GTDB taxonomy): domain Bacteria; phylum Pseudomonadota; class Alphaproteobacteria; order Geminicoccales; family Geminicoccaceae; genus Benzoatithermus. Next base: position 21,849 of record CAVYMA010000042.1, read on the forward strand.
GGGGAGCCCGCCCGCGACTTCACCGGCCTTGCCGAGCCGCCGCCGATCAGCGCGAACGTCCCGGGGCGCGAGTTCGTGCTCACCGCGAGCCGGCTCGGTTCGGTGAGTTCCGGCGCTCCGATCTATTACCGAGGCATCGATATCGGCCAGGTGCTGGGCTACAAGCTCAACGACGATGCCCGCAGCCTCGATATCGGCATCTTCGTCAAGGAGCCGTTCCACGACCTGATCCACGCCGACAGCCAGTTCTGGAACGCCAGCGGCATCAACCTGGCCACCACGGCATCGGGCGTGGAGCTGCAGGTGGCCTCGCTGCAGGCGCTGCTGATCGGCGGGATCGAGGTGGACACTCCCATCTCGGCCAGGCCCGGCGACGTTGCGGCGGCCGGCACGCGGTTTCCGCTCTACGACAACCGCCAAGCGGTGGCGCAGGCCAGGTTCACGGAGAAGATCCCCTACCTCGTCCAGTTCGACAGCTCGGTGCGCGGGCTGGCACCGGGTGCGCCGGTCGAGTTCAAGGGCATCACCGTCGGGCAAGTGACCGCGATCGACCTCGAGTTCGATCCGGCCACCGCCCGGATGCAGATCCCGGTGACGATCGAGATCGAACCGCAGCGGATCATCCCGGGTGCCGCCGGCGCGATCGTCGAGAGCGAGCGGCACCGGGCCATGGCCGACCTGGTGCGCCGCGGGCTCCGGGCGCAGCTGCAGACCGGCAACCTGCTCACCGGCGAGCTGTTCGTCGACCTGGTCTTCGCCAGCGATGCGCCGCCGGCCGAGCTCGACACGAGTGCTCCCGTGCCGATCATCCCCTCGGTGCCGGCGACGCTCGAGGCACTCCAGGCCTCGGTCACCGGTATCCTCAACAAGATCGCGACCCTGCCAGTCGAGCAGTTGGTCCAAGGCCTGAACCAGACCGTCGCCGGGATCGACCGCATCGTGAACTCGCCGGACCTGCAGAACGCTGCCGCAAGCATGGGCCCGGCGATCACCGACGTCCGGCAGATCATCGCCAAGCTCGACGCCGCCGCCACGCCGCTGCTCGGCAACGCCACGAACGTCACGCAGACGCTCAACACCACGCTCAAGGACGCGCAGAGCGCCATCGCCTCGATCCAGCGGACCGCCGGCTCAGGCTCGGCGCTCACCACCAATGCGGAGAACCTGATGCAGGAACTGACGCGCGCGGCGCGGTCGATCCGCGTCTTCGCCGACTATCTGGAGCGCCATCCCGAGGCCCTGCTCCGGGGCAAGAGCGGAGGATCCGGCCAGTGAGCGCCCTGCATTTCCGACGCCGGGCGATCACCGGTCTGGCACTCGCGGGCCTGCTCGCCGGCTGCGCGGTAACCCGGCCGACCAGCTTCTACACGCTTTCGCCCGTGACCGAGCCCGACGTGGCCAAGCGCTCGGCCGACGGCCTGGTGATCGGCCTCGGGCCGATCACCCTGCCGCAGTATCTGGACCGGCCGGACATCGTCACGCGCGAGGGCTCGAACCAGATGCGGCTGGCCGAGTTCGACAAGTGGGCCGAGCCTCTGGAGCCGCTGCTCACCCGGATCATGGCCGAGGACCTCTACGCGCTCCTCGACGCCAGCGACGTCATCCCGATCCCGCAGCGCGGCGACGTCCCGCTCGACCGGGTGATCGAGGTCGACATCGGCCGCTTCGATGCCGACGCCGCCGGGCAGGTCGTGCTCGATGCGCGCTGGCGCATCTTCCGGGGCGACAACGAGACCTTGCTCGCCAGCGGCCGATCGCAGGTCACCGAGCAGGGCGCGCCCGCCCCGGACTACGGCGCCATCGTCGCCGCAATGAGCCGCGCGGTCGGCCAAGCCAGCGAGGAGATCGCTGCCGAGCTCACGAGAGTGAACTCAGCATTGCCGCGACGGAAGAGATAGCGGAAGTCGCCCGAGCGGAACAAAAGGAGCTCCCCCGGGCGCGGGCGCAGAAGCGGCCGGGGCGCCTGAGAAGGCGGGGATGCCTGGCCATGTGGTAGAAGCGTCGTCTGGTGTACCAGTCGAGCCGTGAAGCCCCAGTTGAGCCGGCAAGTTGTTGGTGTTCTAGCCATCTTTCGATGGTCTGGCGGATGGGGTGGGATTCGAACCCACGAGGGGTTGCCCCCTGGCGGTTTTCAAGACCGCTGCCATCGACCGCTCGGCCACCCATCCGTCCCGGCCGGCCTGAGATAGCATGGCTGCTTCTGACCGCAAGCGACGGTGACGGCACAGATCGCCGGTCGCCGCGACTTCCTCCCGCTCAGGGCTGGAAGCCTGTCTGGGCGCGCCACTGGCCGGTGTGGCGCCAGTCGCGGCGTGGCGGGGCAGGGCGGCTGGGGCCGAGGCGGACCGGCTGCGCCAGGATGCAGCCGCTGACGGCGTCGAGGCCGTCGTCGCGGCCGCGGCCGCCCGGCAGCCATTCGCGCATCTCGCGGATGAACGGCGTTTCCCAGACCGAGGCGTGGGCGCGCAGGGCACCGGCGGCGAGGAGCGGGTCGAACGCGTTCAGGATGCGCGTGTCCTTGGCCGTGACGCTCACCTGCTCGCTGACCGTGATCGCGAGGTGCCTGGGCCGCGAGCTCGCGGCGCAGCAGGGTCGGCAGGTAGCGGCCGAGGCCGTTGGTCTCGATCGCGATCGCCGGCTGGTGCTGCGCGCGCAGGAAGGCGATCACCTGCCGGCAGAGCTGGGCGGCCTCGTCCTCGTCGGCGAGACCGCTCTCGTCGACGCGCAGGTAGCGGATGCCGTGGAGCCAGTAGCCGCCGCTGTCGTCGGTGAACACGGCGGCGACCACGCTGGCGTCGCCGCCGGTCGGCCGGGCCATCGCCGGATCCCACCAGCAGGCGGCCCCGACCATCCGCCGGCCGTCGATGGTCAGGATCGGCTCGCCATTGACCTCGCGCAGCTCGCAGCCGGCCCTCGTAGCGCACCAGCCGGTCCGGATCGAGGCGGATGTCGCGGGTGTGGCCGGGCGTCAGCATCATCTGGCTGCGAAAGCGGTTGGGACCGGTGTCGCGCTGGATGTCGGCCACCGCCTCGCCGCCGAACCGGTCCGGCCAGACACCGTCCAGCGCCTTGTCGACCAGCGGAATGTTCATCCGGGTGTAGCTGGCGAGGAAGGGCACCGCCTCGTCGAGCTCGGGCCGGGGCTCGTCGGCGTAGATCGAGTAGTAGCTGTGCGGCGTGCCGATGTAGAGCTGGGTGCCGTCCGGAACCAGGACGAACGAGGCCTCGCGCAGGCGCTCGCGCAGCTCCATGCGCTTGTGGTGGGTGCCGGCGGTGTTGGGCACCTCGACATCGTCGCAGATGATGATGTCGGCGCGGCAGCCGGTGATGTTCGCACCGATGCCGCGGGCCAGCAGCGAGGGGTCGCGATGCGCGGCCTCGCGCGCGACGGTGAACTGTGCCGCCGCCCACTCCTCGCGCCGCCTGGGCAGAAGATGCCGGGTCAGCTGGTTGCGCTCCAGCACCCGGCGGACGTTGCGGGTCATCTCGCGTGGCGAGGCCGGCCTCGGCCGACAGGACGAGCAGGCGCAGGTTCGGGTCCTGGCCCAGGAGCCAGGCACAGAACAGGCCGACCAGCGTCGACTTGCCGGCGTCGCGGAACACCATCAGCAGGAGCCGCCGGTCGCCGGCCGCCCAGCGCTCGTCGAGCCAGCGCGCCATGCGCAGGTGCACGTCGGGGGTCTCGCGGCCCTGCTGCAGGTTCCAGGCGGTCACGAAGCTGGAGAAGGGCAGCCCGGCCAGAGGCCCGCGACAGGGTCGGGCCGGCGCCGCGGACGATGCCCGCGCGCCGGCCTCGGGACTGCCTTCGTCAGCGTTCAATCGAGCAGGCTCCGCCCCGACCGCGACGAGCCTGCGAACCGGCTGCCGAGCGTCACGGAGCGGCCGGCGAAGTCGAGCAGGCTGCGCTGACTACGGTCGTCGAAGGTGTTGCGGATGTCCTCGATCTTGAGGTTCGATTCCTGCCGGCGCGCCTGCTCGCGCAGGCGGCTCTCCTGCACCAGCCCGGCCAGGATCGCGTCGGCCGAGCCGCCGCTGGAGCCCACGCCGGCCCCGCCCGCGCGGGCGCGCTCCTCGGCCAGGCGGCGGCGCAACGCCTGCTCCTGCTGCCGCCCCTCCTCGGCGTCGCCGCAGCCTGATCGCCTGGATCTGGCGGTCGCGCTCGCGGCGCAGATCCTTGGCCTCGTTGGCCTGCGCGCGCTGGTTCAGGGCCAGATTGAGGCCCAAGGTGGCCAGGCTGTTCAACGCACCCATCACGTGTTCCCCATGATCTCGGAGGTGACCGAAAGGATGGTGCAGGCGGCCGGGTCGTCCTGGCGGACGCGCCAGGGCGGCTCGGCACTGCCGCGGCGCCAGCCGGAGGCCCGCAGCTCGGCCTCGCCGGAGTACCGCCCGGCGCCGTCGCCGGCAGCCAGCGGCAGGGCGTGGAGGCCGGCGCCGGCGTCGGCCCGCAGGGCGCCGGTCTCGTGCAGGCGGAAGACGATCCGGACCGGCCGGTAGGGTCGATCGAGGCTCACGCCCGAACCGCCCGGGACCACGAGGCTCATCGGCTCGACCTCGTGCGCGAAGGGCGCGCCGATGGTGACCGACGTGGCGGTGGCGGGAGCGGCCACGGCGCCGGCTGCCACCACGGCGCGATGCGCCGGGCCCGGACCCTCCAGAATGACCTCGCGCCCTTCCAGATGCTGCAGCCCGCCCCAGGCGATCGTCGGCGTGGGACTGGTCAGCGTCACCGCATGGTCGGTCGTCAGCGCCTCGTCGAAGCGCTCCAGCAGGATCTGCCCGCCGAGGTCGACCAGGAAATGCGGCTCGCCGTCGTGGATGGCGACCGACCGGAACAGACCGGTGCTCTCGAGCAGGCTCCAGGCGACGACGTTGCTGTTGCGGTCGAGTGCGACCGTCGCGAGCGTGCCGTCCGCCCGCACGATCAGGAGCCAGCGCCGCCGCCGGTCGAAGCGCAGGGCCGTCGGCTCCACCATGAGGTGGCGCGACAGCAGCGCGATGTCGGCCGCCTGGTAGGCCTGCTCGCTCTCGGCGTAGAGGAACTCGCGCAGCTCGCGGCCCGAGGCGCCGACGAACAGGGCGGCACCGTCGACCTCGACCGGGTCGAGCCGCCGCGTCGGCCAGGAGCCGATCCGCGTCTGCAGCTCGACCGACACCGCTCTCCGGCGTGATCGGCGCGCCGCGCACGACCCACTCGCCGCTGGTGGTGAACACCTGCAGCAGGCGACCCGGCAGGAGGCCGCGGATCACGTGCTGCTCGTCGCCGGCGAGGCGGAAGCTGATCGCCTCGTCGTCGAGCCCGGCGCCGGGGTCGAAGTTGAACGGGTGGCCGGTCCTGGAGAACCACAGGCGGTCCGGCACGTCGCGCGAGCCGCCGATCACCAGCCGCTCCTGGTGGACCGCGACGCAGGCGGGCCAGCCGCGCGCCTCGCTGAACGCCTGCTCCTGCCAGTCGCGGGTCGGCTTGCCGTCCTTCAGCTTCTGCAGGGCCACGCCGAACGCGCGCTGCCGGTCGACCGGATCGGGATTGACGATCCGGATGTGCTTGCCCTTGACCGTGATCACCGAGTCGATGTGGTCGGGCGTGAACACGGGCTCGCTGGTCAGCAGCGAGACGAAGCTGCCGGCGGCGATCTCGCCGGCAGCACCGTCGTTCACCTGGATCGCGATCTCCGGCCGGACGAAGCGGGCGAACGGGAACAGGCTGCGGGCCTCGCCGTCCTCGTCCAAGGACTGCTCGTACTGCCAGTCCCGCAGCAGCCAGCCGGACACGCCGTCGCGGATCAGCTCCTTGGGCGGTACCGCCGGATGGCAGAGCAGGAGGCGGTCGCCCCAGCGCGCGATGCTCAGGTCCGGCAACTCGGCCGGTCCCCAGAGGGTGTCGGTGACGGCGTGGACCACGACCCCGCCGCGCAGGATGTCGAGCCGGTAGGAGCCGAAGGCCAGGAGCTCGCCGCCGCCCGGACCCTCGAAGGTGGCGAGGCGCAGCGCCCCGGGCAGCGACGCGACCAGGCGCAGGCCGGGCCGGCGGCTCACGCCGCCGGAGGGATGGACGACGACGTTGCGCAGCCTGGCCGCGCCGTCCTCCTGCGCCTTGAGGTCGAGCCGGCCGCGCAGCAGCGGATCGAGCTCGCCCGACGGTGAAGCTGGTCTTGGTGACGAAGGCGCGGGTCATGCGAGGCGCGCCTCGATCAGGGTGAAGTCGTCGAAGGCGCGCGGCGTGGTCTGCTGGCTGTCGATCAGCCGGGCGCTGCGCAGCTCGGCCTCGGCCAGGCGGTAGAGGTCCATGGCCCGGCTCGAGCCCTCGGTCAGCGGGATGCAGAACTCGGCGGCGAGGCGGGTGACCAGCAGCGGCACGAAGAAAGGCGGCAGATCGGCTTCGGGCACGCGCCGCTGGTAGTTCAGCACGATCTCCTGGGCGTCGCAGAGGATCGAGCCCGGCCTGCACCCGGTAGGCGGTGCCGCGGCTGCGGCCGCCGGTGCCCACCGAGATCGTGCGCAGATGATCCTCGGGCAGTGCGAAGGCGTGGACGAAGTCGGCCACCGGTGCGGTCCGCTTCGGGCGCCAGCGTCACCTGGGCCAGCGTGAACGACCAGGGATGCACGCCCAAGAGCAGGTCGCGCGCGATCGGGTAGAGCCGGCGGGCGCAGGCGGCCTCGGCCGTGTCGTCCTCGAACGCGGCGAAGGGGCGGGCGCCGATCTTCACCAGGGCCGCGGCGCAGAGCTCGACGGCGGACATCGGCATGATCGTACTCCGGGCAGGCAGCTGGGTTCGGGATCAGGCGACCTGGCCGACATGCTGGCGCAGCGTGCGCCAGAGGTCGGCCGGGCGCGTCGGCAGCAGGGCCAGGAGGCAGCCGGCCTGGCCGAAGGCGATCAGGATCGGCCGGCCGGGCTGGACGAACAGCGCGACGCCGTCGGGGGCGGAGGGCAGGGCCTCGCCGCCGCGCTCGCCCCACAGCGAGAGGAACGGGACGAGCTCGCCCGCGGCAAAGTCGAAGCGATGGGTCTCCGGCAGGCGCGCCGCGAGCTGGGCGACGCTCAGGCCCGGGCAGGCGATCGCGGGGGTGGCGGTGAGGCTGGTGGCGAGGAACAGGCCGCGCGTCAGGGCGCGGCGCCAGATGCGCATCCGGACCGGCATCGCTTTCGCTCCAGGAGAAGGTGCCGCCGCCGGGCGACAGGCCCGGCGGCGGCGAGAGGTCAGTCGTTGTTGACCGCGCCGTAGGTGGTCACGTTGGTCACGTCGACCACGCCGCCGGCATTGGCGACCACGACCGCCACGCCGTGGGTCGGCGTGCTGTCGATGCCGGCATTGAGCAGGATGAAGTCGCCGACCCGGACCATCCGGCTCGCCGGGTTGAAGTACCCGGCATTGTCGACCTCGGCGGCGAGGTCGGTGGTCCGGTAGTGCCAGAGGGTGAAGCCGTTGGCGTAGCCCAGGGCACTCAGGTTCTTGGGATCGTACGCCATGATCAGGCCTCCAGGCAGGGCAGCTTGACGACGCCGGCGGGGTCGATCAGCCCGGCGCCCTGGGACATCGAGTTGGCGACGAAGTGCGCCGCGCGGTCGCCGTGCCAGGTGACGTCGCTGGTGATCTCCTGGCCGATCGCGTGGCCGACGGCACTGCGGTGGTACCAGAAGCAGGTCCGGACCCCGGCCGCGAGCGGCAGGCCGGAATGCGGCAGCCAGGTGGTCCCCAGCCAGCGCTTGGCCTGGATGCCGCGCCAGGGGAGCTGGTCGTCGCCGACGAACTCCGCACTCGCGAACTCCTGCAGGTCGAGCAGGTCGGACCACTGCCGCCAGCCGATGACCGCGAAGCGCTGGCCGTCGTCGGGGACCTCGGCCGTGCCCAGCTCCTCGAACGCCTGCAGCACCTTGGACTTGGTCAGCCCGGTGGTGCCGTCGCCGATCGTCCGCGTGCCGCCCAGCAGCGCCTGGACGATCAGGTCGTCGGTCTTGCGCCCCAGCGCGAAGGCGCCGGCGTGCGCCAGCACCTGGCGCTCGTCGATGTTGGTCTTGAGCTCGTCGAGCTTGTCGATCCACTCGCCGACGTAGAAGTCGACCAGCGGGATCTCGACCGCGCTGTGCTCGAGGCCGGTGACCGGCACCATGGCGTGCCGGCCCTTGGTCTGGGCCGCGGCGGTGCCGACGCGCTGGAACACCGTGGCGCCGCCGACGACGCCGGTCTTGACGCGGACGGTGCCGCGCAGCTTGGAGCCCTGGCGCTGGTAGGCCTCGTGGACCTCGCGCTCGAACTGCTTGACGAAAGCCTGGTCGATCGATGTGGACATCGAACGTACTTCCCTGGTTGGAGTTAGGGAACCGGGCGAGCGTGGTTGTCCTGGCGGGCCAGCTCTGGCGGCGGTCGGACGGCGGGCCTGAACCCCTTGCGGGGCCGGTTGTCCGCCGCGGCTCGCCCGCGTCAGTCGGCGTAGAGGCGCTTGAAGCCTGCCGTGACGCGGGCGATGAACTCGGGGTCGCGCTGGCGCCAGTAGCGCGGGTCGCGCATCATCTCGACCAGCGCCGATTCGCTCAGCTCGGCCGCACCCTCGCCGGGTCCGGCCAGGAGCTCGGGCTCGCTCGCGCGCATCATCTGGTGCAGCGCCAGCACGCCCTCGTAGCTCGAGGCCAGCGTCGCGTGGATCGCGGGGTCGAGATGGGAAGCGGCCCAGCTCTTGAGCTGGCGCGCGGTGTGGCTCCAGCGTCTCCGCACCGCCGAAATGGCGCTGCAGGCGCTCGAGCTGCTGCTGGGCCTCGATCTCGCCCAGCGCATCCTGCAGCACGGGCAGGAGCCTCTGCGCGGCGAGATCGTAGACCAGCTGCGCCTGGACCTGGCTGAACCCGGCGCCGCGCAGCAGCTCGTTCAGCTCGCCGTCGGGCTCGATCAGCGGATGCGGCGAGGTGATCGTCCACGCCTCGACGATCGCGTCCTGGACCGGCTCCGGCGCTGCCGTGTCCTCCACCGGCGCGGCCGTCTCGGGCGCCCGCTCCGGCTCCGGCTCGGACCCGGCCTCGCGCCGCCCCGAGCCCAGCTTGCGCTCGAGCTCGAGGTACGACTTGACCAGCGCCTCGACCCGGACGGCGCCGGCGGCGGCGTCCCAGAACTTCTCCGGCACGTCGGCGGGGCGGCCGCTCACCGGCGCTTCGGCCGGGGCCTCGAGATCGGCGGGCTCGGCGGTGGGGTCGTCGTTCATCGGGGATCCCTCGGATCGGGAGAACTCGAGAGCGGCGCTGGGGCCGCGTGGCGGCCGCGCTCGGCCAGCAGCAGCAGGTGAGCCACCGCCGAGCGCTGACCCTCCAGGTGGCGCAGCTCGGCGTCGCTCGCGCTCGGCGGCAGCCGGCGGTCGAGGAACAGCCGGCGCAGATGCCGGGTCAGCAGGCGCCCGTCGGCGCTGCCGAGGCACGCAGCCGCCGCACGGCACAGGTCGGGTGGCGGCTCGTCGCCTTCGGCGGCGGCCGCCTCCAGCCAGGCCCAGCCGGCCAGGGGCTCAGCCGGCACGGCCGATCCCCGGCACGTTGAGCGCGGCCGCGAGCGAGGCCAGCGGCGACGGCTCGCTCACCAGCTCGTCGGGCACGCCCAGCATGGTGGCCAGCCAGCGCGCGGCCTCGGCCAGGTTGAGCACTTGCGAGGCCTCCGGGCCGAGGCGGGTGATGGTGTCGAGCCAGAGCAGGACGTTCTGCACGTCCTGGCGCGCCTGCAGCCGGGCCAGGGGTGCCCGCGACTGCAGCTCGACGGCGCGTGCCGTCGACGACGAAGCCGGGCAGCTCGCCGCGCCGGCGCAGGATGCCGACGGCACGATGCACCAGCGGGCTGAGCAGCTCCGCCTGGAGGCGGCCGAACATGGCACCCAGCAGCCGGGTCATCTCGCCCGAGCGCTCGAGCACCTCGGTGGCGGTCATCGCGCCGGTCGGCCACCGCACCCAGGCGGTCGGTCAGCAGCGTGTGGCGGATGCGGGCGCGAAGATCGTCGAGGACCAGCTGCGAGACGTCGAACCGCCCCGGCGCCTGCAGCGGCGTCAGGCCGGCCGAGCCCACGGCCTTGGGGATGATGCTGCCGGGCACGAGCTTGATGTTGGCCGGGTTGAGCACGCCGTCGTCGTCGGCGAGCCAGATGCCGGTGACGGCGATCGACGCGTTCTTCAGGATCAGCTCGACCACCTTGTTGGCGGTCTTGATGTCCGGCAGTGCGGTCATCACCGGCGAGCGGCCATAGAGCTCGCCGGCACCCTTGATCCAGCGGAAGGTCACGAACGGCGGCTGGTCGAAGCTGCCCTCGGCGAGCGGCAGGTCCTCGCCGCCGCCGCGGCGGGCGGCGCAGCAGGGCCATGTAGGCATAGCCGGACCCCTGCTGCACCACCGCTTCCAGGATCTCGAAGCGATGCTCGGGATCGGCCTCGCCCTCCTCGAGCATGGCAGGCGGGCAGGACGGCGTCCGGGAAGCGGCCGCAGAACGCCCGCCAGGGTCAGGCTGGTCGCCCGGTAGTGCTGGCGGATCTGGCCGTTCTGGTCGCCGTCGATGAACATCTCGGCTGCCGGCACGGCGCAGAAGCGAAAGGCCGACGGCTCGCCCGACCGGCGCTTCCTGGAACAGCAGCGTGGCGGTGCCCGACCGTCACCAGGTCGAGAAAGCACTGGTGGATCTCGACCGCGAAGGTGGAGCGCTCGAAGTGCCCGCGGACCCGGTCGGCGACGTCCTCGAGATAGGCGGCCAGGGTCGAGCGGTCGGCGTCCGCCGACGTCGTGGCCCGGGCCGGAAGCCGAACCACTGCGACCAGGGCGGGGTCAGCTCGGCCAGCAGGCTGGCGGCGAGCTGCTCGACCGCGTCGGCGGCGGTGCCGTCGAACAGGCCGTCGCTGTAGCGGCGTGCCGTCGCGAACTCGGCGCCGAGGCCCGCGCCGCGCTGCGGCAGGGCGTAGGCGTAGCATTCGCGCCAGAGCGGCTCCCAGGGCTGGCGCCGTTCACGTGCCCGCTCGAACCCCTTGCGAACTGCCGCGGGCGCAAGGCCGGTCATCGCGTTCTCCCTATCTGGTCCGGGCGGGGCATCATGAAAAGGAGAATATTCCTATAACGCGTCGCCGTCAAGGGCAAAAGCACGAGGATCGCGGTGGGTGACGAAGCCCCGGTCGGCGGCCAGCGGTCCGAGAAGGTGCCGGAAGAGCTGGTAGGGCGTCAGCACGCCGGCGGCGTCGACGTTCAAGATCCGCATGACCGTCTCGACGCAGGTGACCGGACGCAGGCGCGGCGGTCGCGGAGCGCGGTCGCTGCGGATTTGCCCGCGAAGCACGGTGCGGCCTGGTCGCGCGAGCTGGTCCGCCAGCACGCCCTCGTTCGGGGAGGTCACGATGGTCAGTTCGATCCTGCTCTTGAGCGGGTCGCACACGATCCAGTGCACGCCGTCGGCGACAAGGCAGAAGCAATGGCGGAATCCCGGGCGCAGCAGGCGCAGCAGCCCACCTTCGGTCCGGTCCTCGAACACGACCAGCGCGCGCCGCTCGGAAGCCCGGCCAGGCAGCTGGATCGTCGCGGTACGAAGGCTCGGACAATCGATCGCAGCCCATGGCGGTCAGGATAGGATAATGAGCCTACTGACAGTCTTCGGCTTAGTCAAGATACTGTTCCTATTGGATCAGGGTCCACTGCGGGAAAGCCCACCGAACATGCTGACGCACAAGGCGATCTGGCGTGGCATCGACCTGCTTGCCGAGCGCAAGGGGTTGTCGGCCTCGGGGCTGGCGAAGCGGGCGGGCCTGGATCCCACGACCTTCAACAAGAGCAAGCGCACCACCAAGCAGGGCAAGTCACGCTGGCCCAGCACGGAGAGCGTGTCCAAGATCCTGGAGGCCACCCGCACCTCGATGGGCGAGTTCGTGGCGCTGATCGACGAGAGCGGCGAGGGCGTTCCACCGCCGGCGCGGCGGCTGCGATGCCTCAACCTGAGCCAGCTCGAGCGCGAGCAGGCCGTGGATGCGGCGGGCTTTCCCCAGGCGGGACCCTGGGAGGACATCGAGTTCCCGGGCATCGGCGACGACACCGCCTACGCGATCGAGCTCGATCGCGACCTCATCTCGCCGCTGCTGCGCGCGGGCGACATGCTGATCGTCTCGCCACGCAGCAGCGTGCGCCGGCACGACCGGGTGGTGGTGCGGCACAAGACCGGCGAGGTGGAGATCGGCGTGCTGATCCGGCGCACCGCGCAGCGCATCACGCTCGGGCACATCTGCCGACCGGAAGAGGAGCGGGCGATCGACGCCTCCAGCCTGACCTGGATCGTCCGGATCATCTGGATGAGCCAATAGAGAAGTGGCCGCCGGAGGTACCGGCGGCCACAAGCACAGGGAGGCATCACAACGTCAGGGAGGATGAGTTTGGCCCGGGAGCGACGCCGCCGCCTTGGCGGAGGGTGTCGCGTACCCGTGCTCAAGCTCGACGTTGACCATAGTTGGCAGAAGTTAACGGTGGGTGAACGCCCGACCGACGATCACGAGTCGAACGCGCAGTTGGGACCGAGCGGCGATCCGCCGCCGGCCACGGCCGAACCGGCCGAGTTGTTCAGCACCATGCGCACATGCGGGTAGATCTTGCGGATGTCGTTGCGCAGCTGGCTCTGGACGCCGGCACTCACCGTCTGGTCCGCCTCGATCGCGCCAGCACTGCAGCCGCTGCCGTCCGAGGCGTACATCCCATAGCTCTGGATCGCCTGGGCGAGCCGCCGGCCGGGCTCGCTCAGGCCGAGGTTGGCGATGTTGACCGTCCGCGGCAGGGCCATCAGGCCGCCATAGGGGATGTTGCCGGTGTTGTAGCCACCATTGCTGCGGTTGCTGTCGCCGGTCACCGCCGGGTAGACGACGTTGCGCGACAGCATGATCCGGCAGCCCGGCTTGCGCGGCAGGCCGATCCGCAGCGCATGCTCGATCCGATGGCCCGGCGTGTTGATCTCGAAGCCGCGCAGCACGCCGAACATGCCGGCGACCCCCGACGCGCTGGTACCCATGCGTTGACCCGATCGGGTGCCGTGACCGAGACCCCTGATGTCCCAGGTCCTGTACTGGCCGGCCGTCGGCCGGCCACTGTTCCAATTGTACTGGCGAAGCTGGTGCGGCGTGCCGGAGACTCGGTCATAGACCACCACGACGCCGTCGGGGCAGCCGGAATGGTTGTTCATCACGTTGCTCTGATGGCCCGGCAGTCGGACGGCCAGGGGCAGCCCGACGACGTTGTCGCAGTGCGCACGGGCGCCGATGACCCTGATCGGATCCGAGGGGCCGGATTCCAGCATGTCCGTGCCCCAGGGCGTGCCGGCGTTCACGTTCAGGTGACCCGCCTTCAGCCAGTCCCTGGTCGCGGGATGGGTGTTGGACGCGTAGGACGCGCCGGTGCCGATCGGACGGTGGTGGGCGCTCTGGCGATTGTAGGGGTTCAAGAACAGGTTGCTCTTGGGCGTCGAGCACGCCGTCTGGGCGAGCGCGGTCGCCGTGGGGCCGCCAGAGACGGCGACGGCAAGCGAGGCGCTCACGAGCATGCGTGCTGAGAAGCGGAAGAGCATACGGTAATCTCCTGTTTCGGCGGTTCGCCGGCTTGGATCGGCCAGGAACGAATGGCCGACAGACGACCGGGGCATGCCGCGGGTTCGATGGCAGGGGCTGGTGGTCCGATTCGATCGGACGGGTCATGGAGCGGGTCGAGAGGATGACCTGCTAGCGCCGCTGGTTACCCATGGGGCACGAGCAAGCAAAAGGCCGCGCTCGTGGCGGCGATGGGACAACTCTTGTCATTGATCCGCCTTGTTCCCGCTGACCAAAGTGCTCGGTGCTGGCACCGTTCTCACGCTCCGGCAGCGGGCCAGAATTCATGGCCGGCTGCCGATTCTGTCGGCTTTTTCACCTCCGCACTGTGCTGGGCTGTTGCTCTCGTGTCCCTACGGACGCACTCCGTCCGTATTTCATCCCTTCAGGTTCCCTAAATTTTCGTTAGAATCGACTTGCTGCGGGAAACCATGACCGATTTGGCGTCGTGCCGGTGGACGGGGTACAACTCCGACGCTTGGCACGCCCGGTGATCTGGGTCATCGAGCGGACGTGCCTGCGGCCGAGCGGGTGGGCAGCGCGTGGACGGCGCCACGCGGGATCACGGTGACGGAATGGGCGAACTCTATCGCGCGGTCTGGCGGGTCAGCGGCCGCGATCAGATCGTCCTGATCCTGCTGGCACTGGTCGTGGCGGCTCTGGCCGCCGTGCCGCTGAAGTTCCAGCAGCTGGCGATCAACAGCTTGGTCGAGGGCGGCGACGTCACCCTGCTGGCTTGGCTGTGCGGCGGCTTTCTCGGCGCCGTGCTGCTCAGCGCCGGCACGAAGTTCCTGCTCGGGCTCCGCCTCGCGGTGGTCGGCGAGCGCGTCGTCCTGCTGATCCGCGAGCGTCTCTACGCCAACCACGTGGCGCAGCTCCCCGCCAAGGAAGCCGCCGCCCATGGCACGCTCGCAACCATGCTGTCCGCCGAGGCGGAGGTCGTCGGCGCGTTCGCCGGCTCGGCGATCTCGACGCCGGTGGTGCAGATCGGCACCCTGCTCAGCGTGATCGGCTTCATCGCGGTCAGCCAGCCCTGGCTGGGGATCCTGGCGCTGGCCGTGGTTCTGCCGCAGGCGGCGATCGTCCTGGCGCTGCAGGCCAGGATCAACCGGCGGGTCCGCGACCGGGTTCAGGCGCTGCGCGACGCTTCGGGCCGCATTGCCGCAGGTAGCCCGGGCGAGGTGCAGCCCGCCGTGCTGGCCGACTTCCGCACCATCTACGAGACGCGGCGGCGCATCTTCGCGCTCAAGCTGTCCTCGAAGTTCGTGCTCGGCACGATCAGCGCGCTGGGCAAGGTGGGCATCCTGTTCCTCGGCGGCTGGCTGGTGCTCGACGGCCGCAGCGACGTCGGCACGGTGGTGGCGAGCCTGACCGGTCTGGCGCGGATCGAAGGCCCCTGGCGCGATCTGGTCAGCTTCTTCCGCTCCGCCAGCACGGTGCGGGTCAAGTACGCGATGCTGCTGCCCGCGATCGCACCACGCTAGGCCTTGACCTTCGCCGCCTCCGACGGCAATTGGCCCCACGCTGGCGGCGTGCCGCGACCGAATTCATCGTCCAGAACGAGGCCATCATGCTCCACATCGACCTGCCCACCATGGAGCAGTTCCGCGTCCTCGCGCGCACGCGCGCCGACGCCTGCGTCTCGCTCTACCTGCCGACCACAACCCTGTCGCAGCACACGGACGCGTCCCGGATCGAGCTGGGCAACCTGCTCAAGGAGGCGATCCGGCAACTGGAGCCGGTCGGGCTCGCCCGCGGCCGGGTGGCGGCACTGGAGGGTCCAGTGCTCGACCTGATCGACGACGACGAGTTCTGGCGTTTCCAGGCCAACAGCCTGGCCGTCCTGGCGACGCCGGACCATATCGACACATTCCGGTTGCCCAACAATCTGACGGCGCAGGTCGAGGTGTCCGACCGCTTCCACCTCAAGCCGCTGCTGCGCGCCCTTACGTTCCCGCACACCGCCTTCGTGCTCGCCCTGGCCGAGGGCGCGGTGCGGCTGATCGAGGTGCTGCCGAGCGGTCCGCCGGTCGAGGTCAAGGTTCCGGGCCTGCCCAAGGATGCCGCCAGTGCTGCCGGCAAGTCGAGCCTCGGCGACCGTTCGCCCAGCGGCCGGATCGTCGGCAGCGAGGGCCACAAGGTTCGCCTCACCCAGTATGCCCGCAAGGTCGATGCCGCCCTGCGTCCCGTACTGGCCGGCCGCCACACGCCCCTGATCCTTGCCGCCGCCGAGCCGCTGGCCTCGCTCTACCGCCTGGTCAACAGCAACGTCGATCTCTTCCCCCGCACGATCGAGGGCAACCCCGACCGCACCACCGACGCCGATCTCGCGACCGCGGCACGGCTGTGGCTCGACCAGCTCTATGGCGAGGAGATCGCCGCGTTCGGCAAGCTGTTCGCCGCCCGCGCCGATCAGCGCCGCACCACCACCGACATCGCGGTGGCGGCCCGTGCCGCCACCTTCGGCGCCATCGACTCCCTCCTGGTCGATATCGACGAGGTGGTCGTCGGCACGGTCGACGAGGACAGCGGTGCGGTGACCTTCGCCGATCGGCCGGGCTGGGACAGCTACGGTGTCGTCGACGAGATCGCCGGCCGGGCGCTGGCGACCGGTGCCAAGGTGCTGGGCGTGCGCAAGGCCGACATTCCCGGCGGTGCCTCCCTGGCGGCGATCCTGCGCTACCCGTTCTGAGCCCCGGGCTCAGACGCCCTGCAATAGGGGGCCGAAGTCCAGGGTCGAGCGCTTGCCGAGATCGTCGCCGTGCTCGTCGAGGAACGCCTGCGCGGCCGTCCGGCCGCGGTCGCGCAGCATGGTCAGGAATTCCCACTCGGCATTGAGCTTGGACGAATAGCCGAGGTCGGCCATGCCGTCGTTGCGGATCAGGTGGATGCGCATGCTGGCCCAGACCCCGCTCTCGCCCGACCCGGGATCGGCCGCCTGCTGCAGGAGACCGATCATCCGCAGTTCCTTGATCGCCGCGGTGTTGAACGAGATCTCGTTCAGCCGGTTGAGGATCTCGCGGGCACTGCGCGGCGTGCCGGGACGCTCGATCGGGTTGATGGGCACGATGATGGTGTCGCTGGCGTCGCATTCGCGCACGAGCGGCGTGAGCGTCGGGTTTCCGGAATAGCCGCCGTCCCAGTAGGGCTCGCCGTCGATCTCGACGGCCTGGAACATGGTCGGCAGGCAGGCCGAGGCCAGCATCACCTCGGGCGTGACCTCCGCGTTGCGGAACACCCGGCCACGGCCGGTGCGGACGTTGGTGGCGGTGATGAACAGCTTGATCGGGGCCTTTGCCAGCTGCGTGAAGTCGACGCTCTGCGCCAGGACCTCGCGCAACGGGTTGAGCCCACCCGGATTGAGGTCGTAGGGCGAGAACAGGCGCGAGGCCAGGTCCATCGCGATGAAGGTCGGCGAATAGTCGAGCGTCCAGCGGCCGAGCATCACGTCCAGCGGCCCGCGCTTGAACGGGCTGTTCCGTGCCGAATCCGAGACGCGACGCCAGAAGTCGCTCAGCGCAGACTGAGCAGCCACAGCCCCCCCGGCGGCGTGGCTGGCCACCAGCACGGCCGCGTTCATGGCCCCGGCCGAGGTGCCGGAGATCCCCTCGATCCGGAGCCACGGCTCCTCGAGCAGCCGGTCCAGCACGCCCCAGGTGAAGGCGCCATGCGCGCCGCCGCCCTGGAGCGCCAGATCGACGGCGACCGGCGTGCGCCCGGGCGTGGCCGGATTGCTCGAGCCGTCAGTGGACATGCTGTTTCGCCATGGCTGTTTGAATGCGCTGCAGCATTCTATAGGCGCCGCGGAGCGGAGCCGCCACATCTGTGCGCGAATGGAGCGTACACCCGCAGGCATCCCCCATGCTCGACGGGCTTGAAATCACTCCACCATCAAACTGTCATCGAACACGACTCAGGGCGGGCATGGGTATTCACCGTGGTGCCGATTGGATATCGACCGGGTTTGGGAGCTCGAGCAACCTGATTCCAATATCGCAACTAACACTGCGCGCTGTATGAATACATGTTTAGCCAAGATAAAATCTTGGAAGCATACCTACAAAAGATGGAAGGTCGAAATGGCCGTGGCGCCGAACGGCAGAGCAGATGAGTCGGCCTCCAGGTCCTCATCCTCGCCGTGCTCCCGCTGGGCGTGGCTCTCTGACTGTGGCCGATTTCGTCACGCCCCGGGCGAGGTTGCGAATGGCGGCTTGACGGACAGACGGTTTGTCACGGAAGCCTGCGCGCGGCCGCTGTAAGGTCCACCGGCTCGCTGCCCGGCGCGCCATGCAAGCGGGAAGACCGAGCGGCCTGGCCGGGCAGGAACGAACCCGCAGGAGTTCAGCACCTTGAGTGACATCACGCTCACCTTCGCGATCGTCGCCGGGGTCGTGGTCCTGTTCGTCTGGGACCGGCTGCCGGTGGTGGTGGTCGCGATGGCCACGGCCCTGGCCCTTTGGGCCACCGGCGTCCTCGACCTGGGGCAGGCGCTGGCCGGCTTCGGCGACCCGGCCGTGCTGTTCATCGCCTCGCTGTTCGTGGTCAGTGCCGGGCTCGAGGCGACGGGCGTCACCGCCTGGATCGGCCAGGTGCTGATCGACCGGGCGGGCGAGAGCCGCGTCCGCCTGCTGGTCCTGACCATGCTGCTGGTCTCGGTGCTGACGGCACTGATCAACCTGAACGGCTCGGTGGCAGCCCTGCTGCCGGTCGTCGTGGTCATGGCGGTCCGGCTCGGCCGGCCGCCCTCGCAGCTGCTGATGCCTTTGGTCTTCGCCGGCCATGCCGGGTCGCTGCTGGCGCTTACCGGCACGCCGGTCAACGTCCTGGTCTCCGATGCCGCGGTCGATGCCGGCTTGGCCCCCTTCGGCTATTTCGAGTTCGCCTGGGTGGGCGTGCCGCTGCTCCTGGGCACGATGGCCATCATCCTCCTCCTCGGGCCGCGGCTTCTGCCCAATCGCAGCGGCAAGTCGATCCCAGCCGACCTGAGCAAGCATGCGCGCACGCTGATCGAGCACTACACGCTGGACGACGGGGTCTTCCAGCTGCGCGTCCGCGCGACCTCGCCCTATCTCGGCGCCAATGCGAGCGCCGTCGATCTTGCCGCCTATCCCGGCGTCACCCTGGTGGCGAGCCAGGCCGGGGACACCGGCGGTCCCCTGCGCCGCCCGACCCTGGCCGAGGGCGACATCCTGATCGTGCGCGGCGACGCGGCCACCGTCGGCACGCTCGCCGCCGACCGGCATCTCGCCTTTCGCGCCGAGGATTCGGCGGCCGACGTCACCGCCACCCTGTTCAACCGCCGCTCCGGCCTGGCCGAGGTCGTGATCCCGCCCCGCTCCGCCCTGATCGGCCAGACCGTGTTTCCCGGCATGGTCACCCCCAGCGGCGACCTCGTCGTCCTGGCGGTCAAGCGCAGCGAGCAGGATCTGGGACCCGCCGAGACGGTGCTCGCTGCCGGCGACTCCCTCCTGCTGCAGGGCACCTGGCAGGCGCTCGACGAGCGCTTGGCCGATCCGGAGATCCTGGTCGTCAACTCGCCCGAGCTGGTCCGCCGCCAAGCCGTCCCGCTGGGTCCGGGCGCCAAGCAGGCGATCATCGTGCTGCTCGGCATGGTGGCGCTGCTGATGACGGGCCTGGTGCCGCCGGCCGTCGCCGGCCTGCTCGCGGCCGGCGCGCTGATCCTGCTGGGCGTGCTCAGCGTCGACCAGTCCTACCGGGCGATCAACTGGACCACGATCATCCTGATCGGCGCCATGATGCCGCTCTCGACGGCCATGTATCAGAGCGGTGCCGCCGCCCTCTTGGGCGAGCGTCTGGTGGCGCTGGTGGGCGACGCCGGCCCCTATGCGCTGCTGGCCGGCCTGTTCCTGCTGACCGGCATCCTGGGCCAGCTGATCAGCAACACCGCGACCGCCCTGATCATCATCCCGATCTCGGTGGCAGCCGCGCAGCAGATCGGCGTCTCGCCCTTGCCGGTGCTGATGAGCGTGTGCGTCGCAGCCGCGGCCTCGTTCCTCACCCCGGTCGCGACGCCGGTCAACCTGATGGTCATGGGACCCGGGGGCTATCGCTTCGGCGACTACTGGAAGCTGGGCCTGCCGCTGATGATCTGGTTCTTCGTGGTTGCGGTCTTCCTGGTGCCGCTGATTTGGCCCTTGTGACCGACACTGCCGAAGTCCGCGCTCAATCCGATTGTGTCTCGGCCCGGTTCGCGTCACACCGCGCCCGCACCGGAATGATCGGGTAAGCTGCGGAGCGCAAGGTTGGCGGAAGAGTTGGCGGGGCTCGGCGTGGGTTCGTGGACGCTGGAGGTCCCCGCTCGGACACTCCACGCGTCGCCGGAGCTTTGTCGGGTCCTGGGCACTGACCTGGATCCGGCATCGCTGCCGACGTTGGAGGCCTGGGCGCGGCTCGTCCACCCTGCCGATCGCACCAGGTTCATGGCAGAGCTGGACGCGGCCCTGGCATCCCGCCAAGCGCACCTGGAGCAGCGCCTGCGGATCGTGCGGCCCGACGGAGCGGTGCGGGAGATCCTCAACCGGGCCACACTAGCCTGCGACGAGCGGGGCGAACCCGTTCGGCTGAGTGGCGTTGCTGTCGACCTCACGGGCGAGACGCCGCATAGCGCCGCCGCATCGTCGGACTCGCGCCGGCTCGCCGACGCGATGCCGCATCTGGTCTGGACAACCGATTCTGCCGGCGAGGTCGATTACTGCAACAGCCGGATTGCGGACTACCATCCTTCGGCCCGACTCGGTGGCGCTGGCTACCGCTGGCAGGCCCTGGTCCATCCCGACGAGCTGGCCGCGACCGGAGCAGCGTGGCAGGCAGCCTTGCGCGGGCAGTCGACCTACACTTTCGAGCATCGGCTGCTGATGGCCGACGGCTCGTGGCGCTGGCATCTGAGCCGCGCCGTGCCGGCGCGTGACGCGCAAGGATGCATCGTCGGCTGGTACGGCACCGCCACGGACATCCATGCCCTGAAGTCGGCCGAGCTCACCGCGACCAACGAGCTCGAGCAGCTGGAGGCAATCTACCGGGCAGCACCGGTGGGACTGTGCCTGCTCGATCGCGAGATGCGCTTCGTTCGGGTCAACGAGGCGCTGGCCGACATCAACGGCAGGCCGGTGAGCGAGCATCTCGGCCGGAGCGCCTGGGAGATCGTGCCGGCGATGCGGCCCGCGGCCGAGCCTGCCCTGGCGCAGGTGCTGGCGACCGGCAGGCCCGCCATCAACATCGAGATCGCCGGCGAGACGCCCCGCGAGCCCGGCGTCGAACGCCGTTGGCTCGAGCAGTTCTATCCCATCGCCGGCCAAGACGGCACGGTCACCCATATCGGCGTGATCTGCGAGGAGGTCACCGAGCGGCGGCGCATCGAGGCGGCGTTGCGCGAGAGCGAGGGCCGGCTGCGCGCCGTGTTCGCCGGCATCGACGAGGGCTTCTGCCTCTGCGAGATGATCGTCGACGGCGACGGACGGGCGGTCGACTACCGCTTCCTCGAGGTCAACCCGCTGTTCGAAGCCATGACCGGCCTGAGTAACGCCGTCGGGCGTACCGCCCTCGAGCTGTTGCCGGACCTGGAGCACCACTGGGTCGACACCTATGCGCGGGTGGGCCTGGGCCGCGAGTCGCTGCGGTTCGAGAACGGCTCCGCGACCATGGGACGATGGTTCGACGTGTTCGCGACACCGGTCGAGCCGCACGGGCGCTTTGCCATCGTGTTCAAGGACACCACCGCCGGTAAGGCTGCGGCGGACGCGCTCGCCGAGAGCGAGGCGAGGTTCCGCAATGTCGCCGACACCGCCCCGGCGATGCTCTGGATCACGGGCGTGGATCTGAAGACCACCTTCCTGAGCCGTGGCTGGTACGACTACACGGGTCAGGCCCCGGACGACGCGCTTGGCTTCGGCTGGCTGCCGATGATCCACCCCGACGACCGCGAGGAGACCAGGCGCCGCTACGTCGAGGCCGCCGGGCGGCGCGAGCCCTTCAATCTCGACTATCGGCTCCGCCGTGCGGATGGCCAGTACCGGTGGGTGATCGACGCCGGGCGGCCTCGCTTCGATGCCGGCGGCACGTTCGCGGGCTTCGTCGGCTCGGTCATCGACGTGCACGAGCGCAAGGAGGCCGAGGAGCGCCAGGCGCTCTTGATGCGCGAGGTCGACCATCGCGCCAAGAACGCGCTCGCCGTGGTACAGTCGGTGATCCGCCTGACCCGGGCCGACAGTCCCCGGGACTTCGTTACCATCATCGAAGGCCGGATCGGCGCCATCGCCCACGCCCACACGCTCCTGGCCGAAAGCAGCTGGACCAGCGCCAGCCTGCGCGGCCTGCTCGAGCGCGAGCTTGCGGCCTACGGGCTCGCGCGGATCGAGCTCTCCGGCGAGGACGTCGTGTTGCATCCCGAGGCGGCGCAGCCGTTCGCGCTGGCGATCCACGAACTCGCCACCAATGCCGCCAAGTACGGCGCCCTGTCCCAGCCGGCAGGGCGGCTGCAGCTTTCCTGGCGCCAGGACGAGGCGGCCCGAGGCCTGCGTCTCACTTGGCGCGAGACCGGCGGTCCAGCCGTGCAGCCACCATCGCGCCTGAGCTTCGGGTCCACGCTGATCGGGCTTGCCGTCAGGGATCAGGTCGGCGGTACGGTGGACAAGACTTGGCACCCGCAGGGTCTGGTTTGCGAGCTGCTGATCCCGCGGACCCGCCTGGCGGCCCCGAGCCCGTTGCGGCGGACCGTCATGGCCGCGGCCAGTCCGGCCGCGCGCGTGCTCGTCGTCGAGGACGACATGCTGATCGCCCTGGATATCGTCGAGATGCTGAGCCGATCCGGCCATGAGGTGGTCGGACCGGCGAGTGGCGTGGCCGAGGCCCTGGGCATCCTTGCCGACCAGCCTGTGGACGCCGCCATTCTCGACGCCAACCTGGGTGGCGCGATGGCGACCGCCATCGCCGAGCGGCTCGATGCGCTGAAGGTGCCGTTCGTCGTGGCGACAGGCTATGGCACGCTGCCGGGCGCCGGCTTCGTCGGTCGGCCGGTGATGCTGAGCAAGCCGTTCACGACCGATGAGCTCCGCGACGCGCTGGAGGCCGCGCTGGCGCGGCGAGCACTCTAGATCGACGGGCCAGCGGGGGGCCGAGGCGACATGAACACTGAGTTGGCGCTCGTCCTGGCCCTGCTCGCGGCCGCCGTCGTCATGTTCGCGCGCAACAAGCCGCGCATGGACGCGGTGGCGCTGCTGATGCTCGTCCTGCTGCCGCTCACCGGCGTCATCACCACGCCCGAGGCGCTGGCCGGCTTCGCGGACCCCAACGTGATCCTGATCGCGCTGCTGTTCGTGCTCGGCGAGGGGCTGGTCCGCACCGGCGTGGCGCAGCGGCTGGGCGACTGGCTGGTCGCCAGGGCCGGCAGCAGCGAGGCCCGGCTGATCGTCCTGCTGATGTCGGTCGTGGCCGGGCTCGGGGCGGTCATGAGCTCGACGGGCGTGGTCGCGATCTTCATCCCGATCGTGCTGCGCATCGCCCAGAACACCGGGACCGCACCCAGCCAGCTGATGATGCCCTTGAGCTTCGCGGCGCTGATCAGCGGCATGATGACCCTGGTCGCGACGGCACCCAACCTCGTCGTCGACGCCGAGCTCCGGCGCGCCGGCGCCGGCGGCTTCGAGTTCTTCAGCTTCACCCCGTTCGGCCTGCCGGTCCTGGTCCTGGGCATCCTCTACATGCTGTTCGCCCGCCGCTGGCTGGCGGCCGGCGGTGGCGGCGAGCGGACCCCGGGCCGGCCGAGCCTGCGCGACTGGATCGCGGAATACCAGCTGGCCGGCCGGGAGCGGCGGGCGCGGATCATGGCGGGCTCGCCGCTGGCCGGGCGGACGCTCGAGGAGCTGCGCCTGCGCGACCGCTCCGGCGCGCACCTGCTCGCGATCGAGCGCGAGGGCCGCTTCGCGCCCGAGGTCATCCGCCCGATGGCGACCACCCGGCTGCGCGCCGGCGACATGCTGCTGATCGACCTGTTCGTCCCCGACACCAACGCCGAGGAGCTGGCCCGCGAGCTGGGCCTGGAGCTGCTGCCGTCGAGCGGCGCCTACTTCGCCGACCGGGCGCAGGAGGTCGGCATGGTCGAGGTGATGCTGCCCGAAGGCTCGAGCGTGATCGGGCGGACGCTGGTGCGCTCGGAGTTCCGGACCCGCTTCGACGTGACCGCGGTCGGTCTGCGCCGCGGCACCGCAGGCCCGCTGCGACGACATCACCGAGGAGGAGCTGCGGGTCGGCGACACCCTGCTCGTGGCCGGCTTCTGGTCCGACATCCGCAAGCTGCAGACCTTCCGCCGGGACATGATCGTCCTCGACCTGCCGGCCGAGCTGGACGACGTCCTGCCGGCCGCGGATCGCGCACCGCAGGCCCTGTTCTGCCTGCTCCTGGTCGTCGGCCTGATGGTCAGCGGCATCGTGCCCAACGTGCAGGCGGCGCTGATCGGCTGCCTGCTGATGGGTGTCCTGCGCTGCATCGACTTCACCAGCGCCTACCGCTCGATCCACTGGGCCAGCCTGATCCTGATCGTCGGCATGCTGCCGTTCTCGCTGGCGCTGCAGCGCACCGGCGGCGTCGACCTCGCCGCCGATGCGCTGATCGCGGCCGTCGGCGACGCCGGGCCGCGCGTGGTGCTGGCGAGCCTGTTCGCGATCACGGC
Source organism: uncultured Alphaproteobacteria bacterium (assembly GCA_963769465.1). Lineage (GTDB taxonomy): Bacteria > Pseudomonadota > Alphaproteobacteria > Geminicoccales > Geminicoccaceae > Benzoatithermus. Next base: position 46,098 of record CAVYMA010000042.1, read on the forward strand.
GCTGCTCGGCCTGTTCATCTCCAACACCGCCACCGCCGTGCTGATGGCGCCGGTGGCGCTGGCGATGGCCGCCGATCTGGGCGCCTCGCCCTACCCGTTCGCGATGACCGTGGCCCTGGCGGCCTCGACCGCCTTCATGACGCCGGTCTCCTCGCCGGTGAACACGCTGGTGGTCGGGCCCGGCAACTACGCCTTCGGCGACTTCGTCAAGGTCGGCGTGCCGTTCGCCATCGTCGTGCTGATCGTGACCGTGATCCTGGTTCCGATCCTGCTGCCGCTGTGAGCGGAACCGGCCTCACGGCCCGAACGGCACCGCCAGCAGGTACCAGCCGATGAACAGGGCGATCCAGACCACGAACAGTGCACCGACATAGGGCAGCATCATCGCCACCACGGTGCCGACGCCGGCATTCTTGTCGTAGCGCTGGCAGAAGCCCACGACCATGCCGAAATAGACGTTGAGCGGGGTGATCGCGTTGATCGGCGAATCGCCGACGCGGTAGGCCGCGAGCACCGCCTCGGGGACGACGCCCAGCTTCATCATCAAGGGCACGAAGATCGGCGCGAAGATCGCCCATTTCGGGATGGCGCCGGTGATGATCAGGTCGAGGAACGCCGACCACCACGATGAAGCCGACCAGCAGGACCAGCGTGTCCAGATTGGCGCCCTGCAGCAGGTTGGCGAGGTTGACGGCAGCGATGGTGGCGAGGTTGCTGTAGTTGAAGTAGGCGATGAACTGGCTGATGATCAGCAGGAGGAAGATCATTCCCGACAGGCCGGCGAACGTCTTGACGATCGCGTCGATCGCGTCCGTGGCGTTCTTGATCGTGCCGGCGGCGATGCCGTAGGCGAGCCCGATCACCAGGAAGATCAGCATGATGATCACGATCAGGCTGCTCATGAACGGCGAGTTGCCGCCGATGGCGCCGGTCACCGGATCGCGCAAGGGTGCGCCTTCCGGCACCGTGAGCGCCGCGATGAAGGCCACGACGGCGAGGAAGCCCCAGAAGCGCCCAGCGCAGCCCCTTGGCCTCGGCAAAGGTGATGCCGGCATCGGCGCCGTCGGGCCTCGGGCCGTGATACGGGCCGAGGCGCGGCTCGATCACGCGCTCGGTGACCAGCACCACGACGACGGTGAGGACGATGCTGCACACGATCGAGAAGTAGAGGTTCGCCGCGAGGTCGATCGAGACGTTGGGGTCGAGCAGATGGATGGCGTCGTTGGTGATCTCGGTCAGGATGCCGTCGACCGGCACGATGATCACGTTGACCAGGAACACCGCGGCCACGCCGGCGAAGGCGGCGGCGATGCCCGCGATCGGGTGCCGGCCGACGGTGAGGAAGGCGGCGGCCCCGAGCGGGATGAGCACGAGGTAGCCGGCATCCGCGGCGATGCTCGACAGCACGCCGACGAAGACGATGATGTAGGTGAGCGACCAGGCGGGCGCCACGCTGACGATCTTCTTGATCAGGGCCGTGACCAGCCCGGCCTGCTCGGCGAGGCCGACGCCGATCATCGCGACCAGGATCACGCCCACCGGGCCGAAGCCCATGAAGTTGCGGATCATCGAGGTGAACAGGAAGCGGATGCCGTCCGCGGTCAGCAGGCTGTTCACCGCGACCGTGTTGGAGACGAGCAGGTCGGTCTCCAGGTCGAAGGTCTGGTAGGTGACGCTGGTGCCCATGAGGTAGAGCGCATGCGAGAGCGCGATCACCAGGGCCAGCAGGATCAGGAAGATGATGGCGGGATGCGGCACCTTGTTGCCGATCCGCTCGATGGTGTCCAGGAAGCCGCCCGCTCCGCCGCCGGCCGCCTCGCTCCTGACCGCCATTCTCCATTCCTCCCCGTTTCGCCGCCAAACAACACGCCGCAAGCGCGCAAATATTCAATGCGCTCCACGACACTGACCGTCCACCTGTTCGGAAGAGGAATCGGTGCCCGTAACGTCTTGAAACTAGCGTAACATCTTCGGTCTGCCGGTCAATCCTTGTACCGGCCACAGGGCTGCCCTATACGCGCCGCAACAGGGCCACGGCTCGGTAAGGCTGGCGCATAGTTGCCTGGGGAGCAGTCGGCATGTCGGCATTGGATCAGGTGCTCGCGCGGATCGACGCCGAGGTCGAACCGGCGCTCGAGCGCCTGTTCGCCTTCCTGAGGATCAAGTCGATCTCGACCGACCCGGCCTATGCCGCGGAGTGCAGGGCCGCGGCGGAGTGGCTCGCCGCCGATCTCGCCTGCGATCGGCTTCGACGCCACGCGTCCGTCCGACGCCCGGTCACCCCATGGTCGTCGCCCACGACCGCTCGGCCAAGGGCCCGTCGGCGCTGTTCTACGGCCACTACGACGTCCAGCCGGTCGACCCGCTGGAGCTCTGGGACCACGACCCGTTCGAGCCGTTCATCGAGACCCGCGCCGACGGCAGCAAGGCGATCCGTGCCCGCGGCGCCTCCGACGACAAGGGCCAGATCATGGTCTTCGTCGAGGCCTGCCGGGCCTGGAAGGCGGTCACCGGCACCCTGCCGATCCCGCTCACGCTGCTGATCGAGGGCGAGGAGGAAGTCGGGCGGCGAGAACCTGCCGCCGTTCCTCAAGGCCAACGCCGAGGAGCTGCAGCGCCGACATCGGCCTGATCTGCGACACCAACATGTGGGACGCGCGCACGCCGGCGATCCAGACCATGCTGCGCGGCCTGTGCGGCGAGGAGATCGTCATCACCGCCGCCGACCGCGACCTGCATTCGGGCTTCTACGGCTCGGCCGCGGCCAACCCCAACCACGTGCTGGCCCGCATCATCGCCGACCTGCGCGACGCGGACGGCCGGATCACCATCCCGCACTTCTACGACGGCGTGCCCGAGCTGCCCGAGGCCTTGCGCAAGCAGTGGGACTCGCTCGATTTCGACCCCGCGGCGTTCCTGGGCGCGGTCGGCCTGTCGGTGCCGGCCGGCGAGAAGGGCCGCTCGGTGCTGGAGATGACCTGGTCGCGGCCGACCTGCGAGATCAACGGCATGGGCGGCGGCTACCAGGGGGAGGGCTTCAAGACGGTGATCCCGTCCAAGGCCTCGGCCAAGATCTCGTTCCGGCTGGTGTTCGACCAGGACCCGCACGCGATCCGCGAGCATTTCCGCGCCTTCGTCCGCGAGCGCCTGCCGGCCGACTGCAAGGTCGAGTTCATCGAGCACGGCTCCGGTCGCGCCATCCGCTTCCCGATCGAGGCGCCGGCCTTCGCCAAGACCAGCAAGGCGCTGACGCGACGAGTGGGGGCGCGAAGCCGTGTTCATCGGCGGCGGCGGCTCGATCCCGGTGACGCACGAGCTCAAGACCGCGCTCGGGCATGGACGTGGTCCTGGCCGGCTTCGCGCTCGACGACGACCGCATCCACAGCCCGAACGAGAAGTACGAGCTGGAGAGCTTCCGCCGCGGCATGCGCTCCTGGGCTCGGGTGCTGGACGAGCTGGCAGGCTAGGACCTGTGGCGCGGCAGTGACGCTGGGCGGCATTCGCGATCCGCGGGATCGAACGGCAGGGCACGACACGCATGCCTGCGATGTTCTGTCATCGGACCGTCGACGACAGGCCCTAGCGCAGGCTCGTGGCTTCGCGGCAGGCAAGGTGCCGGGCCGGTCGCCGCAGTGCCCGCTCACCGCCCCGGTGAGCGACGGTTGTTCACGGGATGGGAGAACGGGCATGAGCCTTCGCAACACGTTGTTGGCGTCGACCGCCGTGATCGGCGTCGCCTTGGTCGGCATGTCGGGCGCTGCGCGCGCCGCCGAGGTGACGCCGGGTGGCGCGCTGGACCTGACCCTCACGGGCTTCCTGCGGTTCGAGGCATTCGGTGGACAGCAGGACGATCTCCAGCTCGACGACACCGTCGCGCGTGGGCTCGACTTCCGCAACGACACGGAGGTCCATGTCATCGCGCGCGCCAAGGACGAGCAGAGCGGGCTCGAATATGGTGCGACGATCGAGTTCGAGGCCGACACCAACCAGTCGCTGAACACCGACGAGACCTGGCTGTTCCTGCGCGGCGGCTGGGGCGAGGTGCGCATGGGCGACGAGGACGGCGTGGTCGACAACAGCGTGATCGGTGGTCAGACGATCGCGGCCGGCACCGGCGGTATCGACGGCTCGGACGCGGTGATCACCGCCGCGCCGGTCGTCTTCCTGTTCAACACCAACGACGCGACCAAGATCCGCTACTACACGCCGTCCTTCGGCGGCTTCAGCGTCGGCGTGTCCTATACCCCGACGCAGGAGAGCATCGACAGCGGCGCCAACAACGGCCAGTTCTTCGCCCGCAAGAACGGTGCGGCCGGCGATGGAAGGCCAGAACGTCGTCGAGGGCGGCCTGATCTACGAGGGCGAGTTCGGCGGCGTCGGCATCGAGACCTCCGTGGTCGGTCTCTACGGCGAGCTCAAGAACGGCGGCGAGGACGATTTCGGCGACGACCAGTGGTGGGGCGTGCAGCCCGGCATCAGCTTCGACCTCTTCGGGTTCAAGCTCGCCGGCAACTACGCCTATCAGGAGCTCGGCGATACCAAGAACCAGTTCGTCACCGCCGGCATCGGCTACGGCTACGGCCCGGTGAACACCTCGATCACCGCCGGCAAGATGATCGACACCAACTCCGACTACGACGAGGCGATCGGCGTCGGCGACGAGGCCTACAACATCGTGTTCTCCGCCGACTATGCCCTGGCGCCGGGCCTGGTGCTGGCGGGCGACGTGAGCATGTTCGACAACGACCAGGTCGACGAGGACGCCACCGGCACGGGCGACACCGGCTGGACGGCGGTCGGCAGCTTCCGCCTGTCCTTCTGAGCAGCGCCGCCTGACCATTCGGGCGCGGCCGCAACGCCGCGCCCGATTGCGTTTGGCTTGCGGCGAGGCTGGAGCTTGCGGCAGTCTCGGCCAGCCTTCCGTGCGTGGCTCTCGGCCGCCAGAGGCGCTTGGTCCAGCTTCTGAGGTGCCGTTCTCGTGAGCACGCCGGCTCCGCCCCGCCGCCCTGGTTCGCCCGCCCCGGTGGCCTGGCTGTTCATCCTGGCCCGCTGGATTCTGTTCCTGGGCGTGTTGTCCCTGCTCGCCGGCTCGGTCACGCTGCTGGGGTTCGGTGCCGTCTCGACCTTCCGCCACATCAAGCTGATCGTAGGCCCCACCGGCCATGAGATCAGCAACCGCGAGATGTTCCTCGCCAGCATCAAGCTGATCGACCTCGTCCTCCTGGCGACCGTGCTGCAGGTGGTGGCGATCGGCATCTACTCGATGTTCATCGGCCGCGAGTTGCCCGTGCCGGGATGGCTGCAGGCGAGCAGCATCGACGGGCTGAAGAACCTGCTGGCCAGCATCGTCGTCGTGATGCTGGGAGTCCTGTTCCTCGAGCAGGTGATCACGGTCGGGGCCAGCCCCGACCTGCTGCCGGTGGGGGCCGGTATCGCCGCGATCATCCTCGCGCTCAGCTACTTCATCCGCGCCCACCCGCGCGGCGAGTGACCTCCTGCGTTGGCGCAAACATGGCCGTCACCCTGCCATGGTGTTGCTTTGCGGATGCGCCGGGCATGTGCTGGCCAGTCGCCCTTTAGTCTCGCCCGACCGGGATATGGGCTCAAGGAACTTAACAGTTGCTGTTGAATTCTTTGATGGATAGAAAGAGACAGCGCAGCATAGTCGATTTTGCTCCTGCTAGCTCAGCGCCGTCCGGCTCCGGCATCTGAGTAATGCAGCGTGAATTAAAATCTTGAGCTTGGGCAAGCGAGACTTTACGGGCATGATGGATTGATCCCGCACCGGCTTTTCGCTAGTGCCACGATCGATCGGGGCTGGGAGGACAAGGATGGCAAGCGCTGCGAAGAGCCGTCTCACCGACGCGACTGTGCGCGCGCTGGTCGAGGCGCGCCACGGCGACCCGTTCGCGGTGCTCGGGCCGCACGAGGTCACCGGCGGTGTGGTCATCCGCGCGCTGGTACCCGGTGCCGAGCGGCTCGAGGTGATCGAGGAGGCGACCGGCGCCGTGGTGGGCGAGCTGCGCGCGCGGCACGAGGCTGGCCTGTTCGAAGGCGTGATCGCCGATCGCCCGGTCTGGTTCGGCTACACGCTGCGCGCCTCCAACCCGGGCGGCTCCTGGGAGCTCCACGATCCCTACCGTTTCCCGCCGCTGCTGGGCGAACTCGACGACTATCTGATCCACGAGGGCACCCACGGCCGCCTGTGGGAGCGGCTGGGCGCCCATGCCGTCGAGCATGCCGGCGTCGCCGGGGTGCACTTCGCCGTCTGGGCGCCCAACGCCGCCCGGGTCTCCGTGGTCGGCGATTTCAACGGCTGGGACGGCCGCCGCAACCCGATGCGCCGGCGCGGCGGCGTCGGGGTCTGGGAGATCTTCATTCCCGGGCTCGGCGAGGGCGCCGTCTACAAGTACGAGATCCGTGCCGCCGACGGCGCGCTCCTGCCGCTCAAGGCCGATCCGCTGGGTACGGGCGCCGAGTTGCGGCCGCAGAACGCCTCGGTGGTCCGACGCGTCGACGATTTCCAGTGGTCCGACGCCGCCTGGCTCGCCACCCGCGGTGCCGCCCAGTCGGTCCGTGCGCCGGTCAGCATCCTCGAGGTCCACCTCGGCTCCTGGGCGCGGGGCGAGGACAACCGGTTCCTCACTTACGCCGAGCTCGCCGATCGCCTGATCCCCTACGCCGTGGACCTCGGCTTCACCCATCTGGAGCTGCTGCCCGTCAACGAGCATCCGTTCGATGGCTCGTGGGGCTACCAGCCGATCGGGCTGTTCGCGCCGACCAGCCGCCACGGCAGCCCGCGCGACTTCGCGCAGTTCATGGACCGCTGCCACGCTGCCGGACTGGGCGTGCTGCTGGACTGGGTGCCCGGCCACTTCCCGACCGACGCCCATGGCCTTGGCCGGTTCGACGGCACGGCGCTCTACGAGCATGAGGATCCGCGCCAGGGGTTCCACCAGGACTGGAGCACCTTCATCTACAATTTCGGCCGGACCGAGGTCGTCAACTACCTGCACGCCAACGCCTTGTTCTGGCTCGATCTCTATCACGTCGACGGTCTGCGCGTGGATGCGGTCGCGTCCATGCTCTACCTCGACTACTCCCGCAAGGCAGGGGAGTGGGTCCCCAACAAGTTCGGCGGCCGCGAGAACCTGGAGGCGGTGGCCTTCCTGCGGCGCATGAACGAGCTCGCCTACGGCCAGCATGACGGCGTGATGACCGTCGCCGAGGAGTTCGACGGCCTGGCCCGCGGTGTCGCGCCCGACCTGGTCCGGCGGCCTGGGCTTCGGCTACAAGTGGAACATGGGCTGGATGCACGACACCCTTGCCTACATGGGCAAGGACCCGGCGCATCGGCGCTGGCATCACCACCAGATGACCTTCGGCCTGCTCTACGCCTTCTCGGAGAACTTCGTCCTGCCGCTCAGCCACGACGAGGTGGTCCACGGCAAGGGCTCGATCCTGGCCCGGATGCCCGGGGACGACTGGCAGAAGTTCGCCAATCTGCGCGCCTACTACGGGTTCATGTGGGGGCATCCCGGCAAGAAGCTGCTGTTCATGGGCCAGGAATTCGGCCAGGGCGCCGAATGGAACTTTCAGCAGAGCCTGGACTGGCACCTGCTCGACATCGGCTGGCATCGCGGCGTGCAGCTGCTGGTCAAGGATCTCAACCGGGCCTACCGCGAGCTGCCGGCCCTGCATCAGCGCGACTGCGACGGCAGCGGGTTCAGCTGGGTCGACGCCAACAATGCCGAACAGTCCGTGTTCGTCTGGCTGCGCCACGGCGATCCCGGCACTCCCTCGGTGCTGGTGGTGGCGAACCTCACGCCGGTGCCGCGGCAGAGCTACCGGGTGGGCCTGCCGACGGCCGGCCGCTGGATCGAGCGCCTCAACACGGACTCGTCGCTCTACGGCGGCTCCGGCATGGGCAATCTCGGCGCGGTCGAGGCCGTGGCCGAGCCCTGGCACGGCCAGCCCTGTTCGGCCACGCTGACCCTGCCGCCGCTGGCGACGCTGTTCTTCGTCGCCGAAGGCTGAGGCCCGATCGGAACATCAGGGAGGAACGACAATGAGCGCAACCCTCACCCGGCCCGGCGCCCTGCCTCGCAACGCCATGGCCTATGTCCTCGCCGGGGGCCGCGGCTCGCGCCTGTACGAACTCACCGACCGCCGTGCCAAGCCCGCGGTCTATTTCGGCGGCAAGGCGCGGATCATCGACTTCGCTTTGTCCAATGCCATGAACTCCGGCATCCGCCGCATCGGGGTGGCGACCCAGTACAAGGCGCACAGCCTGATCCGCCACCTGCAGCGCGGCTGGAACTTCTTCCGGCCCGAGCGCAACGAGAGCTTCGACATCCTGCCGGCCAGCCAGCGCGTGTCGGAGACCCAGTGGTACGAGGGCACCGCCGACGCGGTCTACCAGAACATCGACATCATCGAGTTGTACGGTCCCGAGTACATGGTCATCCTGGCGGGCGACCATGTCTACAAGATGGACTACGGCCTGATGCTGCAGCAGCACGTCGACTCCGGTGCCGACGTGACCATCGGCTGCCTCGAGGTGCCGCGCATGGAGGCTACCGGCTTCGGCGTGATGCACGTCGACGCGCACGACCGGATCGTGTCGTTCCTGGAGAAGCCCAAGGACCCGCCGGGGATCCCCGGCAACCCGGACATGGCGCTGGCCAGCATGGGAATCTACGTCTTCAGCACGGCGCTGCTGTTCGATCAGCTGCGCCGCGACGCTGCGGACCCGAAGTCCGCCCACGATTTCGGCAACAACATCATCCCCCACCTGGTCGAGCACGGGAAGGCCGTGGCCCACCGCTTCGGCCAGTCCTGCGTCAAGTCCGACGGCGAGGCCGAGGCCTATTGGCGCGACGCCGGCACGGTCGACGCCTACTGGGAAGCCAACATCGATCTCACCAGCTTCGTCCCGGCCCTTGATCTCTACGACCAGAGCTGGCCGATCTGGACCTATGGCGAGATCACGCCCCCGGCCAAGTTCGTCCACGACGAGGACGGCAGGCGCGGCCTAGCCGTCAATTCGCTGGTCTCCGGCGGCTGCATCGTCTCCGGCGCCGGGCTGCGCGACTCGCTGCTGTTCACCGGTGTGAAGGTCCATTCCTATGCCACGCTCGAGGGTGCCGTGGTGCAACCCTACGTCGAGATCGGACGCCATGCGCAGCTCAAGCGCGTCGTGATCGACCGCGGGGTGAAGATTCCCGAGAAGCTCGTGGTCGGCGAGGACCCCGAGCTCGACGCCAAGCGCTTCCGGCGCACCGACAAGGGCACCGTGCTGATCACCCAGCCGATGATCGACCGGCTGGCGGTCTGACGCGATGCGGGTCCTGTCGATCGCCTCCGAGCTGTTTCCGCTGGTCAAGACCGGCGGGCTCGCCGACGTGGCGGGCGCGCTGCCGGGTGCGCTGGCCCCGCTCGGCGTCGAGATGCGGACGCTGATCCCGGGCTACCCGGCCGTGCTCGCCGGCATCGGCCACGAGCAGGAGGCGATCGACCTGCCCGACGCCATGGGCGGCACGGTGCGGCTGATCGCGGCCCGGGGTGCGGGCATGGATCTCCTGGTCCTGGATGCGCCGCATCTCTTCGGCCGCCCCGGCAACCCCTATCTGGGCCCGGATGGGCGCGACTGGCCGGACAATTTCCGTCGCTACGGCCTGCTGTCGCGCATCGCCGCCGAGATCGGCCTCGGCCGGATCGGCACCTGGCAGCCCGACCTGGTCCATGGCCACGACTGGCAGGCGGGTCTCGCCCCGGCCTACCTGGCCTTCGCCGGCGAGCCACGGCCCGCGACGGTGCTGACCATCCACAATCTCGCCTTCCAGGGCCTGTTCGATCCCGCCTGCATCGGCGAGCTGGGTCTGCCGCCGCAGGGCTTCCACTACGAGGGCTACGAATCCTGGGGCAGGGTCGGGTTCCTCAAGGCTGGTCTCTACTATGCGGACCGCCTGACCACGGTCAGCCCGACCTACGCCCAGGAGATCCAGACCGAGGCGGACGGCATGGGCCTGCAGGGGCTCCTGCGCAGCCGCGCCGAGCATCTGGTCGGGATCGCCAACGGCATCGACCCCGCCGTCTGGGATCCGGCGGCCGACGCGAACCTGCCCGCCACCTACGATGCCCACCGGCTGAAGAGCGTCGCCAACCGCACGGCCCTGCAGGAGCGTTTCCGGCTCGACCTCGACCCCGATGCCCTGCTCTGCATCGTGATCAGCCGCTTGACCGCGCAGAAGGGTCTCGACCTGCTGCTCCAGGCATTGCCGACGCTGCTCGACCATGGCGGCCAGCTCGCGGTCCTGGGCTCCGGCGATCCCACGATCGAGGCTGGCTTCCACGCGGCGGCGCTCGCCAATCCCGGGCGGGTGGGCTGCGTCTTCGGTTACGACGAGCCGCTCTCGCACCTGCTGCAAGGCGGTGCGGACGCCATCGTCGTCCCCTCGCGCTTCGAGCCGTGCGGGCTGACCCAGCTCTACGGGCTGCGCTACGGCACCATCCCGATCGTGGCCCGGGTCGGCGGCCTCGCCGATACCGTCATCGACGCCAACGAGGCCGCTCTGGACGACGGGGTGGCCACCGGTATCGTGTTCGGGCCGGCGACGGTCGAGGCCTTGCGCTTCGCCCTCGCGCGCGCCGCCGGCCTGCGCGCCGATCCGGAGCGCTGGCGGCGGCTGCAGGAGCGGGCCATGACCCGCAGCGTGTCCTGGGATCGCCCGGCACGCCACTACCATGCGCTCTACCGCGCGCTGCTGGCCGCACGCGGCCAGGAGCCGTCCAGGCCAGGGAGGGCCGCCATGCCGATCGTCACGGTCGCGACCGAGCCGTTCGCCGATCAGAAGCCCGGCACCTCGGGGCTGCGCAAGAAGGTCCCGGTCTTCCAGCAGCCGCACTATGTCGAGAACTTCGTGCAGTCGATCTTCGACAGCCTGGAGGGCTTCGCCGGGCAGACGCTCGTGATCGGCGGCGACGGCCGCTACTACAACCGCGAGGTCGTGCAGAAAGCCATCAAGATGGCCGCGGCCAACGGCTTCGGCCGCGTGCTGGTGGGCCAGGGCGGTATCCTTTCCACGCCGGCGGCCTCGGCGGTGATCCGCGGCCGGGGCGCCTTCGGCGGGATCATCCTCTCGGCCAGCCACAATCCCGGCGGCCCCGACGGCGACTTCGGCATCAAGTACAACATCGGCAATGGCGGCCCGGCACCCGAGAAGATCACCGATGCGATCTTCGCCCGGACCAAGGCCATCACCGAATACCGCATCGTCGATGCGCCCGACCTCGACCTGGACCGGCTGGGGACGACCGAAGTCGCCGGGATGACCGTCGAGGTCCTCGACCCGGTCACGGACTATCAGGCCCTGATGGCAACGCTGTTCGACTTCGCGGCCATCCGCGCCATGTTCGCGTCGGGCTTTGCCATGCGCTTCGACGCCATGCACGCGGTCACCGGCCCCTACGCCACCGCGATCCTGGAAGGCGAGCTCGGAGCACCTGTGGGCACGGTGGTCAACGGCACGCCCTTGCCCGATTTCGGCGGCCACCACCCCGATCCCAACCTCGTCCACGCCAAGGAACTCTACGACCTGATGATGTCGGCCGAGGCACCCGACTTCGGCGCGGCCTCGGACGGCGACGGCGACCGCAACCTGATCATCGGGCGGGGGATCTTCGTCACCCCCTCCGACAGCCTGGCGGTCCTCGCGGCCAACGCGCACCTGGCACCCGGCTATCGCGACGGCCTCAAGGGCATCGCCCGCTCGATGCCCACCAGCGGGGCCGCCGACCGGGTGGCCGAGAAGCTGGGCATCCCGGCGTTCGAGACGCCCACCGGCTGGAAGTTCTTCGGCAACCTGCTCGACGCCGGCATGGCCACGATCTGCGGCGAGGAGAGTGCCGGGACCGGCTCGAACCACGTCCGCGAGAAGGACGGGCTTTGGGCCGTCCTGCTCTGGCTCAACATCCTGGCGGTGCGCAAGCAGCCGGCACTCGACATCGTCCGCGAGCACTGGGCCACCTATGGCCGCAACTACTACTCGCGCCACGACTACGAGGAGGTCGACGCGGCCGCGGCCAACGGGCTCATGGAGCACCTGCGCGGCCAGCTCGCGACGCTGCCGGGCACCAAGCTCGGCAAGGGCACGGTGCAGGCGGCCGACGACTTCGCCTACACCGACCCGGTGGACGGCTCGGTCAGCGCCCACCAGGGCGTGCGCATCCTGTTCACCGACGGCTCGCGCATCGTGTTCCGGCTCTCGGGCACCGGTACGGCAGGAGCCACCTTGCGCATCTATCTCGAGCGCTACGAGCCGGACCCGAAGCGCCACGGGCAGGAGACCCAGAAGGCGCTGGCCGACCTCGTCAAGGCGGCCGATCAGGTCGCAGGAATTCGCGAGCGCACCGGCCGCAAGGCGCCCAGCGTCATCACCTGAATCGCAGGTTGTGCGGAGTTTGCGTTTGACGCGGCCAGATGAGCGCGATGCGCGCCTGCTCCACCTGCTGACCAATCGCGCCTGCAGCGCCTTCGTCGCGCGAATTGGCGTTCCGCTCGCCATTTTGCGCGACTGCAAGCAGAGCAGGCAAGCAAGGTCAGTATGTGGCTATAGTTGGGCGATCTCAAGAGAAAATTTTCTTATCAAAGCTTTCAGGATGCCATTAGTCGGATCAACTCGAGATACAGATAGCACGAAACCATCTGAAGTTACAACATTCTCCAAAAAGTAAGCTTCAAGTGTTGAGTCTTCTGAAGAAATAAGCGGCAAGCCATTTATCTGACAATGGCGCGCTTCCAGTCTCGCGCGTATAGTTAGGATGCTCATCCCAGGAAGCGGGTCATTGTCTGTTTGATCCGCCGATAGATCAATCACACAGCGGACAGCTTCGAACGGTGCGTTTTCGCACAAGCTCCCGGCGTCAAAAAGTGCGGCTGAAATCGATGTACTGCTCCCAATGTAAAATTGCTTCACTCTTTGGGAGATTTCCCCAAGCAATTTCTGCATTGCTGGATCATTTGCACACTAACGTTTCCAGGGTAATACCGTGAGATGGCGCTGATTGCCTTTTCTAGGAAAAAGCGGATGTCCATGGTTTCTTGTTGCGTCTGCAGCAGACCATGTAAATATAGTCAAGCCTATACAACCGTAATGACCTCTTGCGATTACGTCTCGGACCTCATTGGACTGGAGTGCGATGATTGTACTGATGAACTGAACCTGAAAGACATTATGTTGAGTGTCCTCCTCACCCTGCAAACTGGCTGATGCATCGATTGCAACCACAAGCTTACCATCTACTGGCTGCGCAGCTGTTACCGTCGGGTGAGCAATTCCAAAAAGAACGTATATGATGAACAAGGATCTATACATAATACAGTTCCCTGCGCTTTGACGATCTTCGTGTTGGATTACTTCATCGTACTTGAGAACGCTCCCATCTCCGATTGCAGAGTTGGATGTGCGGCGTTATGCCGCATGCTTAAGCAATCATGCGATCCATCCCAGAACTTTATCCAACTCGATCGGCCTGCCTGCGGTCATCTTCGCACCCCGCTGCGCGTGCCACGCCCGGCGCAATGGCGATTCTGGGGACCTGGAAGGCGCTGGCCGACCTCGTCGAGGGGCGGCCGATCAGGTCGCAGGAAGGTATCCGCAGATACTCGGCCCGGCCGCCCGGATAGCCGCCGGTCAGGTGGGTGTAGCCGAACAGGCCAGCCATGGTGTGACCGAACAGCTTGTCGGCCATGGACTTGTTGCGGTTGCTGCGCTCGCAGACCGAGAAGTTGCCGCGACGGCACTGGTCGCACTCGCCGCAGAAGATCGTGAACGGGACCACGATGCGGTCGCCGACCTTGAGCGCCTTGTTGTCGCGGCCGACTTCGACCACCTCACCCATGGTCTCGTGGCCCGTGACGTCGCCCAATTCCATCCCGGGCATGAAGCCGTCATGGAGATGCAGGTCGGAACCGCAGATCGCGCAGCTCGTCACCTTGATGATGGCGTCACGGGGATCCTCGAGCTCGGGATCCGGCACCGTGTCGTAGCGGATGTCGTGTTTGCCGTGCCAGCACAGTGCGCGCATGTCCTGTCCTCCTCGCCGCGTGCCTCGGCAAGGGCGGGACGACCGACGGGTTCCGACGCCACTGGGGGCCGCTCCGGCTACCTTCCTTGACCGCGCTCCGGCCCCATACGTCCCCTCGCATGCTCCTCGACGAAGACATGGGCGTAGAGCTGTGCCACCCACAGCCGGCCCTCCGCGGTCTTCTCCAGATAGGCCAGCGCCGGGCCGACATAGGGCTCGACGCGGTGCCAGAAGAAGCCGGGATACTGCTCGGCGAGATCGGCGGGATCCTGGCAGCCCATCTTCGAGGCGAGGCCGATCTCGTTCAGCTCGAACCACAAGGCGGCGAGCTTGCGCAGGTAGGCGGGGTCGGCGAGCTGGCCGATCAGGTCGGCGGCGCGCACCAGGCCGGCCTCGCTGTCGGTCTCGGCGTGATCGCCGTCCTCCGGCACGGGAAAGCGGGTGAGCTCGATCGCCCGGCAGATGCGCTCGGCGTCGAGATGCGGGGTGGCGCCGCAGCGATGGCGCACGAAGATCTTGCCGCGCTCGACGTGCCACGGGGCGAGAAAGGCATCGGTCGAGCCCCGCGGTGCGGTCACCGTCCCACCGTCCGCGTCGGTCACGTACCGGCCGGTGCTGTCGCCGGGGCAGACCCCGCGCAGATAGCCGATGTCGTGCAGCAGGGTGGCGGCCGTGAAGTGCAGCCAGTCGCGGGGGCTCACCGGATGGGCCATGACCCGGCCGCGCAGGATCGCCTGCCCGACATCGGTGACGAAGAGCGTGTGCAGCACGTCGTGATAGACCGCATCGGTGCCGGCGATGCGCTCCAGGGCGAGCTTGGCGATGGCGCGAATGACCGGGGCATGGTCAGGGTCGCTCCGGCCGTACACCGCGCGGTAATTGCGACCGAGGCGGTCGGCGAAGGCGTCGATGACCAGAAGGAATGGCTCGAACACGGCCACATCCCGACAGGAGAACCGAGCTTAGGGTGCGCCTGCCGGGCGTCATGGTCAATCACGATGAGCCGCCGATCCGGGCGGGCCGAGCCCGCGGCTAGGGGGTATTGCCGAAGATCGGATGGCGCACGACGGCGCCCGGCGCGATCCCGAGTTTCTTCGAGGTGCCGGCGTTCAGTTCCAGGACCGCCTGGACCGGCTGCTCCGACGGTACCGGCGTCTCGGAGAACGGCACCGTGTCGGCCGCGATCTGGAGCACGGTGCCCGTCGAGTCGATGAACAGCATGTCGAGCGGGAGGGGCGTGTTCTTCATCCAGAAGGCCACCGGCTGTTCGACCTGGAAGTCGAACAGCATCCCGTGGTTCGGCTGCATGCTGCGGCGGTACATCAGGCCGCGCGACCGCTCTTCGGGCGTGTCGGCGAGCTCGATGGTGAAGCTGTGCTGGCCCCGCGGCGTATCGATCACCAGCTCGCCGGGGTCCAGCGCCCGGGCCACGGCGACGGGCAGCAACGCCGCCAGCAGCAGCGCCATGGCGCCGCGCCTTGCTACGGCTTGGCGGGCAGCGCCGAGCGTGCGATCAGTTCCGGTACCGGCCGGGACGGGAGTTGCGTGCATGGATCTCAAGGCTCACATCCGCCAGATCCCGGATTTTCCGAAACCGGGAATCCTGTTCTACGATATCTCCACCCTTCTCGCGCATGGCGAGGCATGGCGCGAGACCGTCGACCGCGTGGCCGACGCCGTGCGAGCCTACCGGCCGGACGTGCTGGCCGCCATCGAATCGCGCGGCTTCATCTTCGCGGCCCCCGTCGCCTACAAGCTCGGCGTCGGCTTCACCATGGTGCGCAAGGTCGGCAAGCTGCCCGGGACGGTGGTGAGCCACGCCTACGACCTCGAATATGGCAGCGACACGCTGCAGATCGCCGAGGGCCTCGTTCCCGCCGGAAGCCGCGTGGTGCTGATCGACGACCTGCTCGCCACGGGCGGCACTGCCCAGGCCGCGGTGGAGCTGGTCCGCAAGCTGGGTGCCGAGGTCGTGGGTGCGGTGTTCCTGATCGAGCTCATGGGCCTGAAGGGGCGTGCCAGGCTCGACGTGCCGATGACCACGCTGCTCGGCTACGAGGGCGGATGACCCGTCGCACCATTGCCCTGCGGGCGGCGACGAACGAGGATCTCCCCTGGCTGGTGGCCCTCGAGCAGAGCCCGGCCAACGCAGCCTTTCTTTGCGCCTGGAAGCCGGACCGCCATGCGGTGGCCCTGGGCGATCCGGACAAGTCCTATCTCGTGTTCGAAACCGTGGACGGAATGCCGCGCGGCTTTGCCATCCTGGCCGGCCTGCGCTCGCCGGTCCGCGCCGTCGAGCTCGTGCGCATCGCCGTCGATCCGCCGGGCCACGGGCTTGGCGCCGCCGCGCTCGAAGCACTGATCGCTCACGTGTTCGGGGCATGTGGCGCCGAGCGCCTGTTTCTCGACGTCTTCGCCGACAATGGCCGTGCCCGCCGCGCCTATCTGCGCCACGGCTTCGTGGAGGAGGAGATCCTGCCCGATGCGGCGCGACGGCAGGATGGTGCCCTTGGCACCCTGGTCGTCATGGGCATGGACGCCGCTGCCGCGAAACGACGCCGGGCGACCGCGGCGGCATCCGACTGAAACACAAGACGTAGATCCTGGTGGCGTGACAAAGGCCGCTGCCCTGGCACGAGGGCAGACTCCATTGCCGAGGACCGCCTGATGGACACGACCGCCGACCTCACCGCCCTGAAGACCCGGCAGCAGACGGCCTGGGCCAGCGGCGACTACGCCGTGATCGGCACCACGCTGCAGATCGTCGGCGAGCAGCTGGCCGAGGCCTGCGACCTGCGCTGCGACGAGCGCGTTCTGGACGTGGCGGCCGGCAACGGCAACGCCACGCTCGCCGCTGCCCGCCGCGGCTGCCACGTCACCTCGACCGACTATGTCGCGGCATTGCTGGAGCGGGGTGCCGAGCGGGCCAGGGCGGAGCGGCTGGAGGTCGAGTTCCAGGTCGCCGACGCCGAGGCGCTGCCCTTCGCCGACGCCAGCTTCGATGCGGTGCTGTCGACCTTCGGCGTCATGTTCACGCCCGACCAGGCGCGCGCCGCCGCCGAGCTCGCCCGCGTCTGTCGCCCGGGCGGGCGGATCGGTCTCGCCAGCTGGACGCCCGACGGCTTCATCGGCCGGTTGTTCAAGGTGCTTGGCCGCCACCTGCCACCGCCGCCCGGCGTCCAGCCGCCGTCGCTCTGGGGCGTCGAGAGCCCGCCTGCACGAGCTGTTCGGCGACCGCGCCGCTTCGATCGCGCTGACCCCGCGGCTGTTCAATTTCCGCTATCGGTCACCGGAGCACTTCGTCGAGGTGTTCCGCACCTGGTACGGTCCGGTGCACAAGGCGTTCCAGGCCCTGCCGGCCGACAAGGGGCAGGCACTGGAACACGACATCCTCGATCTGCTGCGGTCGATGAACGTGGGCGGACCCAGCTCGCTGGTCGTTCCCGGCGAGTACGTCGAGACCGTCGTCACCCGAAGCTGAACGGTTCCCGTCGCGACTGCCTCTAGGGGATGAACTGCTCCTTCAGTATCCGCTCCTCGAGGTTGTGCTCGGGGTCGAACAGGAGGTGGAACGACAGGCTGCGGTCCTCGTGGATCGCCACCCGCGTGACGTCGCGCACCTCGGTGAAGTCGGCGACGGCGCTGACCGGGCGCTTGCCGGGGTCGAGGTTCTCGATCAGGAATCTCGTGGCGCCGGGCAGCAGGGCGCCGCGCCAGCGTCGCGGCCGGAACGGGCTGATCGGGGTCAGCGCCAGGAGCGTCGCCGCCAGCGGGATGATCGGGCCGTGCGCCGAGAGGTTGTAGGCGGTCGAGCCCGCCGGCGTCGCCACCAGGATTCCGTCGCAGACGAGTTCGGGCAGGCGCACCACCTCGTCGATCGCCACGCTCAGCTGCGCGGCCTGGCGGCTCTCCCGGTAGATGGACACCTCGTTGATGCCGATGGCCTCGACGGTGCCGCCGTCGCGCAGCCAGGCCCGCATGCGCAGCGGGTAGAGGGTCACGCGCTGCGCCCGCGCGATGCGGCTCGGCACGTCCTCGAGATCGTAGCTGTTGAGCAGGAAGCCGACCGTGCCCAGGTTCATGCCGTAGATCGGCTTGGCCAGGGCGAGATGGGCGTGCAGGGTCTCGAGCATGAAGCCGTCGCCGCCCAGCGGCACGATCACGTCCGCGTTCTCGGGCTCGTGCCGGCCGTAGCGCTCTTCCAGCGCCTCCCTGGCCCGGGCGGCCTCGGCGGTTGGTGCGGCGCGGAACGCGAGCTTCATCGCCAGCCACTCCAGGAGGCCCGGTCTCGTCGGGCCTGGACGTGGACAAGGTTCACACGATGCCTACATGCGTCTAGAACGCCGTTCACGCGGCGTGCCTGCCCAGCCCTCGGGCGGCATAGACGGAGCGGAGGCTACTGTCGATGGTGATCGACCCGTTCGGCCGGGCCATCAGCTATGTGCGGGTGTCGGTCACCGACCGCTGCGATTTCCGCTGCGTCTACTGCATGGCCGAGGACATGACGTTCCTGCCCAAGGCCGAGCTGCTGACCCTGGAGGAGCTGGACCGTCTGTGCACCGCCTTCGTCGGGCTGGGCGTGCGCAAGCTCCGGCTCACCGGCGGCGAGCCGCTGGTCCGGCGCGGCGTGATGTGGCTGATCGAGCAGCTCGGGCGGCACGTCCGGTCGGGCGACCTCGACGAGTTGACGCTCACCACCAACGGCAGCCAGCTCGAGCGGTTCGCCGTCGACCTCGTCCGCGCTGGCGTGCGGCGGATCAACGTCTCGCTCGACACGCTGGACCGCGAGCGGTTCGAGGCGATCACCCGCTGGGGCAAGTTCGACAAGGTGATGGCCGGGATCGAAGCCGCCAAGGCGGCGGGACTGCAGGTCAAGATCAACGCCGTGGCGCTCAAGGGCGTCAACGAGGACGAGTTCGACCGCTTGATCTCGTGGTGCGGGGCCGAGGGCTTCGACCTCACCCTGATCGAGACCATGCCGCTGGGTGAGATCGACGGCGATCGGACCGACCAGTACCTGCCGCTGTCGCTGGTGCGCGCCCGCCTCGCCGAGCGCTGGACGCTCACCGACATCCCGTACCGCACGGGTGGCCCGGCGCGCTATGTCGAGGTCGGCGAGACCGGGCGCCGGATGGGCTTCATCACGCCCATGACCCACAATTTCTGCGAGTCCTGCAACCGCGTCCGGGTGACCTGCACCGGCACCATGTTCATGTGCCTCGGCCAGGAGGACGCGGTCGATCTGCGCGGGCCGTTGCGCGCCTCGGAAGGGGACGAGCCCCTGCGGCAGGCGATCCGCGACGGCATCGCGCGCAAGCCGAAGGGGCACGATTTCGTCATCGATCGCCGCCACAACCGCCCGGCCGTCGCCCGTCACATGAGCGTCACCGGCGGCTGAAGGGCCGGCGCAGCTTGCCGGACGCCGCGCCTCGGGTTCAGTCGTCCGCATTCGAGCCGCTGCTCTGTCCACCCTTTCGGCCCGCCCGGGCCGCGCGTTCCCGGTCGTTGGCGAAGTTGCCGCTGGAGGCCTGACCGCCCTTGCGGCCCGCCTGTGCTGCCAGCGCGGGATCTTGCGAGAAGCTGCGCTTCTCGTTGGGAACATTGCCGCCACCCTTGCGGCCGGCCTCCGCCGCCAGCTCGTGATTCTGGGAAAAGCTGCGCTTCTCGCTCGGCACGCTCTCGCCGCCCTTGCGGGCAATCTCGCGTTGTCGCTGCTCGTCCATGGATGCGAAGCCGCGGTTCGACGTGCCCCGAGGCCGTGCCATCGTCCGTCTCCTGAAAAACCAATGCCCCATCGGCCGACGAGCGGCCACATCCCCACGAAGCGGGGAGAGGGGTGATCCGTTCCCTTCAGGAAAAAACGAACGTCGCCAGTAGCTTGGCTCAAGCTTCGCTCGAGCCGTTCAGCTGTGCCTCAGCCGGTACCGAACCGGCGGGTCGCAGCCTTGGGCGCAGTCTCGCCCAGATGCAGGTGCAAAAAGTCGCGCACCGCGGCCAGGGCCTCACGCAGGCCGTCCAGCCGCTCGGTGCAGGGTGCGGCGTGTTCGGCCTCCGCGGCCAGGCGGGCGACCGCGGTGGCACCGATGTTGGCGCTCGCACCCTTGAGCGCGTGGGCGGCCGCGCTCCAGCCGCCGCCTCCTGCGAGTCCGGCGTGCATCTGCTCCAGGTAGAGACTGGCCGTCGCGAGGTAGAGCGAGGTCAGCTCCCGCTCGAGCTGTGGATCCCCCTCGGTGAACGCATTCAGCCGCTCCATCTCGAAGGCGTGCGCTGGTGCCATGGCTGGGACGGCTCCGGACCCGGGCTGCGGGCGATGGATGTGGTCGTGGATGGAGGAGACGAGGCGGGCGATGGAAATCGGCTTGGGCAGGTAGCCGGCGAGCCCGGCGTCGCGGCAGTTCTCGAGGATCCGTTCGGGATCCCAGGCATCGCCGAACATGATGATCGGCATGGCGCCCAAAGGTGCGGGCGCCTGGCGCAGCCGGCGCGCCAGCGTCAGCCCCGGGAGGTCGGGCAGGTGCAGGGCGATCAGCGCCAGGGCGAAGTTGCTGTGGGACAGCACCACCACCGCCTCCTGCGAGGACACGACGCAGGTGACGACGTAGCCCAGCCGGCTCAGGACCATCTTCATCAGCCCGCGGCTGAGCGCCGGATCGCCGACGATCAACAGGCGCCGGGTGGCGATCGCGTGGCTGCCCAGACTCATCCGCCCGTTACTCGCCTAATACGTTAGTATGCGTTCGATTTCTCTCCCAAAGGTTTATATCGTCAAGCGAAAAGATGCGGACTCAGCTCGTGTGCAGCGCGCGGGCCAGGCGTGCGGCGAGCCGCGCATTGTCCAGCACGAGGGCTTCGTTGAGCGCCACCGTCCGTCCGCCGCTCAGCCGGGCGAGGGCGGCGAGCAGGAACGGCGTGGTGTCCTTGCCGGCGATCCCGTTGGCCGCGGCCTCGCCGGCCGCGATCCCGATCCACTCCTCCAGCAGCCCGACCGGCAGCGCGAGGTCGGCGGGCGGCGGGTTGGCCACCACCATCCCCGTCGGCCACCCCATGTCTGCCTGGGAGCGCACCACGGCCGCGAGTTCCGCGATGCCCTCGACGCCGGCCACGGCAAGGCCGCTGTCGCTGGCGTAGAACGCCGGGAAGCCGGTGCAGCCATAGCCCACCACGGGGACGGCCAGCGTCTCCAGGACCTCCAGCGTGCGTGGGAGGTCGAGGATGATCTTGGCGCCGCTGCACACGACCGCGACCCCGGTGCGTGCCAGCTCGTAGAGGTCGGCCGAGACGTCGAGGCTGAACTCGCCGCCGCGGTGCACCCCGCCGATGCCGCCGGTCGCCATGATCCGGATGCCGGCGGCGGCAGCGATCCGGATCGTCCCGGCCACGGTGGTCGCACCCATGCGTCCGGTCGCGCAGACGAACGCCAGATCGCGCGGCGAGCACTTGGTGACCCCCTCCGCACCGGCGAGCAGCTCGAGCGTGGCCGCGTCGAGCCCGACGCGTGCGACACCGTCGACGATCGCGATGGTGGCGGGCTCGGCTCCCTCGGCGCGCACTGCGTCCTCCACCGCGCGCGCAAGTTCGAGATTGCGCGGGCGTGGCAGGCCGTGACAGATCAGGGTCGATTCGAGCGCGACCACCGGGCCGCCGGCGGTCAGGGCCGCCTCGATCCTGGGGTCGATCTGGAGTCTCATGTTTCCTCCCGGCTACCGATCGCGCGGCCGCCCCGTCCCACCACCTGACGGCCGCGCCGACCGGGCCGCCTTCTACTTCCACCGGATGACCGCATGTACAAGGAACTCGACCATCACTCGGCCCTGATCCACACCATGGTCCTGGTGTCGGCGTCGGAAGGCCGCATGTCCGACCGGGAGCTCAGCGTCATGGGTCGGCTGGTGCGCGACCTGCCGGTGTTCCGGACGTTCGATCCCGAGCGGATCATCGAGGTCGGCAATGCCTGCGCCGAGCTGTTGACGCAGGAGGACGGCCTGGACGTGGCGCTGGACCGGATCGGCGCCGCCCTGCCGCCGCCCCTGCGGGAGACGGCCTACCTTCTCGCCTGCGACGTGGCGGCGGCCGACGGCCGGCCGGCCGAGGCGGAGCTGCAGATGCTCGAGCTGATCCGGCACCGTCTCAACATCGACCGACTCGCCGCCGCGGCCATCGAGCGGGCCGCGCAGGCCCGCCACCGCACCGTCTAGGCGCGAAGGGCCGGGGCGTGCGCGCCGACGGCATCCTGCTGCCGCCCGCCGCCATGGCCGAGGTCGACCGGGCCGCGATCGCGAGCGGCCTGTCCGGCCCGTGGCTGATGGAGAACGCGGGCAGGGCGGTGGCCCGGGCGATCATGGCCCGCTTCGGCGCCCGGCCGACGCTGGTGCTGTGCGGTCCGGGGAACAATGGCGGCGACGGCTGGGTCGTCGCACGGCATCTCCATCGCGCCGGCTGGCCCGTCCGCGTGGCGACACTGGTCCCCGTCGCCAGCCTGCAGGGCGACGCCGCCTGGGCGGCAGGGCTCTGGCACGGTCCCGTCGCGCCATTGACGCCATCCGCCCTGGTCGGGGCCGAGCTGGTCGTCGACGCGCTGTTCGGGGCCGGCCTGGCGCGGCCGCTGGAGGGCGTGGCCCTGGCCGTCGTCCAGGCCCTGGCCGCGGATCGCCGGCCGGTGGTTGCCGTCGACGTGCCCTCCGGCATCGACGGCGCCACCGGAGCGGTTCTGGGTGCCGCACCCCATGCCAGCCTGACCGTCACCTTCTGCCGGCTCAAGCCCGGCCATCTCCTGCTGCCGGGCCGGCTCCACTGCGGTGCGACGCGTCTCGCCGACATCGGCATTCCCGACACGATCGTGGCCGCCCAGGATGTCGGCATGCGGGCCAATGGCCCGGCCGTGTGGCGCAGCCTGCTGCCGCAGCGCGGCCCATTGAGCCACAAGTACCAGTTCGGCCATGCCGTGGTCGTGGGCGGGCCTGTCGCCACGACCGGTGCTGCGCGCCTGGCGGCCACGGCAGCGCTACGCGTCGGTGCCGGGCTGGTCAGCGTCGCCGTGGCACCGGCGGCGCTCACCACCTACGCCGCACACCTGACCGCCGTGATGACCAAGCCGGTCAAGGACGCGGCCGGCCTCGCCGCCCTGCTGGCGGACGCGCGCTACCGCGCCGTCCTGCTCGGCCCGGGCGCCGGCGTCGGCGCGGCGACCCGCGACATGGTCCTGGCCGCACTCGCCGCCGGGCGGCCGACGGTGCTGGACGCGGACGCGCTGACCAGCTTCGCCGACGACCGTCCCGGCCTGTTCCGCTCCCTGTCGCCGAGCTGCGTCCTGACCCCGCACGATGGCGAGTTCGCCCGCCTGTTCGCCGCCACCGGCGACCGGCTGTCACGGGCGCGGGCGGCCAGTCGGGAATGCGGTGCGATCGTCGTGCTCAAGGGCGGCGACACGGTGGTGGCAGCACCCGACGGCCGGGCCGCGATCCAGGGCCGGCGCCTCGCCCGCGCTGGCCACGGCTGGTACCGGCGATGTCCTGGCCGGGCTGATCCTCGGCCTGCTGGCCCAGGGCGTGCCGGCCTTCGAGGCGGCCGCCGCCGGCGTCTGGCTCCACGCCGCGGCAGCGGACCTGGCCGGACCCGGCCTGATCGCCGAGGATCTCGCGCCACAGGTCGCAAACGCGTTGACCCAAGTGCAGGCGGGCTTCTGACGCGCGAATTTGCCTGTGGCGTCTCCGCCCTATAGACGAACCGGGATCGACCGCGGTCACGACCGAGAGTGACCCGGCCTGTTGCCACGAACGGATGGGTATTTGCCCGAGGATTCGGATCTGCGTCAGTTGCTCGACCTTGCCCCGACGGCGGTCATGCTGCTGCAGCGTTCGGACGGGTCGCGCCCTGGACCGACGGTCCGGATGGTCAACCGGGCCTTCACCGAGGTCACCGGACTCGCCGCCGAGGCGCTGTCCGGACGCAGCATGCGGGCCCTGGCGGCCCTGGTCGAGGATGACGGCTCCTTCGCCGGGCTGCTCACGGCGGCACTGACCGGCGAGCCGTACCGCGGCGTGCTGCGGCTGCGCGACAGCCAGGGGCAGGTCGTGGCTGCGGCCGCGACCGGCCATGCCATGGCGGATCGGGCCGATCACTACGCGATCTGGCTGCAGCCGTCGTCGGTTCCGGCCGCCCCCCACCAGCGGCCTGCCGACCCGCTGCGCCTCCTCTCCGGCCTCAGCAGCGAGTGCTTCTACGAACTCGCCGTCGACGTGGACTGCGGCCTGCGGCTGACCTGGGCCGACCCCCGGATCGCCGATCTCACCGGCTACGCGCCCGAGGAGCTGGTGACGATGGGGGGCTTTTTCGGCCTCGTGGCGGCGGTGGACCTGCCGGAGCTGCAGCGGCGCAACCAGCGCCTCCTGGTCAATCAGCCGGGTCCCATCCGCTATCGCCTGCGACGCAAGACCGGCGAGCTGCGCCTCGTCCGCGACCATGGCCGCGCCGAGCGTGCGCCCGGCACGGACCTGGTCTGCCGGGTCGTCGGTACGCTGGCCGACGTCACGGACAGCGGGTGGGCCGCCATCAGGCCGGAGGCGCTGGAGCGCGAGGCCGCGCTGCTCGACGAGACGCTGGGCGCCTGCGTCCTCGTGCTCGACCTGCAGGGCAGGATCCTGTGGGTCGCCGATCGGCCGGTCGAGCCGATGGCCGCACGGCTGCGCGAGCAGGTCGGGCAGAGCCTGGGCTCGGTCCTCCCGGCGCGCCTCCTCGACCTGTGGCTCGACTGGCTGGGGGAGGGGGCAGCCGCGCGGCAGCCGCTGCGCTGCCGGCTGGGCTGGCCCGAGGAGGACGGTGAGCTCGCACTGGAGGCGGTGCTGACGTCGCTCGGCGAGGGTCTGGTCCAGGTCGTGGCGTGGCCGTCCCAGCCGGTGCACGGTCCGGTCCGTGACGGCACGCCCGGCGGCCGGACCCTGCTCGAGGCGCTGCGTGAGCCTTTGCTCCTGGTGGGTGCGGACCGACGCATCCGCGAGGTCAACAGCGCGTTCGAGCGGCTGGTCGGCCATGCGCGCAGCGACCTCGTCGGCGCACCGGTGGTCGATCGTCTGGGCACGCCTGCGACGCGCGCCAGGCTGGACGCGGCACTC
This sequence comes from uncultured Alphaproteobacteria bacterium, assembly GCA_963769465.1. GTDB lineage: Bacteria > Pseudomonadota > Alphaproteobacteria > Geminicoccales > Geminicoccaceae > Benzoatithermus. The sequence goes on from CAVYMA010000042.1 coordinate 71,294, forward strand.
GGTGCCGTGACCGAGGGCGGCGAGCGCGAGACCGGCCTGAGCCTCGCCTGCGTTCTGCGCGGCGGCGAGCGCGAGCTCCAGCTGCGGTTGCGCGCGCTTGCCGCCGGTCCGGATACTGTGGAAGCGGTGCTGATCGAGGTGCACCGGCTCGACGAGAAGGCACCGGCCGCCGTCAGCAACGGCGAGGGCTGGCTGTCGGCGGTGATGAAGAACGTCGCCGACGGCATCGTCCTGCTCGACGCGGACGGCATCATCACCTGGCTGTCGCACGCGGCCGAGTCGATCTTCGACTACCCGCGCGACGCAGCGATCGGCGGCCCGATCGATCTACTCCTGCCGCCGGGCGAGGAGTTCGGGCCGGGCGTTGCTCGAGCGCCTGCGCCAGGCGCCGCCGCGGCAGCCCCTGGAGCTGACGGTGCGGCGGCGCTCGGGCGACCTCACCCCGATCGAGGTGGAGGTCAGCTTCGCCGAGCAGCGCGAGCGCCGCATGATCGTCCTGGTCGTGCGCGACCTGACCGGCCGGCAGCAGACCGAGGAGACGCTGCGCAGCCTCGCCTACCACGACTCGCTCACCGGCCTGCCCAACCGGCTGCTGTTCGACGACCGGCTCACCCAGGCGATCGAACGGGCGAGGCGGGCCCGGCAGCTGCTCACCGTGATGCTGATCGACCTCGACCGGTTCACGCTGATCAACGACTCGCTCGGGCTGGGCACCGGCGACCAGATCATCAAGGGCGTGGCCGAGCGCCTGGTGGGTGCCCTGCGCCGGAGCGACACCGTGGCCCGGCTGGGCGGCGACGAGTTCATGGTGCTCCTGCTGGGCACCAGCGGGGCGGAGGCCGCGGCCCGCGTGGCGCAGAAGCTGATCGAGGTGCTGCGGCCGCCGCTCCAGGTCGAAGGTCACGAGCTGACCACCAGCGCCAGCATCGGGATCGCCCTGTTCCCGCACGATGGGGACGATCCGGACACGCTGCTCAAGAATGCCGCCAACGCGCTGAGCCGCGCCAAGGAGCAGGGACGCAACCACTACCAGTTCTACACCGACGACATGAACGCCACGGCCTTCGAGCGGCTCATGCTGGAGAGCCGGCTGAGGAAGGCGCTGGAGCAGCAGGAGTTCGTGATCCACTATCAGCCCAAGGTCAGCCTGCGTCGACGGCTCGATCCTGGGCGTCGAGGCGCTGCTTGCGCTGGTACCATCCCGATCTCGGCATGGTTCCGCCGGCGGAGTTCATTCCCCTGGCGGAGGAAACCGGCCTGATCGTGCCGATCGGTGCCTGGGTCCTGGGCACCGCCTGCGCCCAGGTCGGCCGCTGGCAGCGCATGGGGCACAAGCACCTCGACCTCGCCGTCAACATCTCCGCACGGCAGTTCCAGGAGAAGAACCTGGTGGCGACCATCGCCGCCGCCGTGGCCGAATCCGGGCTGCCGGCGACCCGGATCGAGCTCGAGCTGACCGAGAGCGTGATCATGCGCGACGCGCCGGACGCGGCGCGCCGCCTGAAGGAGCTGACGGCGCTGGGAATCCGCCTCGCCATCGACGATTTCGGCACCGGCTACTCGTCCCTGGGCTACCTGCGCACCTTCCCGATCCACTCCTTGAAGATCGACCGCTCCTTCGTGCGCGACATCGACCGCGATCCCAACAGCGCTGCGCTGGCCAAGGCGATCATCGCCATGGCGGCGGGGCTCCGGCTCAAGGTGGTCGCCGAAGGCGTGGAGACGCGCGAGCAGCTGGCACGGCTGCGGGAATTCGGCTGCCAGGAGCTGCAGGGCTACCTGTTCAGCAAGCCGTTGCCGGCGGACGAGCTCCTGCCGCTGCTGGAGCAGGGCCGGCGGCTGGAGCTCTAGCCCTGGACCTTGGGCTCGCCGTTGCCGGCGACGGGATGACAGCGCCCGAGCGAGCCCTCGGCGCAGATCGTCGTGCCGTCGGTCCAGCGTGCGCCCGAGAAGTCCGTGCGCAGCAGATCCGCCCCTTCGAGCACGGCTTGGGTGAGGTCGGCACCGCGCAGGTTGGCCTGGAACAGGCGGGCCGCGCGCAGGCTGGCACCCACCAGTTTGGCGCCGCTCAGGTTCGCGCTGGTGAAGTCGGCCTGGACGAGATCGGCACCGGAGAGATCGGCGTCCTGGAGGCCGCTCGAGACGAACTTGGCCCGGCGCGCCTGGATGCCGGTCAGGTTGGCACCGGCGAGCTCGCTGCGCTTGAACGAGGTGTCGCGCAGATCCGCACCCGACAGGTCGGCCCCGGTCAGGTCCGAGCCGTCCAGCAGGCAGCGGCGCCACTGCACCCCGGGCGCCGCCGCATCGGTGCAGGCCGCATGCGCCGGAGCCACGGCGGCGAGCGCGACCAGGATGGCGGTCGGTAGGCACTTGGCCCGACGGGGCATGAGGCGATCATTCCTTCTCGAACAGCGCGGTGAAGTTTCGCCGCAGCGCGGCGTCGAGGTCGGCGAACCCTGCCGCCACGCCCAGCGCGGCGAGCGAAGTGACACCATACTCGCTGATGCCACAGGGCACGATGCCCTGGAAGTGCCCCAGGTCGGGCCGCAGGTTGATCGCGAGCCCGTGGTAGCTGACCCAGCGCCGGACCCTGACCCCGATCGCGCCGATCTTGGCCTCGCCGCCATCGGCCATGACGACCCAGATCCCGATCCGGCCCTCGCGGCGCTCCCCGCGCACGCCGAACTCCGCCAGGGTGCGGATCGCCAGCTCCTCGAGCTGGTGCACGTAGCGGCGGATGTCGCCGCCGCGCCGCTTCAGGTCCAGCATCAGATAGGCCACGCGCTGCCCGGGACCATGGTAGGTGTAGCGCCCGCCGCGGCCGGCCGCGTAGACGGGAAACCGCGCCGCATCGAGCAGCTCTTGCGGGTCCGCACTGGTGCCCGCGGTGTAGAGCGGCGGATGCTCCAGCAGCCAGACCAGCTCGGCGGCGCCCTGGTCGCGGATCGCCGTCACCCGCTCCTCCATCGCCGCCAGGGCATCGGGATAGGGAACCAGGCCGGCGCTGATGCGCCAGTCGACGGCGGGCGGCGACGCTTGCAAGGCCGATCCTTATTTGATACTCCGCGCGGGCTCGCGGCGAGACCGCCTGCAGCGTCACATAATGCGGTCGTGGCGGAATTGGTAGACGCGCCAGGTTGAGGGCCTGGTGGCCGAAAGGCCGTGGAAGTTCGAGTCTTCTCGACCGCACCACACAACGATGACGTGCTCGACCCGCCGCCGCGCGGGGCGTCCCTCCTGATGGCCACGCGTGACAGCAGCTTGACGCGCGCCCGCGCGCCCGACACATGTCCGCGGCAGTTCCAAGACCGGGAGGCGCGGGTGACGGCATTGACGCTGACGCTGATCGGGCGCGATCGGCCCGGTCTGGTGCGCTCCCTGTCCGAGCGGGTCGCCGCCGCCGGCGGCAACTGGCTGGAGAGCCGCATGGCGCGCCTGGCCGGCCAGTTCGCCGGCATCCTGCTGGTCGACGTGCCGGAGGCCGGGGTCGCGCGGCTGGTGGCCGATCTGCGGGCGCTCGAGGCCGAGGGCCTCCACGCCACGGTCGAGCGCGGCCTGGGCGAGGAGGCGCCGGCGCCCTACCAGACCCTCGTGCTCGAGCTGGTGGGCCAGGATCATCCCGGCATCGTGCGCGAGATCGCGCAAGCCCTGGCGAGCCGCCGGGTCAACATCGAGGAACTCACCACGCGGGTGGTCAGCGCTTCCTTCTCGGGCGAGCGCATGTTCGAGGCCGAGGCCCGCCTGCGCGTCCCGGCGGACCTCTCCGCCGCCGACCTGCGCGACACGCTGGAGGTGCTCGCCAACGAGCTGATGGTCGACATCCGGCTCGATCCGGCCACGGCGTAGCCGGCGATGCCGCGCCGGTCCGGTGCCTGGCTGGCGGCCGTTCTTCTGTTGGGTCTCCTGCGGGCGGCAGCACCGCTCCAGGCGCAGACCGACACCGGGTCGCTGCCGTTCCAGGACGAGCTTGCGAGCCTGTCCGGGCAGCTCGACTCCATCCGTGCCGACCTCGCGGACCGGGGGAGCGAGGGCGATCCCAGCGTGGAGCGGCGCCTCCAGTCGATCATGAAGCGGGGCGACCGCCTCAGCGACGAGGCGCAGTTGCGCGTCGCCCGTCTGCAGGAGCAGCTCACGGCGTTGGGCGAGCCGCCGCCGGCCGGCATGCCGCCCGAGCCGGCCCCGATCGCCGCCGAGCGCGTCCGCACCCAGGCAGCCCTGGCCGAGCTCGAGACGGAGAGCCGCGTCGCCGCGTTCGTGCGCGTGCGCGCCCACCAGCTGCTCGAGACGGTGGCCGCGCGGCAGCGGGCCGCCGTGCTCGACGTCGTCATGTTGGAGACGCCGCCGCCCTGGAATCCCGCGGTGTGGCGGGACGGTGCGGCGGAGTTCGTGCAGGTGCTCGCCTGGCTGCGGTTCAAGCTGCGCGCCTGGTCGGACTGGTTCCGCCTGCAGGGCGGTACCCTGGCACTGCTGCAGACCATCGCGGCCGCCGCCGGCTGCGATGGCGATGGCCACGGCTGGGCACCCGCTGGCTGGGCCGCCGTCTGGCCGCCGGCGGCGACGAGCGCCGGGTCGCGGCCCAAGGGGGCCTGGCCGCGATCGCCTCGGCCAGCATCCCGTGCGCCGGTCTTCTGGCCGTGCTCGTGCTGTGGTCGGCCCAGGGCTGGCTCACCGGCCAGTTCGGGGCGGTGCTCCAGCGGCTGCTCGTCGCCGCCATGGCGGCGCTCCTGGGCGGTGCCATGCTGCGCAGCTGGGCGGGCTCGCGCGCGGGGCCGATGCGCCCCGAGACGGCGCGCGCGCTGATCTGGAGCTGCGTCGCGCTGATGGTCCTCGCCGTGGGCGTGAGCCTGGTCAAGGAGGCGGCCCTGCGGCAGCCGGTGCCGCCGCCGGCGCTGCTGGCGGTCCTGGCCACCATGACCGGTGCGACGGCCTTCCTGCTCCTCGCACCGTGGCTGCGCCATTCGGCCTGGCCGAGCGACGGCCCCACGCCCGGCCCGCCGCGGATGCTGGTGCGGGGTGTCCTGGCGTTCGTCGCCGTCGTTCCGCTCGGTACCGCACTGCTCGGCCGCGCGGTGCTGGCGACCTATCTGTTCAACCGCGCCCTGGCGGTGCTGGTGCTGATCTGGACCGTGGCCCAGCTGCGCAAGGTGGCGCACGAGAGCCTGCGCTCGGCGCTGGACCGGCCGCCGCAGGCACTCGCCGACGCGCCGCCCGCCGAGGAGGAGGTGCCCGACGCGCCGGCCCGCATCGCCAGCTACTGGGCGGCGCTGGCGGTCGACATCGTGCTCGCCCTGGTCACGTTCCGCCTGCTGCTGCAGCTGCTCGACATCCCGCAGGTCCAGATCGACTACTGGACCGGCCTCGCCTTCGGCGACATCCAGGTCGGCGGTGCCGTCATCTCGCTGCCCGACATCCTCCTGGCGATGCTGGTGCTGGCCGGCGGGCTGTTCGCCTCGAGCCGGCTGCGCCGCTGGCTCGGCAAGAGCGTCCTGCCGCGCAGCGGCATGGAGATCGGGCTGCGCACCTCGATCGCCGCCGGGGCCGGCTATCTCGGCATGGTCCTGGCGATCCTGGCCGCCATCGCCACCGCCGGCATCAGCCTCTCCAGCGTCGCCATCGTCGCCGGCGCCCTCTCGGTCGGCATGGGCTTCGGCCTGCGCACCGTGGTCGAGAACTTCGTGGCCGGCCTGCTCATGCTGATCGAGCGCCCGGTCCGGGTCGGCGACTGGGTGGTGATCGGCGACACCGAGGGCACGGTCCGGCGCATCTCGGTGCGGGCGACCGAGATCGAGACCTTCGATTCCGCCTCGGTCGTGGTCCCCAACTCGCTGTTCGTCTCCTCGCCGGTGACCAACTGGACGCTGCAGAACCGCCGCGGCCGCATCCACGTCAAGGTCGGCGTCGGCTACGAGGCCGATCCCGCCAAGGTCCAGGCACTCCTGCTGGAGTGCGCCCGCGCCAACCGCGCAGGTCGCGTCCTACCCGGCGCCGCAGGCGCTGTTCATCGACTTCGGCGATTCGGCCCTGCTGTTCGAGCTGCGCTGCCACGTGCGCGACGTCGACAACTACGCCACCGCCCGCAGCGACCTCCTGGTCGCGATCGAGAAGAGCCTGCGCGCGCACGACATCGAGGTGCCCTACCCGCAGCAGGTGCTCCACCGCGGCAAGGGCTGGGAGGAGGCACCGGCCGAGGAGCTGCCGCCGCCGATCGCGATCCGCCCGGCTTCCTGACCGCGCTCAGGATCGCCGCGCTCGGTGCTCGGCGGTGTCGATCCCGGCATCGGGGTAGCGGGGCAGCGTGTCCGCGGTGTCGAACCAGGCGATCCGGCTCGCCGTCCAGACATGGTACTCGGGTGGCACCAGCTCCGGCCGGTCGAGGGTGGCGAGGGCCACGTCCGTCACCTCCGGCTCCAGGGCGGTCCAGAACAGGAGATGGGTGCCGCAGGCGGCACAGAACCGGCGCCGTCCCGTGGCCGAGGATGACCAGCGTCGCCGGCTCGGGCCCCTGCCACGCGAACCGGTCGAGGTTCCACGTGCCCCAGGCGACGGCCGGGGCCCCGCTGGCGCGCTGACACATCCGGCAATGGCAGTAGCCGGCGTCGAGCGGCGGGCCCTCGACGCGATAGCGCACGGCACCGCAGAAGCAGCCGCCGGTATGCACAACGGTCATGGACAGCCCCTCCCGCCAACGGGACGGGGAGGATAGCGCTACGGTGGGGCGATGGCGATCCGGGGCGGCGGAGCCCTCAGGGTGCTCCCGGCCAGGCCGGCTGGAGGCCGCGTTGATCCTGGGATGGCAGGACCACCGCGGTGCCGGCGCGCAGCCGGGCGGCGAGGGGCAGGCGGGGGCGGTTTGGTGGCGCCGGGGCGACCGGTGTCGCGACGGTGACGGTCTCTTCGAGGGTGGCGGCGCGCAAGGTGGCGGTGGCGCGGCGCAGGGCGGCGGCGATGGGATCGTAGGGACGGGGCCGACGCGGCGGCGGGGCCTCGGCCGGCTTGGGCGGGGCCGGCGGTGCCGCCGTGCGGGCCTGGGACCTGATCACGCCCCTGGCGAGGCTGCGCGCCGGGTTGTGGCCGCGGGCGATCTGGTCGGCGACGAAGGCAGCCGCGCGCCAGTCGCCGTCGGCCAGCGCCATCTCGAGGATGTGCCAGGCGCACCGCTCGAGCTCCCGCAGGCGCTCCTCCTCCGGCAGCGCCTCGAACTCGCGCAGGGCCTCGACCAGCTCCTGGAAGTCGGGCTCGGCGATCAGCGCCTCGACCTCGCGCTCGCTCGCGGCCTCCGCACGGGCCAGGGCCTTGGGCGAGAGGCCGGTGGCCACCCGCCAAGCCGCGCGCCACTGCCGCCGCGGGGCGGACAGAGGCAGGCGGCGCAGGGCGGCAGGTCGGACACGCATGCGTGCTACATATAGGAATTAAGTCAATGATGCAAGGCCGCCGCTCAGCGGGTCGCGCTTTCGCTGCGTGCGCCGGTAGCGGAAGACGAACTCGTCGACATAGTGGGGCAGGTGCTTGGCGCCGACGCCGTGATGGGTGCCGAGCAGCCAGGTCTTGAGGTTGGCGAACGCCCGCTGGACCCGAGGCAGTTGCTTGGCGGCGTTCTTCGGGTCCCCGCTCACGGCCGGCCGGTGCTGGTAGCTCTCGTTAAGGCCCGGTAGGAATGCCAGCCATCAGTCAGGATGGTACTGCCCGGCGCGATCGTTGCCTCGGCGAAGCGGGCGAAGGTGGCAGCCGACAGGTCGGGCACGACGGCGAGCCTGATCCGTCCGGAGCCGTGGCCGCGGACCTCGACGGCACCGGCCAGGATCGACTTCTTGCGTCGCGCTGCCGGCCGCCGAGCCGCCCTACATCGACTCCGCCGACATCGCTCGCGTCCAGCTCCACCGTGCCCGAAAGACGGTCGCGCTCAGGGCGCACCACGCGCGGCGCAGCTTCTGCAGCATCGTCCAGGCCGTCTCGTAGCGACCAGCCCAAGCTGACGCTGCAGCTGCAACGCCGAGAAGCCTGGGTGTTGGTGGCGGCCACATCGGCGGCCGCGAACCAGAGCGGCAAGGGCAGCCGGGTGCGATCCAGCACGGTGCCGGCCGTCACCGAAGTCTGGCGGCGGCCGCCGGCATTGAAGCAGGTCGCGGGTCGCCAAGGAGCAGCGGCCGCGTCACCGCATCCGGGCAGCGGAGGATATCCGGCCAGGGCAGGATGTAGGCAGCTGAGTAGTCGTCAACTTGGAGCAATGCGTCGAGCTGACTGCGCGCTGCAACGCTGAACGTGTACGTCATTCCACCTCCTTCGGGCGCAGGAAGCCCTCGATCAGGGTCCGTATGGACTGGTCGATCTCGCGCCAATGTTCAAGGTTGATCACGAAGACGCGGTAGTGAAGGCCAACTCGATCGTCAAGCGGATATTCAACGATACAATTCCGCTCAGACTATCGAATTGTTTCTTTGTATTCTGGGATAGTCGAAGCATTTGAGCACGACTGGACTGCCGTTTGGGCTTCGATGCTCTGGCTCGTCGCCCGCATAATACTCTACGAGGTGAGAGCGATAGCGTGTCAGCCCAAATTCGACCTGTTCGGGTTCAATCTTGCGTAGCTCGGCTAATCCTCGGAGTTCGCGGTACCCGTCGCGGGGCCGCCGCATCAGACCGAAGTGGATCTGCCGCTCGGGCTGCCGCCGCTCCCACAGAAGGGCGTTGTCCCGGCGCAGCGAGCCTCGAGCCCGGGCCAGCAGGCAGGCCGTCGCTGACGACGCTGCTGCCGGCGTCGAAGTCGCGTCGGACAGCCTCTCGAGCACCGGTAGTTGCGGGGAAGCCTAGACCACGCTGAGCCGATCCGCTACCTCGCGACCGGCTCGGCGCGATCTCGATCGGGTCGACCGCGGAGACGATCGGCGTCGGCGCGCGGCACCGCAGCAGCGCTGCCGCCCGGGCGCACGCCGCCGAGATAGCCGTCGTCGGCCTCGTCCAGGTTCGCGACTTGGGCTTCACGCCTCGGGCGCATCGCCCGCACAGCTTGTGCTTGCGCTGCCACGCCGTCTGCCGGAGCGCGAGCGTGTGCGTGAGTTCGAGCGAGCTGAACCCGATCTTTCGCTGGGCGAGGTGTTGGATTGCGTGAACCAGGCGGTGCGCGGCAGCGTGGTGCCTGGAACACGGTGCCGCCGGTCAGCCGCACCTGCTTCTCACCGGTTGCAGGAACAGCCCGCGTGTCCGAGCGCGCAGAAGCCGCATTGCTGCAGCCGGGCAGGCGAACTTCGCAGCGCATCTCGATCAGCGTTGCGGCAGGACGCGCTCGGTGCGAAGCGCTCCGGAACTCGCTCCGCTGGGCCCTTGCGAGCGCCGCACAACCATCGATCATCGCTTCGCTTAATGCGAGATCTCCGCGACAAAGCCATGAATTCCGCTATAGTCCACCATTAGAAACTTATCTATAGCATAGGCAAATACATGTTATCGCGCCACCAGTACGTCCGAGCTTACGTGAACTAGTATTTGGTGGTTTCATGAACAGTGACGCTTCCGCCAATTTAATTTTGCCGATCAGAGATCGGTATTTGTCTACACGCACAGCTGTGGTTGGGTTCGCAGGGTTGGCGTACTTCTGCTCCAGTTGGGTACCTTCTCACGGACTCGGCTGAGGATCACCCGCACCTCGAGGCCAGGCGTGCCGATGTGGTCGAGGAGCGCCTTGGTGAACGGGCTGTGCTCGCCCGGCCCATCGGCGGCGACGTCGCCCGGACCGGTCGCGTAGGCGATCAGCGTCCCCACCGCCGTCCGCACCTCGGCAAGCCCTGCCCCACCGCCTGCGAGCGGCTCGCGCCCATGCTCCGCTTGAGCTGCTGCGCCAGCGGGTTGTCGCGGCAGGCGTCGAGCAGGACGATGCGGGTCGGGACCGTCACCTCCATGGTGGCGAGGACGGTCTGGAGCGGGAGGGTCTGCAGCCGGACCTGCGCCTCGCGCTGGAGGCGGGCGTCGATGGGGACGAGGTAGTTCTCGCCGCCGACCTGGAGGCCGTGGCCGGCGTAGTAGAACAGGCCGGCCTCGGCACCTTCGAGCTTCGCCGAGAATTCGTCGACTTGGTCGAGCATGGCGGGCTGGTCGAGGTCGGTGGCCTCGATCACCTCGAAACCGAGGCCGCGCAGGGGCTCGGCCACGGCCTTGGCGTCGTTGGCGGGTTGGGCAGGGCAGGGGCGTTCTGGTAGGCGCCGTTGCCGACGACCAGCGCGACGCGGCGGCCGGGCTCGGCGAGGGCCAGGGTCGTGGTGCACCAGAACAGGGCGAGCGCCGCGGCGATCCGGTATAGGAGCGGGATCGGGAACGATCGCGCCACGGCTTCCTTGCCCGTCGCTGGCTCGGTATGGCTGGGACGATGGGGTGCGGACGCTCTCGGCGTCAAGCGACGTGCCGTTGACGGTGGAGATCATGCGGCGGGCGGGTGCGAGCAAGGTCGCGGTCTGGCGCTGGCAGGAACGGTTCATGACCGCCGGGATCGCCGGGCTGCTGCGCGACAAGACCCGGCCGTCGCGCATCCCGGCTTTGGGGAGCGAGGTCACGGCCCGGGTGGTGACGCTGACCACGACCGGCGACCCGCCGGGCGAGACCACGCACTGGACCGCTGCGGCCATGGCGAAGCTGGTGGGCATCAGCGCCAGCTCGGTGCAGCGGATCTGGCGCGCGCACGGCCTGCAGCCGCACCGGACGCGGACGTTCAAGCTCTCCAACGACCCGCGCTTCGCCGAGAAGCTGCGCGCCATCGTCGGCCTGTATGTCGACCCGCCGGCGCACGCCATCGTGCTGTCGGTCGACGAAAAGTCGCAGATCCAGGCGCTGGATCGCACCCAACCGGGACTGCCGATGAAGCGGGTCGGGCCGGCACGCTGCACCCACGACTACAAGCGCAACGGTACCACCACCCTGTTCGCCGCGCTGAACGTCCTCGACGGGTCGGTGATCGGGCAGTGCATGCAGCGCCACCGCCACCAGGAGTTCATCCGATTCCTCAACCGCATCGAGCGCGACGTGCCGGCCGGCAAGCTGATCCACGTGGTCCTGGACAACTACGCGACCCACAAGCACCCGAAGGTCGAGGCCTGGCTCGAACGGCACAAGCGCTGGACGTTCCACTTCACGCCGACGTCGTCCTCGTGGCTGAATGCCGTCGAGGGCTTCTTTGCCAGGCTCACCAACCGGCGGCTCAAGCGCGGCGTGTTCGCCTCGATCGTCGAGTTGCAGGCAACCATCAACCGCTTCCTCGCCGAGACCAACCGGCAGCCCAAGCCGTTCGTCTGGACCGCCGATCCCGACCAGATCATCGCCGCCGTCCGTCGTGGGCACCAAACGTTAGATTTGATCCACTAGCGCCCCGGGGCGACGACGGTCGAGTTCGATGAGGGGGAAGGGGACATGCGGAGAGGCGCGGCCGGGCTCGCCGCCCTGCTGGTCCTGCTGGCGCCGGCGCCGCTCGCGGCCGACGAGCCGCCGCCGGTGCTGGAGCTGTCGGACGCCGAGCTGGCGGCACGGCTGGGGTTCCTGGAGGAGCGGCTGGACGCGGCCCAGCCCACCGCCCTTGCCTGGCAGTGGGGCTGGACCGGGTTCTACGGCGTCAGCCTCGCCCTGAACGGCGGCTACGCGGTCGTGGCCGAGGACGGCGACGACCGGGTGCGGGCGGTCGTGGATGCGGCGAAGTCGGGCGTGGCGCTGGCGCAGACCCTGCGGCTGGTGCGCGATCCCCTGCCGGCCAATGTCGGGGCCGCGCCGATGCGCGCGGTGCCGGGCGACGGTCGCGCCGCGCGGCTGGAGCGGCTGGCGGTGGGCGAGCGCCAGCTGCTCGCAAGCGCCGAACGCGCCGAGACGCGCTACAGCCTGCGGCGGCATCTCCTGGTCGTCGGCGGCAACCTCCTGGGCGGGGCCGCGATCCTGGCGCTGGGCGACGCCGAGGACGCGCTGCAGTCGACCCTGATCGGCACGGCCATCGGCGAGGCGCAGATCTGGAGCCAGCCCTGGCGCGCGCCGAACGACCTGCGCGACTACCGGGCGCGGTTTCCGGGAGCACCCGGGGTGGGGTGGGAGCTGCGGCCGAAGGGCAGGGGCGTGGAGCTGGTGCTGCGGTTCTAGCCGCGCCTATGCCGCTTACAGCCGCCGCACCAGCAGCATGGTGCGGTCGGCCATCGCCGATGCGTCGCCGCAGAAGGTGGTGAGCTCGCGGTCGAGCGTGGCCAGGAGTTCCGCACCGGTCTCGGCGGCGTGCGCGGTCGCGATGCCACGGACGCGCTCGAGGCCGAAGCGCTCGCGGTCCCTGTTCAGCGCGTCGAGGACGCCGTTGGAGACCAGGAGCAGGAGGTCGCCCGGTGCCAGGGTGATGCTGCCGACGGTGCGGCCGCCGGCCGGCAGGTGGGCGCCGAGCGGCGGGTCGTCGGCGGCGAGGACCTGGGCGGCACCGGACGGCGTCAGGTGCACGGCGTTGGCGCCGAGGCCGGCGGCCAGCCACAGCAGGCGCGCCTGGTCGCGATCGAGGAAGCCCAGCCAGGCGCGGACCGTGCCGGCGTCGCGCAGGTCCTGGGTCAGGCAGGCCTCGAGCTGGGCGGCGATGGCGTCGAGTGCTGTGCCGGCGCGGACCGAGGCGCGGAACACGGCGCGCAGCTGGGCGCTGAGCACGGCGGCCTCGACGCCGAAGCCGGGCGGGGCCAGGAGGAGGAGTGCCGTGTCCTCGTGGGCCTGGCCCAGCCGGGGGGCCACGTCGAACACCTCGCCGCCGATCTCGTCGGCCGGGCGGCGCAGGGCCTCGATCTCGAAGCCCTCCGGCCGGGGCAGGTCGGCGCTCACGGTACCGCGCATGATCGCCTCGGCGATGCGCGTCTCCTCGCTGATGGTGGCGTAGGACCGCAAGGCCCGGCGCATGCCCTCGATGGTGCTGGCGAGGATGCCGAGCTCGACCACGTTGGTCTGGACCTCGGTCGGCCGGTCGAAGTCGAGGCGCTGCATGCGCCGGCTCTGCTCGACCAGCTGGTCGACCGGGCGGCTGTAGCTGCCGGCGAGCCGCAGGGCCCGGATCAGGGCCAGGACCAGGGCCAGCGACGTGGCGGCGGCCAGGGCCAGGGTGAGGTTGGGCAGGCGGCGCAGAAGATCCGCCTCCGGCACCACGGCCGCGACCCAGGTGGGGCTGGTCGGCAGGTCGAAGGCGTTGGTCTCGAGGCGCCGGGCGAGGCCCCACCAGGCCGCACCCTCGCTGGAAAAGCGCAAGGGCGTGCCGGAATCGTAGCCGCCCCGGCCGACCACCGCCGCCACGAAGTCCGCGATCGGCCCCGGCAGGTCGGCCACGGGCTCGAGGATGAACCGGTCGGCGGCGGCAGCGTCGGGCAGTTCGGGGCTGCGCGGCACGCCGAGATAGATCAGCCCCGGCGGCCGGTCGGGCTGGCCATAGAGCATGGCGGCCTTGCCGTCCTCGAGCACGCGGGTGCGCTGCAGCTGGGCGGTGAGCCCGTCCAGCGAGCGCTCGAAGCAGAACACCATGGGATCGCCCAGCTGCGTGCGCCGGACCATGCTGATCGCCCGCCCCGGATTGCCGGTGGCCGGGGCGATCGCGGGCGGGGCGGAGAAGACCCGGTTGGCCAGCGGTGCGGGGACGTCGGCCGGCGGCAGCAGGGCCAGGGCACCCTTGAACCAGGGCAGGTCGCGCACGTCGAAGGTGAGCTTGACCCAGCGTTCCTCCGGGATCGGGCGGGCGTCCGACCAGGTGCGCACGATCGCCCGGTCGCCCCAGGCGATCGGCCGCACGGTCCAGCTCACCCACCGCTCGCCGTCGCGGCTGATCATGTAGAGGTCGCCCGAGCCCAGGGCGAGGTAGAAGGAGGAGGCCTCGTAGAAGGCCAGCAGCAGCGGCGGGAAGGTCCGGTCGAACTCGTAGGTGTCGAAGCCGCCGCTCCAGGTGCGGTCGACCCAGAAGTCGGCGAGGATGAAGATCCGCTCGACCGACTGGTAGAAGCCCTCGTCGGCCCGGGCCAGGCCGTCGACGACCTGGGTCGTCATGGCCTCCGACGCGCGGCGCGCGGCGAAACGGACCGCGGTCCAGGTCACCCCGGCCATGATCAGGCCGAACACGACCACGATCAGCGCCAGATTGGTCATCAGGCTGCGTCGGAAGGACCGGGCTCGCGTCCACGCCATTGTCAAATATCGCTGCTACGCCATTGCTGCGCTGCATCATGCTAGCCGCCGCGCCGGCAGGTGTAAAGTAATCATAACAGCAGAGCCAGTCTTCGATGACGGATTGCTGCAGGATGAAACACGCCATTCGATGAACGATCTGTCCAGCGACGTATCGAAGAGAAGAACACGAAGACTGGGACGAGAAATCCGAGTTCGGTGGCATTTACCGCCTGGCAGCGGCGCAGTCGCTGACCACCCGCAACCCGGTGATCGTCATCCCCGGCATCATGGGCAGCAAGCTGGTCGCCGAGCGGGAACAGCGCTCGATCTGGGGCGACTTCGCGACAGCCCACGCCCGGCCCTCGCTCGCGGCCGAGGCGCAGATGATCGGCCTGCGCATGGCCGAGGGCGAACCGCTCGACCGGCTGGCCGGCCATGGCCAGACCGACGGGGCGCTGGCCGACTTCCGCTGCAAGTTCGCGGGCATCCCGCTGCGGCGCCGGGTCTATGGCAACGTGCTCAGCGCCATGGGGATCAGCGGCTACCGCGAGGCCGGCGACGCCACGGAGACCACCGCGCACGCGGCGGCGTTCGAGTTCGACTATGACTGGCGGCGCAGCCTCGACGAGAGTGCGATCCGCTTCCACCGCTTCGTCAAGCAGCTCGCCCGCTTCATCCGCAGCCACCGCCGGCACCGCGAGCCCTTGCGCTTCGACGTCGTCGCCCACTCGATGGGCGGGCTGATGCTGCGCTACTTCCTGCGCTACGGCGGCCAGCTCCTGCCCTATGACGGCTCGCCGCCGCGGCTGACCTGGGAGGGTGCGGCCGAGGTCGAGCACGCGATCCTGGTCGGCACGCCCAACGGCGGCTCGGTGGGCTCGCTGGAGCGGCTGGTCTCGGGCCTCGCCGGCAACGCCGTCCTGCCGAGCTACGACCCGGCGATCCTGGGCACCATGCCGGCACTCTACCAGCTCCTGCCGCGCAGCCGGCACCGGCCGGTCGAGGTCGAGGGCGAGGCGGCCGCACCCGACCTGCTCGACCCCGACACCTGGATCCGCCTGCGCTGGGGCCTGGCCGATCCCATGCGCGCCGCCACCTTGCGCATGCTCCTGCCCGACGCCGGCTCGCCGCAGGCGCGGCGCCGGATCGCGCTCGACCATCTGGCGAAATGCCTGAAGAGTGCGGGCGCCTTCCAGGAGGCGCTGGACGCGCCGGCGGCGGGCCGTCCGCCGCACCTGAAGATGCACCTGTTCGCCGGCGACACGCTGCGCACGCCCGCCGCGGCCGCCGTCAGCCGCGGCGGCGCCTGGCTCGGCTTCTCGCGCCATGGCCCCGGCGACCGGGTGGTGCTGCGCGCGAGTGCCCTGCTCGACGAGCGGGCCGGCAACGGCTGGCAGCCGCGGATCCGCACCGGGATCAGGTGGGACGGCGTCACCTTCGTGCCGGGGACGCATCTGGGCATCACCCATCATCCGGTGACGGTCGACAACATCCTCTACCTGCTGCTGGAACGGCCGCTGGATTGACTTCAGGCGCCGCGGCGCTCGTCCACCGAGTCCAGCCACCGATCGGCCACCACCCGGCCGAAGGCCTCGGCCGCCGCACCATGGGCAGCCGCCTGGCGGGCGAGCTCGGCGGCGAAATCCGCGTAGCCGTAGACGTCGCGGCGGTAGGCCGCCCACGCGACCATGTCGCGCCGGTCGGCCTCGAAATGGCACTGGAAGCCCCAGACCACCTCCGCCACGCGGAAGGCCTGGTTGCGGCAGGCGGCACCGGCAAGCAGCGGCACGGCACCCTCGGGCAGGTCGAAGGTGTCCTCGTGCCACTGCATGGCGTGCACGGTCGCGGGTGCGCCGCGCAGCAGGGGATCGGCCGCGGCCGCGGCGGTGGGGGTGAGGGCCACCACGCCGAACTCCGGCGCCGCACCGAGATGGACCTCGGCTCCCCAGGCGCGGGCGAGCAGCTGGCCACCCAGGCAGATGCCGAGCACGGGCTTGCCGGCTTCGGCGTAGGCGCGGGCGAGGTCGAGCAGTGCCGGGAAATGGCGGCAGTGCCGGTCGTCGTAGGCGTTCATGGCCCCGCCCAGGATCAGGAGCCCGTCATGCTCGGCGGCGTCGGCCGGCAGGTCCACCCCGTGCTCCGCGTCCAGCGTGGTGACGCGCGCACCCCGCGCCGCCATCCGCTCGCCGACGAGCCCGGCTGGTGAGGCCGGGTGATGCTGGAAGACCAGGATGCGTGGGCTCATGGCGTACTTCGGTGCAGCGGGGCGGTCGCGTCACGCCTAGCACGGCGGGCGGCACGATCCCACCATGAGGCAGACGAGGCGGAAGGGGGAGGCTGTAGGGAGGTCTGAGCGAGAGCATCAGCGATCTCTCGTTCGAGACCCGGATGCCTTGAGCGCGCATCGCACGGTCTCAGCTATGTCGTTCAAGGCTGCTTGGTATCGTGCGAATCTCACGCGGAGCGGTTCCGGGCTGCCTGCTGCGGCCCGATCGCAGCGTCAGCGCCGCTCGCGGCCAGGCAGATGCCCGCGAGCACAAGGGCGAGGCCGATCAGGAGGTTTGCCGATACCGCCTCGCTCAACAGCAAAGCGCCGACCAGTGCCGCGACGAGTGGGTTGATCGTCACCGAGATCGCGACCTTGGTCGGTGTCGTCCGCGCCAGCGCCACGGCCCATAGGAAGAACGCCACGGCACCGCCCGCGATGCCGAGATAGATCAGTGCCGCGCATTGCGCGGCGGTGAGCTCACCCAAAGCGACATGCCCGCCACGCAGCCATGCCGTGCCGGTAAGCGCGCAAGCGCCTGCCAGCATAGCCACGGCGGTGAAGGAGATCGGCCCCGACCGGCGGATGAGCGGTCGCGACCAGACGTTGTAGAACGCCATGACGAGTGCTGCCGCGAGCATGATGCCATCGCCCGTGAGCGCACCAGGCGGTGCAGCTCCGGCGTCCGGCAGAAGTGCAAAGCCGACGCCGGCGCTGGCCGCCAGAACGCCTGCCGCCTTGCGCCATGTCATCCGCTCGGCGCCGAGGATGGCGGCGACCAGCATGGTGAGCAGCGGCAACATGGAGAGCGCAAGCGCGCCGCGCGCGGCCGTGGTGCGCGCGAGAGCCTCGTTGAACAGAACCGGGAAGACACCGAAGAACAGCAGCCCGAGTGCTACCACCGCCCGAAGATCGCTTCTCGGGGGAAAGCGCTCCCGCGCGATCAAGGCGGCGGGCAGCAACAACGCCACGCCGATGCCGAAGCGGATCGCCCCCAGGGTCACAGGCTCGGTGGTACCGACAGCGAACCGCGTGACGGCGACCGCGCTGCCACCGACGGCACTCGACAGCACCGCCGCGCCGACTCCCAACAACTCGCGCATCCGGTACTTGCCCCACATGGTCGGGACGGACCCTAGAGGCGGCTTGCTCAAAACGTAATGTCATATGTATGGTCACACTTATCGCTGATCGTGATGACCCATGCCGCTCGATCTCAGTCTCCTGCAGGCCTTCGTGGCCGTGGCCGAACGACGCTCCTTCACGCGAGCCGCGCAGGCGCTGAACCGCACCCAGTCGGCGGTCAGCGCACAGGTGAAGCGCCTGGAGGACCAGGTCGAGGCGGCTCTGTTCCACCGCACCACCACGCGCGTCGCCTTGAGCTCGGCAGGCGAGAGCCTGCTTGGCTACGCGCGGCGGATGCTGGAGTTGGAAGCGGCAGCGATCGACCAGCTGCGGCGGCACAGGCTGGAAGGCACCGTCCGCATCGGGACGATGGACGACTACGGGACATTGTTCGTGCCGGCGCTGCTCAGCCGCTTCGCCGCCGTGCATCCGCGGGTCCGCATCGAGATGGAGACCGGCCTGACCAATAGCATGCTCGATCGCTTGGGGTCCGACTTCGACCTGGTACTGGCGATGCACCCCGCTGGACAGGGTGGCGGGACGCTGCTGCGGCGCGAGAAGGTGGTATGGGCGGCGAAGGCCGGCTACGTGGCCGACGCGGCCTCACCCCTGCCGCTGGCGCTCTATCCATCCGGCTGCCTGTTCCGGCGCTGGGCAACGGAGGCATTGGATGCCGCAGGCCGTGCCTGGCGGCTCGCCTTCGTCGGACATGGCCTGGCGGCGGTCGCGGCCGTCGCGGCCGAGGGGCTGGCAGTGACGGTCGTGAAGGCCGGGGCGATGCCACGCGATCTTGTCCCGCTGAAGACGGGACACGGCCTGCCGACCCTTCCGCAGGCCGATATCAGGCTGCATCGCTCTGCCACCTGCCCGGCTGTCGCGGGCCTCCTCGGCGACCAACTGGCGGCCAGTCTGGGCGACGCCAGCGCGCGAACCGGGCACGCGGGTTGACGCGGCCGGTCCGGGTGCCTGCTCTTGGATTGCACCCCGCGGCCAAGACCCGGAGTTGGTCGACGAGGGCCTGCAGCGCCTTGAGCCGCGACGTTGATCCAGAGCGGCGGGCGACGCATATCACAGCGATGCCCGAGCACCCCACCATCGCCGACGCCGCCCGCGACCTCGAGCAGGAATTCGCCCTGCTGGAGGACTGGCGCGACAAGGTCGAGTACATCATCGAGCTCGGCAAGGACCTGCCGCCGCTGCCCGACGCGCTCAAGACCGAGGGCAACAAGGTGCGCGGCTGCCAGAGCCAGGTCTGGCTGGTGGCCGAGCCCGAGGCCGGCGGACGCGTCCATCTGCGCGCGGACAGCGACGCCGTGCTGGTCAAGGGGCTGATCTCGCTCCTGGTCACCCTCTACGACCGGCGCACGCCGCAGGAGATCCTGGACAATCCGCCCGACGTCCTGGAGCGGGTGGGGCTCGCCAAGCTCCTGACGCCGGGGCGCTCGAACGGGCTCTACAGCATGGTGGCGCGGATCCGCTCGATGGCCGAGGCGTTCGCCGCGGCCAGGCCCGCCTGAGCCCTACTTCTCCGCCGGCCGGGCCATGCTGCGCTTCTGCAGGATCGCCGCCACGATCACGCCCACGGTCACGAAGGCGATCAGCACCGTGCAGATGGCGTTGATCTCGGGCGTCACGCCCAGCCGCACCGAGCTGTAGATCCGCATCGGCAGGGTGGTGGCACCCGGGCCGGTGGTGAAGCTGGCGATGACCAGGTCGTCGAGCGAGAGGGTGAAGGCCAGCAGCCAGCCGCCGACCAGGGCCGGGGCGATGATCGGCAGGGTGATGACGAAGAAGGTCTTGAGCGGCGGTGGCGCCCAGGTCCTGGGCCGCCTCCTCGAGGCTGCGGTCGAAGGTCACCAGGCGCGACTGGACCACCACGGTCACGTAGCACATGGCGAAGGTCGTGTGCGCGATCACGATGGTCCAGAAGCCGCGCGCCACGCCGACGCTCACGAACAGGAGCAGCAGGGACAGGCCCAGGATGACCTCGGGCATGACCAGCGGGGCCGAGATCATGCCGGCGAACATGGTCCGGCCCGGGAAGCGCGCGATGCGGGTCAGGACCACGCCGGCCATGGTGCCCAGCACGAGCGCGATCGTGGAGGACAGCGCGGCCACCCGCAGCGTGACCCAGGCCGAGTCGAGCAGGGCCTGGTTCTGCAGCATGGCCTGCGTACCATTTGAGCGAGAACCCGCCCCAGACGGTGACCAGCTTGCGACTCGTTGAACGAGTAGATCACCAGCAGGACGATCGGCAGGTAGAGGAAGGCGAAGCCCAGCGTCAGCGAGGTCGCCGTGAAGCGCGTGAAGCCCCGGCCCATCAGCGCCGCTCCTCGATCTGGGCCGCCTGCTGGCGCTGGAACAGGGCGATCGGGACCACCAGGACCAGGAGCAGGATGACCGCCACGGCCGAGGCCAGCGGCCAGTCGCGGTTGTTGAAGAACTCGGTCCAGAGCGTCTTGCCGATCATCAGCGTGTCGGAGCCGCCCAGCAGGTCGGGGATGACGAACTCGCCCACGGCCGGGATGAAGACCAGAAAGCAGCCGGCGACGATGCCGGGAATGGCCAGCGGCACGGTGACCTTCCAGAACGCCTTGGCCGGCGTGCAGCCCAGATCGACCGCGGCCTCGATCAGCGCCGGGTCGTGCTTCTCCAGGTTGGCGTAGAGCGGCAGGATCATGAAGGGCAGGTAGGAGTAGACGATGCCGATATAGACCGCGGTCGAGCGTCTGCAGGATCACCAGCGGCTCCGAGATCACGCCCCGCCCAGATCAGCAGGCTGTTGAGCAGGCCCTCGTTCTTGAGGATGCCGATCCAGGCGTAGACGCGGATCAGGAACGAGGTCCAGAACGGCAGGATCACCAGCATCAGCAGCAGGGGCCGCCAGCGGTCCGGTGCCTTGGCCATGCCGTAGGCGATGGGATAGCCGATGATCAGGGTCAGGACGGTCGAGATCGCGGCGATCTGGATCGAGCTCAGGTAGGCGCGGATGTAGAGGCTGTCCTGGAAGATCAGCATGAAGTTGCTGAGGTTCAGGCGTACCTGCAGGAACCAGTAGCCGGCCTCGTCGATCAGCTCGGTCAGCGGCAGGTAGGGCGGCTGCTGCAGCGCCACCTCCGACACGCTGAGCTTCAGGACGATGGCGAAGGGGACGAGGAAGAAGACGAGCAGCCAGAGATAGGGCAACGCCGATCAGCAGCGTCCGGCCGAGGCCGGCGTCGCGGCCGGAGCCGGCGGCACTCATGACTTGAGGATCACGCTGGCGTCGGCACCCCAGCTCAGGAAGACCCGGTCCTCCCAGGTGATCGGCCGCTCGAGCAGGCGCGCCCGGTTGGCCTGGGTGCAGCGGACCACGGCACCGCTGGCGAGCCGGACATGGTAGATCGACACGTCGCCGAGATAGCCGATGTCCCAGACCTCGCCCGCCATGCAGTTGGGCGAGCCGGGCGGCGGCGGATCCTTGGCGAGCGCGAACTTCTCGGGCCGGACCGCGACCCAGACGGTCTCGCCGGCCACCACGGCGGCCCCGCGGTCGGCCACGATGTCGCAGCCGGCCTCGGCCGAGTGCACCCGCACCTGGTCGCGCCCGGCCTCGACCACGCGCGCCTCGAGCACGTTCACGTCGCCGAGGAAGTCGGCGACGAAGCGGCTGGTCGGGTACTCGTACATCTCGCCGGGCGTGCCCAGCTGCCCGACCTGGCCCTCGGTCATGATCGCCATCCGGGTGGAGACGGTCATCGCCTCCTCCTGGTCGTGGGTCACGATGACGAAGGTCAGGCCCAGGCTTTCCTGGATGTTGACCAGCTCGAACTGGGTGCGCTCGCGCAGCTTCTTGTCCAGCGCGCCCAGGGGCTCGTCGAGCAGCAGCACCTTGGGCCGCTTGACGATGGCGCGGGCCAGCGCCACGCGCTGCCGCTGGCCGCCGGAGAGCTGGTCGGGCCGGCGCTTCTCGCGGCCCTCGAGCTGGACCAGGCGCACGGCCTCGGCGACGCGGTCGCGGATCTCGTCCTTGGGCACGCCGTCCTGCTTCAGGCCGAAGGCGATGTTGTCGCCGACCGATCATGTGCGGGAACAGGGCGTAGGACTGGAACATCATGTTGACCGGCCGCTTCCAGGGCGGCACCGCCGCCATGTCCTGGCCGTCGATCAGGATGCGCCCGGCGGTCGGCTGCTCGAAGCCGGCCAGCATGCGCAGCAGCGTGGTCTTGCCGCAGCCCGAGGGGCCCAGCAGCGCGAAGAACTCGCGCTGGTAGATGTCGAGGCGTGACGTTGTCGACGGCGTAGACGTCGCCGTACTGCTTGACCACGTTCTGGATCTGGATGAACGGCTTGGCGTTCGGATCCTGCCAGGGCTCGACCCGGCTGCGGTGGTCGGCCCGCGGTCGGGGCGGGGCGGGAGGTGGGCTACGGCCTTCGTCGTTGCGCATCGTTCTTGTCCCCCGCCCTGCCGTCCGCTCAGCCGCCGGTGACCAGCTTGGTCCACATCCGGGTCACCGTGCGCTGGGTGCGCTGGTCGAACGGCGAGACCGTGAACAGGTTGGCCTTCACCTCCGCCGTCGGGAACAGGCTGGGGTCCGACTTCACCTCCTCGTCGATCAACGCCAGCGAGCCGCTGACCGCGTTCGGGTAGGTGACGAAGTTGGAGATCTTGGCCATCACCTCGGGCTCGAGGAGATAGTTGAGGAAGGTGTAGGCATTGTCCGGATTGGGCGCGTCGGCCGGCATGGCCACCATGTCGAACCAGAGCAGCGCGCCCTCCTTGGGGATCGAATACTGGATGTTGACGCCGTTGTTGGCTTCCTCGGCGCGGGTCTTGGCGATGCCGGCGTCGCCCGACCACATCAAGGACAGGCAGATGTCGCCGTTGGCGAGCGCGTTGAGGTTCTCCGAGCTGTGGAACTTGCGGACGTAGGGCCGGATCTTCTCCAGCACCGCCATGCCCTTCTCGATCACCGCCGGGTCCTTGCTGTCCGGATCCTCGCCGATGAAGCGCAAGGCGTGCGGGATCACGTCGGTCGGCGAATCCAGCATCATGATGCCGCAGTCGGCGAGCTTCTCGGCGTTGGCCGGGTCGAACAGCAGCGCCCAGGAATCGAGCGGCGCGTCGGGCAGGCGCTCCTTGACCTTGTCGACGTTGAAGCCGAGGCCGACGGTGCCCCAGAGGTAGATGAAGGCGTGCTGGTTGTCGGGGTCGTACACTGGCGGCCCGGCTCATCAGGTCGGCGTCCAGGTTGCCCCAGTTGGGCAGCTTGGCGCGGTCGAGCTCGGTGAAGATGCCGGCCTGGATCTGGCGGGCGAGGAAGTTGCCGGTGGGCACGACGATGTCGTAGCCGGTGCTGCCGGCGAGCAGCTTGGTCTCCAGGACCTCGTTGCTGTCGAAGACGTCGTAGACGACCTCGATCCCGGTCTTGGCGGTGAAGTCCTTGAGGACCTCGGGGTCGATGTAGTCCGACCAGTTGTAGACCTTGACCACCTTCTCCTGGGCCTGCACCGGCCCGAAGGCGAGGAGCGCCGCGGCTGCGGCGGCGAGGGCGAGCTGTCGCACGGATCATTCTCCCGGGGCCGGCGCCGTCGCGACGACGGCTCCGTCCGAAGGTTGTTGACGGCGGTCCTGCTGCACCGCCGCATGCTGAAAGCGACGCTAGCCCACCGGATCAAACCTTTGAAGGGGTTACGCGGCAGCGACGGTACGCGAGCGACGGACGGCCCGGCCGGAGTACATCAGGCGCCGCCCACGACGGGGTTGTGGCTGGCGACGGTCATGGAGGGGAAGGTGGAGCGGGTGAAGGGAATCGAACCCTCGACATACAGCTTGGGAAGCTGTCGTTCTACCTCTGAACTACACCCGCATGCCATGAACAGGTAGCCCGTCCGGGCCCGCGACGCAAGCCGGTCGCACGCGCGGCAGTCCGGCTTGGCGCGACCGCCGCTGCGGTTCCAGGCCAAGTCAGACGACGCACAGCCAGACGGCGCACGCCGCCCCGGCGATGCGGCGCACGCCCACCCGCACGGCGATGCCGAGCGCGCACTCGTAGACCGCGGCACCGAGGTTGGTGCCGGTCAGGAAGATCAGCGCATCGTCGGTGGTGAGCTCGGTGCTGAGCGCGGCGGCCCCGAAGGCAGCGAGGTAGTACGGCGCCTCCTTGGCCAGCTCGGTGGCGACATAGCCCGTACTGGCGGCGAGCCGCTGCAGCCGCAGCCGGCCGGTCCGGCGTCGGGCGAAATCGTAGGCCAGGAGCGAGGGCAGGCTGGCGCTCGTGCCGGCGGCCTGCAGGAGCAGCCAGTTGGCGTCCAGGGCGACGCGCAGACCGGCGGCCCAGAGCAGGTAGGATCCGGCCAGCAGGGTCAGGAGCTGCGAGCGGCTCACGCCCTCCAGCAGGCCCGAGACCACGAGCGCCGCTCCGGCCGCGGTGGCGAGCGCGTCCAGGGTGTAGGCCGAGGCGGCCGTGGCACCGGCGGAGAGCATCCAGCGATGGGCGGACGAGAGGTTCATGGCCCGGCGACCTTTCCGGCTGCCTCCCCCGCTGTTCGGGGGTGTGCCGCCGAGCTAGCGCCATCCGCCCGGGTCGCGCTGTGCGAACCCCCACAGCGCAGCTGACGCCGACGCTGTGTCGCGATCGGGCGGCATCCGGCACCGAACCCCGTTTGGCGGGGCCGGCGTCGGTGCTAGCCTTCGGCGCATGAACCAGCTCGCTGCCCTCCTGCTCGCCGTCGTCTTGTCCGTGCTCGGCGCCGCCGCCGGGTCCGCCGCCGATTTCGTCGGTGCCGCCGCCTGTGCGGGCTGCCATGCGGAGGAATCGGCCGCCTGGCGCGGTTCCCAGCACGACCAGGCCATGCAGGAGGCGACGCCGGCGACCGTGCTCGGCGACTTTTCCGACGCCAGCTTCGCCAAGGACGGCGTGACCTCGCGCTTCTACCGCAAGGGCGACCGGTTCTTCGTCGAGACGGACGGACCGGACGGTGCCCTGCACGAGTACGCGATCGACTACACCTTCGGGGTCTATCCGCTGCAGCAATATCTCGTGGCCTTTCCCGGCGGCCGCTGGCAGGCGCTGCCGCTGGCCTGGGACACGCGGCCCGAGGAGCAGGGCGGCCAGCGCTGGTTCCACCTCTATCCGGACGAGAAGATCCCGGCGGGCGACGAGCTGCACTGGACCGGGATCAACCAGAACTGGAACTGGATGTGCGCCGATTGCCATTCGACCGATCTGCGGCGCAACTATGACTTGGCCACCGACAGCTACCACACCAGCTTCGCCGCGCTGAACGTCGCCTGCGAGGCCTGCCACGGGCCGGGCTCCGCCCACGTCGCCTGGGCCCAGGGCGGTGCCGACGCGGCGGACCCGGCCAAGGGGCTGGACGTGCTGCTCCACGACCGCGGGGCAGGGCCTGTGGCGGTTTGCCGAGGGTGCCCGCATCGCGCAGCGCATGACCCCGCTCGCGACCAGGACCGAGACGGAGGTCTGCGCGCCCTGCCACGCCCGGCGCTCGCCCCTGGGCGACGGCCATCGCATCGGCCAGCCGCTGCTCGACGGCTACCGCCTGTCGCTGCTGGACCCGCAGCTCTACCACGCCGACGGCCGGATCGACGGCGAGGTGTTCATCCAAGGCTCGTTCCTGCAGAGCCGGATGTACGCGGCGGGCGTGACCTGCAGCGACTGCCACGAGCCGCACAGCCTGAAGCTCCATGCCGAGGGCAACGCGCTCTGCAGCCAGTGCCACCTGCCCGACGCCTTCGACGTCGCGGCCCACCACCACCACCCCGAGGGCGGCCCGGGCAGCCGGTGCGTCGACTGCCACATGCCGGCCACGACCTACATGGTGGTCGACCCGCGCCACGATCACGGCTTTCGGGTGCCGCGCCCCGATCTCGCGGCGCGCACCGGCGCGCCCGATGCCTGCACCGGCTGCCACGACGACCGCGACGCGGCCTGGGCGGCGGCCCGGGTGGCCGAATGGTACGGGCCGGAGCGGCGGCGCGAGCCCGGTTTCGCCGAGGCGCTGCAGGCCGGGCGGACGGGTGCTCCCGGCGCCGGGCTGCGGCTGGCCAGGCTCGCGGGCGATCCGGCCGTGCCCGGCATCGTGCGGGCCACCGCCGTGGCGGCGCTCGAGCAGCGCATCGAGCCCGCGACCCTGCCGGCGGTGGAGAAGGCCCTGGCCGATCCCGACCCGCTGGTCCGCCTCGCCGCCGCCGCGGCCATGGACGGCGTGGAGCCGGCGCGGCGCCTGCCGCTGGTGCCGCTGCTCGACGACCCGGTGGCCGCCGTGCGCCTGGATGCGGCGCGGGTGCTGGCGCCGGTGGACACGCTGGCCCTGCCGGCCGAGCAGCGTGCCAAGCTCGACGCGGGCTTCGCGGCCTACGAGGCGGCACAGAAGCAGCTCCTCGACCGGCCCGAGGGGCTGGTCACGCTGGCCAACTTCTACCGCGAGCGCGGCCGGCTGCCCGAGGCGGAAGCGCGGTTCCTGGACAGCATCCGCCTGCACCCCGGCTTCGTGCCGGCCTACGCCAACCTCGCCGACCTGCTGCGCCAGCAGGAGCGCGACGCGGAAGGCGCGCGCGTCCTGGCCCAGGGCCTCGCCGTGGCCCCCGACAGCGCCGACCTCCACCATGCCCAGGGCCTCCTGCTGATCCGGCAGCAGAAGTACGGCGAGGCCGTGACGGCGCTGGGCAAGGCCGCGACCCTGGCCCCCGGCAACCCGCGCTACGCCTATGTCTATGCCGTGGCGCTGCAGGAGACCGGGCGGGCGGGCGAGGTCGTGGGCGTGCTCGAGGCCGCGGTCGCCCGCAACCCCAACGACCCCGAACTGCTGTTCACGCTCGCCGCGACGCTGCTGCAGCAGGGCGATGTCGCCCGCGCCCGCCGGCATGCGCAGGCGCTGGTGCGGGTGGCGCCGGGATACCCGAACGCCCAGGAGCTGCTGCGGGCGACCGGGCCGGGGTGAGACCGCGTCGCGTTTGCATGGAGAACGGCATTTGACCAGCCTGCCGCCCGACTGGCCGCGCAAGACGCGCGATCTGCACAACCATCACTTCAATTCGACGGTCTGGGACGACTACCGCTTCCGCGACGGCGACATCGTCATCGCCACCTACGCCAAGAGCGGCACGACCTGGACGCAGCAGATCGTGGGCCAGCTGCTGTCCGGCGGCGACGGCAACCTCGAGGTCGGCGAGCTGTCGCCCTGGGTCGACCTGCGGGTCCCGCCCAAGGAGGTCAAGCTCGCGGCTCTCGAGGCGCAGGCGGGCCGACGCTTCGTGAAGACCCACCTGCCGGTCGATGCGCTCGTGTTCTCCCCGAATGCGCGCTACCTCTATGTCGGGCGGGACGGCCGCGACGTCGTCTGGAGCATGTTCAACCATCATCGGTCCGCCAACGCGGCGTGGTACGCGGCGCTGAACGACACGCCCGGCTTGGTGGGGCCGCCGATCGGCCCGCCGAGCGAGGACGTCCGCGGCTATTTCCTGGACTGGCTGGAGCGCGACGGACATCCGTTCTGGCCGTTCTGGGAGAATGTCGCCAGCTGGTGGGCGATCCGCGAGCTGCCCAACCTGCTGTTGCTGCACTTCGCCGACCTCAAGGCGGACCTGCCCGGCCAGATCCGCCGGATCGCGGCCTTCCTCGACGTCGAGGTCGATCCGGCCCGCTGGGACACCATCCTCGAGCATTGCAGCTTCGCCTGGATGAAGGAACACGCCGCCAAATCGGCGCCGCTCGGCGGCGCCTTCTGGGAGGGCGGCGGCGCCACGTTCATCCATCAGGGCACCAACGGCCGCTGGCGCGAGATCCTCACCGCCGACGACAATGCCCGCTACGAGCGCTTGGCCCGGGAACGGCTGGGCGAGGACTGCGCCCGCTGGCTCGCTGCCGGCGGTCCGTTCTAGCCGAACAGCTCCAGCTGCCCGTCGCGGGCGGCGGCTGGTGCAGGTCATTGATCCAGATCAAGGCGCGCCGACGCGGTTCGTGGTTCTGTCGACGCTGACAGACGGGCTTGGCCGAGCTTGGCTGCGATGTAGTGGGATGGTGAGTGGCGCCTTGATGGACAGGCGACGCGCATCTCGCGACCGCACGGCCGAGTACCCGCCCTCCGGCCCGCGCGCTGTGATTTGAGGCTCGACTACGATGGCCAAGGTTAGTGGCGGCACGCAGTATCCGCTTGAGTTCGGCTCGGTGCCGATCTGGCTCTATGCCTACATGTATCCGACCGTGACGCAGCCCGATCATTTCGCGGGCGACTATCGCGAGCTGGACACCCCCGAATTCGTCAGCGACTTCTACGGCCGCAATTTCCGCTACACCGACGGCGGGATCGCGGGCGGTACGATCACCGCCTTCAAGGACAGCTTCGAAGGTGCCCTGATCCAGCGGTTCGACAACGTCTCGGTGCCCGTCGCGCAGTTCGCCGAATGGATCTTCGGGTTCGATACCGACGCGGCCTACGCAGCCATGCTGGCCGGCAACGACACGATCCTCGGCACGCCGCTGGACGACTACGTGCAGGGCTATGGCGGCAACGACGTCTATCGGATGGGCGAAGGCGACGATTGGGTGATCAACGGGGATCCGGGCAACGACCTCGTCGACGGTGGTGCTGGATGGGACATCGTCTCCGCCGCCGGCAGCCGGACCGGCTTCATGCTGCCCGTCTGGCACGGTCAGGTCGGCCTGATCCCCAACAATCCCGCGGCCCTGGCCGCGGAGGGCGTCGACAAGCTCCTCAGCGTCGAAGCGATCGCTTTCGCCGACGATTTCGACCAGTTCACGGTGGGCGGCGACAATTTCTCACCGCTCGACTACGTGGCTTCCTATGCCGATCTTTCCAATGCCCTCGGCGCGAATGCTCAGGCCGGTTTCGACCACTATGTCTACAGCGGCGCCTTCGAGGGCCGGGCGGTCACGTTCTCCGGTTGGGAGTACCTGGCGAGCTACGGCGACCTGGAGCTCGCCTTCGGCCTCGATCCGGACGCAGCGGCCAGCCACTACATCACCGCCGGCCGGTTCGAGGGCCGCCCGGTCCTGTTCGACGGCCTCGAGTATATCGCCTCGCAGCCGGACCTGATCGCGGCGTTCGGTCCCGACGACGACGCGGGCGCCCGGCATTTTCTCGTCAGCGGCCGGAGCGAGGGCCGCCAGATCACGTTCGACGGCCTCGAGTACATCGCGGGCTACGGCGACCTGATCGCGGCGTTCGGGCCGAACCGGGACGCCGGGTCGACGCACTTCATCGCCAACGGTTTCGCCGAGGGACGCCAGGACAGCTTCGACGGGCTGCAGTACATCGCGAGCTACGCCGACCTGATCGCGGCGCTCGGGCCGAATCGCGACGCCGGGTCCACGCATTTCATCACCAACGGCTTTGCCGAGGGCAGGCAGGAAGGCTTCGACGGGCTGCAGTACATCGCGAGCTACGACGACCTGATCGTGGCATTCGGCCCGAACCGCGACGCGGGCAGCACCCACTTCATCACCAACGGCCACGCCGAAGGTCGTGTGGGCGACGACTTCGACGAGGTGCAGTATCTCGCCAACTATGCCGACCTGCAGGCGGCCTTCGGCGACGACACCGAGGCGGCGACGGTCCACTATATCGCGGTCGGTCATGCCGAGGGCCGGACGGACCAGCCCCTGACCGCCACCACGGACTTCCTCCTCTAGCCGAACAGCTCCATCTGCCCATCCAGCCGCGGCGGGCGGAACAGGTCCGTGCGCTGTGGCATCTGCCTGCGGTCGAAGCCGTGGCGGCGGCTGGCCTTGTGGAAGCGCTGGCGGATCAGTTCGGCGAAGGGGCCCGCACCGCGCATCCGGCTGCCGAACTCGGGGTCGTTGAGGCGGCCGTCGCGGCACTGGCGGACCAGCGAGAGGACGTGGGCCGCGCGCAAGGGGCGGTGGGTGTCCAGCCACGCGGCCATCAGGTCCTTCACCTCGTGGGGGAGGCGCAAGAGCACGTAGCCGGCGCTGGCCGCCCCGGCCGCGGCGGCAGCGGCGAGGATCGGCTCGATCTCGTGGTCGGTGAGGGCCGGGATGATCGGTGCGACCATGACGCCGGTGGTGATGCCGGCCTGCGCCAGCTCGCGGACGGCGGCCAGGCGCCGGTGCGGGGCCGCGGCGCGCGGCTCCAGGGTGCGGGCGAGCTCCGCGTCGAGCGTGGTGACCGAGACGTAGACGCGGGCGAGGCCGGCGCGCGCCATCGGGGCCAGGAGGTCGATGTCGCGGGTGACCAGGGCCGACTTGGTGACGATCCCGACCGGGTGGCGCGTCTCGGCCAGCACCTCCAGCACCTGGCGGGTGATCTCGAGCCGGCGCTCGAGCGGCTGGTAGGGATCGGTGTTGGCACCCAGCGAGATCGGCTTGCAGACATAGCCGGGCCGCGCCAGCTCCTGGCGCAGGAGCAGGGCCGCGTCGTGCTTGACGAAGATCCGGGTCTCGAAGTCGAGGCCGGCGGAGAGGCCCAGATGGCCGTGGCTGGGCCGGGCATAGCAGTAGACGCAGCCATGCTCGCAGCCCCGGTAGGGGTTGATCGACTGGTCGAACGGCACGTCGGGCGACTGGTTGTGGGCGATGATCGTGCGTGCCCGGTCGGGCAGGACCTGCGTGGCGGGCGATGGATCCTCGGCCAGGGCCTCCAGGCTGCCCCAGCCGTCGTCCACCGCCTCGTGCCCATGCCGCTCGAACCGGCCTTGCGGGTTCAAGGTGGCACCGCGGCCCTTGTGCGCGCGCGGCGACATGCCGGCCTCCTTGGTGAACAATAGAGGAACATTGTAGCGTAGCCCTGGCTCCTGTCGAGTGCGATGCCTAGTTCCTGGGCGCAGACGGAGAAGCCCATGACGCCCACCATCCTGCCTTACGGCTCCTGGCCCTCGCCGATCACGGCCCGGCTGATCACCGGCACCCAGGTCGGGCTCGCCAGCCCGTGGCTGGACGGGGCGGACGCGTACTGGACCGAGAGCCGGCCCCTGGAGCAGGGCAGGGTGACCCTACTGCGGCAAGGCCCGGACGGTGCCACCGTGGAGATCACGCCCGCACCGTTCAACCTGCGCACCCGCGTGCACGAGTATGGCGGCCGCCCGTTCACCGCGCGCGACGGGGTCGTGGTCGGCGTGGGCTTCGCCGACCAGCGGCTCTACCGCCTGGCCGCGGGGAGCGAGCCCGTGCCGCTGACGCCCGAGAGCGGCGGCAAGCTGCGCTACGCCGACCTCGTCCTCGACCCGGTCCGGCAGCGGGTCCTGGCGGTGCGCGAGGACCATCGGGCCCCGGGCGAGCCGGTGAACGCGCTGGTGGCCGTGCCGCTTGCCGGTGGGCCGCACGAGGGCGAGATCCTGGCCCAGGGCCACGACTTCTTCGCCTATCCGCGGCCGAGCCCCGACGGCAGCCAGCTCGCCTGGGTGAGCTGGGACCATCCCGACATGCCCTGGGATCGGACCACGCTCTGGCGCGCCGAGCTGGACGGAGCGGGCCGCCCCACGGCACCGGTCGCGATCGAGAGCGGGCTCGCGGAGAGCCTGGTGCAGCCGGAATGGTCGCCGGACGGCCACCTCCACGTCATGTCCGACCGCAGCGACTTCTGGAGCCTCTACCGCGTCGAGGGGCTGGGCCTCGTCCCGGTAGCACTGCTCGGCCTGGAGCTGGCTGGCCCGCTCTGGCAGCTGGGTGCGCGCTGGTACGATTTCCTGGACGCGTCGACCGTGGTGGCGGTCGCGACCGGGCAGGGCCGCGCACAGCTGGTCGCGATCGATCTCGCCGGCGGCGACACCACGTCGCTCGGGCTCGCCGAGGTCGAGTTCGCCGGGGTCAGCTGTGCGGGCGGCCGGACCCTGGTCCAGGCGCTGGCGGCCGACGGGCCGGGCAGCATCCTGCTGCTCGAGGACGGCACCAGGCGCGTGCTGGCCTCCGGCGGCCAGGCCGTGGACCCGGCCCTGGTGGCGCGCGCGGAGCACGTGGCCTTCGCGAGCGGCGACGGCCGGCAGGCCTTCGCCCTCTACTATCCGCCGACCAATCCCGCTTGCAGGGCACCCGAGGGCACGCTGCCGCCGCTGATCGTGCGCAGCCATGGCGGCCCGACCGGCCGTGCCTCGCCGGCCCTCAACCTGCAGATCCAGTTCTGGACCAGCCGCGGCTTTGCCGTGGTCGACGTCGACTATGCCGGCAGCACCGGCTACGGCCGCGCCTACCGCACCCTCCTGGAGGGCCGGTGGGGCATCGCCGACGTCGAGGACTGCATCGCCGCCGCACGCCATCTCGCCGCCACCGGCCGCGCCGATCCGCAGCGCCTGGCGATCCGCGGCGGCAGTGCCGGCGGCTACACCACGCTGTGCGCCCTGGCCTTCCACGATGCGTTCAGGGCGGGCGCGTCCTGGTACGGCATCGGCGACCTCGAGGCGCTGGTGCGCGACACCCACAAGTTCGAGAGCCGCTACCTCGACCGGCTGGTCGGCCCGTGGCCGGAGGCAGCCGCGACCTACCGCGCGCGCTCGCCGCTGCACCATGCCGAAGGGCTGTCCTGCCCGGTCGTGTTCCTGCAGGGGCTGGACGACAAGGTGGTCCCGCCCAACCAGGCCGAGGCCATGGTGGCCGCCCTGCGCGCCAAGGGCGTGCCCGTGGCCTATCTGCCGTTCCCGGGCGAGGGCCACGGCTTTCGCGCGGCCGCCACCATCGAGCAGGCACTGCTCGCCGAGTACGGCTTCTTCTGCCGGGTGTTCGAGATTCCGCTGGCCGATGAACTGCCCGCCGGGATCGGGCGGAAACTGGACGAGGCCGGGTTGTGAGGGACGGCCGTCCGTGGCTGGTCAGCGGCTGGCGAACAGCAGGCGCGGCCCGGCGACGGGCGGCCGAACCTGCTCGACGCGGGCGTAGAACACGTGGCGGCCGATATGCGCGATCCTGGCCACGCGCGGACCGAAGCGCGGGTTGCGCACCCAGGTCGCATGGTACCACATCGCCCCCCGGGTCGGGTCGACGCTCGGCCGGTCGAGGAGTTCGGCGGCGAGCTGCAGCGCCCGGCCCCAGGCGCGCGCGTCGCGCGGCCGGTCGGAGCGGCCGTCGCAGACCCAGCTGAACTGGCAGCCCTGGTAGACCACGCCGGCCACGCTGTCCGGGTAGGCCTTGTCCGCCATGCGGTTGAGCACGACCCAACCCACCGCGATCATGCCCAGCCGGCCCTCGCCGCGCGCCTCGTGGTACATGTTGAGCGCCATGACGCGGACGTCGTCGCTGCTCGCGGCACGGGTGTCGTGGGGCATGCCGAAGCCCAGCATCCACAGCATGAAGACGGCACCCAGACGGCGCATTCTTGCCCGTTCCCCGACATTCTTTCGACGCCCGACGACAATTGGCTAACTCACCGCAACGATGCTGGCAATGCTTGAGCTTGACCGGAACGAGGCCGCCTCTTCTGAGGTGAGAACTATGATCGAAGGCTAATGTTCGGCAGACCGATCACACCCGGCGTGGCCGTGGCACCACGCCGGACCGCCGTAGCCTTGCGCATGCTGGACCGATCCACGGTCGCATCTGTGTCGCTTGCGTCACACTGCAAGAGATTGCACGGTCTTCAAGCCGGCTTGGGCGCGATGGTCCGGCTTGCTCGCCACGATGGACCGCCGCCCTGTTCACCCAGGGGTTTGGCGAGGCGGCCGACGCGGGATGCTCAGAGCAGGAAGTCGGCCCCCACCAGGGTGATGGCCGCCGGTGAGCCGGGTCTGGTGCTCGGGAGGCTGTCGCTCGCCGATCCGCCGAGCAGGCCGGCGTTGTCCCCCAATCTCTCAACCGGATACGCCGGGCGCTCAATCGCAGCTGAGCGCCAGGATCTGGCTCAGCTGGCACAAGGGCCGGCCGGTCTCGGCGGCCCAGCCGTTGAAGACGTCCTGGACCGAGCGACGCTCGGCCCTGGTGCCGGGCGGGGAGGGGATCGCCTGCCAGTGGACGAGCCCCTTGGCGACCGAGTTGGTGAGGATGAAGGTGTCCTTGCCGGCCATGCGCAGGAACTGCGGTGCCGAGTTGCCGCCGAGCTGGCTGAAGCGCTTGGCCAGCGTCTCCCACAGGCCGACCACGTCCGTGACCGGCCAGTCCGCGAGCCAGGCGGCGAAGGAGCCGTGCTCGGCGGCGACCACCAGCATGGCGGCGGCGTTGGCGCGGATCGCGCGCAGCTTGCCGAGATGGCGGATCAGCCGCCGGTCGGCCAGCATGGGCTCCAGCTCCTCGTCCCAGACCCGCGCACAGCGGGCCGGGTCGAAGCCGTGCCAGACCTCCTCGAAGGCCGGCCATTTCGCGTCGACCAACTGGTGCTTCAGGCCGGCGCGGAAGATCCGCAAGGACATCAAGGATAGGTAGCGGTCGTCAGGGACTGCCTTCAGCTCGGCCGGGGTCTTCGGCACGACGAGGCGGGCCGCCAGGCCGTCGGGCCCGTGGCGCGCCTCGGCCGCGGCCAGGATCGGGGCGAACGTCGGCGCCGAGGGCAAGGCGCTACTCCGCCGCCGCGGCCAGGCCTCCGGCCAGCACCTCGCCGATGGCCTGGTCGAGGATGGCGATGCCGCGGTCGATCTCCTCGGTCGTCACGGTCAGCGGCGGGGCGATGCGCCAGATCGCCGCCATCGATCCGACCGAGACGATGTTCATCGACAGGCCCAGCTCCATGCAGCGCGCGGTGATGGCCCGGCCGGTGGCGGCGTCGGGCGCCCGGGTCTCACGATCCTTGACCAGCTCCACCCCCTGCAGGAGGCCGAAGCCGCGCACGTCGCCGATGACCTCGTGACGATCCTGCAGGTGACGCAGGCCGGCGGCGAGGTGCTCGCCCATGACCAGGGCCCGCTCGGCCAGGGCCTCCTCCGCCAGGACGTCGAGCACGGCCAGCGCCACCTGGGCCGGCAGGGGATCGGAGACGTGCGAGGTGGGGTGGATGAAGCCCTTGGCGTGGCAGTCGGCCTCGACCGCCTCGGAGACCACCGTGGCCGACAGCGGCAGGCCGCCGCCCAGCGTCTTGGAGAGGGTCAGCATGTCCGGCTCGACGCCGAAATGCTGGAACGCGAAGTCGCGGCCGAGGCGGCCGAACGCGGTCTGCGCCTCGTCGAAGATCAGGAGCATGCCGCGCTTCTCGCAATGCTCCTTGACCCGCTGCCAGTAGCCGTCCGGCGGCACGATCACGCCGCCCGAGCTCTCGACCGGCTCGGCGATCAGTGCCGCCAGCGAGCCCGTCGACTGCGCGTCGACCATGTCGAAGCCGACGTCGAGGCAGGTGGCGTCGCAGCGGCCCTGGCAGTGCCGGATCGGGCAGCGATAGGCGTTGGGAGCCGGGATCGCCAGGGACCCGGGCACGGTCGGGCCGTAGCCCTGCCGCCCGGCGACGTAGTTCACCGCCAGGGCACCGGAGGTCATGCCGTGCCAGGCGCCGGTGAAGCCCACCACCTCGTACTTGCCGCTGTGCATCTTGGCGAGCTTGAGCGCCGCCTCGTTGGCCTCGGCGCCGGTGCTGAGGAACAGGGCCCGGGACAGATGCGGCGGCAGGAGGGCCGCCAGCCGCTGCGAGAGGGCCACGACGGGCGGGCTGAGCATGCCCGAGTAGAGGTGGAGCGCGCCCTCGCAGGCGGCGTGGATCGCCTCGACGATGCGCGGGTGGTTGTGGCCGAGGGTCGCGCACATCTGGCCGGAGGTGAAGTCGAGATACTCGCGCCCGTCCGTGTCCCACAGGACGGTGCCGCGCGCCTTGGCGATCAGGCTCGGCGCGAACGGCATCCCGTAGCGGATCAGATGCTCGTCCCAGGGCGCGTTGGACAGCGGCGGCATGGGCATGGACGGTTCCTTGCGTGTCCCCAACGCGGAAAACCTACACCAGCCGGTCCGGAGCGCGATTTCTTTGTTCACGCCAGGACTTCGCCCTTGCCCCCGGATTCCGGCTGCCCGAGAAATCTCGACAGCGAAAAGGGGGTCACGGCTTGCAGGATCGAACCACGCCCGGTCCGACGCTCGATGCGATCGACCGCAAGATTCTGCGGCTGCTGCAAGAGGACAGCCTGATCGCGAACCAAAAGCTCGCCGACGAGGTCGGGCTGTCGCCGCCGGCCTGCCTGAAGCGCGTGCGGCGGCTCCGGGCGGCCGGGGTGATCCGAGCCACGGTAGCGCTGCTGGATCCGGAAGCGCTGGGCCATCCGGTCCTGACGGTGGTGCGGGTCAAGCTCGAGCGCCCGCGCGACAAGGCCATGCGGGACTTCGAGCGCCGCATGGCGGAAGCACCGCGGGTGGCACTCTGCCTGACCGTCGCCGGCGACATCGACTATGTCCTGCTCGTGCGCAGCCGCGACGTGGCGGACTACCAGGACTTCGCCCGCCAGATGCTGGCGACCGCACCGGGCATCCGCTCCTACACGAGCGAGATCGTGCTCGAGGTGCCGAAATGGACCACGGCGATCCCGGTGCCCGACGCCTGATCGGCCGGGGCGGACTGGCCCGCCCCGGCCGAGGCGAGGTCAGATCTGGCTCTGGCCGAAGTTCTGGATGCCGATCTTGTCGATCAGGTCGAGCTCGGTCCGGTTGTGGTCCTGGTGCTCCTCCTCGTCGGCGAGGATGTCCCTGAGCAGGTCGCGGCTGACATAGTCCTTGGCCGCCTCGCAGATGCCGATGGCCTTGCGGTAGTGCGCGATGCCCTCGAGCTCGAGGCGGTAGTCGCACTCGATCACCTCCTTGAGGTTCTCGCCGATATAGAGCTTGCCCAGGTCCTGCAGGTTGGGCAGGCCGCCCAGGAGGAGGATGCGCTTGATCAGCCGGTCGGCGTGCTGCATCTCCTCGATGCTTTCCTTGTACTCCTCCTGGCCGCGCTTCACGAAGCCCCAGTCCTCCAGCATGCGGGCGTGCAGGAAGTACTGGTTGATCGCGGTGAGCTCGCCGCGGAGCGCGAGGTTGAGGGCTTCCAGCACCTGCGGATCGCCGGTGACACCCTTGGACATCGAAGCTTCCTTTAACAATTCTAAGTTCGCCACAGACCTAGCGTTCGCTTAATTGTTGTCAATGGTGGCGATGTCGCTGGCAACCCCATCCGCAGGAATGGTGCCCGCCCTGGCCGATCGGACGTTGCGTGCCGCCACGGAACGTCGGCTGCGGGCGACACGCGGCGCTCGCGGGTCTCTCGGGATTTCAATGGTTTGACAAGAGTGGCGGGATACCGCTGTCAGGCCGCGCCCAAGCCGCCCGGCGTGTGCGGTGACGCTGCCCACGCGGCAACTCACGCCGCGTCCACTCGGGGAGGAGGAGGCCGGGCACAGGTTGCGCCGCAGCATGAGGGCGAAGATGATCGGTTCTTGACCTGTCCCGGAAAATGCAGCAAAGCGTAAATGAGTGAGTGCAGAGGCGCGTCGAGTGGTCGTGAAGCACAATCTATGTCGAATCATTCCAATCTACTTGTGATCCGCCGCTTGAAGGAATGCGGGCTGCGCCCCACCCGGCAGCGCGTGGCGCTGGCGCGGCGCATGCTCGAGAGCGGACCACGGCACATGACCGCCGAGGAGCTCTTCCAGGAGGTGCGCGCCGCCGGGATCCAGGTGTCGCTGGCGACCATCTACAACACGCTGCACCAGTTCACCGCCGCCGGGCTGATCACCGAGGTCGTGGTCGGTAGCGGGCAAAACTACTTCGACACCAACCCCACCTCGCATTTCCACTATTTCGACAAGCGGACCGGCGAGATCATCGACGTGCCGGAGCAGGCGATCCAGTTCACCCGGCTGCCCGAACCGCCGCCGGGCAAGGTGATCGACCGGATCGACGTGGTGGTCCGGATTCGCAACGCCGACCGGCGCGACTGACCGCAAGCACCCTGCCGGTGCCGCGGGGACGTCGGCGCCGGTTCGATCCAGGAAATTCGGATTTGCCGTAGCGCGTGCGATCCCGGCCGGTCAGCGGTCGGGAGCGGCCACCGCCACGATCGCGCGCTCGGCGCCGATGGAGGCACCGGGCGTGGCCTCGGGCGCGTGCTCGGCCAGGATCTCGGTCATCACCGGCAGGCACTTGCCGCAGCGGATGCGGTGCCCGTGCAGCCGGTACATGCACCCCACCGTGCGGCAACGACCGCTCGCCGCGGTGTCGCGGCAGGCGGCTTCGCTCAGGCGGTTGCAGACACAGACGATCATGATGCACCGGATCGTGGCGGAACAGGACCCTATGTAAGGGTGGCGGCGCCACAGGTCAAATGACGCCGCGTCGCACTGGAAGTGGAAGAGTTACAAACTGTAGTAGTCTGTGACAATTACTGTGCGGTCTCGTGCCCCGGCCTCGCCCGGCCCGGGTTTGCGCCGGGGCCGCCGGCGTGCCATCTCTGCAGGCGTGGCAGCGGGAGGAGCGGCGGCATGGACTATGTCCGGTTCGGCACGACGGGTCTGTCGGTCTCGCGCCTGTGTCTCGGGTGCATGACCTACGGCGACCCGGCCTGGCGCGAATGGGTGCTCGACGAGGACGCGGCCCGGCCGTTCATCCGCGCGGCCTGGGAGGCCGGGATCAACTTCTTCGACACGGCCGACATGTACAGCCTGGGTGCGAGCGAGGTCGTCCTGGGCCGGGCGCTCAAGGACCTGGCCCGCCGCGACGAGGTCGTGGTCGCGACCAAGGTCTACAACCCCATGGGCAAGGCGCCGAACCAGCGGGGCCTGTCGCGCAAGCACGTCATGGAAGGCATCGACGCCTCGCTCAAGCGGCTGGGGATGGACTATGTCGACCTGCTGATCATCCACCGCTTCGACCCCCACACGCCGGTCGAGGAGACGGTCGAGGCGCTCTCCGACGTGGTCAAGGCCGGCAAGGCGCTCTATCTCGGCGCCTCCTCGATGTGGGCCTGGCAGTTCATGAAGATGCTGGGCCTGCAGCGCGCGAAGGGCCTCGCCCCCTTCGTCTCGATGCAGAACTACCTCCACCTCGCCTACCGCGAGGAGGAGCGCGAGATGCTGCCCTTGTGCCGGGCCGAGGGCATCGCCGTGACCCCCTGGAGCCCCCTGGCCCGCGGCTTTCTCGCCGGCACCAAGCCGCCCGAGGGTGCCGCCACCGTGCGCGCCCGGACCGACACCTACCAGGACGACCTCGGCATCGGCTCCGGCCAGGACCACGCGATCCGCGAGCGGGTGGTCGAGGTGGCCGGCCGGCTGGGCGTGAAGCCGGCGGCCGTGGCCCTGGCCTGGGTCCTGGGCACACCGGGCGTGACCGCGCCGATCATCGGCGCATCCAAGCCGCACCACCTGCCGGACGCGCTGGCCGCGCTCGACGTCAAGCTCGACGCCGAGACGCGCGCGTACCTCGAGGAACCCTACCGGCCTCGGACCGTGGCGGGCCACGCCTGATCGGAGGACGTCACTGCGTCGGGTACCAGTAGATGTGCCCGCGCCCCTGCGCATCGCCGAGGGAAAGAGCGTAGATGCCGCCGCTTGCGGGCACGATCGCACCGATCTCCGGTGCTCCCGTGGCGAGGATGGCAAACTTTGTCCAGGAGAGGCCAAGGTTGCGGCTGCGGTAGAGCGCGGCGGGGCTACCCGACCGGGGAGAGCCGAAGGCGTAGAGACTGCTGCCGTCCGAAGCCACCAGCGCCTCGTAGTTCGGAAACCTGAAGGGCAGGGTGGCCTGCTGCTGCCACCCGGCACCGTTCCAGCGGTAGAGGAACCAGGCACCATCGGGTGCCTGCGTTTCCGCCAGGAGGGTGCCCTTGACCTTCAGGAACCGCGCCACGGAATGGCAGTCCGGGATCCCTGTGGTGGCCGCATAGTTGGTGCCGTCCCCGCTGGCATACACCGGAACGGTGCCCGCGCAGTCGCCAGAGCCATAGACCAGCGAGCCGACGAACAGGCGCTTGCTGTAGGTCGTCAGCGCGAACACGATCGTTCGCGGGTCCGGGATCGTCAGGACCTCTTCGAACATGTCCGGGCCGGTCGTGCCCAGCCAGCGATAAACTCCGCCAGGATAGGGGTCGTAGCCGGTCCCGGCATAGACCCGGCCGGCGAACTCGGCGTAGCGGAACGTGGAGTTCGGCGGGTGCACGCCCTTCGTCGCCGCGAGGAACGTTCTGGCGCCGTCGGTCGAGTAGTAGCCGGGCTTCTCGCCGCACCAGCCGCTGCCCGTGAAGTAGGTCCCCCGCGAATCCTCGAACAGCGCCCCGCGCACGTTCTGGATCTCCGCGAGTTCCTGGACCAGGCGAAGGCTGCTGGCCTTGTGCGTTAGCGGGTCGACCGTCGCGCGCCAGAGCTTCGCGGGCGTGCCGCCGCCGCAGTCCGCGCCCACGTTCATCGTGGCGAACAAGAGATCGGTCGGCTCCTCTCGGGGTACCAGGAGCGCCTCGATCCGCTCGATGGGTGCGCTCGCAGGAGTCGAAAGGACCTCCGTCATGGTCCAGGCCCCGGCCTGGCCACTGGCGAGACATGCCACCCCGAGGACCGCCGCCGACATCACCGACCAGAACCGCGCTGTCATCTTCCCCAACTCACCGTTGTCCGCCGACAAACGTCGGCGCTGGAGACTGGCGCTACGTCGGATTTGGTGAGTAGTCGATGATCCAGATCAATTTAGCAGCGAGCAGTCGAGAACTAGGATTGGGACGCCGCCACGTCAGCTCCAGCCCGACAGCACGATCTTGCCCTTGGCCCGCCCGCTCTCGATCAGGGCGTGGGCGCGCCGCAGGTTCGCGGCCGAGATCTCACCGTAGCTCTCGGCGAAGGTGGTCCGGATCGTGCCCGCGTCGACCAGCCGTGCGACCTCGTCCAGCAGCTTGCCCTGCTCGGCCATGTCGGGGGTCTCGAACAGCGAGCGGGTGAACATCAGCTCCCAGTGGATCGACACGCTCTTGCGCTTGAACGGCGAGACCTCGACCGCGGCCGGGTCGTCGATCAGCGCGAAGCGGCCCTGTGGTGCGATCAGGGTCGCGATCTCGGCGAGGTGCCGGTCGGTGTTGGTGGTGGAGAAGACGAACGCAGGCGCGCCCAGCCCCAGCGCCGCCACCTCGGCCGCCAGCGGCTTGCCATGGTCGACGACGTGGTGGGCACCCAGTTCCCGGCACCAGGCCGCTGTCTCGGGCCGCGAGGCGGTGGCGATCACGGTCAGGTCGGTGAGCTGCCGGGCGAGCTGGGTCGCGATCGAGCCGACGCCGCCGGCACCGCCGACGATCAGGAGCGCATGGGCCGCCCCGGGCACCTGCCGGCGCACGTCGAGCCGGTCGAACAGCGTCTCCCAGGCGGTGATCGCGGTCAGCGGCAGGGCCGCGGCCTCGGCGAACGGCAGCGAGGCGGGCTTCCTGCCGACGATCCGCTCGTCGACCAGGTGGAACTCGGCGTTGCTGCCCTGGCGCCCGATGGCGCCGGCGTAGAAGACTTCGTCGCCCGGCCGGAACCGGCTCGCCCCGGGTCCGACCGCCTCCACCGTCCCCGCGGCGTCCCAGCCCAGCACCTTCCACTGCCCTGGCTCCGGCTGAGCCCGCATCCGCACCTTGGTGTCGACCGGATTCACCGACACCGCCTCGACCCGGACCAGCAGGTCCCGTCCGGCGGGCTCGGGCCGCGGCAGCTCGATGTCGACGAGCGACTGTGGGTCATCGATGGGAAGCGAGGTCTGGTAGCCGACGGCGCGCATGACGGTCCTCCTGTTGCCCGCGACGCAGTTGCGCCTTATCGTGATCTCCCGCAAGTACGCACATTCATCGCACATAGTGTCGAAAAGGATACCGTGATGCCGCGCACCCGCCAGGATGGCCGCGACTGCTCGCCCGGGCTGCGCGGTCGAGGCGGCGCTGCGGTTCATCGACGGCAAATGGAAGGGGGTGATCCTGTGGCACCTCCTGCGCGAGACGCTGCGCTTCAACCAGATCCGCCGCCTGCTGCCGAGCGTCACCCAGAGGATGCTGACCAACCAGCTGCGCGAGCTCGAGGCCGACGGCCTGGTCGGGCGCCGCGTCTACGCCGAGGTCCCGCCCCGGGTCGAGTACAGCCTGACCGAGCGCGGCCGCACCCTCGAGCCGGTCCTGCTGGCACTGAAGGCGTGGGGCGACGCGCAGGGTGGGGCGGAGCACGCGGCCGAGAAGGGGTTGGCGGCGTGGCAGCCCAACGGTCGCCGCGCCGCGCGCAGCGGGCGAAAGGCCGGTCCGGGGCGCCCCTGCTTGACAGGTCCGATGCCGGGGCGGACCTTGCGCGCCCAGTGCAAAGCCGCAGTCAAGGAGGATGTTGGGGGATGCGCAGACTAGTCAGGCTCGGGCTGGGTGCCGCCATGCTGGCGCTCGCCGTAGGCGCGGCGCCCGTCGGGCGGCGACGCCCAAGGACGGCCTCGTGCTCGCCGACCAGATCGACGACATGATCAGCCTCGACCCGGCCGAGGTGTTCGAGTTCTCCGCGGCCGAGATCCAGGCCCAGATCTACGACCGGCTGGTGACCTATCCGCCGCGACGACGTCAGCAAGCTCGAGGGCCTGGTGGCCGAGAGCTGGAGCGTGTCGGACGACGGCCTGCAGGTGACGTTCAAGATCCGCCCGGGCATCAAGTTCCACTCGGGCAACCCGCTGACCGCGCAGGACGTCGCCTACTCGATGCAGCGGGTGGTCAAGCTCAACCTGTCGCCGGGCTTCATCCTGACCCAGTTCGGCTTCACGCCGGAGAACATGGCCGAGACCATCAAGGCCACCGACGACGGCACGCTGGTCTTGACCCTCGACAAGCCCTACGCGCCGACCTTCCTGCTCTACTGCCTGACCTCGGGCGTCGGCTCGGTCGTCGACAGCAAGCTCGTCGATGGAGCACGAGAAGGACGGCGACATGGGCCACGAGTGGCTCAAGACCAACTCGGCGGGCTCGGGCCCGTTCAAGCTGCGCGCCTGGAAGCCCAACGAGAGCGTGGCGCTGGACGGCAACCCCGACTACTGGCGCGGTGCGCCCAAGTTCACGCGCGTGATCACGCGCCACATCCCCGAGCCCGCGACCCAGCGCCTGCTGCTGGAGAAGGGCGACATCGACATCGCCCGCAAGCTGTCGCCGGAGGATCTGGCGGCCGTCGGCGCCAACCCGGACATCAAGGTCACCAAGTCGCCCAAGGGTGCGATCTGGTACCTGGGCCTGAACCAGAAGAACCCGAACCTCGCCAAGCCCGAGGTCCGCGAGGCGATGAAGTACCTCGTCGACTATGACGGCATCGTCAACGTGATCCTCAAGGGCAGCGCCCAGACCCACCAGTCCTTCCTGCCCGAGGGCTTCCTCGGT
The DNA here is from genome assembly GCA_963769465.1 of uncultured Alphaproteobacteria bacterium. Lineage (GTDB taxonomy): Bacteria > Pseudomonadota > Alphaproteobacteria > Geminicoccales > Geminicoccaceae > Benzoatithermus. The sequence goes on from CAVYMA010000042.1 coordinate 114,009, forward strand.
GCGATCGCCGACGCGCCCTACAAGCTCGACGTCGCCAAGGCCAAGGAGCTCCTGGCCGCGGCCGGGCTGCCCGAGGGCTTCAAGGTGACCATGGACACCCGCAACAACTCGCCGACCAAGGACATCGCCCAGGCGATCCAGGCGACCATGGGCGCAGGCCGGCATCGAGATCGAGATCATCCCGGCCGACAACAAGCAGACGCTCACCAAGTACCGGGCGCGCGAGCACGACATCTACATCGGCCAGTGGGGCCCGGACTATCAGGACCCGCACACCAACGCCGAGACCTTCGCCATGAACGTCGACAACAAGGACGACGCGAAGAGCAAGACGCTGGCCTGGCGCAACGCCTGGGACATCCCGGAGATGACCGCCCAGACCCAGGCGGCCGTGCTCGAGCGCGACGCCGCCAAGCGGGCCGCCACCTACGAGGCGATCCAGCGCGAGCACCAGGAGGTCTCGCCCTTCGTCATCTTCGCCCAGCAGATCGAGAACATCGCCGCACGGTCCAACGTGCAGGGGATGATCTGGGGCCCGAGCTTCGACGACAACAAGTACTGGCAGGGCTTCAAGGAGTGAGCCTGCGCGGGCGCGACGGCGGCGACGTCGCCGCGCCCGCGGCGTCAGAGCTCGAGCTTCATGCCCTCGTGGGTCGCCACGAAGCCGAGCCGGCGGTAGAAGCGGTGGGCGTCGTCGCGGCGCTTGTCGGTGGTGAGCTGGACCATCGCACAGCCGCGCCGCGCGGGCCTCGCTCGATCGCCCAGCGCATCATCGCGGCCCCGATCCCCGCATCGCGCCGCGCGCGCGCCACCCGCACCAATTCGATCTGCGCCCGCCAGCTGCCCTTGCGGCCGAGGCCGGGGATGAGGTTGAGCTGGAAGCAGCCGACGATCGCCCCGTCCGCGACCGCCACCAGCTCACGGCAGTTGGGCTCGGCCTGGATGGCGCGGAAGGCGGCGAGGTAGGCGGGGTCGAGGGTGCCGGTCTCGCGGCCCGCACCCAGCATGTCGTCGGCGAGCAGCGCCACGATCGCCGGCAGGTCGGCCTCGGTGGCCTCGCGGATCTCGAGCGGCGGAGCTGACGCCATGATCGGCCATCCGTTCTGGGGCTACGCCTCCATCCTGTTCGATTTCCTGCTCATCTTCATCATCCCGCTGGCCTTCGCCATCCGCGAGCTGGTCCTGCTGCGCCGCCACGACCGCGCGGAGCGGGAGGAGAAGGGCGGCTAGACCAGCTCGGGCACCCGCTCGCGCTCCCTGGCCCGGGGTGCCGCGGCCCTGGGGGCGGGCGGGACCGGGGCCACCGGCGGTGGTGCGGGCGGTGCCGGCGGCGTCGCGTCCTCGTCGCGGTAGCGGCGCAGGCGGTGCAGCTCCCACAAGCCCAGTGCGATCGGCACGCCGAAGCCCAGGAGACCCTTCCACAGCACGAACAGCATGCCGGACGACATCGCATCCTCCCGCGATCTCCACCCATTACGCAGCCGGAGGGGCTTTCGATCAGTCGGGCGCTTGACGCGGGCCGCCTGGCTGTGGACCGTGGCGGGGTCATGCCGCGCGCCGCTCCGCCATGCTGAGGCTCCTCGCTGCCGCCGGAAGGCTGGCGCTGACGCTGGCCGTGACCTTCCTGGGGCTGCTCCTGGTCACCTTCCTGATCGGCCGGGTGGTGCCGATCGACCCGGTGCTGGCCGTGGTCGGCGACCGCGCCTCGGCCGAGGTCTACGACAAGGCGCGCATCGCCCTGGGCCTCGACCTGCCGCTGTGGCGCCAGTTCCTGGACTATCTCGGCAACGTGCTGCGCGGCGACTTCGGCACCAGCGTGCTGACCTCGCGGCCGGTGATCGAGGACATCGCCCGGGTCTTCCCGGCCACGCTGGAGCTCGCCACCGTCGCCACCGTCCTGGGCGTGCTGCTGGGCGTGCCCATGGGCATCGCCGGTGCCGTCTGGCAGGGCCGCTGGCCCGACCATCTGGTGCGCGTGGTGGGGCTGATCGGCTACTCGGTGCCGGTGTTCTGGCTCGGCCTGATGGGCCTGCTGCTGTTCTACGCCAAGCTCGGCTGGGTCGAGGGGCCGGGCCGGCTGGACGTGTTCTACGAGGACCTCGTCGACGCCGGTCACCGGCGTGATCCTGATCGACGCCGCGATCGCCGGCGACTGGGACGTGTTCTGGAACGCGTTCAGCCACGTCGTCCTGCCGGCCTCGATCCTGGGCTACTTCTCGCTGGCCTACATCGCCCGCATGACCCGCTCCTTGATGCTCGAGCAGCTGAGCCAGGAATACATCGTGGCCGCCCGGGCCAAGGGCGTGCCCGAGCTGGCGCATCGTCTGGTGCCACGCCCTGCGCAACACGGCGGTACCGCTGATCACCGTCATCGCGCTGAGCTATGGCGGGCTGCTCGAGGGCTCGGTGATCACCGAGACCGTGTTCGCCTGGCCGGGGCTGGGCGCCTACCTCACCGGCTCGCTGCTCAACGCCGACATGAACGCGGTGCTGGGCGCCACGGTGGTGGTGGGGGCGGTGTTCATCGGGCTCAACCTGCTGTCCGATCTGCTCTACCGGGTGTTCGACCCGCGGGCACGGGCATGAGTGCGGTCCTGCCCGCGCGCGGCGGCGGCTGGCGCGCCTGGCTGCTCACCGACACGCCGGCCTCGGCGGCCCAGGCCCGGCTCGGGCGGGCCTATTCCTCCTGGCTCCTGTTCCGCGCCAACCCCATGGCGCTGATCGGGCTCGCCATCGTCCTGCTCCTGGTGGTCGTGGTCGCCGCCTTCGCGCCCTGGCTGGCGCCGCAGTCGCCCACGGCACAGGACCTGGCCCAGCGCCTGCAGCCGCCCTCGACCACCCACTGGCTGGGCACGGACGAGCTCGGCCGGGACATCTGCTCGCGGATCATCTGGGGCTCGCGGATCACGCTCACCATCGTGGCGCTGGTGGCGGTGATCATCGGCCCGGTGGGCCTCCTGGTCGGCACGGTGGCGGGCTATGCCGGCGGCTGGGTCGACACCGTGCTGATGCGCGTCACCGACGTGTTCCTGGCCTTCCCGCGCCTGATCCTGGCCCTGGCCTTCGTGGCGGCCCTGGGCCCGGGCATCGAGAACGCGATCATCGCCATCGCGATCACCGCCTGGCCGCCCTACGCCCGCCTGGCACGGGCCGAGACGCTGACGGTGCGCAAGTCCGACTTCATCGCCGCCGCCCGGATGCAGGGTGCCTCGGCCGCTGCGCATCCTCCTGTTCCACATCGCCCCCTTGTGCACCTCCTCGCTGGTCGTGCGCCTGACCCTGGACATGGCCGGCATCATCCTGACCGCGGCGGGCCTGGGCTTCCTCGGCCTGGGCGCCCAGCCGCCGGCCCCGGAATGGGGGGCGATGATCTCGACCGGCCGGCAATATGTGCTGGATTCCTGGTGGGTCGCCACCATGCCGGGCCTCGCCATCGTCCTGGTCAGCCTGGGCTTCAACCTCCTGGGCGACGGGCTCCGGGACGTGCTGGACCCGAAGCAGCGCTGAGCGGCCCTGGGGCCTTGGGTGCGCTCCGGGCGAGAGGACAGCGGCTGGACGAGGCGATCACCGGGCGGGTTTAAGGCCCCTGCGCCCAGGTGCGGAGCAGGTGGCGGGGCTCGGCGTCGGCGGAGGCCGGCAGGTGGGTGGCGGTGCCGGCGCGCAGGCGGGCGGTCAGCGGGTTGGGGCGGCGGGGTTTCGCGGCCGGCTGGGCCGGGGCCTCGGCCACAGGCTCGGCGGCGGGCTCGACCGGCTCGGCCGCCTTCGGCTCGGGCAGGTGCGTGAGCGCCTCCTCGATGCCGAGGATGGCGCGCAGGCCGGAGGCGGCGCGGCCCAGGGCGGCGTCGACGGCGTCGTAGGGGCGGGCACGGCGGGGGCGGACGGGCTTGCCGGGGTTTTGGGCCAGGGCCCGGGCCTGGGCGTCGAGGACGGCCTGGGCCAGCGAGCGGGCGGGGTGGCAGCCGCGGCGCATCTGGTCGGCGACGAAGGCGGCGGCCCGCCAGTCGCCGGTGCCGACGGCCATCTCGAGCACGCACCAGGCCATCTGCTCGAGCTGGCGCAGGCGCTCCTCGGGCGGCAGGGCCGCCATCTCGGCGAGGGCCTCCAGCAGTTCCTGGAAGTCGGGCTGGGCGAGGAGCTGGTCGATCTCGGCCGGGGTGACGTTCTCGGCCCGGGCGAGGTTGGTGCGGGACATGCCGGCGGTGAGGCGGTAGGCGGCGCGCAGCTGGCCGCGCGGGGCGGTCAAAGGCGGGCGACGCGGGGTGGGCCGGCGGGTGGACATGGAGGAGAATGTATAGGAATATGTTCAGACACGCAAGACCAGCGGTGCCATCCTTGTGGCGGGCAGGGGCGGTGCTAGGGTCGGGGCGGCGGGGGAGCCGGGAAGGACCGGTGCCACGAGGGGGATGGGGTGCCATGAAGGTCGAATTCGGTGCGGCTGCGATCCTGGTCGCGATCCTGGGTCTCACCGGGCCGTCCGCCGCGGCGCACCAGTTTCCCGACCTCGCCGGCGAGTATCGGGGCACCGAACTGTGCGACGAGCTGGACGACGGCACGCCCGGCGTGTTCGCGGAGACCTCGCCGATCTTCATCGCCCAGGGCAAGGGCGGGCGGTTCCGGATGCTGTTCCGGCTCGCCGACGGCACGGCCGACGTGCTCTACGAGGGCATCCTCAAGCGGGTGGCCGGCAGCGACCAGGTCGAGGGCGTGGCGATCGCCTGCGGCGGGGCGTTCGCCAGCAGCGAGGTGATCCGCCTGCGACCGATCGGCAGCAGCGGCGGCCAGCCCTTCTTCAACGGCGAATTGCAGTTCTTCACCAACGACTTTCCCGGTGCCGGCGGTGCCGTGAACTTCGGCACCTGCAAGTATGTCTACCAGCGCGTCGCCGCGACCAAGCCGACGGTGCCGAAGTGCGCGGTGTCGCCGTTCGTGGCCGACTGAGCCGCTGCGAAATCCAGGATTGCGTGGGGTCCTTTCGGCGGGAGTTAACTACCCTTGGTGTTACCCTGTCACGTCGACGCCGGCCGGGTTCCCCTTTCACAACTCCAGACTTTAAGTTGAGCACGCCGTGCGCTATAGAGTTTTGAAGGCTAGCGACTTAGCCGTGATCGAGCGGGGGATTCGAAGTGGGAATTCTGTCGTGGTTGGAGCATTCTGTTGACGCTCCAAAGATGCAGAGGACACCAACCGAGGCTTTTGTACCGCGCAGCATAAATTTCACGCAACTGCATTCCGTAATCCATAACGCCCTTCTACAGGACGCTCTAACATTCAGGCGCGTTGATCGAACAGTGGATATGTTTTTTGAGATCCTCCAAGCTGGATACGATCACGGCTTTAACAATAGCAACGTCGTAGATTATCTAGTCCCAGTCTATGAAGCTAGAATGCAGCTATACGCCGCAAGGCAAGAATAATGTTCGACAGCATCAGGAATGCCCATAAATTAGCTAAAGTAGCTACCAAGTGGGCGTCTGTAACTGGCATCGACATCCGCGACGGCGGGCAAGTCCTTGGTAAGGCAAGCGACTACGTCAAGAACGTCAATTTGAGTCCGCAAGATGCTTGGACGATGTCGCTAACAAATTGGATAATTGGAATGCCCTGGCCAGACAGTCAACTACTTCTCGCCAGAGGAATGATCCAATTTCTCAATAGCGCTAGTGTTCAACTGCGGGTTTCGGATGCAATCGCTGATTCTGCGCGCCAAGCGGCCCTCGCTATCATCTCGAGTAGCGATGGCAGCAGGACATAGTCAGTCAAGGGCGGGCACGACAACGACCGCTCTTCAGCGACACGCTCGACGTCGACGTGAATGTCGTAGCCCGCGGGGACCGGTTTCTGTTCCAGGTCGGCAGCAGCTGCGGCCAGCCCTTCTTCAACGGCGAATCGCATTTCTTCACCAACGACTTTCCCCGTGCCGGCGGCGCCGTGAATTTCGGCACCTGCAAACATGTCTACCAGCGCGTCGCCGTGACCAAGCCGACGGTGCCGAAATGCACGGTGTCGCCGTTCGAGGCGGAGCGAGCCCTTCGGAGATCCAAGACGGCGTGGGGGCTCCTACGGCAGAAATCTGCTGCTCTTGGTGATGCCAGATAAACTGAAGCTTGCAAGCGCAGCACAGTTTCTAGAGGGTCCAGATAAAATTGGCTCGACGGCCTACCGGTAGGCATTCGGTTGGGGATCAAAATCTAGCCGCCAATGGCAGAAATAGTCCAGAGAAGAAAATCTAGCATTGCTCCATCATGGGCAATCGCGATCACCCAAAGATTCGTTTTAGAAATGAAGGTCGAGATTGGTTCTTGGCGGCGATGACTGCATCGGCCAATGCGTTATGATCGATGATCGGCTCTAGCGGCCAACTGGCCTCAGCTTCCTGCTCCAGGATCTGACGCACCGCGGAGGCCACCATCTCCATTGTGGCGTCGTCGATTGGCTCGCGCTTTGTCTCAAGATACATGCACACGATCGTCGCGTGATGCTGGATCACCTTAGCGTTATGCTGCAGGATGGGGGCGAGATTCTGTCTGGCCGTCATCGTTCAGGTTCCCTCCGCGAGCGGGTGCACCTAGTCTTGAAGCTCCGCCGCCGCTCGTTTTTACTCTGGGGCAAGTTGCGCGGACCGGCAAGCCAAAACGACCCGCAACTGTATCTTACTTCGGTCGCTCCAGTAGCAGGTACCACCAAGGAGTCATAAGCAGTGGCCGGGCGGCTATCCTCTCATTGCGGTCACAAATCCATAATCGCCACCTCGCATCGAGCAAAACCGCCACCTTCGCCGGTGACGACGGGTGCCGCTTGAGTGCTGGCGATGGCCAGAATTGTGCCGTCATCGACGGCGAGCGAATGGCCCAGCAGTGCGCGCATAAGGCGTTGGTTGGCGAAGACATCGGCGGCCTCCGCATCGAAGGGCATGACGCGGCCCGCCAACTGCTTGGCAAACATCGTCCATTGCCGCCCGTTTGAGATGCCGCCGCCTGATGCTGTTCGGCAGGCGCGGGATGATCTATTGCTTTATAGTGAGCGGACAGAGTTGGTAATTTTTGACATTTATGGCAATGGTACTTCCCAGACAATCGTAGTAACAAATCTTATTCATGCCACTCTCTTGCTCTCCGCTCTTAAAGCAAGTTACAGCGGCCATTTGTATACGGGGATCGTTTTGCATTGTGGCGTCTCCTCCGTTTGCACCTGGCAATAGCAGAGCAATCAGAGATAGGACGGGATTCATATTCTTCCCTCAATTCTTCCCGCATATACGCGGAGCGCAGTATGGAGCCTTCCCTATGTGGAAGCAACGCAACTCTGCTCACGGCGCGCAATGGTCTGGCTGGTGTATCGGTGTCAGACCTCCGCGCAGTACCGTACCCGGCAGCCACCGTAGACGGTATCACCAACGGACGCTGGCCTCTTTCGCCTTGGTGGCGTCCCCTCGGGTCCGCCGCGCCCGGTACGGTAAGCGCGCTGGTTAGGCCCTTGCTGGCACTCTTTGGATCAACGTCGAACTGATCAAACAACCCCCAGCCTCAGCTTGCGCCCCACGGCCGCGGCCGCGCGCTGCAAAGTGTCCAGCGTCACCGAGGGATTGGCGGGGTCGAGCAGCCGGTCGAGTTGCGGGCGGCTGGTGCGCATCGCCTTGGCCATGGCCGACTTGGTCAGGCCGCGCTCCTGCATGGCGTGCTCGATCTGCCGGGCGAGCACCCGCTTGATGGCGGTCGCCGTGCACGCCTCCAGGATACCTTCCTCGTCGAGGAAGCTCTCGAAGGAGGAGCCGATGTGCGGATTGGCTTGGGTCATGTCCGGCGGATGGTAGCGGTCGTGCGCAGGCCGGTGCCAGCGTCACCCGTGCCGTCGCGCGTAGGCGTCGACGAGCGCCCGGATCATGCGCTGGTAGGGGATCACCCTGGCGACTCGGCCTGGCTGCGGAAGAAGTCGACGCTGGCCCGGCTCAGCGAGAGCGTGACCTTCACCGTGTCCTCGCGGCGGACCAGCCGGTCGGGCGGTGGCAGGAAGTCGGGCAGGGGTCGTTCGCCGATCCCGTCCATTTCGCCCAGATCGTCCCGGTAGTCAGCCTCGGTGTCGCTCATCGCCGTGCCGCCAACCCCGTGATGCCCCGTCCCGTCCGATCACCGTGCGCCGATGGCGATCGCCCACGACAGTAGCAGCAGTCCCGCCGCGAGCCCACCATACCGCCACTGCGCCCGCGTCCCGCGCGGCACCCGCTCGTACCAGCGCGCCAGCACCCACCCGACCGCGAGCCCCACCGCGAACCCCGCCACGTGGGCGCCGACGTCGGTGCGCTCGCCGCCGAAGCCGAGATAGGCCAGCAGCAGGACGCCGGCCCCGAGCGGCGCCAGCCGGCGCAGGCGCAGGTCGCGTTGCAGCCAGCGGCGCTGGCGGGTGAAGGCGGAGACGATGCCCAGGGCGGCGAAGACGGCGGTCGAGGCGCCGATGGCGGTGTGGTCGGGGGCGCGCAAGAGCGCGGCGAGGAGGTTGCCGAGGGTGCCGGCCAGCAGGATGGCGAGCCAGGCGAGGCCGGGGCCGAGGAGCTGGGCGGCGAGCGTGCCGATGGCCATGCCGGCCAGGAGGTTGCCGATCAGGTGGCCGTGGTCGAGGTGGAGGGTCAGGGCGGTGACGGCACGCCACTCTTCGCCGGCGCGCATCAGGCCGGCCTGGACGGCACCGGCCTCGAGCCAGTCGATGCCCCACAGGTCGCGGCGGGCGGCACCGTAGAAGAAGAGGAGGAGGAGCGCGTAGGCCAGCGCCGCGGGCCAGCCCTGGTGGATGGCGGCGGCCGGGCGCACGGCGCGCCGGCGGGGGGCGTTCTCGTGCTCGTAGGCGGCGAGCTCGTGGCGCGCGTCGGCGGCGTCCGCGGCGGCGACGAACAGGCCGATGCCCAGCGGCATGGGCACCTGGCGGCTGGCGATGCCCATGGCGGCCAGGACGAGGGCCAGCTGGTCGGCCTCGCGCCGGCCGGCACAGCGGCGGATCTCGACATGTCCAGCATGGCCGCGGCGCCGGCCGCCGGTGGCTCACACGTCGAGGTTGACGACCTTCAGGGCATTGTCCTGGATGAACTCGCGGCGCGGGTCGACCACGTCGCCCATCAGCGTCTCGAACAGCTCGTTGGCCTGGTCGGCCTGGCTGACCTTGACCTGGAGCAGCGTGCGCTTGTCGGGATCCAGCGTGGTCTCCCAGAGCTGCTCGGGGTTCATCTCGCCCAGGCCCTTGTAGCGCTGGATCGCCAGGCCCTTGCGGCCGGCGAGGAACAGGGCCTCGACCAGGCCCACCGGGCCGGTGACCGGGACCGCGAGCTCCTTGCGGATCAGGCTGGCCTCGCCGGTGAACATGGTCCCGATCTCGGCCAGGAGGGCCGCGGCACGGCGCGCGTCGGCGCTGCGGGCCAGGGCCGGGTCGAGGCGGAAGCGCTCGCGGCGCTCGCCCTTGAGCTGGTGGAAGACGAGCTCGCCCGCGTCGCTGCGGTGCGCCTGCCAGCTGCCGCGCCCGCCGCCGGTGAGCATCCGTGCCACCCGCTGGGCGATCTCGAGCGCCTGGCCGGGATCGTCCAGCGCCTGCTCGGCAAAGCCGCCGGCCAGGGCGATGGCCTCGACCAGCTCGACCGGCACGCGCCGGGCGAGGTGGGTGAACAGCGAGCGCAGGAGGCGGGCCTGCTCGACCAGGGCCGCCAGGGTGGGGCCGGCGATCTCCGTGCCGTCGGCGGCGACCAGGCGGGCCTCGTCCAGGCTCTCGTCGACCAGGAACGCCTCGAGCGCGGCGTCGTCCTTGAGGTAGCGCTCCTTCTGGCCGCGCTTGACCCGGTAGAGGGGCGGCTGGGCGATGTAGAGGTGGCCGGCGTCGATGATCGCGGCGAGGTGGCGGTAGAAGAAGGTGAGCAGGAGCGTGCGGATGTGCGAGCCGTCCACGTCGGCGTCGGTCATGATGACGATCTTGTGGTAGCGCAGCTTGCCCAGGTCGAAATCGTCGCGGATGCCGGTACCCAGGGCGGTGATCAGCGTGCCGATCTCCTGGCTGCCCAGGACCTTGTCGAGGCGGGCGCGCTCGACGTTGAGGATCTTGCCGCGCAGAGGCAGGATCGCCTGGATGCTGCGGTCGCGGCCCTGCTTGGCCGAGCCGCCGGCACTGTCGCCCTCGACGATGAACAGCTCGGACTTGGCCGGATCGCGCTCCTGGCAGTCGGCGAGCTTGCCCGGCAGGTTGGCGATGTCGAGCGCACCCTTGCGGCGGGTGAGCTCGCGCGCCTTGCGCGCGGCCTCCCGTGCCGTGGCGGCCTCGACCACCTTGCCCATGATCAGCTTGCTCTCGACGGGATGGGTCTCGAGCCACAGGGCCAGGCCCTCGGCGATGACGTTGGAGACGACCGGGGTCACCTCCGAGCTCACCAGCTTGTCCTTGGTCTGCGAGGAGAACTTGGGGTCGGGCATCTTGACCGAGAGCACGCAGGTGAGGCCCTCGCGCATGTCCTCGCCGGTGAGCGAGACCTTGTCGCGCTTGAGGGTGCCGCTCTCCTCGGCGAACTTGTTCAAGGCCCGGGTCAGGGCGGTGCGAAAGCCCATGAGGTGGGTGCCGCCGTCGCGCTGCGGGATGTTGTTGGTGAAGCTGAGCATGGTCTCGTGGTAGCCGTCGTTCCACTGCAGGGCGACGTCCACGGTGATCCGGTCGCGCTCGGTCGCCACCACGATCGGCGGGTGCAGCGCCTGCTTGGTGCGGTCGAGGTAGCGCACGAAGGCCTCGACCCCGCCCTCGTAGAACAGCTCCTCCTCCTTGGGCGGGTCCTGGCGCAGGTCCCTGAGCCGGATGCGCACGCCCGAGTTCAGGAAGGCCAGCTCGCGCAGGCGGTGCTCGAGCGTCTCGTAGGAGAACTCGGTCTGCGAGAACACCTTGATCGAGGGCATGAAGGTGATCTCGGTGCCGCGCCGCCCGTCCTGCGGGCCGACCGCGGCCAAAGGCGCCACCGGCTCGCCGCCCTCGACGAAGCGCATGTGGTGCTCGTGGCCGTCGCGCCAGATGCGCAAGTCCAGCCAGTCGGACAGGCCGTTGACCACCGAGATGCCGACGCCGTGCAGGCCGCCCGAGACCTTGTAGCTGTTCTGGTTGAACTTCCCGCCCGCGTGCAGGACGGTCATGATCACCTGGGCCGCCGAGACGCCCTCGCCCTCGTGGATGTCGACCGGGATGCCGCGGCCATTGTCGGAGACGGTGACCGAGCCGTCGGCGTTGATCGCGACCTCGACCCGGTCGGCATAGCCGGCCAGCGCCTCGTCGATGGCGTTGTCGACCACCTCGAACACCATGTGGTGCAGGCCCGAGCCGTCGTCGGTGTCGCCGATGTACATGCCCGGCCGCATCCGCACGGCCTCCAGCCCCTCCAGCACCTGGATCGAGCGCGAATCGTAGACGCCGTCGGGCTGGGCGATGGGTTCACTCATGGGGCCTCAGCGCTCCGTTGACGACATGGTGGACGTGGGCCGACCGCAAGATGGGGTCGAACAGCCGGGCCTCGGTGCCGGTGAGCCAGCTCTGGGCGCCGAGATCGACCAGAGCGTGGAGCAGCTCGACGCGGCGGCGCGGGTCGAGATGGGCGGTCACCTCGTCGAGCAGCAGGATCGGCAGGTCGCCGTGGCGGCGCCGGCGGAGCTGGGCCTGGGCCAGGATCACGCTGATCAGGTAGGCCTTCTGCCGGCCGGTGGAGCAGCGCGCCGCCGCCTCGCCGCGCAGGGAATCGGTGGCGGACAGGTCGCTGCGGTGCGGGCCGATCGCGGTGCTGCCGGTCTGCGCGTCGCTGTCGCGGCTGCCGGCCAGGGTGTCGGCCAGGCGCTGCTCGGCGGCGAGGGCGGGCATCGCGGCCAGCCAGTCCTCGAGCTCGCCGACCAGCTCCAGGCGGGGGCGGGGGAAGTGGTGCTGCGCCTGGGCCAGCTCCGCGTCGAGCTCGGCCACCAGCTCGCGCCGCGCGGCGGTCACGGCGACCGCGGCCTCGGCCATGCGCTGCTCGATCGCACCCAGCCAGGCCGCGTCGCGGCGGCCGGAGCGGAGCAGGTGCGCGCGCTCGCGGGCCGCCCGCTCGTAGCCGGCGACGCGCGCGGCGTGGGCGGCGTCGACCGCGAGCACCAGCCGGTCGAGGAAGCGGCGGCGGCCGCCGGCACTCTCGGCGAACAGCCGGTCCATGGCCGGGGTGAGCCAGAGCACGCTGACATGCTCGCCCAGCCCGTTCTGGCTGCGCAGCGGCTGGCCGTCGCAGGTGGCACCGCGCCGCTCGGCCGCATGGTCGTGGCCGGTCTCCAGCTCGCACGGCCCCAGATGGCCGTCGACCTCGGCCCGGATGCGGAAGGCGCCGCCCTCGCTGCGGTCGATCTCGGCCAGCCGCGCGCCGCGCAGGCCGCGGCCGGGGCTGAGCAGCGAGACGGCCTCGAGGAGATTGGTCTTGCCGGCACCGTTGTCGCCGTAGAGCACGACCGGGCCGGAGCCCGGCTCGAGCAGGAGGCGGGCGTAGTTGCGGACGTCGCGCAGTTCCAGCCGCCGCACCGCCTGGGCCCGGCCGGCCACACCCGCGGTGCCCGGCTCGGGGGCCAGGGGCTCCGCGTTCATACCCGCATGGGCATGAGCACGTAGAGCGTGCTCGCGTCGCCGGGATCGCGCACCACGGTCGGCGCCGCCGCGCTCGCCATCTCGAAGCGCACGGTTTCGCCGTCAATTCCTGAAAGCATGTCGGAGATATAGCGCGCGTTGAAGCCGATTTCGAGGGAATCGCCGGTGAAATCGGCCTCGACCTCCTCGACCGCACGGCCGGTCTCGGCACTGACGGCACTGATGGTCAGCGTGCCGTCGTCGAAGGCCAGCTTCACCGCCTTGGCCTTCTCGGTCGAGATCGTGGCCACCCGGTCGACGGCGTCGCCGAACTCCTTGCGGCGGAGCACGGCCAGCTTGTCGTTGCCGGCGGGGATCACGCGCTCATAGTCGGGGAAGGTGCCGTCGATCAGCCGCGAGACCAGGACCGCGCGCTCGAAGGCGAACTGGATCCGGGTCGGCGAGACCCCCACCTGGACCTCGCCGCCGATGCCGTCGATCAGGCGCCGGACCTCGGCCACGGTCTTGCGCGGCACGATGATCGGCGGGATCTCGGCGGCACCGTCGGGCAGGGGTACTTCCACCCGGGCCAGCCGGTGGCCGTCGGTGGCCACGCCCCGCAGCATGGCGGTGGCGCCGCCCTTGGTGGCGTGGATGTGGATGCCGTTGAGGTAGTAGCGCGTCTCCTCGGTGGAGATCGCAAAGCGCGTCTTGTCGATCAGCCGGGTGAGGTCGGCGGCGGCGATGGTGAAGCGCACGCCCAGCTGCTCCTCGCCGATCGCCGGGAACTCGTCGGCGGGCAGGGTGGGCAGGTTGAACACCGAACGGGCCGCCCGGACCGTGACCTCGCCGCCGCCCTCGGCCTGCTCGATGCCGACCTCGCTGCCGTCGGGCAGCTTGCGGACGATGTCGAACAGCGTGTGCGCGGCCACGGTCGTGGTGCCCTTGCGCTGCACCTGCGCCGGCTCGTGCGCGACCAGCGAGAGGTCCATGTCCGTGGCGGTGAGGCCCAGGCGGTCGGCCTCGGCCGCGAGCTTGACGTTCGAGAGGATCGGTATCGTGGTGCGTCGCTCGACCACGTTCTGGACATGGGCCAGCGACCGCAACAGGGCCGCGCGCTCGATGCTTAGCTTCATGGGCGGGTTCGATCCGTGAACGACCTGGAATGTTTCGAACGCCCCCGAGCGAGCGGGGACGCGCACGCTAGCAAAATTGGCCAGGAGGCGACAGTTTTCGTGCGCGCCCGCGTGCTCAGGCCTGGAGCTTGCGCCTGAGCGACTCCAGGTCGTCGGCGATCGCCCGGTCCTCGGCGGTCAGCTTCTCGATCTGGCGGACCGCGTGCATGACCGTGGTGTGGTCGCGGCCGCCGAACTTCTTGCCGATCTCCGGCAGCGAGCGCGGGGTCAGCTGCTTGGCGAGGTACATCGCCATCTGCCGCGGGCGCGCCACCGCCCGGCTGCGGCGGGCCGAGGTCATGTCGGCCATGCGGATGCCGTAGTGCTCGACCACGGCCTTTTGGATCTCCTCGATCGTCACCCGGCGATCGTTGGCCCGCAGGAGGTCGCGCAGGACGTCCTGCGCCATGTCGATGGTGATCGTCTTCTGGATCAGGCTGGCCTGATGGACGATCCGGTTCATCGCCCCTTCCAGCTCGCGCACGTTGCTGGTGATGCGGCTGGCCAGGAACTCGACCACGCGCTCCGGGATCTCGACCTTGAGCTGCTCGGCCTTGGCCTGGAGGATGCCCAGGCGCAGCTCGTAGGTGGTGGGGTGGATGTCGGCGACGAGGCCCCAGCCCAGCCGCGAGCGGATCCGCTCCTCCAGCCCGGACAGGTCCGACGGGCTGCGGTCGGCCGAGATCACGATCTGCCGGCCGCGGTCGACCAGGGTGTTGAAGGTGTGGAAGAACTCCTCCTGGGTGCTGTCCTTGCCGCTGATGAACTGCACGTCGTCGACCATCAGCAGGTCGACCGAGCGGAACAGCTCCTTGAAGGTCATGGTGTCCTTCGAACGCAGGGCGCGCACGAACTGGTACATGAACTTCTCGGCCGAGAGATAGACCACCCGGCGGTTGGGATCGAGCTGCTTCACCCGGTGCGCGATCGCGTGCATCAGGTGGGTCTTGCCCAGGCCGACCCCGCCATAGAGGAACAGGGGATTGAAGGGCGGCTTGCCCGAGGAGGCCACGCGCTCGGCGGCGGCGACCGCGAACTCGTTGGGCTTGCCGACGACGAAGGTCTCGAAGGTGAACCGCGGATCGAGCCGGGCGCCGAGCGTCCTCGAGTGCGGTTATCTCGGTGGCGGGTACCGCCTGGTCGACGTCCAGCGAACGGGCAGGTGCCGCGGGGGGCGGCTGACGGTCGGCCGCCGGCGCCGGGGTGGCGTTGGCGGGCCGGACGTTGAGGGCGATGGTGCGTACGCCGGGATTGATCGAGGACCAGAGCCCGCGGATGCGGTCGGCATAGTGGGCGACCACCCAGTCGCGCATGAACTGGGTCGGGACGGCGATGACCACCCGGTCGCCGTCGACCTGGGCCAGATCGAGGGGCTTGAGCCACGTCGAGTAGGCGGTGTCGCCGACCTCGGCGCGCAACAGACCGCGTACCTGGGTCCACTGATGTTCGATATCGGATGCCTGCGGAAGGACCATACGCACCGAAGACTCCGCCTTCCAACTATGGGTGGTTCGTGGGGTGCCGCCCTGGGGCGGGCTGCCAGAGCCTCAGACTGACGCCGGGCGGCGGGGTTCCGGGCTGCCTTCCACGACCACTTCTCCGTCATTCCTTCGCACTGCTGTGCGCTCCTTTTTCAACTCAGAGACGACACGACGCTGCTATGGACAAGCTTGTCACAACGCGACGCTTGTGTCGCGGTCTACTGTCGCCCATCAATTGCTGATCTATCAAAAGAGCTGCCTGACAAGACAGCCGGTGTGTCTGCGGAGACTAGAGGGGGTCCCGAGGGCTGGCAAGAGGATCGAAGGGTGAACGTCCATTTTTGCGTAATGGTTGAGAGAACCGTGCCCCGGATACGGCGTTCATCCGGGTCCAGACGCCAAAAGCGCCGGCCGCGAATGCGACCGACGCGATAAACAGCGAAACCTGATGGAGGTTGCCTGAACCCGTGCGGTTCAGGCGGGGGTAGCGGCCGGTGCCAGTGCCTTCACCCGCCGCGACAGACGCGAGATCCGGCGCGAGGCGGTGTTGATGTGCAGCACGCCCTTGGTGATCCCGCGACGGATCTCGGGCTCGGCCTCGCGAAAGGCCGCCTGGGCCAGCGACGGGTCGCCCTTGGCCAGCGCGTCCTCGACCTTGCGGACGAAGGTCTTGATCCGGCTCATCCGGCTACGGTTCACGACCGTACGCTTTTCCGTCTGGCGAATCCGCTTCTTGGCGGAACGATGATGCGCCACTACAACCTCTCATGGAATGTGCGAGCGCGCCCTATAGCGTCGCGGACCGCCGCCGTCAACGCGCGCGGGCTCACCGGTGGGTGAAGCGCGGCGGCGCGCTTCTCGACGAACGCACTCATGCCCTCGTGCCGGTCGTCCGTGGCGAAGGTGGCGTAGAACAGCCGGCGCTCGGCCTTGATCCCCTCCGCCAGCGTGGTCTCGTAGGCGGTGTTGACCGCATCCTTGGCCATGGCCACGACCGTCTGGGACTTGGCGGCGATGGCCTCGCGCCACCTTCACGGCCTCGGCCAGCAGGTCGGCCGCCGGCACCACCCGCGCCACCAGGCCCGACCGCTCGGCCTCGGCGGCGTCCATCATCCGCCCGGTCAGCACCAGCTCCATGGCCTTGGACTTGCCGATGGCGCGGGTCAGGCGCTGCGTGCCGCCCGCACCGGGGATCGTGCCGAGGTTGATCTCGGGCTGGCCGAACTTCGCGGTGTCGGCGGCGAGGATGAAGTCGCACATCATGGCGAGCTCGCAGCCCCCGCCCAGGGCGAAGCCGGCGACGGCGGCGATCACCGGCTTCCTGTGGGCGGCGATGCGCTGCCAGCAGGCGATGAAGTCCGAGCCGTTGGCGGCGGCGAAGTCGCGGGCCAGCATCTCCTTGATGTCGGCGCCGGCGGCGAACGCCTTCTCCGAGCCCGTGACCACCACCGCACCGACCGCGTCGTCGCGGTCGAACTCGCCCAGGGCGGCGTCGATCTCGGCGATCAGCTGGTCGTTGAGCGCGTTCAGCGCCTTGGGGCGGTTGAGGGTGACCAGGCCGACCGCGCCGCGGCGCTCCACCAGGATGGTCTCGTAAGCCATGGCGTCCGTCCTCCGTCGCAGTTCCGGCGCGGGTTAGACACCGGACGCCGGCCGGTCGTCCAGGGACCAAACGCCGCCGGTCAGCGCTGGCAGGCAGCGCAGAAGAAGGTGGCCCTGGCCCCGTGGAGCGCGCGCCCGATCGGTCCGCCGCAGACCAGGCAGGGCTCGCCGGCGCGGTCGTAGACCCGGAAGTTGCGCTGGAAGTTGCCGAGCTCGCCGTTGGACTGGACATAGTCGCGCAAGGACGAGCCGCCGGCCTCGATCGCCTCGCGCAGCACCTGGCGCACGCTGCGCGCGAGCCGCTGCGCCTCGGGCACCAGGAGACTGCCGGCCGGGCGCGACGGTGCCAGGCGGGCGCGGAACAGGCTCTCGCTGGCGTAGATGTTGCCGACGCCGACCACGAGGCGCTGGTCCATCAGCGCCACCTTGAGCGCGGTCCGGCGCCCGGCCAGCGACGGTGCGGAGGCTGCGGCCGGTGAAGCCCGCATCGAGCGGCTCCAGGCCCAGATGGGCGAGCCAGCGATGCTCGGCCAGGCGGCTCGCCGGCCACAGGTCGACCATGCCGAAGCGGCGCGGGTCGACGAAGCGCAGCAGCGTGCCGTCGTCGAAGGAGAAGGTGAGGTGCTCGTGCGGGCCGCAGGGCTCGCCGTCGAACACCAGCCGGCCGGACATGCCCAGATGCAGGAGGAGCACGGCACCGTCGTCGAGGAAGCACTCGATGTACTTCGCACGCCGGGCGAAGCGCAGCACGGTCCGGCCCTGGATGCGCTGGCCCAGCTGCTCGGGCAGGGGAAAGCGGATGTCCGCGCGCCGCTGCACGAGGCCCGCCACGCGCCGGCCCGCCAGGCGCACGGCCAGGGCGCGCATGGTGGTCTCGACCTCTGGCAGCTCCGGCATCGTGACGCCCCCGGCCCCTGCCTGCGGTTGCCGGGGTTCCTCCGGCGGCCTAGAAGGCGTGACCCGCAGCCCAGGATGAGCGCCGCTATCTGCATGAGTGAGCAACGCCCCGCAAGCCCGGACGCGCCCGGCCCGCTCGACCCGAAGGCGGCCGCCGACCGCCTCGCCCGCTCGTTCGGGTTCGACGAGGTCGCACCGGAGGACAAGGCCGAGCGCGTGCGCGACGTGTTCCGGCGCGTGGCCTCGCGCTACGACCTGATGAACGACCTGATGAGCGGCGGCATCCACCGGCTGTGGAAGGAGGCCCTGCTCGACTGGCTGGCGCCGCGCCGCGGCATGCACCTGCTCGACCTCGCCGGCGGCACCGGCGACGTCGCCATGCGCTTCCTCAACCGCCTGGATGGCGACGGCCGGGTCACGCTGGCCGACATCAACGACGCCATGCTGGGCGTCGGGCGCGACCGGGCCATGGATGCCGGCTGGCTGACGGAGATCGACTGGCTGGCGGCCGACGCCATGGCGCTGCCGTTCCCCGACCGCAGCTTCGACGCGGTCACCATCGCCTTCGGCATCCGCAACGTCACCCGGATCGACCAGGCGCTGGCCGAGGCGCGCCGCGTGCTGCGGCCCGGCGGCCGGTTCCTGTGCCTGGAGTTCTCCAAGGTCGTGCTGCCGGTGCTGGGCCAGCTCTACGACACCTATTCGTTCAACCTCGTGCCGCTGCTCGGGCGCTACGTCGCCAGGGACGAGGCCAGCTACCGCTATCTGGTCGAGAGCATCCGCAAGTTCCCCGACCAGCAGGCCTTCGCCGCCCTGATGAAGGATGCCGGGCTGGAGCAGGTGCGCTTCCGCAACCTGTCGGGCGGCATCGCGGCCATCCACTCCGGCTGGCGCCTGTGAGCCTCGTCGGCCGCAAGCCGCGCTGATGCTCCGCGATCTGCGCAACGGCGCGCGGGTGATCGCGACCGCCCGCTGCCTTGCCCGGCACAACGCGCTGTTTCCCCTGGACCTGCTGCCGGTGCCGGGTGCCGTGCGCTGGCTGGCCGAGCGGATGGCCAACCGGCGCGCCAAGGGCCGGCCGGGCGAGCGGCTGGCCCGTGCCCTGCAGGAGCTGGGGCCCGCCTTCATCAAGCTCGGCCAGTCGCTCTCGGTGCGCGGCGATCTTCTGGGCGACGCCATCGCCCAGGATCTGACCGAGCTGCAGGACCGGCTGCCCTCCTTCCCCTCGGCCAAGGCCAAGGCGCTGGTCGAGGCCGAGCTGGAACGGCCGCTGGGCGAGCTGTTCGCCTCGTTTTCGGACGAGCCGGTGGCGGCGGCCTCGATCTCGCAGGTGCACTTCGCCGTGACGCCCGAGGGCGAGGAGGTGGCGGTCAAGATCCTGCGGCCGGGGATCGAGGCCGCGATCGAGCGCGATCTCGACTTCCTCCTGTGGCTCGCCGAGTGGGCCGAGCGGCTGCGGCCGGCGCTGCGCCGCTACCGGCCGGTCGATTCCGTGCGCATGCTCGCCACCACCACCCGCCGCGAGATGGATCTGCGCCTGGAGGCCGCGGCCGCGGCCGAGTTCGGCCAGAACTGTGCCGAGGACGAGGGCTTCAAGGTGCCCCGGGTCGACTGGCGGCGGACCGCCCAGCGCGTGGTCACCTTCGAG
Source organism: uncultured Alphaproteobacteria bacterium (assembly GCA_963769465.1). Lineage (GTDB taxonomy): Bacteria > Pseudomonadota > Alphaproteobacteria > Geminicoccales > Geminicoccaceae > Benzoatithermus. The sequence goes on from CAVYMA010000042.1 coordinate 133,391, forward strand.
CGGGTCTCGGGCATGCCGGCCGACGAGCGCGCGCGGCTGATCGAAGCAGGGCCACGATCCCGACGCGATCCTGGCCCAGGCGGCGGTGGTCTTCTTCAACCAGGTGTTCCGCGACGGCTTCTTCCACGCCGACATGCACCCCGGGAACATGCTGATCGACGCGGAGGGCCGGATCGTGGCCCTCGATTTCGGCATCATGGGCCGCATCGACCTCGCCATGCGCCGCCACCTGGCCGAGATCCTGGTGGGGTTCCTCAGCCGCGACTATGGCCGGGTCGCCGCCGTGTTCTTCACGGCCGGGTTCGTGCCAGCGCACCAGGACCAGCCGGCGTTCCAGCAGGCCTGCCGCGCCATCGGCGAGCCGATCCTCGACCTGCCGCTCAACGAGATCTCGATCGGCCGCCTCCTGGGCCAGCTGCTCACCGTGGCCGAGCAGTTCGAGATGCAGCAGCAGCCGCAGCTGGTCCTGCTGCAGAAGACCATGGCGGTCTCGGAGGGTGTCGGGCGGGCGCTCAATCCGAACGTCAACATCTGGCAGGTGGCCCAGCCGCTGGTGGAGGGCTGGATCCGCGAGAATCTCGGGCCCGAGGCGCAGCTGCGCCACGCGGTGGGCGAGGGGGTGGCCATGCTCCGGGCACTGCCGGTGCTGGTGGCACGGCTCGAGCGGGTCGCGGCCGAGGCCGACCGGTCGGAGCGGGGGGAGCGCCAGCACCGGGACGGGACGGACTGGCGCTGGCTGGCACCGGTCCTGGCGCTGGCGGCGGGCGTGGTGCTGGGCGGCCTGCTCTGAGGCGGCGCCAAGTTATCCACAGGCTGTCCACGCTCAAGGCACAGCTTGTGCGCCGGTTGTCCCCGGCTTCTTGAAGAACCCAGAGGAACGCGACCGGCCGCGCCGCGGTTCCCGCCGCGATTCCCGCCATTGTGGCGGGCGAACGCATGGCGGAACGATGGCGCGACCCTACTGGAAGGGCCACATCCGGCTCTCGCTGGTGACGTTTCCCGTCCAGCTGCACACGGCGACGGCCAGCAACGCCCGCGTGCAGTTCCACCAGCTCGACCGCAAGAGCGGACAGCGGATCCGCTACCAGAAGATCGTGCCCGACAAGGGTCCGGTGGCCAATGACGACATCGTCAAGGGCTACGAGATCGAGCCCGACCACTATGTGATCGTCGAGCCGGACGAACTCGACAAGCTCAGGCTCGAGTCGCGGCACACCATCGACCTCGTGCAGTTCGTCGACACCTGCGAGATCGACCCGCTCTACTACGAGAAGCCCTACTACGTGGTGCCCGACGGGGAGATGGCGCAGGAAGCCTACCGCGTCGTCCAGCGCGCGCTGCAGGACAGCGGCAAGGTGGCGCTGGGCGAGGTGGTGCTGGGCGGGCGCGAGAACCTGGTGGCGATCCAGCCCTCCGGCGCCGGCCTCCTGCTCGAGACGCTGCGCGCGGCCGAGGAGGTCAAGAAGGCCGCGGGCTTCTTCGCCGAGATCGAGAAGGGCGAGGTGGACGAGGACCAGCTCGGCCTGGCCATGGAGCTGATCAGGCGCAAGGCAGCACCCTTCGATCCCAAGCGGTTCAAGGACGACTACGAGGCAGCCCTGCGCGAGCTGATCGAGGCCAAGGTCAAGCACCGCCAGGTCCGCGCACCGGCCGACGCGGCACCCCCGGGCAAGGTCGTCGACCTCATGGAAGCCCTCAAGCGCAGCCTGGGTGCCGACAAGGCCGGCAAGCCCCGCCCGGCCGCGGCGCGCCCGCGCGGGCAGACCGCCGAGGTGCGCGAGCTGCCGCGCAAGGCCGGCAAGGCCAAGGAGCCGGCGCGTGGCAAGCAGCCGCCCCGCTCGCGCAAGGCGGGCTGACGCCAAGGGCCCGGCCGCTCTCGCCGACTACCGGGCCAAGCGCGACTTCGGCCGCACGCCCGAGCCCGAGGGCGCAGCCGTGCACGCGGCGGGGCGGCGGTTCGTGGTGCACAAGCACGCCGCCCGCCGCCTGCACTACGATCTGCGGCTGGAGCTGGGCGGCGCCTACAAGAGCTGGGCGGTCACGCGCGGGCCCAGCCTCGATCCCGCGGACAAGCGGCTGGCGGTGCAGGTCGAGGACCACCCGCTGGACTATGGCACGTTCGAGGGGGCGATCCCGAAGGGCGAGTATGGCGGCGGCACGGTCATGCTCTGGGACAGCGGCACCTGGGAGCCCGAGGGCGACCCGGACGCGGATCATGCCGAGGGCCGGCTGAAGTTCAGGCTGCATGGGCACAAGCTGCAGGGTGCGTGGATGCTCGTGCGCATGAAGAAGAAGCGCGCGGAGAAGCAGGAGCCCTGGCTGCTGATCAAGGAGCGGGACGACGCGGCCAGGCCGGGCGACGGGCCCCTGCCGGAGGACGATGTCAGCGTGCGCTCGGGGCGCTCGATGGCCGAGATCGCGGCCGCGGCGCCGGCGCGCGAGGCCAAAAGCACGCTGCCCGAGTTCGTGACGCCGCAGCTCGCGACGACGGCGACCTCGCCGCCGGACGGGACGGACTGGCTGTTCGAGATCAAGCACGACGGCTACCGCTGCCAGGTGCGGATCGCGGCCGGCGAGGTGACCGTGCGCACCCGTGGCGGGCACGACTGGACCGGCCGGTTCCCGGCCATCGCCGCCGCCGCGCAGGAACTGCCGGTCCACTCGGCGCTGATCGACGGCGAGGCCGTGGTCGTGGACGAGAACGGGGTCAGCAGCTTCGCGCGGTTGCGACGGGCGCTGGAGGGCGATGGGTCGGGCATCGTCTGCTACGCCTTCGACCTCCTGTTCCTCGACGGCACCGACCTGCGCGCGCGGCCGCTGCGCGAGCGCAAGCAGGAGCTGGCCGTCCTGCTGCACGGCTCCCGGGTCATCCGCTACAGCGACCATGTCGGCGGTGCCGGCGACGAACTGCTGCGCCACGCCTGCGGCCTCGGCGCGGAGGGCCTGATCGCCAAGCGCGCCGACCGGCCGTACCGCTCGGGGCGCGGCCGGGACTGGCTCAAGCTCAAATGCGCCGCCCGCGAGGAGGTGGTGATCGGTGGATACACGCCCGTCAGGGGCCGCAAGGGCGGGCTCGGCGCGCTGGCCGTGGGCCATGAGGTCGAGGGTCGGCTCGTCTATGCGGGCCGGGTCGGCACCGGGTGGGATGCCGCGGACGAGGAGCGGATTCTCGCCGCATTGGAGCCCCTGCGGCGCGCTACCATGCCGTTCGACGCGGTGCCGGCCGCCATGCGGCGCGGGGTCCGCTGGGTGGAGCCGCGGCTCCTGGCGGCGGTTCGTTACCAGGAGCGGACACCCGACGGGATGCTGCGGCATGCGAGCTGGCTGGGGATGCGCGAGGATCTCGTGAGCGGATCGGCCGAACGGAACGTGCCGCTGCGGGTGGGCAGGGTGCGCCTGAGCAGCGCCGACCGGGTGGTGATCGCCGAGCCACCCACGACCAAGGGCGACGTCTGGAACTACTACCGTGCCATGGGCGATCGCGTCCTGGCCGGGATCGCCGGCCGCCCGCTGAGCGTGCTGCGCTGCCCGTCGGGGGCGGAGGGTGCGTGCTTCTTCCAGCGCCACCTGATGCGCGGCATGCCCAAATCCGTCCGCCCGGTGGCCGTGGCGGGCAAGGAGGGGCCCGAGGAGTACTTCGCCGTCGACGAGCTGGAGGGCCTCCTGGCGCTGGTCCAGTTCGGTGCCATCGAGCTGCACCCCTGGGGTGTGCGGACCGACCGGCTCGACCGCCCGGACCGGCTGGTGTTCGACCTCGATCCGGCCGAGGGGCTCGACTGGGCCCTGGTGGTGGCGGCCGCTCACGACCTGCGCGCGCGTCTCGACGCCATGGGCCTCGCCAGTTTCGCGCGCACCACCGGCGGCAAGGGGCTGCACGTCGTGGTACCGATCGAGCGCCGGCAGGGCTGGCCCGGCGCCAAGCGGTTCGCAGCCGGGCTCGCCCGGAGCATGGCGACCGACAGCCCGGGGCGCTACACGGCGAAGCTCGCGAAGGCGGCGCGGCGCGGACGGATCTTCATCGACTATCTGCGCAACGAGAACGGCGCCACCGCGGTGGGCTCCTATTCGCTGCGCGCACGGCCCGGGGCCACGGTGGCCATGCCCGTTGCCTGGGACGAGGTCACCGGCACGCTCGACCCGCGCGCGTTCAACCTGGCGTCGGTCCCGGACCTGGTCCGGCACCGCGCCGACCCCTGGGCCGGGTTCGACCAGGTCCGTCAGCGCCTGCCGAGCCGGACAGCTGCCGGCTAGAGTCATGATCTTGCCGGTTTGCGCGGCCGAGGCCCTTGCCGAAGCGCCCGCGTACTCCACCTTGTTCCCGTAGATTGCATATGCGGTGGTGCAGCAAGGTGTTGAACGGGCGGCGCATCCTCCTGATCATCGGTGGTGGGATCGCCGCCTACAAATGCCTGGAGCTGATCCGGCGCGGGCGCGAGCGCGGGCTGGCCTTCCGCTGCGTGCTCACCGGCGCCGCGGGCCAGTTCGTCACGCCGCTCTCGGTGGCGAGCCTCGCTGGCGAGAAGGTCTACGAGCACCTGTTCTCGCTGACCGACGAGGCCGAGATGGGCCACATCCGGCTGTCGCGCGAGGCCGACCTCGTGGTGGTGGCCCCGGCCACCGCCGACCTCATGGGCAAGATGGCGGCGGGCCTCGCCGACGATCTCGCCTCGACCCTCCTCCTGGCCTCCGACAAGCCGGTGCTGATCGCACCCGCCATGAACCCGCAGATGTGGGCGCATCCCGCGACGCGCCGGAACCTCGTGCGCCTGATCGAGGACGGCGTGCGCGTCGTCGGGCCCAATCCCGGCGACATGGCCTGCGGCGAGGTCGGCTCGGGGCGCATGGCCGAGCCGCACGAGATCCTGGCCGCGATCGAATCGGTGCTCGTGCCGGGCGACCGGCCGCTGGCCGGCCGGCGCGCCCTGGTCACCAGCGGGCCGACCCGCGAGCCGCTCGATCCCGTCCGCTACATCTCCAACCATTCCTCCGGGCGGCAGGGCCACGCCATCGCCAGGGCGTTGGCCGAGGCCGGTGCCACGGTGACGCTGGTGAGCGGCCCGGTCCAGGAGCCGGACCCGGCCGGGGTGACGGTCGTCCGGGTCGAGACGGCGGTGGAGATGCTGCGCGCGGCCGAGGCCGCCCTGCCGGCCGACATCGCGGTCTGCGCGGCGGCCGTCGCCGACTGGCGACCGGCCGCAGTGCCCGACGGGCAAGATCAAGAAGAAGGCGGGCGAGCCGCCGCCGGTGATCGAGCTGGTCGAGAACCCGGACATCCTGCGCACGCTGTCGGCGGGTGCAGCGAGGCCGGGGCTCGTCGTCGGCTTTGCCGCCGAGACCGGCGATCTCGAAGCCAAGGCGCGGGCCAAGCTCGCGCGCAAGGGCTGCGACTGGATCCTGGCCAACGACGTGTCGCCCGGAACGGGTGTGTTCGGCGGGAGCATGAACCAGGTCCTGCTGCTGACGGGTGACGGCCCGGCCGATGCCTGGCCGGAACTGGACAAGCTGGCCCTGGCCCGGCGGCTGGCCCAGCGCATCGCGCAGCATTTCGCCGGTTCGCCATGAACCGCGTGCGCATCCCGATCGAACGGCTGCCGCACGGGCGCGATCTGCCGTTGCCTGCCTACGCGACCGCCGGTGCCGCCGGCCTGGACCTGCTGGCGGCCGTGGCCGGGCCGGTGCCGCTGGCACCGATGGAGCGGCTGCTCGTGCCCACGGGCATCCGCCTGGCCCTGCCGCAAGGCTACGAGGCCCAGGTGCGGCCGCGCTCGGGCCTGGCCCTGCGCCACGGCGTCACGGTGCTCAACGCGCCTGGAACGATCGATGCCGACTATCGCGGTGAGATCGGGGTGATCCTGATCAATCTCGGCGCCGTATTCTTCACCGTCGGGCGCGGGGCCGCGATTGCACAACTGGTCGTGGCCCCCGTCGCGGCCGCGGTTTGGGACGAGCGCATGATCGACCAGGGTGAGACGGGTCGGGGTGGCGGCGGGTTCGGGTCGACCGGGGCATGAGCGGCGGCACGCATCCGGCGCGTGGTGACGAGGAAGGAGGTGCTGGCTGATGCTGAGGCCGTCGAAGAAACTCGCTCTCGCCCTCGAAGCCGTCGTCGACGTCGCCTATCACGGCGGATCGGAGCCGGTGCAGAGCCAGGATATCGCGCGGCGGCTGGGCCTGCCGCGCCGCTATCTCGAGCAGGTGCTGCAGCAGCTGGTCCGGGCCGGCGTGCTCAAGGGCGTCCGTGGCCCGCGCGGCGGCTACCGGCTCGCGCGCGAGCGGCGCCGCATCAGCGTGGCCGAGATCGTCCGGGTCGTGCAGGGCCTCGAGGAGCCCGTCGGCGAAGAGGGGCCGGTGTCGGATTCGGCGCTGGGTACCCGCGTGATCGCGCCGTTCTGGGACGAGCTGGAGAACGACCTGATGTCGCGCCTGGACGGGGTCACGGTCGAGGACCTGTGCCGCGAGGCCGAGCGCAAGGCCATCGAGAGCGAAGGGCGCAAGAGCTTCGACTTCGTGATCTGAGCGCCGCGCTCTGGACGCAGGGCGCGCGATGGATAATGTGGCCCGCTTCACGTCTGGGGAAAACGGGCCATGGACTTGCCTGCCGGATCGGAGGCCCACGCCGCGCCCGAGCGTGGCCGCATCCTGGGATCCATCTGCGAGGCGATCGGCAACACGCCGCTGGTGCGCCTCAACCGGCTGCCGGAGTTGGAGGGCTGCCTGGCCGAGGTCCTGGTCAAGCTGGAGTTCTTCAACCCGCTGTCCTCGGTCAAGGACCGCATCGCCCTGGCGATGGTCGAGGCGGCCGAGCGCGCGGGCCAGCTCGGCCCCGACAGCGTCATCGTCGAGCCGACCTCGGGCAATACCGGGATAGCGCTGGCGTTCGTCTGCGCCGCCAAGGGCTACCGCCTGATCCTCACCATGCCCGAGAGCATGTCGCTCGAGCGGCGCAAGATGCTGAAGCTCCTGGGTGCGGAGCTGGAGCTGACGCCGGCGGCGCAAGGCATGCGCGGGGCGCTCATCGCCGCCGAGCGCATCCTCGCCGAGCAGCCCAACGCCATCGTCCTGCAGCAGTTCGAGAACCCGGCCAACCCCGCCATCCACCGGCGCTCCACGGCCGAGGAGATCTGGCGCGACACCGGCGGCCGGCTGGACGCGATCGTGGCCGGCGTCGGCACCGGCGGCACGATCACCGGCTGTGCCCAGGCGCTGCGCGGCCGCGGGCCGGACATCCGCTTCGTCGCGGTCGAGCCCGAGGACAGTGCGGTGCTCTCGGGCGGCAAGCCCGGACCGCACAAGATCCAGGGCATCGGTGCCGGCTTCGTGCCGGCCAATCTCGACCGCAGCCTGGTCGACGAGGTCATCCGCATCGGCAACGAGACCGCGTTCGCGACCGCGCGGCGTGCCGCGGCACTCGAGGGCCTGCCGGTGGGGATCTCCTCCGGTGCGACCATCGCCGCGGCGCTCGAGATCGGCGCGCGCCCGCTGATGGCCGGCAAGCGCATCGTCGCGATCGTCGCGTCCAACGCCGAGCGCTACCTGTCGACGGAGCTGTTCGCCGAAGTGTGATCGCCCGTGCTGTGACATACCTGCATGGGCATGATGCGCGAATAACACAGCTCACTTTGTTGCGGCGCAATATATTGGGGTTGCTGGCGACCGGCCAGCGGACCTGCCTGCGAGTCAACGATGTCCACCCTGCAGACGGCACTGGCCCGCGGCGTAGGCCTGCGCGGTATCGGGTTCGCCGTGCTCAGCTATGCCAGCTTCTCGACCGCCGACGCGATGATCAAGCTGTCGAGCGCCCGCTTCTCGGTGTTCCAGATCGCGTTCTCGGTAGCACTGTTCGCGCTCCTGCCCGTCGCCGTGCTGACCATCGGGCGCGGCGGGTGGCGTGCGATCGTGCCGCAGCGCTGGCAGCTGGTGGCGTTGCGCGCCGGCCTCACCGCGGTCTGCGCCCTGCTCGCCTGGGCGGGCTTCGCCATGCTGCCGCTCACCGAGGTCTACGCGATCCTGTTCGCGACGCCGATCCTGGTCACCGCACTCTCCGCGGTGCTGCTGCGCGAGGAGGTCGGCTGGCACCGCTGGTCGGCGCAGGCCCTGGGTTTCGTCGGCGTCCTGGTCATGATCCGGCCCGACTTCGCCACGCTGGGCTTCGGGCATGTGGTGACCGCGCTGGCGGCGATCACCGGCTCCTTGGGCCTCGTGACGCTCAAGCGGATCGGTGCCCGGGAGACCAGCGCCTCGATCCTGTTCTTCCTGTTCGTCGCGATCATGCTGGTGAGCGCACCCATGGTGCCCTCGACCTTCGTCCTGCCGGGCTGGCGCGAGGTCGGGCTGCTGGCGCTGGCTGGCCTGCTCATGGGCTGCGGCCAGGCGGGCCTGGTGCTCGCGACCCGCGAGGCGCCGGCGGTGGTCGTGGCCCCGTTCCAGTACTCGCAGATGATCTGGGGCATGCTGTTCGGTGCGGTGCTGTTCGGTGACCAGCCGGTGCCCGATGATGTTCGTCGGCATGGCGCTGGTGATGGGCAGCGGGCTCTACACCGTCTGGCGCGAGACCCTGCGGGCCAAGCCGGTCACGCTCGGCGGCGGCCGCGGCGAGGTGGCGGCCCGCGCGGCACGCTGAGCCCTGGCCAGTCCGGGCGCGATCGGCTAGCTCCTGCACCCGCGACGATCCGATCAGCGGAGCCGGCGGATGCAGGAAAAGACGCTCTCGCTCGGCGACCAGTTCGGCGGGCTCGACCTCGGCTATCTGGAATGGGGTGCGGCCGACGCGGCGCGGACCGTGGTCTGCGTCCACGGCCTCACCCGCAACGCCCACGACTTCGACGTCCTCGCCGCGGCGCTGGCGGAGCGGGGCTGCCGGGTGCTCGCCGTCGACGTCGCCGGCCGCGGCCGCAGCGGCTGGCTCGCCGATCCCATGCAGTACGACGTCGCGGTCTATGCGCGGCACCTCGCACGCCTGCTGGAGCTGCTCGGGCTCTCACGGGTCGACTGGGTCGGCACCTCGATGGGCGGCCTGATCGGCATGCTGCTCGCCGCCGAGGAGCGCTCGCCGATCGAGCGCCTCGTGATCAACGACATCGGCCCGCGGGTCGCCCGCGAGACCCTCGGCCCACATCAGCAGCTATCTCGGCCTCGACCTGCGTCTTCGCCGACCTGGCCGAGCTCGAGGCGCATCTGCGCGTCATCCATGCGCCGTTCGGCAAGCTCAGCGACGCGCAGTGGCGGGCACTGGCCGAGCACAGCTCGCGCCGTACGCCGGAGGGGCTGCGTCTGCACTACGACCCGGCGATCCGCGAGCCGTTCCTGGCCGTCGGCGGACGCGCGACATGGATCTGTGGGAGACGTGGGACCGGATCCGCTGCCCGACCCTGGTCCTGCACGGGGCGGACAGCGTGCTGCTCACCGCCGACGTGATCACGGAGATGCAAGGCCGCGGGCCGGCGATCGAGCTCGTGACCTTCCCGGGCGTGGGCCATGCCCCCGCACTCATGGATCCGGCGCAGACCGCCGTCGTCACGCGCTGGCTCGGCCTGTAGCCGGCGGCTTGCCGGCGGGCTAGCCTCGGCCACCCCTGCAGGTGAAGGATTGCCAACCGGTGCCCATCGACCCTCGCTGCGTGCTTCTCCTGGCCGGCCTCGCCCTGGCCGGCTGCCAGGCGCCGACCGCCAAGCTCGGCGAGGCCGACATCCCCGCCGGCCGCACGCTGGTGACCGACGGCATCGACGGGCGGGGCGAGGTCGTCTTCGCCATCGCGGACGCGGCGGCGGAGTGCCGGGCGCCCCAGGCATGGCGTCGGGCCGGCGCCGACTGGCGCGAGGCGGCGACGGGTGCCCCGCTCGCGGCCACGCCCTGTCCGACCGTGACCGCCCGCGTGGCGGCCGACGGGCGCACCATGGCGATCTACGACTACGGTGCCGCGCGGGCGGAAATCTACCGGCTCGAAGGCGACGGCTTCGTCGCGGACGGCAGTGCCGCGATCACCGCCCCGGTCGGGTCGCGCTTCCCGCCGCCGGGCCCGAACCTGGCGCTGTCGGCCGATGGCCGGCGGCTCCTTTTGGGCTCGCTCAACCGCAACTGCCGGACCCCGGCCGCGGGCGAGCGCTATTGCGGCGTCGCCGAGCTGTTCGAGCGTCGGGGCGAGCGCTGGGAGCGCGTGGCCACCCTGCTGCCGCCCGCGGACCGGGACGGCTTCACCCGCTTCGGGCAGTCCGTGGCACTCTCGGCCGACGGTACCGTGGCGCTGGCCGGCGGCACGGGCGAGCCCGGCTTTTCCGGTGCCCTCTGGGTCTACCCGCTGGCCGGCGCGGAGCCTGCGCCGGTCCAGGAGCTGAGCCTGGCCGAGAGCCACAACGGCTTTGCCAACGCGGTGAGCTGGTCGGCCGACGGAGCCTGGCTCGCGGTCGGCGGCGACCAGGCGGTGCATCTCTTCCAGCGCCGCGGCGACCGGTTCGACCTGGCGCGGTCCCTGCCGCCGCCCGACAAGGCGGCGGGCTATTTCGGCGAGACGGTGGCGCTGTCGGGCAATGGCCGGCTCCTGCTGGTGGGGGCACCGCGCACCGACTGCGCGCAAGGCGACCGCTGCGGGGTGGCCTACCTGTTCGAGCGCGACCGCAACTGGGCCCTGGCGCGCACCATCCGCCCCGCGACCAACACGGGCGACGCCAATTTCGGCCACCACCTCGCGATCAGCCCCGACGGCCGCCACCTGGCCGTGCAGGGGGCGATCATCCACGTGTTCACCCTGGCCGGGGCGCCATGAACCGGTAGAACAGCCGCTTCACGACCTCGACCATGGCGAGGTAGACGAGCACGGCCGCGGCCAGGAACAGGTAGAACGTCGGCGGGGGTGCCACGAAGCCCAACGTGGCGGCGAACGGGCTCAGCGGCAGGAGCACGCCGACGAGGGCGGCGCCAACCGCGAGTGCCGCGAGGGCGGGGTGGGGCCGACTGCGCCAGGGTGCGCCGCGCGTACGGATGACGAAGATGACCAGGGTCTGCGTCGCCAGCGACTCGATGAACCAGCCGGTCTGGAACAGGGCCTCGCCCGCCGAGAACACGTAGAGCAGCGCGCCGAAGGTGAGAAAGTCGAACAGAGAGCTCACCGGGCCCATGACCAGCATGAAGCGCTCGATCAGCGGCAAGTTCCAGCGGGTCGGCTTGGCCAGGGCGTCGGGATCGACATGGTCCAGCGGGACGCCGATCTCCGAGCAGTCGTAGAGCAGGTTGTTCAGCAGCACCTGCGTCGGCAGCATCGGCAGGAACGGCAGGAACAGCGCCGCCCCGGCCATGCTGAACATGTTGCCGAAGTTCGAGCTGCTGCCCATCATGATGTACTTGGTGACGTTCTCGACGGTGCGCCGCCCCTCCATCACGCCGTCGTGCACCACGGCCAGGTCGTGCTCCAGCAGCACCAGGTCCGCGGCTTCCTTGGCGACGTCGGCCGCACCGTCGACCGAGATGCCGACGTCGGCCGCGTGGAGTGCCGAAGCGTCGTTGATGCCGTCACCCAGAAAGCCCGTGACCAGCCCCAGCCGCTTGAGGGCGAGCAGGACCCGGCGTTTCTGCTGCGGTGCGACCCGGCAGAACAGATTGACCGACGGCAGTCGCGCCAGGAGCGCTTCGTCGCTGAGCGCGGTCAGCTCGTCACCGGTGATCACGCCGCCGATCTCGAGCGCCGAGCTCGGCGCAGACGTGGCGGGTCACGCGCTCATTGTCGCCGGTGAGGATCTTGACCCTGACGCCGCTGGCCTCGAGCGCCTTGATCGCCGCCGCGGCGGCTTTCCTTGGGTGGATCCAGGAAGGCGACAAAGCCGGCGAAGGTGAGCTCCGTCTCGTCGGTCACCGCGGCGGTGGTGTGTTCCGGGCCGACCTTCCGCCAGGCGATCGCCAGGACGCGGAAGCCCTCCTCGCCGAAACGCTCGAACAGATCGAACAGGCGCCGCTGCGCGACATCGTCCATCGGCACCGCCGATCCCGGCTCGGCCTCGACCGCGATCGACAGCCGCAGGACGTCCTCGGGCGCTCCCTTGACCACCAGGAGGCGATCTCCGCCGTGCTGCAGCAGCACCGAGACCCGCCGCCGCTCGAAGTCGAAGGGCACCTCGTCCAGCTTGTGCCACCGGTCGACCTCCGCCTGCCGCGATCCAGGATCGCGTCGTCGAGCGGGCTCTTGATCCCGCTTTCGAAGAAGCTGTTGAGGTAGGCCAGCTCGAGGACCCGGTCGCTCTCGACTCCCCGCGCGTCGATGTTGCGGACCACCTTGATCCTGGCCTCGGTCAAGGTGCCCGTCTTGTCGGTGCACAGCACGTCCATCGCACCCAGGTCGTGGATCGCGGCCAGCCGCTTCACGATCACCTTGCGCGCGGCCAGGCGCTTGGCCCCACCGGCCAGCGTCACCGTCACCACCATGGGCAGCAGCTCGGGGGTCAGGCCCACGGCCAGGGCCAGCGCGAACAGCAGCAACTCCAGCCACGGGCGATGGAACAGCACGTTGGCCACGAGCACGAACAGGACCAGCAGGACGGTGAGCCGCAGGATCAGCAGCCCGAACCGGCGCACGCCGATCTCGAACGCATCGGGTGCCCGCTGCGTCGCCAGCGTACCGGCAAGATTGCCCAGGGCCGTCCGCGCACCGGTGCGGCACACCAGCATGGCCGCGTTGCCGCTGATGACCGATGTGCCCATGAACACGGCGGCGGTCGGCCGTGTCGCCGACCTGCTTCTCCGCCGGATAGGGCTCCCCGGTCAGCAGTGCCTGGTTGACGAACAGATCCCGGGACTCGAGCAGCCGGCCATCGGCGGGCACGATGTCGCCGGCACCGAGGTGAACGACGTCGCCCGGCACCAGCCGGTCGACGGGGATCGAGACCTGGCTGCCGTCGCGCCGCACATCGGCGCGAAGGGCCACCGAGCGCCGCAGCGCCTCGACCGCATTCTGGGCCCGCACCTCCTGGACGAAGTCGAGCACCACGCTCAAGAGCACGATCACGGTGATGATCACGAAGCTGGTCAGGTTGCCGGTCAGGGCGGAGAGGGCGCTGGCGAAGAGCAGCACCAGGACCAGCGGATTGCCGAAGCGGGCGAGAAACTGGAGCACCAGCGGGCGGCGACGTCGCGCCATGGCGTCGTTGGGGCCGTGGCGTCCAAGTCGCCGCGCCGCTTCGTCGCCGCTCAGGCCGGTCGGTTTCGCATCGAGTTCGCTGAGCCATGCGCTCAGCGGCAGGCGCCACAGCTCGTCGGCAGCACCCGGGTCCGAGATTTCCCGACCCAGGAGTGCCATCTGGCTCAGTCGCGCGCGCGCAGCCGCTCGGCGGTGGCCAGGGCCGCGTAGGTCAGGACGGCATCCGCCCCGGCGCGCTTGAAGGCGAGCAGGCTCTCGAGCATGGCGGCCTCGCCGTCGAGCCAGCCGTTCGCCGCCGCGGCCTTGATCATCGCGTACTCGCCGGACACGTGGTAGGCGAGGGTGGGGAGCTGGAAGGCGTCCTTCACCAGGCGGATCACGTCGAGATAGGGCAGGCCCGGCTTGATCATCACCATGTCGGCGGCCTCGGCGATGTCCAGCGCCACCTCGCGCAGGGCCTCGCAGCCGTTGGCCGGGTCCATCTGGTAGGTCTTCTTGTCGGCCTTGCCCAGGGCACCGGCCGAGCCCACCGCCTCGCGGAACGGGCCGTAGAAGGCCGAGGCGTACTTGGCGGCGTAGGAGAGGATCATGGTCCGCTCGAGCCCGGCCGCGTCCAGGCCCCGGCGGATCTCGCCGATCCTGCCGTCCATCATGTCCGACGGTGCGACGATGTCGCAGCCGGCCCCGGCGAGGCAGCTCGCCTGCCGCACCAGCGCCTCGATCGTCTCGTCGTTGAGGATCGCCCCGTCGCGCAGGAGACCGTCCTGGCCGTGGCTGGTGTAGGGGTCGAGCGCCACGTCGGCGATGACGCCCAGGTCGGGGCAGTGGCGCTTGATCGCCCGGATCGCCCGGCACATCAGATTGTCGTCGTTCCAGGCCTCGCACGCATCCTCGGTCTTGCGCTCGACCGGCGTGACCGGGAACAGGGCGATGGCCGGCAGGCCCAGCTCCATCGCCCGCTCGGCGACGGGCACCATGAGATCGACGGACAGGCGCTCGATTCCAGGCATGGAATCAATCGGCTTGCCGCTGTCCCTTGCCTTCGAGGATGAACATGGGCTGGATCAGGTCGGCGGGCGCCAGCCGGTGCTCCGCCACCAGGCGGCGGCTCCAGCCATGCTGGCGCAGGCGACGCATGCGGTTGGCGGGGTAGGGTGCCGGTGGCACCAGGTAGCTCGGTTGGCTCACGGCCGACCTCCCGGTCGTCTTCTTGGTTCCGCGCTCATCCGGCCGTTACTACCGCCCGAGCGGCTTCACCGCAACCGGACCCCGACGTCACGCCGGGCTCGGCTCGGCCTGGCGGACGGATCCAGCCGGGCAGCGGTACCGGAGGGGCGCAAGATTGACCGGGTGTCTGCCGGTCGCTACCTGCATGCTGGACCCTAGACGGGAGTGGCGGAGTGCGGTTCGAGCTGACGGAGGAGCAGTCGGCCGTGCGCGACATGGCACGGGCCTTCGCGCGCGACGCCCTGGCGCCGCATGCCGGCGACCTGGGACGAAACCGCGCAGTTCCCCGTCGAGACCCTGCGCGAGGCGGCGGCCCTGGGCTTGGCCACGATCTACGTGCGCGAGGATGTCGGCGGCATCGGGCATGACCCGGCTGGACGCGGCGCTCGTGTTCGAGGAGCTCGCGGCCGGCTGCACCTCGACCGCGGCCTACCTGTCGATCCACAACATGGTCGTCGTGGATGGTCGACACGTTCGGCGACGCGGAGCAGCGCCAGCGCTGGCTGCCGGACCTGTGCGCCATGCGCCTGCTGGCGAGCTACTGCCTGACCGAGCCCGGCTCCGGCTCGGATGCGGCCTCCCTGCGCACCACGGCGCGCAGCGACGGCGACAGCGCCTACGTCCTCGACGGCAGCAAGGCCTTCATCTCCGGGGCCGGGGTCAGCGACCTCTACCTCGTGATGTGCCGGACCGGCGGCGACGGGCCGGCCGGCGTCAGCTCGGTGCTGGTCGAGAAGGGCACGCCCGGCCTGTCGTTCGGCAAGCCCGAGAAGAAGATGGGCTGGCGCTCGCAGCCGACGGCGGTGGTGAGCTTCGACGGCTGCCGCGTGCCGGTGGCGAACCGGATCGGTGCCGAGGGCGAGGGCTTCAAGATCGCGATGCGCGGGCTGGACGGCGGCCGGGTGAACATCGCCGCCTGCTCGCTGGGTGCGGCGCGCGCCTGCCTCGAGCGTGCCACGGCCTACCTCAAGGAGCGGCGCCAGTTCGGCCGCCGGCTCGCCGACTTCCAGGCACTGCAGTTCCGGCTCGCCGACATGGCGACCGAGCTCGAGGCCGCCCGGCTGATGGTGCACCGCGCCGCCGCGAGCCTGGACGCGGCCGATCCCGACGCGACCCTGCACTGCGCCATGGCCAAGCGCTTCGCCACCGACATCGGCTTCAAGGTCGTCAACGAGGCGCTGCAGCTGCACGGCGGCTACGGCTACATCCAGGACTACGAGATCGAGCGCTACCTGCGCGACTGCCGCGTGCACCAGATCCTCGAGGGCACCAACGAGATCATGCGCGTGATCATCGCCCGCCGGCTCCTGGCCGAATGACCGCGGACATCCGCTTCGAGCGCCAGGGCCGGCTGGGCGTGGCGATCCTCGACCGCCAGCAGGCGCTGAACGCGCTCACCCACGCCATGGTCCGGCGAACTGAGCCTGCAGCTGGCCCGGTGGCGCGACGACGAGGAGATCGGCGCCGTCCTGGTCAAGGCGGCGCCGGGCCGGGCGTTCTGCGCCGGCGGCGACATCGTGGCGGTCGACCGATCTGCCTGCGGACCGGCGGCGTGGCCGCGGCGATGCCGTTCTTCCGCGACGAGTACCGGCTGAACTGGCGCATCCACACCTACCCCAAGCCCTACGTCGCCTGCATCGACGGCATCACCATGGGCGGCGGCGTCGGCATCTCGGTGCATGGCCGACTTCCGGATCGCCACCGAGCGCACCCTGTTCGCCATGCCCGAGACCGGCATCGGCTTCTTCCCCGACGTCGGCGGCACCTGGTTCCTGCCGCGCTGCCCGGGCGAGGTCGGGATGTATCTCGGCCTGACCGGCGCGCGGCTGCGCGGCGACCGACTGCGTCGATGCCGGGATCGCCACCCACGCCGTGGCCGCGGCCGATCTCGGCGCGATCGAGGCCGGGCTGGCCGGCTGCGCCGCGGCGGACGATCCCGCATGCCGCCATCGTCGAGCTGCTGGCCGGCCACGAGCTGGTACCGGCCGAGCCCGTCCTGCGCGCGCACCGGCCGACCATCGACCGCTGCTTCGGCGCCGACACGCTGGCGGGCGTGCTGGCGCTGCTGGCCGAGGAGCCGGGCGGCTTCGGCGCCGCACAACGGGCGGAGCTGGCGACCAAGTCGCCCTTCGCGCTGGCCGCTCACCTTCGCCCAGCTGCGCCGCGGCCGGGGGCTCGACCATCGAAGAGGCATTGCGGCTCGAGTACCGGATGGTCCACGGTGTGCTCTCGGGGGCATGATTTCGTCGAAGGGCGTGCGTGCGCTGCTCGTCGACAAGGACCGTCGGCCGCGCTGGCGACCGGCGAGCCTCGCCGAGGTGTCGGACGCCGCGATCGCAGCGTGCATGGCGACGCCGGAGGCGGGCGTTCTGCCCCTGGATTGGGACGACGTCTGAGCCCCTGGGCTCAGGAGGATGAGATGGCGACGGATCGGATTCATCGGGCTCGGCAACATGGGCCTGCCCATGGCGCGCAACCTGGTCAAGGCAGGTCACGTCGTCCAGGGCTACGACGTCAGCACCGCGGCGATCGAGCGGCTCGCGGAAGCGGGCGGCAGCCGCGCCGCGAGCGCCGCGAAGGCGGTGGGCGGCGCCGACTTCGTGGTCACCATGCTGCCCGAGGGCCGTCACGTGCGCGCGGTCTACCTCGACCAGGGCGGCGTCTTCGCCGCCGCCGCCCAGCGTGCCGTCCTGATCGACTGCTCGACCATCGACGTGGAGACCGCGCGCACCGTCGCCGCCGCCGCCGCCGCGCGGGGGTTCGCCATGGTCGACGCGCCGGTCTCCGGTGGCGTGGCGGGTGCGGAGGCCGCCACGCTGACCTTCATGGTCGGCGGCCCCGAGGCGGCGTTCGCGCGCGTCCCAGGCCCTCCTGGCGCAGATGGGCAAGGCCGTGATCCATGCCGGCGGGGCCGGGAACGGGCAGGCGGCCAAGATCTGCAACAACATGATGCTGGGCATCCAGATGATCTCGGTCTGCGAGGCGATGTCGCTGGCGCGGCGTCTCGGCCTGCCGACCGAGCGGCTGTTCGAGATCAGCCGGGTATCCTCGGGCCAGTGCTGGTCGCTGACCAGCTACTGCCCGGTCCCGGGCCCGGTCCCGTCGTCGCCGGCCAATCGGGACTACCGGCCCGGCTTCACGACCGCGATGATGCTCAAGGACCTGCGGCTGGCGCAGGCGGCGGCGCAGACGGCCGGTGCGACCACACCCATGGGCGCGGAAGCCTACCAGCTCTACAGCCTGTTCGCGGCCAGCGGCAATGAAGGGCTGGATTTTTCCGCCATTATCAAGATGATCGAAGGCGAACCCGCTTAGGGTCGTTCCGGCATTAGTCGGCCGGCGGCACGAGGCGATGAATCGAGAACCGAGGCGGACGTGAAGGAACAATACCTTATCAGCATTCGTCTCATCGAGCGCCTTCACCGGCGGTTCCTCGACGTGATCAAGGCCGAACTGGACCGACTGGGTATCGAGGACATCAACAATGTTCAGACACTCATTCTGTTCAACATCAACGAGGAACAGCTGACCGTCGGCGAGCTCACGGTGCGCGGCTACTACCTGGGGTCGAATGTCTCTTACAATGTTAAAAAACTAGTAGAGAACGACTACCTGATCCAGGAGCGCTCCTCGCACGACCGGCGGATGACGCGGGTGCGTCTGTCGGCCAAGGGCCTCGACCTGACCGCCCGGATCGGCGAGCTCTACCAGCGCAACAGCGACGAGCTGGCGGGCAAGTTCGTCGGCGAGGAGCAGCTGCGGCAGACCAACCAGGCCCTGATGAGCCTGGAGCGCTACTGGAGCAGCCAGATCAGCTACGGGCCGGCGTTCGGGATGCTCGAGCCCGAGGAGTGAGCGGCCGCGGCGCGGCCGCCTATTCGGCGGTCGACCGCGGCTTCTGCATGATGTCGAGCTGGCGCTGCAGCGATTCCATGCGGCTGCGCAGCTCGCGCATCTCCTGATCGAGGCCGGCCGGCTTGTCCGCGCCCGCCGGCGCCGGGCGGACCTGCCAGGTCTCGTCGGCGCTGGCCTGCTCTTCCCCCTCGGCACCGGGGAAGGTGCGGAACATGCTGGCCGCACGCTGGAACAGGGCCATGTTCTGGCGGGTCATGTCCTCGAGCTGGTTGAGCGGGAAGAACCGGCCGAAGGTCTGCTCGACATAGGAGCGCATCTGGTCTTGATGCTTGGCGAAGTTCTCCATGCTCATCTCGAGATAGCGCGGCAGGAATGACTGCAGGCTGTCGTCGTAGATAGCCGATGACATGGCGCAGAAAGCCGATGGGCAGCAGGTTGCGGCCCTTGCTGTCCTCCTCGAGGATGATCTGGGTCAGGACGGAGCGGGTGATGTCCTCGCCGGTCTTGGCGTCGAACACCACGAACTCCTCGCCCTTGCGCACCATCTGGCTGAGCTCGTCGAGGGTGACGTAGCTGCTGGTGGCAGTGTTGTAGAGACGGCGGTTGGCGTACTTCTTGACCACCGCCGGCTTGCTCACCGTCGCAGCCGTCTGGGCCTCGACCTTGCCTAGGCTCATCCTCGTCCCTGTCGAAACGGCGCGTGCCCAATTGTCGCGCCCGTGGCAGACGCTATCGCCCGGCCCGCACCGCGACAAGCGCGAAATGCTGCAGCGCCAAAGCGCTTCAGCACCCGCGTGTGCGTCAGATCAGGGCGGCGAGCTCTTCCTCGAGGGTGAGCTCGCGCTCCTCCTCTTCCTCGGCCGGCGCCTCGGGTGCCGCCTTGCCGGCCTGGAGGTCGGCCTCGGCCTGCGAGCGGGCGATGTTGACCTTGACGGTCACCTCGACCTCGGGATGCAGTGCCACCGTCACGTCGTGCAGGCCCAGGGTCTTGAGCGGCTGGTCGAGCCGGACCTGCTGCCGATCCAGGGTGATGCCCGATTCGGTGAACGCCACCGCCACGTCGCGGGCGTTGACCGAGCCGTAGAGCTGGCTGGTCTCGCTCGCCTGGCGCAGCAGGGTGACCATCTGGCCCTGGACCTTGCCGGCCATGGCCTGGGCGTCCTGCTTGCGCTCGAGATTGTGGGCCTCGAGCTGCTCGCGGCGCTTCTCGAAGTCGGCAATCGAGGCCTTGGTCGCCCGCAGCGCCTTGCCCTGCGGGATCAGGAAGTTGCGGGCGTAGCCGGGCTTGACGTTGAGCACCTCGCCCATCTGGCCGAGCTTGGGCACGCGCTCGAGAAGGATGATCTGCATCGCTTGCCTCCCGCTCAGCCGGTCACGTAGGGCAGGAGGGC
Source organism: uncultured Alphaproteobacteria bacterium (assembly GCA_963769465.1). Lineage (GTDB taxonomy): Bacteria > Pseudomonadota > Alphaproteobacteria > Geminicoccales > Geminicoccaceae > Benzoatithermus. The sequence continues at coordinate 152,984 of CAVYMA010000042.1, forward strand.
CAGCTCGCGGGCGCGCTTGACCGCCTGGGCCAGCTGCCGCTGCTCGCCGGCGGTCACCGCCGTGATGCGCCGCGGCACGATCTTGCCGCGCTCGGACACGAAGCGCTGCAGCAGCTTGATGTCCTTGTAGTCGATCTTCGGCGCATCGGCGTGCGCGAACGGGCTCGACTTGCGGCGCCGGAAGAACGGCCGGCGGATCGTGATGTTCGGGGGCTCGCCGCCACGGCTGCGGCCCTGGTAGCCGCCATCGTCGGAGCGAGCCGGGGTCTCGTCGTCTCTAGCCATCGCTCAGCGCTCTCAGAAACGGGGTTCGCGGTCGGGGCGGTCGCCGCGGTCGCGGTCGCGGCCGCCACCACGCGGGCCGTCGAAGTCGCGGCGCGGGCCGCGCTCGTCCCGGCTGGACTTGGCCACCATCACCTGCGACGGGCCCTCCTCGAACGTCTCGACGCGCACCGTCAGGTAGCGCAGCACGTCCTCGTGGATGCGCTGCGTGCGCTCCAGCTCGGTGATCGCCGCCGCGGGGGCGTCGATGTTCATGTGCAGGTAGTGGCCCTTGCGGTGCTTCTTGACCCGGTAGGACAGGTTGCGCAGGCCCCAGTACTCGACCTTGCCGACGGTGCCGCCCTGGGCGGTGATCACCTCGCCGAAGGCGGTGGAGAGGTCCTGGGCCTGCTGGTTGGACAGGTCCGGCCGTGCGATGACGGTGTGCTCGTAGAGAGGCATCGGTAGCGACGATCCTTTCCGTTGGACAACAGGACGGGGCCCGCCAGCCATTCCGGCGTTCCAGGCGTCCGGTCTTCCATTGGGGCGGCGCGAAGGGCGCAGCAGAGCACCCGCCCGCGCGGCGAAGCGCAGGCTTATACACGCTCGGCCGCGCAGGGCAAGACCGGCGCAATCATGCTAGAGGGGAGGCGGCAGGTGGCCCGGAGGACGGATGAATGGCGGCGCGGCGGATGGCACTCGTGTTCGATCTCGACGGGACGCTGGTCGACAGCGTCTACCAGCACGTGGTGGCCTGGCACCATGCGCTGCTGGCCGCGGGCATCGAGCTGTCGATCTGGAAGATCCACCGCCGGATCGGCATGAGCGGCGGCCTGTTCACCCGTGCGCTCCTGCGCGAGACCGGTCGGGCCTACGATCCGGAGCTGCTCGAGCAGCTGCGCCGCGGCCATGCCGAGGCCTACAACCGGCTGCGGGGCGACGTGCGGCCGCTGCCGGGTGCGGTCGAGCTCCTGGCCCGGCTCAATGCGATCGGCTGCCCCTGGGGCATCGCCACCAGCGGGCGCATGGAGACCGCAGGCCCGGTGATCGCCAAGCTGGGCGTGCCGGACGGCGTGCCGATCATCACCCGCGACATGGTCGCCCACGCCAAGCCCGACCCCGACCTGTTCCTGGCCGCCGTCGACCGGCTGGGGGTCGATCCCGCCAGCGTCTACGTGGTCGGCGACAGCGTCTGGGATCTGCTGGCCGCCCGGCGTGCCGGCACCTTGGGCATCGGCGTCCTCTCGGGCGGCTACGGTACGGAGGAGCTGGAGCGCGCCGGGGCCTACCGGGTCTATGACGACCCGGCCATGCTGCTGAACCATCTGGACGAGCTGGGCGTCCGCGACGGCTGAGCCGGGGCCGCGGGTGCGGGCGAGCGGGACCGGATGGGGGTACCGAGATACGGTTAGCGCCACGGTAACCATCCCGGGTGCTTCCGCCTCGGGCATGTTCCCTGGCGTCGCCGAGGTCGTGGCGACCGCCGGTCGGAGGGTGCCGCCATGGTCAAGGAACTCAGCATCTACCGCAACGACGGCGGCGAGCCGTTCTTCCGCACCTCGCCCACGGCCGGCCGGACCAGCTCCTACCGCGTCGAGGCCGAGAGCGTGGCCGCACTCGAGCGCTGGCTGCGCGCCAACGGCTACCGGCCGGTGACCCACCCCGCCACCCGCGCCGCCTGAGCCCGCCTCAGCCGGTCAGGCAGCCGGGCTGGCGGCGCAGGAACCCGTCGACGTCGTCGAGCACAGGCGCGAGGAAGCGCAAGGGTGCCGCAAGCGCGGCCACGATGCCGACATGGCCGAGCCCGGGATACTCGATCACCTGCGCCTCGACCCCGACCGCCTGCAGCCGCTCGCCCAGGATGAGGCTGTTGCGCGGGCGGACGGTGGCGTCGTCCCGCCCGGTCGCCAGCAGCATGGGCGGGTCGCCCGGTGCCACATGGTGCACCGGCTGCGACTGGGGGCTGGCCGGTCCCGGCCCGAAGATCTCGATCAGCGTCTCGTCCTGGAGCGGCAGGAAGTCGTAGGGGCCGGCGAGGCCTGCGGCGGCGGTCACCGGGCCGCAGCCGCTACTCCCCAGCCATTGCCGGTCGAGCGCCAGCATGGCCGCGATGTAGGCACCCGCCGAGTGGCCGGCGAGGAACAGCTTGCGGCCGTTGCCGGCGGCGGGGTGGGTGCGCAGCCAGGCGACCGCGGCCGCACCGTCGGCGACGAAGTCCGGGTAGCGCGCCTCGGGGTAGACGCGGTAGTCGGGGATCGCGGTGACGTAGCCGCGCGACGCGAAGGCCTGGCCCACGAAGCGGTAGAGGTCCTTGGAGCCGCTCTGCCAGTTGCCGCCGTAGAAGAAGACCAGCAGCGGGGCATCCGCACCAGCACCGTCGGGCAGGTAGAGATCGAGCCGCTGACGCTGCCCGGATCCGTAGTCGAGGTCGCGCTGGACCGTGTAGCCGCTGCGCGGGGTCAGGGCGTTGACCACGGCGGTGCCCGAGCAGCCGGCGAGTGGTGTAGCCGCCAGCGCCAGCGCCAGGGCACTGCCGCAGCGGCGCAGCAGGCGGTGCGGTGATCCGATCATGCGGTCGAGATAGCTCGCCCCGCGGCTGCGGCCAAGGCGGCGCCGGGTTCAGGCCGGCTCGGCCTGGGCGTCCGGATCGGCCACGCCCTGCAGGCGCAGGGCCGAGGTGCGCGCGAAACGCAGCAGCAGGGAGCGGCGGCGGCTTGCCGCCACCGTGCGCTGCCGTGCCGCGCGCACGATGCTGGCGGCGTAGCGGTCGGCCAGGATCAGGCCCTCGTCCGGCGGCAGCAGGTCGAGCGGGAAGTCGGGACCGACCGCGAAGTAGAACTGGTCGGCATGGTCGAGATAGCCGCGCCACTTCCGGTCGGACAGGAAGTCCGCCCGGCAGGACTTGACCTCGATCGCGACCAGGCGGCCGTCGCGCCCAAGCGCCATCAGGTCGACCCTGCGCCCGCCCGAGAGGGTGAACTCCGGCAGCGAGGCGAGGTCGAGGTCGAGCAGCAGGCGCATGGTGCCGCGGACGATGTCGGCGGCGGTCGGCGGCGGCAGGGGTACGGGACGGTCCATCGTTAGGGGTTTCTTAGGCTTGGGCCCCTAGGTTGCCAACCTGTTCCGGCGATGGAGATTGCCCTGTACGGGAGTCGGCAGGAGATGGGCGGAACCGCAGTGGCGGCGCATGGCCGCAGGCGCGAGGCGCTTCTGCGCCACAACGCGGACCGCGAGCGCGAGCAGAAGCTGAGTGCCGCGGACGTGGCGGTGCTGCAGCGCGACCGGTCGCCCCAGGCGCGGGCGCAGGTCGCGGCCAAGTTCGGGCGCCAGTTCGACGAGCTGTGCGCCGCCGCCGACCAGGCGGTGGCGACCGCGGTCCTGGAGCTCCTGGTGCGCGACCTCGCGGTCGAGGTGCGCCAGGCGCTGGCCAGCACGGTCGCGGCCAGCTCCCGGCTCCCGCCCGAGGTCGCCCGGCGCCTCGCCGGCGACACGATCGAGGTCGCCGACCCGATCCTCCAGCGCAGCCCCGTGCTCAGCGACGACGATCTGGTGCGGGTCGTCCGCACCAACGCCATGCAGTACGCGCTGGCCGTCGCCGGCCGCGAGCGCCTGTCGGAACTGGTGTCCGACGCCCTGGTCGACACCGGCCACGCCGAGGTCGTGGCCCGGCTGGTCGAGAACGCGGGCGCCAGCATCTCGCAGAGCACCATGCGCCGCGTGGTCGAGGATTTCCGCGGCAACGAGCAGGTCCACGCGCGCGTGATCCGGCGGCCGGAGCTGCCCTACGAGCTGGTCGAGCAGCTGATCGGGGTGATGGGCGAGCGGCTCGAATGGGAGCTCATCCGCAGCCGCGGCATGTCGGTGGAGGAGGCCCGCACGCTCATGCATGCCGTGCGCGAGCGGGCGACGATCAGCTTCACCGCCCGCGCCCACGCCGACGGCAAGCTGCAGCAGCACCTGCTGGCCGAGTTCAGCGCGGGCCAGCTCAGCCACGAGCGGCTGCTGCGCTTCCTGCGCGACGGCGACGTGGCCAGCCTCGAGATCGGCCTCTCCCTGCACGCCCGGCTCGAGCTCAACCAGGTGCGCCGGCTGCTCTACCACGCCGACCGGCGCCATCTCGCCGCCTTGTGCCTCGCCGCCGGCTTCGCGACGCCGCACTACCTCACCTTGCGCATGGCGCTCGAGATCGCCGAGGAGGCCATGAACCCGCGCCAGTCCGGCAAGGGCTACGCCACCGACACGGTGCGGTTCCTGCAGGTCCAGTACGAGAAGCTGCGCGGCGACGAGGCCAAGCTCCGGCTGCTCCTGGGGACCTGAGGCGCGAAGGCCGAACTGCGCCGAACGCGTCCGAGGGGTGGGGGGACGCGAGGATCGCGCTGGCAGGCAGTGAATTTCGCGGCAACCGTCTACAGCGTGCCGGACCATCGATCCGCAGGCCAGGACGGCCTGCGTCCTGGGCACAAGCCATGCAGTGGCGCGATCCGACGCCCGGCTGCAGCTGCTCCGGTGGCCGAGGCATGGTCCCGATGCGGCGGGGAAGGGGCCATCGGCAGCGGCCTGGCACCGTGGCCCGGTGCCGCGGTCGCGACGGGCCACAAGCCGCAGCGTGCGCATTTTTCCACAGCCTGCCCCCCAGGCGTCCACAGGCATCGGCCATGCTCATGCCCGGTTCCGCCCACAAGCGGTATGGCGCTATCGCTGCCAGCAGGAGGCCGGGGCGGCTGCGGCAATGTCCGTGAGGTGTCCGCCCTCACGCGCACCAGCGTGACCGGCACGCGGCGGGTCCGGGCGACGACCCTGCGGTGGCCTCGCTCCGGTTGCCCACGCGCCGTTCCGCCATCGATCCACAGCTTGGCCACCGCTCGTCCACGGGCTTGCCCACAAGGGCGCCTGCACGGGCGCTCCACGCGGGCCGCAGCCGTGGTACAAGCCGCGCCGTTGCGCAGCTTGAAGGAGCCGCCCGCCTTGGCGTCCGACGAAACCGGCACCTTCCGCGTCCAGCCCCACAACATCGAGGCCGAGCAGGCGCTCCTGGGTGCCATCCTGGTCAACAACGACGCCTACCACCGCGTCTCGGAATATCTGCGGCCCGAGCATTTCTTCGAGCCGGTCCATGCGCGGATCTTCGAGCGCTGCGTGGAGACGATCGGGCGCGCCCAGCTCGCCGACCCGGTGACCCTCAAGCGGCTGTTCGAGGAGGACCCCGCGCTGCGCGAGCTGGACGGGGCGCGCTATCTCAGCCGCCTCGCCCAGGCCGCCGACACCATCGTCAACGCCGCCGACTATGGCCGGATCATCCACGACCTCGCCCTCAAGCGCGGCCTGATCAAGGTCGGCGAGGACGCCGTCAACCGCGCCTTCGACCCGTCCAAGCCGGAAACCGGCCGCGACCAGATCGAGCTCGCCGAGCAGGAGCTCTACGGCCTGGTCCAGGAAGGCGAATCGCGCGGCGAGTTCCGCGCCTTTCCGGCGGTGCTGACCGAGGCGGTCAAGCACATCGAGAGCGCCTGGCACAAGGTCGGCAAGGTCTCGGGCGTGCCGACCAAGCTCACCGGCCTCGACCAGAAGCTGGGCGGCCTGCAGCCCTCGGACCTGCTGATCCTGGCCGGGCGCCCGAGCATGGGCAAGACGGCACTCGCGGTCACCATCGCCGCCAACGCCGCCTCGGCCCAGAACGTCTCGGCCGATGCCGCCAAGGCGCGCCACGCCAACTACGTGGTCGGCGTGTTCTCGCTCGAGATGTCGGCCGAGCAGCTGGCGACCCGGCTCCTCTCGGGCAAGGGCCGGATCGAATCCGACCGGCTGCGCCGCGGCGACATCGGCGAGGAGGACTGGCCCACCGTGGTCCGCGCCAGCCAGGAGCTCGGTGCCCTGCCGCTGTTCATCGACGACACGCCCGCACTCTCGATCGCCGCCCTGCGCACCCGCGCGCGCCGCCTCAAGCGCACCCAGGGCCTGAATCTGCTGGTCGTCGACTATCTCCAGCTCCTGCGCGGCACGGGCGCGCAGAGCCAGACCAACCGGGTCCAGGAGATCACCGAGATCACGCAGGGCCTCAAGGCCATGGCCAAGGACCTGCACGTGCCGGTGCTCGCCCTCTCGCAGCTGTCGCGCGCGGTCGAATCGCGCGAGGACAAGCGCCCGATGCTCTCGGACTTGCGGGAATCCGGCTCGATCGAGCAGGACGCCGACGTGGTGATGTTCGTGTTCCGCGAGGAGTACTACCTGTCGCGCGCGATCCCGACGCAGCGCGAGGGCGAGGCCAAGGAGAAGTTCGACCTGCGCTACCAGGAATGGTTCCAGCGCTGCCAGTCCGTGCACAACAAGGCCGAGGTGATCATCGCCAAGCAGCGCCACGGGCCGATCGGCAACGTCGCTCTCCAGTTCGACGCCAATTTCGGCCAGTTCAACGATCTCGAGCCCGGCCATTACCCCGAGCATCTCTATGGCTGAGCCGCGGCGATTGACGCTGCCCGGCGGCTCGGCTACGGCCGGGGTCTTGAACCTGTGCCGGTGACGGCCACCGTCGTCCGCAACCGCCTGGAAATCCGCTCCGGCATGAACCCGCTCGCCGCCGTCGGCCGTGCCTTCCTGGCCTTGTGCGCCTCGGTGGGTGAAGTGTTCATGTTCGCCGGGCTGGCGATCGCGGGCGGCGTGCGCGGGCCGTTCTACCCGCGCCAGGTCCTGCGCCAGATGCTCGACATCGGCTACTACTCGCTGCCGGTGGTGGGGCTGACCGCGATCTTCACCGGCATGGTGCTGGCGCTGCAGAGCTACACCGGCTTCTCGCGCTTCGAGGCCTCCAGCGCCATCCCGACCATCGTCGTCCTGTCGATGACCCGCGAGCTCGGCCCGGTCCTGGCCGGGCTGATGGTCGCCGGCCGCGTCGGCGCCTCGATGGCCGCCGAGATCGGCACCATGCGCGTGACCGAGCAGATCGACGCGCTGACCACCCTCTCGACCGATCCCTTGCGCTACCTCGTGTTCCCGCGGCTGCTCGCCGGCGTGCTGATGCTGCCGCTGCTGGTGCTGGTCGCCGACATCATCGGCGTGCTCGGCGGCTACCTGGTCAGCGTCTACAAGCTGGGCTTCGGCTCGTTCGAGTACATCAACCGCACGCTGCAATATCTCGAGGCCGACGACGTCGTCTCGGGCCTGGTCAAGGCCGCCGTGTTCGGCTTCCTCGTGGCGCTGATGGGCTGCTACCAGGGCTACCGCTCCAGAGGCGGCGCCCAGGGCGTGGGTGCGGCCACCACCAAGGCCGTGGTCAGCGCCTCGATCCTGATCCTGACCGCCAACTACGTCGTCACCGAGCTGTTCTTCAGCCGATGAGCGAGCCCGGCCCCAAGATCGTCATCCGCGGCCTGACCAAGAGCTTCGGGCCGAAGAAGGTCCTGCGCGGGCTCGACCTCGACGTGCCGGCCGGCCGCTCGCTGGTGGTCATCGGCGGCTCGGGCACCGGCAAGTCCGTGCTGCTCAAGTGCATCCTGGGCCTGATGACCCCCGACAGCGGCTCGATCCTGGTCGACGGCGAGGAGGTCGTGAACGCCTCGCGCGGCACGATGGACGGCCTGCGCCGCAAGTTCGGCATGCTGTTCCAGGGTGGTGCCCTGTTCGACAGCCTGCCGGTCTGGGAGAACGTCGCCTTCGGCCTGCTCGCCGCACAGAAGGTCGACCGGGCCGAGGCGCGGCGGCGTGCCGAGGAGACGCTGGGCATGGTGGGCCTGGCACCCGAGGTCGCCCGCCTGATGCCGGCCGAGCTCTCGGGCGGGATGCAAAAGCGCGTGGGCCTCGCCCGCGCCATCGCGCATGCGCCCGAGATCCTGTTCTTCGACGAGCCGACCACCGGGCTCGACCCGATCATGGCCGACGTCATCAACAGCCTGATCGTGCGCTGCGTGCGCCAGCTGGGTGCCACGGCCCTCTCGATCACCCACGACATGTCGAGCGTGCGCAAGATCGCCGACCGGGTCGCCATGCTCTACGACGGCAAGATCGTCTGGGAGGGCCCGGTCGAGCGCATCGACGCCAGCGGCGATGCCTTTGTCGACCAGTTCATCCACGGCCGCGCCGAAGGGCCGATCCGGATCGGCGCCGCCGCGATCGGGGCCTGATGGCCCGCCCCCAGCGCAGCTTCGTCTGCCAGAGCTGCGGCGCGGCCCATCCGCGCTGGGCCGGCCGCTGCGACGACTGCGGCGCCTGGAACAGCCTGGTCGAGGAGGCGGCGGCGAGCCCCGCCCCGGCGGCCGGCGGCAAGGCACAAGGCCGCCGCATCGAGCTGGTGCCGCTGACCGGTGCGACCGCACCGCCGCCGCGCCTGCCCAGCGGCATCGCCGAGCTCGACCGGGTCCTGGGCGGCGGCATCGTGGCGGGCGCGGCCCTGCTGATCGGCGGCGACCCCGGCATCGGCAAGAGCACGCTCATGCTCCAGGCCGCGGCCGCCCTGGCGGTGCAGGGCCGGGCGGTGGTCTATGTCAGCGGCGAGGAATCGATCGACCAGATCCGCCTGCGTGCCGAGCGGCTGGGGCTGGCCGGCGCGCCGATCCAGCTCGCCAGCGCCACCTCGGCCGGCGACGTCCTGGCCACGGTCGACCGGCCGGGGGCACCCGACCTGGTCATCGTCAATTCGATCCAGACCATGTGGGTCGACGGCCTCGACCAGGCCCCGGGCACGGTCACCCAGCTCCGTGCGGCGGCCCAGGCGCTGATCCGCTTCGCCAAGCAGCGCGGCACGGCGCTTTTGCTCGTCGGCCACGTCACCAAGGACGGGCAGATCGCGGGCCCGCGCGTGCTCGAGCACATGGTCGACGCCGTCCTCTACTTCGAGGGCGAGCGCGGCCACCAGTTCCGCATCCTGCGCGCGGTCAAGAACCGCTTCGGCCCGGCCAACGAGATCGGCGTGTTCGAGATGGCCGAGGCCGGGCTGGTGCCGGTCGCCAACCCCTCGGCCCTGTTCCTGGCCGACCGCGAGGAGGGCATCGCCGGCTCGGCGGTGCTCGCCGGCATGGAGGGCAGCCGGCCGCTGCTGGTCGAGATCCAGGCCCTGGTGGCCCCCAGCGCGCTCGCCACCCCGCGCCGTGCCGTGGTCGGCTGGGACGGCAGCCGGCTCGCCATGCTGCTGGCGGTGCTGGAGGCGCGCTGCGGCCTTGTGATGAGTACCCGCGACGTCTATCTCAACGTCGCCGGCGGCCTGCGGGTCCAGGAACCCGCGGCCGACCTGGCGGTCGCGGCGGCGATCGTGTCGTCCGAGCTCGGCCGCCCGGCGCCGCCATCATGCGTGTTCTTCGGCGAGGTCGGCCTCGCTGGCGAGGTGCGTGCCGTGGGCCATGGAGAGGCGCGGCTCAAGGAAGCCGGCAAGCTCGGTTTCGCGCGGGCGATCATGCCGCGGTCCGGCAAGGACTGGCGGGTCGGCCTGCGCCTCGACGAACTCGGCCGCCTGAGCGAGCTCGCGGCACTGTTGGCCGACGGGGCGCCGGCCCGGCGCCGGGGTGCGCCATGAGCGGGATGCAGCTGACCCTGTTCGACATCGCCGTGCTCGTGGTGATCGGGCTGTCGGCGCTGGCGGCCATGCTGCGCGGTGCGGTGCGCGAGGTCCTGGCATTGGCGAGCTGGGTGGGTGCGGCCGTCGTGGCCTTCCTGGCGCTGCCCTATGCCGGGCCGCTGGTCCGCCCGGTGGTCGCCGGCGACGCCCTGGCCGACGGTGTCGCGGCGGTGGGCGTCTTCCTCGTGGCGCTGGTCGTCCTCAAGATCCTGAGTGCGATGGTCGTGCGCACCGTCGACGGCAGTGCGGTGAGCCCGATCGACAAGCTGCTCGGGCTCGGCTTCGGCGTCGCCAGGGGTGCGTTCATCGTCTGTGCCGGCTATCTTGCCGCCACCTACCTCGTGAAGCCCGAGCTGTATCCCGACTGGGTCCGTCAGGCCATGCTGATCGGCCCGGTGCGCGACGGTGCGGCCCGGATCGAGGGCTGGCTGCCCGATGCCTACCGGTCGCGCCCGGTCGGCCCGCCGCCGGTCACCGCCGGGGGCGAGGGCTACACCGACGCCGAGCGCGATGGGCTCGAGAAGCTCCTGTCGCCGCAACCTTGAGGTCCGAAACCTTGCCCGAACCCACGCCCGGGATGTCCTGCGACGACGACAAGCCCAAGGAAGAGTGCGGCATCTTCGCGATCTTCGGGCACGCGCAGGCCTCCGCACACGCGGCGCTCGGCCTGCACGCGCTGCAGCATCGCGGGCAGGAGGCCGCCGGCATCGTCAGCTTCGGCGGCGGGATGTTCCACAGCCACCGGGCGGTGGGCCTGATCGGCGACACCTTCAGCCGCCGCTCGGTGATCGAGGGCCTGCCCGGGCACACCGCCATCGGCCATGCGCGCTACTCCACCACCGGTGCGAGCATGATGCGCAACGTCCAGCCGCTGTTCGCCGACTTCGCCTTCGGCGGGCTGGCGGTGGCACACAACGGCAACCTCACCAACGCCATGCTGCTGCGCCACCGGCTGGTGGGCGCGGGCTCGCTGTTCCAGTCGACCAGCGACACCGAGGTGATCATCCACCTGATCGCGCGCAGCCAGCGCCAGGACATCGTCGGCCGCGTGGTCGACGCGCTGCGCGAGGTCGAGGGTGCCTGGTCGCTGGTGGCGCTGTTCGACGACTGCGTCATGGGCGGGCGCGATCCACTGGGCGTGCGCCCCTTGGTGCTCGGCCGGCTCGACGGGGCCTGGCTGCTCGCGTCGGAGACCGTGGCCCTGGACATCCTGGGTGCGGAGTTCGTGCGCGACATCGAGCCCGGCGAGATCGTGGTGATCGACAAGGACGGGCTGCGCAGCCTGCGCCCGTTCGCGCCCGAGCCGAACCGCTTTTGCATCTTCGAGTATGTCTACTTCTCCCGCCCCGACAGCGTGGTCGAGGGCAAGGGCGTCTACGAGGTCAGGAAGCGCATCGGCGCCGAGCTCGCCCGCGAGAGCGGGGTGCCGGCCGACGTGGTGGTGCCGGTGCCGGACAGCGGGGTGCCGGCGGCGATCGGCTACGCCCAGGAGTCGGGCGTCGGCTTCGAGCTCGGCATCATCCGCAACCACTATGTCGGGCGGACCTTCATCGAGCCCAGCGACCACATCCGCAATCTCGGCGTGAAGCTCAAGCACAACGCCAACCGGGTCTCGCTCGCCGGCAAGCGGGTGATCCTGGTCGACGACAGCATCGTGCGCGGCACCACCTCGACCAAGATCGTGGGCATGGTGCGCGCGGCCGGTGCGCGTCGAGGTGCACATGCGGATCGCCAGCCCGCCCACGACGCACAGCTGCTTCTACGGCGTCGACACGCCCGAGCGCAGCAAGCTGCTGGCCGCCCGGTACTCGGTCGAGGAGATGGCCGGCATCATCGGGGTCGACAGCCTGGCCTTCCTGTCGATCGACGGCCTCTACCGCGCGGTCGGCGAGGCCCGGCGCGACGGTGCCCTGCCGCAATACTGCGACGCCTGCTTCACCGGCGACTACCCGACCCGGCTCGCGGACATCGAGGGCGAGATGGGCGGGGGGCAGCTCAGCTTCATGCTGGAGGACGCCTGAGCATGGCCGCGCCGGAACGCCCGCTCGAGGGGCGGATCGTCCTGGTCACGGGCGCCTCGCGCGGCCTGGGTGCCGCCGTGGCCACGGCCTGCGCCGCGGCCGGCGCCAAGCTGATCCTGGCCGCACGCACCGCCGGTGCCCTGGAGGAACTCGACGACGCCTGCCGGCGGGCCGGCGGCAGCGAGGCGACGCTGGCCGTGCTCGACCTCACCAAGGGCGAGCTGGTCGATGCGCTCGGCCGGTCCCTGTTCGACCGCCACGGCCGCCTCGACGGCCTCGTCGCCTGTGCGGCCGAGCTGGGCGTCGTGACGCCGGTGAGCCACCTCGATCCCAAGACCTTCGAGCGCATCCTCGCCGTCAACCTCGTGGCCAACCAGCGGCTGATCCGCAGCCTCGACCCGCTGCTGCGTGCTGCCCCGGCCGGGCGTGCGGTCTTCGTCACCGACGGCAATGCCGGGCCGGGCAAGGCCTATTGGGGCGGCTACGCCGCGACCAAGGCGGGGCTGGAAGCACTGGTCCGGGCCTACGCCGCCGAGCTGCGGCTGACCCAGGCCCGGGTCAATCTCTACGATCCCGGGCCGATCGCGACGCGGCTGCGCGCGCAGGCCTATCCGGGCGAGCGGCCCGGGGCGGTGCCGGAGCCGGCGGCCGCGGTGCCCGGCCTGATCGAGCTCCTGCTGCCCGGCTGCACGCGCAACGGCGAGATCGTCCGGCGCACTCAGTCGGCGTAGGGGTTCTCGCCGTGCCGGACGTGGAACCGGATCGGCACCCCGTCCAGGTCGAAGGATTCCCGTAAGCCCGCCGCCAGGTAGCGCAGATAGCTGTCGGGCAGATGTTCGGCCGACTTGTTGGCGAACAGGATGAAGGTGGGCGGGCGGGCCGTGCTCTGGGTGGCGTAGCGGATCTTCACCCGCCGGCCCTGCGCCAGCGGCGGCGGATGCTGCTCCAGTGCGGACGCCAGCCAGCGGTTGAGCGCCGAGGTCGGCACCCGGCTGTCCCAGCGCGCATGCGCCGCCACCACGGCGGGCAGCAGCTTGTCGACGTTGCGCCCGGTGAGGGCGGAGAGCGGCACGCAGGGCACCCCGCGCACGTCGGCGAGCTGGGTCGTCAGCGTGTAGCGGATCTCGGTCATGGCCGCGTTGGGATCGTCGATCAGATCCCACTTGTTGAGCACGATCACCAGTGCCCGGCCCTCCTGGACCACCAGCCGCGCGATGGTCAGGTCCTGCCGCTCCAAGGGTGCCGTGGCGTCGATCACCAGGGCCACGACCTCGGCGAACTTGAGCGAATGCAGGGTCGCCGAGGTCGAGAGCTTCTCGAGCTTCGCCGCGACCTTGGCCTTGCGGCGCAGGCCGGCCGTGTCGACCAGCTCGATCTGGCGACCGTGATAGTCCAGCCGCAGCGTGATGCTGTCGCGGGTGAGCCCCGGCTCGGGACCGGTCAGCAGGCGATCCTGCGCGATCAGCCGGTTGATCAGCGACGACTTGCCGGCATTGGGGCGGCCGATCACCGCCAGCCGCAGCGGCTTGACCGGCCTCGCCTCGTCGCCGACCGCCTCGTCCGCCGCCTCCGTCGCGGGTTCCTGCGCTTCCGGCTCGCGCAGGTAGGGTGCCAGCGCCAGCAGCAGGTCGGGGATGCCGTCGCCGTGCTCGGCCGACACCGGCAGCGGCTCGCCCAGGCCCAGGGCCCAGGCCTCGCCGAGCTGCAACTCGGCCACGCGGCCCTCGCACTTGTTGGCGATCAGGATCACCGGCTTCTTCTGCCGGCGCAGCTCGTCGGCGAGATCGCGGTCGGCAGCGGTGATGCCGCCGCGGGCGTCGATCACGAACAGGCCGACCACGGCTTCGTCCAGGCCGATCATCGACTGCGAGCGCAGCCGGCCGGCCAGGGACTCGGCGTCGCCGGTCTCCAGGCCGGCGGTGTCGATGACCTGGAACTCGGTCGGGCCCAGGCGGCACACGCCCTCGATCCGGTCGCGGGTCACGCCCGGGGTGTTGTCGACGATCGCCTGCCGCCGTCCCACCAGCCGGTTGAACAGGGTCGACTTGCCGACATTGGGCCGTCCCAGGATGGCCACGGTGGACAGCTTGGGGGCGGTCACCGGATCGCGACCAGCTGGGCCCCGTCGGTCAGGTAGAAGACCGTTCCGCCGGCCACCGCCGCGGGTACGGTGACCGGATCGCCGAGTTCGACCGTGGCCAGCACCTCGCCGGTGAACGGCGACAGGCTGACCAGCTGGCCCTCCGAGCTCGCCAGCAGCAGCCGGTCGCTGACCAGGATCGGCCCGCTCCAGCGGATCCGGCGCGATTCGGGGTTCTCCGGGTCGACCAGGGCGGCCAGCGTGGTGACCCAGCGGACGTAGCCGCCCTGGTCGACCATGCACACCACCTCGTTGCGCTCGGTCAGCAGGAAGATGAAGTTGCCCGCGACCCAGGGTGTCTGGATCGAGGTGACGTCGGCGGTCCAGTCGCGGCTGCCGCGCTGCAGGTCGAAGGCGGCCATCTCGCCGCTCATCCCGGCCACGAACACCCGGCTGCCCGAGATCACGGGATCGCTGACGATGTCGGCGATGGTCCCGATCGCCAGGGTCCGGCGCGCGCGCAGCACCGATTCGCTCCAGAGCGGCTGGCCGCTCGTCAGCGAGAGGGCCACCACCTCGCCCGAGGCATAGGTCGCGACGACGATGCCGTCGGCCACCGCCGGCGAGGCGCCGCCGAGCAGGCCGGTCTGCTCGAACAGGCCGGCATGCTGCCAGATCAGCTCGCCGCTGGCCTCGTCGAGGGCGAACAGCTGCCCGTCGGCCGTGGGCACCAGGACCCTGCCGCCGGCGATCGTCGGGGCGGCCCGGATCGGTGCCCGGATCTGACGCCGCCACAGCTCGCTGCCGGCGGCCGCGTCGAGGCCGTAGACCATGCCGTTGCCGGTGACCACGAACAGCCGGCCACCATCGAAGGCGGCGGCACCGCCGGCAAGGCGGTCCACCTCCTCGACGTCGTCGGGGTAGAACTGCCACGCCTGCTCGCCACCGGCGGCGTCCACCGCGGTGACCATCCCGTCGGTGTCGACCGCGAACACGCGCCCGCCGGCCACCACCGGCCCGGCCAGGAGCCGGGTGCGGCCGCCCGCACCCGCGCCGATCCCCGTCCGCCAGGCGACGTCGAGCGCACCCGCCGCGTCCAGATGCTGCATGACGTGCGTGGCGAGGCCGCCGGTCTGCGGCCAGTCGGCGTTGCGCACGGCGGGCGGCAGGACGACGTTGAGCTGGGCCAGGCGCGGGTCGGCGCTGAGCTGGTCCTCGATCAGCAGCACCGCCTTGCGCTCGCCGGGCAGGGGCGGGGCCTGGTTCTCGCCGAGCCAGGTGCCCTCGCTGCAGCCCGTGAGGAAGGCCGCGCCCGCCAGGAGCGCGCCGCGTCGGCCGATGCGGCTCATGAGCTCGCCTGTGCGGTGCTGCCGCCGATCGCCTGCAGCAGCTCGCCCGCACGCCGCTGCTGCGAGGGCGTGACCCCGACCTCGCGGCTGAGCTCGCCCAGGATGGTGCGTGCCTGGTCGAGCTCGCCGGCACGGATCGCCACCAGGGCCTGGAGCTCGCGGGCCTGGTTGCGCCACGGCGCGCCCGCCGCGGCCAGCGGCTCGAGCTGCTGGCGCAGGGTCGCGGGGTCGCCGGTGTCGATCTGCTGCTCGATCGCGAGCAGGGCCGCGAGCTCGCGCAGGATCGGGTCGCCGCCGGCGGTGGCGAGCCCGTCCAGGGCACCCAGCGCCGCGGCCTGGTCCTGGCGCTCACGCTCGGCTTCGGCCTGGCGCAGCCGGGCCAGCGCGGCAAAGCCGGTCTTGCCCTCGGCCGCGAGGGCCGCGAACTGGGACGCGGCCCCGGCGGTGTCGTTGGCGGCCAGGGCGCGCTCGGCGGCGGCGAAGCGCATGGCCTCGGCGGCGCGCGCCTGCTGGGCCCAGTGGTCCCAGCCGACCTTGGCGGCGGTACCGGCCACGATCAGCACGGCCGCACCCAGGACCAGGGCGCCATAGCGCCGCCACAGCGTCGCGACGCGGTCGCGCCGCAACTCCTCGTCGACCTCGCGGATGAACTCGTCGGACTTCACGCCTGATCCCTTGACGGTAGATCGGCAAGCGTTGGATTAAGCCTGTGACGCGACGAACCAGCCGCCGCGGCCGAGCGCGACTAGGTATGGGGTGCGCCCTGCTTTGGCAAGGCCGCGCGTCTGCAGGCCCGTCACCGTTCCGGGAGACCGCCATGCCCCGCCTGTTCGTCGCGATCGACCCGCCCGAGGAAGTGAGCGACGAGCTGGACCGGTTGTGCGAGGGCCTGCCCGGCATGCGCTGGAGCGATCCCGGCCAGTTCCACCTCACGCTGCGCTTCATCGGCGAGGTCGAGCAGGGGACCTTCTACGAGATCGGCGAGCATCTGGCCGGGGTGCGCCATCCGCCCTTCGAGCTGGCGCTCAAGGGCCTGGGCCAGTTCCCGCCGCGCGGAGCGCCGCACACGCTCTGGGCCGGCATCGAGGATCCCGCGGGCGGCGTGGCCGGCCTGCGGCGCCGGGTCGAGCGTGCCCTGGCCGAGGTCGGCGTGCCGCCCGAGCGGCGCAAGTTCGCCCCCCACGTCACGCTGGGCCGCTTCAGGGCGCCGCCGCCCGAGGAGCGCCTGGCCTCCTACCTGTTCCGGCGCAACCTGTTCCGCAGCCAGCGCTTCCCGGTCTCCGCCTTCGCGCTCTACTCGAGCCAGCTGCGCCCGGAGGGCTCGCTCTACACGCTGGAGGCCGAGTACGACTTCGTGGCCGGCCTGGTCGAGCGGGCCTGAGTGCCCTCAGGCCGCTGCCTGCACCAGGGCGTGCAGCGCCTTGGGGGTGTTGTCCGCACCGTTGATCGGCAGGAGGTCCATCGGGCAGGCCGAGACCACGGCGATGCAGTCCCGCAGGGCCTGGAACAGGACCTCGTCGCCCGGGGCCGAGACGGGTGCGCGGTAGGCGATCGAGCCGTCGGCCAGGGGTGGTGTGTTCATCCAGATGTTGAACGGGCAGGGGATCTCGACCGCCCGCTTCCCGATCGCGAGCATCGCCATGCGCAGATTGTCGGTGCAGTTGTCGTGCAGGCCGTCATGGCCGAGCTGGCGGTAGCGGTGGACGTCGCAGCAGGCGATCAGCGTGTCGTGGACCCCGGGCGAGCTGTCGGCCAGGAGGGTCAGCAGGGGCTCGCGGCGGTTGCTGACCAGGACGTCGCCCGGCCGGGGCGTGAGCCGGCGCAGGGCGGGGCGGACATGCTCCATCGACAGGTACTCGCGCGGGTCGTCGGCGGCGAAGGCCCAGAAGTCCGCGACCTGGGAGCCGTGGGTGTTGACCAGCCGCAGCACGCTGGCCCGCGCGCAGGGCGAAGGCACGGCCCTGGCGGGCGGGGATCTCGACCGGCACGCCCAGGGGCGCGATCCCGCCCGGGCCGACGGGCGAGGTCAGGGTCGGGTTGGTCATCTCGGGCGTGCCCTGGTCGGTACCGTCGGTCATCGCTCTCTCCGTCGCGTCGGCTGGCCGGAACGTCAGGCGTGCGGTGGCGTCCAGAGGTAGAGCCACGTCTCGGTGAGCGTACTCGGCCCCAGCCGCAGGAACAGGCGGATGTCGATCGGCTCGGTTCCTTCCCAGGACAGGTCGAAGGTGCAGCGCCAGCCGCCGATCTCGGGCAGCGGCCGCAGGAACGGGGAGACCCGGACCAGCCCGCCCAGCGAGGTCACCGGCTCGACCTTGCCGCGCGAGAGGGTGATCACCGGCTCGACCGGCGCGTCGGCCGGGATCAGCGGCAGGTCGCCGCCGGCGAAGTCGACCACGAACTTGCGCAGGTTGCGCGGGTTGGGCTGGACGAAGCCGGTGACGCCGCCGCGGCCGATCCGCGTGCCGACGCAGATCGCCACCGAGGGCTGCACCGGCGGCTTCTGCGCCCAGTGGATGCGGTAGGCGAGCTCGATGTTGGCCCCCGGCACGGCCGGGGCCTCGGGCTCCCAGAAGGCCACGATGTTGTCGTCGGTCTCGCCCTCGGTCGGGATCTCGCCCAGCAGCACCCGGCCCTTGCCCCAGTCGGCCAGAGGCTCGATCCAGACCGACGGGCGGCGCTCGTAGCGGAAGGCCTCGTCCTGGTAGTGGGCGAAGTCGCGGTCGCGCTGCAGCAGGCCGAAGCCGCGCGGGTTCTCGTCGAGGAAGGTCGAGACCTGCAGCGTGGCCGGGTTGGTGAGCGGCCGCCAGACCCACTCGCCGTTGCCGCGCCACATCGACAGGCCGTCGGAATCGTGGATCTCCTCGCGCCACTCGTCGCCGGTGCGGCCCTCGTTCTCGCCGAACCAGAACATGCTGGTCATGGGTGCGATGCCCAGCCGCTCGATCGGCTTGCGCGGGAACAGGCGGGCGGTGATCTCCATCGTGGTCACGCCGCCCGGCGAGATGCCGAAGCGGTAGGCGCCGGTGACGCTCTCGCTCTCCAGGAGCGCGTAGGCGGTGAGCGTCGTGTCGGTCGGCCCCGGCCGCACCAGCCAGAAGCGCGAGAAGCGCGGAAACTCCTCCGGCCGGTCCATGACGCTGTCGATGGCCAGCCCGCGGCAGGAAATGCCGTACTGGTCGCCGGAATCGGTGGCGCGGAAGTAGGACGCACCCAGGAACACCGCGACGTCCTGGGGGAAGTTGCTGTGAAAGTGCAGCCGCCAGCCGGCAAAGCCCAGGTCGTGCGGCAGGGGCGGGTCGAACTTGGTCGGGCCGTAGTCGAACAGGCTGGGGTCGTACTCGACCGCGCGGGCTTCGCCCTGGTCGACCACGAAGATGCGCACGGCCGCGCGGAAGTAGCTGCCGAGATGGAAGAACTGGACCCGGAACGGCAGGTCGGTGTCGGCCCACAGCGCATGGTCGGGCCGGAAGCGCAGGGCCTCGTACTGGTCCCAGGTCAGCTCCGCCAGCTGCTGCGGACGCTGGTCGCCCGGCGCCACGAAGGGCTGCTTGGCGAGCTCGCGCGCATCGTCCTTCAGCCGCTCCCAGTCGAAGGGCTGGGCGGGGCCCAGGGCGGGCTGGGCCATGAGCGCGTCGGCGTGGCCGAGCACATGGCCCAGGAGGCCCCAGCCGGCGACGGTGGCGGTGGCGTGAAGCAGATCGCGTCGGTCGAGGGCCGGCATGTTTCCCGCATGGCTCCAGGTGCTTGGACGACAACAGCAAAGTGCGCACGCAACCGCGTTCGGCAAGTCCACCCGACTCAGCGTGAAAACCCAAGTGCCACGAGGCCGGCGGCGATCTCCGGATCCTCGAGCAGCTCGACGAAGCGCCGCACCGCCGGCCGGTCCCGGCGGGCCGCAGGAACGAGGAAATCGTAGTGCTCGGGCTGGAGCGGCAGGAAGCCCAGCCCGTAGGTGCGCGCTGCCGGCTCGATCGCGACACCCCAGTCGGCACGACCTTGCGCCACCGCGCAGGCGACGGCGTTGTGCGACTTGGCCTGGGCCCAGTAGCCCGGCGGCTGGCGCCCTTCGAGCAGGCCGTCGATCAGGATGCGCGTCCCGCTGCCGGCGTTGCGGTTGATCATCAGGCCGTCGGGATCGGCCAGGATGACCGCCAGCGCCGCCTGCGCGGTCGGGACGGCGAAGCGCGCGTCGTCGGCCCGGAACACCAGCCCCTGCAGCCGCCGGTAGCCCGGGATCAGCTCCAGCCCGCCCGGGGCGAGGAGGTGGCGGTTGTAGATGCCGGTGGCGGCGTCGAGGAGATGCACGCCCGCGAGGTCGCACTCGCCGCGCCGGGCCGCCGCCGCACCGCCCGAGCTGCCGACGTTGAGCGCCTTGACCGCGAGGCCCTCGCGCTCGAGCCGCCCGACGATCAGGTCGAGGCCGAGGCAGTGGCTGCCGATCAGGACGAGGTCGGGCGGGCGCACCCGCCGCCCGAGCAGCCGCACCTCGACCGGCGTGCCGGCCGGGACGAGCTCGGTCTGGCTGGGCACCGCCACGAAGCCGTCGGCCTGGCTGAAGGCGGTGACGCTGCCCGAGCCCTTGGGCGTCGGGTAGGCGGCGAGCCCCGCCTCGGTCTCGACCAGGGAGACCATGAGGTACTCGGTGCGGCCGCGCTCGGACGGCGTGCGCACGGCCATGCGTCGCGGCCACGGTCGCCGCCTCCTGGGCGGGCAGGCCGGCCATGGCTCGGATCAAGGGCGCCACGAATTCGTGGAAGGTGAAGATCGCCGAGGTCGGAAAGCCCGGCAGGACCACGACCGGCCGGCCGTCGGTCACCGCCACGCACAAGGGCTTGCCGGGCTTGAGCGCCACCCCGTGGACGATGATCCCGGGCCGTTCCAGGCGGCCCACCGCCTGATGGGCGAGGTCGCCGGCACCCTTCGAGGTCCCGCCCGAGAGCAGGACGATGTCGTGCGCGAGCGCCCGGTCGAGCATGGCGGCGAGCGCTTCCAGATCGTCGGGGCAGATCCCCATCGCCACGGGCGTGCCGCCGGCCTCGACGACCGCGGCGCAGAGGATGGCGGCGTTGGAATCGTAGACCTGGCCGGGCCGGATCGGGGCACCCGGCGGGACCAGCTCGTCACCGGTCGAGATCACGGCGACGCTCGGGCGGCGCCACACGGCGACCTGCGCAAGGCCCACCGCCGCGAGCATGCCGATCTCGCGCGAGGTCACCACCGTCCCGACCCGCAGCAAGGTCTCGCCGCGGCCGATGTCGCCGCCGGCGGCGGCCAAGCGCGGCACCCGGTGCGATGGGCCGGCGCAGCTCGATCCGGTGGCCGCCGTCGGGAGCGGGCGGGCAGGGCTCGGTATGCTCGACCATGACCACGGCGTCGGCGCCGCGCGGCAGCATCCCGCCGGTCGCGACCAGCGTGGCCGTGCCCGGCGCAACGGTAAGGGCGGGCACACGGCCCGGCGTGACCAGCTCCGCGTTGAGCCGCAGCCGGCAGGGTGCGGCCTCCGAGGCGCCGGCCGTGTCGGCGGCGCGCAGCGCGAAGCCGTCGACGCTGGCCCGGTCGAAGCCCGGCACGTCGACGGCCGCCACCACGTCCTGGGCGAGCACGCGGTTCAGCGCCTCGCCCAGCGCCACCGTCTCGGTTCCGCGCGGCCGCGGGTCGAGATGCGCCCGCAGCCGGGCCCTGGCCTCGGCGACGTCGATGACGTCCAGGAACTGCTGCTGCCGGGACGCGCGCGCGAGCGTCTGCGCGACGTCGGTCATGGGCCGGGCCGCAGCAGGTGGACCAGGACGGACTCCCCGGCGTCGTGCCCTTCGGACTCGGGTGCCACCAGGACGAAGCCCGACGCCTGGGCGGCATGGGCCAGCGTCGCGCGCTCGGGCGGGGCCAGCGGCACGACCTCGTCGCCCGCGTCGCGCACCAGCCACAGCTCCGTCGTCCCGACCTGCGAGGCGATCTTGGCGGCGAGGCGCCGTTCCCGGCACGGATGGGGCAGGGCCTCGGGCAGCCCGGCCAGCCGGCGCAGCGCGGGTCCGGCCAGAAGCTCGTAGGCGGCGAGGCAGGCGAGCGGGTCGCCCGGCAGCAGCACCACCGGCACGCCGCCGACCGCGCCGCAGCCGGCCGAGCCGCCCGGCGCCAGGGCGAGCCCGTGGACCGCCACCGTGCCGGCCGCCGCGAGCAAGGGTGCGCTGTCGTCGTCGCCGCCGCAGCCGGTGCGGCCGACCAGCGAGGACAAGATCGGCGGCCCCGATCTCGCGCAGCGTGGAACGCAGGTCGCCGACCGGCTGCGAGCGTCGCGCCACCATCGCGTGAGATCAGCTCCGACAAGAAATCGGGCACTGGCGTGCCGCTCTTGCCGCCCCGCACAAGCAGCCGGACGTCCGGCCGCCGTACCACCTCGACCTCCGCGACGCCGGCGGCGGCGGCGCAGGCGAGGTCCAGCCCGCTCAGCGGACGGCCCGCCGGCAGCACGATCCCGCCCTCGCGCCAGAAGCTGCCGACGGCCGCGACGCCCTGGCCCGGAGCCGCGGGCTCGACGACCTCGATGGCGCCCTGCGTGTCCGTCAGCGCCGCGTAGGGCAGCACGACGTCGGTACCCGGCGGCATCGGCATGCCTGCCACCACCTCGACGGCACCTGCTACGGGCAGCGGGTTGTAGGTGTCGGCACCGTAGGTCGTCGCGGCGCTCAGCGCGTAGCCGTCGATCAGCGCCACCGGCTGCGCAGGCACGTGACGCGGCGCCACGACGGCGGTCGCGGTCACCCGGCCGGACGCCTGCGCCAGCGCCACCCGCTCCGTGCCGGTCGGGCGCAGGAGGCTGGTCAGACGCCGGCGTGCCTCGGCCAGGGCCACGCGGCGCGCGAAGCCTGACCGGCGCACGTCCTGCCAGCCCTCGCTCGCGCTGCCTTGCCCCATGCCGTCCATGCCGTACCCCATGCCCGGGCGCGGCCGGCATTTGGCAGCAACCATGGGACCGCGCAAGGCGCGGGCCTCAGCGGCGCTCGGGCGCCGTCGCGTCCGGCCCCAGCGCCACGCTCTTGACCAGCGCCAGGACCTGCAGGCCCGGGCGGAGGCCCAGCTCCTCGGCCGAGGCGCTCGTGATCCGTGCGCGCAGCGCTTCGCCGGCGACGTCGAGCCTAACTTCGATCGTCCCGGCCTCCGGTGCCGCCAGCGCGGTCACGGTCGCGCGCAGACGGTTGCGGATGCTGATCCCGGCCAGCGGCACGTGGCCCAGGGCCAAGACGACGTCGCGGGCGTCGACGCGCAGCCGGACCGTGGCCCCCGGCGCGAGGTCGAGCCCGGGCACCTCGATCTCGCCCGCGGGATGGGTCAGCAGCGTCAGCCCGTGCGACCCGGGGCGGCCGGCCACCTGCGCGTGCAGCAAGGCACCGCCGCCGAACTCGCGTCCGGCCGGGCCGAGGTCGAGCCGCGCCATGACCTCGCCGACCGGTCCGGTGGCGACCACGCGGCCGCCCGATAGCAGCACCATGGTCGAGGCCAGCCGCGCCACCTCGTCGAGCGCGTGGCTGACGAACAGGATCGGGATGCCGGCCTCGCGGCACAGCCGGTCGAGATAGGGCAGGATCTCGGCCTTGCGCGCCTGGTCGAGCGAGGCCAGGGGCTCGTCGAGCAGGAGCAGGCGCGGGGCCGCGAGCAGCGCCCGCCCGATCGCCACCCGCTGCTTCTCGCCCCCCGACAGTGCGCCAGGGCGACGGTCGAGCAGTTGGCCGATCCCGAGCAGCTCCACGACCTCGCCGAGGCCGGCGCGGCGGCTGCCGCGCGGGGCGAACCAGCGGCCGTAGAGGAGGTTGCGACGGACCGTCAGGTGCGGGAACAGCCGCGCGTCCTGGAACACGTAGCCGACCCGGCGGCGGTGGCGCGGCACGTCGATGCCGGCTTCGGTGTCGAGCAAGGGCTCACCGTCGAAGACGATGCGGCCGTGCTCGGGGCGCAGGAGCCCGGCGATGCAGTTGACCACGGACGTCTTGCCGGCACCCGAGCGGCCGAACAGGGCGGTGACGCGGTCGTCGGCCGCGAAGGCCACGTCGAGGGCAAGCTCGCCCAGGCGCGTGCGCAGCCCGACCGACAGCATCAGACGCCGCGGACCATCCGCGCCACGGGCCGGGCGAGCAGCTCCGACGCGATCATGGCGGCGAAGGCGAGTGCTATCGAGACCAGGGTCAGGCGCAAGGCTCCCGAATTCGCCGCCGGGGACCTGGGTGAAGGTGTAGATCGCCGAGGGCAGGGTCTGGGTCTCGCCCGGGATGTTGGAGACGAAGGTGATGGTGGCGCCGAACTCGCCCAGCGCCTTGGCGTAGGCGAGCACCATGCCCGCCAGCACGCCGGGCAGGGCCAGGGGCAGGGTGACGGTGAGGAACACCCAGGGTCGCGAGGCGCCGAGCGTCCCGGCCGCCTCCTCGAGCCGCCGGTCCACCGCCTCGAAGGAAAGCCGGACCGCGCGCACGAGCAGGGGGAAGGCCATCACGCCGCAGGCCAGCGCCGCCCCGGTCCAGCGGAACGAGAACACGATCCCCAGATACTCGGCCAGCGGTGCGCCCAGGAACCCGCGCTTGCCGAAGGCGAGCAGGAGGAGATAGCCGGTGACCACGGGCGGCATCACCAGCGGCAGGTGGACCAGCCCGTCGAGCAACGAGCTTGCCGGGGAAGCTCCAGCGCGCCAGCGCGTAGGCCACGAACAGGCCGAAGGGCAGGCTGCCGAAGGTGGCCCACAAGGCCACCTTCAGGCTGAGCCGGATCGCCTCCAGCTCGTCGGGCGTGAAACCCCACACCGGCCGGCGGTCAGGCGGCGGTGGGTCCGATCAGCGTGAACCCGTGCTTCTCGAAGATGGCCTTGGCGGCGGGGCCGCTCAGGTAGGAGAGGAAGGCCAGCGAAGCGTCGTTGGCGCCGTCCGTGGTCAGGGCCGCCGGGTAGATGATCGGCTGGTGGCTGTCGGCAGGAAACGTGCCCACGATGCGGACGGTCGGATCGGCGGCGGCGTCCGTCTTGTAGACGATGCCGAGCGGGGCCTCGCCGCGGGCGACCAGGGCCAGGGCGGCACGGACGTTCTCGGCCTGTGCCAGCTTGCTCTCCACGGCCCCCCAGCTGCCGAGATGGGTGAGCGCCTCCTTGGCGTAGCGGCCCGCCGGCACGGCGGTGACCTCGCCGACCGCGAGCCGCCCGTCGCCGAGCAGCGCCGCGAGGTCGAAGCCCTGGCCGATGGTCACGTCGGCCTGCGGGCTGTCCTTGCCGGCCACCAGGACCAGGCTGTTGCCGAGCAGGTTGCGGCGGGTGCCGTTCGCGATCAGGCCGGCCGTCTCCAGATGGTCCATCCAGGCGAGGTCGGCCGAGATGAACATCTGCGCCGGTGCTCCCTGCTCGATCTGCTTGGCCAGCGCCGAGCTCGCGGCATAGGAGGTGGTGACCTTGGTGCCGGTCGCCTGGCCGTAGGCGGCACCGACCTCGTCCAGCGCGTTCTTGAGGCTCGCGGCGGCGAACACGAGGACTTCCTGATCGGCCGCACGGGCCGGCGCGTTCCCCAGGCCCAGCACCATCGCGAGGGCGGCCAGCGCCGTGAACACGCGCCGGCCGAGGTGGCCGCTTCCTGCATCGATCATCTGCCAGTCCCTCCGGTCGTTATGCATGAAGCAATACAACGCTTTCGCCCCTGCGCGAAGACGTCTATGGAGGCGCGGCTCGGGCCGATGCCGGCCTGGAAACGATTCGAGGAGCAAGAGCCATGCGCATCAGCGCGCGCAACCGCCTCAAGGGCACGGTCGTCGAGGTCACCAAGGGTGCGACCACGGCGCACGTCAAGATCGACGTCGGCGGCACGATCGTGACGGCCGCGATCACCAACCAGTCGGTGGACGAGCTCGGCCTCAAGGTCGGCGACGAGGCCTACGCCATCGTCAAGGCGTCCGACGTGATGGTGGGGAAGGACTGACCGCCGGCGCGAGCAGGCCCTCCAGCCGGGCCATGCGCGCCTCCGCCATGGCCTGAGCCTCCGCCTCGACCCCGCGGTAGGTCGCAGCCACCAGCGCCCCCGCCTCGGTCAGCGCCGCCCCGCCGCCGCCGGCACCACCAGGATGGGCGGTGACCAGCGGCTGGGCGA
Source organism: uncultured Alphaproteobacteria bacterium (assembly GCA_963769465.1). Taxonomy (GTDB): domain Bacteria; phylum Pseudomonadota; class Alphaproteobacteria; order Geminicoccales; family Geminicoccaceae; genus Benzoatithermus. The sequence continues at coordinate 178,345 of CAVYMA010000042.1, forward strand.
ACAGGCGGTTGAGTTCCTCCACCAGCTGCCAGGCGCGCCGGTAGGACATCCGCAGCGAGCGCCCTGCTGCCGAGATCGAGCCGGTCCGCTCGATCGCTTCGAGCAGGGCGATCTTGCCCGGGCCGATGCGGCCGGCGGGCTCGAGGTCGATACGCAAGAACAGGCGCGCCATGGCTGCAGCATGGTCCGCGGCCGAGGCGCGGGCAAGCCGCGCCGGCGGGCGGAACGCGCGCTGCCCCTCGCGGTTGAGGCCCGTACCGACGGGCAGCGGAGCCGATCATGGCCGAGGGACTGAAGCCGGGTGACAAGGTCAGCTGGGACAGCGAGCAGGGGACCACGCAGGGCAAGGTCGTGAAGAAGCTGACCGCGACCACGCGCATCAAGGGTCACGTCGCCAAGCCGACCAACGAGGATCCGCAGTTCCTCGTCCGCAGCGACAAGACAGGTGCTGAGGCCGCGCACAAGCCCGAGGCGCTGAAGCGGCGCCGCTAGTATGTGGCGCGTCGTGTCGGCCTCCCAGGAGACGTGGTAGCGTTCGAACCTTGCGCCGCGGCCGCGGCGCGATCGGGGAGAACGAGAATGCCGATCTTCATCCTCCAGGGGCGCTACAGCCGCGACGCGATCAAGGGGATGCTGGCCCGGCCCGAGGACCGGTCCGAGGCGGCGGCGAAGCTCGCCGAATCCGTCGGCGGCCGGATGCTGTCCTACTACGTCACCTTCGGCATGGACGATTTCATCGTCACCTTCGAGGTGCCGAGCCCCAAGGAAGCCGCCATGGTCGCCCTGATGGTCGGTGCGAGCGGCAGCTTCGCCGACGTCCGCACCACCCTGGCGATGACCACGGCGGAGGCCAAGGAGGCGTTCGCGGCCGCCGGCAGCCTCGGCGGCGCGTACCGGCCGCCGGGTGCCGCCTGAGGCCGAGCGGCTCAGCTCGCCCGGCGCATGGTCCGCTCGGGCAGCTTGGCGAGCAGGGCCGCCATGGTGGTGCCGAGCTCGGCGGGGGTGGGGGCGATCGTCACGCCCGCCGCGCGCAGGATCTCGACCTTCTCCGGCGCACTCTCGCCGAAGGCCGAGATGATCGCACCGGCATGGCCCATCTTGCGGCCCTTGGGGGCGCGAGAGGCCGGCGATGTAGGCCGCCACCGGCTTGCTCATGTTCTCCTTGGCCCACTGGCCGGCCTCGGCCTCCTGCGGCCCGCCGATCTCGCCGATCATCAGGACGGCGTCGGTGTCGGGGTCCTGCTCGAACTGCTCGAGCGCGTCCTTGAACGAGCTGCCGTTGATCGGATCGCCGCCGATGCCGACGCTGGTGGTGATGCCGATGCCCAGCTCCTTCATCTGTGCGGCGGCCTCGTAGCCGAGCGTGCCCGAGCGGCCGACCACGCCGACGCGGCCCTGCAGGTAGATGTGGCCCGGCATGATGCCCATCATGCAGCGGCCGGGGCTGATCACGCCGGCGCAGTTCGGGCCCATCAGCCGCATCCGGCTCTCGGCCTTGTAGCGGCGCATGTAGCGCTTCACCCGGATCATGTCCTGGGCGGGGATGCCGTCGGTGATGGCGACGCAGACCCGGATGCCGGCGTCGGCCGCCTCCATGATGGAATCGGCGGCGTAGGGCGGGGGCACGAACACGATGGTGGCGTCGGCACCGGTGGCGGCGACGGCGTCCTTGACGGTGTCGAACACCGGCCGGTCATGGACCCGCGTGCCGCCCTTGCCGGGGGTCACGCCGCCCACGACGTTGGTGCCGTAGGCGATCATCTCCTCGGTGTGGAAGGCGCCGATCTTGCCGGTGATGCCCTGCACCAGGACGCGGGTGTTCTCGTCGATCAGGATGGCCATGGGACGGCTCCTCAGGCGGCGCGGGTGCTGGCGGCGGCGACCGACTTCTGGGCCGCGTCGGCGAGGCTGGTGGCGGCGATCAGGTCGACCCCGCTCTCGGCCAGGATCTTGCGGCCCTCCTCGACATGGGTGCCGGCCAGCCGCACGATCAGCGGCACGCTCAACGGCTCCAGCTCGACCGCCTTGACCACGCCCTGGGCGACCCAGTCGCAGCGGTTGATGCCGGCGAAGATGTTGACCAGCACCGCCTTCACGTTCTTGTCCATGGTCACCAGCTTGAAGGCGCGCGCCACCCGCTCGGGCGTGGCACCGCCGCCGATGTCCAGGAAGTTGGCGGGCTCGCCGCCGGCGAGCTTGATCATGTCCATGGTCGCCATGGCCAGCCCCGCACCGTTGACGATGCAGCCGATGTCGCCCTCCAGGCCGACATAGGACAGGCCGCGGTCGGCGGCCTGGGTCTCGCGCGGGTCCTCCTGCGACTTGTCGCGCAGCTCGGCGATCTGCGGCCGGCGGAACAGCGCGTTGTCGTCGAAGCTCATCTTGGCGTCGAGGCAGAGCATCCCGCCCTCCTCGGTCACGATCAGCGGGTTGATCTCGACCATGGTGGCGTCGAGCTCGCGGAAGGCGCGGTAGCAGCCGAGGATGGTCGACACCGCCGGTGCGATCTGCCCCGCCTCGAGGCCGAGCGCGAAGGCGAGCTCGCGCGCCTGGAACGCCTGCATGCCGACGGCGGGCTCGACCGCGATCCGGATCAGCGTGTCCGGCTTGTCGTGGGCGATCTGCTCGATCTCCATGCCGCCCGCGGAGGAGGCCACGACCATGACGCGCTCGGTCTTCCGGTCGAGCACGAAGCCGAGATAGAGCTCGCGCTGCCACTTCACGGCGGGCTCGACGTAGATGCGGGAGACCAGCTTGCCGCGGGCACCGGTCTGCTCGGTCACCAGGATCCGGCCGAGCATGTCCTCGGCGGCCTCCTCGACCTCACGGTCGCTGCGGCAGAGCTTGACGCCGCCGGCCTTGCCGCGGCCGCCGGAATGGATCTGCGCCTTGACCACCCAGGTCTCGCCGCCGATCTCGCGTGCGCGATAGGCCGCCTGCTCGGGGCTGTAGGCCAGCCCGCCACGCGGCACCGGCACGCCGAAATTGGCGAGCAGCTCCTTGGCCTGGTATTCGTGAATGTCCACCGCCCGAAACTCCCTGCACCCACTGTGGCGTAGATTGCGTCAACGCCATGCGCTCCGGCCAACCGCGAATGGGTGGCCCGGCCCTATCTTTGGGGTAGGGGCAATGTAGCCGATCCGGGCAGGGCCGTATCATGCGAAATCATCATGCCGTGGGTATGCAGATGCCGGGCAACATATTGCTCGACATGGAAAACGACGAAGCGCCTGCCGCGAGCTGATGCGAATTTCATGGGTCTGGAGGTTCTCCGGGCCGGGCCATGCGGGCGCCGTCGGCCGGCCTGCCCGAGGCTGGCGACGATGGCCGGCACGCAGCTTTCCGCTCGTCATCCGTGGCCGAGCGCGTTAGCGAAGACTGTCGGTCCAGGTCGTGGGAGCCAGCCCATGAGGAGTCATCGTACCCGTGCCGAGCTGCAGGCAGGCCTGCCGGAGATCCTCGGCTCGCCGAAGGACGACGGCATCCTCGCCGGCATCGTGATCCGCCCGAGCGAGGGCGAGCGGCGCGAGCTCCAGAGCTGCGAGCTCAGCCTCGCCCTGGGCGTGCACGGCGACCGCTGGGCCGAGGAGTGCTGGCTGACGACCGCGGACGGCGCGCCGCATCCCGACGTCCAGGTCTGCATCATGAACGCCCGCTGCATCGCGCTGATCGCCGGCGAACGGTCGAACTGGGCGCCCGCCGGCGACAACCTGTTCATCGATCTCGACCTCAGCCCCGACAACACGCCCCCGGGCACGCGGCTGGCGATCGGCTCCGCGGTGATCGAGATCACGCCGGAACCGCACAATGGTTGCGAGTCGTTCATCGCTCGCTACGGGCGTGACGCCTGCGTGTTCGTGAACACGGGTGAGGGCAAGCGGCTGCGGCTGCGAGGCATCTACGCCCGGGTGGTGCAGGACGGACGGGTCACCGTGGGAGACGTCGTGCGCAAGATCTAGACGGCCGCTGCCGGCCACCTTGGGACAATCAGTCAGGGAGGAACGCCATGGATCCCGTCGTGCCAGCCTATGGGACGGTCACCTTGCTCCTGATCGCCGCGGGCGCGGTGCTCACGCTGCTGGTGCTGATCCTCCGCTTCAATCTGCACGCGTTCGTCGCCCTGGTCCTGGTCAGCCTGGTGACCGCGCTCGTGGCGAAGATCCCCTTCGCCAACGTCGTGCCGACGCTCCTGCAGGGCTTCGGCAGCACGCTCGCGACCGTGGCACTGCTGGTCGGCTTCGGTGCGATGATCGGCCGGATCCTGGAGATCACCGGCGGCGCCCAGGTGCTCGCCGACCGGCTGATCGACCGCTTCGGCGAGCATCGGGCACCCTTGGCGCTCGGTGTCGCGTCGCTGCTGTTCGGCTTTCCGATCTTCTTCGACGCCGGCCTCGTCGTGATGCTGCCGATCATCTTCAGCGTGGCGCGGCGATTCGGCGGATCGGTCCTGACCTATGCGCTGCCCGCGGCCGGCGCCTTCGCGGTGATGCACGCCTTCGTGCCGCCGCACCCCGGACCGGTGGCCGCCGGCGACCTGCTGGGCGCCGACATCGGGCTCCTGGTGCTGGTCGGCCTGGTGCTCGCCGTGCCCACCTGGTACCTCGGCAGCCTCTTGTTCGGCCTCTGGGCCGGCCGCCGCTTCGTCCTGCCGGTGCCGAACATCCTGGGCGACGTCGAGGCGCCCAAGCCCGGGTGGACGCCGCCCGAGTTCGGCACGGTGCTGGGCGTGCTCCTGCTGCCCTTGGCCCTGATCTTCCTCAACACCGGTCTCGGCACCCTGGCGACCGCGGGCGTGGTCGACGGCAAGGCGCTCTGGGTCGAAGCTCCTGCGCATGATCGGCCAGACGCCGGTGGCGCTGCTGATCACCGTCCTCGTGGCGATGTGGAAGCTGGGCATCCGCCACCACACCTTCGCCGAGCTCGAAGGGATCATGAACGGCGCCCTCGGCCCGGTCTGCGCCATCATCCTGGTCACCGGCGCCGGCGGCATGTTCGGCGGTGTGCTGCGGGCCAGCGGGATCGGCGAGGCCCTGGCCGGCAGCCTCTCGGCGCTGGGCCTGCCGCTGATCGTGGCGGCCTTCCTGGTCGCCACGGCGCTGCGCGTGGCCCAGGGCTCCGCCACCGTGGCGCTGACCACGACGGCGGGCCTGATCGCTCCCACGCTGGCGGCGACGCCGGGACTGACCGCACTCGACCACTGCTTTCTGGTGATCGCCATCGCCTGCGGCTCGACGGTGCTCAGCCACGTCAACGATTCCGGCTTCTGGCTGGTCGGCCGCTTCCTCGAGATGGACGAGAAGACCACCTTCAAGACCTGGACCGTGATGGAGACGCTGCTGGGCACCATCGGCTTCGTCTTCGCCCTCATCGGGTGGTGGCTGCTGTGACCGCGCCGGGCATGCAGCACATCGTGGTGATGGGCGTCTCGGGCTGCGGCAAGTCGACGGTCGCCGAGGGCCTCGCCCAGGTGCTGGGCTGGCCGTTCGAGGAGGGCGACCAGTTCCATCCGCCGGCCAACATCGCCAAGATGGCCGCGCACACGCCGCTCACCGACGAGGACCGCTGGCCCTGGCTGCGCGCCCTCGCCGAGCGGATCGCGGCGCACGAGGCTGCCGGGCAGTGCTCGATCCTGTCCTGCTCCTCCCTGCGGCGCCCCTATCGCGACATCCTGCGTTCCGGCGCGCCACGGGTCCGCTTTCTCCACCTGCACGGCGACCGCGCCGTGCTGGAGCAGCGGCTGGGTGCCCGGACCGACCACTTCTTTCCCGCCGACCTCCTGGACTCGCAGTTCGCCACCCTGGAGCCGCTCGGGCCCGACGAGGACGGCGTGGTCGTGGACGTGGCGCTCGATCCGCAGGCGCAGGTCCGCGAGGGGCTGCATGCCCTGGGCCTGAAGTGACGCGGCGCGGATCCGTCGCTTAGAGCAGCACCAGGTCGTCGCGGTGCACCATCTCGGCCCGGCCGCGATAGCCCAGCAGGGCCTCGATCTCGTCGGTCCGGCGGCCGACCAGCGCCCTGGCGTCCTCGGCGTCGAAGGCGGCGAGGCCCTTGGCGATGGCGGTGCCGTCGGGAGCCCGGACCAGGACGGCGTCGCCGCGCTCGAAGCCGCCCTCGATCGCGGTCACCCCGGCGGGCAGCAGGCTGGAGCCGCGGCGCAAGGCCGCCACCGCACCCTCGTCGATGCGCAGCGTGCCGACCACGGCGAGGCTCGCGGCGATCCAGTCCTTGCGCGCGCGGCGCGGCGAGGTGGCCGGCGTGAACAGGGTGCAGCGCGCACCGCCGGCGATGGCCGAGAGCGGCTGCTCGGTCTGGCCGTGGGCCAGAACGACCGCACAGCCCGAGGCGGTGGCCATCCTGGCCGCGATCAGCTTGCTGACCATGCCGCCGGTGCCGACGAGGCTGCCCGAGCCGCCGGCCATGGCCTCGATCTCGGGCGTGATGGCCTCGACCAGGGGCAGGTGCCGGGCGTCGGGGTCCTTGCGCGGGTCGGCGCTGTAGAGCCCGTCGACGTCGGAGAGCAGGACCAGCGTCTCGGCCAGACCCATGACCGCGACCCGGGCCGAGAGCCGGTCATTGTCGCCGAAGCGGATCTCGCTGGTGGCCACGGTGTCGTTCTCGTTGACGACCGGCACCACGCCCAGCCTGAGGAGGGTCTCCAGGGTGGCGCGGGCGTTGAGGTAGCGGCGCCGGGCCTCGGTGTCGTCGAGCGTGATCAGGATCTGCGCGGTCTCCAGGCCGACCCGGGCCAGGCTTTCCTGCCAGGCGCGGGCGAGCAGGATCTGGCCCGAGGCCGCGGCGGCCTGCTTCTCCTCCAGGCGCAAGGGGCGCTGCGGCAGGCCCAGGCGGTGGCGGCCGAGTGCGATCGCACCGGAGGTGACGATGGCGACCTGCTGGCCGCGCCGCCGCAGGGCCGCGACGTCGCCGGCGAGCCCGTCGAGCCAGGCCGCGCGGACCTTGCCGCCGGGCTCGACCAGGAGCGAGGAGCCGACCTTGACCACGAGGCGCCGGCCGGCCAGGGCCTTGGCGAGGCGCTCCATCACGCCGCGACCGGTTCGGCGCGGCGCTCCCGGACCAGCTCCAGGACCCGGTGCAGGACGGGATCGAGACCCTGATGCGCCACGGCCGAGATCAGGTGGACCTCGCCCTTGGCGGCGCGCTTGAGCTTGCGGCGCTTGAGCGCCAGCTCCTCCGGCGTCAGGGCGTCGATCTTGGACAGGCACAGGATCTCGGGCTTGTCCGTGAGCCCGTGGCCGTAGGCCGCGAGCTCGCGGCGGATGGTGCGCCAGGCCTTGACCGGCTCGTCCTGGGTGGCGTCGACCAGGTGGATCAGGGCCGCACAGCGCTCGATGTGGCCGAGGAATCGGTCGCCCAGGCCCTTGCCCTCCGACGCACCCTCGATCAGGCCCGGGATGTCGGCGATGACGAAGCTGTCGTCGCCCACGACGATGGTGCCCAGCATCGGCTCCAGCGTGGTGAAGGGATAGTCGGCGATCTTGGGCGTGGCGCGGCTGACCGAGGAGAGGAAGGTCGATTTGCCGGCGTTGGGCAGGCCCACGAGGCCGGCGTCGGCCAGCAGCTTGAGCTTGAGCCAGATCCAGCGTTCCTCGCCGGGAAAGCCGGGCTCCGCACGGCGCGGCGCGCGGTTGGTCGAGGTCTTGAAGTGCACGTTGCCGCGGCCGCCGTCGCCGCCCTTGCAGATCACGATCTCCTGCCCGGGCGTGAGCAGGTCGGCGAGCAGGGTCTCGCCGTCCTCGGCGTAGATCTGGGTGCCCACGGGCAGGCGCAAGGTGATGTCCGCACCGCCCTTGCCGGTGCGCTCCTGCTTCATGCCGGCCTGGCCGGTCTTGGCCTTGAAGTGCTGCTGGTAGCGGAAGTCGATCAGCGTGTTCAGGGCCGGGTCGGCCACCGCGACCACATGGCCGCCGCGACCCCCGTCGCCCCCGTTGGGGCCGCCGAACTCGATGAACTTCTCGCGCCGGAAGCTCGCCGCTCCGGCGCCGCCATGGCCGCTCTGGACCCAGATCTTGGCGGAATCGAGGAAACGCATGACGGGGCCCCGGCCGGAGGGGCGCCCCGCCGGCTGCTGCTATGGACTACTCGGCCGCCTGGGCCACGGGCTCGGCGGGGACCACCGAGATGAACACGCGGCCGTCGCGCTCCTTGAACTGCACCCGGCCCTCGACCATGGCGTAGATCGTGTAGTCGCGGCCCAGCCCGACGTTCTTGCCGGGGTGCCACTTGGTGCCGCGCTGACGGACCAGGATGTTGCCCGGGATCACGGCCTCGCCGCCGAACTTCTTCACACCCAGGCGCTTGCCCGCGGTGTCGCGGCCGTTGCGGGAACTGCCGCCTGCCTTCTTGTGTGCCATGGGATGCTCTCCTGGCCGCTCAGGCGACCGCGATGTCGGCGATGCGCACGACCGTCAGCAGCTGACGGTGCCCGGTGCGGCGGCGGTAGTTCTTGCGGCGGCGCTTCTTGAAGATGACGATCTTCTCGCCCTTGCCCTGCTCGAGGACGGTGGCGGTCACCGAGGCGCCGGCCACGGTCGGGGTGCCGACCACCGGGCTGTCGCCGCCGACCATCAGCACCTCGGGAAAGGTGATCGAGGCGCCAACCTCGCCGTCGAGGCGCTCGACCTTGATCACCTCGTTCGGGGCAACGCGGTACTGCTTGCCGCCGGTCTTGATCACTGCGTACATGGGCTTCCCGGGAGGGGCTGAAAACAGGACGACGCAAGGGTGCGCCGGAGGCCACCGCCTGACGTGGCGCGGGAATATAGCCAAGGCGCGGACCGTGTCAACGTGGCCGGGACTGTTGCCACGGGTTTTGCCGCTTCCCCTCTTGTGCTCCGATGCGCGCGTTCGGGTCGTCAACCGCGCGAGGAGCGCCCATGGGCCGGGTCGTTGCCGCCTACGCCTACCGCCAGGGGTACCGGGTCGCCGAGATCCAGCTCGGCGAGAGCGCCAGCTGGGCGCGCGAGAAGGGCGACTTCGTCTGGATCGGCTTCCAGGAGCCGACGGAACATGACCTGCGGACGCTCCAGGCGCAGTTCGGCCTGCACGAGCTGGCGATCGAGGATGCGCTCAACGCGCACCAGGTGCCCAAGCTCGAAATCTACGGCGATTCCCTGTTCGTGGTGCTGCGCACGGCCGCCCTCCAGGACCACCGGGTGGCCTTCGGCGAGACCCACATCTTCGTCGGCACCGACTACATCATCTCGGTCCGGCACGGCGCCTCGCAGTCCTACCTGCCGGTGCGCTCGCGCTGCGAGGCGGCACCCAAGCTCCTGGCGCACGGGGTCGACTACGTCCTCCACGCGCTGCTCGACTTCGTGGTCGACAACTACATGCCGGTCGTGGACGCGGCCGTGGAGGAGGTCGACGCGATCGAGGAGCGGCTGCTCCAGGACCGCATCGGCCGTGCGGACATCGAGCGCATCTACGAGTTGCGCCGCGAGCTGGTGCGCCTGCGCCGGGTGTCTGCGCCGATGGTCGAGGTCTGCTCGCGGCTGCGCCACATCGAGCTGCCGTTCATCGACAAGAACATGCGGCCCTACTTCAAGGACGTGCTCGACCACGTGGTGCGGGTCAACGAGACCATCGACGGTCTGCGCGAGGTCTTGAGCTTCGCGTTCGAGGCCGCCCACCTGCTGGAATCGTCACGCCAGGGCGAGGTGTCGCGCAAGTTCGCCGGCTGGGCCGCGATCCTGGCCGTCCCCACCGCGATCGCCGGCATCTACGGCATGAACTTCGACATCATGCCCGAGCTGCACTGGCGCTACGGCTACTTCATGGCCCTGGCCCTGATCTTCGGCGCGGCCGGCCTGCTGTTCTGGCGCTTCCGCCGCGCGGGCTGGATCTGACTGGCCGGCCTCAGGGCGGGGTGAACGGCAGCAGCCGCGTCTCGGGGCCCCCGTCCGCCGCCTCGATCACCAGGGCGCTGTTGTCCCGGCGCAGGGCACCGGCGCCCTCCAGCACCGCCAGGAAGGCGCGCTCGAGGGCCATCTGCGGCTCCGGGCAGGCCATCCGCGTGCCTGCCAGCGGGCCCGACCCGCAGCCTGCCGTCGACGACCCCGATCGGGCCCATGTAGCGGTTGCAGCCGGCGCGGCCGGCGATGCGGTCGGCGGCGGTGAACTCCAGCGTCACCGCGATGTCCTCGGGCACCGGCTCGCCCGCCACCGTCTTGGCACGCCAGCTGCTGCCGGCGAGATCGGCGGGCAGGGGTCCCTCAGGCGGCCGCGTCATGCAGCCGGCCGCGAGCAGTGCGCAGCAGACGGCCAGTGCCCGGAGGGAGCGCCGCATGCCCGCCGGTCACCGCGGCAGCGGCTCGAGCGTGATCTGCTGGCCCTGGCGGCTGTAGAAGGTCAGCGTGCGGCCGTCGATCTCGGTCCGGTAGGCGGCGTGCAGCATGTCGATGAACGCCTGCTGCGCCTGGGCCTGGTCCGGCGGGCAGTCGCTGCGGCTCTGGCGCAGGATGCCCATGGTCACCTTGTCGCCGCGCGAGGCGAACGGGCCGACGAAGCGGTTGCAGCCGGCCTGCCCGCGCACCTGGTCGCCGCCCTTGAGGAACTCGATGGTCATGGCCGCTGGGATCGGCCACGGCCTTGCCGTCGATCGACACGGCCTGCCAGCTGGTTCCCTCCAGCTCGTCCCCCACCCGTGGCGGGTTCGGCCGCGAACTCTGCGCGACCGCGGCCGTTGCGGACAGCGCCACGATCAAGGGAAACGAAAACGCCAATGACGGCAATGCGCATGGCCGGCCCGATGCTCCTCGCAGGTGCGGGCGGCACGGGTAGCGGTGGGCGGCGCCGCTGGCAAGCCTCCTCGGCGGCTCGTATCGCTCAGGGGAAGCTGCCGAAGCCCGTCTGCGGCCAGCCCTCGTCGCTGGGCTCCGGCTCCGAGGTGGGCTCAGGTGACTTGGTGCCATGGTCGGCCGTGGCGGGCTCGTCCTCGACGCCGGCAGCATCGGACCGGTCGACCAGATCCTCGAGCTCGAGGCTCGACGTCGGCAGATGATCCACGGTCATGGTGCTCTCCTGCCTGGAATGGGCGTGATCGGTTCGCGCGTCACGGCGCCATAAGGCACCGGACATGGTTGCACCGCAATAACGCAAATGCACAACAGGTACGGGGGTCCGGTGCGGCTTTGCGGTCACGCACCGGGTGCGGCGTATCCCGCATAGAGTGTCACGGCCACCGCGGTGGCGAGATTCAAGCTGGAGACGCCCGGGACGCATCGGGATCGCCACCCGCCGCTCAGCGCGTGCCAACACCTCCGCATCGAGCCCGCCGCGCTCGCTGCCGAAGGCCAGAACCGCATTCGGCGGCAGCGGGTTCCGTCCCAGGATCTCCCCGTCGGGATGCAGGGCCACGAGGGGCCGGGTCAGCGGCGGCAGACCCGGCAGCCGGGCCACCGGCAGGGCGAAATGCAGGCCGGCCGCACCCCTCAGCGCCACCGGATGCCAGGGATCGTGATGCCCGGTGGTCAGCACGCCCGCGGCCCGTGCTGCCGCCGCAACCCGCACCACGGCACCGAGATTGCCCAGATCGCTGGGTCTTTGGAGGAACACCAGCGGGTGGTCGCCGCGGGTGGCGAGCAGGGCCGCCACGTCGATCTCCGGCCGGCGCGCCAGGGCCAGCACACCGGTGGCGGTGGGCCGCGGCGCGAGCTCGGCGAAGCGCTCGGGCGAGATCTCCTGGACCAGATCCGCGATGATCGCCGCGAGGTCCGGCGCCAGGCTGGCGGTCAGCCGCCGGAGTGCCGCGGCGTCGCGGGTCACGGCGAGCTCGACCCGAGCGGCAAAGCGCAGCGCGTGCTTGAGGGCATGGAAGCCCTCGATGACGGCCAGCGCCGGGTCGGTGCGGGCGGCCAGGAAGCGCTCGCGCGGTACCGGCGCCGTTCACCTGCCGGGCGTCATGCTGCAGCACAGCATTCTGCCCGTCACGCCCGCGCCGCGCGCGCGATCCGGTGGTCGAGCCGCGCGTCTTCCAGCCCCGCCGGCTCCTGGTGGAGGATGACCTCGGCGGTGGGGAACTCGGCGAACAGCTCGGCCTCGATGGCGTCGGTGACGTCATGGGCCGCGGCCACGGTCATCTTGCCGTCGATCTCGAGGTGCAGCTCGATGAACTGGGTGGCACCGGCTTCGCGGGTGCGCAGGTCGTGCAGCCCCTGCACCTCGGGATGTGCCAGCACGATGTCCTTGATCCGCTGCCGGGTGGTGGCCGGCAGCTCATGGTCCATCAGCACCCGGACCGCGTCGTGGCCGATGCCGTAGGCATGCCAGCCCAGATAGAGCGCCACCGCCGCACCCATGGCCGCGTCGAGCCACAGCCAGCCGAGCTGCTGGGTGATCACCAGCGAGGCGATGATCGTGAGGTTGGTGAGCAGGTCCGCGCGATAGTGGACGCTGTCGGCATTGATCGCCTGCGAGCCCGTCACCTTGACGACATGGCGCTGGAACCAGACCAGCAGCAGGGTCGCGACGATGGCGAAGGCCATCACGGCGATGCCCAGGCCGGTCGAGCGCAGCGGCTGCGGATCGCCGAAGCGACGGACGGCATCGACCAGCACGAACACGGCCGAGCCGGCCACCAGCGCTGCCTGCGTCATGGCGCTCAGGCTCTCGGCCTTGCCGTGCCCGAACCGGTGGCTGCGGTCCGGCGGCTGCTGGCTGATCTGGACGGCGACGAAGGTGATGGCCGAGGCCACGATGTCCGCCATGCTGTCGATCAGCGAGGACAGCACGGCCAGCGAGCCCGTGGCCAGGGCGGCCACCAGCTTCAGCACGGCCAGCAGCGTCGCCAGCGACAGGCTGGAACCGGCCGCGACCCGTTGCAGCAGGGCCGGGTCCTTGGGCAGCAGGCCGGTCATGCATGGTTCCCCGAGACCGTGGGTGGACGTGGCCGGTCCTTAGCCGGTCGCGCCGGCGCTGCCCATCGGGCTAGGTGGCGCGGTCCGCCGCCGGGCGGCGCGAGTCGGCAGCACTGGCCGGACGCGGTCCCGAGCGCATCAGCACGCCCTGGTCGGAGGCCGGCAGCGGCGCGCCGTCGAGCCAGGCGCAGACATCGTCGAGCACCACCTCGAAATTCTCCGTCTGCAGCAGCAGATGCGGGGCCTCGGGGTAGCGCAGGGCGGTGACCAGGGGCCGCAGGTCGCGCACCGCCTGCTCGAACAGGCGCAAGGGGATGACCCCGTCGGCGCGGCCGTAGAGGAACAGGGTGGGCAGGCGCAGGCGGCGCGTGCTGGCGGAGGCGGCGTCGGCCAGCGACAGGAGGCCCTTGTAGGCATCCGCACGGATGAAGCGGACGATGCGCGGGTCCTCGCTCAGGCGCTGCCGGGCGACGCTGGTGAACTGGGCGTGGGTGCCCCGCGCGAGCCGGCGCGAGTAGCCGGGTGCCACCAGCGCCAGGGTGGCGAAGGCCACGTCCCACATCAGCCGCAGCCGGATGCCGCGCCGGACGGCGGGCTCGACCAGGATCAGGCCGTTCGAGCGGCTCGGGGCGGAAGCGGGCCGTCGCCACCAGCGCCACCCCGCCGCCCATGCTCTCGCCGAGCAGGAACATGCGCGACCCGTCGGTCGGCCGCAGGATCTTGATCACCGCCTTGAGGTCGCGCACCAGCCGCCGCCAGCCGTGCCAGCGGCCATGGCCGTCGGTGTCGCCGAAGCCGCGCTGGTCGTAGGCGTGGACCCGAAAGCCGCGCCGGGCGAGCGCCGGGCCGGCCTCGGCGAAGGCGAGGCGGAAGTCGCCGAAGCCGTGCAGTCCGATCACGGTCGCGCGGGCAGCCGCGGCGGGCTCCCAGGTCACCAGCGGCAGCCGGGTGCCGTCCGCCATCACCAGGACGCGCTCGCGCCGGGTCACGCCATCCGCGGACCCGGCGGAGGGGCTGGCGTCCGGGTCGCGGTCAGCGCGCGCCGCAGCGGTCGTCGTCTCAACGGTCGCCATTGTCCCGGGTAGATAGGGTCCGGCCGCGGGCAGGCCAATGCCATGGCACGCTTGCGCGTCGCCGGTGAGCGATCTAGTCGGACCCGGCCCCTCGCCGATTGGTCGCCCCTTGCCCCGTTCCCGAGCCGCTACGCTGCGCACGCCCGCCGCTCTCGCTGCCGCCGGGCTGGTCGCGGACTCGCAGATCGCGGCGCTGGAGGCCGTGGCCGCGCGCTACGCGGTGGCGATCACGCCCGCCATGGCCGAGCAGATCGACCCGCTGGACCCGCACGATCCGATCGCCCGCCAGTTCGTGCCGGATCCGGCCGAGCTGGAGGCCGGCCCCCACGAGGCGGCCGATCCGATCGGCGATGCGGCGCACAGCCCGGTCCGGGGGATCGTGCACCGCTATCCCGACCGGGTGCTGATCAAGCCGGTCCATGCCTGCCCGGTCTATTGCCGGTTCTGCTTTCGCCGCGAGGTCGTGGGACCCGGCGGCGAGGGCACGCTCACGCCCGCCGAGCTGGCGGCAGCACTGGCCTACATCGCGGCGCGGCCGGAGATCTGGGAGGTGGTCGTCACCGGCGGCGATCCCCTGATCATGACGCCACGGCGCCTGCGCTCCCTGGCCGGGAGCCTCGCCGCGATCGGGCATGTGGGCGTCGTGCGCTGGCATACCCGCGTCCCGGTCGTGGCGCCCGAGCGCATCGGGGACGAGCTGGTCGCCGGGCTGCGGGCGGCGGGTGCCGCCACCTGGCTGGTCGTCCACGTCAACCATCCGCGCGAGCTCGACCCCGGCCGCCGTCGCGGCGCTGGGCCGGCTGGTCGACGCCGGCATCCCGGTCCTGAGCCAGTCGGTGCTGCTGCGCGGGGTCAACGACGATCCGGCGGTGCTCGGCGCCCTGATGCGGCGGCTGGTCGAGGCCCGGGTCAAGCCCTACTACCTGCACCATCTCGACCCGGCACCCGGTACCGCCCGCTTCGCCACCTCCATCGCGGACGGACAGGCGATCATGCGCGCCCTGCGCGGTCGCTACTCCGGGCTGTGCCAGCCCTGCTACGTGCTCGACCTGCCGGGCGGCCACGGCAAGGTGCCGATCGGGCCCGGCTATCTCGAGGCCGACGGCGACGGTCTCGCGGTGCGCGATCCCGATGGCAGGCGCCACCGCCATCCGCCACGCGGCTAGCGGGCTTGCGCGACCCCGGCGTCGGCTGGCAAGTTCCGGCCGTACGGAGGCAGCCGGCGCGGACCGGCGAAGGGGAAGGAACAGCCATGGGTTTGCGCAGCGCCGCGATCGTTCTCGCCTTGAGCCTGACCGCGGCCATGCCCGGTCTGGCGGAGGACGGAACTCCTTTCGGTCCGGATGACGTCACCCGCGAGCTCGTCGGCAAGATCTGGACGGTGGAGCTGCCCAACGGCGTGCCGGCGGAGGAGACGTTCCGCACCGACGGCACGGTCAAGATCACCGGCGGCCTGAGCGACCGCGGCTACTGGCGGCTGTGGGAGCAGGGCTACTGCACGCAGTGGTACCGGATGCGCAAGGGTGCCGAGCGCTGCTTCACGCTCGACCGGACCGCCGACGGCAAGATCCGCGTGTTCAAGCCCGACGGCGAGATCTCGATGACCATCTTGAGCACCAAGCCGATCGAGTAGTCGGCCAGCCTCACTTGTCGTACCAGAACGTGTCCAGGAGGTAGATGCCGAACTGGCCGTGCGGCTCGTAGTTGAAGATCGCCTCCTTGGGCACGTTGCGCAAGGTGGCGCGCGCCGCCACCGGCTGCAGCACGCCCGAGACCAGCCCGACCGTGTAGCACTGGCTGGCGTAGAGCTTGAGCATCTCCTGCCAGATCTCGACCTGACGCTCGTCGCTGGCCGTCGTCCACTCGCCGTACAGCTCCATCAGCCGCTTGGCTTCGGGCAGGTCCGGCGGCTCGCCGGCCTCGCCCTTGGTCTCGTAGTGCTGGCCCCATTTCGGCCATTGCAGCTGGTCGCCCTGGCTGGTCGGCGCGAAGTCGCGCGGCGGCAGGGTCGCGGCCGGCACGCCGTTGTCGATGCCGAAGAACATCGACATCAGCGCCGTGCCGGCATAGACGCGGCTGCGCATGATCTGCCGGTCGGAAGGCTTGGAGGTGATCTTGAAGCCGATCGCCGCCCACTGGTCGGCCACCAGCTCGAGCACGTCCGACTGCTCGTTGTCCTCGCCCGAGTTCTCCACCACGAGCTCCATCCGCCGCCCGTCCGGCAGGAGGCGGATGCCGTCGGCGTCGCGCTGGTCCAGGCCCAGCTCGTCCAGGGTCTGGTTGGCGGTATCGAGGTCGAGCGTGGCGCATTCGTTGGCCAGCTCGTCCATCCACAGCGGGCTCTCGGGCAGGATCACGTTGTTCGACGGCTGGGCCAGGCCGGCATAGAGGAACTGGCTGATCGCGTCGCGGTCGATGCCCATGGCCAGCGCCTTGCGGAAGCGCAGGTCGCGGAACAGGCCGCGCCAGACCGGGTCCTCGGCGTTGAGGTTGGGGTAGATCGCGAGATGGGCGGAGCGCGCCTCGGGCCACAGGAGCGTGGTCAGCCCGCTGCGCGCCTCGCTCTCCTTGAGGAAGGTGTAGTCCTTGAACACCAGGCGCCGGGCCTGGAGGTCGACCTCGCCGGCACCGGTCTTGATCGGGATCAGCTTGCCGTCGACGATCTCGAGGATGAACCTGTCGATGTAGGGCAGCTGCTGGCCGGTGGCGTCGACGCGGTGGAAATGGGGGTTGCGCTCGGCCACGAAGCGCTGGGCGGGCGGCTGGGTCACCAGGCGCCAGGGCTGGAGCGTCGGCATCTCGGGATTGTCGAAATCGTTGAGCCGGTCCTTGCGCAGGAACAGCTGGATCCAGTCGCGGGCCCCGTTCTCGGCGATGCGCGCCTTCAGCTCCTCGGGGTCGGCGTACTTCTGGTGGAACTGCTTCAGGTAGTGCGCCGGCCGGTAGATGAAGAGCTGGTTGGCCGCGGCGATC
Source organism: uncultured Alphaproteobacteria bacterium (assembly GCA_963769465.1). Lineage (GTDB taxonomy): Bacteria > Pseudomonadota > Alphaproteobacteria > Geminicoccales > Geminicoccaceae > Benzoatithermus. The sequence goes on from CAVYMA010000042.1 coordinate 195,263, forward strand.
GCCGGAATGAAGAAGCGGTTGGGCTTGGACCAGGACCAGCGGACCGTGAGCTCGTCCAGCACCTCGACCTTGGGCAGCTCGCCGTCGACCACGAGCTCGATGTCCGGGCCGCTGAACGACAGGTCCTCGCTGGTGGCGACGTCCTCCCAGAAGAAGCGGAAGTCCTCGGCGGTGAAGGGCTGGCCGTCCGACCATTTGTGGCCCTTGCGCAGGTGCAAGGTGAAGACGCGGCCGTCCTCGACCTCGTAGCTGGAGAGGATGTCGGGGACGAGGTTGAGCTCCTGGTCGAAGCCGATCAGGTGCGAATAGCCGTAGATGTTGAAGAAGCGCGTCTCCCGCTCGCGGCCGATCAGCATCCGCAGCTCGCCGCCCGGCTTGCCCGTCTCGATGCCCTCGATCACGCGCGGCTCGTCCGGGGGCCCCGCCGCCGCCGGGCCGGCCGCCATGCCCAGAGCGGCCAGAAACACGAGCCAGGGCGGGTTCGACCGGACCATGGAGTTTTCTCCCTGTTGCGCCCCTTCGTGGGCTCTGCGGGTTGGATTGCATGGCCCGGCGGAGCCGTCAAACGCGCCCGCCCGTGGGCTGCCGCCGCAAATCGCATCATTTGTGAGAAAGATCACAGAACGGCCGCTTCGGCCGATGGATAAGGGGCCCGCTGAGGGCTGAGCACTTGGACCTGTGAGAGCGGTAACGCCTCACAGGTCTTTTTCTTTCAGGGGGTTGCGACGCCGAGCTGCCCGAGCGTCCCGCGCCAGGTGGCGACGAGGTCGCGGCGCTTGCCGTCCGTCGGCGCCAGCGTCACCCGCCGCCCGCACATCGCGGCGAACAGCGCGGTCTCCGGGTCGGCCGTCACGATCGCCTCCGCCCCGAGCCGGGCCGCGGCCCAGCCGGCCAGGGTCGCGCACCAGGCCTGCTGCAGCAGCGGGCCCTTGAGCCAGCGCGCGATGCCGGTAACGCGAGCCAGGGCGGGACCGAGCCGCCGGGCCGCCACCGCATCCAGGCCGCTCCACAAGGCGGTGTGGTCGGCGAGGCGGCGGGCGAGGTCGATCTCGCCCTCGATCCGGCCCAGCATCTCCGGTCGGATCAGCTCGCGCGCGGTCAACTCGGCCAGGAGCGGTGCCAGGGTCAGCAGCGGCGGTGTCACGAGGCGGACGCGGCCGGGCTCCAGCAGGGCCGACGCCAGCCGCTGGCTCACGGCATCGGCGACCCACAGGCTGCAGTCGGGGTGGGCGCGCACCGCGTCCAGGAGCCGCGACAGCTGTGCCGCGGAGGAGGGGGCGAGGCCACCCACGAGCAGCCGGACCGGCCGCGCGGGCAGCCGGCGCAGCAGCTCCTCGAGACACAGCTGCTCGCTGGCGCGCGCCTGATCCAAGGGCCCGGCGAGGCCGACCAGAAGCGGTGCCGCCGGTGGTACGGCCTCGAGTGCGGGCCAGCCGAGGTCGGCCAGCGTCCAGGCGTGCAGCCGCCGGCCGGTGGGTCCGACGGCGGCCGCGAGGCCCAGCAGGTCGATGAGGCCAGCCGGCATCCCCGCTGCGCGCAGGTCCAGGAGGATGGCGTCGTCGGCGGCGGGCAGGCTCGCCACCGCGTCCTGCAGCGCCTGCCGGGAGGGTTCGGGCTCGACCTCTTCGGGCCAGGCGAGGGTGGCGGCGAGCGTGGCGGTTTCGCGCAGCGCCGGCGGGTCGGCCTGGGACGCCAGCGTCTCGAGGTGGCCGGGTCGCCAGTGCTCGCCCGGGTGCAGCACGGCCACCCGCGGTGCCGAGACCGCGGCCGCGCATGGCCCGGCTCACCGCGGCCGGATCGGCGTCGGCGGGCACGGTGCAGAGCTCGACGCCCGGCCAGCGGACCCGCAGCCAGTCGCCGGTCCCGTCCTGGGAGCTGCGGTCGAGCACCAGGATCTGGGCCGGCGGCAGGGTTTGCGCGGCGAGGCTGGCGAGGCTGCGCCAGAGCAGATGGCGGGCGTTGCGGCAGGGCAGGACGACGGCGATCGGGCTGGTCATGACGGGCTCGGCCAACCGGGCAGGGCGTGGTGCGGGCCGAGGCCGGCGGCGAGTGCCTCCAGCGCCGGGCTGGTGCGCATCAGCCCGAGCTCGACCAGCTGGGCCGTGGAGCGGAAGCGCTCGGTGAGCGCGCAGCGGAAATCGATGCCATCGGCGGAGTCCAAGCGCCGGTTGAACTCGGCGTAGCGCTTCGCACCCTGCCAGTATTGCTTGCGCTCGGCCTCGATCCGCGCCCGGTCGATGAAGTCGGCCATGTACTTGAAATGGAGCAGGACGCCGGTCTCGGCGGCGAGGGCCACCGGGTAGAGCGTGTGGGTGCTGCTGGTGTAGCGCAGCTCCTCCTGCCAGCGCACCAGCGGCACCTTGTGCAGGTACACGCCGTCCTGGCGGCGGTCGTAGAGGAAGCGCGACACCAGCCCGCCGGCGATCATCCGGAACGGGAAGTCGGGATGGTCGCGGTGGATGTAGCCCGCGCGGTCGAAGCACGGGCACAAGGACAAGGGGTGCTCGCCCGGCTGGTAGGTGACCTCGTGCAGGCTGTCCTCGGCGTACATGTCGAGCATGAAGGCGAACAGCGCCTGGGCCCCCTCGCGGTCGAGATGCTCGGTCAGCCGGCGCAGGCCCATCCGCTCGGCATGGGGGTAGGCCAGCACCTCGTCGACATCGACGGTGAGGCACCAGGTGCCGGTGCCGTGGCGGTCCAGCAGGTGGTTGAGCCAGCGCATGCCACCCCCGAACACGGCGTAGGAATCGGTGGTGAGGAAGAGGTGGGTGTCGGGCCGGTCGAGCAGGTAGTCGCGCGAGCCGTCGTCCGAGCCGTTGTCGACCACGAAGAACCGGTCGACGCCCTGCGCGCGGTAGAAGTCGAACAGCCAGGGCAGGCGCAGATGCTCGTTGCGCAGCCGCGTGAACAGGCGGATCTCGCCCGCGGCCGGCGGGATCGGCCGCGAGTCCAGGCGCTCCAGATGCAGCGGCGGACCGCTGACCCGGCGGTCGCGGCGGGCGATGTCGCGCCACAGGCGCCGGGCCGTGGCCGAGCCGGCCGTCGCGGACCTCGAGGCGTGCCACCCGCTTTTGCACCTCGCGATGCGCCGGATAGTCGGCGTGCAGGGCCTCGACCAGCCGATCGGGCGGAGGTGCCCCGGGCAGGGCGAAGCGCAGGTCGGCCAGCGCCAGCCTGACGCCCAGGGCGCCGGCATGGCGCGCGTGGGTCGCCTCCAGGACCTCCAGGGCCTCGCGCGCCCGGTCGTGCCGGACGAGGAGCTCGGCCAGGCGCAAAGCGGGGGTGAACGCCTGGGCAAAGCGCGCCGCGACGTCGCGCAGGCCGGCGGCCGCACGCTCGATCCGGCCGGCGCGCTCGTCGACCCAAGGGACCTGGAGCTGCGCGTCGAGGTGATCGGGGAGGCGCGTCGCGAGTGCCCGGGCCAGCGCCATGGCCTTGCGCATGGCGTTGCCGGCCGCGAGCGCACGCAGCAGCAGCGCTGCGGCCCCCGGATCCTCCGGCCGCAGGCGGATCGCGCGCTCCAGCCAGGCGACAGCGCCGGCGTGATCGGCCTGGGCGGTCGCCATGCGCCCGAGCTGGCAGTAGGGCTCGATCGCGTCGGGATGCAGCTCGGCCAGGTCGCGGAACCGGGCGGTCGCCTCGTCCAGCCGGGCGGCGTCCTCGTGCAGGCGGCCGATCGCCAGGCCCGCGCGCAGGTGCCGCGGATCGAGGTGCAGCACCTCCTCCCAGTACCGCAGCGCACCCTCGAGGTCGCCCGGCCTCCTCGGCGGCCCGTGCCTGCGCCTCGCGCCAGCGGGGCTGGGCGGGCTCGGCCTCGACCAGCCGGCCGTGGATCGCGGCCGCCGCGGCGAACCGGTGCTGGGCCACCAGCGACTGGGCCAGCTCCTCCAGCGGCTCGGCCGGATTGCCCGGCAGCGCCAGGGCGGCATGGTAGCGCCGCGTCGCCTCGGGATGGTCCTCGCGCTGGGTGGCGATCCGGGCCCGCTCCAGGACGAACTGGCGGGCGGCGGGCCAGCGCTGCAGGGCCCGGCCCGCCAGCTCCTCGGCATCGTCGAGGCGCAGGCGCAGGCGCAGGACGCGCAGCAGTCCGTGCCAGGCCGGCTGGTCCTCCGGCGCCTGCTCGAGCGCGCCGCGCCACGCGGCTTCCGCCTCGGTGTAGCGGCGCTGGGCCTGGAGCAGGCGCGCCAGCTCCGCCGTCGCCGCCTTCGCCGTCCCGCCCGCCGGCAGCCGGCGCAGGATGGCCTCGGCCTCGTCGGCCCGCCGCTCGCGCGCCATGCCGCTGCGCGAGCCCGATCAGCGCCGGACCCGCCGGGCCGTTGGCGTGGCCGGGGCTAGGCTTGCGCGCGGTCGCGGACATGGGCCTCGTACGCGGCGCAGGTCTGCATCAGGCCCAGCTCGACCAGCTGGCCGCTGTCGCGGTAGCGGCGCGAGATCGGCGCCATGAGCGAGAGGTCGCGGCCCGGTGCCAGGCGTCGCTGGTAGGCACGGTACTCCTTGCCGCCCAGGAAATGCTGGGCGCGGGCGACCTCGGCCCCGACCTGGTCGGCGAAGGCCGGCAGGTACTTGAAGTGCAGGAGAGCACCGCTGAGCGCGGCCAGACGGCAGGGAAAGGCGGTGTGCTTGCTCGAGGTGTACTTGATGTCCGGGCGCCAGCGGATCAGCGGCACCTTCTGCAGGACCGGCCCGGCGGCGGGGTGCTCGTGGAACACGCGCGCACGGCTGCCGCCCTGGAGCCGGAAGAAGGGAAAGTCGTTGCTGTCGCGCCGGACGTAGCCCGTGGCGTCGAACCACGGGAACGCCTCGATCAGGCTCTGCCCGGCAGCGTAGGCGGTCTCCGCGAGCGGCCGCTCGGCGTAGAGGTCGAGCATGGGTGCCGCCATGGCCTCGGCCGCGCACGAGTCCAGGTAGGCGGTCAGCACCGGCAGGCGGGCCGTCTCGCAGCGCGGATAGACCAGCACCTCGTCGGCATCGACCGTCAGGCACCAGGCTCCGGTCCCGTGCTCGTCGAGGAGCCGGTTGGTCCAGCGCATGCCCGCACCCGAGGCCGCGAACGAGGCCGTGGTGTGGAACAGATGCACGTCCGGGCCCTGGGCCAGCAGCCAGTCGGTGGTGCCGTCGTCCGAATCGTTGTCCAGGACCAGGAACCGGTCGACGCCGAGGTCGCGGTAGTAGGCGAGGAGCCAGGGCAGGCGCAGCCGCTCGTTGCGCACCAGGAGGAAGGCGCGGATCTCGCCCGCCGGATCCGGGAGCGGGTGGGCGTCGAGACGGCGGATCGGGTCCGGGCCACCATGGATGCGGGGATCATGGGCCGTGATCCGCGCCCAGCGGGCGCGGGCGCGCTCGACGGCACCGTCCTGCCAGTCCACCCGGGCGAGGCGCCGCTCCACCTCGCGATGCGCCGGCAGCTCGGCGGCGAGGCCGGCCAGGATCGCCCGCGCCTGGTCCTGGCGCCCTGCGGCCATGGCAGCGTCGCAGGCGGCGAGGCGGGCGCCGAGGTGCCGGGGATGGCCGGCAAGCAGCGCGTCGCCGTGGTCGGCGGCGGCGGCATGGTCACCGTGACGCAGGGCGAACTGGGCCAGCTGCAGGAGCGGCTCGACGCGCCACGGCAGGGCGGAGCGCGCCTCGAGCAGCGCCAGCCGGGCCTGGCCGAGCCGCCCCAGCGTCTCGGCCACGCCGGCACGGGCGAGCCGTGCCCGCGGCTGGTTCGGGGCCAGGAGCGCCGCCCGGGCCGCAAGGGCGCCGGCCTCTTCGTCGAGCCCGAGCTCGGCCAGCGCCTGGGCCAGTCCCAGGACGGCGCCGAGATGGTCGGGTGCCTTGGCCAGAATTCGGCTGAACTGCTCGCGCGCCGTCTCGAAGTCGCCCTGGCGCGCCGTCCACTCGGCCTGGGCCAGGCAGGGACCCGGAGCGTGCGGGGTCCGGGCGACGAGCTCGCGGTAGAAGGCGGTCGCAGCGCTGCCGTCCGCGGCCGCCTCGAGCACCCGGCCGAGCAGCAGGCGATGCTCCGGGCGGGCGTCGGGACGCAGGACGAGCAGCGCGGGCCCGCTCCTCGGCCGCTGCCACGTCGCCTTGGGCCAGCAGCGGTGCGGATCAGGCCCGCGACCGGCTCCGCACGCTCCGGCTCGCGCGCGGCGAGCCCGGCCAGGATGGCCAGCGCGTCGGCGAACCGGTGCTGGGCGGTCAGCGCCTGGGCGAGCCCCAGCAGTGCTGCGGACTGTGCCGGGGCGACCAGCAGCACGTCGTGCCAGCGGCGCTCGGCCTCGACGGGGTCGCCGGCGTCGTGGGCAATCCGGGCGAGCTCGGCTGCCGGTGCCGCCTCCTTGGGTGCCGCCGCGCGCAGCAGGCGGCACAGGCTCTCCGCCTCCGCGAACCGTGCCCTCGCCGCGCAGGGCACGGGCAAGGCCCAGCTTCGCATCGGTCTGGCCCGGCGCGAGGTTGAGCACGCGCTGCCAGTGCTGCCGGGCGAGATCGCCCCGCCCGCGGTCCTCCGCGAGACGCGCCCGGGCCTGGTGCAGCTCGGCCGCCGGTTCGCCGGCGTCGATCGCCGCGGCAAGCGCGGCATCGGCGGCGGCGTGATCGTGGGCCTGGCCCAGCGCGGCGGCGACGGCCAGCAGCGTCCGGGTCGGCAGCGGCCCGGTGGCGAGGGCGGCGCGCGCGCAGGCGGCGGCATCCGCGGGCCGGCCGCGGGCGAGGTGCAGGGACGCCATGGCCGCCAGCGTGGCACCGTCCGCGGCACCGGCCAGCGGCTGCAGCAGCCGCTCGGCCTCCTCGGCGCGGTCCTCCGCCAGCAGGGCCTCGGCGAGGCGCAGCCGCGGCTGCGGGGCCGTCGCGACGCTCACAGCATCACCACCTGCCGCACGCCCCAGCGGCGCATGGTGAGCTCGAGCGTCGCGACGAAGTAGGCGGCCCAGCGTGGGTCCGGCGCCGGGGCCGCCTGGTCGAGCTCGAAGGGGAAGTACTCGAAGGCGAGCCGCTGCTCGCGCAGCGGCCCGAAGTCGGGATGGTTGGTGAGGAACACCGGCAGGAACGGCTCCTCGCCGCGCTGCTCGGCCAGGACGCGGGCGATGGCGGCGGCGATCTCCGGCGGCTGCCGGCCGAACAGGGCCACGACCAGGTTCGGCAGGCCCGGCATCAGGCGCAGCCCGTAGGCGGCGAGGCCCGGCGTCGGACGCAGCACGGGCACGGTCGGCCGCCGCTCGGGCCAGGCACTCCAGAGGCTGGCGCCGAGCGTGGTGTCGATGAGCTCCAGGCGGGCCCGCGCCTCCTCCATCAGCCGCGCCAGTGCCGTCGGCGTCAGCTGCGGCTTGGGGCAGCGCGAGGGCAGAGGCTCGACCACGACGTCGGCAGCGTCGGGGGCACCGAGCTCGCCGCGCACGACCGCGAGGCGGCGATGCTGGTCGGCCACGAGGCTGCGCAGGCGGGCGAGCTCGCCCGCGGCCGGCGGCTTGAGCGTCGCGGCCATGGGTGCCCTAGCCCCGCGCCGCCAGGGCCGCGATCGCGGCGGCCGCGCCGGCGGCACCGTTGACCGGGCAGGCGGCGCGCGCCCGCCGGGCCAGCTGCCGGCGCAGCGCCGGGTCCAGGAGTGCTGCGAGATAGCCGGGCAGCGCCGCCTCGGCACCGCGCGGCAGGCAGATGGCCGCACCCCGGCTCTCCGCCCACTCGGCCCGTGCGCGCTGGTCGTCGACCTTCTGGTGATCGTTGGGAACGAAGATCGCGGGCACCCCGTGGTGCAGGAGCTCGTGGAAGGAATTGTAGCCGGCGGCGCTGATGGCGAAGTCGAAGGCGCGGAAATGGCGGGCGTTGGGGAAGGCCGAGAGGTAGCGCAGGCCCCGGCGGCGCACGGGTGCCTCCTGGATCAGCCACTCGGCGACCACGAGCTGCAGGTCGAGGCGGCGCTGGGCGGCCACGACATGGTCGAGCACGCGGTCGATGTCGTTGTTGTTGCCGGCACCGAGCTGGACCAGGGCCGCCGGGCGATCGGGATCCAGGCCCAGGGCGGCCCGGGCCGGGCCGGCCGGCAGGAGCTCGGTGCGGTCGAGGAGCATCACCGGTGGAACGGCGAGAGGCCCGTCCGGTGCGGTGGCGGTGGCCCCGCGGTCGGCGGCCGCGGCGGCCTCGCTCGGCTCCAGCACCGCGTCGAAGCCGCGGCTCAGGGCGAGGTGGCGCGCGAGGCCCGGATCGGCGCGCCACATGCCGCGGCGCACCCAGGCCAGGGGTGCATCGAGCTCGCCGCACGCGTTCAAGAGCGATTCGCGCGGGACGTTGCCGTCGAACACGATGGCGGCCGGGTCGTAGTGGCGCAGCATGGCGAGCAGCCGGGGCGCCATGGCCGCATGATGGTCGGCCGGCACCGTCTCGTCGTGGCTGGCCTCCGGTACGTACTCGGTGCGGTAGCCGGCATGCTCGATCACCGCCAGCGCATGGCAGGGGGTCAGGAAGACCGGCTCGTAGGCGGGCGGCAGGCGCCGGGCGATGGCGAGCAGGCGGGTGACGTGGCCCAGCCCGACCCCGTTGGTCGGGTAGAAGGCGATCGTGCGCCGTTCGCCTGCCGTGCCGCGGCGGGGGCGGCGCGGCAGGCGGACATGCTCGGCCACGAGCCGCAGCAGGCGGTCGGGCCCGAACCGTGCCACCAGCGCCGCGTCCTGCTCGGCGACGTAGCGGTCGTAGAAGCGGGGCTCCTCGTGCAGGTAGCGGGCGGTATCGGCGACCTGGTCGGGCTCGCGGTAGGCCGGGCCCGGACCCAGCAGCGCGCGGTAGCCGGGCGCCATCGCGACCACCCGGCCGGCGGCCATGGCCTGCAGGGCGCCGCGCGGGAACTGCCGCTGCGGCTCGTCGCCATGCTGCACGTAGAGGTCGAGCCGGGCGAGGAAGCGGCGGGCGCCGACGGCGTCGGCCGGCATGATCCGCCAGGTCGAGGGCAGGGGCTGCACCAGGCCCTCCAGGGCGGCCTGCCCGCCGAGGAAGCGCATCTCGAGGTCGGCATCGGCGGGGTGAGCGGCGAGCAGGGCGTCGCGGCTGCCGGGCAGCCGGTCGTCGCCCGCCCGCAGCATCCGGCCGAGGACAGGGCGCCGGCGCCCGGGCGGTGGGCGCTCGGTCCGCCAGGCCGCGATCGGCTCCAGCGGCGGCAGGTCGGTCTCCAGCAGGGCCACGCCGCGGCCATGCTCGAGATATTGGCGGCGGATGGCCGGGCTCGACGGGCACCAGAGCTGGTGCCGGGCGAAGCACCGCTCGATCGCCGTGGCAGCAGCGCCGGGATCGAACCCGGGCCCGCGCGCCTGCAGCAGCGGCTCGGCCAGGACCACGAGGGCGCTGTCGGCTCGCAGCCGGGGTGTTTCGAGCGCGGGGCCGGCCAGGAGGTGTGGCGCATAGAGCAGAAGCAGCCGGCAGGAGGGCGGCGCACAATCGGGCGGAATTGGTACCGCGGTATGTTCGCGGACCAGCCGCTCGATGCGTGGATGCAGGGTCGCCGACGTGGGCAGGGCCGGGTCGCGCAGCCAAAGCAGGCCGATCTCGAGCTGCAGCCCGGCGAGGCACGCCAGGTGGGAGGCCAGGGTCTCCGAAGCCTCGCCCGCCGCGCGGAAATCCCCGGCCAGGACGAGATCGAAGTCGTGACGCGATGCCCCGCGGCGCATGGCTCCAGCCGGTCCGATCTGCAGATGCCGATCGGGACTTTGCAACTATAGCGCGAAAAAAGTCAAACGACTTTGCGTATCAGGATCAAGGCTCGGCCGCGTCGGGAGGGGCGCCGTTAACGGTATGTTCGCAGTCTGGCGATAGGTTGTGCACGACCTTGCGTGACCAAACGATGAGGGTGCCTCAGATGAAGAAGATCAATCTGCTGATTGCCGCGCTGCATGCCGGTGCCTTGGCGCTTGCTGCCGCACCCGGGGCCGCCAGCGCCCAGGATGCGCACGAGATCCGGGCCTACATGAGCGCGCTGTCCACCGGCACGGCGGCGGCGATGGCCGAGTTCCTGACGGCCTACCCCAACTCGACGCTGCCCGGCAGCGAACTCGGCGCGTCGCTTGCTGCGGGCGTCGGCCACCCCACCGCCGCCGTCGGCACCGGTACGCCCGCGACCGACGACGGCGTCTACTGAGCGACCTTGCCCGTACCTTGCGTCTCGTCGCCGCCGGACATGCCGGCGGTGACGGGCTGCGCCGGTGCCCCGGGGGCAAGCTCGCGCCAGAGCAGGCTCGCGTCAGTACCCTGGGCGCTGTGCCAAGTGTAGGGCAGGGCCCTGAGCGGGACGACGTGCGGCTGGAGATTGTCCAGGACCAGGGTGCCGCGCTCGGTCTCGACGACGAGAACGGCGTGACGCTCGCCATCGGCGAGGCTGGCGGTGGCCAGCCGCACGGTGCCGCGCGGCAGGCCGGCGGCGAGCAGGCGCTGCTGCTTGGCCAGGGCGTAGTCCTCGCAGTCGCCGCTGCGGGCGCCGAGCTGCCACAGATCCTGGCCCGCCGGCTCCGCGCGCGGCGCGATCGCGCGATTGACCTCGCCCTGCACCGCCTCCAGCAGGTCCAGGAGCTCGGGCGTCGCGGCGAGCGGGCGGCCGGGTCCGGCCGGCGCGCACCGCTCCATCTCTGCGAAGCACCAGTTCAGCCAGCCGGCCGGACCGGGCACGGCACGGCCGGTGGCGGCGGCGTCGAGCCGGCCCCAGTCGGTGGCGGCGGCCGGTCGTGCGACCGGAACCGCGGCCATCGCCAGCAGCACGACGCAAAGCACGCGCGAGATCACCTGCATCCGAATCCTCGCCACCGCAGAGTGTCCAGCTTGCGGCTGGGAGCTGGAGCCGCAGCCTGGGGCGGATGTGCCCGGCATTTCCTGGATAGGCGAAGGCCCGGGTCAGGGCTTGGTTAACGGATCGTTAGGGATAGCCTGGTACGGCAGTCCCGGCGTCGCCACGGGAGGTGCGGCGCGCTGTCGGCTCGACGATGGCGGGCCGGCCGCGCCCACGCGGGCACGGCCGGATCCAAGGGAGTGTGGCGGCGATCAGAGGTCGTAGTAGAGGAAGAACTCGTAGGGATGGGGCCGGAGCCGGATCGGGTCGACCTCCGAGGAGCGCTTGTAGTCGACATAGGTCGAGATCAGATCGGCGGTGAACACGTCGCCCTCGAGCAGGAACTCGTGGTCGGCCTCCAGCGCTGCCAGGCTGTCCTGCAGCGAGCCCGGCACCTGCTTGATCTCGGCCGCCTCCTCGGGCGGCAGGTCGTAGATGTTCTTGTCGACCGGATCGCCGGGATCGATCTTGTTGCGGATGCCGTCCAGGCCGGCCATCAGCATGGCGGCGAAGGCGAGGTAGGGGTTGCAGGACGGGTCCGGGCAGCGGAACTCGACCCGCTTGGCCTTCGGGCTGTCGCTGTACATCGGGATGCGGCAGGCGGCCGAGCGGTTGCGCAAGGACCAGGCGAGGTTGACCGGCGCCTCGTAGCCCGGCACCAGCCGGCGGTAGCTGTTGGTGGTGGGTGCCGCGAAGGCGAGGATCGCCGGGGCGTGGCGCAGCAGGCCGCCGATGTACCACTTGCACATCTGCGACAGGCCGGCATAGCCGTTGGCGTCCGCGAACAGGGGCTTGCCGGCCTTCCAGATCGACTGGTGGCAGTGCATGCCCGAGCCGTTGTCGCCGTAGAGCGGCTTGGGCATGAAGGTCGCCGTCTTGCCGTTGCGCGCGGCCACGTTCTTGACGACGTACTTGTACTTCATCTGGTGGTCGGCCATGGCCAGCAGCGAATCGAACTTCATGTCGATCTCGCACTGGCCCGCGGTCGCCACCTCATGGTGCTGGCATTCGACCGTGAGCCCGATCTGGATCATGGTCAGCGCCATCTCGGCGCGCAGGTCCTGCAGCGTGTCGTTGGGCGGGCAGGGGAAGTAGCCTTCCTTCGGCCGGATCTTGTAGCCGAGGTTGGGGCCCTCGTCCCGGTTGGTGTTCCAGTGGCCCTCGCGCGAGTCGACGCTGTAGCTGGAGTATTGCTGGCCGGTGCCGTACTGGACGTTGTCGAAGACGAAGAACTCGGCCTCGGGCCCGAAAAAGGCGGTATCGCCGATGCCCGAGCCCTTGAGGTAGGCCTCGGCCTTCTTGGCGACGCCGCGCGGGTCGCGGCTGTAGAACTCCTTGGTCACCGGATCCTTGATGTCGGCGATCATGACCAGCGTCTTGTGGGCCATGAACGGGTCGATGAACGCGGTGGTCGGGTCCGGCTGCAGCAGCATGTCGGACTCGTTGATGACCTTGAACCCGCGGATCGACGAGCCGTCGAAGCCGAGGCCGTTGTCGATGGCGTCCTGCTCGAAGACCTGGGTGGGGTAGGAGGTGTGCTGCCACATGCCGGGCATGTCGGTGAACCGGACGTCCACCATCTGCACGTCGTGGTCCTTGATCGCCTTCATGACGTCCTTCGACGTCTTGCAACCCAACGTCATGGGTCGAGTCTCCCTTGCTTGCCTTTGGCCCGTTGGGAGACGGCCCAGGTTGCAGGCCGCCCGCCGCGGCCCGCAACCTGGGGAAATTAGGCGATCACGTCAATTCATCGCGCGTCAGAGCGCGTCGGAGCCCCGCTCGCCGGTGCGGATGCGGATCGCGTCGTCGACCGAGGAGATGAACACCTTGCCGTCACCGATGCGGTCGGTCTTGGCGGCCTGCTGGATCGCCTCGACCGCGCGGTCGACCAGCGCGTCGTCGACCACCAGCTCGATCTTCACCTTCGGCAGGAAATCGACGACGTACTCAGCACCTCGATAGAGCTCGGTATGACCCTTCTGCCGGCCGAAGCCCTTGACCTCGGTCACGGTCATGCCCTTCAGGCCGACCTCCTGCAGAGCCTCCTTCACCTCATCGAGCTTGAACGGCTTGATGACAGCTTCGATCTTCTTCATGAGATCAAGTTCTCCGATGCGCTCGGCGCCAGGTTCGCCGACGGTACTCGCAGGACGTTAGCAGGGAGCATGCCAAAGCCAAACCCGGACGGTGCCCGCACCGCGCCGGCTCGGCGGCTCCGATGGCGAGGCGGCGGAGTGGTCCGCGGATGGATCGGTCGGGGCAAGAGATTGCAGCCATGAGCTGGTGGAGGGAAGACGGCGCCGGACCCGAGCGCGCGAGCGGCGCACACGGGTCCGGCGCCGGCCGGACGCACTAGGCGGCGGCGGACACGCCCGCCGAGGTCGGGACGGTGGAGATCGTCTTCAGGACCTGCGAGGCGATCTGGTACGGGTCGCCCTGGGAGTTGGGGCGCCGGTCCTCGAGATAGCCGCGGTAGCCGTTGCGGACGAAGCTGTGCGGCACCCGGATCGACGCGCCACGGTCGGCGACGCCGTAGCTGAACATGTCGATGGACTGGGTCTCGTGCTTGCCGGTCAGCCGCATGTGGTTGTCCGGGCCGTAGACCGCGATGTGGTCGGCACGCGCGTGCTCGAAGGCCGCCATCAGCGCCTCGAAATACTCCTTGCCGCCGACCTCGCGCAGGTAGGTGGTCGAGAAGTTGCAGTGCATGCCCGACCCGTTCCAGTCGGTGTCGCCGAGCGGCTTGCAGTGGTACTCGACGTCGATGCAGTACTTCTCGGTCAGCCGCTCGAGCAGGTAGCGGGCGAGCCAGATCTCGTCGGCGGCGCGCTTGGAGCCCTTGCCGAAGATCTGGAACTCCCACTGGCCCTTGGCGACCTCGGCGTTGATGCCCTCGTGGTTCAGCCCGGCCGCGAGGCACAGGTCGAGATGCTCCTCGACGATCTGCCGTGCCACGTCGCCGACCTTGGCGTAGCCGACGCCGGTGTAGTACGGGCCCTGCGGGGCGGGGTAGCCGTTCTCGGGAAAGCCCAGCGGCCGGCCGTTCTTGTACAGGAAGTACTCCTGCTCGAACCCGAACCAGGCCCCTTCGTCGTCCAGGATGGTGGCGCGCATGTTGGTCGGGTGCGGCGTCTCCCCGTCCGGCATCATCACCTCGCACATGACCAGCGCGCCGTTGGTGCGCGCGGCGTCGGGGACGATCCGCACCGGCTTGAGCACGCAATCGGAGCTGCGCCCCTCGGCCTGCTTGGTCGAGCTGCCGTCGAAGCCCCAGAGCGGCAGCTGCTCCAGGGTCGGGAACTCGGCGAACTCCTTGATCTGCGTCTTGCCACGGAGGTTCGGGACGGGTGTGTACCCGTCGAGCCAGATGTATTCGAGCTTGTACTTGGTCATGCTTGGCCTTTCCGGATTTGCCGGCGTCGGGATCCGGCCCGCGCCGCCCACGCGCCTTGCCCTGTGCGCAAAGGATCGTGCCGAAACGGAAGCATTTAGCGTGCCACGCCGTCGCCGCCCGGCCGGCGCCCGAGGGCAGGGGACCTCGGGCCCGCTCACCCGTTCAAGATCCCCGACAACGCCCGCAAGGCGCGGCCGGTGGACCCGGCACAGCAAGAGATTGGGTCAGTGTGCACGCGATTTGTGCAGAAACCACCCACCCGATCGGCAGCTGCCAAAACATTGTGCGCAAAAAAACGCCGAATCAGCAGGCAACGTGCTTAAACCGCGTGCAAAATCTGCTATGAAGGTCATCCACCAGCCGCCGCCTGATGCGGCATCGATTGGAGAGGCGGGTCATGAGCACCAGCCAGCAGCATGAGACGGCCCAGATCATCCCCTTCCCGGGGCGGGCGCAACGGACGGGCCAGCGGGCCGTGGAAAGCCGGGTCAGCATCGAGCAGTCGATGCCGGGCGTCGCCAGGGTCGCCTGCGGCGGCAACTGGTACCACGACGCGGCCGTCGAGGAGGCGATCCGCGCCACCAAGCGCTGAGCTGGCCGCCGCCGGGCGAGCCGTCGCGCCGCTTCGCCTTGACGGTCGGCCGGCATTGCGCCAATAGAGCGGTCCCCGCCGGGCATGGCCCGGCAGCGGGAGCATGGCGGGCGTAGCTCAGCAGGTAGAGCGCCAGGTTGTGGTCCTGGATGTCGCCGGTTCGAATCCGGTCGCTCGCCCCACCACCTTCCATACGTAGCGTATGTTGCCTGTGCCGAGGCGCACGGGCGGCTTGTCGCTGCCGTTAGTACGTCCGCGGGGTCGCGACCGCCCAGGTGGAGCCTAGGGCTGCGGCAAGCCGTAAGGGGGCGGCCCCGAGGGTTGGAAGCGCGCGCGGGGCGCCGGGGTCGGCGGTGCCAGGTTCGCCTGGCGCAAGAGCTCGCCCAGGATGGTCATCGCCATCACGAACGACAGGCTGAGCGCCAGCAGCGGCGAGGAGAAGAAGCCGTTGGCGAAGAACGAGTTCACGCCGATGGCGACCACCAGCGCCCGGCCGTCGGAGGGCAGGCGCAGCCAGAGCCCGTACATCAACACGAACATGGCGAGCAGGCCCACCACGCCACCCTCCATCATGGCGCCGAGATAGTCGTTGTGCGCGGCAGCATCGTCGAAGTACCACCATTGCGGGGTGAAGATCCGGTCCGCACCCACACCGCCCCCGAAGAAGAAGGTCAGCGGGTCGCGGTGGCTGATCAGGTAGATGCGGTATGCCCAGACGCCGATCCGGCCGCTGCCCAGGCTGCCGGGATTGGACACGGTCTGCAGGATCACCGTGGCAGCCACGAGCGCTAGTCCAACCGCGATGTAGGGCGCGAAGCGGATCACGATGTCTTTTCGATTGGCGAAGTAGAACCGCATCGCGAAATAGGTCAGCACGAACAGCATCTCGTTCTTGCCGCCGAATCCGAGCAGGATGAAGCTGGCGAGTGCCATCATCCCCCAGGCGACTTTCGGGTTCAGCAGGCCGGCACGGCGCATCTGATCCAGCATCAGCACCTGGATCGCCATGAGCTTGGCGCTTGCGTGCATGTTGTCGAAGCCGCTGGTGATCGAGGCGAGCCGGGGTGTCCCGCTGACGTAGACGGTGGGCCCGGTGAGCGCGACCACGGCGCCGATCACGGTGAAGAGCAGCGTGAGCCACACCAGCAAGGTCCGCGGCAGTGACAGCGGATAGGCCAGCACCCAGATCAGCATGAGCGGCCACGCGATGGTGCGCACGAGATCGATCATGCTGACCGACGGCACCTCGCCCAGACCGAGAACGTGGGCCGGGAACCAGGTGACCACGGACATCAGCAGGGAGATCAGCAGCGTGATGTTCCAGCTGCTGGCACGCCCCAGCAGCGTGAGGGCCGCGAGCACCAGGTGCACGGCAAGCAAGGCGCTCGAGCAGCCCAGGCGAACCGCATCGGGCAGGTAGTTGTAGCCGAAAATGTAGACCATCTGGAGTGGGATCACCACCCAGAAGGCATAGTAGATCGGGCCGCGGGCCGGCTGCCTGACCAGGTTGGGGTCGATCGCGAAGCGATCATCGTTCATGCGGCACGTCCATCGTCTGCCTGGCCAGCTTCAACCCCTGGGGGGCGGCGCTCGGACGGCGCCAAGGCGCCGCATGCACGGCAATGGCGGCGCACGGACCTCGCCGGCGCGCCCGACACCATGGGCGACGTCGTGCCAAGCCGCGCGGCGCCCGGCCGAAGATAATCGCGCCAGCGATACCCGAGGGGCACGTCGAGAGCAAGGTTTCGCACCCTTGCATCGGGCGTGGGCCTGCCCTCTGTGACAATCCTGTCCGCGTCGGCCTAGGAGGCGTCGAAGGCGCAGTTGGGTGCCAACGGCTCGCCGCCGCCGGCGACAGCGCTGCCCAGCACGTCGTTGTTCAAGACCAGGCGGATGAGGGGGTAGAACTTGCGGATGTCCTCGCGCAGCTGCTTGCGGATGCCCTCGTCGACCTCCTGGTCGGCCTCGATGGCGCCGGCGTTGCAGCCGCCGCCATCGCCGACATAGATGCCATAGTCGCGGATCGCCTCGGCAAGGCGCAGTCCGGGCTCGCTCAGCCCCAGCGCCTCCAGGTCGACGCCGGGCGGCAGCGCCAGCAGCCCGCCATAGGGAATGTTCCCCACATTGTTGGCCGCCTCCTTGGCCGAGCGGTCGCGGCCGGTGGCCGGGAGGACGACGTCGTTGGAGAGCATCACCTTGCAGTCCGCGCCGGGCTTGCGCGGCAGGCCCATGCGCAGGGCGTGCTCGATCTTGTAGCCCGGGGTGTTGATCTCGTGACCGCGCAGGACGCCGAACAGGCCGGCCACGCCCGAGGCGCTGGTGCCGATGCGCTCGCCGTCGCGCGTGCCGTGACCGAGGCCCTTGATGTCCCAGGTCCGGTACTGGCCGGCGGTCGGCTTGCCGCCGTTCCAGTCGTACTGCCGCAGCTGATGCGGGGTCTCGGTGGTCCGGTCGTAGATCACCACCACGCCGTCCGGGCAGCCGCTGTGGTTCGCCTTGACCCGGGTCGCGAAGCCCGCGGCCGGCAGCCTCAGGGTCACCGGGACGTCCACCACCTTGTCGCAGTAGGCCTGCGGCTCGACGGTGACCATCGGGTCGTCGGCGGTGGTCGCGGCGACGCTGGTGCCCCAGGGCGTGCCGGCGTTGACGTTGAAGTGGGCGGCCTGCTGCCAGTCGCGGGTGGCCGGATGGTCGTCGGGGGCGTAGCGCGCGCCGGTGCCGATCGGCCGGTGATGCGCGCTCTCGGCGTTGAACGGGTTGAGGAACAGGTCCTTGGAAGCGGAGCAGGTGGCCGCTGCCGCCAGCGCCGGCACGGCCAGTGCTGCGGCGCCGAAGGCCAGCGCAGCCCATGGCGCGGCGCGCCGGTCTGGGCATCGGGTCAACACTGGCTGCTGCATCGCTGGTCCCGCTGGTTGCTCGTGGCCGTCGCGGACACCGGCCGGGCGGTGTCGCGACAGGTGGCATGGGCTAGCACGCCACGCCGCAAATCAGAACAACCGCACCCGCTCACGATGGCGCGTGCGGCTTGGTCGGGGCGGTCAGGCCGCGTCCCTCGCCCTAGATCGGGTCGCGTCCGTGCAACACAACCGGCATTTCGTCGCCGGGTGCAGCCGGGTGCGCGTGCGCGGTTTGCGGGCCGAAGCACTTCCTGTTAAGCGCTCCATCGGCTCGGCCGCGCGGCCGATCGCGATGCGGCCCGACCTGCGCCGTTCGCCGCTGTCAGGCCGCGACCATGACGATTTGCCCCCGCCCCGAAGCCTGCCGGAGTTGCACATGGTCCTGGTGCTCGCTGCGTTCGCCCGTCCAGACGCGGGGGTGATGCCGCGACGGCGCCGGGAGCGGGCCTGACCATGGACCTGAAGCGGCTCGAGAGCCGGATCAGCGACCTGGTCTGCGGCAACCCGGTGGTGTTCCATCACGTGCCGAAATGCGGTGGGCACCAGCGTCACCCGGGCGCTGATGTTCCGCTACCCGACCTCCTTCGTCAGCATGAAGGCGGCGATGCCGCTCTACAACGCGCTGGAGACACTCCATCCGGACGAGACCGCCGAGCAGGTGGCGGTCCGCTCCGACGAGCTGCGCGAGCGGCTGCTGCTGTTGCACCTCTACCGCGGCGTGCGGTGCATCTGGGGCCATGTCCGCTACTCGCCGACCGCACACCGTGTGTTCGCCGACAAGTACCGCTTCATCACCACCTTGCGCGAGCCCGTGTCCTTGTACATCTCGACCCTGTTCTGGAACATCACCAGCCGCCAGGAGCGCTGGAAGATCGACGAGGACATCGAGGCGTTCCTGGAGACGGACCGGGCCAAGGTGTTCGGCACGCTCTACGCCGCGTTCTTCGCCGGCCTGCCGCCCGAGGCCGACCCCGCCGAGCGGGCCTCGGTCGAGGCCGCCAAGGCCAACCTGCGCGGGTTCTCGGTGGTGGGGCTGGTCGAGGACATGGCCGGCTTCGAGCGCCAGCTGCGCGCGGCGCTCAATGTCCGGCTGCGCATCGGCCGGCACAACGTGGCGCGGGTCAGCAGCGGCGAGCGTTCGCGCGCGGTGACCCCGGCGGTGCGGCGCAAGATCGAGGAGCTGTGCGCCGTCAACACCGAGATCTACGACTTCGCGCGGCGGGAGCTCGCCCGCTGATGCCGCCGGGCCAGGGCATGGCCGCGGCCGGGCTCAACGGTACCCGGGTGTGGCAGTGGCGACCTTGTCCCGGCCCGTCGCCGTGGCTATCCAATGGCCACCTCGGCGCCCGCCGGGGTGCAGCCCTGCCGCCAAGCATCCGATGCCTCGCCGATCGGGCCATCCGGCAGCCGTGGCCGTGCCCGGGAGAAAGCGTGCGATGATCCAACTCCGGCCGATCAAGGCGAAGCTGCAGCGCTGGCTGAGTGGCGAGCACGTCGTCTTCCATCACCTGCCCAAGAGCGGCGGCACCTCGATCAAGCGCGCGCTGCATCTGGCCTATCCGTTCTCCTTCACCGCCTTCGGCTCGGTTCCCGCCTACCGCGCCATGGAGATCATGTTCCCGGCCAACGACGAGAACTTCATCGTCCAGCAGATCCGCGACTTCCGCGAGAAGCAGCTGTTGACCTTCATGTTCCAGGACATCCGCTGCATCGCCGGGCATGTCGAGTTCTCCAACAAGGCCTACGACACCTTCCACGACCGCTACAAGTTCGTGACCACGCTGCGCGAACCGGTGGCGTCGCTGATCTCGGCCTACTACTACGACCTGCGCAATCCCCACGACCGCTGGCGCAAGGACCTGAGCCTCGAGGGCTACCTCGACACCCCGCGCGCGATCCAGTTCGCCTCCTCCTACGCCACCTTCTTCAACGGCCTGCCCTCGGACGGGGACTCAACCAGCAGGGAGTCCGTGGAAGCGGCCAAGGCCAACCTGCGCAAGTTCACGGTGGTAGGTCTGGTGGAAGACATGCCGGGGTTCGAACGTCGGTTACGCGAGGTGCTGCGCGTCCGACTGCGGATTGGCCGCCACAATGCGGCCAAGGTCAGCTCGAGCGAGCGG
Source organism: uncultured Alphaproteobacteria bacterium (assembly GCA_963769465.1). Classification (GTDB taxonomy): domain Bacteria; phylum Pseudomonadota; class Alphaproteobacteria; order Geminicoccales; family Geminicoccaceae; genus Benzoatithermus. The sequence continues at coordinate 215,043 of CAVYMA010000042.1, forward strand.
CTCAACGCGATCGACACCCCAGTTGCGGCGCCGGCTCGAGGAAATGAGCGCGGTGAACACCGAGATCTACGAGTTCGCCCGGCGGGAGTTGCATCGGTGACAGGCGCTGTGCGGCAAGACGTCGCCAAGTTGTCCGGCAGCGCCGCCGGCACCAGGAAATTCGCCGACCGGCGTGTCGTCCATCCCACGTTCGCCGCGGCGCGCCACCACCGGGTGCGCTGGTCACTTGAGAGTTGCCGGTTTTCTGGTATCCGGAACGCGGACCTGACCGAGACGGTCGCCACCTGCGTTGCGACCGTCCCCTACCGAGGCGCAAGGCACTCGGTGCTGCCAAGCAAGGATATGGCTGATGGTTGATCTGAAGGCGTTGGAGCGGCGGGTAAGCGACCTCGTCTGCGGCAACCGGGTCGTGTTCCACCATCTGCCCAAGTGCGGTGGCACCAGCGTCTATCGAGCGATCCGCCTCTTCTATACCACGTCTTATTCCTATGTCGACCTGACTGCCACCTACCGGGCGATCGAAGCACTCAATCCCGATGTCAGCCCCGACGAGGTGATGTTCAAGACGGTCGACTTCCGCGAAGAACAGTTCCTGATGTACCTGTTCATGGACCGGCGCCTGGTCGCCGGGCCGATCCCGTTCTCCAACGACGCGCACCGGCTGTTCCAGGACCGCTACAAGTTCATCACCACCCTGCGCGACCCGGTCTCGCTGTTCTTCTCGACCTACTTCTGGAACAAGACCAGCCCGGAGCCGCGCTGGCGGATCGAGCAGAGCATCGAGGAGTTCCTGGAGACTCCGCGCGCCAAGACCTTCGGCTGCTCCTACTCCAGCTTCTTCAACGGCCTGGCGCCCAACGTCGATCCCTACTCGCGCGAATCGATCGACGCCGCCAAGGAGAACCTGCGCAAGTTCTCGGTCGTCGGCATCGTCGAGGACATGCCCACCTTCGAGCGCCGGCTGCGCGCCGCGCTCAACATCCGCATCCGGATCGGCCACAAGAACAAGGGTGCGCGGACCAGCGAGGATGCGCGCACCAAGGCCGTGACCCCGGCGGTCAAGCGCAAGATCGAGGAGCTGAGCGCGGTCAACCGCGAGATCTACGATTTCGCGGTCAAGGAGTTTGCCGACTGAGCGCAGGCCGGTGATCCAGTCGGCCGTCCGCCGGGCCCAGCGCCTGGGGCGGCGTGTCCATCGCAGCGCGTTCATGCGCGGCCTTGCCATCCTGACCTCGGCATCGGTCCTCCAGACCGTGGTCACGCTGGGCTCGGCACCGATCGTGGCCCGCCTGTTCGACCCGCACGATTTCGGCATCTCCGGCCTGATCCAGGCCCTGGCGGCCGTGCCGACCCTGGCCGCGTCCGGCCAGTACTACGCCGCGATCGGCAAGGCCCGCGGGCGCAGCGAGGCCGCCAACCTCGCCATGCTCTCGATCCTGCTGGCCCCGCTGGTGAGCGCCCTGCTCCTGCCGGTGACCATCTACTTCCTGTTCCATCCCGACCTGCTGCCGACGTCGATCGCACCGGTGGCCGGGTATCTGTGGATGATCCCGGCCTCGATGATCGTCGGGTCGTGGTTGTTCGTCACCCGGCTGTGGGAGGTGCGCCATCGCCACTACGGCTTCGCGATCCGCAGCCGTCTGCTCGAGACCTGCGGTGCCGCGGTGGCCCAGATCGGCCTCGGGCTCCTGGCGCCCGGACCCTTCACGCTGCTCTTCGGCCGCTGGCTGGGCGTCGCCTCGGCGGCCGTGCACGGGCTGCGCACCTTTGCCGCCGACATCGGTACCGGCCGTGGCGGCATCCGCCTGCGCCGGATGCTGCTGGTCGCCCGCCGCCATTGGGAGTTTCCGGCCTACCAGCTGCCCGGGCAGGCCCTGAGCGACTTCAGCCGCCAGCTGATCCCGATCCTCCTGGGCCTCTACTATGCCATCGAGTCGGTGGGCTTCTACTGGTTCGCCAACCGCCTGCTGCAGCGCCCTGCCCAGATCTACGGGGCCAATGTCGGGCGCGTGTTCTTCCAGCACGCGTCCGACCGGCGCCGCGACCGTAGGTCGGTCTCGGGGCTGTACTGGGGTTCCAACGCCGCCCTGTTCCTGCGTCTCGCTCGTGCCCTTCGGGATCCTGATGGCCTTCGGGCCGCCGATCTTCGCCTGGGCCTTCGGTTCCGCCTGGGAGACGGCCGGCCGGATCGCGCAATGGCTGGCCTTCGCGAACTTCGCCAACATCGTGGGCTATCCGGCGCGCGGCGTGACCCAGCTGTTCGGGATGCAGCGGAGCTTCGCGGTGGTCGAGACCGCCCGCGCCCTGCTGAGCGCGGCCACCATCGTCGCCGTGGCGCACAGCGGTGGCGACGTGCTGCTGGCGGTGGCGGCCACGGCCATCCTGCAGAGCGTCATCACCCTGGGGTGGATCCTCGCCGCGGGCCTGCACCTGCGCCGGATCGACCGCGGCCTGGCGCAGGCGGAGTAGCCGTGTCGGCACGCCCGTCCGCCGCCCCCGTTGCACCGGCGGCACCGTCCGCGGCCGCCGGCCCGCGCATCCTGCTCGTGTCGCCCGGGGTCTACCCGCCCGACTTCGGCGGCGGCCAGCTGCGGGTGCACAAGACCCTGGTGCGCCTGCGCGAGCACCTGCCGCTCGACGTCCGCGTGCTGGCGCTGACCGGCGCCTCGCAGCAGCCGCCCGAGAGCCTGGTCGACGGCGTGCCGGTGACGCGGTTCCCAGCACAGATGTCGGCCCCGGCGCTGGCCCTGGCGGTGGGGCGCCGGATGCGGCAGGCCCGGCGCGACGGCGTCCAGCTGGTCTACACGCTGAGCGTGAGCCGGATGGTCTACATCGCCGCGGCCTGGGCGCGCCTGCTCGGCCTGCCGCTGGTGGTCGAGTTCATGAACCGCAACCTCGACGCCAATCCCATGCGCCTGCGGATGGCGCGGCTGCTGGTGCGCAACGCCCGCCAGGTCATCGCCATCAGCCAGCCGATGGGCGACGACCTGCGCGCGCTGGGCGCACCGCCCGACCGCTTGTGGGTGCGCCCCAACCCGGTCGACGTCGGCCTGTGCCGGGTACCGACGGCGGCACAGCGCGAGGAGCTGCGCGCGGAGTTCGGCTGCGCCGGCGGCGGGCCGCTGCACCTGGTCGCGGGCACCTTGTCGCCGCGCAAGAACCAGATCTTCGCCGTCACCGCCTTCGAGCGCCTGCCCGACACGCACCGCCTGCTGATCGTCGGGCCGGTGCTGCCGCAGAACGAGGCGTTCGCCCAATCGCTGCGCGAGCGGATCGCCCAGTCGCCGGCGCGCGCGCGCATCCGTCTGCTGGATCGCTTCGTCTCGGACATGCCGCGCTACATGCAGGCCGCCGACTGCCTGTGGCTGCCCTCGCTCGAGGAGGGCCTGGGCAACGTGATGCTGGAGGCGCTGTGCTGCGGCGTGCCCTGCCTGGTCAATGTCGGGCTCGGTCTGGGCGAGCATGTCCAGGACGGGGGCAACGGCCAGCACGCGCCGCTCGAGCCGGACGCCTGGGCCGCCGCCGCGGCCGGCCTCGTCCCGCTCATGGCCGACCTGCCGCGGCGCGCGGCGATCGGGGCGGACTCGCGCGCCCGCTACGATGCGCTCGCCTTCGATCGCGCCTTCTACGAGCGCATGGTGGCGCTCACCGCCGGTGGTGCCGACCGGGCTGCGAATAGCAATTAAAAGTTGATTAACTCAGAACAGAAATCAATTAATGGGCAAGTCACACTTGGCGTGCCATCGTCAGTTCCGCGCCTGATTGAACTTTACAGTTGGGTGCCCGGCTGCTACCCGCGACAGGAGTGGAGTGGTATACTCTGGTAAGCGGTGTGGTTGTTACTAGGTGAAGCAAGTGGTAACAATCTGGCGTTAAAGTCTTTGACGTGGCCTGCGCGATTCGACCGACCCGGCGCATCTTTGCCGCCGCCGCGGCGTTGAGGCAGGTGCCGACGTGGTTGTCGCGCGGTCGAGCCGGGCCGGCTGCGTCGGCCGTGATCCGAACGGGAAGGGGTAGAGAAGCCGATGCGGGTTCTGGTCACCGGTGGTGCGGGTTTCGTCGGACGTCGGATGTGCGGCGCGTTGCTGGCGCGCGGCGACGAGGTGGTGTGCGTCGATCCGATCGTGCCGCGCACGGGCGGGCTGGAGCCCGACGCAGTGGCCGCTGTTCGATCCGCGCGACTACAAGGGCTTCACCTTCCTGCGCGAGGACTGCCGCAACTACTTCGCGCGGACCCAGGAGCCCTTCGACGTCGTGTTCCACCTGGCGGCCATGGTCGGCGGCCGGCTGATGATCGACTACGAGCCGCTGGCCGTCGCCGAGGACCTGGCGGTCGACGCGATGTACTGGCGCTGGGCCGAGACGGCCAAGCCGGGCAAGACCATCTACTTCTCGTCGAGCGCCGCCTACCCGATCCATCTGCAGCGCCCCGAGGGCTACCGCCTCCTCAAGGAGGACGACATCGACTTCGCCGACACGCTGGGCATGCCCGACATGACCTACGGTTGGGCGAAGCTGACCGGCGAATATCTGGGCCGGCTCGCCTATGAGCGCTACGGCATGAAGTCGGTGGTCTACCGCCCGTTCTCGGGCTTCGGCGAGGACCAGGACCTCACCTATCCGTTCCCCGCGATCACCAAGCGCATCGTCGAGCTGAGCGGGCCGGAGATCTCGGTCTGGGGCAGCGGCCGGCAGATGCGCGACTTCGTGCACATCGACGATTGCGTGCGCTGCGTGCTCGCGACCATGGACAAGGTCGAGGACGGGTCGGCGATCAACATCTCGTCCGGCAAGCTGACCTCGTTCATCGAGCTGGCGCAGCTGATCCTCGACCGGGTCGGCAAGACCGCGCGGATCGTCACCCAGTCCGACAAGCCCGAGGGCGTGTTCGCCCGCGGCGGCGAGACGGCGCTGCAGGAGAAGCTCGGCTTCTCGCCGCGCATTCCCCTGGCCGAGGGCGTCGACCGCATGATCGGCCATCTCGACCGTCTCCGTCCGGCAGCCTGAGAGAGTGCGAGGATGAGCAACGCCCAGACCGCCGTCGTTTCCGGCCCCTTCGAGCCCCATGCACCCCTGACCGCCGAGCCGGCCAAGGGCCCGCTGGTGTTCGGGATCAGGTTCTCCGGCCTCGACCGGCCGGCGCTCACCAGGCTGCTGACGTCACCCCTGCCGCCGGGTGCCGGCGTGCGGCTGGTGGCCACCGCCAACATCGACCACATCGTCCATCTCCGCCACAACGCCCGCTTCCGCGACGCCTATGCCAGCGCCTACGCCGCCACGGCCGATGGCGCGCCGGTCGCGATCTACGCCCGCCTGCGCGGTGTGCGGATCCCCGGGCGGGTGCCGGGCCCGGATCTGTTCATCTCGCTGATGCACGCCATGCGCCCCGACCAGCACCGGCCGTTCTTCCTGGTCAGCAACATGAAGACCGGCGACCTCCTGCGGAAGTGGCTGCAGGACCGGGGCTTCGCCGCCGAGGCCATCGCCTGCGAGTGCCCGCCGTTCGGCTTCGAGCGCGACCCGGAAGGCTCGGCCCGTCTGGCGCGGCTGATCCGCGAGCATGGGACCACGCACCTGGTGATGGGCGTGGGTGCGCCCAAGTCGGAGGTCTGGATCAACGAGTGGCGCGACCATCTCGGTGACCTCTACGCCTTCGGCATCGGTGCCGGCGTCGACTTCTTCGTCGGCACGGCCAAGCGCGCGCCGGCCTGGATGCGGCGCCTGGGCCTGGAATGGGTGTCGCGCCTGATCAGCGAGCCGCGCCGGCTGGGGCGGCGCTACCTGATCGACACGCTGCAGTTCCCGGCGGCGGTCGTGGACGACCTGTCGGGCAACTGGCAGGCGGGCGAGCGGGGCCGCGCCTCGGCGTGAGTCGCCTGCTCAACCTGCATCGCTTCCGGTTCCGCAAGGGCGGCGCCGAGGCGGTCTATCTCGACCATATGGAGCTGTTCGCGAATCGCGGCTGGTCGTGCGCCGAGTTCGTGATGGACCATCCGCGCAACGAGCCGTCGCCCTGGTCCGGCTATTTTCCGCCCTACTTCGACGCGGCCAGCGCGCCGCGCAGCCTCGCGACCTTGCGCCGCTTCGTCTCCTCGGACGAGGCGCGCCAGGGCATCGTCCGGCTGCTCGACGACTTCCGCCCCGACATCGTGCACGTGCACGGGCTCTACCAGCAGCTGACGCCCTCGGTGCTGCAGCCGATCGCCAGCCGCGGCATCCCGATCGTCTACACGGTGCACGACTACAAGCTGCTGTGCCCCGCCTACATGCTCTACACGGCCGAGCTCGGCGTGTGCGAGCGCTGTGCCGGCGGAGCGGCCTGGAACGCGGCCCTGCACAAGTGCCTGCACGGCTCGCGCGGGGTCAGCACGGTCTATGCCGCGGAAGCGCTCTACCACCGCTGGCGCGGCTCCTACGACGCGGTCACCGCCTACGTGATGCCCAGCCATTTCGTGCTCGAGAAGCATCGCCAGTATGGCTTTCCGGGCGACCGCCTGCACTACATCCCGAACTTCTTCGCGACCTCGACCGATGCCCCGCCCGATCCCGCAGCGGTGGCCGCCTGGCGCGCCGCGCAGGGGCAGTTCGTCCTGTTCTTCGGGCGGCTGTCGGCCGAGAAGGGCTGCGCGGTGCTGCTCGAGGCCTGTGCGCGGGCCGGCCTGCGCCTGGTCCTGGCCGGCGAGGGGCCCGAGGAGGAGCGGCTGCGCGCCCTGGCGAAGCAGCACGGCGCCGCGGTCGAGTTCGCGGGCTACCGCAGCGGTGCCGATCTGTGGGCCCTGGTCGAGGCCGCGATGTGCGTGGCCCTGCCGGCGGTCTGGTACGAGAACGCTCCGAAGAGCGTGCTCGAGGCCCAGGCCCGGTCCAAGCCGGTGATCGCGTCGCGGATCGGCGGCCTGCCGGAGATGGTCGAGGACGGCGTGACCGGGATGCTGGTGCCGCCGGGCGATGCGGCGGCCCTGGCCGAGGCGCTGGGGCGCATGGCCGCACTGCCCGATGCGGCGCGCACGGCCATGGGGGCGGAGGCCCGGCGGCGCGTGCAGGCCACCTTCGGGGTCGACCGCTACTTCACCTCCATGAGCGAGCTCTACGCCAGGCTGCGTGCCGAAGCGGCTCCGGCTGCAGCCAACGCCGGCCACCTCGCCGCCGCCGGATCCGGCCTCGCCTGAGCCGCGCCGCGACCCTCAAGGCACCGGGGTGCGCGGCGGCCGCGTCGGCAGATCCTCGCCCCAGCGGGCGAGGCGGCCGAGATCGATGTCGAACAGGTCCAGCGCGCGGCAGACCGTGGCGGTCACCATGGCGTCGATCGAGTTCGGGGCGGCTGTAGAAGGCCGGCACCGGCGGCATGACGATGCCGCCGGCCTCGGTCACCGCCAGCATGTTGCGGATGTGCCCGAGATGCAGCGGCGTCTCGCGGAACAGCAGCACCAGCCGGCGCCGCTCCTTGAGCACGACGTCGGCCGCCCGGCTGAGCAGGTTGCCGGTCACGCCGGTGGCGATCTCGGCCAGCGTGCGGACCGAGCAGGGGGCCACGATCATGCCCATGGTGCGGAACGAGCCGCTGGCGATGGCCGCACCGATGTCGGTGACCGGGTAGTGGACCGTGGCCAGCGCCCGCAGCTCCTTGGCACTGTGCGGCAGCTCGTGGGCGCGCGTCACGTCGCCGGCACGGGTGATCACGAGATGGGTCTCGATGTCGGTCTCGCGCAGCAGCTCGAGCACGCGCAACACCGTAGGCGATGCCGGTCGCACCGCTGATGCCGACGATCAGTCGCCGCGGCGCCGTCATGCCTGCTTCCCGTCCTGCTGCTGCGGGAGAAGTAGCGCAGGGGACGCCGGTCCTCAATGGACCCGGCGGCTGGCCGCCGCAGGTTGCGGCTCAGCGCTGGTCCTGGCAGCAGCGGCCCGTGCGCTCCCCGTCCTCGCCGGACCGGCCGGCCGAGCGCAGGCAGGGGCAGTGCTCGCCGTTGGCGGCCAGATAGTCGGCCACGGCCGCCTCCAGGGCCGCGCGCAACGGCCGGCCCTGACGTGCGGCCAGGATGCGCAGGCGGCCGTGCAGCTCGCCGGCGATCCGGCAGTGGGCGCTGCCGTCGTGGGCGCGCCGGGTGCGGGGCGGCGCCTCGCGCCGCATCGGCAGGGGATCGAGGTGCGGGTTGGCGTAGGCGTTGGCGATCGGGAACGCCCCGCCCTTCGGCGCCAGGAGGCTGGCGGTGAGACGGGCCACGCTCATGCCACGGCCTCTTCGCTCAGCTCCACCGCGGCGCCGGCCGGATCGTCGCTGCGCCGGCCGAAGGCGCGCATGGCCGGGCGCTGGCGATGGAACGCCACCCGGTTGGCCAGCCGCACCAGCCGGTCCTCGAGATAGGTCCACAAGGCCACGAGCTCGGCCGCGGCCCGGTGCTCGGGCTCGGCCTCCATGACCGTCCGGCCGTCGATCATGGCCGAGGCCAGGACGATGCGGTGGCAGATGAAGCTGGGCGCCACCGTGCCGTACTGCGACAGGGCCACCGCCGCGTCGGAGGTGATCCGGGCCCGCGGTGCAGCACCGTTGACGATGAAGATCGGCGCCTTGCCGGCGCGCTCGGCCAGATCCAGCGTCGCCCGCACCGCCCGCAGGTCGTGCGGGCTCGGCCGGGTCGGGATCAGGACGAGGTCGCTCTGCTCCATCACCCGCAGGATCGGCATGCTGACCGCCGGCGGGGTGTCGATGAACACGTAGCGATAGCCCTGCTCGCGCAGCCGCTGCAGGTCGCGGCCCAAGGTGGGCAGGGTGGTCTCCAAGAAGGCGGGCTGCGGGCTCGAGCGGGAGTTCCACCACGCCGCCAGCGAGCCTTGCGGGTCGCAGTCGATCAGCGCCACGGGTCCGTGGCCCTGCCGGACCGCCTGGACCGCAAGATGGCCCGTGAGCGTGGTCTTGCCCGACCCGCCCTTCTGCGAGCACAGGGAAATCACTTGCATGCGTGCGCTCCTGCCGACCGCCGCGGAACGGGCGGGCTGCCTGACCCGCAGCTTGCGGCCCGGCGCGTGAACGGGCGGTTAACGGGCCAGATCCCGGCGGTACCCGGGGATGTCGACTTCTCCACAGTTCTCAGGACAACCATGGGGATGTTCTTGTGGAGGCGGCCCGGGAGACGCACGGCGTACGGCCCGCGCCAAGGACTTAGCCGCACCGCGCGCCGGCTTGACCAGCACCGGGCGGCTGGCCACGCTGCCACCGGCCGTGCGGCGGGACCTGTGTGGCGGGAGGCGGGCGATGGCCGGTTGGCGTGGCTTGGCGGCCGGGATGGCGCTTCTGGCCCTGACAACGTGGGTCGGCCCATCCTCGGCGGACCCGTCCGCGTTCGTGCGCACGCTGCCCGATACCGCGGCCGGCGCTGCCCTGCAGCAGCAGTTCGGCGCCCAGGGCCTGGCCGTGAGCGAGCAGGCGATCGAGCGGGAGGCCTTCGAGCTGCTTGCGACGCAGGGCGACGCGCTGGCCGCCACCTATCGCGCGCGCCACGGCCGCATGGTGAACACCGACGAAGCCCGCGAGCTGTTTCCCGCCTATGCCGCCGACCGCAGCCGTGCCGCGGCGGTCCACCGGCCGGCCACGCTGCTCGCGGAGCGGGTCTATGCCGATCTGCTCGCCGCCGAGGGTGGCGAGGTCGACGGCGTCGTCTTCCTGGCCGGCGGTGCTGGCTCCGGCAAGACCACCGCCCTGCACCGGATGATGCGCTCCCAGCCCGCCGGAGAGGTCGTGACCTTCGACGGCACCTTCGCCGACCGTGACGCGGACCTGCGCCGCATCCGCCAGGCGCGCGATGCGGGCCTGCCGGTGCGCGTGATCTACGTCCACCTCGACGATCCGCTGGTTGCACTCGCCAACGCGCTGGCACGGGCGGAGCAGATGGCGGCCGAGCTGGGCACCGGCCGCACCATCCCCGCCGCCGAACTCGTGGGCCTGCATGCCCGAGCACGGCAGGCGTTCGTCGCGGTTGCCGAAGCGTCGGCCGCGGACCCGCAGGTGACCTTCCTGCTGGTCGACCATTCCGGCGGGCCGGAACAGCCGCGCGAGCCTTTGTCCGGGGACGAGGCCGTGGCGTTCATGCGCGCCCGGCAGCTCGATGCCGCCGAGGTCCTGCGGCTGCAGGCGGCGGCGGAGGCACTCGTGGACGAACGGTACCGTGCGGGGGCGATCTCGGCGCGGACCTGGCGCGGCTTCGGCGGCGGGTAGGGCTGCTGCTCAGCAGTCCAGCGTGGTCTCGCGCTCCCAGTCGGTGACCACGTTGCAGAAGCGGTTCCACTCGTCGTGCTTCAGCTTGGCGAAGCTCGTCACCAGCTCCTCGCCGAAGCCGGCCCGCGCCACGGCACTGCCCTCGAACAGGCGGATCGCGTCCAGGAGATTGAGCGGCAGCCGCTTGAGGTCGGGATAGAGGTGGCCGTCGGTGTACATGTTGCAGTCGAGGCGCGGGCCCGGGTCGCGCTTCGCCCGCATGCCGTCGCTGCCCAGCATGAGCACGGCGGCCTGGGCGAGGTAGGGGTTGGTGGCACCGTCGAGCAGCCGCAGCTCCAGCCGGCCGGCGTCGGGGATCCGGATCATGTGGGTGCGGTTGTTGCCGCCATAGCTCACCGCGTTGGGGGCCCAGGTCGCACCCGAGAGCGTGCGCGGCGCGTTGATCCGCTTGTAGCTGTTCACGGTCGGATTGAAGACCGCGCACAGCTCGTCGGCACCGCCGACGATCCCACCCAGGAAATGGTAGGCGAGGCGCGACAGGCCGTGATCGCCCTTGGCGTCGTGGAACAGGTTGCGCTTGCCGGCCTTGTCCCAGACCGAGACATGGACGTGGCAGCCGTTCCCGGTCAGGTGGCGGAACGGCTTGGGCATGAAGGTCGCCCGCATGCCGTGCTTCTCGGCCAGGGTCTTGACCATGTACTTGAAGAACACGTGGCGGTCGGCGGTGACCAGCGCGTCGTCGTAGGACCAGTTCATCTCGAACTGGCCGTTGGCGTCCTCGTGGTCGTTCTGGTAGGCGCCCCAGCCGAGCGCCAGCATGGCGTCGCAGATCTCGGTGATCACCGGGTAGCGGCGCATCAGGGCCGACTGGTCGTAGCAGGGCTTCTCCTGGGTGTCGCGCCCGTCGGCGAGGCCGGTGCCGGCGGCGTCGAGCAGGAAGTACTCGCACTCCACGCCGGTCTTCATGCGCCAGCCGTCCTTGGCGGCCAGCTCGATCTGGCGCTTGAGCGCCGCGCGCGGGCTGGCCTCGACCTCCTTGCCGTCCATCCACAGATCGGCCGCGAGCCAGCCGACCTCGGGCTGCCAGGGCAGCTGGATCAGGCTCGCCGGATCGGGCAGCGCGAACATGTCGGGATGGGCCGGGGTCATGTCGAGCCAGGTCGCGAACCCGGCGAAGCCGGCGCCGTTCTGCTGCATCTCGGCGATGGCCGAGGCCGGCACCAGCTTGGCGCGCAGCACGCCCAGAAGGTCGACGAAGCTGATCAGGAAATACTTGATGCCCTGGTCCTTCGCGGCCTTGGCCAGATCCTTCGTCATGCCGTTCCCCCGCTCGATCGTTTCGACGCTAGTACGCCGCCCGTCCCGGAATCCAGCTCGTCCCCGCCAGCGGCACCTGGGCCATGGCCGCCGCCTCGACCGTGAGCGCCACGAGATCCTCGGGCTCGAGGTTCAAGACGTGGCTCTTGCCGCAGGCGCGGGCCAGCGTCTGCAGCTCCAGCGCCAGCACGGTCAGGTAGTTCCGGACCAGCCGTGCCCCGGCCTCGGCCGGCAGCCGCGCCTGCAGCTCCGGGTCCTGGGTGGTGATGCCGACGGGGCAGCGGCCGGTGTGGCAGTGATGGCAGTAGCCGGCCTTCGTGCCGAGTGCCGCATAGTCCTCGGGGTGGACGTCCTTGTTGCAGCCCAGGGCGATCATCGACGCGACGCCGATCGAGACCGCGTCCGCCCCCAGCGCCAGCGCCTTGGCGACGTCGGCCCCGCTCCGGATGCCGCCCGAGACGATCAGCTGCACCTTGCGGTGCATGCCCAGGTCCTGCAGCGCCTGCACGGCGAGCCGGGTGGCGGGGAGGGTGGGGATGCCGACATGCTCGATGAACACGTCCTGGGTCGCGGCGGTACCGCCCTGCATCCCGTCGACCACGATCACGTCGGCGCCCGACTTCACCGCCAGGGTCACGTCGTAGTAGGTGCGCGAGGCACCCACCTTGACGTAGATCGGCTTCTCCCAGTCGGTGATCTCGCGCAGCTCGTTGAGCTTGATCTCGAGATCGTCCGGCCCGGTCCAGTCGGGATGGCGGCAGGCGCTGCGCTGGTCGATGCCCACGGGCAGGTCGCGCATGGCCGCCACGCGCGGGGTGATCTTCTGGCCCAGCAGCATGCCGCCGCCGCCGGGCTTGGCCCCCTGGCCGACCACGACCTCGATCGCATCCGCCCGGCGCAGATCGTCCGGGTTGAGGCCGTAGCGCGAGGGCAGGACCTGGTAGACCAGGATCTCCGAGGCCTGGCGCTCCTCGTCGGTCATGCCGCCGTCGCCGGTGGTGGTCGAGGTGCCCATGGCGGTGGCGGCCCGGCCCAAGGCCTCCTTGGCGTTGGCACCCAGGGCGCCGAAGCTCATGCCGGCGATGGTGATCGGGATCTTCAGGTCGAACCGGCTTCTTCGCGAACCGGGTGCCGAGCGTCACGTCGGTGTCGCAGCGCTCGCGGTAGCCCTCGAGCGGGTAGCGCGACATCGAGGCGCCCAGGAGCAGGAGGTCGTCGAACGAGGGCAGCCGGCGCTTGGCACCGTAGCCGCGGATCTCGTAGACGCCGGCGTCGGCGGCGCGCTGGATCTCGTGCACCGTCTCCGGCGGGAAGGTCGCCGACCGGCGGATGGCACCCTCGTCCATGCTCATCGAGGTCCTCAGTAGGCGGCGGCGTGGTCGACGTGGAAGTGGTAGAGCCGGCGCGCCGAGCCGTAGCGCCTGAAGGTACCCGGATCGAGGTCGACCCCGGCCTCGGCGAGCAGGCGGGCGAGCTTGGCGCGATGGTGCGGCGTCATCTGCTTTCTCGACGCAGTCGGCCCCCAGGCTCGCGACCTCGCCGCGCACGTAGATCCGCGCCTCGTAGAGCGAATCGCCGAGGTCGCGGCCGCAGTCGCCGCAGACGACGAGGTTGCCGCTCTGGCCCATGAAGGCGCTCATGTGGCCGACCGAGCCCTTCACCACGATCGAGATGCCCTTCATCGAGATGCCGCAGCGCGAGGAGGCGTCGCCGTCGACGATCAGCATCCCGCCGCGGCCCGAAGCACCCGCACCCTGCGAGCAGTTGCCGGTGACGTGGATCCGCCCCGACATCATGTTCTCGCCCACGCCCGGCCCGGCATGGCCGTGCACGGTGATCGAGGCCTCCTTGTTCATGCCGCCGCAATAGAAGCCGACATGGCCGTCGATCGCCACCTCGACCGGCTGCTCGATCCCGACCGCGATGCTGTGGCCGCCCATCGGGTTGGTGACGCGGAACGCGCGCTCGTTGCTGTCGGCGCGCAATGCGTGCAGGCGCTGGTTGAGCGCCCGCACGCCGTCCTGGCGCAGGTCGACCTCGATCATCAGGCCCGGCCCCAGCTGTAGACCTGTCCCGGCGCCGGCTCCCAGACCTTGGCCTCCTCCGCCCCGGGCAGGCGGGCGATGGCGCGGAACTCGGTGGCCATGGCGACCCAGTCGTCCGTCTCGGCCAGCACCGCGTGCTTGCAGGCGATGGGATCGCGCAGGACCGCGAAGCCGTCCTTGGTGCCGACGCAGAAGGTGTAGAACCCGTCCAGGTCGGCGATCCCGGCCTCCAGCGCCTCGTGCAATGAAGCACCCTGGCCCATCCGCCAGGTCAGGTAGCCGGCCGCGACCTCGGTGTCGTTGTCGGTCTGGAACTCGATCCCGCCCTCGCGCCTCAGGACCTGGCGCAGGCGGTTGTGGTTGCTGAGCGAGCCGTTGTGGACCAGGCACAGATCCATGCCGGTCGAGAAGGGGTGGCTGTGCTCGGTGGTGACCGCACTCTCGGTCGCCATGCGGGTGTGGCCGATGGCGTGGCTGCCGGCCATGTCCAGGAGCCCGAAGCGGCGCACCACGTCGCGCGGCAGGCCCTTCTCCTTGAAGATCTCGATCGCACTGCCGGCCGACATCAGGCGCAGGTCGGGGTGGTGCTCGCGCAGCCAGTGGCGGATCTGCTCCAGGTTCTCGTGCACCACCAGGATGGCGTGGCTGGCGCGGACCTCGAGGCTCACCTGGTCGCCGAGCCCGTCTGCCAGCTCCTTGGCGAGATGGGCCCAGTTGAAGTCCGCCTCGTGGCTGAACAGGACCAGCTTCACCGCACTCGCCGCCGTCGGGTTGCGGTAGACGGCGATCCCGGCACTGTCGGGGCCGCGCTCCGACATCTCGACCAGCATGGCCGAGATCAGCTCGCCCAGCCTGCCTTCCAGGGCCGGGTTCTTGATGAACAGGCCGACAATTCCGCACATCGCAGCGACTTCCTTCGCGAGATGCGTCCAGCCTAGCGCATGCCGCCGCCTCGTCAATCGTTCGGAACAAAAGTTTCCTCTCATGCACGCAAGGGCTCGCTTGACAGGTCTCGGCCGGCCAAGGAAGCTGAAGCGGCAAGAAACAAAGGTGCCCGTCGGGAAAGCGACGGGCAGCCGGGCAAGGATCAGGCCGGCGGCGTCGGGGAGAGCGGCATGGACACCGATATCGGTGCGTTGATCATCATCTTCACCGAATTCTACTACTGGGCGACAATCCCGCTCATGTTCCTCATCCATGTCGGCTTTTGCATGTACGAGGTGGGCGCCTCGCGCACCAAGAACACCATGCACACGCTGATGAAGAACACGATGGTGATCCCGCTGGTCTCGATCACCTTCTTCCTGTTCGGCTGGTGGATCTACTTCGCGTTCCCCAATGGGCCGTTCATCTTCGAGGGCAAGGGCCTGGTCGAGAACACCGCCAACGCGCTGCCCTGGTCGGAGCTGATGGGCACGCATCTGGGCGGGCCGCCGCTGACCGACACCACCACCGCCGCCGACAACGCGCTGTGGGCGCGCGTCAACGGCGTGTTCTGGGCGGCCTTCCTGCTGTTCTCCTGGACCGCCGCCTCGATCGTCTCCGGGGCCATCATCGAGCGGGTGCGCTCGGGCGCCTTCTGGCTGATCGCGGTGCTGGTGGGCTCCTTGACCTGGATCATCGATGCCGCCTGGGGCTGGCACTATGACGGCTGGATGGTGAAGATGCTGGGCTACCACGACGCCTACGCGTCGGGCGTGGTCCACGCGGTCGCCGGCGGTGCCGCGCTCGCCGTCCTGATCCAGCTCGGCCCGCGCATCGGCAAGTTCCGCGCCGACGGCACCCCGCGCAACATCGTGCCGCAGAACCCCTGGCTGGTGACCATCGGCCTGTTTTTGATCTATGCCGGCTTCTGGGGCTTCTACGTCGCCTGCAACATCCCGATCATCAAGGCCGACGCCATCGGCATGCAGGGTGTCACCTACACCGCCACCACGATCTACCTCACCCCCACCACGCTCTCGGCGATCACCTTCAACTTCCTGATGTCGCTCTCGGGCGGCATGCTGGCGGGCTACGTCGTCTCCAAGGGCGACGCCTTCTGGACCTACTCGGCGGGTCTCGCCGGGATCATCACCGCCTCGGCCGGCAACGACCTCTACCACCCGCTCCAGGCCATGCTGATCGGCATGCTGGGTGCCACCTGCGCCTACAAGCTGCACTACTTCGTCGAGCGCCGCTTCAAGATCGACGACGCGGTGGGTGCGGTGGCGGTCCACGGCTATTGCGGCGTCATCGGCGTGATCGTGGCCGGCTTCATGCTCTGGGGCCACCCCGCCACCCCCTTCGCCGACGCCCGGATCAATCCCCTGGGCCAGCTCGCCGGTGCGGTGATCATGTTCGGCGTCCTGGGCTTCCTGCCGGCCTACATCCTCTCGGGCGTGCTCAAGGCCGCGGGCCTCCTGCGCATCCCCTACCAGATCGAGCTCGTCGGCCTCGACGTCGCCGACTACGAGGGCCGCTACCTCGACGAGGCCGACGTGCGCGAGGCCGAGCTCAAGGACGCCCGCGCCCGCGGCGTCATCCCCCCCGTTCCGGCCGAGTAGGAGGACCCGCCATGTCCACCACCCCCATGGAGAGCTTCGCGGTCGACCTCGCCACGCTCGGGCCGGTCTACCCCTTCATCGGCACCGAGAAGTGGCTGGTGCTGGTCGCCCTGGTGATCTGGATCGCCTTCCACGTCTGGCAGATCCGCTTCGAGGACCGCCGCTTCAACGCCGAGATGAACCGCCTGCGCACGCCCGAGCAGGTGGCCAAGGTGCTCAAGAACCACGCCCACCGCGACGGCGGGTGAGGGCGGCAGGCGGTTCGTCGCCGCGGGGTCGCTCCTGGACCGCTCGCCTTCCGCACCCGCCGCCGCGAGCTGGCGGCGAAAGTCGTCGTCTCCGTTGTACTCGGGAATTGGCAATTCCTGTACAAGGTCGTCAAAGTGATGGAGTCAGACAAGTCTCGGATTTGCTAGCGATTTCTAGCGATGAGTGAGTCACTGCTGTCTGTGTTCGCGGAGAAAATCGTCCTTCTTCTATACATGAGGCAAGAGCCCAGTAAACGCTAAGGTCTATTATGGCGGCGCTGTTCGGTGGAGATAATTCGCTGCGATAGTGTCATCCTTGTCGTGCCATCAGATCGCCGCGAGGTCTACTGCCGTTGCTCCATCGGATACCCATCCTGATTGTCGCATGCGGGTGCTGCTGAACAGCGACAAGCAGTCGATCGAGCGCAGATACGGCTAGCGCCAGGCACGGCAGCTCCTGCCGGATCGTCCGTGGTCCACCGACGCAGGTGTGGTGATGGACGTGTCCGGCCGTGCCGGTCTATATCTCATGTGTGAGTTCTAGACGGAGCCGCGCCGTGGCGTTGAGCATCAAGGACCCCGAGGCGGACCGGCTGGCCCGTGAGGTCGCGACGCTGACCGGGGAGAGCCTGACCGAAGCGGTGAAGGCCGCCTTGGCCGAGCGGCTGGAACGCGAGCGGCGCAAGCGGGGTGCGACCATGAGCCTAGCCGAGCGACTGGATGCGATTGCCCTCGAATGCGCCGCACTGCCGACCTACGACGCCCGCAGTGCCGACGAGATCCTGGGCTACGACGAGCGCGGGATGTGGTGATGGTCGTCGACAGCTCGGCCGTGGTCGCGATCCTGGAGGACGAGCCGGAGCGTGCCCGCTTCGTCCGGCTGCTCGCCGACGACGAGGTGCGCCTGATGTCGGCGGTCAGCCGGGTCGAGTGCACTTTTGTGGTGGAGGGCCGCCGGCGCGAGCGCGGCCGGGCGACCCTGGAGCGGTTCCTGGACGAGGCGGCGATCGAGGTCGTCGCGGTGACGCCGGAACAGGCGGAGCTCGCCTGCGTAGCATTCCGACGCTTCGGCAAGGGCCGCCATGCCGCGGCGCTCAACATCGGTGACTGTTTCGCCTACGCGCTGGCGAAGGCAACCGGCGAGCCGCTGCTGTGCAAAGGTGACGATTTTCCGCGCACCGACCTTCGTCTGGCAGAGTGACGGCCCCCGGCACGGTGTCGCCTCGAGACCGTCGAACAAGCGGCTCGAGCCGCTGCGGGCCCGGCCCCAACATGGAGCACACCTGATGCGTCCCATCGGCGTCGGCATCCTCGGGGCCGGGCGGATCTCCGACCTCCACGCGATCGAGTATCTGCGCAGCCCGCACGCCCGCATCGTGGCGGTGTGCGACCGGGCGGAGGAGCTCGCGGCGGGGCGGGCGGCGGCCTGGGGCGTGGCGACAGCACGGGTGTTCACCGGCATCGACCAGCTCCTCGCCTGCGAGGAGGTCGATCTGGTCGAGGTGCTCCTGCCGCACGACCTCCATCTGCCGGCGACGCTGGAGGCGTTGGCGGCGGGCAAGGCGGTCTCGGTGCAAAAGCCGATGGCGACCAGCCTCGCCGACGGCCAGGCGATGGTCGCGGCCGCGGAGCGGGCCGGCCGGTTCTTCAAGGTGTTCGAGAACTTCGTCTTCTATCCGCCGGTCCAGAAAGCGAAAGCGCTGCTCGACGAGGGTGCGATCGGCGAGCCCTTGACCATCCGGATCAAGAGCGTGTTCGGCGATCCGCGCCATGGCTGGGCCATTCCCGGCAGCGCCCAGGCCTGGCGGCTCGATCCCGCGCGCTGCGGCGGCGGGCCGATCGTGTTCGACGACGGGCACCACAAGTTCGCGCTGGCCTGGTGGTTCATGGGCATGCCCGAGGAGGTCCATGCCTGGATCGGCCGCACCGAGGTCGCGGGCGGCATGGTCGACGGGCCGGCGATGATCTCGTTCCGCTTCCCGGGCAGCCGGCTGGGCGTGTTCGAGGCGGTGCACGCCCGGGACATGCTGATCGACACGCACCACTATGCCCAGGACGACCAGATCGAGATCACCGGCACCAAGGGCGTGCTCTGGGTGACGCGCGGCCATGGCCGGCTGGGCGACCGGCCGCCGGTCATCCTCTACCGCGACGGCGAGACCACGGGCTTCTCGGCCATGCCGACCGGCTGGGAGGAGAGCTTCGTCCGCTCGACCCGCGACACGATCGAGGCCCTGCGCGACGGGCGGCCGCCGGTGCTGACCGGGGCGCAGGGTGTCGAGGTCCTGCGCTTCGCGCTGGCCGCACTGCGCTCGGCCGAGGCGGGGCGGGCGGTGCGGCTGGACGAGATCACGGCCTGAACCCTACCGCGCTACTCCGCCGCCCGCTTCGTGCCGGCGGGCCGGCCCGTGCTGCGCTACCGCTGTCTGGGACGTCACGGCGGGTAGAGGCGGGTGCGGCATGGCGACGGTGATCCGGGTGGAGATCAGGCTGGAGGAGGAGCCGGACGCGCTCTACCGCGAGGCCTATCGGCGCGCCGCGCTGGCGGTGCCGGCGCGGCCCCTGGCGACGGAGCTCTACGCGTTCCTGCTCCGCGAGGACGACCGGAACGCGGCCCGGCTGATGCAGGCCCTGGGCGAGCTCGCCGGCGACCTCATCGCGCATCGCGCGGTGGCACTGGGCGAAGGCGAGGCGGAGCCGGAGTGGACGATCGAGGTCGACGCGGCCTGACGGCGCCATGGCCGGCAACCTCGCCCGGAGCCGCACGTTGTCCCGCGACAGCGCGGTGTCCGGGAGGACGGCGATGGCGAGGCGAGGGGATCCTGGCATGCGGCGGTTGCTGGCCCAGGCCGGCCTCGGCGCCCTGCTCGGCTGGGCCGTGCTGGCAGGCCTCCTGGTCACGGATGCCGCCGGCCTCGCCCGCCTGATCGCCGGCGCGGATCTGGGCGCTGTGGCGCTTGCCGTGCTGGCGGTGCAGTTCGCAGGCGGGTTCGCGACCTTCACGACCGCCACTGCCCTGGCCTGGCCCGGAGATGCCGCCGGTCAGGCCGGCCGGCGGCCGAGCCTGCGCCGCAGCAGCTTCTCGGCCTCGACGATGCCCAGGAACAGGGCGGCCACGGCCACGATCGCCGCCACCTCCCCCAGCGGCAGCGGGCGGGTGGCGAAGACGCGGTTCATCAGCGGCAGGTAGGTGAAGGCGAGCTGCGCCAGCGCCACGATGCCGACCCCGATGAGGACCTCGCGCGTGCCGAGCACGCCCTGCCAGGTCAGCGAGGTCCCGTGCACGTAGCGGACGCTGAACAGGTAGGCGATCTCGAGCGCCACCAGCTGGTTGACGGCGATGGTGCGGGCAGACTCCAGCGGCAGGCCGCGCTCGAGAGCGCCCAGGAACATGGCGAAGACCAGCGGCGGCCGCCAGCACCGAGACGAACAGGATGCGCCAGGCCAGCACGGCGGAGAGGATCGGCTCGTCGGGCCGGCGCGGCGGGCGGCGCATGGTGCCGGGCTCGGTCGGCTCGAACGCCAGGGTCATGCCGAGCGCACTGGCGGTCAGCAGGTTGACCCACAGGATCTGCACCGGGGTGAGGGGCAGGGTGAGGCCGACCAGGATGGCGCCGATCACGGCCAGGGCCTCGGCCCCGTTGGTGGGCAGGGTCCAGGCCACGACCTTCATCAGATTGTCGTAGACGGTCCGGCCCTCGCGCACCGCGGCGGCGATCGAGGCGAAATTGTCGTCGGCCAGCACCATGGCCGCGACCTCCTTGGCAGCCTCGGTGCCCGCGCCGGCCCATGGCGACGCCGACATCGGCCCGCTTGAGCGCCGGCGCGTCGTTGACGCCGTCGCCGGTCATGGCGACGACGGCACCCTCGGCCTGCAGGGCCTCGACCAGGCGCAGCTTGTGCTCCGGGCTGGTGCGGGCGAACACCGTGGCTTGCCCGCGACCCGGCGCAGCCCGGCGGGGTCCAGGTCGTCCAGCTCGCGGCCGGTGACGGCGCGGGGATCGTCGGCGAGGCCGAGCTGGCGGGCGATGGCCAGTGCCGTCGCGGCATGGTCGCCGGTGATCATCTTGATGGCGATGCCGGCGGCGCGGCAGTCCTGGACCGCCGTCACGGCTTCCGGCCGCGGCGGATCGATCAGGCCCAGCAGCCCCAGGAACACCATGCGCCCCTCGATGGCAGCCATGGCGAGGCGATCCGGCGGCTGCGGCCAGGCGCAGTGCCGCCACCGCCAGCACCCGCTGGCCGTCCGCCGCCTGGGCCTCGATCGCCCGGTGCCAGCGCTCCGGCTCGAGCGGAGCCTCGCCCGGCGCCGCCAGCTGGGTCCGGCACATCTCGAGCACGCGCTCCGGGGCACCCTTGACGTGGACGACGGCGTCGCCGGCCGCGCCCAGGTGCAGCGTGGCCATGTAGCGGTGCTGCGCGTCGAACGGGATCTCGTCGACGCGCGCGGAACCGCCCGCGGACGGCGTCCGGCTCGCTGGCCCGCCTTGGCCGGCCAGGACCAGCAGGGCGGCCTCCATCGGGTCGCCCTCGATGGCCCAGCCCCCCTCGGTCGGGCGCAGCTGCGCGTCGTTGCACAGCAGGGCCGCCAGCACGATCTCGCCCAGGACCGGATCGCCCGCGGGCTCGATGGCACCGCACCGGCGCATAGCCCACGCCGGCGACCGCGAACCGCTGCCCGGCGGAGACCACGCTCTGCACGGTCATCTCGTTGCGGGTGAGCGTACCGGTCTTGTCCGAGCAGATGGTGGTGACCGAGCCCAGCGCCTCGACCGCCGGCAGGCGGCGGATGATGGCGTGCCGTGCCGCCATGCGGCGCACGCCGATGGCCAGCGTGATGGTCATCACCGCGGGCAGGCCCTTCGGGGATGACCGCGACCGCGAGCCCGACCACGGCCATGAAGGCGTCGGCGACCGAGTAGCCGCGCAGCGCAACGGCGAACAGGAACACGGCAGCCGAGCCGGCGAGCGTCACCAGGGTGATCTGGCGCGCGAACTGGTCCATCTGGCGGATCAGCGGCGTGCGCAGCTGGATGACATCGCCGAGCAGCGTGCTGATCCGGCCGAGCTCGGTGGCGGACCCGGTGCCGACGGCGACGCCCGCCCCGCTGCCGGCGGCGACGAAGGTGCCCGAGAACGCCATCGAGTGCCGGTCGCCCAGCGCCGCGTCGGCCGCCACGGCGGCGGTGTCCTTGTCGACCGGGACCGATTCCCCGGTCAGCGCCGCCTCGTCGAGCTTCAGGCTGCGCGCGCGGATCAGGCGCAGGTCGGCCGGCACGCGGTCGCCCGCCTCCAGCAGGACGATGTCGCCCGGCACGATGGCCTCGGCCGGAACGGTGGAGCGGCTGCCGTCGCGGAGCACCGAGGCACTTGGGTCGATCATGCCGCGGATCGAGGCCAGGGCGTCCTCGGCCCGGCCCTCCTGGACGAAGCCGATGACGGCGTTGATCAGGACCACCGCCAGGATGACCGTCGCGTCGACGACGTGACCCAGAAGGGCGGCGATCAGCGCCGAACCCAGGAGGACGTAGATCAGCAGGTTGTGGATCTGGCCGGCCAGCCGGGCGAGCACGGTGCGCCGCGGCGGTGCCGGCAGCCGGTTGGGGCCATGGCGGCGCAGGCGCGCTTGCGCTTCGACCGAGTCCAGACCCTCCGGGCTCGTGGCCAGCTCGGCCATGGCCTGGGCGGCATCGAGCGCGTGCCAGGAACGCTTGCCAGCCGCCGCAGCCGTCATCGGGCATACTCCCCATTCGATGGTCCCGTGCTAGACGAGCGCGAGGCCGGGTGTAACTGCTCCGCGGCATCGTTGCCCATCAAGCCGCGGGAGAAACCGACCGCGTGGCGCCCGACGACAGGTCCGCCCACCTCCTGGCCGAGGCCAGGCGCCACGATCCCGACCGCTATCTGTGCGCGCTGCTGGCGCCGCCGGAACGGCGTGAGGCGCTCTTGACCCTGGTCCTGTTCAACCACGAGCTCGCGCGCATCCCCGACATCGTCACCCAGCCCATGGCCGGGATGATCCGGCTGCAATGGTGGCGCGAGGCCATCGACGAGCTGGCCGGGGGTCGCCCGGCGCGGCGGCACCCGGTCGTCGACGCCCTGGGCGTCCGTCCTGGCCGAGGGGCTCGCGGCGCCCGATGCGCTGCACGCGCTGATCGACGCGCGCGAGCCGGCGCTGGAGCCGATCGCACCCGAGCTGGGCGCACTCGAAGGCTATGCCGCCGCGACCAGCGGCGCGCTCCAGGCGCTCATCTATGCAGCACTGGGCGGCAGCGATCCGGCCCGGGCGCGAGCTGCGCGCGAGATCGGTGCGGCACTGGGGCTGGTGCGCCTGGCCGATGCCGTGCGCGGCGAGGCCGAGACGGCGCCGGCCGCCCAGGAGGCCACCGCGGCCCTGCGCCTCGCCGCCCGCGCGCGTGCCGCCGCGTTGCTGCGCGCCGGACGTGCCGCCGCCGGCCGGCCGCCGCGCGACCAGATGGCGGCGTTCCTCCCGGCGGCGCTGACCGACGCCTATCTGCGCCAGCTGGCGAACGATGGCGAGCTGCGCCGCCCGGCCGCCATGCCGCTGCTCCTGGCCGCCCGGAGCCTGCTCCGCCGGCCGTGAGTGCTGCCGCTACTTCTCGATCTGGTCGTAGACGAAGCCGCCGGCCGCACCGGCGGCGGCACCGGTGAGCGTGCTGGCCAGGAAATCGCCGGAGAGCAGGCCGACGGCCGCACCGGCGGCGGCACCCACTGCCGCCCCGGTGCCGGTCCGCTTGCCGGTCTGGTTGTCCACCGAGCAGCCGGCCGTCACCAGCGGCAGGGCGGCCACCGCCGCCAGGATGATCGAGGTCCTGCGCATCGTTCGGGCTCCGTTCGGGGCGAGGCTCATTTCGGGCACGGCCAGGTCGCGGCCATGGCACGCCAGAAGCCGTCGATGGGCTTGCTCGTGAGGTGCTCCGGGGTGGCGTTCGCCCAGATCACGAATGCCTCGCGGGCCTGGGCCAGCGTCGGGATCGGGTCGGCGCAGGCCAGCTTCTTGATCTTCGCGGCCCGGACCAGCTCCAGATAGAGCAGCCCGCTGCCGGCGATGAAGCCGTCGCAGAAGTTCTGGCCGTCGCGGACCTCGCCGACCGCACCCTCGGTGTCGCAGAACGCGACCAGGTCGGCGGTGGTCTCGAGCTTCGGGTTTTCCGCATGAGCCTGGGCCGCGACGACCATGAGGCCGGCAGCCAATATCGAGCAACCGATGCGATGCATGTTGTCTCCCCCGCGCACAGCACTGCAACATACTGCGCGCGACACGGGAATAGCGAGCGGATCGCGTGCCGCGGGCTAGTGCTGCTTTTGCACCTGGTCGTAGGCGAGCCCGCCGGCGGCACCCGCCACGGCACCCGTGACCGTGCTCGCCAGCAGGCCGCCGCTCAGCACGCCCACCGCCAGCCCGGCGGCGGCGCCGACGGCCGTGCCGGTCACCACGCGATCGCCGCTGGTCCGATCCAGCGGCGCGCAGCCGGCGGCGAGCAGACCGAGGGCGATCGATGCCGCTACGACGCGTCCGGCCATCCTGCGCTCCTCTCGTCCCCGTGCGGAGGCAGCGGCACGGGAGGCGGAGGATAGGCGAGGTGCGCGCCCGGTCGGCGGCGAAAGCGTCCCGGGCACATCATCGGGTGCCCGGTCGTGCGCCCGCTACTGGGTCCAGGTCACCTGCTGGCCGGCCAGGGCCACGCTGCTGATGTCCATCTTGGCCGAGCCCTCGGTGATCTGCCGGCTGTAGACCACGTAGACCAGGGTCTGGTTCTTCTCGTCCCAGATCCGCCGCACGCCCAGCGACTTGAAGACCAGGCTGATCCGCTGGCTGAACACCTCCTCGCCGCCCTTGCCCTTCTCGATGTCGCCGATGGTGATCGGGCCGGTCTGCTGGCAGGAGATCGCCGCGTTGGAGGGGTCCTCGAACCAGTTGCCCTTGCTCAGCCGGTCGATCAGGCTGCGGTCGAAGCTGCTCATGTGGCAGGTGACGCCCTGGACCTTCGGGTCGGGGATGGCCTCGACCACGATCCCGTTGCCGATCCAGTCGTTGGTGAAGCTGCCGACCTCGTCGGCGCGCGCCGCACCGGCCACGCAAGCCACGGCGAGGCAGGCCAGGGTTGCCGCCTTGTGCATCCATCGTCTCCCGGAAGTGGCCTGGACGGTCTGCGCCGGCCAGGGATAGGACAACCTCCGGGCGGCGTCGAGGTGCCCTGGCGGTCAGCCCGTGCCGTGCGCTTCGCCGCCGCGGCGCTCGAGCAGCAGGCGCCCGAACACCGCCGCCAGCACGATCGCGGCGCCGAACAGGGTGTGCCGGGACGGCACCTCGCCGACGCCGATCCAGGCCCAGGCGGCGCCGATGGGTGCCTCCAGCGTGCTGATCAGTGCTGTGAGCGTGGCGGGCAGCAGGGCCGAGCCCATGACGTAGAGCATCATGCCCAGCGTCATCGGGCCCAGCCCGAAGCCGGCGGCGACCAGGTAGTCCCGGGCGGTCAGCTCCCACAGCTGGGTCGCGAAGGGCAGGGCGAGCGGCACGCTCAGCGCGGTCGCGAGCCCGGCCACCGGCAGCATCTCGACACCCCGGTTGCGCCGGATGACCACGGTGAGCAGGGCGGCGCAGGCCGTGCCCGCCATGGCCAGCAGGTCGCCGGACCGCGGCCCGCCGGCGGCGGGCCCGAGCATGACGGCGACGCCGGCCAGCGCCAGGAGGGCCGCCAGCAGCGTCGTGCGCGAGGGCGCCTCGCGCAGCCAGACCCAGGCGATGGCGGCGGTGAAGAAGGGCAGGGCGGCGTAGATCGTCATGGCGTTGGCGATGGTCGTGCGCTGCAGCGCCGGCACGAAGATGGTGATCACCGCCGTCACGCAGCAGGTGGCGAGCAGGCCGGCACCACCCATGCCGCGGATCACCGCGAAGGTGCCGCGGCCGAACCGCCACAGCACGAACAGGCCGATGAACAGGGTGGCGAAGACCCCGCGCCAGACCACGATGGTCCAGTTGTCGAAGGGCAGCAGGCGCACGAACAGCCCGCCCGACCCCCAGGCCACGGTCGAGAGCAGGATCAGGGCGATGCCCAGGCCCCGGCCCTTCGCCGCACCGGCTGCCCCATCGTCCATGAACGCCCCCCGACCGGCGCAGCGGGCGCCCGGGGCCGAGCATGCGCCGGCCTTGGCGGCAGGGCTAGTAGGTCTGGTCGAGCCGCAGCCAGCGCATCCGGTCGATCGAGGGCACGGTGAGCTCGATCACCTGCTTGTTGCGCAGCACACGCAGCGGCACGCTGACGCCCGGGTCGCCCAGGCCCCACATGCCCCGGTAGAGCTCGGCCAGGGAGTCGACCGAGACACCGCCGACCGACAGGACCACGTCGCCCGGCCGCACGCCCGCGGTCTCCGCCGGTCCGTCGTCGGCCACGCTGCGCACGATCAGGTGGCCGCCATGCTCCTGGGTCGACATGCCGACCCAGGGATGGCCGGGCGCATCGCGGCGGCCAAGCGCCAGCAGGTCGCCGAGGATCGGCCCCAGCGCGTCCACCGGCACGAACATGTTGCCGGGGGACTCGACGTCCGTGGCCGCGGCGTCGCCCACCTGCAGCGAGCCGACGCCGACCAGGCGCTGCTCCCGGTCGATCAGGGCCGCACCGGCAAAGGCGGGGTGGGGCGGGGCGGTGAACAGCGCGTCGGGCAGGAGGTACTCCCAGTAGCCCGCGAACTCGCGCCGGCTCGCCAGCTTGGTCTCCCGGCCCCCCAGCCGCTCGTCGCGGCTCAAGACCAGCAGAGGCTCGCCCACCGCGATCTCGCCGCTCCGGCCGAGGCGGATCGGCTCGATGCCCAGGGGCACGGTGGCCCGCACCAGGGCGAGGCCGGAGTCGTGGTCGTAGCCGACGATCTCGGCCGGCACCCGCTTGCCATCGGCTGGGTACAGATCCACCGCCGAGGCCTCGAGGATCAGGTAGCCGATGGTGAGGACCAGCCCGCCCTCGTCGATCACGATGCCCGAGCCGCTGCGCTCGCGGCCGAGCGTGCCGGCCGTGCGGGCGTTGGCGGGGACCTCGGCCTTGAGGCCGACGACGGCGGCCACGGTCTCTTCCGGACCGGCCCGAACCGGCCCTGCGAGGCCGGCCAGGATCGCGCAGACGAGCCAGACGAGCGGGCCGGAAGCGGTACGCGGCATCGGCGGGCATCCAACGCAGGAGAGGCGTCACAGGATGAACATGGTGCGGTACGGGGCCGGAGGCGAGTCACCTCACCTTGAGCCCGCGCGGCCATGACAGCCGGGGGCCGACGGCCTATGCTCGCGCCCATGTCCGCCAGTGCTGCGCTCCTGGAACGCCTGATCGGTTTCGACACGCAGAGCTTCCGCTCGAACCTCGAGCTGGTGGCCTTCGTGCGCGACCATCTGGCCGGCCTGGGCGTCGAGATCGCGGCTGGTCGCGGACGACACCGGCGAGAAGGCCAACCTCTGGGCGCTGGTCGGCCCGCGCGACGCGCCGGGCATCGTCCTGTCCGGCCACACCGACGTGGTGCCGGTGGCCGGCCAGGCCTGGACCGGCGACCCGTTCCGTGCCCGCGTCGAGGGCGGCCGGATCTACGGCCGCGGGGCCGCGGACATGAAGGGCTTTCTCGCCTGCGTCCTGGCGCTGGTGCCCGAGCTCGTGGCACGACCGCTGCGCCGGCCGGCGATCATCGCCTTCTCCTACGACGAGGAGGTCGGCTGCAAGGGCGTGCCGCGGCTGATCGAGGCGCTCCTGGCCGAGCTGCCGCGGCCGCTGGGCTGCCTCGTGGGCGAGCCGACGCTGATGGGGCTGGTCGACGGCCACAAGGGCAAGGCCGGCTATCGCTGCGTCGTCACCGGCCGCGAGGCGCACTCGGCCTATCCCGCACTCGGTGCCAACGCGGTGATCGCCGCGGCACGGATCATCGGCAAGGTGGCCGACCTCGGCGCCGCGTTCGCGGCGCACGGCCCCTTCGGCGAGGGCTTCGACCCGCCGCACCACACCTCGGGCGTGGGCCGGATCGAGGGCGGCTCGCAGCTCAACATCGTCCCCAACCAGTGCCGGTTCGAGTTCGAGTTCCGCACCCTGCCGGGCGTGGACCCGATGCGCTTCGTCCGCGAGGTCGAGGCGTTCGCCCTCGAGGAGGTCCTGCCCACCTTGCGCGCCACGGCACCGGAGGCGGCGATCCGCTTCGAGGAGGTCCTGGCCTATCCCGGCATGACCCCGCCGCCCGAGAGCGACTTCACCCGCCTGTGCCGCGAGCTCACCGGCACGGCCCAGCCCGCGAAGGTGCCCTTCGGCACCGAGGGCGGCTGCTTCGACGCCCGCGGCATCCCCTCGCTGGTCTGCGGCCCCGGCGACATCAAGGTCGCGCACAAGCCCGACGAGTGGATCGCGGTCGAGCAGCTCGAGCGGTGCGACGTGTTCCTGCGGCGGCTGGTCGGCGCCGCGCTGACCTGATCTTCGCCTTGTGCGATCCGACACAGACGAGTTGGTAGTCTTCGCCTGATCATGGCGGCTCGGACCTGTGGGTCTGATCCAATGATCAGGAGGAAGAACCATGCCCGACGTGTTCAGCGGCGACACGGAGGTCGGCGGCAATCTTGGCGATGTCTATATCGCTCGGGAGGATCTCTTTGCCGGGACCTTCGTGGACGGCAATGGCGGCACGGATACGCTCGATGCCGACGGCGCCTGGATCATCGCCGACGCGGTCAGCCTGCTCGACCTCGAGGTGCTGGCCCTCGACACCGACACGCTGACCCTGTCCACCACCGACTTCGCGAGCTTCGAGGACATCACCGGCTCCGGGGCCGCGGTCGAGGGCCGGGTCACCCTGACGCCGGGTGCGGCTACCTTCGCCACGCTCGACGTCCTCGGACTGGATCGTCTGACGGTGAACGGCTCCAGCATCGGCGAGACGCTGTTTTTCGTCACGCCGCTGGGCAGCCCGCCGACGCGGATCACCCTGTTCGGGCACGAGGGCAACGACATCCTGGACACCGGCGATGGCGACGACCGGATCCACGGCAACGAGAACGACGACACGCTGGACGGCAACGGCGGTGCCGACCGGCTGTTCGGCGAGCAGAACAACGACACGCTGATCGTCCGCACCGAGGACATCGTCATCAACGGCGGCGGCGGCAACGACACGTTCGTGCTCACCGAGCAGTTCATCGACCAGAACCCGACCGAGGGCACCTCGCTGCTCGGCGGTGCCGGCACCGACACCCTGCGCGGTGCCGACGCCGGCACGTCCTGGTTCCTCGAGAACACCGTCACCATCCAGGGCATCGAGAAGCTGGCGCTGGATCTCGACGCGATCTCGATGTCCGCCTCGCAGCTCCAGACCTTCACCACCATCGTGCAGGACGGGCTCTCGACCACGGGCGAGCTGCTCCTGGGCACCGGCGGCACGGCCACGACCGACGTCACCGGGCTTACCACGCTGGACGTGGACGTGGTCGGCGACTTCAACGACGTCTACCGGCTCACCTTCACCACCAGCGGTGCGGTCAAGACCGACATCACCGTCGAGGGTGCCCTGGCGTTCGACCGGCTGATCACCGGCGACGGCGACGACACGCTGTTCGGGTTCGACGGCAACGACGTGCTCAAGGGCAATGGCGGCGTCGACAGGCTGGACGGCGGCGCCGACGACGACCGGCTGACCGGCGGCGCCAACGAGGACTTCTTCATCTTCAAGGGTAACTTCGGCCAGGACGTGGTCCTGGATTTCGGCACCGGCGTCGACAGGTTCGACATGGACGCCACCTTGAACTTCGCGGCGCTGACCATCACGGCCGTCGACTCGGACGCCGACGGTGCCGCCGACGATGTGCGGGTCGCGGTGGGTGCTGACCGCTTCGACGTGCTGAACACGAACCTCGCCAGCATCGATGCCGGCGACTTCCTGTTCTGACCTCTCGGCCGCCGCGCCGGTCAGGCCGGCTTGGCGCGGCGGTCGAGGGCGTCCAGGAGCTCCACCAGGCGCTGCCTGGTGCGCTCGGCCGCCTGGTCGTCGATGACGTCGAGGTCGATGAACAGGTCGAGGCCCTGGGCGTGCTCGCTGATGACCTGCGCGCGCTGGCGAGACCACGCCGAGCAGGCCCTCGACCGCGTAGGGCACGATCTGCCGGCTGATCCCCTTCATCTGGATCGGGGCCATGGGCTCGGCGCGGACCAGGTCGCGGACCAGGGCGTAGGTCTCGTAGCTGAGCACGATGCCGTTGGGCGGGGCGATGGTCTGCAGGCGGGCGGCGAGGTTCGCCTCGGCACCGATGATGGTGTAGTCCATCCGGTCGTCGCTGCCGAAATTGCCGACGTTGCAGTAGCCGGTGTTGATGCCGATCCGCGAGCGGAACGGCTTCTCGATGCCGCGCTCGCGCCACTCGGCGTTGAGCTGCGCCAGCCGCTGCTGCATCGCGACCGCCATGCGCACGCAGGCCCGCGCGTCCTCGGCGACACCCTTGGTCTCCGGGTCGCCGAAGAAGCCCAGGATCGCGTCGCCGATGAACTTGTCGATGGTGGCACCGTACTGCAGCGCGATCGCCGACATCTCGGTCAGGTACTCGTTGAGCAGTGCCGTCAGGTCCTCCGGCTGCATCCGCTCGGTGGTGCCGGTGAAGTTCTCGATGTCGGAGAAGAAGATCGTGAGCTTCTTGCGCTCGGTGTTGATCGCGACGTCCTTGGCACCGCTGAAGATGCTCTTGTAGATCTGCGGCGACAGGTACTTGGCGAGCTTCATCGAGATCGCCGCCAGGAAGTCGTTGGCCTGGGTCAGCTCGGTGTTCATGCCGCGGATCAGGCCGGCCTGGCGGCGCTGCAGCAGGATGAAGGCGAGCCCAGCACCGGCGGCCAGCGCGAAGTAGGCCAGCAGGTACTTGAAGGCCAGGAGGTTGGTGCCCAGCGACTGGGAGACCGCGACCTCCTGGATGCCGCGCACGTCGCCGACCTTCCAGTCCAGCTTCGGGCTGTCCGGGTGGCGGTTGTGGCAGCCGACGCAGACCTCGCCCATCTTCACCGGCGTGGCGATGCGGACCTTGCGGTCGAGCAGCGTGCCGGTCGTCTCGACCACCGGCTGGGCCGGGTTGAGCCGGAGCTCGCTCAGCGCCCGCTGCTCGAACGGGTCGAGCGCGTGCGGGGCGCGGCCGCGGAAGGGCAGGTCGGAGACGAAGCGGTACTTGACCGCCCCGTCATGCGCGCTGATCCGCTCGCCGAGCTCGATCGAGAGCGTGGCCGGGATCGGGATCGCCCCCGGCACGCTGCCATAGTCGGCGGCACCGGTGGTGACCTGGCCGTGCGCCTGCAGCACGCGGCCGACGACGTCGCTGGCGTAGAAGCCGCGCATGTCGTCGATGATCCGACCGGTCTCGCTCGCCTGCAGCAGCAGCAGCCGCTCGGACAGGGTGCGCAGGTCCATCCAGACCGCGATGGGCAGGCCCATGAGGCCCAGCACCACGGCCAGGACGAGCAGTGGCCCGAGCGTACGCTGCTGGCGCGCCGCCTCGTCGGTCAGCGCTGCCACGAAGTACCCCGCATCTGGCTTGCCCCACCCTGTCCGCCTGGAGGGACCCTAGCTCAGATCTCGCGCGCCCGGTTGTGGTTTTCCGCACGGACCCGCGAGGTGGCGACGCCGCCGTCGCGCCGCAGCCTCACACCAGCTGCGGCCGCGCCATCACGCTCGGCAGCTCGACGTTGAGCTCGAGGATCGACATCTGGTCGCCGCGCTCGATGTCGACCTTCACCTTGCGCGCGTCGATCTCGACATACTTCTTGATCACCTCGAGCAGCTCGCGCTGCAGGAGCGGCAGGAACTCGTAGCCGCCCGAGCCCTTGTCGTGGGCGATGACCAGCTGGAGGCGCTGCTTGGCCGTGTCCGCCGAGGGCGGACGGCGGTTCAGCCCGAAGAACTCGAACAGTCTCACGCGGTCCTCCGCAACAGCCACTGGACCAGGCCCTTCTTGGCGGGGGCCGTGAACCGCATCTCGATCTGCTCGCCGACCAGACGCCGGACCGCGTCGGTGTAGGCCTGGCCGGCCTTGGAGCGCTCGTCCAGGACCACCGGCATGCCGACGTTGGAGGCCTGGAGCACCGCATCGTCCTGCGGGATCACGCCGAGCAGCGGGATCGCCAGGATCTCCAGCACGTCCTCGACCTTGAGCATCTCGCCCTTCTCGACCCGGGCCGGGTCGTAGCGGGTGAGCAGGAGGTGCTGCTTGACCGCCTTCCTCGCCGTTCTCGGCACGGCGCGTCTTGCTGTTGAGGATGCCGATGATCCGGTCGCTGTCGCGGACCGAGGAGACTTCGGGGTTGGTGACGATCACCGCCTCGTCGGCGAAGTAGAGCGCCGTCTGCGCGCCCTTCTCGATGCCGGCCGGGCTGTCGCAGATGATGTAGTCGAACTCGAGCTTGAGCTCGTTCAACGCCTTCTCGACGCCCTCGAGGTCCAGCGCGTCCTTGTCGCGGGTCTGCGAGGTCGGCATGACGTACAGGTTCTCGACCCGCTTGTCCTTGATCAGCGCCTGATGCAGGCGGATGCCGTCGTTGATGACGTTGATGAAGTCGAACACGACCCGGCGCTCGCAGCCCATGATCAGGTCGAGGTTGCGCAGGCCGACGTCGAAGTCGATGACGACCGTCTTCTTGCCCAGGAGCGCCAGACCGGTGGCGATGGCGGCCGCCGAGGTGGTCTTGCCGACGCCGCCCTTGCCGGACGTAACCACGATTACTCTAGCCAAATTCCCCTCCTCGTGCCGGAGCAGCCGCCCGCGCCCGCGGGCTCAAGACAAGGCGTGGATCACCAGCCGGTCGCCCTCGAGCGCGACGCGGGCGCGCCGTCGCTGGTGCTTCGGATCGATGCCCTCGCTCACCAGGTGGACCCCGGCGATCGACAGCAGTTCTGCCTCGAGCTGGTCGCAGAAGATCAGCGCGTCCTCGTCGCCCTCGATGCCGGCGAAGGCGCGGCCGCGCAGGGTGCCGTAGACGTGGATGTGGCCCGAGGCCGCGAGCTCGGCCCCGGCACTCACCGAGGCCGTCACCACGAGGTCGCCGTCGACGACGATCTGCTGGCCGCCGCGCACCGGCTCGGCGATCACCCGCGCCGGGCGCGACCGCGGCGGCGGGGCAGGGGCCGCCACCGGTGCTCGCCGGCTGGCGGCCGCCGGCGGGGCCTCGACCGGCTGGCGTGCCGGGCTGCCGGCGCCGAACAGGGCGAGGCCGGCCGCCATGGCCGCCTCGTTCCACGCCGGCGTGCCGTTCTGGATGCCCACCGGCATCACGCGATGCTCGCGCAGATGCCGGGCGAGCAGGGCAAGATCGAGCGGCGGCTGGCCCGTCAGCGCGCCGACGTCGAGCACCAGCGGCGCATCGCGGAAGAAATCGGGCGAGTGCGCGATCTTGTCGACCAGGAGCGGGATGAAGTTCGGATCGTCCGGCGCCAGCAGCCGCAGCGAGATCACGGTCTGCAGCGAGCCGCGGATCTGGAACGGGACCCCACGGGCCTCGGGCAAGGATTTCACAGCGGCGACTGTTGCCACCTGACCACTCTGCGTTCGGCGCGGCCTGCGGCAAGGCAGCCTCGCGCGCTTTTTCGGACCTCGGGACGACCACAACATCTTGTGGTTCGGGGCAAGCCGGTCCCGTCTATACGGTAGTCGGTGAACTACTAGCAATTTTCGCGCGCAAGGCAAGCGGCGATATCGCCCTGCCGGCACTTATCCCCAGGTGCTTAGCGCCTCCAGCGCCCGGCGCGCGATGGTGGGCTTGCGCTCGCTCTTGGGGGTGCCGGCCGGCGGCGGCGGGAACAGGCCGAAGTTCACGTTCATCGGCTGGAAGGTCTCGGCGGCCGCACCGCCGGTGATGTGGGCCAGCAGCGCACCGTGCGCGGTCTCCGGCGGCGGCGGCACCGGCTCCTCGCCGCAGCACCTCGGCGGCGGCGAAGCGGCCGGCCAGGAGGCCCACGGCCGCACTCTCCACATAGCCCTCGCAGCCGGTGATCTGGCCCGCCAGGCGGACATGCGGGGCCGCCTTCATGCGCAAGGTGAGGTCGAGCAGGCGCGGGCTGTTGACGAAGGTGTTGCGGTGCAGCCCGCCCAGCCGCGCGAACTCGGCCCGCTCCAGGCCGGGGATCGTCCGGAACACGCGGACCTGCTCGGCATGCTTCAGCTTGGTCTGAAAGCCGACCATATTGTAGAGCGTTCCCAGGGCGTTGTCCTGCCGAAGCTGAACCACCGCATGAGGTCGCCGGCCGGTGCGCGGGTCGGTCAGGCCCACGGGCTTCATCGGCCCGAAGCGCAGGGTCTGGGGGCCGCGCTCGGCCATGACCTCGATCGGCAGGCAGCCCTCGAAATAGGGCGTGCCCAGCTCCCAGTCCTTGAAACTGCCCTTCTCGCCGGCCAGGAGGGCCGCGATGAACGCGTCGTATTGTGCCCGGTCCATGGGGCAGTTGATGTAGTCGGCCGTGCCGCCGCCCGGACCCTCCTTGTCGTAGCGCGACTGGAACCAGGCGGTCTCGAGGTCGATCGAGTCCTTGTGCACGATGGGGGCGATGGCGTCGAAGAAGGCGAGCTGGTCCTGGCCGCCGACGCGGCGGATGTCCTCGGCCAGTGCCGGTGCGGTCAGGGGCCCGGTGGCGACGATGGCCTGACCCCACGCCACCGGCGGCAGTGCGGTCACCTCCTCGCGCACCAGCGTCACCAGGGGCTCGGCCGCCAGCGCCTCGGTGACCGCGGCCGCGAACCCCTCGCGGTCCACCGCCAGGGCCCCGCCCGCCGGCAGCTTGTGCCGGTCGCCCATGGCCAGGATCAGGGAGCCCAGCCGGCGCATCTCCTCGTGCAGCAGGCCCACGGCGTTGCCCAGCGCGTCGTCGGAGCGGAACGAGTTGGAGCAGACCAGCTCGGCCAGCCGGTCGGTCTGGTGCGCCTCGGTCCCGCGCACGGGCCGCATCTCGTGCAGCACGACCGGCACGCCCCGCCGCGCCAGCTGCCAGGCGGCCTCGCTGCCGGCAAGACCGCCGCCGACGACATGGACGGGTGAGGGCATGGGCATGGCCCCGTGGCTGGGGTGAGCGGGGGCAGGTCTGTAGCCCAAGCCTATGGCCGAGGCCAGCATGCCACGTCAGGGCGGGGACGGCGGCACCGGCTGGAGGCGCTCGAGCAGGAAGTCGATGAACGCGCGCACCTTGGCCGGCAGGTGGCGCCGCTGCGGGTAGACGGCGTGGATGGCGGTGCGCTCGTCGACCGTGGCGTCCGCCAGCAGCGGCACCAGGCGGCCGGCGGCGAGGTGGGGCAGGGCCAGGAAGTCGGCGGCCCAGGCGATGCCCAGGCCCTGGAGCAGGAGCTCGAACAGGGCGTCGCCATTGTCGCTGCGGAAGTTGCCGCGCACCCGCACGCGGTCGACCGTGCCGTCCGGGCCGCGGAACGGCCACTGGTTCAGATAGTCGGGCTGGTCGAACAGGATGCAGTTGTGCGCGGCCAGATCCTGGGGCCGGGTGGGCGTGCCGTGGTGCGCGAGATAGGCCGGGGCCGCGCAGACGATGCGGCCATGGTCGCCCAGCCGGCGCGCGATCAGGGATTCGTCGTGGACCGGGCCCAGGCGCAGGGCGAGGTCGATGCCCTGGCCGGCAAGGTCGATGCGGCGGTCGGCGAAGGCGAGCTGCAGCTCGATGTCGGGGTAGCGGGCGGTGAAGTCCGGCACCAGCGGCACGATCCGGCTCATGCCGAAGCCGTGGCTGAGGCTCACCCGCAGGGTGCCGCGCGGGCGCAGGCGGCCGGCGCTGACCAGCTCCTCGGCCGCGTCCAGCTCCTCCAGGATCTCCCGCGCGCGCTCGTAGAACAGGCGGCCCTCGGCGGTCGCGGCCACCCGGCGGGTGGTGCGCTGGAGCAGCCGGGCGCCCAGACGGTCCTCCAGGCGCGCGATCAGCTTGCTCACGGCCGAGGGCGACAGGCGCAGGGCGTGCGCCGCCGCGGTCAGGCTGCCCTGCTCGACCACCTGGACGAACACGGCCATCTCGCCCGCCCGGTCCGCCCCGCCGATTTGTGCCATGGCCTCATCAATGTCGTGAAACGGAGACCGATTATTCTCTTCTCTTCCTGAGTTACCTTCAAGCGGTCACCTGCTTGGAGCCAGTCATGTCCGACCAGCGCGCACCGATCGCCTACGACCGCTACCGGGCCGAGGCCCTGGCACTGCGCAGTGCCGCCTATGGCGAGATGTTCCGGCGCCTGCGGCGCCTCCTGCGGCGCAGCCGCCGGCGCGACTATCCGGCCGTCGCGGGTGCCGCCTGCGGCCAGTGATCGGCCACCCGCACCGCCTCGTCCATGCCCGGCCAGGGCGGCATGGTGACGATGACGAAGGTCAGCGGCTCGGGGCCCGGATTGCGGAACTGGAAATGCGTGCCCGAGCGGGATGGAGTGCGCCGTGTGCGGCTGCAGCGGCACGATCTCCTCCCGCTCGCCCTGGCGCCGCCACAGCTCGCCCGAACCGGCGAGCACGTACCAGAGCTCGGCGACGGTGCGGTGGGTCACCGCGAGCGAGACCGCACCCGGCGGCAGGGTGCAATGAACCATGCTGCCGCCCTCGACCTGCGGCAGGAAGCGGATCTGCGAGCCGTCGGGCGCCAGGACGTCGTGGCGCTCGGCGGGCCTTGCCGTGGCGAAAGCGGCGCTCACCGCGGGGCCGGAGCGATGATCCCGCGTGCCGCACCGGCCGTCATCAGCTCGTTCCAGTGGAAGCTGCCCCGCTGCGTCATCCCTGTCCTCCGCCCGACCGGTCCGAATGGAGCCAGGGCGCGACGGACTGCGCCGCTCACGAGGCCGTGAGCGTGCGGGCGTCAGACCAGGGCCAGGAACGCGAAGAACGCGGTGACCACGATCCAGCCGGAGGAGGCGGACGGGCGGGCAGGCGTGGGGTCGCTGGTGTAGGACAACATCGCGGACATCCAATCGGAACCAGAGCGGCGGTAATGACAGTGTCACCCTGGACCGGTGCCCGGCGAGAAACTGTGACGGCGATCACGTGCCGCGCGAATTCACCGCTCGCCCGCAAGTCGCGCCAGCTCCGGCGGGTCGGCGCGCCAGACCTGCCAGCCCCGCAACTCGCGCAGCCCGTGGCGGGCATAGAATTCGCGGGCGCGGTTGACGTCCCGGACCACCAGATCCAGCCGGTCGGCGCCCCGCGCGACGGCGATGCACGCGACCTCGGCGAGCAGGCGCCGCGCGATGCCGAGGCGGCGTGCGGCCGCGCGCACGTAGAGATCCTCGAGGAACAGGCCCGGCCGGCCGCTCCAGCTCGAGAAGGTGTCGTAGAACATGGCGAGGCCCAGTGCCTCCCGGGCGCGCTCGGCGAGCAGGCAGCCGATGCGGCCCGCGGCGAGTGCGGCGGCGTAGTCTTCCGCCCGGCCCCGGATGGTCGCACCCTCCTCGGCCCCGTGCTCGGCGATCATGGTCGCGATGACGGCACCGTCGGCCGGCCCGGCGGCACGGATCGTGACCTCCCCCGGCCTCATGCGCGACCGGCCGTACCTGGTCGATCCGACGGCACGACACCGGCCGTCAGGATGCCGAGCAGCATCGCTGCCGGCACCAGGACGAAGACGGCACCGGCATGGCCGGCGTCGAGCAGGCCGCCGACCACGGCCGGCGTCACGGTCGCACCCAGATCCAGCCCGGAATAGACGAAGCCGAACACCTTGCCCGACGCCCCGGGCGGTGCCGCGCTGCGGACCAGCATGTCGCGCGCGGGCGTGGTGGCCCCGGTCAGCGCACCGGCCAGCGCCACCGCGGTGAGCAGCAGGGGTGTCGGCAGCGGCACGCTGCCGACCAGTGCCAGGATCAGTGCCGCCACCGCCATGCCGCCGGCGATGATCCGCTGGTGCCGGCCGCTGCGGTCGGCCAGCACCCCGCCCGCCATGGTGCCGGCGGCACTGCCGACCATGAAGAAGGTCACGGTCGCGGTGGCGGCCACCATGTCGAGGCCGAACAGCTGGTGCAGCGACAGCGGCATGAAGCCCTGGAGCGCGATGAACGCGGTCGCCTGGAGGGCGAAGAACACAAAGCAGAGCAGGATCGGGGTCGAGGCGAACAGGCGCAGATGGCCGGCAAGCGCGGTGCCGCGGCCGGCCTGTGCCGGTGCCGCGTGGCCGGGCGTCTCGAGCAGGGCACGGTTGGCCATGACCAGGGCGGCGAGGCCGAGCCCGACGCAGCCGCTGAACAGCAGGGCGACCCGCCAGGAGGCCAAGGCGGCGATGCCGGCCACCAGCACCGGGGCCACCGCCCAGCCGACCGTGCCGCCGACCGTATGGATGCTGAAGGCCCGCGCCATCCGCTCGCGCGCCACATGGTGGCCGAGGATGGCGTAGTCGGCCGGGTGGAACACGGCGTTGCCCAGCCCCATCAGGATCGCCGCCGGCAAGAGGGCCAGATAGCCCGGCGCCATGCTGGCCAGCACCGCACCGCCGCCCAGGCAGGCCAGGCCCGCGGCGAGCACGCGCGCGGCGCCGATGCGGTCGACCAGGAATCCGGCCGGCGTCTGGCACAGGCCGGAGGTCAAGAACAGCGCGCTCAGCAGGAGGCCGAGCTCGGCATAGCCGACCCCGAAGGCCGTCTTGAGCAGCGGGAACAGGGGCGGCAGGACGAGATGGAAATAGTGGCTGCCGCCATGCGCCGCACCGACGATGGCGATGATCCGGAAATCGTGGCGCAGCGGCCGGACGGCGGTGGCCATGGCCTCAGCCGAGCTTCACCGCGGTCCCGCTGGCCGCCACCATCAGCATGCTGCCTTCCTTGCCGATCACCTCGTAGTCGAGGTCCACACCGACGATGGCGTCGGCACCACGGCTTTTGCCCTCCTGGATCATCTCCTCGATCGCCCTATCTCGCGCCGAGCGCAGTACATTCTCGTAGGCGCCGGACCGGCCGCCGACCACGTCGCGCACGGACGCGAACAGGTCGCGGAAGATGTTGGCGCCGAGGATGGCCTCGCCGGTGACCAGGCCATGGTAGGCGATGATCGCTCGGCCCTGGACATCGGACGTGGTAGTGACGATCATGTGTTGCCCCAGTTTGCCCGACCAACGAAGCCCGACAGCGTGCCCAGCCGCGCCGCGGTTCGCAAGAGAGGAAGAACATGCGGTGGAGAGCACTAGCCCTGATGTTGCTGGCGTGGATGTTCGCCGGCAACGTCGCGACGGCGTCCGACACCGTTCCCGACGCCGCGGACATGGCGGCGATCCGCTCGGTGATCGAGGGCCAGCTCAACGCCTTCAAGAGCGATGACGCGAACCAGGCCTTCGCCTATGCCTCCCCGGCGATCCAGAGCATCTTCAAGAACGCCGACACCTTCCTCTCGATGGTGCGTGCCGGCTACCGCTCGGTCTACCGGCCGCGC
The DNA here is from genome assembly GCA_963769465.1 of uncultured Alphaproteobacteria bacterium. Taxonomy (GTDB): domain Bacteria; phylum Pseudomonadota; class Alphaproteobacteria; order Geminicoccales; family Geminicoccaceae; genus Benzoatithermus. The sequence continues at coordinate 253,794 of CAVYMA010000042.1, forward strand.
GAGGTCGAGTTCCGCGACCTGGTCGCGGTGGAGGGCCGCTGGACCCAGCGCGTGCTGGTGGTCGGGCCCGACGGCGTGCCCGTGGTGGCGCAGTACGTGATGGAAAAGCAGCCCGACGGCAGCTGGCGGATCGACGGCTGCGTGTTCGAGCAGACCAACGAAGTCTCGACCTGAGGCCAGCGGCTCAGGCGCGCGCGGGCTCGGTGGCGGGCTTGGTCACCCCGCTGCGCAGCGGGCGCTCGGCCATCAGCAGCAAAAAGGCGAAGGCGGCGGCGAAGCCGACCGCGGCGACCAGGAACATCACACCGAACACGGCATCGGAATCGCCCGGCAGCGCCAGCGGCCCGCCGTCATGGCTGCGCGCCCCGCCCAGGACCAGGGCCCCGAAGCCGGCCACGGCGATGGCTCCACCCAGCGCGCGAAAGAAGCTCATCACGCCCGTGGCCGTGCCCAGCTGATGCAGCGGCACGGCGTTCTGGATCGCCACCGTGGTCACCGGCAGCACGGTGCCGACGCCGACCCCGACCAGCGCCAGGAGCAGGAGCGCCACGGGGAAGGGCAGCTCGACCGGGTGCGGCGCCAGCAGCAGGCAGCCTGACACGGCGAGCGCCAGGCCGGCCAGCGGCGGGCGCTTGTAGTGGCGGATGCGCGCCATCAGCCGCGCGGCGGTGGTGGCACCCAGGATCACCCCGGCCATGAGCGGGATCAGGGCGAGACCGGACTGGCTGGCGGTGAGGCCGCGTGCCGCCTCGAAATAGACCGGCACGTAGATCGACAGGCCGATGAAGGTGCCCATGGCGAAGCAGGCCGACGCCGTGCCCAGCGCCACCACCGGCTCGCGCAGCACCGGCAGGGGCAGGAACGGCTCGGGCGCCACGCGCAGCCGCCAGGCGAACAGCAGCGCCAGGACGAGGCTGGCGCCGATCAGGCCCAGGATCGGCGGCGAGCCCCAGGGCTGGCGGACGCCGCCCCAGCTCAGGGCCAAAAGGAAGCAGACGGTGGCGGACACGATCAGCGCGGCGCCGATCAGGTCCAGCCGATGCGGCCGCTCGTGGCGCGGCAGCCGCCGCAGCGCGCGCTCGGTCATCCACAAGGCGGCGAGGCCCAGGGGCAGGTTGATCCAGAAGATCAGGGACCAGTGCAGCGTCTGGGCGAACACGCCGCCCAGCACCGGGCCCAGCACGCTCGAGGCCACGAACACCGAGGCGATCAGGCCCTGGTAGCGGGCGCGCTCCTTGGGTGCGACCACGTCGGCGATCACCGTCTGCGCCAGCGAGATCAGCCCGCCGCCGCCGACGCCCTGCAGGGCGCGGGCGAGGATCAGGACCAGCATGCTGGGTGCCAGGGCGCAGGCGAGCGAGCCCAGGACGAACAGGGCGATGCTCGCCAGCAGCATGGCCCGGCGGCCGTGGATGTCGCTGAGCTTGCCGTAGAGCGGCGTCACCGCGGTCGAGCTGAGCAGGTAGGCGGTCACCACCCAGGGCAGGTCGTCGAGATCGCCCAGATCGTGGCCGATGGTCGGCAGTGCCGTGGCCACGATGGTCTGGTCGAGCGCACCCAGGAACATGGCGAGCATGATGCCGGCCAGGATGCCCCGGATCGCCTTGTGGTCGAGGGCCACCGCAGGCGCCGCCGCGGCGGCGCTCACCGCCGGCTCCGGGCGGGCCCGCCGCCGCTCACGTGTTGCCGCTGATGTACTCGCGCAGCTCGGCCGCCTCGTGCTGGATCTCGTCGAGATGGTGCTTGACCACGTCCCCGATGCTGACGATCCCGCACAGCCTGCCGTCCTCCTCGACCACCGGGATGTGACGGATGCGGCGGTCGGTCATCGCCGCCATGATGGCACCCACGCTGTCCCCGCGCGAGCAGGTGAACACCTCGCGGGTCATGACGTCCCCCAGCGGCCGCTCGAGCACGCCGGTGCCGTGGTCGACCAGCGCGTTCATCAGGCCGCGGTCGGAGACGATCCCGTCGATGGCGGCACCGTCCTCGGAGACCACCAGGGCGCTCATGCGGTCGTGGGTCATGATGCGCATGGCCTCGCCGACCGTCGTGCCGGACGAGATCGTCCGTACCGCGCGGCCCTTGCTGGCCAGGATCGCCTCGATGTTCATGTTCCCGCCTCCCTCGGCCAGCCCGTCCAGGCCGGGCGGTGACCGCCCTTGGGCATGGGCGACCCGCCCTCGGCTGAATTCAAGGCAGCGACCTTCCCATGATCCTGCCGGAAAGGGAAGTGGAGGATCGGCAGCGTGGACCCGCCCGACAGGGTGGCTCGCGCCAGCCGAAGAGACCGCTTGACAGGACAGAACAATCCATGTTCACGAATCATAGTAGTCAGGCGAAGCAGATAAATAAGTGACGGCGGCCTTGCTTGTCACCACAACGGGTCCATATCTCAGACAGCAGACGGCATGGACTTATCTTTGGTCAATGTGCCCGGTGATCATAGTAGATTATCGAGTTTGCGCAGACAGAATTACAAAAAAGGACTGAGCATGATGAACATTCTCGAGACCGCTGCACAGGCTGGCTCCTTCAAGACCTTGGGCACGGCCGTTGCGGCCGCCGGCCTGACCGAGACCCTCGACGGCACCGGTCCGTTCACCGTCTTCGCCCCGACCGATGCCGCCTTCGCGGCCCTGCCCGAGGGCACCGTGGCGAACCTGCTGAAGCCCGAGAACAAGGCCCAGCTCGCAGCCCTGCTCACCTATCACGTCCTGCCCGGCAAGGTGTCGGCCAAGGATGTGGGCGCCATGCACGAGGCCAAGACGGTCCAGGGTGCGATGCTGCCGATCACGTCCACCGACGGCGTCCACGTGAAGGGCTCGAAGGTCACCAAGGCCGACATCCAGGCCAGCAACGGCGTGATTCACGTCATCGACAAGGTGCTGGTTCAGTAGTCTCGTCGCTTCCGAGGGCTTCGGCCCGAGGCGTGGCGGCCCGTGCGACCTGACCGGTCGCGCGGGCCGCCCGTCGTTGCGGTCCGTGCCGATGCGGCCAGCCCGTCAGAACGGGATGTCGTCGTCGAGCTCGTCGGCGATGCTGGGCTGCCTTGCCGCGCGGCTGGCCGCCGCCGGGGCCGCGCGCCGGCGGTGCGGAGCGCTGCGGCGGCCCGCCCATGTCGTCGCCATAGTCGCCGCCGCCATAGTCCCCGCCGCCACCGCCACCGCCCTCGCCGCGGCCGCCCAGCAGCGTCAGCTCGCCCTTGAAGCGCGACAGCACGACCTCGGTCGAGTAGCGCTCCTGGCCGCTCTGGTCGGTCCATTTGCGGGTCTGCAGCTGGCCCTCGACATAGACCGAGCTGCCCTTGCGCAGGTAGCGCTCGGCGATGTCGGCCAGGTTCTCGTTGAAGATCACCACGCTATGCCACTCGGTGCGCTCCTTGTTCTCGCCCGACTGGCGGTCGCGCCACCGCTCCGAGGTGGCGATCCGCATGTTGACGACCTTCTGGTTGTTCTGGGTGTGGCGCACCTCGGGATCGCGGCCGAGATTGCCCACGAGGATCACCTTGTTGACGCTGCCGGCCATGACGTTCCGCCGTCGCTGGACACCTTGCTCAGTGGAGCACATCCGTCCTGGCCGCCAGCATAGTTAACGCCCGCTCACACCGGCGACGCCTCGCTTCGCGCACCTTGCGCGGGCGCTATGTTCATGGTTGGTTCTCCATGACGTCGGCCGCCACGCCTTGCCGCGGTGCGGCCCCGAAGCCATTGTGAAGCGGACACGTCAGCGGCGGTCGGACGGCCTGCCGATCCGGAGCCCCGATGGACGATTTCATCCGCATCCGCGGCGCGCGCGAGCACAATCTGAAGGGGATCGACGTCGACATCCCGCGCCACAAGCTGGTGGTGATCACCGGCCTGTCGGGCTCGGGCAAGTCGAGCCTGGCCTTCGACACGATCTACGCCGAGGGCCAGCGCCGCTACGTCGAGAGCCTCTCGGCCTATGCCCGCCAGTTCCTCGAGCTGATGCAGAAACCCGACGTCGACCTGATCACCGGCCTGTCGCCGGCGATCTCGATCGAGCAGAAGACCACCTCGAAGAACCCGCGCTCGACGGTCGCCACGGTGACCGAGATCTACGACTACATGCGCCTGCTCTGGGCGCGCGTCGGCATCCCCTACTCGCCCGCCACCGGCCTGCCGATCGAGGCGCAGACCGTCTCGCAGATGGTCGACCGGCTGCTCGCCATGCCCGAGGGCACCCGGCTCTACCTGCTGGCCCCCATCGTGCGCGGCCGCAAGGGCGAGTACCGCAAGGAGTTCGCCGACCTGCTGCGGCAGGGCTACCAGCGGGTCAAGGTCGACGGCGAGCTCCACGATCTCGACGCCGTGCCGGCCCTGGACAAGAAGCGCAAGCACGAGATCGAGGTCGTGGTCGACCGCGTCGTCACCGCACCCGACCTGGCGCAGCGGCTGGCCGAATCGATCGAGACCGCGCTCGGGCTGGCCGACGGCCTGGTGATCGCCGAGAACGCCGACGATGGCGAGCGGCTGACCATGTCGGCCAAGTTCGCCTGCCCGGTCTCGGGCTTCACCCTGCCCGAGATCGAGCCGCGCCTGTTCTCGTTCAACAATCCCTACGGCGCCTGCCCGGCCTGCGACGGCCTGGGCCGGAAGATGCTGATGGACCCCGAGCTGATCGTGCCGGACCAGGACAAGTCGGTGGCCAAGGGTGCGGTCGAGCCCTGGTCCTCGACCACGATGAACTGGTACCCGCAGACCCTGATCTCGATCTGCAAGCACTACGGCGCCAGCCCCGACACGCCCTGGGCCAAGCTGCCGGCCAAGGTGCGCGAGGTCATCCTCTACGGCTCGGGCGCGGAGCAGGTGCGCATCGAGCTCGAGGACGGGCTGCGCAAGTTCGAGACCAAGAAGCCGTTCGAGGGCGTGGTCAACAACCTGCAGCGGCGCTGGCGCGAGACCGAGTCGGCCTGGATGCGCGAGGAGCTGTCGCGCTACATGAGCTCGACCACCTGCGAGGCCTGCGGCGGCTACCGGCTCAAGCCCGAGGCCTTGTGCGTCAAGATCGCCGGCCGCCACATCGGCGAGGTCACCGAGCTCTCGATCCGCGACGCGGTCGCCTGGTTCGCGGCACTGCCGGCGCAGCTCACCGCCAAGCAGCAGGAGATCGCGGCGCGCGTGTTCAAGGAGATCCGCGAGCGCCTGGGCTTCCTCGACAAGGTCGGCCTCTCCTACCTGACCCTGGCGCGCGACAGCGGCACGCTCTCGGGCGGCGAGAGCCAGCGGATCCGGCTCGCCTCGCAGATCGGCTCGGGCCTGACCGGCGTGCTCTACGTCCTGGACGAGCCCTCGATCGGCCTGCACCAGCGCGACAATGACCGCCTCCTGGAGACGCTTCGGAACCTGCGCGACCTCGGCAACACGGTGATCGTGGTCGAGCACGACGAGGACGCGATCCGCTCGGCCGACCACCTGATCGACATGGGGCCGGGGGCGGGCGTGCATGGCGGCGTGATCATCGCCGAGGGCGAGCCCGCCACGGTGATGGCCGAGCCCGCCTCGCTGACCGGCCAGTACCTCTCGGGCATCCGCGCCATCCCCGTCCCGGCCAAGCGGCGCAAGCCCAAGAATCTGCGCTGGCTGGAGCTGACCGGCTGCCGGGCCAACAATCTGCGCGACGTCGATGCCCGCTTCCCGCTGGGCTGCTTCGTCGGCGTCACCGGCGTGTCGGGCTCGGGCAAGTCGAGCCTGGTGGTCGACACGCTCTATCCGGTGCTGGCCAAGCGGCTGATGGGTGCCCGGGCCATCGCCGGCGAGCATGCCGGGCTCGCGGGGCTCGAGCATGTCGACAAGGTGGTCGACATCGACCAGTCGCCGATCGGGCGCACGCCGCGCTCGAACCCCGCCACCTACACCGGCGCCTTCACCCCGATCCGCGACTGGTTCGCGGGCCTGCCCGAGGCCAAGGCGCGCGGCTACGGGCCGGGCCGGTTCAGCTTCAACGTCAAGGGCGGGCGCTGCGAGGCCTGCCAGGGCGACGGGCTGATCAAGATCGAGATGCACTTCCTGCCCGACGTGTTCGTCACCTGCGACGTCTGCCAGGGCAAGCGCTTCAACCGCGAGACGCTGGAGGTCACCTACCGCGCCAAGTCGATCGCGGACGTGCTCGACATGACCGTGGACCAGGCGGTCGACTTCTTCGAATCGGTCCCGCCGGTCAGGAACAAGCTGGTGGCGCTGCAGCAGGTGGGGCTGGGCTACATCCACATCGGCCAGCAGGCGACCACGCTCTCGGGCGGCGAGGCGCAGCGGGTCAAGCTCGCCAAGGAGCTCAGCCGGCGTGCCACCGGCCAGACCGTCTACATCCTGGACGAGCCGACCACCGGCCTGCATTTCGAGGACGTGCGCAAGCTGCTCGAGGTGCTGCACGCCCTGGTCGACACCGGCAACACGGTGATCGTGATCGAGCACAATCTCGAGGTCATCAAGACCGCCGACTGGCTGATCGACATGGGCCCCGAGGGCGGCTCGGGCGGCGGGCGCGCCGTGGCCGAGGGGACGCCCGAGGAGGTGGCCGCGACCCCGGGCAGCTACACCGGCGAGTACCTCGCCCGCATGCTGCCGCGGCTGGAGCGCCGGGCGCGGGCCTGACGCGCGTCTGCTCCGGTCAGCCCGTGCCGCTGTCGCCGAGCGGGAGGCGGCTGCGCTCGGATTGCCGCCGGGCGCGCGGGCCCAGCCAGCCGCGGACGAGGCGCACCAGGGCGAAGCCCGTCTGGAAGACGAGGCCGAAGCAGGCGACCCCGCTCGCCGAAGACGACGAGCTTCTCGGCGAGCGTCGGCCAGCGCTCGGCCTCGCGCAGGACGACGGCGACACCCTCGCCGACACCGATCGCCGCCGCCGCCCCGGACGACATCACCAGCACGAAGAATGCCCGCATCAGGTTGGGCAGGAAGAGCAGGGCCGAGTCGGTCGCACCGCGGCGGAGCTGCAGGACGGCCTCGCGCCCGTTGTCCGCGACATAGGCGGCGGCATAGGGCAGCAGCGACAGGGCGACGATGGCACGCGGCGAGAGCGCCAGCGGCTGGCCGAAGAGGCTGAAGTCGGGCGGGATCAGGTTGAGCAGGAAGAACATCACGACGAAGGTGGGGGCGGCGCGCATCGGCCCGACCAGCGCTCCGGCCAGCGCCTGCTGCACGCGACCACCCAGCTGCAGGAGAACCAGCGGCAGGCCCACGGCCAGGCCGAGCGCCAGCGCCACGGTCGCGATCCACAGGTTGATCGCCATGGCCGCGAGCAGCTCCGGGAAGAACCCCGAGTGCCAGAGGGTGGCGAGCGTGTTCACGCCGTCATCCTGGCGGTCTGCAGCCGGTGGCGCGCCCACGCGCAGGCCCACACCACCAGGGCGACGACGCCCGTGTAGAACAGCAGGACGAGCGTGTAGATCTCGGCGCGGCCGCTGGCGAAGGAGGTGATGTCGGTGAGCGCGCTGAGCAGTTCCGGCGCACCCGTGACGCTGGCGATGGGCGTGCCCTTCGCCGCATTGACCAGGAACGAGAGGAGCTGGGTCGCGGACCGGCGCAAGGCCGCCGCGAACAGTGCCGAGGTGAGGCCCTCGGCGCGCCGGCCTCCCGCCCGCAGGCTGTGGGCCGCCTCGCCGATGGCCTGGCCGGCATAGCAACCGTTCATCAGGCCGAGGGCGGCGATGGCCGCCCCCAGCGCCACGGCGGTCGAGTAGGCGAACAGCGCGTGCGCGATCGCCGCGGCGATGAACAGCGTCAGGACCACCGGCGATGACTGCAGCGTGACGATCACCAGCCATGCGGGCGCGCGGAGCAGGAAGCACGACGTCGCCGCGGCGGCGCCGACGACCAGCGCCACCAGCAGCGTGGCGGCCAGCGTCCCCAGGACCAGGACCAGGGAGTTCACCATGCCGGCCTGGAACAGCTGCCAGGCCGGCTCGCTGAGCAGCATCGGCACGGCCAGCCGGATGCCCAGATGCTGGTCCAGCCAGGCCAGCGCGGTCTCGACCTGCGGCGCGAAGCTCGTGGGCGGCGGCTCCGCGACCAGTGCCGGCAGCACGCAGGCGGGATCGGCGCTTGCCGCGAGCCCGGCACAGCCCGGCTCGCGCCAGCGCTCGTGCCGTTGCTCGAGGAAGCTCGTGAAGATCTCGTTGCGCCGCGCCAGGGCCAGGAACGCGCCGTCGCGATGCATGATCTGGCTGATCAGTTCCAGTGCGCCTGCGAGATCAGCTGCACCATCCTTGGGGACCGCCATGCCCCATGGGACCGGGTCGAAGCCGAACTTCCGCTCGAAACGCGACGCGAACGCGGGGTCGCCGAGGTAGGAGGCGAAGAAGCTGTCGTCCTGCGCGGCGAGGAGGCAGGTATCGTCCGCGAGGCCGCGCGGCAGCCGGCTGGCGTCGTCGAACAGCAGCAGCCGCGCACCGCGCGAGACGAGCTGGGCGTTGGCATAGTTGCCGACGGTGACGCAGATCGAGCGCCCCGAGAGGTCGTTCCAGTCGCGGACCGTGATGTCGCGCGGCCCGACGATGATCGTCTCGGAACGGTAGTAATGCGGCCGGATGAACCTCGCCTGGGCGTCGCGCTGGGTGTTGTGGCCCATGGTGGCGACGACAAGGTCGGCCTCGCCCTCGGCCAGTGCTGCGATGCGCGTCGCCGCCCGGACGGGCACCCACACCGGCTCGACGCCGAGCCGGGCGGCGATCGCCCGTGCCACGTCGATGTCGTAGCCGGTGCGCTGGTCCCCCTCGACGGTGGCGAACAGCGGATAGTTGTTGCGGACGCCGATGCGGATCTCGCCGGCGCAGAGGACGCGGACCAGGAGGTCGGCCGCGGGATCGCGCGCAGGCCTGGGGAAGGCTGGCGTGGGCTTTGCCGAGCAGGTCTGCCAGCTCCGCGTCGGGCGAGGCGGGGGCCGCCGTCGCAAGACCGGCCGATCCCACCAGCGTCAGCAGGAGGACCTTGATCAGCGCCGGCAACCTCACGGCCGAGCGGCGCCCGCATGCGTGATCGTCAGCACCTGCATCTCGGCGAAGGCAAGCCCGCCATAGACGAAGATCGAGCGGTCCATCTCGCGCTCGAGGACGTCCGGGGTCAGCCGCGCGAGCTTGGTCGGCGGCACGTCCACCAGGACGGTCTGGGTCACCTCGACCGCCAGGCCCAATTCTTGGGCGGCCAGCCTGGTCGCCGCGAGCCCGACAAAGGCGTTGTGGGCGATCACGGCGCGACCGGCTGTCGCCAGATGGTCGCCCAGTCCGGCGAGGAACGGATCGAGCAGCAGCCGCCCGTCGGCGCCGCCCGAGCTCCAGGTCGCCAGCCGCTCGCCGATCGGCGCCGGCGCCATGGGAAAGTGCGGCAGGTTGGCGAGGATCAGGTCGAACCGGCGCCCGTGGACCGGGACGAAGAGGTCGCCCTGGTGGACCTCCACCGCAGCGGCGAGGTTGAGCTCCTCGAGCAGCTCGCTGGTCACCGCGACCGCGGCCGGCTCGATGTCGACGCCGCAGAGCGAGGCGGCCCCGAGCCTGCCGGCGGCGGCGAGCAGCACGCCGCTGCCGCAGCCGATCTCGAGCACGCGCGCAGCGCGGACCCACTCGGGGTGACGTCGCAGCGTCTGCAGCAAGGCGGCCGTGTAGGGGCTGGGCCAGAACGCCGTTGCCGGCACCGGCGGGTCACTGGTGCTCATCGGTCTCCCCGATGTCGGCCGGGCGGTGGTGGCCGCTCAGCCGATGCAGGTGCAGCTCGGCGATGCGATCGCCGGGTGCGACCTCGAGGATCTCGCGGTAGCGGGCGAGCGCGGTCGCCCGATCGCCGGCCACCAGCGCCGCGAAGGCGTGGCGGGTGAGATCTGCCAGGCGCTTCGCCTCGGCCGAGGGCTCCAGCTCCGGGTCGACGCCGTAGACGCCCAGGAGCTCGTAGATCGCGATGCGGGCGCGCCGGCCCTTGACGGCGACCTCGTCGATCGGGCGCACGCACAGGCGGTCCCCGGCCTCGCGGTAGGTTTCGTGGCTGATGCAGGTGAAGGTGCCGTAGGCCTTGTTGATGCTCTCGAGCCGGGAGGCGATGTTCACCCCGTCGCCGATGACCGTGTAGCTCATGCGCTCCTGCGATCCGACATTGCCGACCAGGACGGCGTCGGAGTGGATCCCGATCCGGACCCGCATCTCCGGCTTGCCGGTCTCCCGCCACCGCTCGTTCAGCTTCGCGAGCTCGCGCTGGATGCGCATCGCCGCGACGCAGCCGTGCCAGGCATGGTCGTCGAGCAGTGCTGGCGCACCCCAGAACGCCATGACGCCGTCGCCGACGAACTTGTCGATCGTGCCCGACTCCTCGTGCACGACCTTGGACACGACCTCCAGCAAGGTCGACATGCGCGCCAGCAGGTCGCGCGACGGCATGGTCTCGGCCATGCTCGAGAAGCCCTCGACATCCGAGAAGAAGATCGTGAGGAAGCGGCTCTGGCCGCCCAGCTCCAGCTTCTGCTCGGAGTGCAGGAGCTGGCGGACCAGGTCGACCGGGACGAAGCAGGCGAAGGCCTTGACCGCCACGTCCAAGGTCTCGATCGCCCGCGAGAGCAGGGCGACCTCACGGATCGGCGAGTCCAGGGGCCGCAGCCGGGAGGGCTCCAGGCGATTGATCCGATCGACCTTCAGCGCCAGCTTCTGCAGCGGCGAGGCGAGCAGGTTCGCCAGCACCCAGATGACCAGCAGCTGGACGGCGACGGCGACGAGCCCCAGCTCCACCATGCGCCGGTTGTTCGCGGTGAGCTGACCGGTGAAGTCGTCCAGGGGCGTCACGACGAACAGCTGCCAGCGCTTGCCGAAGTCCTCGTGGAAGGGCGACAGGCTGGCGATGTAGTCGCGGCCCTCGTGGCTGAACGCAAAGACGGGTGCGTGATCACCCCTTGGCCGCAGACCGTAGGCCAGGGCGGTCAGCCCGGATTCGACTCCGCTGACATGGTGCAGGGCGACATCGTCGCCCGCGCTGCTGGCCACGGCCGACCCGTCGGAGGCGGCCAGCACCATGCCGTTCTGATCCAGCAGGTAGCTGACGCTCCGCTCGCTGATGCGATGGCTGGCGAGATAGGCCGAGAAACTGTCCAGGGTGATGTCGGCGGCCACGACACCGCTGACCCCGTTGCCGGACGAGAATGGTGCCGCCACGGTGATGCCGACCAGACCGAAGGCCCAGAACACCTCGGGATCGGTGATCGTGGTCGCACCGGCGGCGACGGCCTTCACGTACCAGGGTCGTGCCCGCGGGTCGTAGCCGCTGGCCGCTGCCACCTCGCCGAGGTGGTTCTCCTGCAGGTCCAGGAAGATGTAGCGATCGAGCACCGGCGTGCCGCGTGCCGGCTCCACCAGCCGGTGGGCGAAGACCGCGCCGCGGGGTGGGGTTGTGCCATGGATCGCCAGATCGGGGTCGTGAAGGCGGCGCGCCTGGCGGAACGACCCGTCCGCGAGCCCGACATAGACGTTCAGCACGGTGTCGCTGTGCTGCAGGATCCGAAGCAGATAGGGCAGCGCACGGTCGTCCTCGAACAGGCCCGGGTCCTGGCGGCCGAGTTCGGCAGCACTGGCGATGAGCGAGGAGAGCGCGGCGAAGGTGCTCTCGATATCGCGGACCGCCTCGCGACGGAACCGCTCGAGCAGGTTCGCGGCATATTCGCGGGCGATGCGATCGCTCGAAACGTAGTTCGCCCGCACGATACCGAGCAGAACCGGGACGGTCATGGCCACGAACACCAGGAGGACCGTCGCCTTGAGCGGGAGCGTGCGCCTGCGGCGCGGCGACCGGGCTGCCTCGCCGGCGGGCGCCGCACTTGACGCTTCAGGCAGTCCCGATCGCGGATGCATGCGCACAGCTTAGGAGAGAAAGCTCCACTTGTCGGCGAACATTTGCAGCCATCCTGCTTCAGAAACGCGAGCGACGCCCGCCGTTCGAAGCGCGCGGCCTCGCCGACGCGCGCCGGCCCGCGGCCCTCAGGGTCTTTGCGCCGCCCAGCGCGCGATCCGCCGTGCTATGGCCTCGGCTCCGGGCTCCACCAGCAGCATGTGGCCGTGTCCGGGTTCCTGCCACAGGGCAGCACCGGGATAGGCTGCGGCGGTTGCCTTGGCGGTGCCGGCCGAGACCACCCGGTCGTCGCTGCCGCGCACGCACAGGACCGGGCAGCGGACCGCCTCGGTGTCGACGCGGGTGGCGCGGCCATTGTCCAGCATCCAGAAGAACAGCTCGAACAGTGCCTGCCCCGATTCCGGACCGAACTCGTCGAACACGGCGCGCTGCTGTGCGGGCGGCACCCGGTTGAGCGAGGTCGCCACCGCCACCTCGAAACTGGCCTGGACCGCCTGCTGCCAGAACGGTCCGAGGTTGATCAGGCCCTGCGAGCCGTCGCGCTCGAAGTCCGTGCTCGGCAGGATGCCGGAGCGGCCGGCGGGCCCGACCAGGATGAGGGCGCGCGCCAGCCCCTTGGCGGCGAGCTGCTGGCCGATCACGCAGCCCATCGAGTGGCCGAGGAACACCGGCGGCGCCGCGAAGCGCCGCAGGTAGCGCTCGATCTGGCGCGTGTAGCGCTTGAGGCTGACACCCGCGAGGCGGTCGCCCTGGGCCTTGGCGGCACCATGGCCGAACAGGTCGGGGGTATGGACGTCCCAGCCCAGTTCCTGGAACACGCGGCGGAACACGCGAAAGCTCCAGGCCCCGGAGAAGGCGCCGTGCAGCATCACGATGCTTCGCGCGGACCTGGCGGCTCCCTGGGCCTCGCCGCCCGCGAGGGTCGCCATCGAAGCCGTCCCCAGGGCGCCCAGGACCGTCCGCCGCCTCACGTTCCCGGTCATGCCCGCCCGTTCTCCGCCGCGGCCGCCTCGGCCAGGGTCTCGCGCGCCTCGCGGTGGTCGCCATGCTCGGCGGGGTCGACCTCCTGCAGGGCGGCAGCGCGGGGATGGTATTCGAGGTCGATCAGGATGGGAAAGTGGTCGGAGCCGAAGGCGGGCAGGCGCTGCAGCCCGTGCAGCAGGAACTCGGGGCTGTAGAACACGTGGTCGAGCGGCCAGCGCAGCCAGGGATGGTGCGCGTGGAAGCTGTTGTAGAAGCCGCGGCCGATGCGCGGGTCGATCAGGCCGCTGAGCCGGCGGAACAGGCGGCTGGTGCGCGACCAGGCGACGTCGTTGAGGTCGCCGGCCACGATCACCGGCTTGGCCTCGCCCGCGATCTCGCGCCCGACCATGACCAGCTCGGCGTCGCGCGGCAGCGAGGTGTCGGCCTCGGTCGGGCTGGGCGGTTCGGGGTGGAGGCCGATCAGCACGACGTCCTCGCCCGAGGTCAGCCGGACCCGGGTGCGGATGGACGGGATGCCTTCGCGCAGGAGGAAGCGCAGCTGCGGGTGCAGCAGCTCCAGGCGCGAGAACAGGGCCAGCCCGTAGGTGTTGTCCAGCGGGTGGAGGATGCGGTGGCCGTGGTCGGGCAGCATCGCCGCCAGCCGCGTGACCCACCACTCGTCGGTCTCGAGTGCCAGCACCAGGTCGGGGTCGGTGGCGGCCAGGCTCGCCGCCAGCCCGTCGGCATCGCGGTTGGTCATGAGCACGTTGACCACGACCAGGCGGATGCGTCGGGCCGGGTGGCTGCGCGTGCGCTTGCCCTGGCGCCGCCACAACGGCGTGTAGGGCAGGATCATGGCGAGCTGCCAGGCCAGCGCCAGCGCCAGCGCCGCCAGCAGCGCCTGGTCCAGCGGCGTGGCGGCACGGTCGCCCGCCCAGACCAGCGCGCCGGCCAGCAGGCCCACCGCCATGATCTGCTGGCGCGGGAAGTCCCAGGCGCGTACCCACCATGCCCTGGCCCGGGTCAGTGGCAGCAGCGTGACCAGGATACACAGGCCCGCGAGCAGGCGGCCGGCAACGGCGAGGATCTCCAACCTGTTCTCCCGACTCGACGGTGGGTCCGGTTCCGGCGCCGCTCGACGAGCGGCCCGCGGGAGCCGATAAGCATGACCGAGGCGGCAGCTTAACGGGGAGGTGGCATGCCCGGTTCATTCGTCGAGCGATTTTCCTTAACGGGCAAGCGTGCCCTGGTCACCGGGGCATCCAAGGGGATCGGGCTCGAGATCTGCCGGGTGCTGGCCGACGCCGGTGCCGACGTCGCCGCCGTGGCCCGCGACCCCGGCGGCCTCGCCGAGGCCAGGGCCGGGATCGAGGCGCAAGGCCGGCGCTGCCTGACCATCGTCGCCGACATGGCCACGGTCGACGGCCCGCGCGCCGCCGCCCGCGCCGCGCTCGACGCCTGGGGCGGGATCGACATCCTGGTCAACAATGCCGGGATCTCCCGGGTCGAGTCGCTGCTGGAGATGCCGGTCGAGGACTGGGACCTGGTCCAGGCGGTCAACCTGCGGGCACCCTTCCTGCTGGCGCAGCTGCTGGCACCCGGCATGATCGAGCGGCGCCAGGGCAAGATCGTCAATGTCAGCTCGCAGACCAGCAACATAGCACTGGTCGACCATGGCGCCTACGCGGCGTCCAAGAACGGCCTCAACGCGCTGACCAAGGTGATGACCGCCGAGTGGGCGCCCTTCAACGTCCAGTCCAACGCCGTGTGCCCCACCGTGATCCTCACCCCCATGGGCGAGAAGGTCTGGGGCGATCCGGCGCGGGGTGACCCGATGAAGGCCAAGATCCCGCTCGGCCGCTTCGGCAAGCCCATCGAGGTGGCCGACCTCGTCCTCTTCCTGGCCTCGCCCGCCTCGGACATGATCACCGGCGAGACCATCTACATCGACGGCGGCTTCACCGCCCTGTAGTCGAGGGCCGGTCGCTTCCGGCGCAAGAGTTCGGGGTGACGGCGAGGCGGGTCAGTCTGATCGCAATGGCGGACCGGCGTCAGCTTGGTCCTGCTTCTTTTGCGGAACCCTGACGATCCAGCGGTGGCCGCCGATCACGGGCGGAAGGTCGATGGTGCCGCCCAGCCGAGCGACCACGTGGCGCACCTTGCCCATGGCAGAGCCGCGCCGGCCCTCGGTTGCGCCGCTATCTTCCACGGTAAGTTGCCAGAACGACGGGCCGACCTCCATGTCAAGGCCAATCCGCCCACCGCGTCCGTTCACGAACCCGTAGCGGAAAGAACCGGTGACGAGCTCGTCGACGATGACGCTCAAATAGTTCAGGATCACTTCGCTCAGGCGCGCGGTGTTGGATCTGAAATCGATGATGACGTTGCTCGGCATATCGCGATTCGCCGAGAATTTCCTGCAAAGCTGATGCAAATGCTCTTCGACATCCGCGTCAGCCGTGCGCCAGTCTGGAGTACGGTCGCGGGATACGCGCGCCCTGACCTTTCTCCCGGACTGCACCGCCTACGACGTCCGGGGAGGGCGCAGGAAGCGGCACAGGGTCCGAAATCTGATCCAGGTAGCCTTGATCCGCGAACATGTGTCGATGTCCACATGCGGTCAAACGCGGCGTGGTGCTGTCCAGCCGCGCGCCACTCGGCCTGAGTAGGCGGGCGAGATCGGGGCAGAACTGATCTGGATCAGTCTGCGCGTTCACGATTACGCGACGTCTGGCAACCTTTGAGCGACATTTCGGTTTGGCAGCCCCGCACCGCCGTCCCCTCGAGACCGACACGATGGTCGGTCTCGACCCGGCGCAAGCGATCGCCGACGCCTAGCCTTTCGACGCTTGGACCAGCCAAGAAGGGCGGGCTGCGGATCACGTCGGTGGCGGGTGGTGACCGACAGGGCCCTATGCCTCGGCGGCGCTCTTGCGTAGCTGCACACGGCAGGGGGGCAATAGACCAAGTAAATTTGTCTTGTGCAAAGACAAGCGCGCTTGGTGGAGCCGAAGGGGATCGAACCCTCGACCTCTAGAGTGCGATTCTAGCGCTCTCCCAGCTGAGCTACGGCCCCACGCTGCGCGGCCCGTGGTATGGGGACGGGGCCTGCGCGTGTCAAGGCCCGCGCCCGGGCTGGCGTGTCCGGGCGCCGCCGCTATAGTGCGGCCGCCCACGGCCCCCGGGCGCGAGGCGGGGCGATCACCCAGCCAGCGGTCTTGCCCATGTATGCGCTGCTCAATCTCTTCAACACGATCGTTTCGATCTACATCTGGCTCCTGATCGCGTCGGTGGTCCTGAGCTGGCTGATCGCGTTCAACGTGATCAACACCGGCAACCGGTTCGTCTACCAGATCCGCGATTTCCTCTTCCGGATCACCGAGCCCGTGCTGCGGCCGATCCGCAACCTGCTGCCCAACCTGGGCGGCATCGACATCTCGCCGGTGATCCTGATCCTGGCCCTCTACTTCCTGCGCGACCTGGTCAACGAGATGGTGCGCTACTGACGGCCATTACCCGCCGCGCGGGCGGCATCGACCTCGCGGTCAAGGCGACGCCGAAGGCCGGCCGTGCCGGCATCGGCGGCCTGGTCCGCGACGCCGCGGGCGACGCCTGGCTCGCGGTCAAGGTGACCGCACCGCCGGACGGCGGCCGCGCCAACGACGCCGTGCTGCAGCTCCTCGCCAAGGCCCTGGGCGTGCCGGCGAGTGCCTGCCGCGCTCGCCGCCGGTGCCACGAGCCGGTGGAAGCGCGTGCACGTCGCGGGCGATCCGGACGCACTCGCCACACGCGCGGCGGTGCTTGCCGCCCGACCGGACGACGCCTAGGCTCAGCACCGGAGTCCGGGCGTCAACGATCCGGGCGCGATCAGGGAGAACGACCGATGGGACGTCCGCTTGCGGCGCTGACGGGCGCTGCCGCCCTTGCCCTGGGCCTCCTCGCCCAACCCGCCCCGGCGGCGGCCCAGGACCAGTGCACCATCGCACTGATCCCAGGCCTCACCACCGACGCCTTCTACATCACGATGCGCAAGGGTGCCGAGATGGCCGCCAAGGCCGTCGGCTGCGAATTGCTGTTCCAGGGAGCACCCGAGTTCAACCCGACCCTGCAGGTGCCCGTGCTGCAGGCGGTGATCGCGCGCCAGCCCGACGCGATCCTGATCGCACCCACCGACAAGCAGCAGCTGATCGCACCCTTGCAGCAGGCGGTCGACGCCGGGATCCCGGTGATCACCGTCGACACCTTCATCGACGACGGCAAGTACCAGAACGGCACCGGCCCGGGCGATTTCCCGCTCTCCTACATCGCCACCGACAATGTCCTGGGCGGGTTCCTGGCCGGCCTCGCGCTCGCCCGGCAGATCGGCGAGAAGGGGAAGGTCTACGTCTCCAACGTCAAGCCCGGCATCAGCACCACCGACCAGCGCGAGGAAGGCTTCAAGGCCGCCATGGCCAACTTCACGGGCGTCACCGTGCTCGAGACCCAGTTCAACGACAACGACGCCAACAAGGCGGCTTCGCAGGTCCAGGCGGTGTTCGCCCGCAACGGCGACCTCGCCGGGGTGTTCGGCGCCAACCTGTTCTCGGCCATCGGTGCCGCCGACGGCGTCAAGGCGCTTGGCAAGACCGGCGAGATCCGGGTGGTGGCGTTCGACGCACCGACCCGCATCGTCGACGACCTCAAGTCCGGCCTGATCGACCTCGCCGTCGCCCAGCACCCGGCCGAGATCGGCTATTACGGCGTGATGACCGCGTTCGCGGTGATCAACGACCAGTCGGTGCCGCCGCAGATCGGCACCGGGGCCACGATCATGACCAAGGACAACATCGACGATCCGGCGGTCGCGAAGTTCGTCTACAGCGACTGATCGCGGCTCCCGTGGCGGCCGCGGCCCTGCCGGAGCGGCAGCATCCAGCCCTCGCGTTCCTGACGGTCGCCTGGTCCTGGCTGTTCCTGCTGCTCCTGCTCGCCTTCTTCGAGAGCTGGGCCCGGGCCGCCTACGGCGTCTCGTTCCTGCTCAACAGCTACAACCTGCAGAGCATCGCCGT
Source organism: uncultured Alphaproteobacteria bacterium (assembly GCA_963769465.1). Lineage (GTDB taxonomy): Bacteria > Pseudomonadota > Alphaproteobacteria > Geminicoccales > Geminicoccaceae > Benzoatithermus. The sequence continues at coordinate 271,639 of CAVYMA010000042.1, forward strand.
CTCGGCGGCGATGCCCTTGCTCCTGGGGCTCGGGCCAGACCTTCGTCATCATCGCCGGCGGCATCGACCTCTCGGTGGGCTTCGTCATGGGCTTTGCCAGCGTGGTCATGGCGCGGACCATGCAGACCCTGACCCCGGTCGACGCGGCGCTGGCCCTGGGTGCCGGCCTGCTCGCCGCCATGCTGGCGGCCCTGCTCCCGGGTGCGATCAACGGCACCCTGATCTCGCGCCTGCGGGTGCCGGCGTTCATCGGCACCTTGGGCATGTACGGCGTCGCGCGCGGTGCCGGCTTCCTCACCGCCAACGGCACCACCGTGCCGGTCAACAACCCGCTCCTGTTCTGGCTCGGCAACGGCAAGCTCCTGGGCGTGCCGGTGCCGGTGGTGATCACCGTGCTCCTGGTCGTGGTCATGCACTGGGTCCTGTCGCAGACCCGCTTCGGCCAGCACACCTACGCCATCGGCGGCAACCGCACCGCCGCCATCCGTGCCGGCATCAACATCCGCCGCCACACGCTGATGCTCTACATGATCAGCGCAGGGTGCGCCGGCATCGCCGGCATGATCTACACCGCCCGCTTCTCGGCCGGTGCCGCCCAGGGCGGCGAGCCGCTCCTGCTCAATTCGATCGCCGCGGTGGTGATCGGCGGCGCTTCGCTGTTCGGCGGCTCGGGCACGATCATCGGCACGGTGATCGGTGCCTTGATCATCGCCGTGATCCAGTACGGTCTGGTCTTCATCAACGTCGAGCCGTTCTGGCAGTTCGTGGCCGTGGGCATCGTCATCATCGTCTCGGTCCTGATCGACCAGACCCGCGAGCGGCTGACCGGCGAGGCGCGCGATGCCGACTGAGGCGCCGATCCTGGCCGTCTCGGGCCTGACCAAGCGCTTCGGCGGCGTCACGGCACTGGAAGGCGTCGGCTTCGAGTTGCGCCGCGGCGAGGTGCTGGCCCTGGCCGGCGACAACGGTGCGGGCAAGTCGACGCTGATCAAGGCGATCTCGGGCGTGCACCAGCCCGACGAGGGCGAGATCGTCTACCGGGGCGAGCGGGTCACCTTGCGCAACCCGCGCCACGCCCGCGAGATCGGCATCGAGACGATCTACCAGGACCTGGCGCTGGCCGACAATCTCGACGTCGGCGCCAACATCTTCCTCGGCCGCGAGCCCGCGGCACCCTTGTTCGGCTTCATCCCCCGCATCGACCGCCGCCGCATGCGCGACGCCGCCCGCGAGGTCCTGGCCCCGCTCGACGTCGACCTCGGCGAGAAGAAGCTGGGCCTGCCGGTCCGCGCCCTCTCCGGCGGCCAGCGCCAGGCCGTCGCCATCGGCCGTGCGATCTTCTGGAAGGCCGAGCTCCTGATCATGGACGAGCCGACCGCGGCCCTGGGCGTGCCCGAGCAGCGCAAGGTGATCGAGCTGATCAAGAGCCTGCGCCGCCAGAACGTCGCCGTGATCTTCATCAGCCACAACCTGGTCGACATCTTCGCCGTCGCCGACCGCATCCTGGTCCTGCGCCGCGGCCTCGCCGCCGGCGAGCGGCGGCCGGAAGCGAGCAGCCACGACGAGATCGTCCGGCTGATGGTGGGGGGCTAGCGGATCACGGGGCCGGCAGATCGCCGACCGGCCACGCCTCGGGTTGGATGGGCACCGGACGCGTCGTCGTCGAAGACGCTGCGCGCGAGCGCGACATTCTGGACATCGCGCTGACACGGGATTGGCTGCGAGCCTGCCGCCGCTAACTCGCCTCGGCTGCACGGAGAAGACGCGATGCGCACCGTTCGATCACCAGTCCGCGGCCACGGTTCGTCGGACGTCATCGCGCAGGATGGTCGGGGTCCATGGGCCGAGCGTGCGGCGGCTTGGACCGGACGACCTCCAAGCCTGATGATCTGCAGGGCCAGGTGAGCGCGGAACTAGCCGAGGGCTTCGTCAGGGCAAAGAGCCAGGACGGGTTGCGGTCGCTGCTCGCCGACGGCCCGGACGCCGCCTTCGGCAGTCTTTGCTAGCGTGGCAGCACTCTGGCCATGTCGCTGCTGAGCCTGCCCCAGGCGAGCTGCGGTCCGGGCGGGGTCCCGTTCCCGCTGCTGCCCGACGCGGACTGGCCGTCGGGCGTGGCCTTCCTCGAGAACACCATGGTCCACCCGGCTGCGCGCGGCCGGGGCTGCCAGCTCGCGCTGATCGCCGCCCGCAGCGACCACGCCCGCGCGCTCGGTCGCCACTGGCTGTGCGCCGGCGTGCATCTCGGCAATCGCGTCAGCTGGACCAACCTCCTGCGCGCGGGTCTGGCGATCGTCGGCATCCGCGACGATCTCGGCTATCCGGTGCTCGGATTGCTCCGCGACCTCGAACGGCGAGGTGGAACGCCGCCGCGACGACGCGGTCCGCGTCGCCGTCTCGGACGAGCCGGGACACCGGATCGCCCTCGGCGACGCGCCGGATCGGCCTCCTGTCGGCCGACGACCGGCCACGTCGACTATCGGCGCCTGCTCAGGCTCACGGACGGTCGCCCGGCCGCAGGACAGCGATCAGCCGCGTGGACCGCTCGGACAGGTCGAACGGCACCTCCAGGTCGTAGTCGCCGAAGAACCCCGCCACCTCCAGGCCCCCCGACAGCTCCGCCAGGGCCGCCAGCTCCTGCGGATGGAAGAACCGCTCCCGCGCCAGGTCGCGGATCACCTCGGTCCTACCGTCGCGCTCGACCGTGATCCGCATCTCCGTCTCGGCGATCTGGGCAGCCGCGTCGATCGGCGGGCCGTTGACGCCGGCCTCGATCACCACCCGCATCCCGTCCCGCTCGCCCTCGTAGCGGTGGCTGCCGTAAGCCCAGGGCGAGCAGTCGCGCGGGTGGCTGACGTCGACCACGTAGATCCCGTCCGGCGCCAGTGCCTCGGCGACCGCGCGGAAATGCGCCACCACGTCGGCGTTGGTGAGCAGCACGTCGATGGCGTCGAACGGTGCCACGACGATGTCGACCGGGGCGGGGAGGGCGAAGCGGCGCAGATCGCCCTCGATCCAGGTGACCGGCAGACCCTCGCGCGCCGCCAGATCGCGGCCATAGGCCAGCATGTCCGGGCTGAGATCGAGGCCCGTCGCGGCGAGACCGCGCCGTGCCGCCTCGCGGGCATGGTAGCCGGGACCGCAGGCGAGCTCGAGCAGGCTGCCCGGCGGCCGGCCGGCCTGCCGTGTGAACAGCTCGGCCAGGAACGCCACCTCGCGGCCGAAGTCGCGCCCGACCGCCCGGCCCATGCCGATGTCGTAGACCAGGGCCCGGCCATAGAACTGGTGGAACTCGGCCATCAGACATCTCCCATAGATAGAATGATCTACGACATAATCTCGTATCGAGCAATTGACCATGCGGTTAAGCAATGGCATTTAACCGACAGGCCAATTAACCGATCGGTTACCGATGCAGGACGACGTCCTCGATGCCACCTTCTCCGCCCTCGCCGACCCGACGCGGCGGGCGATCCTCGCCCGCCTGGCGCGGGGTGAGGCGACGGTGGGCGAGTTGGCCGAGCCGTTCGCGATGAGCCTGCCGGCGGTCTCCAAGCACCTGAAGGTGCTGGAGCGGGCAGGGCTGATCAGCCGCGGGCGGTCGGCGCAGTGGCGGCCCTGCCGGCTCGATCCGGGCCCGCTGCGCGACGCGGCCGGCTGGCTCGAGCATTACCGGCGCTTCTGGGACGAGAGCTTCGACCGGCTCGAGCGTTACCTGAACGAGCTCCAGGAAGGAGGAGGCGACGATGGATCGAGGCAATGACGGAGCGGCGCTGGCCGACCGCACCCTGGCGATCACGCGGACCTTCGCCGCACCGCGCGAGCTGGTGTTCAAGGTCTGGACCCAGCCCGAGCACGTGGTGCGCTGGTGGGGGCCGAAGGGCTTCACCACCCCGTCCGCCGCCATGGAGGTGCGCCCCGGCGGCGCCTACCGCACGGTGATCCGCTCGCCCGAGGGCAAGGAGCACGTCATGCGCGGGGTGTTTCGCGAGGTGGTGCCGCCCGAGCGGCTGGTGATGACCTTCGCCTGGGAGGACGAGCAAGGCGAGCCGGGCCACGAGACCCTGGTCAAGGTCATCTTCGAGGACCTCGCCGGCCAGACCCGGCTCACCTTCGAGCACGGCGTGTTCCAGACCATGGCCGACCGCGATTCGCACTTCGGCGGCTGGTCGCAGTTCATGGAATCCCTTGCGGCCTATCTCGCCGCCAACCCCAACGCCTAGGGAGTGCCTCGATGCAGCACGAGATCGTCGCACGGGCCGAGTGGCTCGCCGCCCGCAAGGCCCTCTTGGCCGAGGAGAAGGAGCTCACCCGCCGCCGCGACGCGCTGGCCGCGCGCCGCCGCGAGCTGCCCTGGGTCCGGGTCGAGAAGGACTACCGGTTCGAGGGTCCCGCGGGCGAGGTGGGCCTGGGCGACCTGTTCGCCGGCCGGGGTCAGCTCCTGGTCTACCACTTCATGCTCGGGTCCGGCTGGGGCGAGGGCTGCCCCAGCTGCTCCTATGTGTCGGACCATTTCGACGGCTGCCTGCCGCACCTGGCCGCGCGCGACGTCAGCCTCGTCGCCGTGTCCAGCGCACCCATGGCCGAGATCGCCGCCTTCCGCCGGCGCATGGGCTGGGAGTTCCCCTGGTTCTCCTCCTTCGCCAGCGACTTCAACCGCGACTTCGGCGTCTCCTTCGCGCCCGAGGAGCTGCAGTCGGGGGCGGTCGACTACAACTACGCCCGCGGGCCGTTTCCGGTCGAGGAGGCGCCGGGCCTGAGTGCCTTCGCGCGCGACGAGGCGGGTGCGCTGTTCCACACCTACTCGACCTACGCGCGCGGCCTCGACGGCCTGATCGGCACCTACAACCTGCTCGACCTGGCACCCAGGGGCCGCGACGAGGCCGGCCTCGATTTCACCATGTCGTGGGTGCGCCATCACGACCGCTACGAGGCGCCGGCCGCGGGTGTTTGCGGGTGCTGTGCGACCGCAAGGGACTGACCGCCGGATTTTTTCGGTACCCGTCTGTCGATTCGCCGGCCGCCCGCTCGACAAGACAGTGAGCAGGCGGCGCGCCGGCCGGTCGTCCGGACGCCGCCCGCACCAAGCGAAGGAGCCCGCCGCATGGCCACCGCCCTGCGTACCGACGCGCCCGCGGAGCGGGTGCTGGAACTCACCCGCCGCTTCGAGGCGCCGCGCGCCCTCGTCTACGCCACCTGGACCGATGCCGCGCGCATCGCCCGCTGGTGGGGACCGCGCGGCTTCATCGTCCAGAACTGCCATGCCGACGTGCGGGTCGGCGGCACCTGGCGCGTGGCGACCCGCTCGCCGGAAGGCGAGGAGCACAATGCCGGGGGCGTCTACCGCGAGGTGGTGCGGCCGGAGCGTCTGGCCTTCACCATGGCCTGGGAGGGGTCCGAGGATGGCTGGCCGGGCCGCGAGACCCTGGTCACGCTCGACTTCGCCGAGGAAGGCATCGGCACCAGGCTGACCTTCCGGCAGGCCACCTTCTCCTCGCGCGAGGCGCGCGACGGGCACGAGCATGGCTGGGGCAGTGCCTTCGAGGTCCTGGCCGAGTATCTGATATCGGAGCGGAGCCCGACATGACCAGCTTGTTCGTCAATCTGCCGGTGCAGGACCTCGACCGCTCCGTCGAGTTCTTCACCACACTCGGCTTCGCCTTCAACCCCGACTTCACCGACGAGACGGCGACCTGCATGATCGTCGCCGAGAACATCTTCGTCATGCTGCTGACCCGCGCGAAGTTCGCGACCTTCACGCCGAACCCGATCTGCGACGCCCGCACGAGCACCGAGGTGCTGCTCGCCCTCTCGCAGCCTTCGCGGTCCGCCGTGGACGAGCTGGTGGCCAGGGCGGTCGCGGCGGGCGGTACCACCTACAACCAGCCGCAGGACCATGGCTTCATGTACGGGCATGGGTTCCAGGACCTGGACGGGCACATCTGGGAGGTTTTCCACATGGCACAGGCTCCGGGGAGCTCGTCATGACGATCCAGGTCAGCGCGTTCAAATGGGTGCCGCCCTTCGCCGAGGGCCATGTCCGCGACCTGCGGGTCCGCTGGGCGCTGGAGGAGGCGGGCCTGCCCTACGAGGCGGTGCTGATCGATCAGGATGGCAAGAACACGCCCGAGTACCGGGCCTGGCAGCCCTTCGGCCAGGTCCCGGCCTACCGGGACGGCGAGGTCGAGCTGTTCGAATCGGGTGCCATCGTCCTGCACCTGGCCAACCGCTCCGAAGCACTCGCTCCCACAGACGCGGCGGGCCGCGCCCGGGTCGCGGCCTGGGTGCTGTGCGCGCTGAACACGCTGGAGCCGCACTTCGCAGCACTCGCCGAGCTCGACCTGTTCCACCCGGGCGAGGCCTGGACGGCCGAGCGCCGGCCGCAGCTCGAGCAGGCGGTGCGCCGCCGTCTGGGCGAGCTCGCCGCTGCCCTCGGCGACAGGCCCTATCTCGAGGGCCGGTTCACCGCGGGCGACATCGTCATGACCACCGTCGTGCGCCTGGTCGAGCCCGCGATGCTGGCCGAGTTCCCGCCGCTCGCCGCCTACCGGGAACGCAACGAGGCGCGGCCGGCCTTCGCGCGCGCGCTGGAGGCCCAGCTCCGGCCGTTCCGCGAGAACGCGCCGGCTGCCTAGTCGATCGATCCCACGCGCCGCCCAAAAAAGCGTCGCTGGCAGAGAAGATTTCCGCGTGCCACTGCGTAAGCGTTGCTGCGCGGCTGACGGTCCGGCACATCCGGGACGGCCTGCCACGAAGCACGAGGAGCAGTGAGCCATGTCAGCGTTTCCCGAACGGGCGAAGGTCGTCATCATCGGGCTCGGCGGCATCGTCGGCGCGTCGGTCGCCCATCACCTGATCGAGCGCGGCTGGGACGACATCGTCGGCATCGACAAGTCCGGCATCCCGACCGACATCGGCTCGACCGCGCACGCCTCCGACTTCTGCTACACGACCAGCCACGACTTCCTGTCGTGCTGGACGACGCTCTACTCGATCGATTTCTACGAGAAGATGGGCCACTACGCGCGCATCGGCGGCCTCGAGGTCGCCCGCGTCGGCGACGATGCGCGCATGGACGAGATCAAGCGCAAGGTCGCCTCGGCCAAGGCGTTCGGCACGCGCGCCCGGCTGATCGAGCCGGCCGAGATCAAGGAGAAGTTCCCGCTGATCGAGGAGGAGCATGGTGCAGGGCGGCCTGTGGGATCCGGACGCCGGCCTCGTCATCCCGCGCTCGCAGACGGTCGCCGGCAAGCTGGTCGACCAGGCGGAAGCCACGGGCAAGCTGAAGGCCTTCGCCAACACGCCGGCCAAGTCGCTGGTCATCGAGAACGGCCGCATCAAGGGCGTGGTGACCGACCGCGGCACCATCACGCGCCGACCACGTCGTCGTCTGCGCCGGCCTCTGGGGCCGCCTGATCGCCGAGATGGCGGGCGAGGACCTGCCGGTCATGCCGGTCGACCATCCGCTCACCTTCTTCGGGCCGTACAACGAGTTCGCCGGCACCGGCAAGGAGATCGGCTGGCCGCTGCTGCGCGACCAGGGCAACTCGGCCTACATGCGCGACACCGGCGATCCGACGACCGCCGAAGGCGGCAGATCGAGTGGGGCTACTACGAGGAGAAGAACCCGCGCCTGTGCCATCCGCGCGACCTCCTGGAAAAGGAGCAGGCGCGCCTGTCGCCGTCGCAGCGCGACCTCGACATGGAGCAGATCATCGAGCCGCTGGAGCGGGCGATCGAGCTGACGCCGATCCTGGGCGAGCTCGGCTACAACGAGAGCCATTCCTTCAACGGCCTGCTGCAGGTGACGACCGACGGCGGCCCGTCGATCGGCGAGAGCCAGAAGGTGCGCGGCCTCTGGTACGCGGTCGCCATCTGGGTCAAGGACGGCCCGGGCATGGGCAAGCTGATCGCCGACTGGATGACCGACGGGCGCACGGCGATCGACCACGCCGCATCGACTATGCCCGCTTCTATCCGCACCAGCTGGAGGAGAGAGTTCATCGAGGCGCGCTGCGGCGAGACCGCGCAGAAGGTCTACAACCCGCCGGTCCATCCGCGCGAGCCCTTCGCGACCGGCCGCAACATCCGCGCTCGCCCTTCTACGAGCGCGAGAAGGAGCTCGGCGGCTACTTCATGGAGCTCGGCGGCTGGGAGCGCGCCCACGGCTACGCCGCCAACGAGCACCTGCTGGAGAAGTACGGCGACCGCGTGCCGGTGCGCGAGAACGAGTGGGACAACCGCCACTTCTGGCGCGTCTCGAACGCCGAGCATCTCGCGATGAGCGAGGATTGCGGCATCGTCAACCTGTCGCACTTCTACATGCTGCGACATCGAGGGCCCCGACCATGTCGCGCTGATGGAGTGGCTCTGCGCCGCCAGGATCGGCGGCGACGCCAACATCGGCAAGGGCATCTACACCCACTTCCTCGACGACGAGGGCATGGTGCGCGCCGACTTCACCGTGCATCCGCATGGCCGACCGCTGCCGCATGATCGACGGCGCCGATGCCGGCCCGCGCGACTTCCACTACATGCGGCGCGTCGCCCAGGACAAAGGCTTCGACGTCACGATCACCGACGTCACCGAGAAGTACGTCACCATCGGCATCTGGGGTCCGAACGCCCGCGCGACGCTGCAGAAGGTCGTCGAGGACCCGGACGGCCTCGAGCCCGAGAACTTCCCGTTCGCCGCGATCAAGCCGATCGAGATCGCCGGCAAGAACGTCACGGCCTTCCGCATCTCCTATGTCGGCGAGCAGGGCTGGGAACTGCACATGAACTACGAGGACGGCCTCGCCGTCTGGGACGCGCTGCGCTCGACCGGCGTCATGGCGTTCGGCGTCGAGACCTACGCCAACACCCGCCGCATGGAAAAGAGCCTGCGCCTGCAGAACGCCGACCTGCTGACCGAGTACAATCTGATCGAGGCCGATCTCGCCCGCCCGAAGGTCAAGGAGGCGGACTTCCGCGGCAAGGCCAAGCATCTCGAGTACCGCGCCCGCGCCCACCAGCCGGCCATGCTCTGCACGCTGGTCATGACCGACAACGTCGACGGCAAGGGCGTCGCCCGCTATCCGGTCGGCACCCTGCCGGTGCTCGACCCGGAGACCGGCGAGATGCTGGTCGACGAACTCGGCCGCCGCTCCTTCACCACCTCGATCGCCTATCGGGCCGACCATCGGCAAGAACATCGCGCTCGCCTATCTGCCCTGGTCCTACTGCCAGGAGGGCCGCAAGCTCGCGGTCGAGTATTTCGGCGAGACCTATCCGGTCGAGGTGGCGGCCGTCGGCTACAAGCCGCTCTACGATCCGGAGAACCTGAAGCCGCGAAGCTAGGAGCTGCGGCGGCCCGGCAGCTGCCGGGCCGCCACGGTCCAGCCTAGCGCGACTTGCGATAGAGCTTGGACGCGATCTCGAACATCTCCTCGGGCGCGTACTCCGGGCTGAAGGCGCGCGCGTCGCCCATCAGCTCGTGGATGCGCCCGCCCTCGGGGTGGCCGTCGACCACCTCGAGCTCGCCCGGCGGGTCGCCCGGCAGTGCGGTCTCGCCATTGCCCCAGATGCCGGCCATCTCGCGGTAGTCGTCGGGGCTGAACCGGTAGAGCCGGCGGTGCGACCCCTCGGCCAGGTACTTCTGGCACTCGGGAATCCGGTCGAGGTTGATGTTGGGCGTGGGCAGCATCTTCTCGATCGCCACGCCGGTGAGCTGCTTGATCGCCAGGGCGTAGGAATGGGCGTGCACCGAGCCGCGCACCAGGAGGTAGCCGCAGACCTCGCGGCCGGTGGGCTCGGTCATGGTCTCGTAGACGCGCAGCTTGTGGATGCGGGCGCCGCATTCGAGGTGGAAGTTGTGGAGCAGGTCGATGACCACGTTGCCGGTGGTGGTCACCATGTCGACGTTCCAGGACAGCGCCGTTGGCGTTGACCGGCGTGGCGCCGCCGCCGTTGGACATGAAGGCCGAGGCCAGCCGGATGTCCTGCATGCCGGCATAGGGCGCGTCGGAGATGTCCTGGCCGCCCATCTCGGCCTCGGGCAGGTCGGGCCCGGCGTTCAGCATGGCGACCCCGTTCGAGACCAGCTCGACGTGGCCCAGCTCCTCGGCGGTGATGCTGGCGACCAGGCTGTAGAACGGCCGCAGCTTGGACTTGCTGCGGAAGTTGAAGCTCTGGAACAGGTAGTTGCCGAGCGTCGACATCTCCCCGTACTTGCCGCCGAGCAGTTCCTGCAGGGCCGCTGCGGCGTTGGGATCGCGGCGCTTGGGTGCCGGCAGCTCGGTCTGCAGCTTGTCGATGCGCATGAACATGGGGTGGGTCCTCTCTCCGTGGCGGCCTTGGCCGTCTGGGTGAACGGACCTCGCCGAGCCACGTTCCGTGGCCCGGGACCGGTCTTCCGGGCGTGCTGTGCCTCGCCGTCTCCGCCGACCGGCGCAACGCCCGAGCAGGGCCTAACTTGCCGCCGGTCGGACCGCGAAGCGTTCGAATCCCTGCACATTGCTGGGCGTGTCGACGAACTCGAACTCGCCGGCACACATGCTCGACCTGGACCAGCCGGTCACCCGTCGGTGACCATCGAGCGTGAAGCGCGCCCGGACCGTCGCCGCATAGGTCTCGCCGGGAGTCGATGGCGCCAGCTGGACCTGGAAGCTCGCCTGCGGCAGCGAACTCCACTGGGCCACCAGGCTGCCTTCGTTCGAGGAGGCAGGCGCCTTCAGGATCGTCAGGTCGTAGGTGACGTCGGTGACCCGACCAAGCCGATCCGCGTAGCTCGCCACCCGGTCGATCTCACGCGGGAAGGCCTCCCATCGCAGGGTCACGTCCGCTCCGGTCACGCGCCCGACCGGCTCCATCTCCAGCATGCAGTTGTCCTCGCCGGCCACGAGGAAGCCGGCACCGCTGAACGTCCGCAGGACCAGGCTGCGCGCCATCGACAGCAGACACTCCCGCACCGCCTCGGCGACCGGTTGGGCGGCGTTGTCCGCCCACTCGTCCGGCCGGTGCGGATCGCTCGCGCAGTATGCGCGGTGCTCCTCCGGCTCGCCGGTGGCGTCGCTCAAGGTCAAGTTGGCCTGGGTGAGCAGTCGGATCGCCGGGTCGCTGCCGAATGCCCGCTGGAAGCCGAGCATGGTGACGTCCGAGCGGATCACCGCCCGTTCGGCCGTCGCGGGCTCCACAAGCGCGTCGCCACTGACGGGCTTGCCGCCGATGGCCGCCAAGGTTGCGGTGTACCCCGTCTCCTGCACGATCGTTGCCCGCAACAGTTCGGCGAACTCGACTTGCGGGTCGAGCGTGGCCAACACCGCCTGCACCGCGGCTTCCGCCCGTGCCGCCTGTTCGGGCGTGACGGCCACCGCCGCACCGTAGATCGCCCCGAGCAGTGCGCCGAGCGGGACCGTCACCACGGCTACCGGCGGCATGACACGTGCAGCACCTTCCAGGCCCGCCTGCGCACCGGCCGAAGCGCCCGCCGTCGTGCTCTGGTCGCCCTTGTAGTAGAGTTCCCGCTCGCCCGTGGGCACGCTCTGCGCCGGAACCACCGTCAGGTGACGCAGGCCCCGCCTGCTCTCCTCACGGCCGACCTGCTCGGCGCGGTAACGCTGGTCGTAGGTGACGCAGCCGGCCAGAGCCAGCGCCGTTGCGAGCAAGGCGATGAGTGCGCCCCGTCGGGCGCGCATCCGCCGGGACGGCCCCGGCAGATCAGGTGTGATCGCCGCCATCACGACTCCCCGCCGGACGACGTGGCGCCCGCCGCCGCCGGCCTCAGAGGTAGAAGTCGAGTGCGCGTCAGCGTCTTGATGCCGGTGAGCTGGATCTCGCCCTCGCTCGCGGCATCGGCATCCGTGCTCATCCGGACGATGGTGTTGCCGCCGGAGGTGAAGAAGCCGACCTCGCCGGGGCCGGTCAGCGCCGCCGAGCCGACCCAGCGGAAGGCCTGGTTGCCGGCCACCGTGGTGTCGGCGTCGATGCCCATCAGGTCGATCTTGTCGACCAGATGCGCGAAGTCGGTGATCACGTCGCGGCCGGTGCCCACCGGCGAGGCGCTGGTGAGGTTGTAGTCGTAGAGGTCGCGCCCGGCCCCGCCGGTGAAGGTGTCCTTGCCGCCGCCGCCCTGGAACCAGTTGTCCTGGCCGTCGCCGTAGAAGACGTCGGCGCCGCCGCGGCCGATGGCACCCTCGATGCCGGTGAGCGTGTCGGTCTCGGTGCCGCGCTTGGCGGTGTCGGTGTCGGTGGCGGCGTCGCCGCGCAGGTCGACCACGACCTTGGTGTCGCTGTCGCCGTAGTTGGCGATGTCGATGCCGGTGCCGCCGTTGAGCTGGTCGTTGCCGGTGCCGCCCTCGAGGAAGTCGCCGCCGTCGCCGCCGTTGAGGGTGTCGTTGCCGCCCAGGCCCTTGAGGAAGTCGTGGCCGGCGAGGCCATTCAGCGTGTTGGCGGCAGCCGTGCCGGTGAGCGTGTCGTTGTTGGCCGAGGAGACCTTGGAGGGGCGAAGCCGCTCTCGGCGGCGCCGGCGTCGGGGTTGGTGCCGGAAGGCGTGGGGCGCGGCGTGCCGATCTGGTCGGTGGAGCCGATGGCGAAGCGGTCGGCGGCGCCCAGGGCGGGGTTGGTGACGTTGGCGCGAAGGGCGACGATGCCGGCGGCGTTACGCAGGCCGCCACCGGTATCGGGGTCGATGGTGGCGAAGACGGTGCTGGCGGCGACGTTCTCGACGTCGCCGGCGACGTTGCCCAGGACGTCGCTGCCGAAGATGTTGTGGCCGTTGGAGCGCGTAATCGTGCCGTAGATATCCGGGCCGCTCGTGACCCGGCCATACACGGTGTTCGCAACGATGATGCTGTTGGCGATGTCGATTTCGGCCGCAGCGATGCCACCCCCGTTGGCAGTGCCGCCCAGGCTGTTGGTGTATGCTGACATAGTTGCCGGTGATGGTGGAGTTTCTTACGACGACCGAACCGGATGCATGTATTCCGCCACCGTCAGAGCCGAAACCGTAGCCGGCATAGTTACCTTCGATGGTCGAATTGACGTACTCGATAATTACCCGAGCCGCTTCTGCAGCTCCACTGCTAAAGAATGACGATCCTCCGCCGGATCCCTTGATAGCGTTACCGGAAATCGTGCTGTCGACAATAGTGGCTGCGCCCGAAAGAAAAAGACCGCCGCCGTGCCGTAGGTCGCCGCCGTAGACGCGCCCGAGATTGCCTGAAATAACACTGTTCTCGATGCAAGAAGTGCCGTGCGCATAGATGGCACCTCCGTCACCTCGCAAGATTGTCGGTGAAGGCGCTTTCGGCGATCGAAAGATTTCCGCCCACGAAACTGAGTGCCCCACCGTCCCCGCCGGAAAACCCGAGGTCAATGTACCCAGCAACGTTCTCGACGAAGGTCGATCTCGTTATCTCAAGATCTGCCATCACTCCGGAAGCGCACGGCTCCACCATCGTAGGCGTAGCCATTGGTGAAATTTAGATCGGCGATATGGACGTCGGTCTGTGCGCCGGAGATGTCCAGGATCCGACTCGACGCCTCCGCCGCTCAGACGTGACCCGAACGCCATCCTCGTTCTGGTCGCCGTCAATGTACGCATCTCGGACGATTGGCAGTTCGCCCTTGGTAAGGACCAGCGTCTTGCCATCGATTGCGTTGCCGAACACGATCGTGTCCGCAACCTCTGTCGCGTTCGCCTGCGCCACCGCTTCGCGCAGGCTGAGCTTACCGTCGCCGGCGTCGACCGTGTCGAGGGTGGTAGTGACGGTGAAGGTGGCCATGGACTCAGACGCTCCCGCAGCGGGCATGCCGCCAGCCCTAGGCCACCCGTCGCCGCCCCGCATTGATCTGGATCAAGCGCCGGCCTCAGAGGTAGAAGTCGAGCGCCGACAGGGACTTGATCCCGGTGAGCTGGATCTCGGCCTTCGCTCGCGGCATCGGCGTCGGTGCTCATCCGGACGATGGTGTTGCCGCCGGAGGTGAAGAAGCCGACCTCGCCGGGGCCGGTGAGCGCCGCCGAGCCGACCCAGCGGAAGGCCTGGTTGCCGGCCACCGTGGTGTCGGCGTCGATGCCCATCAGGTCGATCTTGTCGACCAGATGCGCGAAGTCGGTGATCACGTCGCGGCCGGCGCCGACCGGCGAGGCGCTGGTCGAGGTTGTAGTCGTAGAGGTCGCGCCCGGCCCCGCCGGTGAAGGTGTCCTTGCCGCCGCCGCCCTGGAACCAGTTGGCTTGGCTGTCGCCGTAGAAGACGTCGGCGCCGCCGCGGCCGATCGCACCCTCGATGCCGGTCAGCGTGTCGGTCTCGCGTGCCGCGCTTGGCGGTGTCGGTGTCGGTGGCGGCGTCGCCGCGCAGGTCGACCACGACCTTGGTGTCGCTGTCGCCGTAGTTGGCGATGTCGATGCCGGTACCGCCGTTGAGCCGGTCGTTGCCGGTGCCGCCCTCGAGGAAGTCGCCGCCGTCGCCGCCGTTGAGGGTGTCGTTGCCGCCGAGGCCCTTGAGGAAGTCGTGGCCGGCCAGGCCGTTGAGCGTGTTGGCGGCGGCGGTGCCGGTGAGCGTGTCGTTGTTGGCGGAGGACACCGTTGGAGTGGGCGAAGCCGCTCTCGGCGGAACCGGCGTCGGGGTTGGTGCCGGTGGGCGAGGGGCGGGGCGTGCCGATCTGGTCGGTGGCGCCGATGGCGAAGCGGTCGGCGCCGCCCAGGGCGGGGTTGGTGACGCTGGCCTTGAGCGGGACGATGCCGTCGGCGTTGACCAGGCCGCCGCCGGTGGCGGGATCGACGGCGGCGAAGACGGCGCCGGCGGCGATGTTCTCGACGTCGCCGGCGACGTTGCCCTGGACGTCGGAGCCGAAGATGTTGTGGCCGTTGGAGAAGGTGATCGTGCCGGCGATGTCGCGGGCCGTGGTCCCCGGTCCGACGGCCGAAGTTGCCGGCAATGATGCTGTTCGCGTCCAATTCCAGGATTATGCACCACGGATCCCGGAACGCCCGCCGTCATCGGCCGTTGCGTAGCGATAGTTCTCCAGCCGAATGCCGCCTCGTTGCCCGAGTCGTTGTTCCTGATCGTGCTCGTCAACCGAACAGCAGGTCTCGCCCGCCGAGCAGCGATACCGCCGCCTGTACATAGCGCGATTCCCGGTGATGTGACCGAAATCGCTGTAGACGCGTGAACAGTCGAGCTCGCCGACGACACTGGAGCTGCCCGAGATTGTGCAGACCGTGCTATCGCTGCCGCGGCCAAGTCACCGGCACCGCTCGCACGACAGCGGTGTTGGCCGATGACACGCTACATGACGATCACGTGCTGTAGCCGCTGCATGGCACGCTATGGCGGCCGCCGTTGAAGCCAGCAGTTGTCGCGATCAGGCTGGTGAAATTACCGCACTGCCGCCGTCGCAGAAAATCGCTCCACCGTTGGCCGTAGTATGGATAATCGGCCGATTATTCGGCGTGCCGCTGAAGTGCTCGCGTTATCCGAGGAACTCGCAGATTGTGCTACACGCCAGATTTCGTCGCCTGCAGCGTCGATGGCACCTCCGGCAGTCGCACGTCGCCCGGCGATCACTTCCGATTGACCATCCCTGAGCGTCAGGTCGCGCAGTTCGTACGTCCGTCGAGCGGCGCCGTGATGCGACGATGCCGGCTGACGTCGCCGCCGCTGAGAGTGACCGTGCATGCCGTCGTCGTTCTGATCGCCGTCGATGGTGATGTCGGCTGCAGGAACAGCTCGCCGCCGAGTCAGCACCAGCGTCTTGCCCTCGATCGCGCTGCCGAACACGATCGTGTCCGCCGCCGCGGTCGCGTTCGCCTGCGCCACCGCCTCGCGCAGGCTGAGCTTGCCGTCCGTCGCGTTCACCACGTCGGCCGTCGTGGTCACCGTGAACGTCGCCATCGCCATGCGCTCCCCGCGGAAATCCCTCGCGCGCGGTCATTCCACGGCGCCGCGTCCCCCGCATTGATCTGGATCAAGCGTCGCGGCGGGCGGCCGGTGATGGTTCCGTCAGCCGGGCGGGCTCTCCGCCACCCCCAGGCAGGCGAACAGGAACGCGTACTGCTCGGCCAGCTCGAGCAGCGCGTCGTACCGGCCCGACTGCCCGAAATGCCCGGAGCTCATGTTGGTCTTGAGCAGCAGCGGGTTGTCGTCCGTCTTGGTCGCGCGCAGGCGCGCCACGTACTTCGCCGGCTCCCAGTAGGTCACGCGCGGGTCGCTGATGCCGGCGGTCACCAGCATCGGCGGGTAGGGCTGGGGGCGGATGTTGTCGTAGGGCGAGTAGCCGCAGCAGCAGCGCGAGGTCGCGCCGCGTCCTCGACCGGGTTGCCCCATTCCGGCCATTCGATCGGCGTGAGCGGCAGGCTGGCGTCGAGCATGGTGTTGAGCACGTCGACGAACGGCACCTCGGCGATCACGCAGCCCCACAGCTCGGGCCGCAGGTTGGCCACCGCCCCCATCAGCATGCCGCCGGCACTGCCGCCCTTGATCGCGATCTCGCCCGGCCGGGTGTAGCCCTCGGCGATCAGGTACTCGGCACAGGCGATGAAGTCGGTGAAGCTGTTGGGCTTGGCGTGCGAGCTTGCCCTCGCGGTACCAGCGATAGCCCATCTCGTCGCCGCCGCGGACATGGGCGTAGGCGAAGGCCATGCCGCGGTCGAGCAGGCTCAGCCGCGAGGGCGCGAAGGCCGGGTCGAGGCCGTGGCCGTAGGCACCGTAGCCGTAGAGCAGGAGCGGGCCCGCCGCCCGCGGGCGGAAAGTCGTCGCGGTGGACGATGGTGATCGGCACGTGCGCGCCGTCGGGGGCCGGTGGCGAGCAGGCGCCGGGTGACGTAGCGCTCGCGCGTCGTAGCCCGAGGGGATCTCCTGCACCTTGCGCACGATCAGCTCGCGCGTGGCCACGACATAGTCGATCACCGAGGGCGGGGTGACCATCGAGGTGTAGCCGACCCGGATCCGGTCGGTGGCGAACTCGCGGTTGTCGCCGAGCGAGACCGTGTAGACGGCTCTCGGGAAACGGGATCACCTGCTCCTCGCCCGCGTAGCTGCGCAGGCGCAGGTCGGCGAGGCCGTCGGCGCGCTCGGAGAGCACCATGAACCGCTCGAAGCAGCTGACGCCCAGCAGATAGTGGTGGTCGTCGCCCGCGATCTCCTCGCGCCAGTGCGCCTCGCCCGGTGCCGCCTCCGGCGCGCTGACCAGGCGGAAGTTCTCGTGGCGGTCGTTGGTGAGGATCCACAGGCGGCCATGGGCGTGGTCGACGCTGTAGCGGTGGCCGTCGCGACGCGCGGCGACCAGCTGCAGCGGCCCGGCCGGTGCCGCGGCATCCAGGAGACGGACCTCGCGGGTGACGTGCGTGCCGGTGGCGATCACCAGGAAGCGGCGGCTGCGCGTCTTGCCGATCGCGACGAAGAAGGCCGGATCGTCCTCCTGGTAGACCACGGCGTCGCTGCCGGGATCCTCGCCCAGGCGGTGGGCGCGCACCCGGTAGGGGCGCAGGCTGTCGTTGAGCTCGACATAGAGCAGGGTCCGCCCGTCCTCGGCCCACTCGACGGCACCCGAGGTGTTGACGACGAGGTCGGCGAGCTCGTGGCCGTCGTCGAGGTCGCGCAGGTGCAGGCGGTAGCGCTCCGAGCCGTCCTCGTCGGTGGTGTAGGCGAGCAGGCGGCCGTCGGGGCTCACGTCCAGCGCACGCAGGTTGAAGTAGGCCTTGCCCGCGGCCAGGGCCGCCTCGTCGAGCAGGACCGTGGGCTCGGCGGCGTCGAGCGGGCGGCGGTACCAGGTGCGGTACTGCGCGCCCGCGAAGTACTGCCAGTGATACTCGAACCCGCCCTCGCGCACCGGTACGGAGCGGTCGTCGGGCTTGATGCGCGCCTTCAGCTCGGCATGCAGCCGCTCGATCCCCGGCCGCAAGCGGCGCCATGAACTGCTCGAACCAGGCGTTCTCGGCCTCGAGATAGCCGCGGATCGCCGGATCGGTGACCTCGGGGTAGGCCGGGTCGCGCAGCCAGCCATAGTCGTCGCCCCAGCTCAGGCCGAAACGCTCGTGCCGGGTCGCCAGGGCCGGTGCCCGCGGTGGTGCCTGCAGCGTCATCGTTCGATCGGCGTCCTCGTTCCTGGTACCTCGCGCGCAGGATGACGGTCGCGCAGCCGTGCGGTAAACCCATGGGCCCATGCCGATGCGGCGTTTCGCCACCAGCCGTTGGCATGCCCTTGGGAGGCTACAATCATTCCAATAGGGTTTTCGGTGACAGGTCGGATGCAGGACAAGAGCGGCACGCCGCCGCGATCGGGGTGGGGCATGGATTACGAGGCGCAGTTCCGCGGTGCCGTGCAGAAGGTGCGAGCCGAGGGCCGCTACCGCGTCTTCGCCGATCTCGAGCGCCAGGTCGGGCGCTATCCAAGGGCGCGCTGGCACCGCCCCGACGGGCCGCGCGAGGTCGTCGTCTGGTGCTCCAACGACTATCTGGCCATGGGCCACCACGAGGCCGTGCTGACCGGTGCCACGCGAGGCGGTGCGCAACTACGGCGCCGGCGCCGGCGGCACGCGCAACATCTCCGGCACCACCCATCTCCACGTCCTGCTCGAGGAGGAGCTGGCCGACCTGCACGGCAAGGAGGCGGCCCTCCTGTTCACCTCGGGCTACGTCGCCAACGACGCGCGCGATCGGCACCATCGCCCGGCTCCTGCCCGACTGCGTGATCCTGTCCGACGAGCTCAACCACGCCTCGATGATCGCGGGCGTGCGCGGGTCGGGCTGCGAGAAGCGGATCTTCCGCCACAACGACCTCGACCATCTCGAGCAGCTGCTGGCCGAGCAGCCACGCGGGCGGGCGAAGCTGGTGGCGTTCGAGGGCGTCTACTCGATGGACGGCGACTTCGGGCCGGTGGCCGAGATCTGCGCGCTGGCCAAGCGCTACGGTGCCCTGACCTACCTCGACGAGGTTCATGCCGTCGGCATGTACGGCGCGCATGGCGGCGGCGTGGCCGAGCGCGACGGGGTGATGGCCGAGGTCGACGTCGTCCAGGGTACGCTCGGCAAGGCCTTCGGCTGCATGGGCGGGTACATCGCCGGCAATCCGTGGCTGGTCGACGCGGTGCGCAGCCATGCCGCGGGCTTCATCTTCACCACCTCGCTGCCGCCGGCCATGGCGGGCGGCGCCCTGGCCTCGGTGCGCCACCTCAAGGGCGAGGCGGGTGCAGCACTGCGGCGCCAGCACCAGGAGCGGGCCGCACGGCTGAAGGAGAAGCTGCGCGTCGGCCGGCCTGCCGGTGATGCCCTCGCCGTCGCACATCGTGCCGGTGCTGGTGGGCGACCCGGTCCGCTGCAAGGGCGCCTCCGACCTCCTGCTCGAGCAGCACGGGATCTACATCCAGCCGATCAACTACCCGACCGTGCCGCGCGGCACCGAGCGGCTGCGCCTCACGCCCAGCCCGCTCCACGACGACGCGCTGATGGACGAGCTGGTGCTGGCGCTCCGGCACGTTTGGGGCGAGCTGGAGATCCGCGAGGCTGCTTGAGCCCGGCCCGCACTGCTGTGAACGATTGATTTAACAGTGAACAATTGCGCAGCTGTAATTTGGCGAGCAATCCTGCAGCCGAGAAACCCGTTGCACTATTTTGCGCGGTCTGCGTAAGCATAATCTAGAGGAACTAAAGGGACCGCATCCGGCCAGTGAACCTGCCCGGGAACATGCCATGGAACGTCAGGATCCGCCCGCCGCCCTGTGGCGGCGAGGACTAAGCCCTAAGTCGGGGCGAGCGTCCGCCACCAGTCGTGGCCGCGCGGCTCGAACCCGTGGGACGGCCCGATATGCATGAGCGCCGAGGCCATCTCGTACCAGGCTTGCCCGGCCTTCTCCGCCTCGAGCAGGGCTTCGTGGCAACCCATCCGCTCACCCAAAGTGGCGATGGTGTGCAGCGTGGCGGCCAGGGTCGTGTGGCGGCCCGTCGCGTCGGCAGCCCGGAGACGCGAGACGTGCAGCAGGCGGTTGAGGGTCAATTCCGTGCGCAACGCGAAGAAGAACAGGGACACCACCACGTCGTTGGCGTTGCGCAGCGTCATGATGCCGCGGTGCTGCCCCTCGCTTTCGGGATTACATGACCAACCAGTGATAAAGCTGTGAATGTCCGGTCCATCGGCAGGGCTGGGGAGGGCACCCAATAATGGTACGGCGAGCGCAAACTCGGATGGTCGGAGCAGCTTTGGCTGCAGGCCAACGATCGGATCGGCGGGCAGTTCGGCTAGGATGTCCATCATTGGATTGGTCATGCATACCTAGAGGCGACGCGGCAATGATCTAGATCAATTTTACAACAAAACAAAGGACTCCCGTCATGTTCGGGCAGCAAGCACGGCAAAGTGGCACGATCGATCAGATCCGTGGGGTTCTCTCACGCTGCGGCCACCAAGGCTGCCAGGAATGCGACGTGCGGGGCGTGGCCGTGTGTTCTGCGGTCGGGCCGGACATGCTGCCGAGGCTGGCGGCGATCGCGACCGAACGGTCGCTGGAGACCGAGCAGGTCCTGTTCGACGAGGGCGACGTCGCGGGTTCCGCCTACGTCGTGACCGCGGGGATGCTCAAGCTCTACAAGGTGCTGGCCGACGGCCGCCGGCAGGTGGTGGGCTTCATGGTGCCCGGGGATTTCCTCGGGCTCGCCTTCGGGCGCCTCTACCTCTACAGCGCCGAGGCCGTCACGCCGGTGACGCTGTGCTGCTTCCGGCGGCCGCAGTTCCTCGATCTTCTCGATGCGTGCCCGGCACTGGAGAAGGAAATCCTGCTGCGGACCTCGACCGAGCTGGCGGCAGCGCAGGAGCAGATGCTGCTGCTCGGGCGCAAGTCGGCCACCGAGCGCCTGGCGAGCTTCATCCTCTCCATGGCCCGCCGGCGGCGCGTGCGGACCAACGACCCGGTCGAGTTGCCGATGAGCCGGGTCGACATCGCCGACTATCTGGGGCTCACCGTCGAGACGGTGAGCCGGACCTTCAGCCTGCTCCGCAAGAAGGCGCTGATCGAGCTGCGCGAGAAGCACCAGGTCTCGATCACGCGTCCGGCCCAGCTCGAGCACCTGTCCGGCGCCTGAGGGCCCTTGGCGATCGCGGCCTCAGAGCTGTGCCGCGTTGAAGGTGTCGCAGCTGTTGACGTCACCGGTCTGCAGGCCCTGGCGGAACCAGCGCATGCGCTGCTGCGAGCTGCCGTGGGTGAACGCGTCGGGCACGACATAGCCGCGGGTGGACTTCTGGATGCGGTCGTCGCCGACCGCACTCGCGGCCGCCATGCCTTCCTCGATGTCGCCTTCTTCCAGGATGTCCTGCGTCTCGTGGATGTGCCGGGCCCATACGCCGGCAAAGCAGTCCGCCTGCAGCTCCATCATCACCGACAGCCGGTTCGACGTCGCCTCGTCGGAGCGCTGCCGCAGGTCGCTGACCTGCCGCGAGATGCCGAGCAGGGTCTGGACATGGTGCCCGACCTCGTGGGCGATGACGTAGGCGGCGGCGAAGTCGCCGGGTGCCCCGAACTTCTGGTCGAGCTCGCGGAAGAACGAGGTGTCGAGATAGACCTTCTGGTCCGCCGGGCAGTAGAACGGCCCGGTGGCCGAGCCGGCCATGCCGCAGGCCGACTGCACCGCACCCTCGAACAGGACCAGCGAGGGCTGGCGGTAGGTCTGGCCGCCCTGGCTGAAGATCTCGCCCCAGGCGTCCTCCGTCTGCGCCAGCACCGCGGACACGAACTGCGCGTTCTCGTCGTTCGCCGCTGGCGCCCGGCCGGTCGGGACCGTCTCCGGCTCGCCGAACCCGCCGCCGGGAATACCGCTCAGGATCGTCAGCGGGTTCACGCCCAGGAGCATGGCGAGCAGGGCCAGCACCAGGATTCCGGCGCCACCGATGCCGCCGGCCTTCGCACCCCGGCCCATGCCGACGGGCGCCATGCCGCGACGGTCTTCGATGTTCTGGCTGCGACGACCCATCTGCCAGCGCATGGCGCCATCCCTGTCCGCGAATTTGTCCTCGGCGGCAACCTAGCGCGGTGGGCGCCGCTTGCGAACAGGAACCCGCCTCAGCCGTCGAGAAGGCGGGCGTGCAGGGGCCGCATGGCCGCATAGGCGGCGGCATAGGTGGTCTGCCGGCGCTGCCGGTGCTCGGCGGTCCAGGCCGCATCGGGCTCGACCAGGCGTACCGGCAGGCGCAGCCCGGCCCGCGCCGCCTCCAGGTCGGGGAACAGCCCGGCGGCGAGCCCGCCCAGCAGTGCCGCACCCAGGCAGGTGACGTCGGGCAGGTCCATCACCGCCATCGGGCTGCCATAGACCGAGGCCTTCAGGCGCATCAGGAGATGGTTGCGCGTGCTGCCGCCGATCGTGACGATCCGCTCGGGCGGGTTCGTGCCCAGATGCCGCAGCATCACCTTGAGCATGTTGCCGGCATCGAGCGCGATGCCTTCGAGCACGGCCCGAAACAGGGCGCCGCGGCCCGTGCCCGAGGAGATGCCGAGAAAGGCGCCGCGGCCGACCGGATCGGGGAAGGGCGGCGAGCCGATGCGCAGATGCGGCAGGAACAGGACGCTCTCCGCCGCGTCCTGGGCGGCCTCGGCCTCGGCGATCAGGTCGCCGTGGTCGAGCCCGCCATGCACCCCGCGGAACCATTCGACCGCCGCCGCCGCGGTCGGCAGTCCGCCGAACATGTAGTAGAGCGGCTTGCCGGCGTCGAAGGCGCCCTGGTTGAAGCCGTCCCAGCCGACGGCCGAGTCGGTCAGCGGCCCGGCGCGCACCATGGTCAGCGCCTCGGCGGTGCCGAGGCTGTCGAACAGGACGTCCGGCGCGTCGCCGCCCGCGGCGATCAGGCCGCAGATGTGGTCGTGCCCGCCGACGCCGATGACGCAGTCGCGCGGCAGGCCGGTGGCGGCGGCGACCTCGGCCAGGATCGTTCCGATCCGGCTGCCGCTGGGGTGCAGCGGCGCCAGCAGGCCCGACGGCAGCCTGGTGGCGTCGAGGATCGCGGTCGACCACTGGCGTCGCTCGAGGTCGAGCATGAGCGTGCGCGAGGCGAGGCTGAGATCGGTGGCCCGCTCGCCGCACAGCCGCCAGGCGAGGTAGTCGCCGACATTGAGCCACCACCGCGACCGGGCGAACAGGTCGGGCTGCTGGCGCCGGTACCAGAGCAGCTTCAGCAGGCTGAAGGTCGGGTCCGCGCACAGCCCCGTGGCCCGATGCAAGGGCTCGAAGCCGACCGTGCCCAGGAGCCCGTCGAGCTCGCCCGTGGTCCGCGTGTCGTACCAGGCGATGATCGGGGCCAGCGCCCGCCCGTCCTCGCCCAGCAGGCACCCGGCCTCGCCGACGCTGGCCACGGCGATGCCGCGCACGGCCTTGGGGTCGGGCAGGGCGGCGACCATCCGGCGCAGGACGGTGACGATGCATTCCCACAGGCCCTCGGGGTCGAGCTCGGCCCGGTCGGGACCGAGTACCCGGGTCGGCGTCGGCTCCGAAGCACCCGCCACCGGCGTGCCGTCGAGCGTGAAGGCGAACGCGCGGACCTGGCTGGTCCCGGCGTCGATGCCGCACAGCAAGGGCTGGCCGTGGCTCACGGGGCCGGGATCGCCGCTGGGGCCCTTGTCTTGTTCATGGCGATGCCTCCTCGGACGACGATAGCCCCGCCGCGGTGGCGAGAGAAGGCCCGCCGCAAGGCTCAGCCGGCGGCGCGCTCGATCCGGTCGACGAACGCCGTCGCACCGTCGATGTGGTGGTCGAGCAGAAAATCGAGGCGGCGCTGGCTGAGCTGCCGGCCGATCTGCGCCAGGGTCGCCGGCAGGCGCACCCCGTCCATCAGCCGCGCCGGCACCGGCGTCGCCCAGCGCGGGCAGGCGGCCGCGCGGTAGCCGGCGGCATCGGGCGCCGTCCCGCGGCCCAGGAGGTCCGCCTGCAGCTCGCGCAGCAGGAGCGGACCGAAGCGGCGCAGATAGTGCCCCGGCGGGACCCGGTAGAGGGTCGAAGCACCGTCGTCGTAGAGCAGCTCGCCGGCGTGGACATACTCGGTCTGCCGGACACGCGCCCCGGACAGCAGCGGCGACAGCCACTCCACCGCCTCGATCAGGGGATCGACCAGCCCGCGGCCGAGGACCGCGGCGAGGGACGGCGGCAGCGGCAGGTGCGGGATCAGGTCGTGCCGGTGCTCGATCCGCAGCAGCGGCACGGGATAGGTGGCGGCGAAGCGCCGGTCGCCGACGCGCGGTGCCGAGAACACCACGGCCGCGCGCACATCGGCACCCGCCTCGTGCAGGCGGCGTGCCGCCAGCGTCGCCAGGGCGCCCCCGGCGCTGTGGCCGGTGACGTAGATCGGCTTGCCGCCCAGCGCGTGGTCGCGCGCCATCTCCAGCAGCCGGGCGTCGAGGCCCTCGAGCTCGCGGGCGTAGCCGCGATGGACCATGCCGCCCGGTGCCTCGACCTGGGTGAAGTCGAGATTGGCGAGCCAGGCCTGGAGCGTGCGGCGGAACAGGTCGCCGGAGTCGAGGTGCAGCTTGGTGCCGCGGAAGACCAGGTAGGCGGCCTGCTCGTCCGAGGCGACCAGCCCGGTGAAGGCCGGGGTCTCGAACGCGTCGACCTGGCCCGGCTGCCAGCGCGCGCCGAGGGTGGGGTCGGCCCGGAGGTAGGCCTGCCGCGCCAGTCCGACCAGACGGCGGGCCAGGGTGACGTTCATCCGCGCACCTGTGGGTGGCACTGGCCGAGCGCGCCCGGCCCGGCTAGGGTCCGCGCCTGCGACGCCGGAGCGAAAGGCAGCCCGCGGCCATGGCCGAACGACCCAATCCCCTCAAGCTCAACCCGCTGCAGTGCAAGACCCTGGCGCTGCTGCAGGAGATCGCCCGCCAGCCCGGCATGGCCAACCCGCCCGACGGCGAGGGTACGGTGCTCCTGCGCTACCTGCCCGAGCCGCACGGCGACCACTTCCACATCGGCCCGGCCGTGGTGCGCAGCAGCGACGCCACCGGGCTCGCCAACCCCGCGGTGTTCGGCGCACTCGCCCGCAAGGGGCTGATCCTGGCCGGCCCGCGCGGCATGCCGATCGTCACCGCCGCCGGCCTCGCCTACGACACGGGCATGGCCGACCGGATCCTGCACCGCTCCGATCACTGAGGCGGCCTCAGGCAGACCGGTTCTCGTCGGCGGGGGGTGCGCCGGGCGGGGTGAGACGCGGTGCCGGCGGTGCCGGCTCGTCGTCCTTGAGCCCGGCCTTGAAATTCCGCACCCCCTTGGCGAGATCACCCATGACGCTGGGGAGCTTCCCGGCACCGAAGATGACCAGGATGATCGCCAGGATGATCAGCATCTCGGTCATGCCGAAAGCCATGGAGCCGCTCCTCGCCTTGGCGCGACCCCACCGCGGGCATGCGCGCCGGCATCTGAGTTGGCCCCTGGCGATGCGGTCGGCAAGCGGGCTTGGCCCGCGGAATGGAACGTGACGATGACCCTGGCCACGAGTTGGGACGCGCTGGCGGCCGACCTCGCCCGCACGCCGGTGGTGCCGGCCGCCCCCAAGCGCGCCACCGAGGTGCTGCCCTTGTGGCGCACCATGCTGCAGCTGCGCCGCAACGCGCTGACCACCTGGGGCGAGCCGGCCTACGAGCACGACATCTTCTCGCGCCCGTTCATGGGCCGCGACAGCTTTCTGGTGAACCATCCCGACGGCATCCGCCGGGTGCTGGTCGACAACGCCGCCAACTACGGCCGGACCCCGGCCACCATCCGCATCCTGCGGCCGATCCTGGGCGACGGGCTGTTCCTGGCCGAGGGCAATGCCTGGAAGCACCAGCGCCGGACCATGGCGCCGGCCTTCGCCCCGCGCAGCCTCGACGTCGCCGCCGCCCACATCGCCCGCGTCGCCGAGGAGACGGTGGCCGGGATCGCCGCGCGCGGCACGGCCGCGGTCGATCTGTTGCGCGTGGTGCAGCGCGCGGCCCTGGAGATCGCCGGACGCTCCTTCTTCTCGCAGGGCATGGCCGAGCACGGTGTGGCCCTGCGCGCCGCCTTCGAGCGCTACGGCAACCGGATCGCACGGCCGTCGTTCCTCGACTTCATGCTGCCGGCCGAGACGCCGAGCCCGCTCGACGCCGCCCGCTGGTGGTTCGCGCGCGACTTCAAGCGCGTGCTCGACAAGATGATCGCCGAGCGTGCCGCCACCCCGCCCGCCGACCCGCCGCGCGACCTGTTCGACGTGCTGGTGGCGGCACGCGACCCCGAGACCGGCCAGGGCTTCACGCCCACCCAGCTGCGCGACCAGATCGCGACCCTGGCCGTGGCCGGCCACGAGACCACGGCACTCACCATGTTCTGGTCGGCCTACCTCCTGAGCCTCGCCCCGGAGGTGCAGGAGCTGGTGGCCGCCGAGGCCGCCGACGTCGACCTCTCGCCCGATGCGGCCGCGGCGGCGATGGAGCGGCTGCCGCTGACCCGGGCCGTGGTCCAGGAGGCGCTGCGCCTCTACCCGCCGGCCTTCACCATCGTCCGCATGGCCCGCGAGCAGGACGAGCTGGTCGGCCACCAGGTCCCGGCCGGCAGCCTCGTGGTCATGGCGCCCTGGATCCTGCACCGCCACCGCAAGCGCTGGACCCACCCCGAGCGCTTCGACCCCACCCGCTTCCTCCCCGGCGCCCCGCCTGTCGACCGCTTCGCCTACCTGCCCTTCGGCGTCGGCCCGCGGGTGTGCATCGGCGCCCAGTTCGCGCTGATCGAGGCCACGCTCGTCCTGGCCCGGCTGGTCAAGGAATTCCGCCTTGAGATCGTCGGCCCGAAGCGCGTGACGCCCGTGGCGGTGGTCACCACCATGCCCGACCGGGCGCCGGTGTTCCGGCTCACCGCCCGGTCCGGGAAAGCCTCAGCTGCCCCATAGGCCGGCGCGGGCCGCCTTGGCCGCGTCGGCCGCCTTCGTGTAGGCGGCTGGCGCGGCGGCGGGATCTGGTTGCAGCAGCCCCAGCTCGAGCAGCGCCAGGGCGGGATCGGTGCCGTCGGCCGTCCGGCAGCGGCCGAGGAAGTAGCCGTGGCCGAGCCGGTGCTCCTTGGTGCAGGTGACCGTTCCCACGCCGACCAGCACCGTCAGGGCGGCAGCGGCGGCGTCGACGCAGGCGGAGGCGCCGGACGGGCCGTGGCAGAGTGCGCTTTCGTCGGGCGGCAGCACGCCCGCGAAGCGCACCCGCGCCCCGGCGATCGCCAGCGTTTCCGGCCCGCGCACCTTGGCGGGGCCCGTGAGCCGATCATCCGCCGCCCCGGCCACGGCCGGCACCAGTGCCATCAGGACGAGCGCCACCGCCCTCATTCGTGATGGTCCGTCGAGCGGACGTAGGCGTGGACTTCCCACACCTCGTCCGGCGTCATCTGCAGCCCGAAGGCCGGCATGGCCGCACCCTTGCGGCCGTTGATCACGGTCATCAGGAACTTCTCGTCGCTGAGCTTGTCGGTGAACAGGTTGGGGCCCCGTCCGCCCTGGGCGAGGTGGCAGATGTAGCAGCGCTGGCGGTAGGTCTTGCGACCTGCCGCGATCGCTCCGGCATCGCCCAGGACCGGGTTGGTCAAGGGCTCCCCGGCCGCGGCGGTCGGCGCCAGGACGGCACCCAGCGCCAGCGCGGCGACGAGACCGCCGCGCTGGCCGAAGCGGCTACTTGCCATAGACGGGCAGGGCCGTCTCGATGATCTGCGGGTTGAAGCTGGTCGTGTCGGCGACCTTGCCGTCGACCGCGAACACCCAGAGCATGCCGCCCTTGGGCCCGGAGAAGTAGAAGCCCGGATCGCCGCCGAGGCCCGACAGGATCGCCACGTACTGCGTGCCGTCGAGCTCGTAGGTGATCGGCGAGGCGTTGATTCCCGACCCGGTCTGGAACCGCCACAACTGCTTGCCCGTGGCCGCGTCGACCGCCTGGAAGAAACCCAGCTGGTCGCCGGTGAACAGCAGGCCCGACTTGGTCGCGAGCACGCCCGCGAACATCGGCAAGGCACTCGGCAGCTCCCACAGCCACTTCTTGTTGGCGACGTCGAACGCCTTCAAAAAGCCCGTGTGCTCCTTGTGGCGGTACATCTGGTAGTCGACGCCCATGTAGACCTTGCCGGCCTCGTAGACCACGTCCTCCGGCTTCCAGGCCTTGAGCGACATCACCCAGTCGTTGGTGTTGAGGTAGACGATGTTCTTCTCGGGATCGGCGGCGATCGGGAACCAGTTGGTCCCGCCCTCGAGGCCGGGCACGATCGGCTCGATCTTGGGCCCGCCGCTCTTGGGCCGTACCCCCTCGTTGATGGTCGGCCGCCCGGTCGTCGGGTCGAGCCCGGTGGTCCAGTTGATGCCGGGAATGGTCGGCGTCGCGTAGATGAACTCGCCGGTCACCCGGTCGAGCACGTAGAGGAAGCCGTTGCGATTGGACTGCACCGCTACCTTGCGCGGCTTGCCGTCGATGGTGACGTCCAGCAGTGCTGGAGCGTTGTTGCCGTCATAGTCCCAGGCGTCGTTGGGCGTGTACTGGTAGGCCCACTTGATGGCACCGGTGTCGACGTCCATCGCCACCAGCGAGCAGCTCCACTTGTTGTCGCCCTGGCGCAGGTCGGAGTTCCAGGGCCCGGGATTGCCCGTGCCCCAGAACAGCGTGCGCGTCTCGGCGTCGTAGGCGCCCGTCTGCCAGGTCGAGGCACCGCCGGTCTTCCAGGTCTCGCCGGGCCAGCTGTCGTTGCCGGGCTCGCCCGGGCCGGGGATGACGAAGGTCTTCCACACCGGCTCGCCGGTTGCCGCCTTGAACGCCTGCACGAAGCCGCGCACGCCGTACTCGGCCCCGCCGATCCCGCTGATCACGAGGTCGCCCACGACCAAGGGAGCCCCGGTCGAGGAATAGGCCTTCTGCCAGTCCTCGAGCTTCTGCTCCCAGGCGACCGAGCCGTCCTTGGTGTTGAGCGCCACGAGCCGGGCATCAAGCGTGCCCACGAACACGTGGTCGCCCAGGATCGCGAGGCCACGGTTGACGGGCCCGCAGCACAGGACCGCCTCGACCCCGTCCTCGTAGACCGGCTCCCAGTACCAGCGCAGCGTGCCGGTGCGCGCGTCCAGCGCGAACACGCGCGAATAATCGCCGGTGAAATAGAGCGTCCCGTCGTGGAACAGCGGCGTCGCTTCGAGCCCGGCGAACTTGCCGCCGGTCGAGTAGGCGAACACCGGCTTGAGCTGCGCCACGTTCTCCGGCGTCAGCTGGCTGAGGGGGCTGTAGCGGTTGTTGCGGTAGTCGCGGCCGTACATCAGCCACTCGCCGGCATTGCCCTGCGCCTGCTGCAGCGCCTCGGCGGTCACCCCGGCCGCCTGCCCGGCACCGGGCAGCACCGCCAGGGCGAACGCGGCAGCCGCCGCCCATCCCGTCCAACGAGCTCGCATGTTTCCTCCCGACTTGGGCTAAGCCTTGGAAGCGACCAAAACGGATTTGGTCATCTTCAACGGGAGATCATGAACTTCCGCAAAGACCGGCGCAACACCTTCGCGCCGGCCCGGCGGGGGCTACCGCGGCGGCAGGCTCGCCCGGATCGTGCGCCGCTCCAGGTCCTGCAGCGGGCGGTTGTTGCGGGCAAAGCCGTCGGGCGAGGTCTCGGCCAGGAGCCGCTGCAGGCGCAGCACCTGGTCGCGCGACACCGTCATCGGCTGCCGCAGCACGACCCAGCGCACCACCTCGCTGCAGGGCGGGGTGGTGAGCGAGCCGCCATAGGTGACGTAGCGGGTGTCGGCCGGCAGGAGTGCCCGGGCGTCGACCTCGCGGCCCTCGACCTCGTTCTCGCCCTCCACGAACCTGCCGCCTTCGCGCGGCGCCCCGTCCAGCGCCGCCTCCAGCGCGCGGTTCGGCTCGTTGCGGGCGTAGTTCATCAGCACGCCCACCACGACCAACCCGCCGGACGGGCAGGCATGGACCAGATGCGCCTCGAGCGGTGCCACCACCCCGCCGACCGCATGCTCGGCCGTGGTGTGGAAGTGGAACTGGCGCAGCTCGCAGGTCTCGCCGCCGACGGCGATGCTGCCCCGTCCCGCCTCGTACTCGACCTCCACCGTGTGGCCGTTGCTCAGCACCTTGAGCGGCGTGGGCCGGTAGCGGAAGACCAGCTCCGGCAGGCGCGAGCGCCGGCTGTCGAAGATGTCGACCGGCGACTGGCGCCTGGACGCGGCGAGGTTGCACGCACCCGGCCAGCGGTCCGGCGGCGTGCAGCTGCCGTCGCCCGGCCCGTAGCAGAACTCCTGCGCACCCGGTGCCGCGGGCACGCCGCCGAGCGTCAGGAGGGCCAACACCAGACCAAGTCCACGTCCCGTCGATCGCCGCATCGTCTTGCTCCCCTTCGCGGGCGTTCTGGCGCCGCGTCGGCACGAGACTGAACGCCGCCATGCCCGGCGTGAAATATCGCTCGGCTATCGCCTCCATCGGCTTGAGCTATGCCGGTGCGGACCTACCTCGGCCGCATGATTCGCCGCCTCGCCGCCCTCCTGCTGCTGGCTGGCGCCGCACCGGCGGCGGCATGCCCCGACGCCGCGATCCAGGCCTGGCCGGTCCCGGCCTGGACGACCGCCGCTCCCGCCGACCCCGCCGCCGTCGCCGCCTTCGAGGCGCTGGCCTTCCCGCCCGGCCGGGACGAGGCCGACCGCGACGGTCCCCGCACCAACGGCCTCGTCGTGGTGCGGGACGGCCGCCTGGTCTACGAGCGCTACGCCCGCGGCTTCGGCCCCGACCGGCCGCACATCGTCTGGTCGGCGAGCAAGAGCGTGCTCCAGGCCCTCTACGGCCGTGCCGTCGCCGAAGGCCTGGTCGACCTCGACCGGCCGGTGGCGGAACGCAGCCCCTGGATCGGCGACGGCGACAAGGCCCGGATCACCTACCGCGAGCTCCTGCAGATGCGCAGCGGCATCGATTTCGTCGAAGGCTACGAATACGCGCCGCTGTTCTCCGACGTGCTGGCCATGCTCTACACGCGCGGCCGCGGCGACATGGCGTGCCTTCGCCGCC
This sequence comes from uncultured Alphaproteobacteria bacterium, assembly GCA_963769465.1. Lineage (GTDB taxonomy): Bacteria > Pseudomonadota > Alphaproteobacteria > Geminicoccales > Geminicoccaceae > Benzoatithermus. The sequence goes on from CAVYMA010000042.1 coordinate 302,598, forward strand.
GCGCAACCCATGGCCGCCGACCCCGGCACCGCCTGGGCCTACAAGAGCGGCGACAGCCTGATCCTGTCGGCAGCCCTGCGCGACCTGGTCGGCCCCGACCGCTACCCCGACTATCCCTGGACCGCCCTGTTCGACCCCTTGGGCGTCACCTCGGCCACCTGGGAGCGGGACGGGCAGGGGACCTTCGTGGGATCCTCCTACCTCTACCTCACGCCCCGCGACCTCGCCCGCATCGGCCTGCTCTACCTGCGCGACGGCTGCTGGGCCGGCACCCGCCTCCTGCCCGAGGGCTGGACCGCCTTTGCCGCCACGCCCAGCCCCGCCCTCGCCGGACCCGGCATCCACGGCGCCCACTGGTGGCTGAACCGCCCCGGCCCCGACGGCGAGCGCCCCTACGCCGAGGCCCCGGAAGACCTGCTGGCCGCCAGCGGCCACTGGGGCCAGAAGCTCCTGGTCCTCCCCAGCCACGGCCTGGTCATCGCCCGCACCGCCGACGACCGCAGCGGCTTTCCCACCGGCCCCTTCCTCCAGGCGGCCATCGCCGCCTTCGCCCGATGAGACGCTGGGCCGCCCGCCTCGGCCTCGCCCTTCTCCTCCTGCTCGCCGGCTTCCTCGCCTGGAACTGGCCGCACGTCGCGGCCTTCCCCGGCATCCTCCCGGCCTTCACCGCCAAGGAATACTGCTCCTGCCGCTTCGTCATGGGCCAGGACGACGCCTACTGCCGCGGCTACGTCCAGCAATGGCTGCCCTACTCGGAGCTGACCGTCGACGAGCCCGCCCGCCGCACGACCGCGCGCGGCACGGGCGTCACCCGCAGCGCCCGCTGGCTCTCGCCGCGGGAGGGGTGCCGGCTGGAGTGAGCGGCCGCCGCACGCGCGTCCCCGCCAGTCTGGCGTCCCTGAACGATTTCGGCTCAACTGCAGGCATAGATGACGTTGGGGATGGATGCGCCATGGCCGAATACACGCGATTCGAGTTGCCTTCCGGTGCCACGGTGCTGGTCCAATCCAGCCTGCCACCGCCCGGTCCGGCCGAGGGCGTAACGCCGGCCAGCGGGCTTCGCGACAAGGCCCTCGTCGCCTGGGACGACGGGATCGACATGGTGCGCGAACTGGCCGCCGGCATCGTCGCGAAGCTGAAGCAGGCCGCCGCCGGTGCCGATCAGGTCAAGGTCGAGTTCGGGGTGAACATCAGCGGCAAGACCGGCATCATCCTGGTGGAAGGCGAGGCGGCCGCGAACCTCAAGGTCACCATCGCCTGGAAGGGGAAGGGGGCCGATGCCGAAGCCGCGGAGGCCTAATCACGCCGTCGCTTGGCTGGCCCCGCCGACCGATGGGGGACGGGGTCGCGGGACAGGCGTTCCTGATCGGCGATCAGGTCGCGCTGACTTGCGCCCATGTCGTGCGCGATCATCTCGGCCTGGGCACGGTCAGCCCGGCCGCACGTCCCGTGGGCGAGCTGCGCTTGAACTTCGGCGGCCTGCGCCGGGAGGTCGGCGCCCGCGTCGCCGAATGCGGCTGGTTTCCCGAGAACACGGGCGAGGAGCTTGAGGACATCGCGGTCCTGATCCTGGACGAACCGCTCGACGAGATCCGGCATCCTAGCCTGGCGGCTGTCGATCCGCCGGAGAGCAGCACTGCTACGTCTACGGTTCGCTTCGGCCTACGCCGGCACGGGCCAGACTGCCCGTGCTCTCCTGACCCGGAACCTCAACGATTCCGGTTGGCATCAGCTGGACGCCGACGCCACGCGGCGCGGCTATTTCGCGAAGCGCGGCTTCAGCGGCGCGCCAGTCCTCGACCCGCTGGGGAACACGGTCTGGGGCATGCTGGCGGCGGTCGATGCAGGGGCGGAGAATCCCAAACCTGCCTCGTCGCCTTCGCCATCCCGGCCGAGCTGCTGCATGACGCCTACGTTGCGGTGCGGCGCTGCGCTCGTCTGGGCCGGCCGGCCGACACCCGACAGTGGCCTTGCGGCGCGACGGCCCCATCGACGCTCTGGCGAGGGACACGCTCGTGCAGCTCACGACCGCGGTTGTGGGGCGCAGCGGCGTGGATCCTCGCCTCGGCGACAGCGATGCCGGAACAGCCGCAGATCTAACCGACGCCGTCCGTTCTCTGGCGGAGGCGGGCCAGAAGCCGGAAACGGCCGACTCGGCAGCGGCCGGCTTAAGGGTCTACAGGCCGGAAGTACGTCCGCCGCCGAGACTTCTTCGCTAGGCGGCTAGGCGAGGCGCTCGAAGCGGATACTCCCAACGTAAATGCCGTCGCGGCTCAAGAGGCTCGGCGGCTAGGTGCGGTTCTGGCGCCAAGAAACAGAGACGCCGCGTTAATATACGGCGAGCGCGCTACAGAACTCGAACCCGAGCGACCACTGGACCTGGATCAAGGTCGCTAAACTCGCGCGACAACTCGGTGACTTGGTCAAGACCGCAGCGGCCGCCGAGCATGCCGCTGCTCTGGCGCTAAAATTAGGCGAACTCCGCGACGCTAGTATCGCCTATACCAATCTTGGGTGACGTACAACAAGTGCAGGGCGGTCTCGACGTTGCTCTGCAGGCCTACACTCAAGCGAGAGAGATCACTGGCGAGCTCGCTGATAAATGATCCTCATGATATACACCGAGTGGCACGTGATCTCTGCAGTAAGTTACAATAGAGTTCGGCGACGTGCTTCACGGCCCAGGGCGACCTTAGCAGATGCGCTTCAGATCATACGTCGAGGCGAAAAACCTCGCCGAGCGGCTCGCAGCCGCCGACCCGGCAATCGGCGATGGCAGCGCGACCGCTCCGTCTGCTGGGGTAAGGTCGGCGACGTGCGCCGGCCCAGGGCGACCTTGCCGGCCGCGCTCCAGGCCTACGCTAAGGCCAAGGACATCGCGACAGGCTCGCCGCTCGCCGATCCCGGCAACGCCGAGTGGCAGCGCGACCTCTCGATCAGCTGGGACAAGATCGGCGACGTGCGCACGGCCCAGGGCGACCTTGCCGGTGCGCTCCAGGCCTACACCGAAGGCAAGACATCCGCGACGGCTCGCCGCCGCCGATCCCGAGCAACGCCGAGTGGCAGCGCGACCTCTCCGTCAGCTGGGAACGCATCGGCGACGTACGCAAGGCGCCAGGGCGACCTTGCCGGCGCGCTCCAGGCCTACACGCGAAAGCAAGGAAACATCGCCGACCGGCTCGCGCCGCTGATCCCGGCAACGCCGAGTGGCAGCGCGACCTCTCCATCAGCTGGAGCAAGCTCGGCGACGTGCGCACGGCCCAGGGCGACCTTGCGGCGCGCTCCAGGCCTACACCGAAGGCAAGGACATCGCCGACCGGCTCGCCGCCACCGATCCCGGCAACGCCCAGTGGCAGCGCGACCTCTCCGTCAGCTGGGATCGGATCGGCGACGTGCGCAGGGCGCAGGGCGACCTTGCCGGCGCGCTCCAGGCCTACACCGAAGGCAAGGACATCGCGACCGGCTCGCCGCCGCCGATCCCGGCAACGCCGAGTGGCAGCGCGACCTCTCGGTCAGCTGGAGCTAGCATCGGCGACGTGCGCACGGCCCAGGGCGACCTTGCCGGCGCGCTCCAGGCCTACACCGAAGCCAAGGACATCCGCGACCGGCTCGCCGCCGCCGATCCCGGCAACGCCGCAGTGGCAGCGCGACCTCTCGGTCAGCTGGAACAAGCTCGGCGACGTGCGCAGGGCCCAGGGCGACCTGCCGGGTGCGCTCCAGGCCTACACCGAAGGCAAGGACGATCGCCGACCGGCTCGCCGCCGCCGATCCCGGCAACGCCGAGTGGCAGCGCGACCTTCCGTCAGCTGGGATAGGCTCGGCGACGTGCGCAGCGCCCAGGCGATCACTTGCCGGTGCGCTCCAGGCCTACACCGAAGGCAAGGACATCACGCGACCGGCTCGCCGCCGCCGATCCCGGCAACGCCGAGTGGCAACGCGACCTCTCCGTCAGCTGGAGCAAGCTCGGCGACGTGCGCACGGCCCAGGGCGACCTTGCCGGCGCACTCCAGGCCTACACCGAAGGCAAGGAGGATCACCGACCGGCTCGCCGCCGCGATCCCGGCAACGCCGAGTGGCAGCGCGATCTTGTGGTGTCCATTGGAAACCTTGCCGAAGCCGAATGTCCCTAGGTGCAGAGGCGGCCGCTGTCGACAGTACGCGAGGCTTAGCGGATTCTACGCCCTCTCGTCGCGTCCGAGCGGTTGGCGCCGACCGACTTTCAGATGGTGGACGAATTAGAGTAGCGTCTCCGAGCTGCGGAACGACGGCTACCTTGTCGCCCAATTAGTCAACTAATGAGCGCACGTTGCGACTTGCGAAGTCGCTGAGCGTTGCGAACCTGCGTGTCTCCGCTCGGGCTCATTCCGGCTTGGCGCGGTTCCACCGTTGGTAGTAGCGGCAGTGCGTTACCGTCGCGTTAGCGCGATGCTTGACCCACCGGTCGGGAAGGGTCAGAGTGCAAGGATGTAATTCCTATCGCTGCTCGCACCTGTACGCAGCCAACACGTGATTCGCCATTGCCAAACGAACCCAGAAACCTGTTTGATTTCAAGCGGCTAACATTTCCGACCGTGCGCCTATCGCTGGCCGGCGCTGTCGCAGCACCGGCCAGCGCCGCCTCGTCAGGGCGTCGGGAACGGCCGCGACGGGACCGCCCGCAGGTAGGCGTAGATCGCCTTCAGGTCGTCGAAGGCCATGTCCTGGTAGACCGGCCAGGGCATGACCTGCAGCAGCACCGAGGGATCGTCCGGGTCCTTGCCGGTGCGCATCACCTGGATGAACTGGGCCTGGGTCAGGCCCGCCGGGCGCCCATTGGCGTCGGGGGTGAGGTTCGGGGAGACGAAGGGACCGAAGGCGCGGCCGCCGGCGAGGTAGTGCGGCTTGTCGGTCTTCTTGGGCTGGCCGAGATAGGGGTCGCCGCCGGGGGCGAAGGGCTGCACGGAATGGCAGTCGTTGCAGCCGCTGACGGCGTTGACCAGGTAGCTGCCCATGCCCACCAGGTTGCGGTCCAGCCCGGTGAGGTTCAGCGGCACCGGGGCGATGCGGAAACCCTTGGCGATCCGCTCGGCGTTGGTGGCAGGGCTGGCCCCGGCGGCCAGCGGTGCGAGGAGCAGGGCGGCAAGGGCCGCACCCGCGAGGGTCGCTCCGGTCACGCGCATCGATGGTTCCTCCCCGATTGTTGTCGTGTCGGCTGGTGCCGTCGGGCAGGCGTTCGCGGAGCCTGCGCCGACAGGTTCCACGCTAGGCGAGGTGGGGATGAGCTGGCAACCTGGAATGGAACCGAGCTGCGACGGTTCACCGTCTGCGGCATGGATCGACAGCGTGATCGTGCCGCGGGCGCGCGACATCGGCGGGTTCGCGGTGCGCCGGGCGCTGCCCTGGGGACGGTGGCAGATGCTGGGCCCGTTCCGAGCACGAGGAGTGGGCCGGCCGGTTCGAGGGAGTGCCGGGAGAGGGCGGGTCCAGCCCTCTCCCGGACCGGTGACGCCTCAGGCGGCGTAGTGCGGCTCGTCGCGCGGCGTGCCCAGGCTGCCACCGAGGGCGGCCAGGACGGCACCCAGGATCAGGGCCACGACCGACCAGAAGGAAACCTGCGAGACCGTCTCGGCGGCGGCCTGCGCTGCCTGGCGGGTCTCCTGCTCGGCGCGCTGCGCGTACTCGTTGTAGGTGGTCTGGAACTGCTCGAGACGCTGCTCGGCCTGCTCGCGCGGGATGCCGGCCTGCTGCGAGATCACGTTGAGCGCGGCGTCGCGGTCCTGCGGCGAGGCGCCTTCCTGCACGCCGCGGACCACGCGCTGCACGGCCTCGACCATGCTGCCGCCGCCGGCCGCCTGCTGCGCCTGCTGCGCCTCGCCCTGGACCTGGCCAGCCACGGCGGGCGCCCGGTCGAACAGGCTCTCGGCCTGGTTGCGGATGTCGTCGGGGACGACCTGCATGGCGGTGCTGGCCAGCGACTGGGTGCCCTGGCCCACCGCCTGTGCCGCCGAGCCCAGGGCGCCGAAGGCACCGCCGACCAGGCCGCCGATGGCGGTCGAGAGCAGGTAGATCGCGATCAGGGTCGAGACCGCCCAGGTGACCACGCCGTGCAGGGTGCCGTCGGTGCGCGAGGGCATGCCGGCCAGCCGGCCGGCGACCCAGCCGCCGACGAACACGGCAATGGCGGTCGAGGCGAGCCACCAGATGCCGCCACTGACGCCCAGGGTCGAGGCGGTGGGCGTGTCGGCGGTGGCCGGGTCGATGGTGGCGGTGCCGATGGCGAGGCCCAGGAGCATCAGCGCCATCTGCACGACCAGGACGACGACCACGCCCGCGACGATCGCTCCCCAGGAGATGCGGCGGACGGCGGGCGGCCCGAGGCGGTCGTCGGCGTAGACGCCTTCGCGCGGGAAGGCGGGGCGGGCGGTGGTGGCCATGGCGGCATGCTCCGATGCGGCAAGGATTGGGCGCGCGACGGCGCGCCGGTCTGGGACTCGCCGCGTAAACCCGGGGCCGGGGTCAGGGTTCCCGGGTTCCGCTCAGCGCTTCGGCCACTGCCAGGCTGGGGCCTCGAGGGCACTCCGGTCCGCGATCCGCGTCGCACCCAGCTCCTTCTCGAGCCGGATCACCGCCGTATCGGGCAGCCCCGCGAGCCCGGCGAGCAGGGGAGCGCTGTGGGTCACGACGACCACCTGGCCTTGGCCCGCGGCCTGCGCGATCAGCCGCGCCAGGGCCGGCAGCAGGTCGGGGTGGAGGCTGGTCTCGGGCTCGTTCAGGACCATCAGCTGCGGCGGCCGCGGGGTGAGCAGGGCCGCCACCAGGAGCAGGTAGCGCAGGGTACCGTCGGAGAGTTCGGCCGCGCGTGAGGGGACGGAGCAGGCCGGGCTGGCGCATCGCCAGCGTGAACCGCCCGCCCTCGGCCGCGACCTCGACCGAAGCGCCGGCGAAGGCGTCGGCCACGGCACGGTCCAGGGCCTCGGGCGTCGCCGATCTCGCGGATGGTCTGGAGGGCGGCGGCGAGGTCGCCCCCGTCATGGCCGAGGACCGGGGTGTGGGTGCCGATCTGCGGCTGGCGCGCCGGGGCGGCGGGGTCGGTGCGGAGATGGTCGTAGAAGCGCCAGGAGCGGATCCGGTCGCGCACCGCCAGCATCTCCGGGGCCGAGCGCGGGTCGGCAAAGGCGGTGAGCATGCTCTCGAAGCCGGGGACCGGGCCGGGGATCTCCTGCCAGGCGCCGTCCGCGTCGATGCTGCGCAGGGCCGGGCCGCGCCGGTCGACCAGGAGGCGCGCCGGCCGCAGCACCGGCCCGGCCCAGATGCACTCGCGCTTGATCTCGGGATCGAGCGCGAAGGCCGAGCCGCCGTCCCTGGGCAGGCCGAGGTCGATGGCGTAGCCGAAGTCCGCGGCGGCGAAGCCCAGGCGCAGCTGGACCACCTCCCGGCGCACCGTGCCCTGCACCGGCTGGCGCCCGGCCAGCATGGCGCGGCTGAACCGCTCCGGCCCCGCCCACAGCGTCGAGGGCAGGCCGCCCTCGCGTGCCAGGCTCGCCACCAGCCCGCCCTGCGCGGTCTCGGCCAGGAGCCGCAGGGCGCGGTAGAGGCTGGACTTGCCGCTGCCGTTGGCGCCGGTGACGACGCTGAGCCGGGCCAGCGGCAGCACGATCTCGCGCAGCGAGCGGTAGCCGGCGACGGCGAGGGTCTCGATCATGGGCCGGGCCAGGCTAGCGCCATCCGGCCGGTGCCGCCAGCTTGCCCCGGCACCGGGGCTGGCCTAGTGGGGGCGGATGACGGCGGACGGGCGGCCACGGGGCGGGCATGGCGGGGGCATTCTCCGGCCGCTGCGCCTGCCCATGTTCCGGGCGATCTGGGCCGCCAACCTGATCGGCTCCACCGGCTGGCTGGTCCAGGGCGTGGGTGCCGCCTGGCTGATGACCACGCTGGCCGGCACGCCCGACATGGTGGCCCTGGTCCAGACCGCGACCATGGCGCCGATCCTGCTCTTCGCCCTGTTCGCCGGGGCCCTGGCCGACCTGTGGGACCGGCGCTGGGTGCTGCTCGTGGCCCAGCTCTGGGTCGCGGCCGCGGCCTTCGGGCTCGCCGGCATCAGTGCCCTGGGCCTGCTGACCCCCACCATGCTGCTCCTGTTCACCTTCCTGATCGGCACCGGGGCAGCACTCAACGGCCCGGCCTGGCAGGCCGTGGTGCGCGAGCTGGTGCCGGGCGAGCAGCTGGCCGCCGCGGTGACGCTCAACGCCATCGGCTTCAACCTCGCCCGGGCACTCGGGCCCGCCGTCGGCGGGGCGGTGGTGGCGGGCTTCGGCACCGAGGCCGCCTTCCTGCTCAACGGCGTGGCCGCCCTGGCGCTGGTGGCCGTCCTCCTGTTCTGGCGCCGCCAGCTGCCCAAGGATGACCTGCCGCGCGAGCGGCTGGGCAGTGCGGTCCTGACCGGCCTGCGCTACGTCTCCGAGACGCCGGCCCTGCGCGGCGTGCTGATCCGCGCCGCCGTGTTCGGCATCGCCGCCTCGGCGGCCCTGGCCCTCCTGCCCCTGGTCGCCCGCGACCGGCTGGGCGGCGGTCCCATCGTCTACGGCCTCCTGCTCGGCGCCTTCGGGGTGGGCGCACTCCTCGGCGCCTTCCTGATCCACCCGCTGCGCCAGCGGCGCGGGGCCGAGTTCGTCATCACCCTGCTCTCCGCCGCGGGCGGGCTCGCCTTCGTCCTGATCGGCCTCGCACCCGGCCGGGCCGCGGCCGTGGTCCCCGCCCTGGCGGTGGCCGGCACGGCCTGGCTGGGTGCGTTCTCCACCTTCAACATCACCGTCCAGATGCGCACCGCCTTCTGGGTCCAGGCGCGCGTGCTGGCGCTCTACCAGACCGTGGTGTTCGGCGGCATGGCCGTGGGCGCCTGGGCCTGGGGCGAGCTCGCCGACCGCACCGGGCTGGAGACCGCCTACCTGCTCGCCGGCATCCTGATGCTGGCCAGCCTCGCTTTGCACTGGCGCATGCCGCTCACCGCCGGCGAGGCGCCCGACCTCAAGCCGGCCGAGCGCCAGGAGCCCCTGCCGCCGATCCAGGCCGCGGCCGAGGAGGGGCCGGTCATGGTCCAGATCGACTACGAGGTGGGCCCCGGCGACGCGCCCGCCTTCGTCGCCGCCATGGACGAGGTCGGCCACCTGCGCCGCCGCAACGGTGCCATCCGCTGGCGCCTGTTCCAGGACGTCAGCGACGGCGGGCGCTGGACCGAGGTCTACGTGCTGGGCGACTGGGTCGAGCATCGCCGCCTGCGCCGCCGCATGACCCGGGCCGACGCGGCACTCGAGGCCCGGGCGGTTTCCTTCCACCGCGGCCGCGAGGCCCCGGTGCGCCGCTACCTGGTGGCGCGCCGCCACGACAGCCGCTTTCTGCTCGACGAGGCGGAGCAGGCGGAGGTCGCGGCGAGCAAGGAGACGGCGGCGGCGGGGCTCACGGCCCCTGGGCCTGCTTGACCGCACCGCAGGCCAGCGCCAGCTCGCGGCTGCCCAGCCAGGTGAGGGTGGCGGGGTCGATGGCAAGGTCGGCCAAGGCACGGCGCAGCAGGTCGAGGTCGAGGGTGCCGGCATAGGCCGGCCATTTCGGCCACTTCACGGCACAGATCGCCTCGGCGAGGTCGAGCTCCTCGGCCAGGCGCGGGGCGGTGCGGTCGAGCAGGCGCTCGACCCGGGCGCGCAGGGCTGCCACCAGCTCCACCGCGGTCGCCGTCGCCGGGGTGGGGGCGGGGACGGCGTCCGGGGCCGGGCGTGCCCGGTCGTTGGCGGCCTCGGGGCGGAACAGCTCGGCCGGGACCGGCGGGCGGTAGTAGCCGAGATAGGGCCCGCTGATCCAGGGCGGGTTGTGGCGGGTGACGTGCTCGACGATGGCCGCGTCCTCGGCGGTCAGGCAGGTGGCGGGGCTGCGCGGCGGCTTGGGCTGGCGGGCGAACCATTCCTCGTAGGCCACGGGATCGGCCGCGACCTTGAGCTGCTCGACCTGGCGCAGGCTGGCCGTGCCGGTGACCCGGCGCAGGATCCTGGGCTCGAGCTCGAGCAGCAGCCGGCGGCGCTCCGCCTCGCGCTCGGGATCGGGCTCGACCACCGGCACGCTGGCCAGCCACTCCGCGTCGTCGAGCTCCTCCTCGTCGCGCTCGTCGTCCAGCTCGCCGTCGGCGACCGCGCGCAGCGCGTCCGCAGCGGCCTTCCGTCCGGCCGGGCTTCCGGCGAGTGCGGGCAGGGCCACGCCCAGGCGCAGGAGCTGCCCGACGATGCTGACCCGCCCGTCCGCCAGCGCCCGCTCGATCGCCTGCCGGTGGTGGATTCGCTCCACCGCCGCCACCTCCCGGGATCAGCGCCAGCTGCTCGCGCTCGGCCTCGACCAGCTCGCGGAAATCCTCGTCCGTCGCCAGCCTGCGCGCAGCGTCGCCACCGGCATCGACGCGTACGCGGCCGCCCGCACCACGGCTGCCGGCGGCGAGCCGGCGCCGCGATCCAGCGCTGGCGCTCGGTGGGGGGCTTGTCGGGGGTAGCGGGACGCATGACGGCAAGGTATATAGGAACATAAGCCGATACTCAAGCATTTCGGCGCTGGCTGCCTCTGGAACACGACAGAGTCGCCTGCTGCCAGCAGGCTCCGGGGCTGAGGAATGGGAGACGGCCAGCGTGCGGCCGTGACCGGCACGGACGGCCCTGAACTTGCCAGATAGGGGGTGTGGGCGCTGTCGGCCAGCGGGTGGATGGCCGCCTGACACAAGGTCATCACCATGACGCGGGCCTCGTGGCGTCCGGGGCCTATTCGAACCTCGCAGGCTTGCCGGATGCGTTGGAACTACGCAAGGTCGACCCTGGAAGCCAGGATTCAGAAGAATTCAGTGTAATTGATCCAGATCAATTACACCAATCACAAAGCGAGCTACCCGAGATCAAGTGTGCGTCAAGATAGGAGGCTGCTGATGGACGGGCTCTCGCCGATTTCGTTGCGCAGTTCGGATCCGTCCAAGCTGACCGGGAAGCAAGGTTGATAACGGCAGCGGTGCTGTATAGACGTCTTTCAGGTTTGATCTTGCGAATGGGGAATATTAATCGCAATTCCTTTACTGAAAAATTCAATCAGTATATTATATTCGTCATTCTTATTGTACTATTTAGTTGTTCTGCTGCGTTTGCGCATACATGGCAGACAGTCACCGTCACAGGTCCGACGCCACCGCAAATCGCAGATACAGTTGCAACTGCTTACAACCGAAAGACGAACCGCCTCATTACCTATGGTGGCATTGGACCCGACGTCTGCTGTGACGCTGTCGGGGACATCTGGGTGCTGGCGAACGCCCTTCCGCCGAGAGCAGCGACACCTCAATGGACGAAGCTCTCTCCGCCGGTGCCGCTGAATCGGGCCCGCGCTGGAGGCGTTTACAACGCCAACACCAATCGGCTGATCGTGTTTGCCGGCTCGCCATGCTTTGGTTGCGGGACTTTGAACGAGGTCTGGGTTCTGACAAATGCGGATGGAACTGGTGGTCAGCCAAAGTGGCTGCAAATAACACCCCAGCCAGGCCCGTCGCCTGCTGCTCGTGAGAGTGAAGGAGCAGTTGCTTACGACAAACAAAACAACAGGCTAATCATATTTGGCGGCGCAGGAAATTCAATTTACCTAAATGATGTATGGATCTTAAGTAATGCCGATGGATCGGCGCCTGTCCCTTCTATTTGGCACGAATTATTGCCGACCGGAGCGAAACCAGAGGGGCGTACCTATCATGGCGCAATGGTCTACAATGCCGCCAAGAACCAACTGCTAGTATATGGCGGGATCAGTATTACACCTGATGTTTTCTTCGAAGACGTTTGGATACTTACGCAAGCCAACGGCTTCGGGGGCGTGCCAAAATGGATCAGGCGCAATCCAACAGGCGCGCAGCCCCAAGGAAGGTTCTTAGCTGGAGAAGGCTATGATCCAAAAACGGACCGCCTAATCATGTATGGTGGCGGTATACTGGGCGACACATGCTCCGATGAGACTTGGCGGCTCAACAATGCGTTCGGCATCGCCCCAAATTGGGAGAAAATCTTGCCAGTGGGCCCCGGCCCAACGGCAAGAAATGTTGCTTCCTCTGATTTCGACAAAGCGAGCGGCAGGCTGGTTTTCTTTGGTGGTAGCTGTGGGCCACTACCATTCCCTAACGATGTCTGGATTCTGTCGCGTGCTACGCGGTAGCCGGGGTGATTTGAGCCCATCCCTAGCAAAGGTGAGTGGTTTCTGGGTTCGAGTGCGCGGCACGGCAGTCGGGAGGACGTCGATCTGCTTAGTCTCAGGTTGAACCGCGCCGAATTTGCAGCAGGCTCCGGACCCTAAAGGGATGGAGCGACGAGCAGGCAGACGAGGTATTCACCGGACTTGGGGGCGCGGGCCATGCGGATGATGTCCGAGTATCGAGCAGAGCATGCCTCGGAGTGGGCGGCGATCAGCTCGATCGCGGGGGAGATTGGGTGCACGGCGGAACGCTGCGGGGCTTGGATAGGCTAGGCCGGCCGCTCCGTCCGCGGGCGGATTCCCGCCCAGGCGTTGCGCATGGGCGCAGTTGTCGGGATCGACTGCCGGTGCGACTGCCCGATCGGGTTCGCGCAGGCCGTGTAGAGGTATCGCGCCGTCCCGTACGAGTTCCCTGAAGTGCGCGGTCCAGCCGGGCGGCTCTCGGGTACGGGCCATGAAACGGCCATGGTGGTGGATGTTCTCGAGGAGTGCGGTCTCGAAGGTTGCCGCCACGTAGAGCACGCCTTAGCTGCCGTCGCCGAACCGGCTCAGCCGGTCCGGGCTGACATGCTTGTAAGGGGGTGCTCAGTTCTTCGGAAAGCCTGCCGGTGAAGGGCGGCAGGCTGGCACATGGCACGGTGCAGCTCGAGTTCGGCGACCCGACCCGCCAGGAGGATGAGCACGCCTGTGGGGGTGTGTCGGCGCTCAAGTCCTCAATGCGGTTGCCGGCGGGAACCGGGGTTGCGCAGTAGGTGTCGCAACCGGGGTCGGGGTCGCGGGTGACGTCGGTCCAGTGGCGGGCGATCTGGCTGGCCAGCGTCGGGCTGGCGAGCTTGCCAGCGGCAGGTTGGCCCAAGGGATGAGGGTCCAAGGAACGGAACCTGCCGGGCGAATTTATCTGCACACGCGCGGCGACCTCTGCATCCGTTCTCCGCTTCCCAGACGTAGGGGTGGCGTGAACCAGCGGGTGACGGAGGGCGTGCCGCGCCCGGCGGGCGTGTTGCCCCATGGAGAGGTGATGCCGGCCCGAAGCGACGTGCAGCAACCCGATGACGAGGCTCTGGCAGCCTGGCTGATGGCCGTGGCTGGCGGGGACCGGGAGGCGTTGGCGATCCTCTACGGCCAGACCAGCAGCCGGCTCCTGGGCGTGCTGGTGCGGCTGCTGCGGCGCCGGGAGGTGGCCGAGGAGGTCCTGCACGACGTCTATCTCCGGGTGTGGGAGCGGGCGCGCCACTTCGACATCGCCCGGGGTTCGGCCATGGGCTGGCTGACGGTCATGGCGCGCAACGCGGCGCTCGATCATCTGCGCCGGCACCGGCGCGAAGTCGTGGGGGTCGAGGCCCTGGAGGACGTGGGCGAGGATGCCGCAACGCCCGATCTCGGGGCGGCTTCGGCCACCCGGCGGCTGCTGCAGGCCTGCCTGGACCGCCTCGAGCCCGAGCCGCGCCGCTGCGTGGTGCTCGCCTACCAGGCGGGCCTCAGCTACGACCAGCTCGCGGCATCGCTGGGCCGGCCGGTGGGCACGGTCAAGAGCTGGGTGCGGCGCAGCCTGATGCGCCTGCGCCAGTGCCTGGAGCAGCCGTGATGCCGGGCGAGGACGATCTGGAGCTGCTGGCCGCCGAGTATGCGCTGGGCGTGCTGTCGGGCGAGGAGCGCGCCGCGGTCGAGCGGCGATTGGCGCGCGAGCCGGGCTTCCTGGCGCGCGTCGAAGCCTGGCAGGAGCGCCTGGCGCCGCTCGGCGAGGACGTGCCGCCGGTGACCCCGCGGCCCGAGGTGTGGCAGCGCATCAGCCGCTCGCTGCCCGGTTCGCCGCCCCGGCCGGGACCGGCCTGGTGGCAGCGCCTCGGATTCTGGCGCGGCTGGGCCGGTCTGGCGACGGCTGCGGCGCTGGCCCTGGGCGTCGTCGCGCTCGAGCCGGTCACCGGCACCCCGGCTGGTCGCCGTGCTGACCGACGCCGAAGGACGTCCGATCTGGGTCGTCGGTGCCGCCTCGGGCGAGGCCGACCTGCTCGCCCGGCCGGTCGCGGCTGCGACCGACGCGGCGAGGGTACCGCAGCTGTGGCTCCTGCCGGTGGGCGCGTCGCGGCCGGTCTCGCTGGGGCTGCTCGATCCGACGAGCGAGAACCGGCGCACGCTGGAAGCGCTGCCGCCGGAGGCGCTGGCGGCGGGTGCGCTGGTCGAGGTCAGCCTGGAGCCGCCGGGTGGCTCGCCCACGGGCCTGCCGACCGGGCCGGTGATCTCGAAGGGGTTTCTGGTCGCATCGCCACCGTGAGGAAGGCCGGGGTGACGGCTGCCTCGGTGCCCGAGCCTGCGGCGATCACGGATCGGTGACCGGGAGCATCCCCGCAACTTCGCCCGCCGTCCGCCCGTAGGGTCAGTGGGTTGCCGGCACGATCGGCCGCCCGCGAGCCAACACAGCGTCTGGGACGGGCAATGATGATCACCGAGCACACAAGCGGGTCGCGTCGGGCTTTCGCGTGGCGGGCGATGCTGGCAGCCACCGGCGTGGCGGCCGCGGGGGCCCTGGGCGCCGCGGGCGGCAGGCAGGCGGCGGCGCAGTCCGTCACCGACGCCGACATCCTGAACTTCGCGCTGAACCTCGAATATCTCGAGGCCGAGTTCTACCTGCGCGCGGCGTTCGGGCGCGGCCTCGCTGCCGGCGACCTGTCGGGGACCGGAACCATGGGTCCCGTGACCGGCGGCCGCAAGGTGGGGTTCCGCACGCGGGCGATCCGCGAATATGCCCGCGAGATCGCGACGGACGAGGAGAACCATGTCCGGTTCCTGCGCGCGGCGCTCGGGGCCGGCGCCGTCGCCCGGCCGGCGATCGACCTGAACGGCGCGTTCACCGCCGCCGCGCGCGCCGCGGGGCTGGTCGGCCCAGGCGAGCGGTTCGACGCCTTCGCCAACGAGCGCAACTTCCTGCTCGGCGCCTTCCTGTTCGAGGATGTCGGGGTCACCGCCTACAAGGGTGCAGCACCGCTGATCGCCGACCGGGCCGTGCTCGAGGCCGCCGCCGGGCTGCTGGCCGTGGAGGCCTACCACGCCGGCGAGATCCGCACCGTGCTCAACGCGCTGGGCCTCGCCCCGGCGGCACGCGCGATCTCCGACGCGCGCGACGCGCTCGACGGCACGGGCGACAAGGACCAGGGCATCCGGCGCGACGGGGTGGCCAACATCGTGCCGACCGACGGCAACGGCCTCGCCTTCTCGCGCAGCACGGGCGAGGTGCTGCGCATCGTCTATCTGGGCGGCAGCGGCTCGGGCGGCTTCTTTCCGCGCGGCGTCAACGGCCTGATCGCCTAGCCCCGACGCCCGAGGGGTCGAGCGACCCCTCGGGCGTGCCGGCCGGCGTTGGGCAGCAGGGGCCAGTCCCGCAAGTCTGCTATCCTCGCGGCATGAGCCAGGCACCCGTCACCCTGCGCCGCCTCGGTCGCGGCGACGTTCCGCTCCTGCGCGCGCTCAACGCGGTGTTCGGCGCGGCGTTCGAGGATGAAGCGACCTATGGCGACGCGCCGCCCGAGGACGCCTATCTGGCGGACCTGCTCGCCAAGGAGAGCGTGATGGCACTCGTGGCGCTGGTCGGCGGCGAGGTCGTGGGCGGGCTGGTCGCCTACGAGCTGGACAAGTTCGAGCGGATGCGGCGCGAGGTCTACATCTACGACCTCGCGGTGGCGCCAGCACACCGGCGGCGCGGGATCGCCACCGCACTGATCGGGCAGGTGCGCAAGATCGCGGCGGCGCGCGGGGCGTGGGTGGTCTACGTCCAGGCCGATCCGGGCGACGCGGCGGCGGTGGCCCTCTACGCCAAGCTGGGCGTGCGCGAGGAGGTGCTGCACTTCGACATCGCCGTGCCGCCGTGACCCGGCGTCAGTTCGCCGGGAAGCTCCCGGTGAACGGCGGCAGGGTCGCCCACAGGGCGGTGCAGTTCGAGGCACCGACCGGGTCGGCCGGGACGGCAAGCGCACCGGTGGCGGTGGTGCCGGTGCTCAGGACCTCGATCTTGTTGCCGCCGGGCAGCGACGTGGCGCGGTAGGGGTCCCAGGCGCGGCCGGGGTCGAGGTCGCGGGCGAAGTTGGCCCAGTGGCGGGCGATCCGCCGGGCCAGCGCGGCGTTGGCGGGCGGGATGGTGGCGGCGTTGGTGGCGGCCAGCGTGTTGAAGACATAAGGCAGCTCGAAGCTGTGGCAGGCGTTCTGGCTGGCGGGCTGGCTGGGGAAGGGGGCGCAGGCGGTCGAGCCGTCGCTGCTGTAGATCGGCGCCTGGGCGAACAGGTAGGCGTGGATCGGCTTGGCACCCGGGGCGGCGGCGGCCCGGTCGGCGGTGAGGAAGGTGCCGCAACGGAAGGCGAAGTCGTTCAGGGTCGTGCTGGCCGCGGCGGCCGCGGCGGAATTGGCGAACCAGGGCGGCAGGGTGCCCTGGTCGGCGGCACTGTAGGGCTGGCTGCCGTTGACGGTGAAGCCCGTGATCTTCGCGGCCGTGGCGGTGCCGAACGCGACGTTGAGCAGGATCGCGTACTCGGTCGGGCTGACGCCGCCGGCGGCCTGGTTGACGAGGTCGGCGAAGAGCGCACCCTCGTCGCGGTTGACGCCGATCATGAACGGCTTGGCCCCGGCGGTGCCGTTGGGGCCGCTGTAGAAGCCCTGGTAGGGCTGGTTCTGGATCAGGGTCGGGCCGGTGGTGAAGATCTGGCCGTCGACGATCGGGGTCCAGGGCAGGATGTTGGCGATCGCGGTCGGCACCTGGAGCCGGCCGAGGACGGCGGAGAGGGAATCGAAGTCGCCGTCGGCGGCCTCGATGGTGGCCAGCGGCAGTGCCTGCAGGCCGGCGAGGTCGAAGGTGCAGTTGGGCGGCAGGTTGGCCTCGAGGCAGAGCGCGTCGCGGAACGCCACCCACTTGGCCTCGACCTGGGCCTCGAGGCTCGGATAGGGCACCCCCAGCGGGTTGCTCTCCATGATCGCCGCCCGGAAGCGGTGGCGTTGCTGCGGGATCGAGAACAGGTGCAGGCCCACCGACATGGCGCCGGCACTCTCGCCGAAGATCGTGACCTTGCGCGGGTCGCCGCCGAAGGCCGCGATGTTCTCCTGGCACCCAGCGCAGCGCCTTGCGCTGGTCCTGGATGCCGAAATTGCCGCGGATGTTCAGCTCGGGCACGGCGAGGAAGCCCAGCGAGCCCAGGCGGTAGTTGAGGGTGACCACGATCACCTCGCCCGAGGCGGCGAGGTAGGCACCGTCGTAGATGGGGTTGGAGCCGTAGCCGTAAACGAAGGCGCCGCCGTGGATGTAGACCATCACCGGCAGGCGCTTGTTGCGCGCGACGGCGGACTGCGGGGTCCAGACATTGAGGAACAGGCAGTCCTCGGACTCGGTCTCGGGCGCATCCTCCTGCGGGCAGATGGCACCGAAGGACGTCGCCTGGAGCGTGCCGGTCCAGGGCGGCAGCGGCTGCGGCGGCGTCCAGCGCAGGTCGCCCACGGGCGGCTGGGCGTAGGGGATGCCGCGGTAGCTGTAGACGGCGCGCTTGGTGCCTGCCGGCGCCGGCAGGGGGAGGCCGCACAGGGTGCCCGCCGGCGGGGAGACGGTGCCGGCGCAGCTCTGGGCCGCGGCCGGAGCCGGGAGACCGAGCCATGCCGCGAGGGCCAGAGAGGCCGCGAGCAGGCCCACGACCGGACGCAGTCCGGCTGCAAATTCCACCATCTTCGGCGCTCCCTCGAACCTTCTACGCGACCGTAACCGAGGGTTGCCGAGCTGTCACCTTCACGTTGGGACGAGGACGCTCAATCCACGAACGGGTCCTTGACCAGGATGGTGTCGTCGCGGTCGGGGCTGGTGGAGAGGAGCGATACCGGGCACTCGACCAGCTCCTCCAGGCGCTTGACGTACTTGACCGCGTCGACGGGGCGCTGGGCGAAGCTGCGGACGCCGCGGGTGGTGTCCTTCCGCTTCAAGCCGCCCGCAGCGCGGGCGGGCGGCGGTCTGGGCGCCGGCGTGCGTGCCGACCTTGCCTCGTTCGAGCAATCGGAACGACGCCCAAGCCGCCTCCTCGCCGCCCCGGCCATCGTATCGGATACGTCAGCCGTCGAAGCGAAAGAACGCCCGGATGCGGTCGAGCAGGGCACCGGGCGGCATGGTCGCCGCACCGACGCTGGCGGCGACGGCACGTTCGATCAGGGCCTGGCCGCGGCGGACCGAGACCTCGAACGCGTGCGCCATTTCCGGCTGCTCGGCGAGCAGCGGTGCCACGTCGACCTTGCGCAGCTCGAACACGGTGCAAGGTGTCAATGCCGTCACCGCCGCGGCGTGCGGCTCGCCGGTGAGCATGCCGATCTCGCCGATATAGTCGCCGGCGGAAATCCGGCCCACCCGGTGCGACACGCCGTCGGCCTGCCGCGACACCTCGAGCACGCCGGCCGTGACGATGAACAGCGACGCCTCGGTATCGCCTTGGGCGAACAGCACCTGGCCGGGCTCGAGCTCGTGGCGGATCAGCTCAGTCTGGAGCTGCTCCCGCGCTGCTGCAGGCAGGTCTTGAAAGAGTGCCACGTCGGCCAGATCGGGGCGCGACGGCGTTTGCTGCTCGGCGACTGGCGACGTTGCTGCCACGGACGTCGGATGGCCGCAGCATGCCGGCCGCGCGGAACTGGCGCCGCGCCTGCTGCAGGAGATTGCACTTCGCGTCTGCCCAGGAGCCCGCTGTCGGGCGACCGAGAAGCTGACGCTGTATTCGTTCGAGCTGGCGCCCGATCCGCGTCAGCGCCACGAATGGTGCCGGCGCCTCGAGAATCTCCGGGCAGAGCAGGACCGCGCGGTGGAGCAGCTCGATCACCCGTTGCGGCTCGAAGGCGGCATCGCAGGGCAGCACCACGGCGTCGGTGCGGACGGGCGACGGCGCGCTGCGATTGACGATGCGCGATTTCGCGACCACGCTGTTCGGGACGGTGGCGACGTCGTTGCCGAATGTGCGGATCTGGACCGAGCGCCAGTTGATCTGGATCACCTCCCCCTCGACCAAGCCGTCCAGCGAGATCAGGTCGCCGATGCCGTAGGGACGCTCGAGCCCGACGGCGATGCCGGAGAAGACGTCCGCCAGCGTGCTCTGCAACGCCAGGCCGAGCACGATGGCGATGACGCCGGAGGTCGCGACCAGACCGCCGATCGGCAGGCGGAAGACGGTGCTGGCGATGGTCAGTGCCACGGCGAGGTAGAGGAGCCCGGCCAGGAGGTCCGAAAACAGGCGGCCTTCGCGGGAGAAGCTGCGCTGCAGGAGGAAGAGCTGCCCGAGCTCGATGGCGAGCCGTGCGGCCAGCAGCCACCACAGCGACACGATCACCTGCTGCCAGAGCCGCGCCGCCGAGCCGGGCGTCACGAACACGGGCTCCAGCGGCGATCCGACCAGATGCGCGACAGCCGCGGTCAGCAGCGCGAACAGCCCGGATCTGAGGAGCAGACGGACCCAGTGCGGGCCGCGGCGCGTCACCTTCCAGCCCAGCAGCGACAAAGCAATGAGCGAGGTCGCGCCGATGCCAACCGTCGTCGCGAAGTCGCGATGGACGATGTCGATGAGCCAGTTCAATCGACGAACGGGTCCCTGACCAGGATCGTGTCGTCGCGGTCGGGGCTGGTGGAGAGCAGCGCCACCGGGCACTCGACCAGCTCCTCCAGGCGCTTGACGTACTTCACCGCGTTGGCCGGGAGCTGGGCGAAGCTGCGGGCACCGCGGGTGGTCTCCTCCCAGCCCTCCAGCTCCTCGTAGACCGGCTTGGCCGCCGCCTGCGCGCCCATGCCGGCGGGGAGGTGGTGGAGGAGCTGGCCGCCCAGCGTGTAGGCGGTGCAGACCTTGAGCGTCGGCATGCCGTCCAGCACGTCGAGCTTGGTCAGGGCCAGGCCCTTGATGCCGCCGAGCTTGACCGCCTGGCGGACCAGGACCGCGTCGAACCAGCCGCAGCGGCGCGGGCGGCCGGTGACGGTGCCGAACTCGTGGCCGCGCTCGCCCAGGCCCTTGCCGACCTCGTCGAACAGCTCGGTGGGGAAGGGGCCCGAGCCCACGCGCGTGGTGTAGGCCTTGCAGATGCCGAGCACGAAGCCGACCGAGTCCGGCCCGGTGCCCGAGCCCGAGGCGGCTGCCGCCGCCACCGTGTTCGACGAGGTGACGAACGGGTAGGTGCCGTGGTCGACGTCGAGCATGGTGCCCTGCGCACCCTCGAACAGGATGCGGCGGCCGGCGCGCTTGAGCTCGGCCAGGCGCAGCCAGACGGGCTCGGCGAAGGGCAGGAGCTTGGGGGTGAGCGCGAGGAGCTTCGCCAGCAGCTGGTCGCCGTCGATCTCCTCGATGCCGAAGCCGCGGCGCAGGGCGTTGTGGTGGATCAGGAGCTCGTGGATCTTGGCCGGCAGGGCGTCGGGGTCGGCGAGGTCGCAGATCCGGATGGCACGCCGTGCCGCCTTGTCCTCGTAGGCCGGGCCGATGCCGCGGCCGGTGGTGCCGATCTTGCCGGTACCCTGGTTGCTGCCTTCGCGGGCGAGCTCGCGCGCCCGGTCCAGCTCGCCGTGCAGCGGCAGGATCAGGGCCGCGTTCTCGGCGATGCGCAGGGTGTCGGTGCCGATGGCGACACCCTGGGCGCGCAGGCGCTCGATCTCCTCGAGCAGGGCCCAGGGGTCGACCACGACACCGTTGCCGATCAGCGAGAGCTTGCCCTTGCGCACCACGCCCGAGGGCAGGAGCGAGAGCTTGTAGGTGACGCCGTCGATGACCAGCGTGTGGCCGGCATTGTGGCCGCCCTGGAAGCGCACCACCACGTCGGCCCGCTCGCTGAGCCAGTCGACGATCTTGCCCTTGCCCTCGTCGCCCCACTGGGCGCCGATCACCGCGACATTGCTCATGGCTTCCGGCTCGACACGGGCACTCTCCCTGGCGCGTTGGCGCGGAGGGTCCTACACCGGAGACCGTTTCCAGGCCAGCACGACGGTGGCCGGGCAAGGGCAGGGAACTGGCGGTGACGGCTCCGACCTCGCGCGGCGCGGACCTGGCGCTCACGGCGACCGCACCCTTGATCTGGGGCACCACCTACCTGGTCGCCACCGAGTTCCTGCCGGGCGAGCACCCGCTCACCGTGGCGCTGCTGCGGGCGCTGCCGGCGGGCTGCCTGCTCCTGCTCCTGGTGCGGCAATGGCCGTCGGGGATCTGGTGGCTGCGCGTGCTGATCCTGGGGGCCTTGAACTTCGCGCTGTTCTGGTGGCTCCTGTTCGTGAGCGCCTACCGGCTGCCCGGCGGCGTCGCGGCCACGGTCGGCGCGCTGCAGCCGCTCATCGTGGTGGGGCTGGAGCGGCTGTTCATGGGCACGCCGATCCGGGCCGTGTCGGTGCTGGCCGGCCTCGCCGGGATCGGCGGGGTGGCGCTCCTGGTCCTGACCCCGCAGGCAGCACTCGACGGGCTGGGGATCGCCGCCGGGCTGGGCGGGGCCGCGTCGATGGCCTGCGGCACGGTGCTGGCCCGCCTGTGGCAGCCGCCCGTACCGCCCTTGACCTTCACCGCCTGGCAGCTCGCCGCGGGCGGGCTGCTGCTCTTGCCGTTCACGCTCCTGCTCGACCCGATCCCGCCCGAACCCACCGCCCGCAACCTGTTCGGATTCCTCTATCTCGGCCTGGTCGGCGGGGCGCTGACCTACCTCGTCTGGTTTCGCGGCCTGGCACGGCTGACGCCGTCGACGGTGGCGCCTCTGGTGCTGCTGAGCCCGGTCTGTGCCGTGGCACTGGGCTGGCTGGTGCTGGGGCAGGAGCTGAGCCCGGCCCAGCTCGGCGGGTTCGTGATCGTCATCGGCAGCATCTGGCTGAGCCAGCGCGCCTGACCTCGGCAGATGGCGGTCGGGGCCGATGCAACGATCGCGTGCCCGCGCCGTTCACTCCCGGTCCGGTCGCCGCCGCGCGGCCGCCAACCAACACGGAGTCAACGCGATGGGTATGTTCACCAAGGACATCGAGACCCTCGACGACCTGTTCGTGCACACGCTGCAGGACATCTACTATGCCGAGAACCAGATCACCAAGGCACTGCCGAAGATGATCGAGAAGGCGAGCAACCCGCAGCTCAAGCAGGGCTTCGAGAGCCATCTCGGCGAGACCCGCAACCAGATCAAGCGTCTGGAGAAGGTGTTCCAGATGCACGGCCACGAGCCCAAGGCCGTGAACTGCCCGGCGATCGACGGCATCATCTCCGAGGCCGACGACGTGGCCGGCGACGTGGCCGACAAGGAGGTCCTGGACGCCGCCCTGCTCGCCTCGGCCCAGGCCGTCGAGCACTACGAGATCACCCGCTACGGCACCCTGATCGCCTGGGCCAAGCAGCTCGGCCGCCAGGATTGCGCCGCGGTGCTGCAGGAGAGCCTGAACGAGGAGAAGTCGGCCGACCAGAAGCTCACCGCCATGGCGGAGAGCAAGGTCAACAAGCTGGCGGCGTAGGCCGCTTGTGGGGCGGGGCGGACCCCTGGGCCGCCCCGCCCGAGCAAGGATGTCGAGCTGCGAACGCTGGGCGGAGCTACCGCATCGTGGCCGGCGTGCCATCGCTCCCGGACGGCCGGTCACGCTTGGATCGGGGGAGCGAAACCAATATCGGCGAAGATGAAGTCGGTGGCTCTCGGATCGAACAGGCCCTGGAGCACGATGACCATCTCGGCCCCTTCCTTCACCGCCGTGTTGCCCTCGATGATCGTCTGGCCCGCCTCCTGGTGGTAGCGAAGCTGGCCGACGTCGGTGAAGTCGGCCTGGCCGATGAAGCGGAAAGCCTGGAATCCGTCGACGTCGTCCTTGCCATCGCCGGTCACGATCCGGTCGCCCTGGGCACGGCTGAAGTCGAGGATCTGATCCGGTGCGATCGCCGAACTGCCGTAGGAGCCGTCGATGAAGAACCGGTCGGCGCCGCCGCCGCCGGTCAGGATGTCGGCCCCGTCCGCGCCGCGCAGCTGGTTGGCGGCCGCGTTGCCGGTCAGCCGGTCGGCGAAGCTCGAGCCCTGAACGGCCTCGACGCCGACGAAACGATCGCCTTGCGCGTCGCCGCCCGTGCCGCGGCCGGTGGCGAGGTTCACGGTCACCGCCTGGTCCGACGCGTAGTAGAGGGCGAAGTCGACCCCGCCGTCGCCGCGCAGTTCGTCGGCGCCCTCGTCGCCCAGCAGGATGTCGCTGCCGCCGCCGCCGGCGAGGAGATCGTCGCCCTCGCGGCCGGACAGAAGGTCGGCACCGTTTCCGCCCTGCAGCACGTTGCGCTCGGAGCTGCCGTAGAGATAGTCGGTGCGCGCGGAGCCGATCAGGCCTTCGATGCTGTAGAGCGTGTCGCCGGTCGCGTGCCCACCGTCAGCGGCGAAGGTGCCGAGGCTGATGTACACGCCCCGATCCGACCCGCGGTAGCTGGCGGTATCGAAGCCGGCGCTGCCGAACAGCTCGTCGGCGCCAGCGCCGCCCTCGAGCAGGTCGTCGCCGCTGAGCCCGATGAGCGTGTCGTTCCCGGCGAGCCCGAATATCTGGTCGGCACCTGCGGTGCCTTCGAGCTCATGAGGATATTGGTCGTTGCCATTGGTGCCCGTGATGATCGCCATCGCATCCGCTCCGCGCCGATCCACGGCGGACCGGTCATGGGCACGAAGTTCGCAAGCCCTCGTTTCAGCGCGATGTCGCCGAATGCTGGAGTATGTCGTCGTACGCGACCCGGTCGCTGGTTAGTTCTTCACGCGGGTTGGGTAACAGGCCGGACCGCGGCCTGAGCGGGAGCCTGGCGGCCCTGGGGCCAGCGATCTGGCGCGGCTGCCTGCCGCTGCCCATTTCAGGCGGCGGCAGGCAAGGGCGTGGGCGGATGTACGACGACGGCGGCGTGGCCTTTCTCGACGGTCCGGTTGACGGCGAGGCGGGGTTCGGTTCGGGCGCGGCGGGCGACGGGCCGCTGCTCGATGCCTATTCGGGGGCGGTGACCGCGGTCGTGGCGCGGGCGACGCCGGCGGTGGCGCATCTCCAGGTCGAGCGCGGTGGGCAGGCGACCGGAGCGGGGTCGGGCTTCGTGGTCGCCTCGGACGGCTACCTCCTGACCAACAGCCACGTCGTCCATGGCGGCGACCTGGTCCGGGCAACCTTCCCGGACGGGACGACGACGCGCGCCTACCTGGTCGGCGACGATCCCGACACCGATCTGGCTCTGCTCCAGGTGCACAACCGTCCGACCGGCCAGCTCGAGCTGGCCGCATCCGACGCGTTGCAGGTGGGCCAGATCGCGATCGCGGTCGGCAATCCCTTGGGCTTCGGCTCGACCGTGACCGCGGGCGTGGTCAGTGCCCTCGGCCGCACGCTGCGCAGCCGGTCGGGGCGCCTGATCGACGACGTGCTGCAGACCGACGCCGCACTCAACCCCGGCAACTCGGGCGGGCCTTTGCTCGACAGCCGCGGCCGGGCGATCGGGGTCAACACCGCGACGATCATGGGTGCCCAGGGGCTGTGCTTCGCGGTCGCCAGCAACACCGCGCGCTTCGTCATGGGCGAGATCCTGCGCCACGGCCGGGTACGCCGCGCCTTTCTCGGTCTGGCCGGCCAGACCGTGCCTTTGGGCCTGGGCCTGGCCCGCCGGCTCGAGCGCGCCGCACTGGCGGCCGTGCGGGTGACCGAGGTCAGCGCCGGCGGCCCGGCGGACCGCGCCGGCCTGCGCGCGGGCGATCTCCTGCTCGCCGCCGACGAGGTCGAGCTCGCCGGCATCGACGCGTTGCACCGGCTGTTGACGGCCGAGCGCATCGGCAGGAGCGTGGCCTTGCGCCTGCTGCGGGGGCGCGAGGTCATGACCCTGCCGGTGGTGCCATCGGCAAGGGGCTGAGTACGCCGGGGAGGGAACGAGGGATGATCGTGCGGATCTGGCGCGGCTGGACGACGCGCGCCAATGCGGCGGCCTACGAGAACCTCCTGCAGGGCGAGATCTTCCCCGGCATCGCGGCGCGCGGCATCAAGGGCTTTCGCGGCATCGAGCTCTTGCGCCGGGACGAGGGCGGCGAGGCCGAGTTCATGACGGTGATGCGCTTCGACAGCCTCAAGGACGTGCGCGACTTCGCCGGCCAGAACTACGAGGCGGCGGTGATCCCGCCGCGCGCCCGCGCCCTGCTCGCGCGCTGCGACGAGCGGGCCCTGCACTATACCTTGATGGGTGAGCCGCAGGCCTAGCGCGACGGCAATCCCCGCGGGACGCCTCGCCTCGGCAAATGCTATCCTCCCGAGATTCATCGGGAGGTCGGGCCGTGGCGGCGGAGCAGGACGACGGGGTACGCCGCAACCATCTCCTGGCGGCGTTGCGCGAGCGTGACCTGGACGGCCTCGCGGCCCAGGTCGAGCGGGTCGGCCTGGAGCAGGGCGAGGTGCTGTTCGAGCCCGACCAGGAATGCCGCAGCGTCTGGTTCCCGGAACGCTGCGTGATCTCGCTCGTGGTGGTCATGGCCGGCGGCCAGAGTGCCGAGGCCGCGAGCGTCGGGCTCGAGGGCATGGTGGGTGCGATGGGGGTGCTGGGCGGGTATCGCACCATCTCGCGTGCCCTGGTCACCGTGCCGGGCTCGGCGCTGCGGCTCCCGGCGGGCGTGCTGCGCGCGCGGTTCGAGGCCAGCCTGGCGCTGCGCCGGCTGTGCCTGTGCCATGCCGACGCTCTGCTGGCCCAGGTGCTGCAGCTCTCCGCCTGCGCCGCACTCCATCCGCTCGAGGCCAGGCTCTGCCGGGTGCTGCTGCAGCTGGAGGACCGCATCGGGCGGGAGCGGGCGCTGCCGCTGACCCAGGACTTCCTCGCCGAGATGCTGGGCGTGCATCGCACCACCGTCACCCAGGCGGCCATGGCGCTGCAGCGGGCCGGGGTGATCGCCTACCGCCGTGGCCGGGTCAACGTCCGCGACCGGACGCTGCTCGAGCGCGGCACCTGCGAGTGCTACGGCGCGATCCGCGGTCGCTACGAGCGACTGGCGGCACTTGCCGGCGGGTGAATTTCCCGGCCGCTATGTCGCCCCCGCTACCGACGCGGCCGGCGGGCTTCGCTAAGGCACGATCGGGGCGGGCGCGATTCCCACCTCGCGATCGATCGAACGGAGGGGTGAACCACCATGGCCAAGGCCAATATCCATACCGCCGGCCGCGACGAGCTGGTCGGGGCGGGTCTGCGCGCGGACATCGCCGACGAGATTCTCAAGCTGCGCCGCAAGGGCGAGATCTCCGGCCCGGAGGCGCTGGAAGAGCTGCCGGGCGTCGGGCCGGCCACGGTCGACCAGCTCCGCAAGGCGCTGGATTTCCGGGCACCGGACCGTGCCAGCAACGGCAGCGGCGCCGAGGAGGCGGTCCGGACGACCGGGGATGCCGGCACCACGGCGGCGCGGGCGATCCTGCGGGTGGCCCACGAGGGGGCGTCCGCGGCCGAGAGCGAGCAGCGCGAGCTGGTGGACCGCTCGGCGCGGGGCATGGTCGAGCTCAACCAGCTGTTCCTCGAGGCCATGCGCGAGCAGGTGCAGCAGAGCCTCGAGTTCTGGAACGCCCTGGCCCGTACCGTGCGCTGGGACGGGTTCGCCAGAACCGTCGACTGGCGCGAGGTGAGCGAGATCCAGAGCCGCTGCGTGCAGCAGAACCTGAACCGCGCCACCGAGATGACGCGGCGCTGCCTGGAGCTCGGCCAGGCGATGGCCGGGTCGGTCGCAGGCGAGCGCCGCTCCGACCGGGCCGCCTGAGGCCCGCTCTCGGAACCCGGCGGCCGGGAGGTTCCGACCGCCGGGTTCGGCATCTCGCCTAGACCGGGACGCAGCCGCCGACGCTGCCCTT
Organism: uncultured Alphaproteobacteria bacterium; assembly: GCA_963769465.1. Taxonomy (GTDB): domain Bacteria; phylum Pseudomonadota; class Alphaproteobacteria; order Geminicoccales; family Geminicoccaceae; genus Benzoatithermus. The sequence continues at coordinate 329,629 of CAVYMA010000042.1, forward strand.
GAGGATCGGGCCGATCAGGCGCAGGCAGCCCACCAGCGCGCGCGCCGCGTGATAGGGATCGCGCCAGGCGTCGGCCTTCTGACCGCCTGGGCGCAGATCGGTGTCGATCAGCGGGTACCAGGAGCCGTCGCGCCAGTCGACCTGCCAGCGGCCGATCCAGTTGAGCAGGCGCAGGAACGCCGCCTCGTGCGCCGGGTCCCGCTCCAGGCGGAAGAACGTGGCCAGGGTCAGGAGTGTTTCCGCCTGCACCCAGTCGATGCGCTCGCGCCGCTCGGGCGGCAGCCCCGGCGGCCCGCTGTGGAACAGCCCGCCGAGTTCCGCGTCCTCGCCGAGCCGGAGCGCGTCCGCGAGCACGCGGCGGTAGAAGGCGGGCGGCGGACCGCACCGGCCCAGCCGTGCCCGGGCGCGCAGGAGCAGATGCAGCGCCTCGACGTCGTGACCGTAGGTCTGGCGGGTGTAGGGCGGCGTGTCGCTCTCGCGGAAGAAGTAGGCGGGGCTGCGGCGCAAAGCACCCTCGGTGAGCGCCACCACCTCGGCCAATCGGGCGCGCACCAGCGGCGTCGGCCGCAGCTCGTGGTACGTGGTCAGGGCCTCGAGCAGGTGGATCCGCGTGTTCTGCGTCCGCTCGCCGATCGGCTGGCCGAGATAGTCGCGGCTGCCTGCCGGCGGGAGCGACCAGTCGCGGCTGCGGAACTCGTGGTAGTTGGCGAGGGCCGGGTCGCGCAGGTGGGCATCGATCGCGGCGAACGCGGCGTCCGCCGCGGCGGAGGCCGCCGCGTCGCCGCCGGCCAGCGCGTGCTCGCTGAGCGCGAACAGGGCGAAGGTCTGGCCGTAGAGCTGCTTGTCGGCCTGGCGCGGCTGCAGGTCGGCGGCCCGCAGGCGCCAGAAGTAGCCGCCATGCGTGGGGTCCAGGAACCGCTCGGTCAGGATCTTGAAGCCGCGGGCGGCGCGGGCCTCGTCGGCGGGCTCGGCATGGCCGCGACGGCGCAGGTGGGCGAAGAACCACAGCATGCGGGCCTGGGTGACCAGCGCCGGATCGCTCGGGCCCAGCCAGCGCCCGGCCAGGTCGTGGTTGAGGTCGTAGCCCTCGCCACGGGATTCGTCGGCCAGCCGCCGCCAGAACGGCAGATAGTTGCGGGTGAGGATGTCGCGCAGCGCCTGCCGGGCGCCGGTCCAGTCCGCGACGGGCGTGAAGGCGCATGGCGGCGGTCCGCAGCCGATCGGCGGCAGCGCACCGGCGCCGCGGCCGGGCACGGCAACAGCGAGGGTGGCGATGCCGCCTGCCAGCATGTGGCGCCGGCTGGACCGGTGCGCCGAACGCGCCGATCTGCTAGGGCTCACGGTGAGGGTCATTCCCTGGTCTCGGGCCATTTGCCCGTCGCGTCACACTCGCCTTCCTGAGCCCGCCATGCAAGCCATCGAACCCGATCCGCCGCCGTCCGCCGCTCCCGACGATCCCGCCGCGCCGGCGGTGCTCCTGCTGGCGCATGCCTTCCGTTTCGCCGCTGCCCGCCATGCCCCGCAGCGTCGCAAGGGCAGTGCGGCCGAGCCCTACCTCAACCATCTGGCGGAGGTGGCCGACCTCGTCGCGACGGCGACGGGCGGGGCCGACCCCCAGCTCGTCGCCGCCGCGCTCCTGCACGACGTGGTCGAGGACACGTCCACGACCCTGGCCGAGGTGGAAGCGCTGTTCGGTGCGGACGTCGCGGGCCTGGTGGCGGAGGCGACCGACGACAAGTCGCTGCCCAAGGCGGAGCGCAAGCGGCTGCAGGTGGTGCACGCACCGTCGCGCAGCCCGCGCGCGAAGGTCCTCAAGACGGCCGACAAGATCAGCAACCTGCGCGCACTCGCCGCCAGTCCGCCCGCGGACTGGAACCTGGAGCGGCGTTGCCGGTACGTGGACTGGGCGCGCGCCGTGGTCACCGGGCTGCGCGGCGTCAATCCGTGGCTGGACGGTCAGTTCGACGAGGCTGCGGCTGCCGCCGACACGGTCCTGTGCCGGCAGGACGCGCCCGCGGGCGGGGCCGGCTGACCGCTGCAAGGATGTGGCAGACTGATTCAACCTTTGGTATAGTTTTGGGAGCCGTGTCGCCGGCCGCCATTGCCTTCAATCTGCAGCAATGGAAAGCTAGTCTTGTCCCTTTGCCAGGAGAGTATCGATTTCGGTCCAGCGCCGTCGGCGTCAGCAGTATGCCGCCTTGCCGATCGCCGTCGGCGAGGACGGCTCGGTGCGCGTGCTGCTGATCACCTCGCGCGAGACCCGACGCTGGGTGATCCCCAAGGGCTGGGCGGAACGTGGCGAGACGCCGCGCGGCCAGGCGGCGCGCGAGGCGTTCGAGGAGGCCGGCCTCGAGGGCGAGATCGCTGCCAAGCGGATCGGCAGCTACCGCTACGCGAAGCAGCGCCGGGGCGGGCCGCCGATCCCGGTCAAGGTCGACGTGTTCCTGCTCCTGGTCACCCGGCGGCACGAGAACTGGCCGGAGAAGGGCCAGCGCGACTCGATCTGGGTGACGCCGGAGGAGGCGGCCGGGCTGGTGGACGAGCCCGGCCTCGCCAAGATCCTGCGCGGGCTCCTGGTGGACCAGATCCCGGCAGCAGGCAGAGCCGGTCAGGCCGACAGCTTGACCGGTGCCGGCGCGGCGGCGGCTCCGCCTCGGGTGCAGGCGTCGGCACGGCCCGCAGCGGTTCCTCGGGCAGCCGCTCGATCGAGCCGGCGAGCCTGCCGCCGCGCTCGATCTCGAGCTCGCCGTAGCGGACATTGCCGGAGACCCGGCCGGTGCTGCGGATCAGCAGCCGGCGGCGCACGGTGAGCGCACCCTCGTAGACGCCGGCGATCTCGGCTTCCTCGACCTCGGCCTTGCCGTTGGTGAACCGGCCGGTCTCGGCGATCTCGATGGCCCGGGTGCGGTTGAGCGTGACCTGGACGCTGCCCTCGACCACCAGCCGGTCGCAGGCCGTGATCTCGCCGGAGAGGTTGATGTCCGGGCCTACGGTCAGCAGCTTGGCCGGCGGCTCGCTGGCCGGCCGCGGCGACTGGACCGGCATCATCATCGCCGAGGGTGATGGTGCCGAGGGCAGTGGCGCCAGGCGCGGTGCCGCCGGCGCCGTCGGCTCGGGTTGTGCCGGCATGCCCTCTCTCCATTGCAGTCGCATCTTGCTGCCCCCTAAGGTCCGGCGGCGGACGGGCCGCCGTCATGCAAGATGTCTTTCGGGTTAGATGAGGTCAAGAAAAATTCTACTTAAAGTTGATGGTGCGGCCGACCGGAAATCGGGCCCATGAAGGCACTGTGGCCCTTGCCGGCCAAGGCGCAGCTGGCGATCCGCACCACCGCGGCGGCGCTCGCCAGCTACGCCATCGCGACGGCGCTGGACCTGCCGCAGACGGTCTGGGCGGTGGTGACCGCGCTGGTGGTGATGCAGGCGAGCGTCGGTGCCACCATCGGTGCCGGCATCGACCGCATGGCCGGCACGCTGGGCGGTGCCTTGGTGGGTGCGGTCGTGGCCACGGCACAGCCCTGGCTCGGGCTGCCCGACTGGGCCGCACTGGCGCTCGCGGTGGCCCCGCTGGCGGCCCTGGCGGCCGGCCGGCCGCGCCTGCGCATCGCACCCTTGACCTCGGTGATCATCCTGCTCGCGATCCCGCCCGACATGGCAGCCCCGCTCGCGGCACTCGAGCGGATCCTCGAGATCGGTCTCGGTACCGTGGTCGGGCTCGCGTCTGCCCTGCTGATCTTCCCGGCGCGGGCGGAGAGCTTCCTGCGCCGGTACGCCGCCGAGACGCTGCGCCATCTCGGATGGCTGGCGCAGGCGCATCTGGACGGCGCCCTGGAGCCCACCGATCAGGCGGCGATCGCCGAGCGGCAGGCGCGCTCGCGGCGTGCGCTGGCCGACGCCGAGACCAGCGGTGCTGAGCTCGCGCGCGAGCGTGCCGCCCACGTCACCGATGCCCCCGACCGCTCGGCGGTCCTGCGCTCGCTGCGACGGCTGCGCAGCGACGTGGCCCTGCTCAGCCGCACCCTCCCCGAGCCCCTGCCGGCGCCGCTGGCGTCTCGCCTGGCGCCGGCCATCACCGCCCTGGGCTCGGGCTTGCGCACGGCCCTGGAGGGTCTTGGCGCGCGCGTGGCCGCGGACGGCCCGCCGCCGGACCTGGCACCTCTGGATGCCGCGATCGCGGGCTTCGAGGAGGCCTGGAGCACAGCCGGGCCCGCGATCGACGCGGCACTGCGCAGCGGCGGCGGTGCCAAGGCCGCGCTGTCCCTGCCGTTCGCGATCGAGACCCTGCGCCGCGACCTGAACGACCTCGTCACCGTGGCGGCTGCTCCGGCCGCCGGGCGCGCGGCCTCGTGAACGAAGCGTCATCCCGCCACCCGGTTGTCTCCCAGGTGGGCGTCACCATGTGCCAGGGGTGAGGAGAGATGCCGATGAAGCAGGAATCGCAGCGCTTGGGGTTCGACGTCCGGATGGTGCGGCTGCAGCCATGGAAGGTGTGGCTGCTGGCCGGCGTGGGCGGTGCGCTGGCGCTCGCCCTGGCCGTCGCCGTGGCCGGCCTGTTCCTGATCCTGGTGCCGCTGTTCCTGGTCGGCGGGCTGGTGGCGCGGTTCCTGCTGCGCGGTAGTGCTGCACCGATGCCGCGCCAGCCGTCCGGCCGGCCGGACGTGATCGAGGGCCGGTACGAGGTGGTGGAGCTGCGCGAGGGCGACGAGCACCGCCGCCGCGGCTAGGAACCGTCGCCCTGGTCGTCGCAGGGCCTTTCGCGCGCACGCGCGACTGTCGCATATCTGCCTCCCCGGCGAGCGCCGGAGGCAGTTCCGACAGGGAAAACGGCCATGGCCAAGGGTCAAAAGCGCAGCAACAAGGAAGTGAAGAAGCCGAAGGCGGACAAGAACAAGAAGACCGCCGCCCCGGCACCCGCCGTCCTGGCCTCGGCCAAGAAGCCACCCAGCAAGTAGCCGGGCGACCCGCACCGGCGGCCGGTTGCCGCCGGCCGGCGGTGCACCAAGTTCGCACCCGCGACGGCAGCGCCAGGTGGATGCGTCCGGGCAGGGCATGGATCGAGCTCTCGGGGCTGGGCGGTGGCTCGGCGGGCTGGCCGTGGTGCTTGCCTGCTGCGCCTGCTCGCCCGGTCGCCTCGTGGAATCCGCCCGCCTGGGCATGGCCGCCGGCGACGGCACCGCTGCCATGGCGCCCGCGGCCGATGCCCGCCGCGACGTCGTGCTGGCGGGCCAGGCGGGCGACCTCTATCGGCCCCTGGTCCCGATGGCGGCCCTGGTCATGGTGCCCGGCGTCACGCCCGAGGGCCGGGACGACCCGCGCCTGATCGCGTTCGCGGCCAGCCTCGCCGACCACGGCTTTCTGGTGTTCGTGCCCGAGCTGCCCGGCCTGCGCCAGCAGCGCGTCGGCCGCGACGACCCGCCGGCCATCGCCGCCGCCGTGGACGCGCTCGCCACCTGCTTTCCCGCGGGCGAGCAGCCCCGCCTCGCGGTCGCCGCCATCTCCTACGCCGTGGCACCGGCACTGGTCGCGGCCACGCTGCCCGGCGCGCGCGAGCGGATCGGCCTCGTGATCGGGATCGGCGGCTACCATTCGGCCACGGCGGCCGTCACCTACATCACCACCGGCCGGTACCGGCCCGAGCCCGGGGCACCCTGGGTTCAGGGTGACCCCAGACCCATCGCCCGCTGGGTGTTCCTCCTGGCCGGCGCTGCGCAGCTCCCGGACCCGCAAGACCGCGCGCTCCTGACCGCCATCGGCCGTGCCGGGCTCGCCGATCCTACGGCAGATCCGTCGGACCTCGCCGCCGGCCTGGGGCCGGGCGGCCGGGCCATGCTCGAGCTGGCACTCAACCGCGACCCGGACCGGGTGCCGGCGCTGCTGGCGGCCCTGCCGGAGCCGGTCCGCGCCGAGATCGCCGCCCTCGACCCGGCGCGGCTGCCGCTGGAGCGGCTGTCCGCCCGGCTCCTGCTGATCCATGGCCGCGACGACCCGGTCATCCCGGCGAGCGAGAGCCGGGCCCTGGCGGCGGCCGTGCGCGCCGGGCGGTGCCGACGTCTACGTCGTGGGCAATCTGGGCCATGTCGACATCGGTCCCGGCGGCATCGCCGACACCCTGCTGCTGTGGCAGGCGTCCTACCGCCTGCTCGCCCAGCGCGACGGGCTGAGCGTGCCGGACCCGGCGCGCTGTGCCCTGGCTACGACCAGCGCACCAGGATGACCCCGGCCACGAGGCAGGCGACGCCCAGGAGGCGCGGCAGGTCGATCGGGTGCACCGGCACGCCCAGCCAGCCGAAATGGTCGAGCACCAGCGAGCAGGCGAGCTGGCCGGCGATGAACAGCATGACCGTGGTGGCGGCACCCAGGCGCGGCGTCGCGGTGAGCGCGGTGAGCACCACCAGAGCACCGATGATCCCGCCGGTGAGCGCCCAGGGCGGCTGGCCGGCCACGGCCCGCGCGTCCGGCAGCGGCAGGCGCAGGACCAGGGCCATGCTCAAGAGTGCGATCGAGCTCACCAGGACCGAGAACAGCGCGCCGTAGACCGCATGGCCGGCGGCACCCGCGATGCGTGCGTTCAAGAGCGGCTGCATCGCCAGCAAGGCACCCACCGCCGAGACCGCCAAGCCGATCAGCCAGAGCATGCCACCTCCCGTCCGGCCGCGGCCCGCTGCCGCGTCGGCGGGACCCTAGCACGCGCCGTGAACCGCTGTCCGCGCGCGGCACGCGCGTGGCTGCCCGTCGCCGAGGCTTGACCCGCGCGCCGTTCCGGGCTCCATCGGCGCCGGATGTCGGGGTGCCGACACGGGGAGGGGCGGATGAGCGGCGAGCGAGCCGTGCCGGCGGGCGCCGGCGCTGCGGCGAGGCGGGAGGTCGACCTGTTCGGCTTCCTCGCCAAGTTCGCGCCCTTGATCTTCCTGCTGGTACTCATGGCGGTGTTCGCCATCGTCGAGCCCCGGTTCCTCAAGCCGCTCAACCTGTTCAACGTCATGCGCCAGGTCTCGATCTACGGCCTGCTCGCGATCGGCATGACCTTCGTCATCCTCACCCGCGGCATCGACCTGTCGGTGGGCTCGGTCGTCGCACTGGCCGGCCTGGGGGCCGCCATCGTCGCCAAGGGCGGGCTGGAGAGCCGGTTCGCGGTCGGCACCGCCACCGAGGCCGCGGGCTATGGCTGGCCCTTGGCCCTGGTCGCCGCCTGCCTGATCGGCACCGCCTGCGGCTGGCTGCAGGGCATCGCCATCACCAAGCTCAAGGTGCCGCCCTTCGTGGTCACGCTGGGCGGGATGTCGGCCTTCCGCGGCCTCGCCCTCTACATGGCCGGCGGCGGCCCGATCAGCGGCTTCGACGAGGCCTACCGCTGGTGGGGCCAGGGCTATGTCGGCCCGGTCCCGGTCCCGGTCATCATCTTCCTGGCCTTCGCGGTCATGGCCCACATCGTCCTGACCTCGACCCGCTACGGCCGCAGCGTCTACGCGGTCGGCGGCAATCCCGAGGCCGCCCGCCTGTCCGGCCTCGACGTCGACCGGATCACGACCTCGGTCTACGTCATCATCGGCTTCATGGCGGGCCTGGGCGGCTTCGTCCTCTCCGCCCGGCTCAACTCGGCCGAGGCCGTGGCCGGGCTCACCTACGAGCTCACCGTGATCGCCTCGGTGGTGATCGGCGGGACGTCCCTGTTCGGCGGCATCGGCACCATCTTCGGCACCGTGGTGGGTACCTTGCTGATCGGGGTCCTGCTCAACGGCCTCGTGCTCAACAACGTGTCGAGCTACGTGCAGCAGGTGATCATCGGCGTGATCATCGTGCTCGCGGTCGCGTTCGACACCTTCGCCAAGTCGCGAAGGCGGCGCGCCTGATGCGGGTCATCGTCTGCGGTGCCGGCCAGGTCGGCTCGACCATCGCCCGCCATCTGGCAGGCGAGGGTGCCGACGTCACGGTGATCGACAACGCGCCCGAGCAGGCGCGGCGCGTCGACGAGAGCTACGACGTGCGCGGGATCGTCGGCCACGCCTCCCATCCGGACGTGCTCGAGCGGGCCGGCGCGCGCGAGGCCGACATGCTGATCGCGGTCACCCGCTCGGACGAGGTCAACATGGTGGCCTGCCAGGTCGCCCACACCCTGTTCGGCGTGAAGCGGCGCATCGCCCGGCTGCGCCACCACGGCTATCTCGAGCCCATGTCGCGCAGCCTCTACGGTGCCGAGCAGCTGGCCATCGACGTGATCATCTCGCCCGAGGTCGAGGTGGCACGCGGCATCGTGCGCCGGCTGCGCACGCCCGGTGCCTTCGACATGGTGACCCTGGTCGACGGCCGGGTGAAGCTCCTGGGCATCCACTGCGTGCCGCCGGCCTGCCCGATCGCCGGCATTCCGCTGGCACGCCTCGCCGAGACGATGCCCGAGGTGAAGGTCAACGTGCTGGCGGTGATCCGCGACGGCAGGCCGTTCGTCCCGCGCGGCAGCGACCGCATCCAGATGGGCGACGACGTCTACGTGGTGACCACGCCCGAGGAGGCCGACCGGGTGATGGCCGCCTTCGGCCACCGGGAGAAGGTGGCGCGCCGGGTGGTGATCGTCGGCGGCGGCAATGTCGGCCTGCACCTCGCCAAGGCGCTGGAGCGCGAGGCGCCCCTGGTCTCGCTCAAGGTGATCGAGCACAGCCAGGAGCGTGCGGAGCACATCTCGCGCGAGCTCGGCAGCGGCGTGGTCGTGCTGCACGGCGACGCGCTCGACAAGGAGGTGCTGGAGGAGGCCAACGTCCGCTCGGCCGAGACCTTCGTGGCGGTCACCAACGACGACGAGACCAACATCTTCGCCTCGGTCCTGGCCAAGCGCGAGGGCTGCGGGCGGGTGATCACGCTGGTGAACAAGACGTCCTACGAGCCGCTTCTGCCCACGCTCGGCATCGACGCCGTGGTCAGCCCGAACGCGGTCACGATCTCGACCATCCTGCGCCACCTCCGCCGCGGGGCGATCTCGGCGCTGCACACGCTGCGCGAGGGCTTCGGCGAGGTGATCGAGGCCGAGGCGCTGCCGGGCTCGCGGCTGGTCAGCGGGCCGCTGCAGGACGTGGTCATGCCCGACGGCATGCGCATCGGTGCGGTGGTGCGCGCCGACGAAGGGGTCACGATCCCGAGCGGCGGCTTCCAGGTCCGCGCCGGCGACCGCGTGGTCGCCATCGTGACCTATCGCGCCCTGCGCAAGGCCGAGGCCATGCTCACCGGCACGGGGATTGACCGGTCGCGCCATGGCCCACGTCGCCGCCGTCGCCAGCTGGTCGCCGCCGCGCCTGCGACCCGTCTTCTTCCTGCTGGGCTGGATCCTGGTGGGCCTGGCCGGGGCCATGCTGTTGCCGGCGGCGGCCGACCTCTATGCCGGCAACGAGGACTGGCGCGCGTTCGCGCTGTCCGCCGTCGTGACCCTGGGCTGCGGGGCGGCCCTGCTGGTCGGCTGCCGCTGCCGGCTGCAGGGCGGGCTGACGCTGCGCCAGGCCTTCGTGCTCACGCCCTTGAGCTGGACCGTGGTGGCGTTCTTCGGTGCGGTGCCGATGGCGCTGTCGGGCTACGGCTCGCTGGCGGACGGCTTCGCCAACGCCTTCTTCGAGAGCATGTCGGGGCTGACCACGACCGGGTCGACGATTCTCGTGGGCCTGGACGCCGCACCGCCCGGCCTGCTGCTGTGGCGCGCCCTGCTGCACTGGATGGGCGGCATCGGCATCATCGGCGTGGCGATCGCGATCCTGCCGGCACTCGGCATCGGCGGGATGCAGCTGTTCCGGACCGAATCCTCCGACCGGTCCGAGAAGGTGATGCCCCGCGCGCGCCAGATCGCGATCGCCGTCGTGGGCATCTATGTCGGCCTGTCGGCCCTGTGCGCGGTGCTCTACCGCCTGGCCGGGATGAGCCTGTTCGATGCCGTGGCGCACGCGATGGCCACGCTCTCGACCGGCGGCTTCTCGACCTCGGACGCATCCCTGGGCCACTGGAACTCGCCCTGGATCGACGGCATCGCCACCGTGTTCATGCTCGCCGGTGCCCTGCCGTTCGTTCTCTACGTCAGGCTCATCCCGGCGCGAGCGCGAGGTGCTGCGCGACCAGCAGGTGCGCACGCTCCTGGCCGTCCTGGCCTGCGTCATCCTCGGCCTTGCCGCCTACCTGGTCGCCACGGGCCTCTACGAGCCGTTGCAGGCGCTGCGCTACGCCGCCTTCAACGTGGTCTCGATCGTGACGACCACCGGCTTCGCCAACACCGACTACCAGCTCTGGGGCAATGCCGCGATCGGCCTGTTCTTCGCCCTGACCTTCGTCGGCGGCTGCACCGGCTCCACCGCCGGCGGCATCAAGATCTTCCGCTTCGAGGTCATGGTGGCGGTGCTGCGCGCGCACTTCTTCCACCTGCTCCACCCCAAGGGCGTGTTCCCGCGCCTCTATGCCGGGCGCAGCCTGCCCGCGGACGTGGTCGATTCGGTGGTGGTGTTCTTCTCGCTCTACCTGATCACCTACAGCCTGCTCACCGTGCTCCTGATGGCGCTCGACCTCGACTTCGTCACCAGCATCAGCGGTGCGGTCACCGCGCTGTCGAACGTCGGACCCGGGCTCGGCCCGATCATCGGCCCCGCCGGCAACTTCCTGCCGCTGCCCGACGCCGCCAAGTGGCTGCTCAGCTTCGGCATGCTGCTCGGCCGCCTCGAGCTGTTCACCGTGCTGGTGCTGCTGATGCCCCGTTTCTGGCGCGGCTAGCACATTGCGGTTGACGGGGCCGTGCCCGCACGGAACTCTCCTGGCTATTGTTCCAGGAGATGTAGCATGCGTTCGATTTTCCTCGCCGGCCCGCTGGCCGGTATCGTGCTGCTTGCCGGCTGCACCGAGACGCCGGGCCTGCCCGGCGGCACCTACGCCCACTTCCAGAACTTCAAGCAGGCGCCGTTCCACCGCGCCTATGCCATCGCCCGCAACGTGAACGGCTCCTACTCGGCGACGTTCGTCGGGGGCGAGAGGTCCAAGGAAGACGCCGAGGCGGCGGCCCTGGCACGCTGCCGCGAGTATGCCGGCAAGCATCTCTACGCCGATCCGGGCAGTTGCCGGATCTACGCCGTCGACGACACGATCCTCGCCACCGGCACCAAGATCGCCCCGGCCGCTTCCGGAGGGTAAAGGCGCCGGGAGCACTATCCGGCGCCGAGCCCCGGAAACAGCTGGGCGAGGACGCGCCATCCGGCGGTGGCGAGCTGGGTGCCGTAGGCGTAGCCGAGCGCGAGGACGGCGAACACGGCCAGCCAGACCATCAGCGCGCGGCTGCTGCCGAGCGTCCGCCGCCGCACCTGGCGGTCGGGCCGGCCTTGCCAGGGATCGAAGCGCGGGGACCCGATCGGGTGCCGACCCGCCTTGCGCTTCGACCTGGACGGGGTCCATCCCATGACGAGCAGGCACTCCAAAGGCGCAGGACGCGGCAGCCTGATTGCCAGAGGCGGCACGCCGACGGAACGACGGATTGCCGGAAAGTCGTCACGGATCCGTCAACGCCGCCCTGGCCGTTCCGGGCCGCCCGCGCACCCCACGAGACGGTGCTGGCCCGATGGCCGAAGTGCGGCTAGTCCAACCCAGGTTGCGACACCAACGGGGGCTTCCATGCGCTACCGCCAGCTGGGCCGCTCCGGCCTGCGCGTCTCCGTGCTCACGCTCGGCACCATGACCTTCGGCGGCAAGGGCGTGTTCGCCAAGACGGGCGAGACCGACCTTGCCGGCGCGCGGCGGCTGGTGGACCGCTGCATCGAAGCCGGGATCAACCTGTTCGACACGGCCGACGTCTATTCCTGGGGCGTGTCGGAGGAGATCCTGGGCGAGGCGCTCAAGGGCCGGCGCGACCGGGTGCTGATCACGACCAAGGCGCGGATGACGATGGGCGAGGGGCCGAACGATGCCGGCCTGTCGCGCCAGCACCTGATCAAGGCCTGCGAGGCCAGCCTGAAGCGGCTGGGTACCGACTGGATCGACCTCTACCAGCTGCACGAATGGGACGGGCAGACGCCGCTCGAGGAGACGCTGCGAGCACTCGACGACCTCGTGCGGGCCGGCAAGGTCCGCTATGTCGGCTGCTCCAACTATGCCGGCTGGCAGCTGATGAAGGCCCTGGGCATCGCCGAGCGCCGGGGCCTGGAGCGGTTCGTCAGCCAGCAGATCCACTACACGCTGGAGGCGCGCGAGGCCGAGTACGAGCTGGTGCCGATCGCCGTCGACCAGGGGGTCGGGATCATGGTCTGGAGCCCCCTGGCGGGCGGCCTGCTCAGCGGCAAGTACCGCCGCGGCCAGCCGCATCCGCCGGGCTCGCGCCATCTCACCGACTGGGGCGAGCCGCCGATCCGCGACGAGGGGCGGCTCTACGCCATCGTCGAGGAGCTGGTGGCCATCGGTGCCGAGCGCGGGGTCGCCCCGGCGGTCGTGGCCCTGGCCTGGCTGCTCGGCCGCCCGGGGGTGGCGACGCTGGTGGTGGGTGCGCGCAGCGAGGCGCAGCTCGACGCCAACCTCGCCGCCGCCGAGCTCGAGCTCTCGGCCGAGGAGGTCGCGCGCCTGGAGCGGGTCAGCGCCCTGCCGCTGATCTACCCCTACTGGCACCAGGCCAAGACGGCCCGCGACCGGCTGGGCCCGGCCGACCTCGCTCTGCTCGGACCGCATCTCTAGGCTCGGCCAGGAACGGCAGCGCCGGCCGGCGCGGAACTGGTCATCGACGCGCCTGTTGCTCTCCCGCCGATCATGTCCACGCCGACGTCATGCGCGCAGGCGCGGGCGCATGATCGGATTCCCGTGGCACCGGGGCCGGTGTCCGGCCTTGCCGGAGAAATGCTCCCCATGAACGATTGCGTCAGACCCGCCATCGACCCGCGGCCAGCGCAATGACCTCGGCGACCGATTTCTCCCGCGGGGCGGCCGCGCGGGAGCCGCTGGAGCAGGTCCTGCGCCGCCTCGACCGCTTCGCGCACCTGTCCGACAGCGCCTACCGGATTCCGATCATCGGCCGGCGCATCGGCCTGGATGGCCTGGTCGGGCTCGTGCCCGGCATCGGCGACGGTGTCACCGCCCTGGCGGCACTGTATCCGGTCATCGAGGCCTGGAGGCTCGGCGTACCAAAGGCGCTGCTGCTGCGCATGCTCGCCAACATCGGCACCGATTCCGTCCTGGGAGCGGTGCCGATCGCCGGCGACCTGTTCGACTTCGCCTTCAAGGCCAACCGCCGCAACGTGGCACTCCTGCGCCGCCACCTCGGCCGGGAGTGAGCGGCCTCAAGCCTCCCCGCCGGAGAAGATGCTCCTTCTTGATGATCGCGTGGACGCCGAAGTTGCCGTCGACCACCTGGGTGACGCCGAAATCGACGCCGATCGACATCAGCGAGATCGCCTCGTCCTCGGTCAGGCCCTTCGCGTGCATCAGGAACTGGCGCATCTTGCGGAAGGCGTCGCGCATCGCACCGTCGACCGAGGACTTGCCGTAGATCGCCGACTGCGCCTTCGGCGCCGAGCTCGGCCAGGTAGTTGGCGTAGGTGAAGCCGTGGACGACGAAATCGTCCTTGGTCTCCAGCATCGGGAAGTCGAGGCCCTCGAGCGCGGTGCCGGCGAGTGACGCCTTCTTGTGCAGGATGAGCTGGAAGGTGCCGGTGAGCGAGCATTCGATCGCCGTGCCGCACAGCTCGGAATCGCCCTGCGAGGCGTGGGAGTCGCCGACCGAGAGCAGCGCGCCCTCGACCGCCACCGGGTAGTACATCGTCGCACCCTTGCCGATGCGCCAGTTGTCGATGTTGCCGCCGAAGTAGCCGGGCGGGATCGAATCGACCATGTCGGCCTCGCGCGGCGCCAGGGCCACCACGCCGAAATGCGGCCGGATCGGCACGCGCACGTTCTTGAGGATGCCGAAGTTCTCGCTTGATCGTGGCGTGGTCGACCGGCACGCCGGGATAGTCGATGATCTTGTGGACCACGCCGAACGGGTCGGTCTGCGGCGTCCAGTGGAAGTTGTAGACGGCCTTGGCCCAGTTGCGCTCGCCCGTGGCGTCGACCTCGTAGATCGTGATCACCTCGCGCGGCTTCGGCTCGGTCAGGAGATCGTTGTAGTGGTAGCCCCACCAGGCCGCGGCGTTGCTGCCGAAGGCCTTGCCGGCGAACTCCGGGTTGGCGCTGGGCCGCGACCACCGTGTCCAGGATGCGGACCTCCAGCACGTCGCCGGGCTCGGCCCCGCGCACATAGACCGGGCCGGTGCAGATGTGCACGCCGAAGCCCTCGCCGGCGCCGCGGCCGATGGATCGAGGCGTCCATCGGGCCGGCGCCGCGGCGGTTCACGTTCTTCTGCTCCTTGGTCCAGTAGAACACGCTCTCGGCACCCGGGATCGCCCTTGATCATCCGCTCGGCGTCGTCGTTGGCGTGGTGGGTCAGCACCTCGATGGTGACGAGGTCGCCGGACTCGACCTCGACCTGCGGCTTGAGCAGCTTGCTGAAGTAGCCCCAGTGCACGGTCTCGGCCGTGGCCGGCAGGTAGTGGTAGCCGCGCTTGGCCGGCTGTGCCGCCGCGGCCGCCTGGGCCATGGCCGGGGTGACCAGCGACAGCCCGCCGGCGGCAGCGCCGATCCCGCCCATGGTGGCGACCGCACTCTTCAGGAACGCCCGGCGCTCATGGCCCAGATCGGCCAGCAGCAGGCGGCGATGATGCTCGAACTCCGGACAGCCGCGGTCGTCGCCCTGGCACATGGGATGCGTTCCTCGCTTGCTCTGGTTTCCTCGCCGGATGCCATGCAAGTCCCGCGCCGGGCGCCGGGACGCGTGCTAGAACCCTGCCGGCGGCGATCGGCGCCGCATATCCGGGAGCAGCCCTTGACCCTCTCCATGTATCAGGCCTCCGTGCCGGCCTTCCGCCAGGGCCTGGCGGCGCTGTGCCGCCATCCTCGACAAGACCGAGGCCCAGTGCGCCGAGCGCAAGATCGATCCGGCGGTGCTCATGGCCGACCGGCTGGCGCCCGACATGTTCGCGTTCACGCGCCAGGTGCAGCTCGCCTGCGACTTCGCCAAGAACGGTGCTGCCCGCCTCGCCGGCCGCGAGCCGCCCAAGTTCGAGGACGGCGAGAAGACCGTGGCCGAGCTGAAGGACCGGATCGCCCGGACGCTGGCCTATCTGGACACCATCCCCGCGGCCGACATCGACGGCTCGGAGGATCGGACCATCACGCTGAACATCGCCGGGCAGAGCATGACCTTCCAGGGCCAGCCCTATCTCCTGCACTTCGCCCTGCCCAACTTCTACTTCCACCTGACCGCCGCCTACGCGATCCTGCGCCACAACGGCATCCAGATCGGCAAGCGGGACTTCATCGGCGGGATTCCGGGGCTCTAGCCGTTCACGGCGCGCCGATCCTGGTCACCGACCATCGGCCGGTCCACCCCGCGCAGCTCGGTCGTGATCTGGCGGCGATGCTGGCCGGACAGCATCGCCGCCACGCCCGGATAGGTCTCGACCTCCTCGGTGATGCAGACCTCCTGCGCGTCCGCCAGGGCCTGCACGCGGGCGGCGATGTTGACGGTCTGGCCGAAGTAATCGAGCTCCTCGTTCAAGGTGACCGCGATGGCGGCACCGTGGTGGATGCCGATCTTGAGGGCGACCGGTCGGTCGGGCTGGGCAAGGTTGAAGCGGGCGGCGGCGGCACGCATGTCCAGGGCCGCGGCGACGGCACGGCCGGCATCCGGGTAGGCGGCCATGACCGCGTCGCCGATCGTCTTCACCACGGCACCGCCATGGCGGACCGTGGCCTCGCGCAGCCAGTCGAAATGCTGCTGGACCAGTTCGTAGGCATTCAGGTCGCCGATCCGCTGGTAGAGGGCGGTCGAGCCCTTGATGTCGGTGAACAGGATGGCGATGTCGCGGATCGCCAGCCCTTGGGCGCCGCCGACGACCTCGGAGCGGAACAGGCTCTTGAAGGTCTGGCTGGTGAGCAGGTGCTTGCCGGTGAGGTAGGGGTCGAAGGTCAGGAACTCGTCGGTCGCACCGGGCGGGAACTGCACCACCGCCAGGGCGATCCGATCCGCGGTCGGGTTCGCGATCTCGAGCCGGACCGGGCCCGGCGGCAACGTCAGCTCCGCCGGCTCGAAGCTGCCGCCGCGGTAGGTCAGGCGGACCGGGCGGGTCTCGGTCACGGGGGCACCGGCGATCTCCAGCGCGAAGCCGGCCTCGGTATCGGCGCTGACCCCTGCGACCACGCCCTCTGTGGCGTCGAACGCGAAACGGGCCGAGCCTTCCGGGGCCATGAAGGCGATCCCGCGCAGTGCGTCGCGCGTGGAATCGATGTAGGGCTCGCCGCTTGGGCGGTGACCCTCGCGGACCCCGCGATAGTGGAACGTGTAGTCGAACGGATCGAGCGTCTCGGGTTGCTGGTAGCGCGTGGCGCAGATCTGCGGCGAGATGTTGAAGTAGATCGCGATGTAGTCGTCCATCGCCGCTTCGTAGTCGTTGTGGCACTGCGGACAGCGGAACTGGCGCAGCACCGCCCGCAGCTTGGCGAAGCTCTCGACCGCACAGGCGCAGCGCGGGCAGATCAGCAGCCAGTCCATCTCGAACAGGCCCTGTGCGGTCGCATGCAGCAGCAGGTCGGTGGCCTCGGCGGGGTCGAGATCGCGCTGCCTGGCCAGCGTGAACGGGTTGACCCGGAACAGCGCCGCGTCGTCCTCGTCGCGGATCAGCGCTTCCAGGCGCGAGACGATGCGCGGGCTCCAGACGCGCGCCGCTTCGAGCTTCGCCAGCCGCTCGTCGAGTGCCCGCTCGTCGATCACCGTCGCCATGGCCTGCCCTCCATGCGGTCGCTTGGGCTGGCATGATAGGCTGAGCGTGACGGCCGCCCAAGGCCGACGATCGGCCCCGCGCGGTTCCGGCGGCGATGGGCGTCACCCAGTCAACGGAACCGTCGCCGACCGTGCGGCTTGTTGTCTAACCGAGAAACTTTTCTAGCGGAGATTGCGATGCTGAAACTCGCCGCCCTTGCCTATGGGCCGACCGCGGCGGTCATGTTCGGTCTCATCGTGATCATGATTGTCGCCGTTCCGGGCACCTTTCGCGACTTCGAGACCGCGGCCGGTCTCTACTATGGTGCCGCGGCCGTGAGTCTTCTGCTGGCGGTGCCCGCCGCCTGGTTGGTCGCACGCCGCATGCTGACCCGGCGTGAGAAGCGCCTTCTGGACGCCCACGCCGGCGTGGGGCGCTGACGGCCGCCTCAGCTCATCCAGTTGCCACCGTCGACGTTCAGCGTCTGCGCCACGACATAGTCGGCGTCGGCGGAGGCCAGGAACACGGCCGCACCCACCATGTCCTCGGGCCGGCCCATCCGGCCATAGGGGACGGCCTCGCCGACCAGGCGCTTCTTCTCGCCGAGCGGGCGGTTCTCGTACTTCGCGAACTGGGCGTCGACATGGTCCCACATCGGCGTGTCGATCACGCCGGGGGCGATGCCGTTGACGTTGATGCGATACTTGATCAGGTCGAGGCCGGCACTCTGGGTCAGGCTGATCACGGCGGCCTTCGAGGCACAGTAGACGGCGACCAGTCCTTCGCCGCGCCGGCCCGCCTGGCTCGCGAAGTTGACGATCTTGCCGCCGCGGCCCTGGTCGACCATGACCCGGGCACAGGCCTGGAGCATGAACAAGAGGCCCTTGGTGTTGACGGCGAACTGCTTGTCCCAGCTGGCCTCGGTGATCTCCAGGATCGGGGCCATCTCGAAGATCCCGGCATTGTTGACCAGGATGTCGATCCCGCCGGCGCGCTCGACCACCTCGTCCACTGCGGCGTCGATCGAGGCCTGCCGGGTCACGTCCAGGCGCACCGGGAAGGCGCCGCGGCCGATCTCCTGGGCCAGGGTCTCGGCCTCGACCTCGAGCATGTCGGCGACCACGACGCGCGCACCCTCGTCCGCGTAGCGCCTGCAGATGGCCGCACCGATGCCGCGCGCACCGCCGGTGACGATGGCGACCTTGTTCTCGAGCTTCATGCGCATCTCACCAGCAGGTGTAGCCGGCGTCGGCGAGCACGATGCTGCCGGTGAGCAGGCTCGCCGCGTCCGAGGCCAGGAACAGGACGACGCTTGCGATCTCTTCGGGCTGGCCGACCCGGCCCATGGGCGTCATCTCGAGCCAGGTCCGGTACATCTCGGGGTTCTCCTCGATGCCGAACTTGGTCAGCGGCGTCTCGATGTAGGTGGGTGCGACCGCATTGACCCGCACGCCGCGGGTCGCCCACTCGCAGGCAAGGCTGCGGGTCAGGTGGTGCACGGCGGCCTTGGACGCGTTGTAGAAGGACTGCGGCTGGGGCTTGTTGACGATCTCGCCCGACATCGAGCCGATGTTGACGATCGAGCCGCGGCCGGCCTCCAGCATCTGGCGGCCGAAGGCGCGGCAGCACCAGAACACGCCGTCGAGATTGACGTCCATGTGGAAGCGCCAATGGTCGTCGCTGGTGTCCTCGGCCTTGACGTCGCTTTTCGCCACGCCGGCATTGTTGACCAGGATGTGCGCGGGCCCGTGCTCGCGCGCGACCCTGGCCGCGATCTCGTCGACCTGGCCCGACTTGGTGACGTCGAGCGGCACGCCCACCGCGTCAATGCCGAGGCCCTGGAGCTGAGCCACCGCGGCTGAGACCCGGTCGGGCACCATGTCCGACACGACCACCTTCGCCCCGGCCTCGCCCAGCGCCTGGGCGCAGCAGAAGCCGATGCCCTGGCCGGCGCCGGTGACGACGGCGACCCGGCCCTTGAGGTCGTATTTCTGCAGATACATCGCTCAGCTCCCCTCCGCCTGCATGGCCGCCAGCGTCGTGAGCGCGCCGTCGGCGGCGATGCGGGTGCGATAATGCCGGACGCTCTCCCGGAAGCCATCGGCTGCCTCCAGCCCGAGGCCCTTGAAGTTGCCGATGCCGAGGAATGCCGTCGGGTCGGACTCCGCGGCCAGAGCGCGATCGGCCGCCGTCAGGTGCGGCTCGAGCGGCTCGAAGGTCTGGCCGCGGTCGTCGCGGCCGGCGAGGTAGTGGCCGAAGGCGGCGAACAGGAAGGCGAGGCGGCGCGTGTCGCGGCCGTCGCGCAGGGCGGTATGCAAGGTTTCGCCGAGGAAGATCGGGATCTTGGCGGCACCGTCCGAGGTGATCCGGGCGAGCTGGTCGCGGATCGCCGGGTTGCCGAAGCGGCGCAGGACGGTGTCGCGGTAGTCGCCGAGGCTCATGCCGGCGGGAGCGGCGAGGAGCGGGATCACGTCATGGTCGAGGAAGGCCCGGAGGTAGGCGTGGATCGTCCGATCGCCCAGGGCCTCGTAGACGAAGCCGTAGCCGGCGAGGAGGGCCGGGTAGGAGAGCATGCTGTGGGTAGCGTTGAGCATGCGCAGCTTGATCTGCTCGAACGCGGCGACCTCGTCGCTGAACTGGACGCCGACCCGTTCCCAGGCCGGGCGGCCGGCGCAGAACCGGTCCTCGACCACCCACTGGATGAAGTCCTCGGCGAAGATCGGGGCACGATCGTCGACGCCGCTGCGGGCATTCAGGCTCGCGGCGTCCTCGGGCGAGACCGCCGGCGTGATGCGGTCGACCATGCAGCTCGGAAACGTCACCTCGGCCTCGATCCAGGCGGCGAGCTCCGGATCGCGGACGCGGGCGAAGTCGAGGACGCAGCCGCGGATGACCGCACCGTTGTGCTGGAGGTTGTCGCAGGACAGCACGGTGAAGGGGCCGGTGCCGGCGGCATGGCGCCGGGCGAGGCCCTCGACGATGAAGCCGAACACCGTGCGCGGCGTCGTCGGGTGAGCGAGGTCGTGGACGATGTCGGGTGCGTCGAGGCGGAACCGGCCGGTGGCCTCGTCGAGATTGTAGCCGCCCTCAGTTACCGTGAGCGTGACGATACGGATCGCGGGGTCGTCGAGACGCGCCAGGACCGCGGCCGGATCGGCGGGCGCGAACAGGTACTCGACGATCGAGCCGACGACCTCGGTCGATGGCGCCCCCTCCGGCGGGAACAGCGTCAGGGTGTAGAGCCCGTCCTGCTCGGCCATGGCGTGCGCCTTGGCACGCTCGGCCGCACTGTCGATCAGGCCGACGCCGCAGATGCCCCAGCCTTCCTGGCCGGCGAGGGCCAGGACGCGGTCGACATAGACCGCCTGGTGCGCGCGATGGAAGTTGCCGACGCTGAAATGCACGATGCCCGCGGTGACGGCCGAGCGGTCGTAGGCCGGCCGGCCGATGCTCGCCGGCAGGGTCGCGAGGCTCGATGCGCGCAGCGGCAGCACGTGGCCTCAGCTCGCCTTGCGGCCGCTGGTGCGGCGCATGTCCGCCAGCGGGTGGCGCTCGCTGCGCTCGACGGCGAGGCCCTGGGCGTCGAACAGGTGGCAGGTGGCGGGGTCGAGCTTGACCGCGATCCTGTCGTGGACCCGGGTCGGGATCTCGCCGTCGGCCTGGATCACCAGCATCTCGCCGCCGCCGGCGAGCTGGGTGTAGAGGAAGGTCTCGCCGCCCAGGCGCTCGACCACCATCACCTCGCCCTGCAGCTCGCCGGCCTCGGCCGGGCGCATGTGCTCGGGCCGGACCCCCAGGGTCAGGGTGTCGCCGGGCTTGAGCTGGCGCGGCCGGGCCGGGACCGTGATGCTCGAGCCGCCGATCGAGCTGCGACGGTGACGGAGCCCGCATCGACCGCCGTGGCCTTGGCGGGGAGGAAGTTCATCTTCGGGCTGCCGATGAAGCCGGCGACGAACAGGTTGCGCGGGTGGTGGTAGAGCTCCAGCGGCGTGCCCGACCTGCTCGATCACGCCCGCCTGCAGCACCACGATCTTGTCGGCCATGGTCATGGCCTCGACCTGGTCGTGGGTGACGTAGATCATGGTGGCCTTGAGCTCGTCGTGGAGGCGGGCGAGCTCGATGCGCATCTGCACGCGCAAGGCGGCGTCGAGGTTCGAGAGCGGCTCGTCGAACAGGAACACCTTGGGCTTGCGCACGATGGCCCGGCCGATCGCCACCCGCTGGCGCTGGCCGCCCGACAGCTCCTTGGGCTTGCGCGACAGGAGCTGGTCGAGATGCAGGACCTTGGCGGCCTCGCCGACCTTCCGGCGCCGCTCCTCCTTGGGCACGCCGGCGAGGCGCAAGGCAGAAGCCCATATTGTCGCTCGACGGTCATGTGCGGGTAGAGCGCGTAGGACTGGAACACCATGGCGAGGCCGCGGTCGGACGGCGGCACGTCGTTCACGCGCTGGCCGTCGATGCGTGAGCTCGCCCGAGGTGATCTCCTCCAGCCCGGCGATCATGCGCAGGAGCGTGGACTTGCCGCAGCCCGAGGGGCCGACGAAGACGCAGAACTCGCGGTCCTCGATCGTCGAGGTCCACGCCCTTGATGATCTGGACGTCGCCATAGCTCTTGTGGACGTCCTTGAGCTGCAGGGTCGCCATCGTGGAATCCTCCCGATTACTTGACGGCGCCGAAGGTCAGGCCGCGCACGAGCTGCCGCTGGCTCATCCAGCCGAAGACGAGGATGGGGGCGATCGCGATCGTCGAGGCGGCCGAGAGCTTGGCCCAGAACAGGCCCTCGGGTGCCGAGAACGAGGCGATGAAGGTGGTGAGCGGTGCCGCCTGCGAGCTGGTCAGGTTGAGGCTCCAGAACGCCTCGTTCCAGCACAGGATGATCGAGAGCAGGGCCGTGGAGGCGATGCCGGGCAGGGACAAGCGGCAGGAGCAGCATCCAGACCTCCTGCTTGGGCTTGGCCCCGTCCATGCGGCCGGCCTCGAGGATGTCCTTGGGCACCTCCTTGAAGAAGGTGTAGAGCATCCAGACCACGATCGGCAGGTTCATCAGCGTATAGACCAGGATCAGGCCCCAGCGGGTGTCGAGCGCACCATAGTCCTTGGCCAGCAGATAGATCGGGATCAGCACGCCCACCGCCGGCATCATCTTGGTGGACAGCATCCACAGCAGGAGATCCTTGGTCCGCTTGCCGGGGAAGAACGCCATGGCGTAGGCGGCGGGCACCGCGATCAGCGTGGCCAGCAGCGTGGCGCCGACCGAGATGATCACGCTGTTCATGCGCGAAGTGCACGTAGTCGGCGCGCTCGCGCACCACCGTGTAGTTCTCGAGCGTCGGCGTGAAGAACAGCTGGGGCGGGGTGGAGACCGCCGCGATCTCGGTCTTGAAGCTGGTCAGGATCATCCAGAAGATCGGAAAGAAGATCAGCGATGCGACCCCCCAGCCGACGACGGTGAGGATCAGTTTCTCGCGGGTCTTGGGGTGCATGGCCGGGCCCTCAGTCGGCGATGTTCTTGGCGATCGAGCGCACCAGGAAGATGGCCACGATGTTGGCGAGAATGACGGCGATCACCCCGCCCGCCGACGCTCCGCCGACGTCGAACTCGCGCAGCGCCTTGAGGTAGATCAGGAAGGCGAGGTTGGTCGAGGCGAGGCCGGGGCCGCCCGAGGTGGTCACGTAGATCTCGGCGAACACCGAGAGCAGGAAGATGGTCTGGATCATGATCACGACGCTGATCGCGCGACCCAGATGCGGCAGGATGATGAAGAAGAACATCGAGAACGGCCCGGCACCGTCCATGCGCGCCGCCTCCTTCTGCTCGTTGTCGAGCGACTGGATGGCGGTGAGCAGGATCAGCAGCGCGAAGGGCAGCCACTGCCAGGCGACGATGACGATCACCGAGGTCAGGGGATAGCTGCCGAAGAAGTCGATGGGCGGCAGTCCCAGCGTGCGCGAGAAGAACGCGAACAGCCCGTTGACCGGGTGCATCAGCATGTTCTTCCAGATCAGGGCGCTGACCGTGGGCATGACGAAGAAGGGGGCGATGGCGAGCAGGCGGGCGACGCCGCGGCCGTAGAATTCCTGGTCGAACAGCACGGCGAGCAGCGTGCCGAGCCCGACCGTGATCACCAGGACCCAGAACACCAGGAACAGGGTGTTGGCCATGGCCGTCCACAAGGACGGGTCCTGCAGCAGGTAGGTGTAGTTGTCGAAGCCGGCAAAGCCGGTGGTGAGCGGGTCGAGCAGGTTGTAGTACTGGAACGAGAACCACAAGGTCATCGCCAGCGGCACGATCATCCACAAGAACAGGAGGACGACCGAGGGTGCCACCAGCGGCATGGTGTTGACGTTGCGCTGGCTGCGCGTTCCGCCGGCGACAAGGGAAGGGGTGGTGGCGCTCGTGGTGCTCGCCATCGGCCTCGCTCGCGGCTGGAGAGGAGGGACCGGCGGGCCGGGATCGACCCGCCGGTCGTCAGGAGGTCAGCTCACTTGGGGTAGCCGGCCTTCTTCATGGTCTGCTCGGCCGAGCGCTGGGCCGTCGCCAGCGCCTCCTCGACCGTCACCTGGCCGGCGAGGGCCGCGGCCACCTGCTGGCCGACCACGGTGCCGATCCCCTGGAACTCGGGGATGGCCACGTACTGGATGCCGACATAGGGCACCGGGTTCTTGGTCGGGTTGGTGATGTCGGCGTTGGCGACCGACTCGTAGACCACCTTCGCGAACGGGGCGGCTTCCTGGTACTTCGGGTTGTCGTAGGTCGACTTGCGCGTACCCGGAGGTGCCGAGACCCAGGCCACCTCCTCGCCGACCGTGGCGATGTACTCCTTCGAGGTCGCCCACTTCACGAACGACTTGGCGGCGTCGATCTTCTCCGAGGTCGAGGGGATGCCCAGCGCCCAGGCCCAGAACCAGCCCGAGCCGTTGCTGGTCACCTGGATCGGCGCCGGCGCGAAGGCGGTCTTGTCGGCGACCTGGCTCTCCTTCGGATTGAAGATGTAGCCGGCGGCCGAGGTCGCATCGACCCACATGGCACAGTGGCCGGTGGCGAACAAAGCGCGGTTCTCGTTGTGACCGTTGGCGGTCGCACCCGGAGGACCGGACTTGTTCATGTTCTCGACATAGTAGGTGACCGCCTGCTTCCAGGGCTCGCTGGTCGAGCTGCGGGTTCCACTCCATGTCGAACCACTGGCCGCCGAACGCGTTCACCATCGGGCCGACGAAGGCCATGTTCTCGCCCCAGCCCGGCTTGCCGCGCTGGCAGAAGCCGTACTGGTCCTTGGACTTGTCGGTGAGCTTCTCGGCGAACTCGGCGACCTGGTCGTAGGTGGGCGCCTCGGGCATGGTGATGCCGGCGGCCTCGAACAGATCCTTGCGGTAGAAGGTGAACGAGCTCTCGGCGTAGAACGGCACCGCGTAGAGCTTGCCGTCGTAGGACAGGCCGTTCTTCACCGACGGGATCATGTCGGCATAGTCGTAGTCGTCGCCGAGATCGTCGAGCGGCACCAGCCAGCCGGCCTTGCCCCAGATCGGGGTCTCGTAGGAGCCGATGGTGATGATGTCGAACTGGCCGCCCTTGGTGGCGATGTCGGTGGTGACGCGCTGGCGCAGCACGTTCTCCTCGAGCACCACCCAGTTCAGCTTGTTGCCGGTGGCCGCCTCCCACTTGGGCGACAGCTGCTGCATGATGATCATGTCGGCGTTGTTGACCGTGGCGATGGTCAGCTCGACCGCCTGAGCCAGGGCGGTACCGCCCAACAGTGCCCCGGCGAACGCCGCCGCGAATCCGGCCTTGCGCATCGTCTCGTTACCTCCCTGTCACGCTCTTTGAGCGTATGCTCATTTGATGAGCGAAAGTCGCATCGCTACGCCGCGGTGTCAAGACTGGTACGCGCCCGCAGCAGCGCCGTGGCGGTGGCCTCGTCGGTGATCAGACCACCCAAGAGCCCGCCCCGCAGGGCGGCACTGATGGCGATCACCCGGTCGCGGCTGCCGCTGACGCCGATCATCCGCGTATGCCGGAGTTCACTCAGAGGCAAGGCCGCATTGCGTTCGTTGACCGAGCTCTCGACGATCCGGCCGGCGCTGTCGTAGGCCCAGCCGGCGATCTCGCCGACCGCACCCTTCTCGATCAGCTCGGTGATCTCCTCGTCGGTCACGAAGTGGTCGCGGTGCATGGGCGACTGCCAGCCGATGTTGCCGACGCCGACGAAGGCCACGACCGCCTGCGAGGCGAGCTCGCGGACCACGGCGAAGGAGCGCTGGGTCTGCAGCAGCCGGCGCTCCTCGACGCTGCTGGCCACCACCGGCGTCGGGATCGGAAAGCATTGCGCACCGGTGTGCTCGGCGAACCGGCGCACGACCTCGTAGGAGCTGGCCTGCCCGTCGCGCGAGATGGTACCCACGAGCGAGACCAGCTTGTGCTGCGGGCAGTCCAAGGCCGGCATCTCGTCGGCCATGGCGCGCAGCATGCGGCCGGTCGAGAAGGCCACGATCAGCGGCTCGCGCTCGGCGAGGTAGGTGGTCAGATGCTCGGCGGCCGCCATGGCGATGCCGGGACTCGGGTGCTCGCCGCTGCCGTCGGAGGGCTGGACCGAGCAATAGGCGAGGCGAAAGCGGGCCTTCAGCTCCTCGGCCAGCGCCATGCATTCGGCGATCGGATGGTCGAGCCGGAACTTGATCAGCTTTTCCGCCACGGCCAGCGACACCAGCCGCTGCACGGCCTGCCGCGAGACGTTGAGCTGCTCGGCGATCTCCTCCTGGCGCTTGCCGGCGACGTAGTAGAGCCAGGCGGCACGCGCGGCGAGATCGAGCTTGCGGTCGTGCTTGCGCAACCGCGCGGCCTCCCGGACCTTGATCTGCCCGGCATGGTAAGTGCGGGATTCCGCTCGGGCAATAGGCGAATGCCCGGCACTACGCCGTCCTCAGCGGCGGCGCGATCCTGACGGCGAAGTTGTCCACATGAATAATGGTTGAGAATTGCAGCGGCTCTTGCAGCCAAACTGGAGCCTTGCGATCTTAGGAGAATGATCGACGACAACCAATCCGTGAGCGTCGCGCCCGAACGCGCGGGCCACACCATCCGCATCCGCCCGGCGCGCATGATCGAGCTCGACCGCCTGGCGGCGATCGGCCTTGCCGCCTGGGAGCGCGGCATCGCACCTCTGGTGCCGGCGCACGTTTGGGACCGGGCCCGCCAGATCAACCCGTTCCGCGCCTTCCTGCGCGAGCGCGGGCCGTCGATCGTGGTGGCCGACCTGGACGGGGAGCCCGCGGGCATCGCCGCCCGCGATGGCGCCGGCGACTACATCAGCGACCTGTGGGTGGCACCGGGCCGCGAGGGCAGGGGCGTCGGATCGGCCCTGCTCGCGGCACTGGAGGCGAAGATCGCGCAGGCGGGCTACCCCAAGGCGCGCCTGGAGGTGCTCACCGCCAACGCGCGCGCCCTGGCGCTCTATCGCCGCCGCGGCTACCGCCCGGTGTGGGAGGCGTTCAAGCGCGACCTCACGCTCGGCATCGAGCTGCACAAGACCGGGCTGGCCAAGGTCTTGCCGCCGGCTTAGACGCCCGCGTTCAGGTAGAGCTCGTCCAGCGCCACGCCGCTCTCGAGCACGTCGCTCCGGAACGTGCCGCCGCCGAGATGGTCGCGACCGTGCCAGCTGTCGCCGTCGCGCCACCACACCTGCGCCCAGCGCCGCTCGCTGTCGACCAGCCAGATCTCGCGCACGCTGGGTAGGGCCTTGTAGTCGGGGAGCTTGCGGGCGAGGTCGTTGGCGCGCGTCGAAGGCGACAGGACTTCGACGATGAGCAGCGGCTCGACGACGTCCAGTGCCGGCGGACCACAGGTGACGGCCAGAGTCGGCCTGCCAACGGGTCAGTTCGCCGACGACGCACCCCGGCCTCGACTTCCGCGCGGCAAGGTGGTCGGTGCGCAGTCGGTTGCCGAGCAGTCGCGTCGCATTCGCGGCAATGGTCCTATGGGCGCCACTTGGCGGCGCCATGGCCAGGATCTGGCCGTCGAGCAACTCGAACCGCCTGTCGGTGCCGTCGTCCCAGCGCAGGAACTCATCGACCGTCATCGGCTTCCCCGCAGGTTCGGCCATGACTCCTCTCGCGCGGTAGTATCGCATCGGAACATGCGCCCGACGCGGCCCGCCGCCAAGTCCCAAGCCTGGGCCGCCTGGTTCTCGCCGCCGCGGATGATGAGCTCCAGGACCTCCTTCTCGGTGGTCTGCTTGATCGGGCGCTCGCCGGCGTTGCGGCCGCGCTTGAGGACCATGACCCGGTCGCCGACGGCGAAGATGTCGTTGAGGCGGTGGCTGATGATGATCTGGGCCACACCCTGGCGCTTGAGCTCGGCCATGGTCTCGAGCAGGCGCTCGGTCGCCATGATCGAGAGGTTGGCGGTGGGCTCGTCCAGGATCAGGACCTTGGGCGCGAAGCTGATCGCACGGGCGATGGCGACCGACTGCTGGCGGCCGCCCGAGAGGCTCTCGACCCGCTGGCGGACGTGGTTGACGTCGACCTTGAGCCGGCGGAGCACGCCCCAGGCGTCCTCCTCCATCGCCTTGCGGTCGACGAACCAGCCCTTCGTCGGCCAGCGGCCGAGGAAGATGTTGGCGGCGACTTCCAGGTTCCCGCACAAGGCGAAGTCCTGGTAGATCATCTCGATCCCGACCTCGCGGCTCTCGTGCGGGCTCTTGAAGTGGGTGGGCTGGCCGTCGACCAGGACCTCGCCCTCGTCGCGCTGGTAGGCCCCGGTCATGATCTTCATCAGCGTCGACTTGCCGGCCGAATTGTCGCCGACCAGGCCCAGGATCTCGCCGTGGCCGAGGCGCAGGTCGACGTCGGCCAGGGCCCGGACGGCACCGAAGCTCTTCTGGATGCCGCGCATGTCGATCAGCGGGGTCACACCGGCACCTCCCTGCGCCCGGCCAAGCCGTGGCTGACGCGGGAGACCAAGGTGGCATTGCTCTGCTCGCCTGTCGAGCCGGCACGGGGCGAGGCCGGCGGAACCGTCGCTTGGGTCGCGGGCGCGCGGCTCAGCGCTGGCGGACGAAGACGTCAAGCGCGCCGTTGGTGTCGCCCGGAACAACGCCGGGCGCGGCGCTGACGAACGCCACCACGCTCCCGTCGGGGCTCAGGTCGCCGCTGCCGATGAACACCCCCGGGGGTGCGATCTGCCCGCCGTCGGCCGCGCGGCTGACCAGCGCGTTCGCGCCGGTGCGCAGGTCGTGGACAAAGGTGTCGGGTGCGGCGTTCGTGTCTCCAGCGACAAGGTTCGAGGCGGCCGAGTTGAAGAGGACGAAGCGGCCATTGAACGAGACCGGGCCGATCCCCCCGCTGCTATTGTCGGCCTCCGCGCCGCCTAGCCCCCGTGAGATGCGCCACGTGCGCCCAGCCGCCATGTCGCGGACGTAGACATGGGTGCGCCCCGGCGTGGTCGGTTCGGCGACGAGGTCGGTGGCGTTGGACGAGAACACGACGAGGTTGCCGTCCTCGGACAGGCCGCGGAACGTGCTCGCCCCATTGGCGGGCGCCGCGCCGCCCGCGTTGACGCTGACCAGCGCCGTCCGCCCAGCCTGCCGGTCGCGACGGAACACGTCCCGCTGGCCATTGCTGTCGCCGGCGACCATGTTGGTGGCCGTGGTGCTGAAGGCCACCCACCGCCCGTCGGCGGTGATCCCGCCCGAGACCCGGCTGGCGACGCGGTCGCCGATCGCGGCATCGGAGGGCTCCCCGCCCGGGCCGACCGTCGCGACCGTGGTGCGGCCGGTCCGGCGATCCTTGACCAGGAGGTTGCTGTGGCCGGGGCCTCCGACCGGGGCGAGATTGGAGGCGAAGGTGTTGACCAGCAGGTAGCGGCCGAGGCCCGAGATACCGGCCGCGAACGAGCATTCATCGCCCTGGGCGCCCCCGGGGCCGACGGAGACCCGGGTCGTGGTGCGCTGCCACAGATCGCGCAGGAAGGCGTCGCAGAAGCCGTTGGTGTCGTTAGGCGCGAGGGTACCGGACTCGCTCTGGAAGAAGGCGTACCGGCCGAGCCAGCTCAGCCACGTGGCGTCGCTCGCCTTGTCGCCCTGCACGCCGGCGCTGCTGACACTCACCAGGGTCGTCCGCCCGGTCGTCCGGTCGCGGAGGAAAATGTCGGGTACGCCGTTGGCGTCTCCCTCGACCAGGTTTGAGGCCGCCGAGTTGAACAGCACGAAGCGGCCCGTGAACGAAAGGTCGGGGTTGAAGCTGAACCCGTTGCCCTGGGCGCCGGACGAGCTGACGCTGGCCCGTGAGGTCGGGTGCGCCAGCGTCGGCGCCGCCGCGAGCGGCAGCATGGCGGTGCTGGCGAGGAGAACCGCTGCGAGATGACGCACTGTTTCCATCCTTCACTGGTTCGGGGGCGGTCACTGCTGGGCCACGCCCTGCAGCACCACGTCGGTCCGGCCGCTCGCGTTGTCGATGAGGTGGAAGGTGACCGGCAGGCGGCGGACCTGCGCCGCGGTTCCTGCGGTGCAGTTCGCCCGGACGCGCGCCTGGACTAGGAAAGGTGTCGCCTCGGAGGTGAATAGGCCGAACTGGAAGCCGCCGCCGGCTGGGACCGTGCTCGGGCTCGGGAACGTGTTGGCCGCGAGGATCGTCGGAAACACCGTAGTCGTGGACTCGCCCGCGCGGAACTGAACCCCGACCGAGCAGGTGAAGGCCTCGGGATTGGCGACCACGACCCGTCGCGGTCTGGCCGGGTATCAGGCGCAGGCAGCGGACCGGCACGCCACTCACGGTCGCCGCCAGCGCAGGCGCGGCGCCGACCAAGAGGGCAGCGGCCGACACAGTCGATCGGAAGCGCCGGTACACTACAACCATGGACCTCTCCTTCGTGCCGATGTTCGCTACTCGCCGTTCAACGTGGCGAGGAACGTGTCCTCGAACCGCTGTCTGTTGGCGCTGAGGCCCACCAAAACCGGGCGGCCGGATGTGGAGACGATCGTGCGCCCCTCTTGCGGGCCTGACTGGACCACGTCGATTGGCAGCACACGGTAAGTCACGACCGGGTCGAGAACGCCTTGAAGCGCCGAAATGGCGGTCAAGGGATCCCACCAGCAACAGACTGTGCCGCCCGCCTGGGCAAGTCCGACTTGGATCAACGGGTGGTTCATCATCCCCACCACATAGGCCGTAGCCGGCGAGCGTTGATTGGCGGCAAGCCTATCGAGGTAGCCCAGGCTGATGGGCACGTCGCCCGTCGCGTCCGCCACAAGGCGCAGCTTGAGCCCGAGTTGCCGCACCAGTGCCTGTGATGCCGCCGGATCGACCCACGTTTTAATGGCTTGCGAGCCGTCGAACCCGGGCGGCAACAGTGAATTGTCGAACGGGCCGGCGATGGAGCCACCCTGCACGTAGACGGCCCGTGCCGCGAAAGCCGCGGGCCAACCGTGTCGGCGGCGCACCTCCGTGAAGCCCTCTGCCAAGTTGGTCACCGGCCCAGTGGCGATCAGAATGACCCGCCCAGGAGCGCTAGCCAGAACGTCAGCGATTAAATCCTTGGGCGACTGGCTCGGTGGTTGCGCATCACAGAGACCGATCGCGGTGTCGAGCAGGTCGTCGAACGCAAGGCGCAGCCAGTCGGGAAAAGCGTTTGGCAGGTCGTACGTAGCGTCGGCTACGGGTACCTCCCGAAGGCCAAGGCGGTCGAGCAGGCATCGGGTGTGTTGATAGCCCTTCCCCGGCAGTCCAGCGCCATTGTTGATAACGGTGACGGCGCGAAGGTCGATTTGTCCAGCCAAGTGCTGTGCCGCTACAGCGGCGAGCGCTGCGGCGTCGTCGAAGTCGACGTCGTGGTCGAACACCACGGGCTGCCGGAAGTCCCAGCGGTCGGCGGCGGAAGCTGGGCAAGAGATACTGCAAGCCGTAATTGCCGCTAGCCCGAGGACGGCCCATCGACCCATGTCGCATCCCATCGGCGTCATGCTCCCAAGCTCGGCCTCTGATGTGAGGCTCGCAGCGGGAGGATCGGCCGGGATACCCGCGCGCTCTTCACCCAAACGAGTGATGCGTGGGAGCAATTGGCCCTTTGCACGCGCCCGCAGGCATAGTTAGCTTTCCGCAAAGGCTATATTCACCGTCAATTCTTGTGAATTTGGAGGAAACGCCAATGTTTCGGAGCGAGGACAGCTTGCTCGAGTTGGTCGGCGCAATACATCTCGGCGCGGCCGGTCCGGATAGTGACGCATGGCCTCGGGCACTCAACTGCCTGAGCGACGCGCTGGGCGGCGCGGGGGCGATCGTCGTCGATCACCTGCTGCCGGAGACCATCGCGGACCTCGCCTGCGTCCGCGTCGCGCCGGAGGTGCCCGACCTCATACGTGGCCGGCTTCCGGGCCCTGCGAACCCCCTCCTGCGGGAACTGCCGCGCCTGCCGGCTCGGGTACTGCTAGCCATGGATCAGGTCATGGACGAGACTGATCCGGTGCACGTCGAGGTTCACGCCACCCTCGGCATGGTCGGTGTCAGGCACGTGACGGCGGCCGTCCTCGACCGAAGCCACGGTCGCGCGATCACGATGTCGGTGCTGCGTTCCCCGGCGCAGGGGAGCCTGACCTCGGAGCACGCGAGCTTGTTGCGGACCGTCCTGCCCCACTTGACTACGGCCGCTCTCGTCCGGCGCCGTCTGGCCGGCCTGCTGGCGGCCGCAGAAGCACCGCGTGCCGTCCTTCACGCGCTCGACCGCGGCGTGATCCTGGTCGACGCCGCGTCCAGGACGGCCCACGCCAACCCCGTGGCAGCTCGGATCCTGACGCGGCGCGACGGACTGGCGCTAGACCGCGGCGGCGCCCTGGTCGCGGCGCGACCCATGGACACCGGCCGGCTGCGCCGCGCGATCGCGGCGGCCGCCCTGGCCGGCGCCGGCCGCGGGCTGGAAAGCGGCGGCACGCTGGCGCTGGCCCGGCCGTCCGGCAGGCCATACGTCGTCCAGATCCTGCCTCTGCCGCCGGAGCAGTCGCTGCCTGGGGTACCGCATCTCGCCTTCCGCCCGGAGGCGGCGCTGCTGGTCAGCGACCCGGAGAGCACGGTCGCCATACCCGAGCAGCGGCTGCGGCAGGCCTACGGCCTGACGCTCGCAGAGGCTGCGCTGGCCGTGCGATTGGTTGCCGGCATGAGCCTGCGCGAGGCGGCCCGGGAACTTGGCGTGAGCGACAACACCGCCAAGGCTCAGCTCAAGGCGGTTTTCGTCAAGCTGGACGTCGATCGGCAGGCGTCCCTGGTGCGGCGCGTCCTGGGCGACCTTGGCGGCGTGAGCGACACGATGCAGCTACGGAACGGGCACTGGTAGGCGGGCAAGGGCCGGCCGGTGCCGGGACCGGCCCGTAGCGCGACGACCGGTGCGGCGCTGCTCCTCGCCGGTTCGGGCGACGAGGCGAAGGCCGGCAACGGGCTCAACGCCATCGCCGTCGGGCTCGAGGCCAACGCCATGGGCGGAGCAGACCTCGCCGTCGCGCGCGACACGTTCGCCCTGAACTCTAATCCGGCCGGCTTGGCGCGCACTCGCGGGCTCGCCACCGATCTTCAGCTCACCGGCGCCCGGTTGCTCACCGAGCACGACGACGATTTCGGCCCCGATGCGACGATCGACAACGAGTATGCCTATGTCGGCAATCTCGGCGTCGCCGGCCGGCTCGGCGACCATCCGGTGGCGCTCGGCGCCACGTTCGCCGTCACAGGCGGCGGCGGGTTCGACTATGGCGACGTGACGACCCCGTTCGGCAACCAGGACAATCTGTCCTCGCTGTTCGGCGTCGTGCGCGGCTCGGTCGGCGGGGCGTGGGAAGCGACGGAGCGGCTGGCGGTGGGCGGGAGCTTCGGGCTGTCCTATGCCGTGCTCGACCAGAAGTTCTTCCCCGACACCTTCGCGGCCGAGCCCCTCTTCGTCGGCACCGAGATCCGCAACGCCACCGCGCTCGGGACGGGATTCCGGCTAGGGGTGCAGTGGCGGGCAACCGAGACCGTGACTCTGGGCGCCGCCTTCGGCAGCAAGATCGACCTGCCGGTCCGCAAGGGAACCCTGCGAGCGAATCTCGGGCCGGGGCCGGGCAAGGTCGATTACGACGACCTGCGCATCGACGGGCTGGCGCAGGCGGCGGAGCTGGGAACAGGCGTGGCGTGGCAGGTCACGCCCGAGTGGCTGCTGGCGGCCGATCTCACTTGGCTCGACTAGTCGGGGGCGATCTCCACCTCGTCCTTGCGGGCGCGGGACCCGGAAGACCCGCGCGCACCGCCTGAGATCCGGGTCGAGACCACGCAGAACTGGCGCGACCAGTGGGTTGTAGCGCTGGGCACGGCATATCAGCCTGTCCCGGCCTGGACGCTTTGGGCCGGCTACAACTACGGCCGCAACCCGATCCCTAACGACCATCTGAGCCCGCTGCTCATGAACATCGGCGAGCACCACGTGACCGGCGGCGTGGGCTGGCAGGCGACGGAACGGGTGCGCGCGGGCCTGGCGGTCGAGTACCTGTTCCCGAACGACGTCGACTCCGCCAACGCCGAGCTGCCCCTGGGCGACGATCTGCGTGCCCGGACGAGCTACGTTGCCCTGCATCTGGGGCTGAGCCTGCGCTGGTAGGCGCCGGTGTGAATCTCCACTCGGGTCGATTTTGCGGCGGAGTCCACGCCAACCATGTCTGCATTCTCGCGGGGATGGACGTCGGACAGCGCCGCGACGGCGCCGAAGGCCCGCAGGTCGATCGCGCGAGTCATGCACGCGCCTCCGCGCGGCCGCCCAGCCGCTGGCGCAGGCGGCCGATCAGGCCCTCCTGGCGCAGCCAGATGTCGCCCAGCACGGCCACGATCAGGATCAGGCCGATGAACACGTTGACCCAGTGCTGCGGCATGATCAGCGAGCTGCCGTCGGGCAGGATGATCTGCAAGGAGAGCAGCGCGCGCAGGAGCGTGATGACGGCGGCTCCCGCGAGCGCACCGATGATCGAGCCGTAGCCGCCGAAGATCGACGCCCCGCCGATGATCACGGCTGCGATCACGTCGAGCTCGCGCAGCTGGCCGGCCGACGGGTTGAACGAGCGGAAATAGGCGATGTAGATCAGCCCGGCGAGCGAGGCGCAGGCCGAGCTGAACACCAGGCTCCAGAACCGGACCTTGTTGGTGTCGATGCCGGCATACTCGGCGGCACGGCGGTTGCCGCCGGTGGCGAAGACCATGTAGCCGATGGGCGTCTTGGCCAGCACGATCCCGGCCACGATCGGCCAGCAGCACCAGCAGGATGCTCTGGGTCGAGAGGGCACTGGCGACGTCGAACCACAAGGAGCCCGGCGCCGGCTCGACGCCCGCCACCTTGAGGATCTCGATCAGCTTGCGGCCGATGAGATTGTACTCCTCGGGGAACTGGCTGAGCTGCCGGCCGGCCACCAGCCAGGCGGCGATGCCGCGCGCCACGTAGAACATCCCCAGCGTGGCCACGAAGGCCGGCAGCAGGAGCCGGGTCGCGAGCAGGCCGTTGACGCAGCCGGCGAGCAGGCCGGCGGCGAAGCCGCCGAGACCGGCGGGCAGGGGCTCCCAGCCCATGAACTTCATCAGGAAGGCCGCGGTCGAGCCCGAGAGCGCCAGGACGGCACCCACCGAGAGGTCGACGTCGCCGTTGGCCAGGACGTAGCTCATGCCGACGGCCATGAGCCCGATCTCGGTGAAGGCGAGCAGCAGGTTGAAGCTGTTGTCGAGCCCGCCCCAGAAGTCGGGCCTGAGCCACCAGCCGAACAGCCACAAGGCCACCATGAAGATCACGGCGGCGGCCTCGCGCTGGGTCAGCCACCAGCGCAGGCCGCGGGTGCTGAACTCGGTGGCGGCGAGGTTGCTGCCGTGGGTGCGGGGTGCCTCGATCGCCACCGTGCCCACGTCGACCGGCGGCGGCTCGGTGCCGCGGATCCGGGCCAGGAGGCGCGGGATCAGCTTGCGGCGGATGATCCAGGGCTCGATCAGGACGGCCACGAGCAGGATCAGGCCGAGGAAGGCCGGGACGGCACCCGGGGGCAGGGAGGCCATGGCCTGGACCTGCATCTCCTGGTCGCCGATCTTGAGCGTGCGGGTGATCGGCACGCCCTCGCGCAGGACCTTGTCGATCAGCACGACCAGGACGGCACCCAGGCAGGAGCCGAGCACCCGGCCGCGCCCGCCCAGGATCGAGGCGCCGCCGACGATCACGGCGGCGATGACGATGAGCTCGGCACCCTGGCCGTACTGCGAGGTCACACCCTTGTCCTGGGCGATGTTCATGAGCCCGGCGAGCGTGGCGCAGAGCGAGGCGAGCACGAAGCCGCGGATGCGGACGAGGCGGGTGTCGATGCCGGCATATTCCGCGGCCAGCGCGTTGCCGCCGACGGCGTAGGTCTCGTAGCCCCAGCGGGTGCGGGCGAGCACGATGCCGCCCAGGATCGCCACGACCAGAAACACCA
Source organism: uncultured Alphaproteobacteria bacterium (assembly GCA_963769465.1). GTDB lineage: Bacteria > Pseudomonadota > Alphaproteobacteria > Geminicoccales > Geminicoccaceae > Benzoatithermus. Next base: position 364,858 of record CAVYMA010000042.1, read on the forward strand.
GGATCTGGTTGTTGAAGCCGAAGGCGTTGGTCTCGCCGAGCGCGAAGAAGGCGAACTCGCGCGCCTTGACCTCGTAGGCGATGGTCTTGCCGCCGGTGAGCCCGAGCACCAGCCCGCGGCCGACGAACAGCATGGTCAGCGTGGCGATGAAGGCCGGCACCTTGAGCCAGGTGACCAGGACCCCGTTGATCAGCCCGACCGCGAGGCCGACGCCCAGGCAGACCGCCATGGCCGCCCAGGCCGGCAGGTCGAAATGGGTCGGCGCGAAGGCGATCGAGAACACGACCGCGACCAGCCCCAGGGTCGAGCCCACGGACAGATCGAGGTCGCGGTTGACGATGACGAAGGTCATGCCGACCGCCATCACGCCGTAGCGCGCGGCATCGCGCAGCACCGACTGGAGGGCGGTGAGGTCGCCGAAGAAGCGCGGGTTGATCGTGGTGCCGACCAGGTAGAGGCCGGCCATGACGATCAGGAGGCCGACCTCCCAGCCATAGGAAAAGCCGCCGAAACGGCCGGGGGCAACCGCCCCCGGCGCGCTTCCGACGGCACCGGACGGTGCCGCCATGGGCTCAGTTCTCGTAGCGCTTGCCGACCTCGCCCACCGTGTCCTTGGTCACGAGCTGGGCGCGCGTGTCCAGGTTGGCCGCCGAGATGCCGCGGTCGATCTCGAGATAGAGCTGCATCACCGGCCAGAAGCCCTGGAGGAAGGGCTGCTGGCCGAGCGCGCCGTCGAGCGCCCCGGTCTTGAGCTGCTCCTGCTGCTTGGGCCCGAGGTCGAAGCCGAACGAGCAGATCTTGTCGCCGATGCCGAGCTGGGCCACGGCGTCGCCGATCGCCGGGGTGACGAAGCCGTTGGCCCCCATGACGCCGACCACGTCGCCGCGGCTCTCGATCAGGCTGACGACCGAGCCCACCGGGTTGTTGGCGTCGACGTCGATGCCGATGTTCTCCGGGCCGGCGTCGACCTTGAAGTTGCCGAGCTTGCCGGCGACGGCCAGGGTCGCGACGGTGGCGGTGAAGGCCGCGGTGATGCGGTTGTTGACCTCGACATTGCCCAGCGTGGTGGTGTTGGGGAAGATGATCGAGCCGCCGTCCACGCCGCTCGCCAGCACGCACTGGGCCAGCGCCTCGCCGCCGATGGCGGCCGCGGTCGCATCCTGGCCGGTGTGGCTGATGCCCGAGCGGTTGTAGAGCGAGCCGTCGAAGCTGTTGGTGGTGGCGACCGGGATGCCCTTGTCGAGCAGGCCCTTGACGATGTCGTCGTAGGCGCCCGCTTGCGGGGTCGTCAGGATGAAGCCGTCGATGGTCGGGTCCTGGACCGCCTGGTTGATGATCTCGAGCTGGCGCGGGATGTCGTCGACCGGCGCTTCCGAGCCCAGCATGAGCAGGTTCACGCCCACCAGGTCCGCGGCCATCTTCGCACCGACATAGGTCGGATCGAAGAAGCCGTTGCCGGCGGTGTGGGTGATGATGGCGAAGGTCAGCTTGCCGTCGGCGCTGTTGTAGTCCTTGGTGCCGGGTGCCGCCTTGACCGCGTCCTCGAAGCTGTAGCCGCCCACGGCCTTGGACAAGGCACCCGACTGCGCCCAGGCGCTGCCGGTCGAGAAGGCGAGAGCGAGTGCACTCGCCCCGAGCAGAAGCTTACGCATGTTCCCAACTCCCTGATGCCGGTCGTGCCCGGCTTGTCGCGGGCAACGCCTAGCACCCCTGCAACCGGCTTGCTATCGCAGAGCGACCGGATCGGGCGCGGTGCGATTGCGACCTCTCCGGCCGGGACGAGGGAGGCCCGTTCATGCCCGTCCGGCCAGCCGATCTGACCTACGGGGTCGACGATCTGCCGCCCTGGCCGCGGCTGCTGTTCCTCGGCGGCCAGCACGCCGCCTTGATGTCGGTCTATCTCGTCCTGATCGTGATCGTGTTCCGCCATGCCGGTGCGGATCACGCGACCATCGCCAATGCCCTGAGCCTGGGCATGATCGGGCTGGCGGTCGCCACCGTCCTGCAGGCCTTGTGGCGCGGACCGGTGGGCTCGGGCTATCTCGCCGCACCCGTGTTCTCGGCGATGTATCTCGGGCCCTGCCTGCTCGCGGCGAAGGTCGGCGGCCTGCCCGCCGTCTTCGGCATGACCGTGTTCGCCGGCCTGGTCGAGGCGGCGCTGGCGCTCTCGGTGACCCGCCTGCGCAGCCTGTTCCCGCCGGCGGTCAGCGGCTTCATCGTGCTGGTGGTGGGGATCGAGCTCGGGCTCATCGGGGTCCGCGACCTCCTGGCGGTCGACCTGCGGCAGCAGCCGGACTTCGCGGCCAGCCTTGCGGTGGCCTGGTTCACGCTCGCGGTGATGGTCGGGCTCAGCGTCTGGGGCGGCGGCTTCGTCCGCCTGCTCTGCTCGACGCTTGGCCTGATCGTCGGCATCGCGGCCGCCGCCTGGGCCGGCCTCATTCCCGCGAGCGAGTGGGCCGAGTTCCGCTCCGGGCCGCTGCTCGCCCTGCCGCGGCTCGACTTCCTGTCCTTCGCCTTCGTGCCCGAACTGATCCCCGGCTTCGCCATCGCCGCCTGTGCCGGCATGCTGCGCACGGTCGGCGTGATCACGACCTGCCAGAAGATCAACGACGCCGACTGGAAGCGGCCGGACCTCGCCTCGATCCGCGGCGGCGTCGTCGCGGACGGCCTGGGCTGCGCGGTGTGCGGCCTGGTCGGCAGCATCGGCGTCAGCACCGCACCGAGCCTGGTCGGCGTCTCGCACGCGTCCGGCGCCACCAGCCGCTACATCGCCTTCGCCTGCGCCGCGATCCTGCTGGTGGCGGCATTGGTGCCGGCCTACGCCAGGTTCTTCGTGCTCCTGCCGCAGCCGGTGCTCGGGGCCGCGGTGACGTTCACCGCGTCCTTGGTGATCGCGAGCGGCCTGCAGATCATCATGTCGCGCAACCTCGACATGCGCACGACCTTCGTCGTCGGCATCGCGCTCTTGGTCGCGATCGGGCGCGGCGTGTTTCCCGACTACTTCTCCACCTTGCCGCCGCTGCTGCGTTCGGCCGCCGGGAGCATGCTGACCGTGGGTGCCGTGACGGCGCTGCTGCTCAACCTCGTCTTCCGCATCGGCGCCACGCGGCGGATCGTGGTGGAGTTCGAGGCGGCCGCCGGCTCGCTGGAACAGTTCGCCCAGTCCCTGCGCGAGCGTGCCAAGGGCTGGGCGGTGAGTGCCGAGCTCGTGGAGCGCGCGATCGCGTCCAGCCGGGCGCTGATCGGCCAGATCGAGGACGCCCGTCTGATCCGCGGGCGCAGCCGGGCGTCGGTGGCCTGCAACGAGACCTCGCTGACGGTCACGGTCGAGTACGAGGGCGAGCCGGTCACCCTGCCCGGCGTGCGGGCGCACAGCGGCTTCCTGCTCAGGCGCCTGGCCTTCTCGCACAGCCTCGCCGAGGTTCTCGGCGGGGTGCACGCCGACCGGATGGCCGGCCGGGTCCACGGCAAGGACGTCGTGATCGAGCTGATCTTCGACGCCTGAGGCCGGGCAAAGATGCTGGCCGGGTCGGCGTCCTGGACGTCGCCTGCGGAAGCACCGGTGACCGCGCTGCCGAACAGGTTGTGGCCGCCGTTGCTGGCGATCGCGCCGTCGATCTCGGCGCCGCCGCCATTGCCGGCGACGATGCTGTTCGCGACCGTGGTCGTCGTGGGAAAGAAGGGACTTGGACAGGAGGATGCCGTGGTCGTTGCCGGTGACCGTGCTGTGGGTCAGGTTGAAGCCATAGTTCACGGCCCAGACCGCACCGCCGGACTGGTGCCGCTGATCGTGCTGTCGGTGATGTTCAGCTTGTTGGCGACCGAATAGATCCCGCCGCCGCCTCGACCGGCCGTGCTGTTGCCGCTGATCGTGCTGCCGGTGATGGTGGCGGTATCGGCCTGCAAGTTCAGCCCGCCGCCGCGGCCGTACGTCTCAGAGGTCGTGCGGTTGTCGCTGACCGTGCTGTCGGTCATGGTGAAGTTGCCGATCGAGTAGATCCCACCGCCGTGAGAGCCTGCGCTGTTGCCGCTGACCGTACTGTCGGCCACGGTCAGGCTGCCTCTGCTGGAGATCCCACCGCCATAAGCGCCCGAGCTGTTGTCGCTCACCGTGCTGTCGGTCAGGGTGACGTCGCTGCCCATGATCCCGCCGCCCCGACCCCGGCCATCGGTGGTGCTGTTGCCGGTGACCGTACTGCCGGTCAGGGTCAGCTCGCGCGCGTAGATGCCACCCGCGTAGGAGCTGCCGTTGCCGCCGCCGTCGGTGCTGTTGCCGCTGACCGTGCTGTTGGTGACGGCGACACTCCCGGAGCCGTAAAACAGTCCGGCGGCGATCCCGCCGCCGAAGGCACCGAAGCTAGCCCCGCCGGCGGCGCTGTTGTCGCTGACCGTGCTGTCCTTCAGGGTCAGGCTGTCGCGCACGCAAATCCCGCCGCCGACGGCGAAGTTTTCGGCGCTGATGCTGTTGCCGCTGACCGTGCTGTCGGTCAGGGCGAGGCTGCCGCCCGCGAAGATCCCACCGCCGTAGCCACCGTAGCCCGTTATGCTGTTGCCGCTGACCGTGCTGCCGGTCAGGGACAGGCTGGTGCCGCTCGCGGCGTTGATCCCGCCCCCGAAGTAGCCTGCCGCCACGGCCCCGCCGGTGATCGTCAGGCTGTCGAGCGTGACCTCGTTCAGGTCGGTCCCGCTCCCGCCCGTCACCTCGAGCACCCGGCTGGCCTGGGCGGCGTCGATGGTGATGCCCGTGCCGCCGTCGATGGTGACGTCCGAGGCGACGGTGAGCTGGCCGCCGGCGAGCGTGATCGTGCCGCCCTGGATGCCCGTGGCGAACTGGATCGTGTCGGCGGCGGCGTCGCCGTCGGCCAGCACCAGCGCCTCGCGCAGGGTGAGACCGGCGGTGGGATCGTCGCTCAGCGTGTCGACGGTGAACGTGGCCATTGTGGATTCCGCAGTTGCAAATTGTTCTTTTGCTGCGGAGGAAACTATAAAGTCGAAGCTCCCGGCACAAATCGTATTTCATCAACCGCCGTCGAAGTTCGCAGCATGATCTTCCATCAACGGTGGCGATGGATTTGCCCACGCAAGCTCGCACCCGAAGAATGACTGCTCAGGACTGCTGCCTGGACGGTATCCGCTCCAGGCGGAAACGGTCGGGTATTTTTGGGGCCTGCCGGCGATTGGCGTGGGCGAAACCGAGCGTTGCCGCCCGGCGCGGCGACGCTAGCCGACCGCGGCCGAGGCGGGCGCGAGGCCGCAGAAGGCCCGGAACGAGCGCTCGATCGCGGCGCGCTCCAGGCCGGTGCCGATGACGACCAGACGGGTCCGGGCTCGCCGTCCGGCCAGCGCGTCGAGGTGGAACGGGTGGTGGATGAGGTGCTGCACGCCCTGGATCACCACCGGCCGGTCGACGCCGCGCACCTGCAGGAGGCCCTTGACCCGCAGGATCGAGGCGCCGTGGCGGTGCAGCAGCATCGACAGCCACAGGCCGAACGCTGCCCAGTCGAGCGGCGTCGTCGCGGCTCAGGACGAAGGTCGTCGGGCCCGCCCGAATGATGATGGTGGTGGTCGGCCGGCTCGGCCGCGCACCCAGCGCGCGATCTCGGCCGCGCGTGCCGCTTCGTCGTGGACGTCCTCCAGCAGCAGGCCGGGCGGGGCCGGGGCCGCCTCGGTCGAGAGGTGCACCGGTGGCCCCCGGATTGAGCGCCCGCAGGCGGGCCAGGAGCGGGGCGGGATCGGCGAGGTCGGTCTTGCTGACCACCAGCCGGTCGGCAAGGGCCGACCTGCTTCAGCGCCTCGGGGAAGCGCTCGAGGTTGGCGAGGCCGTTCACGGCATCGACCACGGTGACCACGTTGCCCAGGCGGAAGTGCCAGCGCAGCGCCGGGTCGGCGGTGAAGCCGGCCACGATCGGCACCGGGTCGGCGAGGCCCGTGGTCTCGATCACCACCCGGGTGAAGGGCGGGATGGCGCCGCTCTCCATCCGCCCGTGCAGCCGCTCCAGACCGTCGCGCAGGTCGCCGCGGATCGAGCAGCAGACACAGCCGCTCTTGAGCAGGACCACCTGCTCGTCGACCTCCTCCAGCAGGAGATGGTCGAGCCCGACCTCGCCGAACTCGTTGATCAGCACGGCCGTGCCGGCAAGATCGGGCAGGGCCAAAAGCCGCTTGAGCAGCGAGGTCTTGCCGCTGCCGAGAAAGCCCGTGAGCAGGTGGGCGGTGACGGTGCGCCACTCGCGGATCATCGGGAGAAGCGCTCCAAACGCTCGATCACCAGCGGATCGAGCGGGTCGATGGGGCGCCCGGCCAGCTTCTCGGCCGCCGGCCACAGGGCGCCGAGATGGTCCACGACCAGGGTGCGGCCGGTACGGCCGGCGACGGTCAGCCGGCCCTGCCACTCGGCGCAGCGCACCCCGAACGGCTCGAGCACGAGGTTGGCGACCTCGACCCGATGCCGCCGCTCCGCCGCCCGCTCCGGCCCGGCCGTCCCCGACCGGTCGGTCCAGTGGTCGGCACCGCCGAACATCCCGCACAAGCCGCACATGCGTCTGGTCGCCTCCATGCTCGCTGGCCGGCCGATCGTAGCGAAGAGATGGGCCGCTGGCGGGAATGGTCTATCATCATCCGCATGAATCGCCCGCCGCCGGACCCGCACCTCACCGCCGCGCTGGTCGCCGCCGCCATCGAAGGCGGAACGGTGGCGACGATCCTGGAGCGGCTGTGCGGTGCGATGGTCGCCGCGGGCCTGCCGCTGCATCGTGCCACGGTCGGTACGCTCCTCGTCCACCCGCTGCTCGACGCCACCCTGGTGATCTGGCGGCCGGAGCGGGGGGCCTATCTCGACGAGACGCCGCGGCCGGTCGTGCGCGGCAGCGAGGCCTGGCGCGGCAGCCCGTTCCACGAGCTCGACCTCGCCGACCGCGACGCCATGCGGCTGAACCTGGAGCAGGGCGAGGGCACGGCACGGTTCGCGGTCCTGCGCGAGCTCGCCGCCGACGGGGCTACGGACTACCTCGTGCTGCGCACGCGGCTGGCGCCCGGCGTCGGCCTGGGCGCCGGTACCACGATCTACGCGTCGTGGACGACCGCCCGCCCGGGCGGCTTCACGGCGGACGAGCTCGCGCGGATCGAGGGCATCACGCCGCTGCTTGCCGTGGTGACCGCCGCGGCACTCGGCACCGCCACGGCGGGCACCCTGCTCGCCACCTATCTGGGCTCGGACGCGGCGCAGCGCGTGCTCGGCGGCGACATCGAGCGCGGCCGGGCCGAGATGATCCATGCGGTGATCTGGTACAGCGACCTCGCCGGCTTCACCGGCCTCGCCGACCGCCTCGCCGGGGCCGGGATGCTGCAGCTGTTCACCGGCCACGCCGAGATCCTGGGCCTGCTCAACGACCATGCCGAGATCCAGGTCGACGCGATCGAGGCCCGGGGCGGGCAGGTGCTCAAGTTCATGGGCGACGGCATCCTCGCCATCTTCCGGGCCGCGAACGAGGCGGACGCCGCCGAGGCGGCGCTGGTCGCCTGGCTCGACGCGCAAGCACGGTGCGCCAGGCTGCAGCACCGCCCGATCGGGGAGACCCATCCCTACCTGGCGCTGCACGCCGGCGAGGTGCTCTATGGCAATATCGGCGGCCGCGCCCGGCTCGACTTCACCGTGCTGGGGCCTGCGGTCAACGAGGCCGCGCGCATCGCCGCCCTGTGCCGCCGTCTCGACCGCACGCTGCTGATGTCCGAGGCGTTCGCCGAGCTCTGCCCCGAGCAGCGCAGGCCGAGCCTGCTGGCCCTGGGCTCCCACGCCTTGCGCGGCGTGGCGCGGCGGCAGCAGCTGTTCGGGCTGCGGTCCCCGGCGGACGAGCCTTCGTCACGGGAAGGCTGAAGCGGGCGGGCCGGTCTTGAGCTCGGCGACCCGGGCATAGTGCTCGCGGTTGAAGTACTCGACCAGTTCCCGATACTCCGCCGTGGCGATCTGCTCGATGCCGTGGCGCGGCCGTGCCGGCAGATACTCCTTGATGCGGCGGTCGACCTCGTCGCGGTCGGAGAAATGGAGGCCCGCCAGGGCCAGGTCGTCGGCGATCGATTCCTCGGGCTGGAACGCCGTGTAGAGCGCATCGAAGGCCGGGCTCGGTGCCGGCAGGCGGATCAGGATGATGCGCGCGGCGGACGGCTCGGGCTCCGGGGTGACCACGGCGGCACCGCACAGCATGCCGGCGAGCACGGTGGCCGGCGGTGCCGGCCCGAACAGTGCCATGTGGATGCGCATGTCGCCCGCGACGGTCTGGTGCAGGGCGATCTGCATGCCGCGCCCGTTGAAGGTGATGTCGCCGGAAAACCGCGTCGGCTGGGGCGGCATGTTGTGGCTGTAGGCGACCGAACCGACCCCGTGGCCCGGGCCGATGCGCATCGAGCTGCGGATCAGCCAGCCCGGGAAGTAGGGCGAGAACGAGTAGGAATAGCACGCATAGGCGCCCTCGACGAAGCTTGCGCCGCTGCCGCCGCTCGGCCTGGGCGCCGATTGCCTGCGCACACCGTTCGGAAACTCCCGGGCGCGTTCGAGCAACAGGTCGGGCGCCACGCCGGCCCGTGCCGCCAGAACCGCCAGGAGCTCGTCCACGGAGCAGGCCGCCAGCCATTCCAAGGGTCGCTCGACGGCGAGCAGGCCGGCCCAGTCGCGATAGACGTCGGCCCCGCGTGGTGCCGCCTTGCCGCTCAGCCACTTGTCGGCGCGCTCGACGTCGAAAGTGGTCGCTGGATTCACGCCACGGAATGCTGCGGCCAGCTCCTTGCGGGTGGTGCATCCCAGCACCACGGCGGCCAGGCGCAGCTTCATCGCGAAATCGCGCACCAAGGCGTCGCCCCCTCCGACGTCGTCACCTGCGAGGATGAGCCAAGGCCCGGCTGATTTCCAGAAAAAGCCGGCAAGGCGAGTGGAATTCCGGTCGGCCACGGTTGCGCCGTGCCCGCAAGTGTCACAAGCAATTCCGGCCAAGATCTTGTTCCCGCATCAGACGAACCAGTGTTCCGGTGCGGCGAGGACAATTCGGGTACAGATGGCGGGGCGATATCGGGAGTGGTCGGGTGACGATGATGCAATCGATGGGCCTTGCGCTGCTTGGTGCAGTCACGCTACTGGCGGTCGGGCTTGCGGCGCCGGCCTGGGCTGCGGACCACAAGCCCGCCGCCTGCGTGGACCACACGCCGCACAAGATCCGCATGGTGAAGGTCGCACCCGGGGTCGAGCTGGAGGTGCTGGACTGGGGCGGCTCGGGCAAGGCCATGGTGCTGCTGACGGGAAGCGGCGACAACGCGCACGTCTACGATCAGTTCGCCTTCCAATTCACCGATTACTTCCATGTCATCGGGATCACGCGCCGCGGCTACCTGCCGTCGAGCCAGCCGCGCGACGGCTACGACGTCGCCACCAGGGCCGCCGACGACATCGCGGTCCTGGATGCCTTCGGGCTCGCCAAGGCGGTGTTCGTCGGGCACTCGGCGGCCGGCGCGGAGCTGAGCCGGCTGGGACAGGCCCACAAGGCACGCGTCGACAAGCTGGTCTATCTGGATGCCGCCGACCTGGCCGAGCGCTTCCTGCCCTCGCGCCGCGAGCCGCCTATGCCCGACTACACCGATGCCGACCTGACGTCGCTATGGGCCTATCAGGCCGCCACGGCGCGGCTCCAGGCACTACGCACGCCGACGCCGGCGACCTGTCACGGCCTGCGGTTTGCCGCCGACGGCGCCATCCTGGCTTCCACGACACCGGACTGGATCACGAACAAGATCTTGGCTGCCGTCTCCGCCGGCCCGCCGACGAACTGGGCCAGCATCGAGGCACCGCGGCTCGGCATCTTCGCCCTGTTCACGCCCGAGGCGCGGCAGGCCTGGTACTGGTACCTGAGCCCGGCCGACAAGGCCAAGTTCGACGCCGCCTGGGGACCGATCGTCGACTGGCATCGCCGGACGATCCGAAAGTTCACGGAAGGAAACTCGGCCGATACGTTCCTGATGCCGGGTGCTCCCCACTATATCTACATCAATAACGAGGCGCAGGTCGTGCGCCGGATGCGCAATTTTCTCGGAATACCGCCGCGAGGCTGAGGAGCCAAGAACTCGCGCGAGAAATGTCGTTTCCAGGACGGTCCCGCACGCGGCGCGCCCTGGCCAACTGACCAGTCGACATGTGGGAGGAACTCGATGCGGTACCGTGGCCATGACCCTTTGTCGCGTTGGCGCCCGGCTGTTGCCGTGGCGGCGGGGCTCGCGCTCGTCGTGGGCATGTCGGCGCTCGCGCCGGCCACCGCAGCGTCCACGGGCGTGCCGCGCTTCGAGCCCGCGCCGTGCCCGGACTTCCCGGTGCCGGAGCTGGCGCGAGCCCGTTGCGGCTATCTCGTGGTACCCGAGAACCGCGCCCGGCCGGCCGGCCGCACCATCCGCCTGATCGTGGCCATCATACCAGCCGCGTCGCCACGCCCCGAGGCCGAGCCGGTGGTTCACCTGGCCAGCGGGCCCGGGGGCATAGCACTCGGGGAAATCCCGTTCCTGGTCCGGTCCGGCCTGAACCGCCACCATGACCTCGTCGTGATGGACCAGCGCGGGACCTATCTCTCGCAGCCGGCCTTGACCTGCGAATCGGCGGACGGCTTCGCGCGGCGGCTGATCGGTCTCAGGTTCTATGGCGAGGCGACCGAGCGCGCCCACCTGGCGGCCACCCGGAATTGCCGTCGCGAGGTCCTTGCGAACGGTGTCGATCTCAGTGCCTACAACTCCCGCGAGAGTGCGGCCGACTTTGCGGACCTGCGCCGTGCGCTCGGGTACGGGCGCTACAACGTCTTCGCCCTTTCCTACGGCACCTACCTGGCGCAGACGCTGATGCGCGACCATCCGCAAGGCATCCGGAGCGTCACCCTGGACTCGACGGTGCCCATCCGGACGGTCACCCTGCCCCGATTCTGGGACACCGCGCGCGAAGGCTTCGACAATCTGTTCGCGGCCTGTGAGGCCCAGCGCGGCTGCAGCGCCAGCGCACCTCACCTGAAGTCCAGGTTCGACCGACTCGTGCGGGAATTCGAGGCGAGGCCGCGGACGGTGGTCGTGGCGAACCCCGAAGGCAAGGCCACCAAGGTCGTGCTGGACGGCGGAGCACTCGTCGACTGGCTCCGCAAGAAGGCCTACGCCACGCCGCAGATCCCCCAGGTGCCCAACCAGATCAACCAGTTGGCTGCCGGCAAGCTCGAGTCCGTGGCCAGGGATCGAGCCGCCGAGACCGTGATCTCCGAGCCGCTCATCGGTTACGGTCTTGCCTTCGGCGTCGTCTGTCGCGAGTGGAACGCCTTCGGCCAGGACGAGCCCGTCGCGCGGCGGGCCTTCCCCACCTATCCGGCCTCGATCCAGCGCCAATTGGTCGGTGCGTGGGCGTACACCCGTCAAGACTGCGCGCAGGTCTGGCGGGTGCCGTCAGCGGCACCCGCGATCCGCCGGCCGCCGCGCGCCGACATCCCGACCCTGCTGATCGTGGGCACGTTCGACAGCGTGACCTCGGTGCGCTGGTCGAAGCAGGCGGCCCGGGATCTGGCGAATTCGACCTGATCCAGATCCCGGGCGTCGGCCACGGAGTCACGCCGCACTCGCCCTGCGCGCAGGAGGTCCTCGCCTCGTTCCTCTCCCGGCCGAGCGCTCCGGATACCTCCTGCGTACCGAAGCAGAAGGTGCCTCCGTTTGCTCCATAGCGCTCGGCAAGATCCCTGCGGCGGAACTGCTGAGCCGGTCAGGCGCTCAGCGCGGGCCGGGCGCCGGGCACCTTCACCACCTGGACCAGATTGTCCGAGTAGGTGCCGGCCTTGCCCAGGCCGCAATGGGCGTCGGAGCTGATCGCGTTGACCGAGGTGCCCGAAAGGGTGGTGCTCGGCCAGTGCCCGACATTGGCCATGACCAGGCCCGGCATCAGGTCCTCGCTGAGCTCGGCCGGGCCCTCGAAGAACCCGCGCTCGTTGAACACGCGGACCACGTTGCCCGCGTCGATCTCGCGGGCCGCGGCGTCATCCGGGTGCATGAAGACGATCTGGGCACCCTGGCGCAGCTTCTTCTGCGCCTCGTTGCCGTACTGGGTGTTCAAGAAGGCGTGCGGCTTGGGCGAGACGATGCTCAAGGGAAAGCGCTCCGCCAGTTCCGGATTCGAGGCCGGCAATTCGAAGGGCGGGATGTAGGCGGGCAGGGGGTCCACCGGCTCGCCCGACTGCAGCCCCTCGTACATCGAGCGCCATACCGGCACGACGAAGTCGCCGCCCTCGGCCAGGCTCGACTTGAACTCGCACTTGCCCGACGGCGTCTTGAAGCCGCCCTCGGCATGCGGGGCGCGCTCGCCGGGTGCGCCCACGTTCAGCCGCATCCAGCCCTTCTCCTTGAGCAGGTCGAGCGTGATGCCCTGCAATTGCGGTGCTTCCCAGTCGTAGAACTCGAGGAGCATCTCGTCGTCGGTCATGTCCCAGTAGTCGTCGGTAAAGCCCATGGTCTTGGCCAGCCGGCGGAACAGCTCGACATTGGGGATGCACTCGCCGGGTGCCGGGATCGCCGGCATGTTGAGCATCATGTAGAGATGGCCCCAGGTGACCATCAGGTCGTACTGCTCGCCCTGCATGGTCGCCGGCAGGATCAGGTCGGCGAAGCGCGCGGTGTCGGTGACGAACAGCTCGCTCACCACCGTGAACAGGTCCGGGCGCTGCAGGCCCTTGACGATCTTCGCCTGCGAGGGCGCCTGCGAGACCGGGTTCGAGTTGTAGACGAACAGCGACATCACCGGCGGATCGAGCGCCAGCTCGCCGGTCAGTGCCGCACCCAGGTCGAGCTCGTTGATCACGCGCGTGCCGGGCTTGATCCAGTCGGGCCGGCAGATCCGGTCGAAGCGGGTCGGGAACTCCCAGATCGGCATCTCGACCGTGCCGCCGCCGACATGGCGCCACGCACCCACCAGGGCGGGCAGGCAGGTGATCGCCCGGATCGCCTGGCCGCCGCCGCGGCTGCGCTCCAGCGCCACGCCCTGGCGGATCGCCGATGGCTGGGTGGTGGCGTACTCGCGGGCGAGCGTGCGCACGTCCTCGGCCGGGATGCCCGTGATGGCCTCGACCCGCTCGGGCGGAAACTCGGACGCACGCCCCTTCAGTTCCTCGAAGCCCAGCGTGTACTGCTCGACATAGTCGCGGTCGAACAGACCCTCGGCGATGATGACGTTCATCATGCCCAGGGCCAGGGCCGCGTCGGTGCCGGGCTTGATCGGGATGTGCCAGTCGGCGGCCTTGGCGGTGCGCGTGCGCACCGGGTCGATCACCACGACCTTGGCACCCTTTGCCTGTGCTTCGAGGATGAACGGCCAGGCGTGCAGGTTGGTGCTGATCATGTTCATGCCCCACACGATGATGTACTTCGCGTGAGGCAGGCTCTCGACGTCCAGGCCCCCGGTCGGGCCCACGGTCATCACCCAGGCGGTGGACGAGCCGGATTCGCAGTAGGTCTTCTCCGCGACGCTCGAGCCCAGGCGGTTGAAGAAGGCGTCGCCGGCGGTCAGGCCGTTCAGGGTGCCCTGATGGCCGAGATAGGCGTGGGGCATGATCGCCTCGGCGCCGTGGGTCGCGATGATCGCGTCCCAGCGCTGCTTGATCTCGGCCAGGGCCTCGTCCCAGGAGATCCGCGCGAACTCGCCCGAGCCCTTGGGCCCGACGCGGCGCATCGGGTAGAGCACCCGCTCGGGGTTGTAGTGGTGCTGCGCGAAGTCCTTGAGCTTCACGCACAGGCCGCCGCGGGTCATCGGATGGGCCGGATCGCCCGTGACCTCGACCAGCCTGTCGCCGTCGACATGGTAGAGGAAGGCGCAAGTGTCGGGGCAGTCGTGCGGGCAGGCGCCGCGAACGACCTTGAGATCGCCGGAAACGGTCATCGGACACTCCCCTCGGGTGACGGTGCAGGAGGAGCGGCTCGCCCGGTGGCCAAGCCGCGATGGCTGCCGTCATCCGAAATACGAAGCGAACGGACAATACGCAATAGGTCATCTGTCCAAAAACGGCAGTAACCACATGGCTTTGTCGTAATGTGAACAGAAAAAGAGCAGCCTGCCCAGGCTTTGATCCTGTTCTGCCTCCGCCGTGGGCGGATCGCCGGACCCCGACCGCCGCCGCGGCCTGCTACGGCGTGGCCGCTTTGCGAACCGGCGCCGATCCGCTAAGGCGCGGGTCCTCGCGATCCCACCGGTGAGCACCCCATGGCGACCATCAAGCCTCGCGCCGTCCCGTTCACCACCAGGGGCAACGAGCGGGCGGTGGTCATCCTGGATGCGGCGAAGAACGTCCTGGTCGAGCAGGGTTTCGCCGCCATGTCGTTGCGGGAGGTCGCCAAGCGCGCGGACATGACGGTCGGCAACGTCGGCTACTACTTCCCGACCAAGGACAGTCTCCTCGCGGCCCTGGCCGAGTACATCTTCGACCGCTGGGACGCGCGGCTGCCGGCGGCACCTGCCGCCCGATCTCGCCGGCGGGGAGGCGGTCTTCCTGCACTCGATCCGCTTCATGATCGAGGAGAACAAGCGGCCGAAGACCAAGTCGCTGCTGCTCGAGATGTGGGCGATGGCCAATCGCAGCCGCGCCATCCGGAAGATGATGGACACGTTCTACGGCCGGATGCGGGGGTGGATCGAGGCCATGCTGGCCGACATCGACCCCGGTGCGACGGGCCACAGCCGAAGGCTGCGCGCGGCGCTGATCACCGCCCAGATCGAGGGCCTGATGCTCCTGATCGGCCCGAACAGCCCGGCCGAATCCGAGCTGATCGGGATCGAGGACGAGGCCGTGCGGCAGATCCGGCGGCTGGCGCTGGGCGCCTAGTTCCTGCCGCCGGCGACGGGCCAGGACGATGCCCGCATACCCCTTGGCCCCGACCTCGCCAAACTCGCGCGCCTCGACGTCGAGGCGGTCGGGCGGGAAGTGCTCCGCCAGCACCGCCCGGACATCGTGCTCGTCGACGTCGGCACTCGGGAACGTCCGGGCACCGACCCGGTAGCCGCGGCAACGGCGCAGGGCGGCGAGCAGCAGCGTGCCGTCCGGGCGCACCAGGTTCGCGATGCGGCGCATGTAGGCGCGCCAGACCGCGCGGTCTCCGGTCGCGGAGTCGGCGCAGTAGGCGCTGACCACGACGGGATAGGAGGCGGCCCCGCCGTCGCCGAGCGGGTCGTCGCGGCGCAGGTCGACCTGGAGCAGGCGGGTGACCTTGCGGCGGGTCAGCGCCGCGCGCGCCTCGATCTGGGCCGCGGTCGGCGCCGCCACGCCCTCGCACTGCAGCGTGTAGTGGATGAAGGGCCGCCAGTCGTGGGCCCCGGGATCGCCGGCGAGCCAGCGCTCGATCTCGCGCAGGTTCGCCGGCAGGTAGTCGCCGAGATGGATCTCGCCCGCCTTGGGTGCTGCGCAGAAGACATGGTGCAGCGTCGGGCCGACGCCGAAGACCAGTACCGGCTGGCCTGGCGGCCAGGCCCGGGCGGCTTCGACGAAGTAGGCGATGGTGGCGCGCTCGTCGGGCTCGACGGTGCGGTAGTAGTTGGCGAGATAGTCGCCCGGCGACCAGTCGGTGTCGAACGAGGCGTAGGCCGGCGGGCCGAGCAGGGCGCGCACGCCCCGGGCGAGGCCGTACTCGTAGGCGGCGGCACCCAGATTGGCGCCGGCCAGGAACACCAGCGCGTCGTCGGCGGTGACCGCGTCGCTGACCAGGGCGGCGGCGAAGGCACCCAGATAGTAGGGTGCTTCCTTGGCGAGCTCGCTGCCGACATAGCCCGCGGCGGCGGCGAAGCGCCGGGCGCGCAGGCTGCCCCGGCGGTGCCGCACCAGGTCGTAGGCGGCCTTGGACAGCAGGTTGGTGCTGGTGCCGGTGCGCTCGAGCAGGTCCAGGTTGGCCGCGAGGTTCACCCGCAGCCCCAGCCACCACACGCCGTAGCTGCCGGCCAGGAAGGCCAGCAGCGGGGTGCGGCCCCAGCCGTGCAGGAGGCCCGTGGCGACCAGGGCCAGTCCGGCCGCGGTCGCCACGGCGTCCAGGGCGTAGGTGGAGGCGATGGTGGCCAGGGCGGCGACGAGCCAGCGCTGGCTGGCCGTCAGTTCGGTCGCGATGCGGCGGGCGGCGGCCGGAGCGATCACGGGCCGATCCTCCGTGAATAACGTACGGACGGTATGTACGTAACTGAACCCTATGTACGGCAGCCTGCCGAGTCAAGTAGCTTGCGTACGGGCGGTACGTTGGATGGGTGAGCGAAGCGGTGACCTCGACCGGAAGCAGGCGCAGGCGTTCCACCATGCCGAAGGACGAGGCGCGCCGGCGCTACGTCGAGGCGGCCGAGCTCGTGGTGCTCGACCAGATCCGCCAGGACTCGCGGCTGCTCGACGAGCATGCGATCGCGGTCGGGCCGTTCGCGCGGCTCGACGCCAATGCCGTGGCGGCACGCGAGGGCAAGACGCGCGGGGCGATCAACCACCTGTTCGGCAGCCAGGCGGCGTTCCAGGCCGAGACCATGGCCCTGGCGCTGAGCGCTCGCGACTGGATCGAGCAGATCGAATACCCGGACCCGGCCGGATTCGCCGACGCCGAGGCCTGGGTCGACGCGTTCTTCACCGCGCAGTCCGCGCGCGGCCCGCAGCACCGGGCGGAGCCCGCGGCCAATTACGCCTTCCTGTGGGCGCTGTGGCTGAGTGCCGTGCCCTATGGCCTGTGGAGCGAGGAGATCAGCCGGTCCAGCATGGAGGAGCATGTCCAGTGGCTGGAGCGGCTGGAGGCGGTCCTGGCGCACGCCCTCGACCGCTTCGGCCTGGGCTTGCGCGACGGCACCAGCCTCAACGACCTCGCCTGTGCGGTCGCCAGCCTCACCGAGGGCGTCTGGCTCAACCAGTGCCTGACCCGGCACCATCCCGGCGATCCGGGAGAGCCGATCGCCACGGTGCTGCTGCGCGCAGGCCGCCTGCTGTGGCGCGGTGCCACCGAGCCGGTGTCCACGGCCGCGGCGAGCCAGCCCTGAGGGCCGCAGCGCCGCATGGTGCGGCGCAGCAGAATTGCGTTGCGCCGCTTCGGCGCTGCCGCACACAATAGTCCCGGTGGCGCGGCAGCGAGGCGGGGGACCAGGTGATGGCGAAGAACTCCTCACGGGTCGGGCCGAAGTTCCCGCAGGTGGTGGTGCTGGTGGGGGCCACCGGCGATCTCGCACGACGCAAGCTGCTGCCGGGACTGTTCCACCTGGCCAGCGCCGGCTTCATCCCGGGCAGCCGGATCATCGGCGTCTCGCTGGACGAGATCGACGCGGACGCGTTCCGCGGCATCGCGCGCGCGGCGCTGGAGGAGTTCTCCGCCCGCAAGGTCGGCGACGGCGACTGGGCCGCGTTCGCCGAGTCGCTGGACTATGTGCCGCTGGCGGCGGGTGCCGGCGCGCTCAAGGCCGCGGTCGCCGCGGCCGAGCGGTCGATCGGGGCCGAATGCCGGCGCATCCACTATCTGAGCGTCCCGCCCAACGCGGCCCTGCCGGCGGTGCGGCTCCTGGCCGAGGCCGAGCTGACCGAGGGCTGCCGGATCATCATGGAAAAGCCGTTCGGCACCGACTTCGACAGTGCGGTGTCCTTGAACGAGCAGCTGCACCGATACTTCGCCGAGGACCAGATCTTCCGCATCGACCACTTCCTCGGCAAGGAGGCGGCCCAGAACATCCTGGCCTTCCGGTTCGCCAACGGCCTGTTCGAGCCGATCTGGAACCGCAACTTCATCGACCATGTCCAGATCGACGTGCCCGAGACCCTGGGCCTGGGGCGCCGCGCCGGGTTCTACGAGCAGACCGGCGCCTTTCGCGACATGGTGGTGACCCACCTGTTCCAGATCCTGGCCTTCATGGCGATGGAGCCGCCGACCGCCCTGGAGCCCAAGCCGATCAGCGAGGAGAAGAACAAGGTCTTCCGCAGCATGCTGCCGCTCGACCCGCGCGACGTGGTGCGCGGGCAGTATGTCGGCTACCGCGCGGAGGAGGGGGTCGACCCCGAGTCCGACACCGAGACCTTCATCGCGCTCAAGAGCGGGATCGACAATTGGCGCTGGGCGGGGGTGCCGTTCTTCCTGCGCACCGGCAAGCGGCTGGCCCAGGGCCAGCGGATCATCTCGATCGCCTTCCGCGAGCCGCCCAAGAGCATGTTCCCGGCGGGCTCCGGGGTCAGCGCCCAGGGCCCCGACCACCTGACCTTCGACCTCGCCGACCACTCCAAGCTGTCCTTGTCGTTCTACGGCAAGCGCCCCGGCCCCGGCATGAAGCTGGACAAGGTCAGCATGCAGTTCGCGATGCACGAGACCGGCTGGCTCGGCGACGTGCTCGAGGCCTATGAGCGGCTGATCCTGGACGCCATGCGCGGCGACCACACCCTGTTCACCACGGCCGAGGGCATCGAGCGCCTGTGGAAGGTATCGAGCCCGCTCCTGGACACCCCGCCGCCGGTCCGGCTCTACGAGCCCGGCTCCTGGGGGCCGAAATCGATCCACCAGCTGGTGGCACCGCATGCCTGGCGGCTGCCCTTCGAGCGGGCCTGGCGCGACCCCAACAAGATGGGGAGCTAGCCAGCGGCCAGGACTTCGGCCGGCTGGTCCTCGATGATGCGGCCCATCGGTCACGGGATGCTCGTGGCGAGACCTCTGGGGATCAGCTTGTCGGCGTCATAGAACGGTAGATCGACGATCTCGCAGCCGAGTTCCTCGCCGTCCGCGGTCTTGGTGGTCAGCTTGCGGCCGATCCAGTTTCCCGGTGCGTCGAACCGGGCATAGCCGACGCCCGCCTCGAGATAGGGCGACCAGGCGCCGGCCGTGACACGGCCGACGATGCCTGCGTCGTCCATGATCGGCTGGCGATAACCGGGGGCGGCCGCGGCGCATTTCAGGCCGAACAGGCGCTTCCCGCGGTCGGCACCCAGCCAGTGCCGCGCGGCCGATGAAATCTTCCTTCCCGAGATCGACGAAGCCGCCGAGACCCGCTTCGAACGGCGTCATCGACAAATCGAAGTCGGTCCCGTTGTCGAGGATGCCCGCCTCGATGCGCCGGATCCCCATCGACGCGATGCTCCCGAAGATCATGCCATGCGGCCGGCCCGCCGCCATGAGGTGATCCCAGAGCGCGCCGCAGTCCGTCGCATCGCCCTGGGTGTAGATTTCGTAGCCCCGCTCGCCGGTCCACCCGGTGCGCGAGACGTAGACGTCCTGCCCGGCGATCTTGACGAAGCGCGCGTGGAAATAGCCCATCCGCTCGTCGATCGCCCCGTCCGACGCCGCCTCGAGGATGGCCGGCGAGGCGGGTCCCTGAATCTGCAGCACCCACGATCTCGGGGTCGGTGACCGCGACGTCGAAACCTGCGCTATGGGCAAGCAGCCACGTCTCCAGCGCGCCCTCCGGTTGGACGTACCAGAACCGGCGCTCACCCAGCCTGAACAGGACCCCGTCCATGAACAGGCGACCCTGGTGGCTGCAGACAAGGGCGTAGCGCCCGCGGCCCTCCTTCAGGTCGCCGATGCGGCGGGCGAAAATGAACTCGAGGAAGCGTTCGGCATCCGGCCCGGTGATCTCGACCGGCCGTTCCGGCACATCGTAGAGCACGGCCCGGCGGCGCAGCGCCCAATAGGTTGCCTCGACGTCCTCGCCGTTGAAGACGCTGTAGTACCGGCCCGCATAGACGCCCATGACCGTTTCGGGCGTCGCCCAGCGGTCCTGAAACGGTGACTGCTCGAACCGCCGGGCGCTGACCCGCACGGTCACCCGCGCGTCGGAGTGGATGCAGTTGCTGGTCATGACGCCCTCGGTTGCCATCCGGGTTGCACGCGCATGCTAGGGCGAGACCGGCCACCGGCGAGTCATTTGAACTGCGGGCAGAGGTAAGATAATCTAACCTCTGACATGGACGAATGGCTGCCCTCCCTCAACGCGCTGCGGGCCTTCGAGGCCACCTGCCGCCACCTGAATTACGCGCGCGCCGCCGAGGAGCTGCGCGTCACACCGGCGGCGGTGAAGCAGCTGGTGCGCAAGCTGGAACGCTCCTTGGGGATCGATCTCGTCGTACGACGCGGCCGGGGTCTCGCGATCACGGCGGCGGGCCATGCCGGCTGCGAGGAGCTGACCCTAGGGTTCAGGCAGGTTCACCGGGCGGTCGGCCGGATGCGCGCGCACCATGCCAGGCGACGCCTGATCGTGTCGGTGGAGCCCTCGTTCGCCACGGCGTGGCTCGTCCCCAGGTTGGAGCGCTTCCGGGCGGGCAATCGCGACGTCGATGTGCTCATCGATTCGTCGCTGCACATCGTCGATCTCGACCAGGGTGCGGCGGACGTCGCCGTCCGCTTCGGCGCTCGACCCGGCAACGGCCTGGTGGCCCACCGGCTGTTCGATGAACGGCTGTGCGCCTTCTGCAGCCCGTCGCTGGCACTGGGCGAGCGCGGGCTGCGCCGGGTGGAGGATCTGGAGCGCGCGACGCTGCTGCATTGGGACACGACCGCCCTGACCTGGGCCGACCTCACCCGCAAGTTCATGGCCTGGCAGAACTGGCTGGAGATGGTCGGTGCTAAGCACGTCGACGGGCAGGGCGGGGTTCGCTTCAGCGACTACAATCTTGCCGTGCAGGCCGCGATCGCAGGCCAAGGGGTCGTACTTGGCAGCCTGCCGGTCTTGCGTGACCTGGTCGAATCGCGGCTGCTCTTGTGTCCCTTTCCCGAGTGTCTGGAGACCGGCATCGGTTACGACATCGTCGCGACCAGGCAGGCCCTGGAGCGGCGTGAGGTTCGCGGCTTCGTCGACTGGATCATGGCGGAAGCCGGGCTTGCCAGACTGGCTGCTGCAGTAGGGCCGACATGATCGTGGCGCCTTCGGTCGCGCCGCAGCCAGTGCCGCTCAGGATTGCGGTCGAGCCTTCCCGCTTCTCGGGTACCGTGTGGCGAAGTCGTCGGCGATCTCCTCCATGGTCACGAACTTGACCCCCGGGAACCGGCTCATGTGCTCGAACAGGCGCTCCAGCATGAGCAGCACCTGCGGCTTGCCCGAGACGTCGGGATGGATCGTGAGCGGGAACACGGCGTAGTCGTACTCGCGGTAGACCCAGTCGAACTGGTCGCGCCACAGCTCCTCGATCACGCGCGGGCTGACGAAGCCGTGGCTGTTGGGGGCGGCCTTGATGAACATCATCGGCGGCAGGTCGTCGAGGTACCAGGAGGCCGGGATCTCGATCAGGTCGGTCTCCTGGCCGCGCTGCAAGGGCGTCATCCAGGCGCTGGGGTGCTGGCTGTAGTCGATCTTGGTCCAGCGGTCGCCGACCCGGACGTAGAACGGGTGGTAGTCGTTGTTCATCAGGCTGTGGTCGTACCTGATGCCCTTCTTGAGCAGCAGCTCGTTGGTCTTGGTGCCGAACTCCCACCAGGGTGCGACGTAGCCGCGCGGCTTCTTCCCGCACAGCTTCTCGATCACCTCGATGCACCGGTCGAAGATCGCCTCCTCCTGCACCGGCGTCATCGCCACCGGGTTCTCGTGGCTGTAGCCGTGCATGCCGATCTCGTGCCCGGCGTCGGCCACGGCCTGCATCTGCTCGGGGAAGGTCTCGACCGAATGGCCGGGGACGAACCAGGTGGTCTTGATCCCCCAGCGGGTGAACAGGCGCAAAAGACGCAGCGAGCCGACCTCGCCCGCGAACAGGCCGCGGCTGATGTCGCAAGGGCTGTCCTCGCCGCCGTACGAGCCCAGCCACCCGGCCACCGCGTCGACGTCGACGCCGAACGAGACGAAGATCTCCTTGGCCATGCCTGTGCTCCTGTTTCCGCTGAGGCTGCGCCGCAGCATGGCCGAGGCCGTGGCATGCGCCAACCCGCCTTGACGCGCGCCGCCAACCCCCCTACATCCCGCGCCCGGTGGGGCGCATAGCTCAGTTGGTAGAGCAGCTGACTCTTAATCAGCGGGTCGTAGGTTCGAGCCCTACTGCGCCCACCAAACATCAACGATCTGCAGGGCGACGTGCTGCGGGCTGGTGGATCCAGGCCGTTGGCGTTTCCGCGCGAGCGGCCCCGGGTAGCGCCAAGGTACCGTCGGCCTCATTCACCTGAGGCTCGAGGCCGAAGCCCGACAGCCTCGGACGTCCCCTAACCGCTGAACAAGGCCCGTGCGGACGAGCTCGGCGCCTGGCCGCGGAAGGCGATGTCGGACGACGGCCGGCGCGGCGGGCGGCCCTTCCTGGCGCTTCGCCGACGCTGCGAAGAACAGCCGCATCGAGTCGCATCCCGGCATGACGGGGCTCGGTCGCGGCACGAGCGCTGTCGGACGCGGCGCGACACCCACCGCTGCTCCGGGCAGCGGTGGGTGCGCCTGGTTGGCCAGTTCTGAGGGAAGCGCCGATCCTCAGTCCCGCCGATACTGGACGGTGCCGCCCGCCGTCTTGCCGGCACCGAGGGTGCCGAGGTTGAACTGGATGGTCGCACCGAAGTCACCCTTGACCGGACCCGCCGCGGTGAGGTTCGCGGGGTTGCAGGTCGTGTCCAGGATGGCCGACGTCGTCTTGGCGAGCGAGAGGGCGGTGGCCGGGCTCTTGCCGCGCTGCGAGAGCGTGACCGCATGCTCCTCGTTGACCGAGGCGTTCGGCGCGTTCCAGACATAGACCGAATTGCGCTCGCTGCTCGCGAAGTTGTTGGTGAACCCCGCCGTGCCGAGAGCGCCGCCGGAGTCGACGTCGAGGTCGGACTGCCGCCGCAGCACGACGCCGGCGATGCCGGAGCCGGTGAGGTTCTTCACGGTCATGGCGATGCTGAACGCCCGATCGGCCGGCTTCTTGATGACCTGCTTCAGCTGCAGGCGGCCATCGCTGGTGTTGCGGGTGATCGTGCAGCCACCCGCCGCCGTGCAGTTGATGGTCGCCGCGCCGAACCCGGATTCGGACCCGCCGACGTCATAGGCGATGCTGCTCGAGGTGCACAGCA
Source organism: uncultured Alphaproteobacteria bacterium (assembly GCA_963769465.1). GTDB lineage: Bacteria > Pseudomonadota > Alphaproteobacteria > Geminicoccales > Geminicoccaceae > Benzoatithermus. The sequence continues at coordinate 387,832 of CAVYMA010000042.1, forward strand.
CGTAGCCCTCGCTCAGGGCGCCCACGCCGAGATGCTCGTAGCCCGCCGGCGCCTCGAACTGGACGATGTTGCCGTGGTGGAGACCGCCACCCTGGGCGAGCCCGTGAAGGTGAAGAAGGTGGTGGTACTCTCGGGCGCCGCGTCGGATTTCGACTGCTTGGCCAGCAGTGCCGATGGAGCGGCGCTGATCATGATGGTAGTCAGTGCGGTCGCAAACAGATACGGTGATGGACGTCGCATGTCGAATCCCCCTGTCTGGCCGGAACAACTGCGTTGGTCCGGCGAGTTATTGCTCGATACTGCTGAAGACGAGCAACAGCATCACACTTCTTGACGACGACAGATGAAGCCGGGTGTCGCCGTGATCGAGTTCCCGGCGCAAGATAGAAACGGCTGACGCATCAGACGTCCCAGCCGAATTCACAGATACTCTTGGAAGCAAGCTAGACTACGCAGGTCGGATCTTGCTGATTGGCCGACGTCTCGGATGAACTCATCCGAATCTGTTGGCTGCCTCATCATTCACTTCAGCGTCAGGTTCTGTATGTGAGATTTCGCACTGGAGATCCTGTGCATCTGATGGCCGGGCGACCGTACCGTGAGAGTGGAGAGCGATCTCGCGGTCACGCCCGACGGCGCGCCGGGTGGCAAGGCGACCTCGTTCGTCCTTCAGGCGCGCGACCAGGACACCGGCAAGCCCGTGCCCGGCCTGTGAATCAGCGGCTACCTCGCCGACGTGGCGCTGACGGGGCTGAGCCATGCGCTCAGCGCCGGCTTCTGGTACCAGGCGACGGATGTCCCGATCGTCGACGAAGGCGGTCAGGTGACGGGCTGGGAGACCAGGCTCGCTGCGGGCGTCCGGCTGTTCAGCATCACCTGACGGGGCAACGGAACCTCAGCCCGCTCCGCACGTTGTGGGGCTAGACGGCCGCTGGCACGGCACGCATCGCAACGCGTAGATTGGGAGGCGCCAATGCTATCACTGGGCACGACCCTGGCGCTCGTCGGGGCCGCGGTGCTTTCGCTCCTCCTGGCTGAACTGGCGTTCGCGCGCACGGCTGCGCGCCCGGTGCGCACGCTCGACCCGCTGCTCGACGGCGAGGACTGAACCGTCGGCCGCTCAGGCCGCGATCCGGCCGCCCAGCTCGTCCTCGATGTGCTGTCGCACGATCTCGTCCAGGCTGGTATCGGCCGCGAACCCGAGCCGTTCGGCGCGCGGCGTGGCGAAGCGCTGCGGCCAGCCGGCGACGATCCTCTGGATGGTGGCATCCGGTTCCCAGCGGATGCGCGCGGTCACGGCCGGGCCGGCGACGCGCTCCAGGGCCGCGACCATCTCGGCCACCGTGTAGGTGGTGCCGGGCAGGTTGATGTGGCGCGTGGTGCCGAGCTCCTCGCTCGGCAGCTCCATGGCATGGACCAGGGCGTCGATCACCCGGCGCGGCGAGAGCAGGTACATGGCGGCATCCCGCTGGACCGGGCACACCGCCTCCTGGCCGGCCAGGGGCTCGCGGAAGATCGAGCTCGCCCAGGTCGAGGCCGCCTTGTTGGGCTTGCCGGGCCGGATGCAGATCGTGGGCAGGCGCAGGGAGCGGCCGTCGAGGAGGCCCTTGCGGTGGAAGTCCGCGACCAGGAGCTCGCCCATGGCCTTCTGCGCGCCGTAGGAGGTCTGCGGGGTCAGCGGCGTGTCGTCGCCCAGCACCTCGGGCATGGCGCCGCCGAACACCGCACAGGAACTGGCGAACACCAGCCGCGGCTTGCGGGCGAAGGCGCGCACGGCGTCGAGCAGGTGGCGCGTGCCGTCGAGGTTGACGGCGTAGCCCAGGTCGATGTCGGCCTCGGCGGCACCGCTGACCACGGCCGCGAGGTGGTAGACCGCGTCGTAGCCCGGCCGCAGCAGGTCGAGCAGCACGCCCGGCCGGGTGATGTCGCCGGCGACCACGCTGATCCGCGGATCGTCCGGCAGGTTCTCGGCCGGGAACAGGTCGAACAGGGTGAGGGCCTCCAGCCCGCGCCCCTGCAGCTGGCCGCGCTCCAGCAGCCGCAGCGCCAGTTTCCGGCCAATGAACCCGGCTCCGCCGGTGATCAGCACGCGCATTCTCGGCTCCTCCCTGTCCTGCAGCGGCGCTCTAGCAGGCCGCTCGACCGATGGCAGCCGAAAAGGCACCCCATCGAGGCTTGACCTCGAAAAATGGGAGGGATATTCCCAAAAACCGAAGATACATGCCACGCCGTGCGGGATGGCCATGACGCCCGAGCAGGACCGCAGCCTCACCCCCACCGACCGGGCGCTCCAGCTCCTGGTCGAGCTGGTGCGCGACGGCGGGCCCTTGACCGCCAAGGAGCTGGCGCGCCGGGTCGAGCTGCCCCCGAGCACGGCCTACCGGCACCTGGAGACCCTCAGGGTCTGGGGGCTGATCGGCGAGGCCGGCCGGGGCGATGCGATCGAGCTGGGCCCGACGGCGATGCTGATCGCCCGCCATTTCGACCGGCCGGAGCATCTGCTGAACCTGGCCCGGCCCATCCTGCACGAGCTGGTCCTGGCCGCCGACGAGAGCGTGGCGCTGATGGTGGCGATCGGCCGCGAGGCGGTCTGCCTGGAGATGGTCGAGAGCAGCCAGCCCTTGCGCTGCTCCTATGCCACCGGCCGGTCGCAGCCGCTGTCCCGCGGCGCCTCGGCCAAGGCGCTCCTGGCCTTCATGGCCGAGCCGCGCTGTAGCGCCGTGCTGGCCGTGACCGTGCCCGAAGCCGCCGCGCGCCAGGCCCTGCTGGCCGAGCTGGCAACGATCCGCCGCCGCGGCTATGCCGAGAGCGAGGGCGAGGTCGACCACGCCATCTGGGGCGTGAGCGCGCCGATCGCGAGTCCGAGCGGCCGCGTCGCCGCCGCGCTCACGCTGATGGCGCCAGCCTCACGGATCCGGGGTCGTCGCGACGAGCTGGTGGCCCTGACCCGCGCGGCCGCCGCACGGATCGACCAGGCGCTGTGCGGCGCGGCGCAGGAGCGGGCGGCATGAGGCGCAGCTGGATCAATGCCCGCCTCGCGACCATGGACCCGGCGCGCGGCAGTGCCTACGGCGCGCTCGAGCGACCAGGCGCTGTGCGTGCGCGACGGCCGGATCGAGGCGCTGGTGGCCATGGCCGACTGGCAGGCCCAGGAAGGCGAGGCGGTGGTCGACGTGGCCGGCCGCTGGATCACGCCCGGCCTGGTCGACTGCCACACCCACCTGGTCTGGGGCGGCAGCAGGGCCGACGAGTTCGAGCGCCGGCTGGCCGGGGCCAGCTATGCCGACATCGCGGCCGCCGGCGGCGGCATCCTGGCCACGGTGCGCGCCACCCGTGCGGCCTCGGTCGAGGAGCTGGCGCGGGCCGGAGCGGAGCGCCTCGCACCGCTGCTGGCCGAGGGGCTGACCACGGTCGAGATCAAGTCCGGCTACGGGCTCACCCAGGCCGACGAGCTCAAGCAGCTCCGCGCCGCGCGTCTGGTGGCCGACCTCGTCCCGGTCAACGTGACCACCACGCTGCTCGCCGCCCACGCGGTGCCGCCCGAGTTCGCGGGCCGTGCCGACGACTACGTGACCCATGTCTGCGAGGCGATCCTGCCGGCAGCCGCGGAGGCGGGGCTGGCCGACGCGGTCGACGTGTTCTGCGAGCACCTGGCCTTCTCCCCGGACCAGTGCGCACGGGTGTTCGTCCGCGCCCGCGAGCTCGGCCTGCCGGTCAAGGGCCACATGGAGCAGCTCTCCAACCTCGGCGGCAGCCGCCTCGCCGCGGCGCACGGCGCGCTCTCGGTCGACCACATCGAGTATCTGGACGAGGCGGGGGTGGCCGCGATCGCGGCCTCGGGGACGCTGGCCGTGCTGCTGCCCGGCGCCTTCTACTTCCTGCGCGAGCGTCAGGCCCCGCCCGTGGCGGCCCTGCGGCGGGCAGGGGTACCCATGGCGGTGTCGACCGACCTCAACCCCGGCACCTCGCCCTTCGCCTCGTTGCGGCTCATGGCCAACATGGCCTGCATCCTGTTCGGGCTCACGGTCGAGGAGGCCCTGGCCGGGATCACCCGCGTGGCGGCGCAGGCACTCGGCCAGGGCGAGCGCCGCGGCATCCTCGCACCCGGCATGGCGGCCGATCTCGCCATCTGGTCGGTCGAGCATCCGAACGCCCTGGTCTACGAGCCGGCGGCACCCCGCCTGTGGCAGCGGGTGCTGGCCGGCAAGCCCGTGCCCTGACGGCGCGCGGCGATTCGGGAGGAAGCGATGGACAAGACCGTGCTGCACCCGGGCAGCGTCACCCTGGCGGAATGGCGCGACATCTACCGCGGGGCGGAGGCGGTCCTCGACCCGGCCTGCCGGCCGGTGGTCGAGCGCGGTGCCGCCGCGGTCGCGACCATCCTCGCGCGCGGCGAGCCGGTCTACGGAATCAACACCGGCTTCGGCAAGCTCGCCACCGTGCGCATCGCCGATGCCGATCTCGACACCCTCCAGCGCAACATCGTGCTGTCGCACGCGGCGGGAACCGGCGAGCCCATGCCGGCCCCCGTCGTCCGGCTGATGATGGCGCTCAAGCTCGCGAGCCTGGCACAAGGCCATTCGGGGATTTCCACCGCGACCCTGGATCTCCTGGGCGCCATGCTGGCGCGCGACGTGGTGCCGTCCATCCCCTGCCAGGGCTCCGTGGGTGCCTCGGGCGACCTCGCACCCCTGGCGCATCTCGCCGCCGCCATGCTGGGGGTCGGTGACGTGCTCGGGCCGCAAGGGCCGATCCCGGCGACGCAGGCCCTGGCGGCGGCCGGTCTGGCGCCAGCACGGCTGGGCGCCAAGGAGGGGCTGGCGCTGCTCAACGGCACCCAGTTCTCGACCGCCTATGCGCTCGCCGGGCTGTTCGAGGCCGAGCGCCTGCTGCAGTCCGCGCTGGTCACCGGTGCGCTGGCCACCGACGCGGCGCGGGGTTCGGACGGGCCGTTCGATCCGCTGATCCACCGCCTGCGCCGGCACCGCGGCCAGGCCGAGGTGGCGGACGCGCTGCGGGCCCTCATGGACGGCAGCGCCATCCGCGCCTCGCACCTGGTGAACGACCCGCGCGTTCAGGACCCCTACTGCCTGCGCTGCCAGCCGCAGGTGATGGGGGCCGCCCTCGACGTGCTGCGCCAGGCCGCGACCACGCTCGCCACCGAGGCCAACGGCGTCTCCGACAATCCGCTGATCTTCCCGGACGAGGGCAGGGCGATCTCCGGCGGCAACTTCCACGCCGAGCCCGTGGCCTTCGCCGCCGACATGATCGCCATGGCGGTGTGCGAGATCGGCTCGATCGCCGAGCGGCGCATCGCCATGCTGGTCGACCCGGCGCTGTCCGGCCTGCCGGCGTTCCTCACGCCCAAGCCGGGGCTGAACTCGGGCTTCATGATCCCGCAGGTGACCGCGGCGGCACTGGTGGCCGAGAACAAGACCATGGCGTTCCCGGCCAGCGTCGATTCGATCCCGACCTCGGCCAACCAGGAGGACCATGTCTCGATGGCAGCACACGGTGCGCGGCGGCTCCAGCCGATGGTGCGCAACGCCACGGCGGTGATCGGCATCGAGCTCCTGGCGGCCGCCCAGGGCTGCGACTTCCACCGCCCGCTGGCCTCGAGCCGGCCCCTCGAGGCGGCGCGCGAGCTGCTGCGCGGCGAGGTCGCGACGCTGGCCGACGACCGCCACTTCCATCCCGACATGGAACGGGCCAACGCCATGGTGCGCGACGGTCGGCTCGCCGCCACCGCGGCCGGCGTGGCCCTGCCCGAGATCGCCGTCGACGGCCTCTAGACCCGGACCCGAGGAGACACCCACGTGATCGGCAACCGTCTGTCCAACCGCACCGTCCGCGCACCGAAGGGGCCGGTGCGGACCTGCAAGAGCTGGCTCACCGAGGCCGCCTACCGGATGGCGCAGAACAATCTCGATCCGGAGGTCGCCGAGCATCCCCATGCGCTCGTCGTCTATGGCGGCATCGGCCGGGCGGCCCGCGACTGGGCGTGCTTCGACCGCATCCTGGAGGTGCTGCAGCGGCTGGAGGACGACGAGACGCTCGCTGGTCCAGTCGGGCAAGCCCGTCGGCGTGTTCAAGACGCATGCCGACGCGCCGCGCGTGCTGCTCGCCAACTCCAACCTCGTGCCGCACTGGGCGACCTGGGAGCATTTCCACGAGCTCGATCGCAAGGGCCTGATGATGTACGGCCAGATGACCGCCGGGTCCTGGATCTACATCGGCAGCCAGGGCATCGTGCAGGGCACCTACGAGACCTTCGTCGCCATGGCCGACCAGCATTTCGGCGGCCGGCCCCAGGGACGCTGGATCCTGACCGGCGGTCTCGGCGGCATGGGCGGCGCCCAGCCGCTCGCCGCCACCATGGCCGGCTTCTCGATGCTGGCGGTCGAGTGCGACGAGAGCCGGATCGATTTCCGGATCGCCACCCGCTACTGCGACCTCAAGGCGACCTCGCTCGACGAGGCGCTGGCGATGATCGAGGAGTCCAGGAAGGCCAACCGGCCGCGCTCGATCGGGCTGCTCGGCAACGCCGCCGAGATCTTCCCGGCCCTGCTGGCGCGCGGGATCGTGCCCGACTGCGTCACCGACCAGACCTCGGCCCACGACCCGCTCAACGGCTACCTGCCCGCCGGCTGGACGATGGAGGAGTGGCGTGCACGGCGCGAGAGCGACCCGGCGGGCGTCACCGAGGCCGCCAAGCGCTCGATGGCGGTGCAGGTCGAGGCCATGCTGGAGTTCCAGAAGCGCGGGGCGGCCGTGGTCGACTACGGCAACAACATCCGCCAGATGGCCAAGGAGATGGGCGTCGCCCACGCCTTCGACTTCCCGGGCTTCGTCCCGGCCTATATCCGGCCCCTGTTCTGCAAGGGCATCGGGCCGTTCCGCTGGTGCGCACTCTCGGGCAATCCCGAGGACATCTACAAGACCGACGCCAAGGTGAAGGAGCTGATCCCGGACGATCCGCACCTCCACAACTGGCTCGACATGGCCAGGGAGCGGATCGCCTTCCAGGGCCTGCCGGCGCGGATCTGCTGGGTCGGGCTCAAGGACCGGGCGCGGCTGGGCCTCGCCTTCAACGAGATGGTGGCCAACGGCGAGCTCGAGGCGCCGATCGTGATCGGCCGCGACCACCTCGATTCCGGCTCGGTCGCCTCGCCCAACCGCGAGACCGAGGCCATGCAGGACGGCTCGGACGCCGTGTCCGACTGGCCCTTGCTCAACGCTCTCCTCAACACCGCCGGCGGTGCCACCTGGGTCTCGCTGCACCATGGCGGCGGCGTCGGCATGGGCTTCAGCCAGCATGCCGGGATGGTGATCGTCGCCGACGGCACGCCCGAGGCGGCGCGGCGGCTGGCGCGCGTGCTGCGCAACGATCCGGGTACGGGCGTCATGCGCCATGCCGACGCTGGCTATGAGATCGCCATGGCCTGCGCCCGCGAGGAGAAGCTCGACCTTCCGATGCTGTGACCGGAGGCCGCCGTGGCAATTCCTGCGACCATGAAGGGCGTGCAGCTGATCGGCCATGGCGGCCCGGACAAGCTGGTCTGGAACGATTCCCTCCCCACGCCGCGGCCGGGGCCCGGCGAGGTGCTGGTCCGGGTGCTGGCCGCCGGGGTGAACAACACCGACATCAACACCAGGATCGGCTGGTATTCCCGGGCCATCACGGGCGGCACGGCGGACGTCGACCCTGCCGGGGAGGTGGAGGCGGGCGGCTGGGCGGGTGCCTTGCGCTTTCCGCTGATCCAGGGCGGCGACCTGTGCGGAGAGGTCGTCGAGCTCGGCCAGGGTGCTTGCGGCCCGGCGCTCGGGGCGCGGGTCACCTGCCCGATCAACCAGCCCGACCCGACCGAGGACGAGCCCACCAGGATACGCGTGATCGGCTCGGAGTTCGACGGCGCGTTCGCGCAGTACTGCACGGTGCCCGCCTGCCAGCTCCACGAGGTCGGGTCGTCACCGCTGAGCGACGTGGAGATCGCCGCCATTCCATGTGCCCACGGCACCGCCTTCAACCTGCTGCACCGTGCCAAGGTTCACGCCGGTGACGCGGTCCTGGTGACCGGCGCTTCCGGCGGTGTCGGTCTCGCGGCGGTGGAGCTGGCGAAGCTGAAGGGTGCCCAGGTCACGGCCATCGCCGGTGCGGGCAAGCGCGACGCCGTGCTGCGCGCCGGGTGCCGACGTCGTACTGGATCGGAGCGAGACGCCTGCTGCCAGGCGGTTCACGGTCGCGATCGACGTGGTCGGCGGACCGAACTGGCCGAGCGTCATCGGCGCGCTGAAGCCGGGCGGCCGCTACGCCGTGGCCGGTGCCATCGCCGGGCCGATCGTGGAGGCGGATCTGCGCACGATCTACCTCAACGACCTGACCCTCTACGGCTGCACCTACACGCCGCACGAGGTCTTTGCCGAGCTCATCGCCCTGGTCAACGCGGGACGGGTCAGGCCACTGGTCTCGCGGACCTATCCGCTGGCGGAGATCGGGGCTGCCCAGGCGGACTTCGCGGCCAAGAGATATCCGGGAAAGCTGGTGCTGATCCCGCCGGGGAGCTGAACCGGGCCCGACGAGCCGAGGGGGCGCTGGCCCGGCAGGTGGAACCGATCGACGCTAGTTGCTGAGATAGACATCCTGCGTGCGGTTGGTGTCGTCGAGGACGAGCGGCGAGTTGGTGCTGTACACGACGTGGCTGCCGTCGCGGGAAATGTGCTGCTGGAAGCTGCGCTCGATCCCCTGGCGGCCGTCGTTGCCGACGCTCATGCGCCGGATCACGCCCGTCTGACGCTGGACGGTGAACACGTCGGCCACGCCGTTGGTGTCGCCGGCGACGAGATTGCTCGCGTCCGAACCGAAGACCACGACCCTGCCATTGCCCGAAATCTCCGGCGAGATGACGTTGCCGTTGATCTGGGCGTTCGCGATCCCGTTGCTCAGCCGGCTCGTGGTGCCGGTCGTACGGTCGCGCACGAACAGATCGTTGAAGGTGTTGGTATCGCCGCTGGCAAGGTTGCGGGCCTTGGAGAGGAAGATGACGAAGCGGCCATTGTCGGAGAGGTCAGGATAGGTGCTGTTGTCGTTTCCCTGCGCGCCCTCGGTGGACACGCTGACGCGCTCGGTCTGTCCGGTCGACATGTCCCGGACGAAAATGTCGGTGCGACCGTTGGTGTCATCCGCGACGAGATCGCTCGCGGTGGACTGGAAGGCGACGTAGCGACCGCTGCCCGAGATCGCCGGGTAGAGGCTGGTGCCGTTGGCCTCTCCGCCGCTGGCGTCGACGCTCACATGCTCGGTCCGCCCGGTCTTGAGGTCATGGCGGAAGATGTCGGAGCGGGTGTTCGGGTCGGACGACGCCAGATTGCTTGCCGTCGAGGCGAACACGACGTAGCGCCCGTCCGGGCTGATCTGCGGATAGGTGCTGTCGCCGTTGGCTTCGTCGCCTTGCGACGAGATGCTCACCCGGCGGGTTGTCTGAGCGTCGCGATCACGGACGAAGACGTCGAGTTGACCGTTGCTGTCGTCGCTCACGAGGTTGTCGGCCAGCGACTGGAACGTGATGACCAAGCCGTTGCTGGATGGGACGGGCTTCAGGCTCTTCGCGTTGCCCGTGAAGCCGGACGTGCTGACGCTCAGCAGCTCGAGCGCCCCGGTCGCGAGGTCGCGGAAGAAGCAGTCCTCGGCCCGGTTCGTGTCGCCTTCGACCAGATTGCTTGCGGTCGACGAGAACGCCACGAACGCGCCGCTCCCGCCCAGTCCGGGATGACCACTGATACCGTTGCCAAGGTTGTTCGTCGCGCCGCAGGCTCACGAGTTCGGTTGCCGCCGTCGCCTGCCCGAGCAAAGCGGCGCTGGAAAGCATCACCGAAGCAAACGCAAAAATGTACTCGTACCATGTTCTCGTTTCCCGATCCGGAGGCAATTGAGCAAAAGAATTGTTGTTCGTTGGCGGAGCATCGCGAACTGCTCCGCTGTTGCCGAATGGCGAACTGCAACGATTGAGCGCGCAAGAGCAGATCGGATCGTCTGCGGTGCTTCACCGTGAGGCTTGTCCGCCGGCGCGCGAGGCCAGGCAGCCGGCGGACCATCCGGATCTAGTTGCTCAGGAAGACGTCCTGCGCGCCGTTGGTGTCGTTGCCGACGAGGTTCAACTCGGTGCTGTAGACGACCGAGCTGCCGTCCTGGGAAATGTGCTGCTGGAAGCTGCGCCGGTTGCCCTGCTGCCCGCTATTGCCGACGCTCATGCGGCGGATCGCCCCCGTCTGCCGGTTGACGGTGAAGACGTCGGCCACGCGGTTGGTGTCGCCGCTGACCAGGTTGCTGGCTTCGGAGCCGAACACGATCACCTGGCCGTTGCCCGAGATCTCGGGCGAGATGGCGTGGCCGTTGATCTGGCTGCCGCCTACGCCCCGGGTCAGCCGGGTCGTGGTATCGGTGGACCGGTCGTGCACGAACAGGTCGTCGAAGCTGTTGGTGTCGCCGGTCGACAGGTTGCGCGCGCGAGAGAGGAAGATGACGTAGCGGCCATCGTCGGACAGGTCCGGATAGCCGCTGCCGCCGGCACCCTTGGCGCCGCTCGACGACACGCTCACCAGTTCGGTCCTGCCGGTTTCCATGTCCCGGACGAACACGTCGTTCTGCTGGCCCGTGTCACCCGGCACGAGATTGCTCGCGCTGGACTGGAAGGCGATGTAGCGGCCGTCGCCGGAGATCGCCGGATAGAGGCTGTTGCCGTTGGCGGCACCGCCGGAGGTGCTCACGCTCACATGCTCGGTCCGGCCCGTCTGCAGGTCGTGCCGGAAGATGTCGGAAAGCCCGTTGCCGTCGGACCCGGCGAGGTTGCTGGCCACCGAGGCGAAGACGACGTAGCGGCCGTTCGGGCTGATCTGCGGGTAGGTGCTGTCGCCGTTGCCCTGCCCGCCGCTCGACGACACGCTGACCCGGCGCGTCGTGTCGTTGCTGCGGTTGCGGACGAAGACGTCCAGCCTGCCGTTGGTGTCGCCGGACACCAGGTTGCTCGCCTGCGACTGGAAGGTGATCACCGTGCCGTCGGACGAGGGCACGGGCTTGAGGCTCTTCGCGTTGCCTCTGCGCACCGGACGAGCTGACGCTCAGCCGCTCGAACGCACCGGTGGCGAGGTTCCGGTAGAAGCAGTCCTCGGCTCCGTTGGTGTCCCCCGCGACGAGGTTCCGGGCCGTCGACGAGAACGCCACGTAGGTGCGCCCGGCGCCGAGTCCGGCATGGCCGCTGATGCCGTTGCCGAGATTGTTCGCCGCACCCAGGCTCACGAGCTGGGTCGCCGCGATCACAGGGCCACCGGCCCCGATCACCCCCACGACCACGCCCGACATCAATAGATCACGTACACAAAGCCGCATTTTGGCGAACCCCCAGCTCAACCGTGCTTTCCCCGTAAAGCAATTTGCGGGTGATGCAACGGGCTGTGTTCGCAATCTGAGCTAATTCTTTCCTCTACGAGCGGTAGAGAATGGACAAGACTTTCCCGCTTCCGGCGAGCCGGCTCTTCAGGACTGTCTCGGTGGCTCGGCGCCGGCGGAAAGGTGCTGCCGGCGGGGAGATCAACTGGAAGGTCGGATGGACCTTGGCCGCGCAGGCATCGCCACCGCGGCGCGGTTGATCGCACCGCTCAAGGGCCCGTAGCGCGCCCCGCGGATCGCCCGGCTGAGATATGCCTGCCCCTGCGCCATTCGGCCCCCCACCGAAAAGCGTGACCTCACACCCACCAAGTCGCAGAGGTAGGAGCGCATACCGGACTTACCGATTCCGCTCCTAGCAACCTCCAACCTTGGGTGCAGCCGGACCACCACCTCATTCAGACGCAGAAATGAAGGAATTGTTCCCCGGCGCTAGCGAAGCGCCATCAAGTTCGCGTGCGGAGACATCAGCGGGGGCGTGGCGCCGTGCGGGCAACCAGCCACCCCAGGGCGAACAGGCCAAGGATGGCCGCGAGCATGGGCAGTGCGGTTCCGTCGTAGAGCAGGGCCACGGCACCGCCGAGCATGGCTGGGACCACGGTCTGGGCAAAGCCGAGCGCCGAGGTGGCGGCACCGGCGGCACTGCCGTGCGGCTGCAGCGCCAGGGTGGTGGCGTTGGCGGTGATCAACCCGAAGGCGCCGAAGAACAGGCCCATGGCCGCCACCAGTCCCCAGACGCCGCCGAGGCCGCTCGCGGCCACGCCCAGCGCCAATGCGGTGCCGAGGGCGGCGGCGGCCTGGGCGTGCACGACCAGGACCGGCAGCGGCAGGCGGCGGACCAGGCGCGCGTTGAGCAGGTTGCCGCCGGAGAAGCAGACCGCCACCAGGGCGAAGGCCACGCCGAAGGCGCCGGGGCCCAGCCCGTAGGCCTGCATGAGGACGGCCGGCGCGTTGGTCAGGTAGACGGTGAGCGTGCCGAAGCACAGCACGACCACGCCGGCCCAGGCCCGGCTGCGTCGGTCGCGGAACACGGCGGCAAAGCCGCGCAGGAGGCCGGCAAGCCCCTGACCCCCGGCGACCGGCTCCTTGCGGCTTTCCTCGAGCAGCAGCGCCGCCAGCAACAGGATGACGAGGCCGTAGATCGCGAGGAAGCCATAGATCCAGCGCCAGGAGGCGAAGGTCAAGATCACCGCGCCGATGCTGGGCGCCACGATCGGCGCGGTGATGAACGCCGCCAGGGCCAGCGACAGGATGCGCGCCATCTCGACGCCGTCGAACAGGTCGCGGATGATCACCCGCCCGAGGACCGACCCGGCACCGGCGCCGAAGCCTTCGAGCGTGCGCAGGGCCAGGAGGCTCTCGATGTTGGGCGCCAGCGCGCAGCCGATCGTGGCCAGTAGGAAGATGCCGGTCCCGATCAGGACGCCGGGCCGGCGGCCGATCCGGTCCGAGAGCGGCCCCCAGACCAGCTGGCCCACGGCGAAGCCGGCGAAGAAGATGGTGACCGTGAACTGCGCCAGCGGCACCGTGGTGCCGAGATCGGCCGCCGTGGCCGGGATCGACGGCAGGTTGATGTCGATGGTCATCGCCGTCATGGTCATCATGGCGGCGATCAGGGCGATGAACGCCGGCGATCCGGGGGTGATCCGGCTGGGAACGGCTTGGCGCATCTGGCGCAGATGATGCTGCACCGGCACGCCGGCAACGTCGAGGTGCGTATCGCGTGGCCGGGAGTGGCGGGGCCGGCGCGGCGGGCGTATAGGAGCGCCAGCGAGACTACCCCTCGAGGTGAGCGATGAGCGACGACCCGCGCCCAGCGATGGTCGAGGCATTGACGTTCGACGACGTCCTCCTGGAACCGGGCTATTCCGAGGTGCTGCCGGCCCAGGTCGAGGTGCGCACCCGCCTGACCCGCGAGATCGAGCTCGGCATTCCCCTGGTCTCGGCGGCCATGGACACGGTGACCGAGGCGCCGATGGCGATCGCCATGGCGCAGCATGGCGGGATCGGCATCCTGCACAAGAATCTCGGGATCGACGAGCAGGCGAGCCAGGTCCAGCAGGTCAAGAAGTTCGAGGCCGGCATGGTCGTCAACCCGCTGAGCGTCCGCCCGGAGACGCCGCTGTCGACCGCACTCGACCTGATGCAGCGGCACGACATCTCGGGCCTGCCCGTGGTCGAGGGCCCGAGCGGGCGTCTGGTCGGCATCCTCACCCACCGCGACGTCCGCTTCGTGCCGCGCAGCGAGCGCCCGGTCCGCGAGCTGATGACCGCCGAGCGGCTGATCACCGTGCGCGAGGGCGTCGGCCGCACCGAGGCCATGGAGCTCCTCCACGAGCACCGGATCGAGAAGCTGCTCGTCGTCGACGAGGGCTACCGGCTGGTGGGCCTGATCACCGTCAAGGACATCGAGAAGGCGCAGCGTTTTCCGCATGCCTGCAAGGACACGCACGGCCGGCTGCGGGTCGGTGCGGCGACGGGCACGGGTGCCTCCGGCATCGAGCGCGCGGAGGCCCTGATCGCCGCCGGTGCCGACGTGATCGTGGTCGATACCGCGCACGGCCATTCGCGCGGCGTGCTCGAGAGCGTGGCGGCGGTGCGGCGGCTGTCCAACGGCGCGCAGATCATCGCCGGCAACGTCGCCACCGCCGACGCGGCCGCCGCCCTGGCCGAGGCCGGCGCCGACGGGGTCAAGGTCGGCATCGGGCCGGGCTCGATCTGCACCACGCGGATCGTGGCCGGCGTGGGCGTGCCGCAGCTCACCGCGATCATGGGTGCGGCCGCGAGCTGCCGCCGCCTGGGCGTGCCGGTGATCGCCGACGGCGGCATCCGCGTTCTCGGGCGACCTCGCCAAGGCCGTGGCCGCCGGTGCCGACTGCGTGATGCTGGGCTCGATGTTCGCGGGCTGCGAGGAGGCGCCGGGCGAGGTGTTCCTCTACCAGGGCCGCTCCTACAAGTCCTACCGCGGCATGGGCTCCCTGGGTGCGATGGCGCGAGGCTCGGCCGACCGCTACTTCCAGCAGGAGGTGCGCGACACGCTCAAGCTCGTGCCCGAGGGCATCGAGGGCCGCGTGCCCTATCGCGGGCCGGTCGCCAACATCATCCACCAGCTGGTGGGCGGGCTGCGCGCGGCCATGGGCTACACCGGCAACCCCGACCTCCAGGCCATGCAGACCGGCTGCCGGTTCCTGCGGGTGTCCCACGCCGGCTGGCGCGAGAGCCATGTCCACGACGTGGCGATCACCCGCGAGGCGCCCAACTATCGCAACGAGGCCTCTGGCAGCTGAGGCCGCGCCTCAGGCGGCGCGCTTGAGCAGCGCCTCGACATTGGCGCGGGTCGTGGGTTCGAGGTCCACCCCGCGGTCGTTCGCCGCCTGGACCGCCTGTGCCACCACCTCGTCGAACTGGTCGAGGGCCGAGGTCAGGACCAGCCGCTCGCCGCCGCCGCGGAGCTCCAGCTCGAGCCAGCCGCGGCCGAACTTGCGCGAGCCGAACCAGCGCAGGCGCAGCCCGTCGAGATCGCGCCAGTCGAGCCGGCGCTGGCCGCCGCCCGACACGGCGAGCCCGGTCGGCGCGAGGAGGATGCGCGAGCGCTGGCGGCGCCAGGTCTGGATCAGGAACACCAGGAACAGCGCCATCAGCGCCAGGAGACCGAGGGTGACGGGCCAGGTCGGCGACATCGCGATCAGCGGCAGGGCCGCGAGGCCCAGCCCGGCCCAGCCGCGGCAATAGTCGGCGAGCATCGGCAGGCGGCGATACGCCAGCTCCATTTCCGGCCGTGCTGCATTGGGGTGCGTTACCACGGGCCTGTCGGTAGCCGAGCCGTCCGACATTAACCTCCAGCCAATCTTCCGAGCGCCAGTTGGCGATTGTGATGATCCGAAGACTTTCGTGCGCACGGCCTTTCATTGCAACCCCACGCCCGACCGCGGGTGTCGGCGAGGGCACATGCGGTCGAGCGAAGGATGCGACCTTGCCACAGTTTTGCCGGTGGGCGCCTTGGTGACCGCCGGTCCGGAGATCCGGGCCGACCCGCCGGCCGCCGAGGAGCTGGCCGGCCTGCTGGCGCACGACCTGCGCACGCCGCTCAACGCCGTGCGCGGCTTCGCCGACCTGCTGCTGGCGGGTGCGGCCGGGCCGCTGGCGGCCGCCCAGGTCGATCTGGTGGTCGAGATCGCCCGTGCCGGCCGCGCGCTCGAGGCCGCGGTCGGCGCCGCGCAGGAGCTGGGCGAGCCGCTGCCGCAACGGCTCACGCCGTCCGAGCCCGCCCGGCTGGGCGAGCTGCTGCGGGAGGCGGGGTTCACGCTCGATGGCGGCCCGCACGCGCACGGGGCAGGGGCCACCGCCGTCGCCCAGGCGGGTGTCTGGCGCCGCCTCCTCGCGGCCTGCCATGCCCACTGTCGGGGCGATCGCGCGTCGCCCGCCCTGGCCGCGCTGCATCCCGGTCAGGACGGAAGTCTTGAACTGGTCATGGAACATACCGACATCTGCGAACGTTGGCAGACGAGTTCTCTACGCGAGCGGTTGATCCTTCGCCTTGCAGCGGCGGCAGGTGCTGCGGTCGTGTCGACCGCACCGCACATGCCCTTGGCGCTGCGACTGGATCGGTCGGCGTCGCGGCGCGTGGCTGCCCTGGGTGGGTCGTGACACACGCCCGGTCCATTCAGCCGGAGGTTGTCGGACGGTACCGGGAGACAGCGGCTTTTTCGCTTGATTTTCCTAGGGCCGCCACTACTGCTGCTAGAAACCGGGAACCGGAATTCGTGGTCACTCTGTTGCCCTGAGCCCGCTGTCGCCGCACCGTCGTAGGTCCGGGCGGCCAGGATGTTCGAAGCGCCAGATCATCGCGAGGCAGCTCCCTCGCCCGTCGCGGACGGGCCCGGGGCTTTCCTCACACAGCCCGCGGCAAGCCGGCACCGGGGCCGCGGGCGTCGCCCGCAGGTGCGTTGGGTCAATCCATGGATGAAGTATCGGTAGATGTTTCCTTTTCGGCGTAATGGCCCGAAGAAGCGCGGCAAGGGTGGCGGCGGTGGTGGTGGCAGCGGCGGTGGCCGTCGGCACCACGACAACGGCCAGGGCGGGCGGCGCGTACCCGGCTCGGCCAACGATGTGCTCTCGCTGATGCAGTCGAGCACCAAGGCGCTGGCCCAGATGCTGGCCGGCAACACCAAGATGTCCGGACAGCTGCAGCATGCGCGCGGTGTCCTGGCCCAGGCCAACCGGCTGGTCGACGACCGCATGCCCGATCGCATGCCGCCGGCCGCGCGCGAGCTCTTCTTCGAGCAGCTGGCCATTCTCAAGCTCACCATCACCGACGCCGAGGAATCGGCACTGGCGGCCGACGAGCTGCCCGAGCAGCAGGCCAAGCCGGTGGTGCCGATGGATGTCGACCGGCTGCGCGACGTGGCCCGCCGGCTGGCCACGGCCGATCCCCTCCCGCCGCCGCCGCTCGCGCCGGTGCATGAGGAGGACGAGCCCGACCTGCCGGGCAGCCATGCCCACGTCACCAGCGGCTACGCGCTGCCGCCGCGCGATGCGGCCGAGGACGCGGCGGCCGAGTCCACCGGCACCGGCCCCCGCCGCGAGCGGCTGCGACTGAAGCCGGTACAGCGGGCCGTCCCGGGCTCGGACCACTGAGCGCGGCGGATCGGTCGCGAGCAGCGGCGCGTCGCGCGACCGGCCCGGCCCCGGCCGGTACGGACTGGCGTCCTGACAAAATGGCGTTTGTCGGCAAGGGTGATTGCACTATGTTCGTGCACGTCAGCCTGCTGCTGGAATCAGGCAAATCGGGATGAGCGACAAGCCGACCGTGCGAAACGATACGCCCAAGGGCGAAGTCGTCACCAAGCCGCGGACCAAGACGCAGCGACCTTCGCTCTACAAGGTGCTGCTGTTGAACGACGACTACACTCCGATGGAGTTCGTGATTCACGTGCTCGAGCGGTTCTTTGCCAAGAGCCGTGAGGACGCGACACGCATCATGCTTCACGTGCACCACAACGGTGTCGGGATCTGTGGCGTGTTCACCTTCGAGGTCGCCGAGACCAAGGTGGCCCAGGTGGTCGAATTCGCCCGCCAGAATCAGCACCCGCTGCAGTGTACGATGGAGAAGGAATGACGCAGGCCGCTCGGCTGGCTAGAGTGCCGAGTTGAACCTCTCGAGGACGACAGGTGATGCCCATGCTATCCCGAACACTCGAGAAGACGCTCCGGCGGGCGCTCGCTCTGGCCAACGCCCGGCAGCATGAGTACGCCACCCTCGAGCACCTGCTGATGGCGCTCACCGAGGACCAGGACGCGCTGGCGGTCCTCAAGGCGTGCACGGTCGAGGTCGAGCGGCTGCGTGCGAGCCTCATGGACTTCCTCGACCACGAGCTCTCCGGCCTCGCGGTCGAGGGCACGGTCGACGCCAAGCCCACCGCCGGCTTCCAGCGCGTGATCCAGCGTGCGGCGATCCACGTCCAGTCCTCCGGGCGCCAGGAGGTCACCGGCGCCAACGTGCTGGTGGCCCTGTTCTCCGAGCGCGAGTCCCACGCCGTGTTCTTCCTGCAGGAACAGAACATGACCAGGCTCGACGCGGTGAACTACATCGCGCATGGTATCGCGAAGAAGCCGGGACTGAGCGAGGAGCGTCGGGTGCGCGGCGCGGACGAGACCGAGAGCCAGGAGAAGCGCGAGACCACCGAGGCGCTCACCGCCTATTGCGCCAACCTGAACGTCAAGGCCGGCGACGGCCGGATCGACGTGCTGGTCGGGCGCGAGCACGAGATCGAGCGCACGATCCAGATCCTGTGCCGCCGCTCGAAGAACAATCCGCTGTTCGTGGGCGACCCCGGCGTCGGCAAGACCGCGATCGCCGAGGGCCTGGCCTTGCGCATCGTCGAGGGCGAGGTGCCCGAGGTCCTCAAGAACGCCGTGATCTACGCGCTCGATCTGGGCGCACTGCTCGCCGGCACCCGCTACCGCGGCGACTTCGAGGAGCGGCTGAAGGCGGTGCTGACCGAGCTCGAGGCCAGCAAGCACGCGATCCTGTTCATCGACGAGATCCACACCGTGATCGGCGCCGGGGCCACCAGCGGCGGCTCGCTCGATGCCTCCAACATCCTCAAGCCGGCGCTGGCCAGCGGCGAGCTGCGCTGCATCGGCTCGACCACCTACAAGGAATTCCGCAACTATTTCGAGAAGGACCGCGCCCTGGTCCGCCGGTTCCAGAAGATCGACGTGCCCGAGCCCACCGAGGACGAGGCGGTCAAGATCCTGGAAGGGCTGCGGCCGAGCTACGAGGCGCACCACCAGGTCCGCTACACCGCCGGTGCGCTGGACGCCGCGGTCAAGCTCTCGACCCGCTACATGCACGACCGCAAGCTGCCGGACAAGGCGATCGACGTGATCGACGAGGTCGGTGCCGCGCAGATGCTGCGGCCCGTGCACCTGCGCAAGAAGACCATCAAGGCCAAGGACATCGAGGAGATCGTCTCCAAGATGGTCCGGGTGCCGATCAAGACCGTCACCGCGCGCGACCACGAAGTCCCTGCGCACGCTGGACGAGGACATCAAGGCCGCGGTGTTCGGCCAGGACGAGGCGATCGAGTCGCTGGCCGCCGCGATCAAGCTCAGCCGTGCCGGCCTGCGCGACCCCTCCAAGCCGATCGGCAGCTACCTGTTCTCCGGCCCGACCGGCGTCGGCAAGACCGAGGTCGCCAAGCAGCTGGCCAAGGTGATGGGCGTCGAGCTGATCCGCTTCGACATGTCCGAGTACATGGAGCGGCACGCCGTCTCGCGCCTGATCGGCGCACCGCCGGGCTATGTCGGCTTCGACCAGGGCGGCCTGCTCACCGACGCGATCGACCAGCACCGCCACGCCGTGCTGCTGCTGGACGAGATCGAGAAGGCGCATCCCGACGTCTTCAACATCCTCCTGCAGGTGATGGACTACGGCAAGCTCACCGACAACAACGGCAAGACGGTCGATTTCCGCAACATCATCCTGATCATGACCACCAACGCCGGTGCGTCGGACATGAGCAAGCCGGTGATGGGCTTCGGCCAGAGCCTGGAGCGCGAGGGCGAGGACACCGAGGCGATCAAGCGCCTGTTCACGCCGGAGTTCCGGAACCGCCTGGACGCGGTGATCGGCTTCAGCGGCCTGACGCCGACGATCATCCGCACCGTGGTCGACAAGTTCGTGCGCGAGCTCGCGCGCCCAGCTCGCCGACAAGCGCGTGTCGATCGAGCTCGACGAGGCGGCGTCGCTGTGGCTGGCCGAGAAGGGCTACGACCGCCTCTACGGCGCCCGGCCGCTGGCGCGGGTGATCCAGGACAAGATCAAGCGGCCGCTCGCCGACGAGCTGCTGTTCGGCCGGCTGGCCAAGGGTGGCAAGGTGTTCGTGACCGTGGAGGCGGGCGAGCTCGCCTTCCACATCGCCCCCGCCGGCGAGACGGCGCTGCTGCCCGCACCCGACGACAGCACCGACGAGGACACCGGCGAGGACCAGGTGCTCGAGCCGGTCGGCTGAGGTTGCGGCGTCCGTTCGAAGCAAACAGGCTGCCGCCCGCGCCGGGTAGCTGACCGTCGGCACGCCCCGCAGGGATCGCCGTCGCTCAGCCCTGGACGAACTCGGGCGCGTGCTCGACCGCGAAGTTGACCGAGTTGGCGATGAAGCAGCGCTCGTGCGCGGTGGCGTGGAGACGCTGCGCCAGGTCGCGGTCGGCCCCCGCGGCCAGGGTCACCTGCGGCTTGAGGATCACCCGCTCGAACTTGGCCGCACCGGCAGCGGGCTCGACCATGATCCCTTCCGCCCGATCGAGATAGCCGGTCACGACGATACCGGCGTCGGCGCACAGATGCAGGTACCACAGCATGTGGCAGGCCGAGAGCGACGCCACCAGCAGCTCCTCCGGGTTCCAGCGCGCCGGGTCGCCGCGGAAGGCCGGGTCGGAGGAGCCGGGGAGGGTGGGCTTGCCGGCCGCCCTGATCTCGTGCTCGCGGCCATAGCTGCCGTAGCCGGAGGTGCCGGTGCCGCGGTCGCCGGTCCAGGCGACCTCCAGCCGGTAGCGATGCTCGCGGGCCATCCTGCGCTCCGTCGCGGGGGCGGCGAGAATGCGCCCGCCGCCCCCGCCGGGCAAGCGCCTCACACGACCAGCTCGCTCGCTTCGTTCCACCGGCCGGCAGGCGCGAACCGGGCCGCCTGCTCAGACGATGAAGTCGGTCGTGGCCAGCACGTCGTCCGTGCGGCCCTCGAACAGGCCGGTGGTGATGAAGTGCCGTGTCGCCGCATCCTCGTCGCTGCCGAAGGCCGCGCGCAGGTCGGCGTAGTTGGCGAGATAGCGGGCGGCGTCGAACTGGTCGGCCGCGCGCCCCTCGCGATTGCCGGCGAGGATGAAATGCGCAGCACCGGCATCCTCGTCGGCACCGAAGGCCAGGACCAGGTCGGTGTAGGAGGCGATGTACTGCAGGCCGTCGAAGGTCACGGCCCGGCCCTCGGCGAAGCCGTAGCCCAGATAATGGGTGCTGCCGCTGCGCTCGTCGGCGCCGAAGGCGAGGATCAGGTCGCCGTAGGAGGCGATGTAGTCCAGTCCGTCGAACGTGACCTCGCGTCCCTCGCGGACGCCGGCGACGATGTAGTGGGTGGCCCCCCGCGCGCCGTCGCTGCCGAAGGCGCGGACCAGGTCGTCGTACGACGCGATGTAGTCCAGCGCGTCGAAGGTGATGGCACGCTCCTCGACGGCACCGGCGCGCACATAATGCTGCTGGCCGAGCTGCGCGTCGGCGCCGATGGCGGCGATCAGGTCGTCGTAGCTGGCGACATATTCGAGTGCCCGCGTCGGCGAGCCGCCATGGCGGCTCCAGGCATAGTCGAGCGATCCCTCATGGTCGTGGAGGAAGTAGCGGGTTCGCCCGTCCGCGGGATCCGGCCGGGAGAGGGGGCCGGCACCGCCCTGGCGCAGGATCTCCACCATCTGGGCGGTACCGACGGGGGCACCGGTGAGCCCGACGACGATCGCCTGGGCGTGGGTGACGGTGGCTGCCACCTGCGGTGCCGCGAAGCTGGTGCCGTTGCTGCCGGCCACGGGCTGATCCTCGCCGTCCGCCAGCACGGCCACCTTCGGCCCGTTGTTGCTGAAGCCGGTGGGGCGGCCGGAGCCGTCATGGGCGCCCACCGCGATCACGTCGGCGAGTGCCGCCGGATAGAGCGGCTGCTCGCGGGCGTCATGGCTGCCGCTGTTCCCGGAAGCGGCGACGCACAGGATGCCCTTGGCGGCGAGGCTGCGGATCTCGTCGGCGAACTGGGACGGAAAGAAGCTGCCGCCGAAGGACATGTTGATGGCCCCGACCCGGTAGTCGGAGGTGGCCAGCACGTCGCGCAGCGCGGCCTCGATCGCGGCGTACTCGTAGGACGCCTCGCGCAGCGGCGTTGCCACCTTGAGATCGACGACGTCGTAGGCGCGCGACACCTTGAGCGCCGCGTGGAACACGGAGTTGGCATGGGTGCGCGCGACGCCGTCGTCGGTGTCGAACGCGTTCCAGTAGTAGTCGTACTCCCGGACCACGGCCTTGCCGACGCGGCCCTGGAACGCGTTGGTGATGCCGTCGTCCATGATGACCAGGGACCAGGTCACGGCAGGCAGCCCTTCCCAGCAGCACCGGCAGGTGCGAACGACGCCCTGCGCTCCGCCGGCCGGATGGCGGGGCAGCGGCTACCATACTCGCCGGAGCAGCGTGGGGAGGTGGCCGGACTCACAGCAATGCCGTCATGTGGTCACCAATATCGGCGCACGGGCCCGCTGCTGCGCGCAAACTCAACTAATCGGTGATTGATCCTGCCATGCTCACGCTCTGCGCGCAAGCCGCCGACTGGGCTCAGCTTTCGTTGCGGTAGGGCAGGGCTGCCTCGAGCTGCGCCATCTCGACCTCCTGGGCCCGATTCTCGGCGGTCAGGAACCGCGCCACCGCGTCGGCGAACGCCGGCTCCGCGATCAGGTGGGCGCTGTGGGTCCAGACCGGGGCGTAGCCGCGATGCAGCTTGTGCACGCCTTGGGCGCCGGCCTCGACGCGCTTGAGGCCGTGCCGGATCGCGAACTCGATCGCCTGGTAGTAGCAGGCCTCGAAGTGCAGGAACTTGAACTCCTCGAGGCAGCCCCACTGGCGGCCGTAGAGCGTGTCCGTCCCGCGCAGGTTCAAGGCGGCACCGACCATCCGACCCTCGTGCCGGGCGGTGATGAGGACCACCCGGTCGCGCAGCGCATCGCCGCCGAGACGGCGGAAGAACGCGCGGCTGAGGTAGGCGTTGCCCCAGCGCTTGTCGACCGTGGCGAGGTAGAAGGGGAAGAACTCGTCGAGCACGGCCTCGCTCACCGCGGCACCGTGGACGGCCTCGATGGTCACGCCCGCCGCGCGGACCTGCTCGCGCTCCTTGCGCACCATCTTGCGCTTGGCGCTCTTGAGGCTGTCGAGCCAGGCCTCGAAGTCGGCAAAGCCGGCATTGTGCCAGTGGAACTGGATGCCGCGGCGCAGGAGGAAGCCGGCCTCGCCGAGAAGCTGTGCCTCCTCGGCGGTGCAGAAGTTGACGTGCAGCGAGGACAGCTTGAGCTGGCGCAGCACCGCCTTCAGGCTCTCGACCAGCGCCTGGCGGGCCTCGGCGGACGCGGCCAGCAGGCGCGGGCCGGGCACGGGCGTGAACGGTACGGCCGCCAGCAGCTTGGGGTAGTAGCTGCCGCCGGCCCGGCGGTAGCCGTCGGCCCAGCCATGGTCGAACACGTACTCGCCGTAGGAGTGGCTCTTGACGTAGAGCGGGGCCGCCGCGACCAGGCCCTCGCGCACCCTCGACCAGGAGGTGGAAGGGCTGCCAGCCGCTGCCCTCGCTGGCCGAGCGGCTGGCCTCCAGTGCCTCCAGGAAGGCGTGGCTCAAGAACGGGTTGTCGGCCGGGACCAGCGCGTCCCAGGCGGCGGCGTCGACGTCGGCGACAGCGGTGACCGTGCGGGCCTGGAGCGTGGCGGTGGCGGCCGACGGCATCGGCTCAGCGCAGCTCGAACATGCCCTCGACCTCGACCGCCGCGTCGAACGGCAGGGACGGCACGCCGACCGCGGCGCGGGCATGCCGGCCGGCCTCGCCCAGCACCGCCACCATCAGGTCCGAGGCACCGTTGATCACCTTGGGGTGGTCGGTGAAGTGCGGCGTGCAGGCGACGAAGCCGCCCAGGCGCAGGCAGGCGACGACGCGCTCGAGGTCGCCGCAGGCGGCCTGGACCTGGGCCAGGATGTTGATGGCGCACAGGCGGGCCGCCGCCTGGCCGTCCTCCAGGCTGATGCCGCTGCCGAGCTTGCCCTTGTACTTGAGCGCACCGTCCGCCATCGGCAGCTGGCCCGAGACGATGAGCAGATCGCCGCTGCGGCGGGTCGGAATGTAGTTGGCTGCCGCCGCCGCCGGGGCGGGCAGGGTGATGCCCAGTGCCTGCAGGCGGTCGGCGATGCTGTCGGCCATGTCGGTCTCCGCGCGGCACGCTCGGCCACCTCGCCAAGATAGGGCAGGCCATGGGCCAGGGCCAGCGGCTCGGCGCCAAGCGGCAAGGTTCTCGGGTTGCCTCGGCCCGCGCTTTCGCGCAGGTTCGGAGGCCTTCCGCGCAATCGTTGTTGGACGGGAAGAATTTGAGCACGCCCCGTGAAGACGGGTTCGCCATGGTACCGGACTGGGTGCCGCATGCCCGCTGCTGGATGGCATGGCCGTGCCGCGAGGCCTCCTGGGGTGGCGGCCTCGACGAGGCACGCCGCGACCTTCGCCGAGATCGCGCAGGCGATCGCGCGCTTCGAGCCGGTGACCGTGATCGCCCGCCCCGAGCTGGTCGCCATGGCCTCGCTCTACTGCGGGGCGGGGATCAGCACGGTGGGGCTGCCGCACGACGACGGCTGGGTGCGCGACGTCGGCCCGTGCTTCCTCAAGGGCCCGCAGGGCGTGGCCGGCGTCACCTTCGCCTTCAACGGCTGGGGCGAGCTCCACCCCGACTACGCCCAGGACGCCGACCTCGGCCGCCGCCTGCTCGAGCATGCCGGCATCCGCCGCTATGCCTGCGGCATGGTGCTCGAGCCCGGTGCGGTCCAGGTGGACGGGGAGGGCACCTGCCTCGCCAGCAGCGGCACCCTGCTCGATCCGAAGCGCAATCCCGGCCTGAGCATGGCCGAGGCCGAGGCCGAGCTGCGCCGCCAGCTGGGCGTGGACCAGGTGATCTGGCTCGACGCCGGCCTGGTCGACGAGGAAGGCGGGGGCCATGTCGAGAACGTCGCCATCTTCGCACGCCCGGGCCTGGTCCTCGCCCTGACGGCGGAAGACCCGGCCGATGCCGCCCATGCCGGCCTCGCGGCGAACCTGGACGCGGCTGCGCGCCACGGTCGACGCCCGGGGCCGCACGCTCGAGGTGGTGGCGATACCCCAGCCCAAGGCGCGGCCGCGCCACGACGGCAGCCGGCTGCCGCTGACCCATCTCAACTGCTACCTCGCCAACGGGGCCGTGATCATGCCGAGCTTCGGCGGTGCTACCGACAAGGCCGCGGCCAAGGCGTTCGCCGCCGCCTGGCCGGACCGCGAGATCGTCCCGCTCGACGCGCTCGACCTCGTCCAGGGCGGCGGCGGGATCCACGGGATCGCCTTGGGCCAGCCGGCGCCGTGAGCGAGGACTTGCCGGCGATCGAGATGTCGGACCGGATCGCGGAGGCCGACGCCGACTTCCTGCGTGACGCGCTGATCGCCGAGAACGAGGCCCATCTGGGCGTCATGGACTACCGGCCGCTGGCGCTGATCGTGCGCGAGCGCGGCCGGTTGCTGGGGGGCCTCCACGGCGAGACCGCGCGCGGCCTGCTCTACATCGACATGTTGTGGCTGGCGGCCGACCAGCGCCGCCGCGGCCTCGGCTCGCGGCTGCTGCTGGCGGCGGAGGCGGAGGCGCGCCGCCGCGGCTGCCGACTCGCCTGGCTCGACACCTACGACTTCCAGGCGCGCCCGTTCTACGAGCGTCGGGGCTACCGGGTGTTCGCCGAGCTGGACGGCCTGCCGAACGGCCACCGCCGCTTCTTCATGCGCAAATCGCTGGAAGCCTCAGCCGGCGCCGCGTAGCACGCGGGTCATCTCGGCCAGCACCGAGACCGCGATCTCGGCCGGGCTCACCGCCCCGATGTCGAGGCCGGCCGGACCGTGGATCCGGGCGAGGGTCGCCGCGTCGTGGCCGAGCCCGGCCAGCCGCTCGAGCCTGCCGGCATGGGTGCGCCGGCTGCCGAGGGCGCGCGATGTAGAACGCCTCGCTGCGCAGCGCCACGTCGAGCGCCGGGATCGTCCAGCTTGGGATCGTGGGTCAGGGCCACGACGGCGGTGCGCCGGTCGGGGGCCAGGGCCTGCATCGCCTCGTCCGGCCAGTCCTGGGTCATCGCCACGTCGGGAAAGCGGCTGTCGGTGGCGAAGGCCCGGCGCGGATCGACCACGGTCACCTGGTAGCCCGCGAGCGAGGCCATCGGCACCAGCGCCTGGGCGATGTGGACGGCACCGATCACGATCAGCCGCAAGGGCGGGTTGAACACCTGCAGGAAGGCGCGGCCCAGGCTCGTGTCGGCGGCGAGCGACTGGTCGCGCCGCAGGGCGTCGGCGACCGCGTCCGCGACGTCCGCCGGCACCTCGCCCAGCACGGGCCGGCCGTCGACGACGAGCGCCTCGCCGCCGCCGCTCGAGGTAGCGCACCAGGCAGACCCGGCGCTTCTCGGCCCGCGCCGCGTTGAGTGCCGCCAGCGTGTCGGCCTTCAAGCCACCGCCTCGACATAGACCTGGACCCGGCCGCCGCAGGCGAGGCCCACGTCCCAGGCCTGCTCGTTCGAGACGCCGAACTCCAGGAGCTTGGCCGGCGCGCCGTCCATGCAGGCCTGGGCCTCGCGGATCACGGCACCCTCGATGCAGCCGCCCGAGACCGAGCCCTGCATCTCGCCGGCCTCGTCCACGATCAGCATGCTGCCCGCCGGGCGCGGCGAGGAGCCCCAGGTCGACACCACGGTGGCGACCGCGACCTTGCGCCCGGCCGCACGCCATGCCGCCAGCTGCTCGAGAAGACGCTCGTCGGTGTGCATCATGGCTGGATCCCTTCGCGCGAGGCCGCGACCCATTCCGAGAGGCCCTCGGCCCGCGCTGGCACCCTCGCGGCTGAGCACGGTCGGTCAGCTCGCGCAGGCTGTCCAGATTGTGGACCGGGCGGAAATCGTCGACATGGCGGATCATCGCCTTCGCCCCGGTCGAGATGGGCGCGTAGGCGTCGAACCGCAACAGCGGATTGAGCCAGATCAGCCGCCGGCAGCTCTTGTGCAGCCGCTCCATCTCCACCGCCAGGCCCTCGCCGGCGTCGCGGTCGAGCCCGTCGCTGATCAGCAGCACCACGGCTCCCTGGCCCAGCACCCGGCGCGACCAGACCCGGTTGAACTCCTTCAGGCAGGCGCCGATCCGCGTGCCGCCGGCCCAGTCCTGGACCAGCGGTGCCGACCCGGGCCAGCGCCAGGTCGATGTCGCGGTTGCGCAGCTGGCGGGTGATGTTGGTGAGCCGGGTGCCGAACAGGAAGCTGTGGACCCGGTCGCGGTCGCTGGTGATCGCGTGCATGAACAGCAGCAGCATGCGCGAGTAGCGGCTCATCGAGCCCGAGATGTCGCACAGGATCACCAGCGGCGGATGGCGCTTGCGGCGCTCCTTGCGGGCGAGGTCGATGGCGGCCCCGCCGCCGCGCAGGGACTGGCGCAGCGTGCGCCGCAGGTCGATGCGCCGGCCCTGCGCGGATCGGCCGGAAGCGCCGGGTCGCCACCTGCATGATCGGCAGCCGCAGCCGGCCGATCTCGCGCCGGGCCGCGGCCAGCTCCTCGGCGGTCATCTGCTCGAAGTCCTTGGCCTGCAGCAGCTCGCGGTTGGACCAGGTCAGCACCGCGTCCAGCTCGAGCTCCGGCGGCTCCTCCTCGACTCGCCTTCGCCCTTGCCCGGCTCGCGCGGGTTGAGCGCCTCGGCGACCCGGCGGTTGACCTCCTCCTGCCCCTCGGGCGGCTTCTCGCCTTCCAGCGTCGGCAGGAGCAGGTGCATCATCTTCTCGAGCAGCTGCGGGTCGCGCCAGAAGATGTGGAAGCCTGGTCGAACAGCTCGCGCTGGTCGCGCCGGTTCACGAACACCGCGTGCAGCGTCCAGTAGAGATCCTGCCGGCTCGCGAAGCCCACCGCCTCCACCGCCCGCAGCGCCTCGAGCACCCGCCCGGGCCCGACCGGCAGCCCCGCCGCGCGCAGGGCGCGCGCGAAATGCATGACGTTGCGGGCGAACCTGCCGGCACCGGCGGCGCTGGTCTGCGGTCATCGCGCGGTCCCGCCGTAGCCCATGCGCCAGCCGCATGTTGACCTCGGCCAGGAGCTTCGCGGCCTCGCTGCCCTGCATCTTGATGATGTCGTCCTGGTACTTGAGCAGGGTGCCCAGCGTGTCGTTGATGATGGCCGGGCGTCAGCTCCAGCGTGTCCAGCGTGGTCAGCGCCCGGGTCCAGTCGAGGGTCTCGGCGACGCCCGGCAGCTTGAACAGGTCGCGGCGGCGCAGCTCCTGGACGAAGGCCACGATCTGGCGCGACAGCCGGTCCTCGACGCCGGGCAGGCGGACCTGGATGATCTGCAGCTCGCGCTCGGCCGTGGGGTAGTCGACCCAGTGGTAGAAGCAGCGGCGCTTGAGCGCGTCGTGGATCTCGCGCGTGCGGTTGCTGGTGATGATCACGATCGGCGGCTGCTCGGCCTTGATGGTGCCGAGCTCGGGGATGGTGATCTGGAAGTCGGACAGCACCTCGAGCAGGTAGGCCTCGAACGGCTCGTCGGTGCGGTCGAGCTCGTCGATCAGCAGCACCGGCGGGCCGGCGAAGTCCGGCTTCCAGCGCCTGCAGCAGCGGGCGGCGGATCAGGAAGCGCTCGGTGAAGATGTCCTCCGCCAGGCTGCCCTGCTCGGTGGTGCCCGGCGGCCTCGGCGAGCCGGATCTCCAGCATCTGGCGCTGGTAGTTCCACTCGTAGACCGCCGAGGCCACGTCCAGCCCCTCGTAGCATTGCAGCCGCACCAGCTTGCGCCCGAGCGTCTGGCGCCAGCACCTTGGCGATCTCGGTCTTGCCGACGCCGGCCTCGCCTTCGAGAAACAGCGGGCGGCCCAGGCTGAGGGCGAGGTAGAGTGCCGTCGCCAGCGGGCCGGTCGGCGACATAGTCGCCGCCGGCCAGCAGCGCGCTGGTGGCGTCGATCGAGGCGGGCAGGGCTTGGGTCATGGCGCACCGGCTGCTGGCTGGGCCTGCGGGAAGAGGGCCGTCAGGCAGGGCCCATCAAGGAAAGAGGTGGCAAGATCGCGATGAGCGCGCAAGCGAGATGGCGTGCGGCACTGCCGGCCTGTGACACCGCGACCCTGGTCTGGCTGGCCGCGGCGGCCCTGCTGGCCGTTCTGACGCTGGTGGCCTTCAGCCATCTGCGCCAGTTCGACGAGGTGCAATCGCCCTGGCCGTTCGATCCGGGCTTCGCCACCCTCGCCGACGGCAGCGCGCCCGTCCGCGCCCCGGGCGAGGAGCCGGCGGGCTGGCAGGTCGAGGGGGCGCGCGACGCGATCGCGGTGACGGACGGCGTGCTGCGGCTGCGCAACGACGATCCCGAGGCCGGCGTCGGCGTCCGCCAGGTCTGGCATTTGCAGCCGGGCGGGCCACGCACCTTCAAGCTCTCGGCCGACGTCGGCAGCGAGAACATCCGGGGCGGCCGCAAGGGCTTCCGGGTCGGCGAGATCACGCTGGTGGCCGACCGCGACATGGCGCGGCCCTACTTCCTCAACATGCACCGGCTGGCCCGGCGCGATTCCACCCGCCCCATGGACCGCTTCGTCGCCACCTTCCATTTCGGGCAGCAGGCCGAGCGGGCCGAGCTGGCGATCCGGCTGCGCCACGCCACGGGCGAGCTCAAGGTGGCCAACCTCAAGCTGATCGCGATGGGCGAGCGGCCCCTGTTCCGCCAGGTGCGGCTGGGGCTGGCCATCGCCTGGGCCGCGGTGATGGCCGCCGGGCTTTACCTGTTCGGCCGGGGTATCGACCACCGGCGCAGCGCTGCCGCCCTGGGCGTGGCGGGCATCGCCGGCGCCGGTCTCCTGCTGATGCCCGAGAACCTGCGCGAGCGGGTGCTGGAGGGGGTGGCGCGCTTCGTGCCGCTACCATCTGGTCGCGTCCGATTTCCTGGCGGCCGCCGGCCATTTCCTGATCTTCACCGCCGCCGGGCTGCTCGTCCGGCTGAGCCGCCGGGGCGATCCCTGGGCCGGCCAGCTGGCGCTGCTGGTCGCCCTGGCGGGGCTGCTGGAGCTCCTGCAGTACTTCGCCGAGCTGCGCACGCCCACGCTCGACGACTGGGTGACCAACGCCATGGGCGCCATCCTGGGCTGGAGCCTCGGGATGGCCTGGCTGTGGTGGCGTCAGGACGGGCAGTTCGCGACGCAGCGCCGGTCCTCGACCACCCTGCCGCCGCAGCCGGCGAAGCAGCGCCTGTAGTCGGCCTCGCACTGGTCCAGCGCGTCGGGCGTGCAGCGTGGCCGCTGGCAGACCGCGGGCACGCAGACCTGGCCTTCCGGCCCATAGGCGCTCTGGCAGATCTGGTAGTCGATCTGCGCGTTGGCACGGCACTGGTTCTGCACCAGGATCGCATGCTCCGAGCATTGGGCGAACGCCTCGCGGGCCGGAACGAAGCAGGCCTCGCGCGCCGCATCGCACGCATCCAGGCACTGGCGCCCGGCGGCATCCAGCGTGTCGGGCGTCTCGAGGCGGAACGACGGCTCGTAGACCGGGGCGCAGGCCCCGGCCGCCAGGAGCAGCGCCAGGAGAACGGTGCGGGGGCGGCGGATGGCGCCGGCCCCCGCCTGCCGGTTCAAGCCGCGGCCGCGACCGCGCGCTTGCCCATCACCTTGATCAGGTGCGCGCGGTAGTCGGCGCTGGCGTGGATGTCGGCGTTCAGGCCGCTCGCATCGACGCTGAGGCCGTCGATCGCGGCGGGCGAGAAGTTCTGCGCCAGCGCGTTCTCGGCGTCGACCCAGCGGAAGGCGCGTCGGGCCGGCGCCGGTGACCGCCACGCGCACGCCGCCGCCGGTCCGCGCCACGAAGACGCCGACCATCGAGTAGCGGCTGGCCGGGTTCGGGAACTTGACGTAGGCACCCTTCTCCGGCCTGGGGAAGTGCACCGCGGTCACGATCTCGTCCGCGCGCCAGTGCCGTCTCGAACATGCCGGTGATGAAGTCGTCGGCCGAGAGCTCGCGCTTGTTGGTGCGCACCGTGGCGCCCAGGGCCAGCAGCGCGCCGGGATAGTCGGCCGCCGGGTCGTTGTTGCTGATCGAGCCGCCGATGGTGCCGCGGTTGCGGACCTGCGGGTCGCCGATCAGCTCGGCCAGGGCCGCCAGCGAGGGAATGACCCGCTTGACGATCTCGGAGCCGGCGACGTCGGCGTGCCGGGTCATCGCCCCGATCGTGACGCCCGCCGGCCTCCTCCTTGATGCCCTTGAGCTCGGCGATGGCGCCGAGGTCGATCACGTCGCTGGGCTGCGCCAGCCGCTGCTTGAGCGTCGGCAGGTAGGTCTGCCCGCCGGCCATCAGCTTGGCGTCCTCGTGCGAGGCCGAGCAGTGCGGCGGCGTCGGCGACGCTGGCCGGCCGGTGATAGTTGAACTCGTACATGACCCGTTCCGTCCCTGACTATTCGGCCGCCTGCGCGAACTTGGTGCCCTGGATGGCGCGCCAGACCTTCTCCGGCGTCGCCGGCATCTCGACCCGCACGCCGATGGCGTTGGTGATCGCGTTGATCACCGCCGGCGGCGAGCCGATGGCACCGGCCTCGCCGCAGCCCTTCACGCCCAGCGAGTTGGAGGTGCAGACCGTCCCGGCCGAGGTGACCACCTCGAAGCTCGGCACGTTGGCGGCGCGCGGCATGGTGTAGTCCATGTACGAGCCGGTCAGCAGCTGGCCGCCCTCGTCGTAGACCGCGCCCTCGAGCAGCGCCTGGCCGATGCCCTGGACCAGCCCGCCATGGACCTGGCCCTCGACGATCATCGGGTTCACGACGTTGCCGAAATCGTCGACCGCCACGAAGCTTGCAGGATCTCGACCACGCCGGTGGCGGGATCGACCTCGAGCTCGCAGACATAGGTGCCGGACGGGTAGGTGAAGTTCGGCGGATCGAAGAACGCCGACTCCTCGAGGCCCGGCTCGACGCCCTGCGGGTAGTTGTGCGGGACGTAGGCGGTGAACGCGACCTGGCCGATGCCGACCGACTTGTCGGTGCCGGCGACGGTGAACTGGCCGTCCTTGAACTCGATGTCGGCCTCGGCGGCCTCCATCAGATGGGCCGCGATCTTCTTGCCCTTGTCGATGATCTTCTTGCAGGCGTTGACGACGGCCTCGCCGCCGACCGCCAGCGAGCGCGAGCCGTAGGTGCCCATGCCGACCGGGGTCTTGTCGGTGTCGCCGTGGATGACGTCGACGTCCTCGTAGGGCACGCCCAGCTTCTCGGCGACCACCTGGGCGAGGGTCGTCTCGTGGCCCTGGCCGTGGCTGTGGGTGCCGGTCATCACCTGCACCTTGCCGGTGTGGGTGAAGCGGACCTTGGCGCTCTCCCACAGGCCGACACCCGCACCCAGCGAGCCCACCACCGCCGAGGGGGCGATGCCGCAGGCCTCGATGTAGCAGGAGAGGCCGATGCCGCGCAGCTTGCCGCGGCGCTCCGACTCGGCCTTGCGCGCCGGGAAGCCGGCATAGTCGACGAGCTTGAGCGCCTCGTCGAGCGTCGCCTCGTAGTTGCCGATGTCGTACATCAGCGCCACCGGCGTCTGGTACGGGAAGGCGTCCTTGGGGATGAAGTTCTGGCGGCGGAACTCGGCCGGGTCCTTGCCCAGCTCGTGCGCCGCCTGGTCCATCAGCGTCTCGAGCAGGAACGACGCCTCGGGCCGGCCGGCGCCGCGATAGGCGTCCACCGGCACGGTGTTGGTGTAGTAGGCCTGGACGTCGGCAGTAGATCGCCGGGGTCTTGTACTGGCCGGCGAGCAGGGTGCGCGTAGAGGTAGGTCGGGATCGAGGAGGAGAACGTCGACATGTAGGCGCCGATGTTCGCCTTGGTGTTCACGCGCAGGGCCAGGATGTTGCCCTGGGCATCGATGGCGAGCTCGGCGTGGCTGACATGGTCGCGGCCGTGCGCGTCGGTCAGGAAGGCCTCGGAGCGGTCGGCCGTCCACTTCACCGGCCGGCCGCCGACCTTCTTCGACGCCCAGGTGACGACGCATTCCTCGTTGTAGATGAAGATCTTCGAGCCGAAGCCGCCGCCGACGTCGGGTGCCACCACGCGCAGCTTGTGCTCGGGTGCGACGCCGATGAACGCCGACATCACCAGGCGGTGCACGTGCGGGTTCTGGCTGGTGACGTAGCAGGTGAAGCTGTCGCCGCCGGTGTCGTAGTGGCCGACCGCGGCGCGCGGCTCCATCGCGTTGGGCGACCAGCCGGTTGTTGACCAGGTCGATCCTGGTGACGTGGGCGGCCTTGGCGAAGGCGGCGTCGGTCGCGGCCTTGTCGCCCAGCTCCCAGTCGTAGATCAGGTTGTTGGCGACCTCGTCGTGCACCAGTGCGGCGGCATCGTGGGCGTCGCCGACGTTCACGACCGCGTCGAGCTCGTCGTAGTCGACCGCGAGCGCCTCGCCGGCGTCCTTGGCCTGCTGGTAGGTCTCGGCCACGACGACGGCGACCGGGTCGCCGACATAGCGCACCTTCTCCAGGGCCAGGAGCGGGTGCGGGCCGGCCTTCATCGGCGAGCCGTCCTTGGACTTGACCAGCCAGCCGCAGATCAGGCCGCCCAGGCCGTCGGCCTTGACGTCCTCGCCGGTGAGCACCGCCAGCACGCCGGGCATGCCCTCGGCCGCGGCCTTGTCGATCCCGGTGATCCGCGCATGGGCGTGGGGGCTGCGCACGAAGTAGGCGAACACCTGGCCCTGCTGGTTGATGTCGTCGGTGTAGCGGCCCTTGCCGGTGATGAACCGGTGGTCTTCCTTACGGCGGACCGCGACGCCGATGCCTTTTTCAGCCATCCTCAGTCCCTCACTCCGCCGCCTGCTTGTGGCCCTGCATGTTGGCAGCGGCCGCCAGGATCGCCTTGACGATGTTGTGGTAGCCCGTGCAGCGGCAGATGTTCCCCTCGAGCCACTCGCGCACCTCGTGCTCGCTCGGGTCGGGGTGCTTCTGCAGCAGATCGGCGGCACTCATGATCATGCCCGGCGTGCAGAAGCCGCACTGCAGGCCGTGATGCTCGCGGAACGCCTCCTGCAGCGGATGCAGGGTACCGCCCTGGGCCAGGCCCTCGATCGTGACCACGCTCGACCCGTCCGCCTGGGCCGCGAGCATGGTGCAGGCCTTCACCGAGTCCCCGTTCACGTGGACCACGCAGGCACCGCACTGGCTGGTGTCGCAGCCGACATGCGTGCCGGTGAGGCCGAGATTGGAGCGGAGAAAGTCGACCAGCAGCGTCCGCGGCTCCACCTCGCCGCTGACCTGCTTGCCGTTGACCGTCATGCTGACCGAAACCATCAACTCGACCTCCCAATGTGCCTCGTGTGACCCGCGCCCGCTGGGCGGGTCCGTTGCGCTGGCGTCATGTCGTGACGACGCCCTTTTCCTTGGCGGGTGAAGCTAGAAGCCGCACCTGCCGCCGTCAATCGAGCCGGCTGCGGCCGCGATCAGCCGAACAGCCAGAAGAACAGGATGACCAGGATGATCGCCCCGATCAGCCAGACATACCAGGGCTGCCCGGCCTTGGCCGTCGGTGCGGGCACCTTGGGCGTCGTCGGCGCCGGCGCGCGCTCCGGCTGGAACGCGACCTGCCGGGGCGGCGGCGGTGGTGGCGGCTGCACGGCGACCGGTGCCGCCGCCGCGGGCGCAGGTGCCGCCGCCGCTGCCGGCGCCATGGGGGCGACGGGCGGCGGTGCCGGCGCCTCGGCGGCGTAGCGGTCGGCCACGATGGTCGAGAACTTGCCGAAGAAATCGTCGGCCATCTTCTTGGCCGTGCCCTGGATCAGCCGCGAGCCGATCTGCGCCAGTTTGCCGCCGACGTCGGCCTTGGCCGAGTAGCGCAGGATCGTGCCGGCACCGTCCTCGGCGAGATTGACCTCGGCCCCGCCCTTGGCGTAGCCGGCGGCGCCGCCCTTGCCCTCGCCGGCGATCCGGTAGCTCTCGGGCGGGTTGAGGTCGTTGAGGGTGACCTTGCCCGTGAAGGTGGCGCTGACCGGGCCGACCTTGGCCTTGACCCGAGCCTCCAGCTCGTTGTCGCCGACCTTGTTCAGCTCCTCGCAGCCCGGGATCGCCGCCTTGAGGATGGCCGGGTCGTTGAGGGCCTCCCACACCCGCTGGCGCGGTGCTGGGATGCGGTACTCGCCGGTCATGTCCATGCGCTGGAGCTCCCTCCCGGGTTTGCTTCTTCCCCGGGGACCGAACGGACCGCCCGAGGCTGCCGGTCGCTTACACTGCCGCCTCAAGCGCGGCAAGGTGGGCACCGCTAACCGCTTGCGGCGTTTGCCTGCCGCGAGCTTGAGTGATGCCGGCGGGGTCCGCCGAGGGGGACGACGACACGATGCTGGGCCATGTTGGCGAGCTGCTGCAATCCGACGCGTTCATGCCGCACGGCATGTGCTTCCTGTGGCAGCCCGAGCTGCTGTGGCTGCACGCCAGTGCCGACGCGCTGATCGCGCTGTCCTACTATTCGATCCCGCTGGCACTGCTGTTCTTCGTCGTCCGCCGGCAGGACCTCGTCTTTCCCGCGGTCTTCATCCTGTTCAGCTGCTTCATCCTCGCCTGCGGCACCACGCATGTCATGGCGATCTGGACCTTGTGGAACCCGGACTACTGGCTGGACGGCGGCATCAAGGTGTTCACCGCGCTGACCTCGATACTGAGTGCGGTGTTCCTGTGGCGGATCATGCCCGCGGCCCTGGCCCTGCCGAGCCGGGGCGAGCTCGAGCTCGCCAACCGCCGGCTGGCCAGCCAGATCACCGAGCGGACCGAGGCCGCGGAGACGATCCGCCGCATGAACGTCGAGCTGGAACGGCGTGTCGCCGACCGGACGGCGAAGCTCGAGGCGATCAACCAGGACCTGCGTGCGGCCGTGCGGGACAAGGACGTCCTGCTCGACGAGATCCGCCACCGGGTGAAGAACAACCTGCAGATCGTCAGCGGTCTCCTCTCCCTGCAGTCGCGCAATGCGCCGGCGGCACTGCAGCGGCAGTTGAGCGAGACCCAGGAGCGCGTCCGGGCGATGGGCCGCGCCCACGACCAGCTCTACCGCTCCACCGAGGCCGACCGCTTCGCGGTCGACCAGCTGGTGCGCGACGTGAGCGAGGATCTCGGCCATCTCTACGCCGAGGCCGGGCACGTGACCTGCACGGTCGACGCGCCGGAGCCCTTCGGCCTGCCGGTCGAGGTCGCGGTGCCCCTGGCGCTGATCGTCAACGAGGCCCTCGCCAACGCCTACAAGCATGCCTTCCCGGACGAGCGCGCCGGCAGGATCGCCGTCACCCTGCGCCGCGGCGACGGCAGCACGCGCATCGAGGTGCGCGACGACGGGATCGGGCTCGCCCAGCACCATGCCGAGCGCGGCCGTCAGCTCGTGGGCATGCGCCTGGTCAAGCTGCTCGCCGCCCAGATCCGCGCCCAGGCCTCCTGGCGCAGCGACGGCGGCACCGTCTTCACGCTCGAGGTGCCGGACCGCCCTGCGGCGCCGGCCTAGCGGCGGAGCAGGGCCGCCGCGCAGGCGTCCAGGATGGCACCGGCGTCGAGGCCGTGGACGCGGTAGAGGTCGAGCAGGTCGGCCGACTGGCCGAAGCGGTCGACGCCCAGCGCGATCACCCGGTGGCCGTGGACCGAGCCCAGCCAGGAGAGCGTGGCCGGATGCCCGTCGAGGACGGTCACCAGGGCAGCGTCCGGGGCCAGCGGTGCCAGGAGTGCCGCGGCCGTCCCGGCACGGCCGCGCCGGCGCCAGTCGGCGTCCAGGCAGGTCGGCCGAGGTCACGTGCAGCAGCCCGGCGCCGGGGATGTCCTCGCGGACCAGCGCCAGCGCCGCCAGGGCTTCCGGCGCCACCACGCCGGTGCAGACGATGGCGAGCTCGGCCCCGGGCGCGGGCGGCAGCAGCCAGTAGCCGCCGGCCAGGACGCGCGCCTCCAGCTCGGGCGTCATCTCGCGCTGCGGCTGCTCGATCTGGCGCGTGCTGAGCCGCAGATAGACCGACCCGCCGTCGGGCGCCTGCAGGTGCGCGAACGCCCAGCGCAGCACGACTGCCGACCTCGTCGGCGAAGGCCGGCTCGAACGAGGTCAGGCCGGGCTGGCTCATGCCGATGAGCGGGCGTGCCGATCGACTGGTGGGCACCGCCCTCCGGGTGCCAGCGTGATGCCCGACGGCGTGGCCACCAGGAGGAAGCGCGCGTCCTGGTAGCAGGCGTAGTTCAGCGCATCGAGGCCGCGGGCGATGAACGGGTCGTAGAGCGTGCCGACCGGCAGCAGCCGGGCGCCGAACAGGTCGTGGGCGAGGCCGAGGCTCGCGAGGTTGAGGAACAGGTTGTTCTCGGCGATCCCGAGCTCGAGGTGCTGGCCCGTCCGGCTCTCCCGCCACGGGGTGGGCGAGAGCACCTGCTCGGCGCGGAACACGTCCTCGTGCTCGCGCCGGCTGAACACCTCGCGCCGGCCGACCCAGCCGCCGAGGCTGGTCGAGACGGTGACGTCGGGCGAGGTGGTGACGATGCGCGCCGCCAGCGGCAGGTCGCTGCGCGCGAGCTCGCCCATGATCCGCCCGAACGCCTCCTGCGTCGACGCGGTGGGCGGTCCGGCGGCCCTGCGGCAGCACGGCCGGCACCGGCACGGCCGCGGTCTCGTAGCCGCTCGACCCGGCGGCGGAACGGCACCTGCGCCAGGAACGCGTCCAGGCGCTCGGGGTCGACCTCGAGGCCGGCGCGGTCGACCACTCCTCGCCCGCCGGCACGCCGATGGATCGCCTGCAGCGCCGCCATCTGCTCGACGTTCATCAGGCCGGCATGGTTGTCCTTGTGGCCGGCGAGCGGCAGGCCCCAGCCCTTGACGGTGTAGGCGATGAAGCAGTGCGGCCGGTCGTCCGCGACCCCGTGGAACGCCTCCAGCAGCGCCTCGAGGTCGTGGCCGCCGAGATTGGTCATCAGCGCGGCCAGGGCCGCGTCGTCGTGGCGGTCGAGGAGCGCGCGGATGCCGGCGTTGCGGCCGAGGTCGCTCTCCAGATGCGCCCGCCAGGCGGCACCGCCCTTGAAGCACAAGGCGGCGTAGAGGTCGTTCGGGCAGGCGTCGATCCAGTCGCGCAGCGCCTCGCCGCCGGGCCGTGCGAACGCCTCCTGCAGCTTCTTGCCGTACTTGATCGTGACCACCCGCCAGCCGACGGTGGCGAAGAACTGCTCGATCTTGGCGAACAGCAGCTCCGGCACGACCCGGTCCAGGCTCTGCCGGTTGTAGTCGATCACCCACCAGACATTGCGGACGTCGTGCTTCCAGCCCTCGAGCAGGGCCTCGTAGATGTTGCCCTCGTCGAGCTCGGCGTCGCCGACGATGGCCACCATCCGCCCGGGCGGCGTCCGCGCCCGGCACCAGGTCGTGCAGCCGGACATAGTCCTGGGTCAGCGAGGCGAACAGCGTCATGGCGGCACCCAGGCCGACCGAGCCGGTCGAGAAGTCGACGCCCGAGCGGTCCTTGGTCCGCGACGGGTAGGACTGGGCGCCGCCGAGCGCGCGGAACCGCTGCAGCTGCTCGATCGGCTCGCGGCCCAGCAGGTGCATGGCGGCGTGGTAGATCGGGCTGGCGTGCGGCTTGACCGCCACCCGGTCGCCCGGGCGCAGCACGTCGAAGTAGAGCGCCGTCATGATGCTGGCGACCGAGGCGCAGGAGGCCTGATGCCCGCCGACCTTGAGCTTGTCGCGGCTGGGACGCAGGTGGTTGGCGTGGTGGATCGTCCAGCACGACAGCCAGAGCAGCTTGCGCTCGATCGCCTGGAGCACCGCCAGGCGCTCCCGGTCGATCGCCTCGATCCTGGCCGGGGCGTTCGCCAGCCCGCTCATCGCCTGCCTCCCTGGTCGGCCGCCTGGAGTGTCGTACGCGCGGATGCTAGAGCAGCGGGATTGACAGCGGGAGGCAGGAAATGACCTCGGGCCAGCAAGTCGAGACGGGATCGGGCGTGCCGGTGGCGACGGACGCGGCGTCGGTGGCGGCCGAGCTGGCGCAGACGGTCCGCCTGGGCACGCGCGACCTGCCCTTCGACGTCGAGCCGGGCTCGTTCCTGGTCGCCCTCGAGACCCTGGCCGATGCCGGCGAGGGCGAGGAATGACCGTGGCCGAGCTGCTCTCCTGGAGCCTGGCCGAGCTGGCCGGCCGCCTGCGCACGGGCGAGGTCGGCAGCCGCGAGGCGACCGGGGCCGTGCTCGCGGCCCTGGACGGGACGGGCCGGGAGCTGGGTGCGGTGGCACGCCTCACGCCCGAAGCGGCGCTGGCGGCCGCCGACGACGCCGATCGGGCCCGCGCCCGCGGCGACCTGCTGGGCCCGCTGCACGGCGTGCCGCTGGCCCACAAGGACATGTTCTACCGCCAGGGCGAGCTCGCCGAGTGCGGTGCGGCGCTGATGCGCGGGCACCGGCCGGCGGCGACGGCCACGGTCCTGGCACGCCTGGATGCGGCCGGCGCCATCGACTGCGGCCGGCTCAACATGGTCGAGTTCGCGCTCGGCATCACCGGCCACAACGCGCACACCGGCCACCCCCGCAACCCCTGGGACCCGGAGCGGATCACCGGCGGGTCGACCAGCGGCGGGGCCGCCGCGGTGGCGGCACGGCTGATCCCGGCCACGCTCGGCTCCGACACCGGCGGCTCGATCCGCTACCCGGCGGCCTGCTGCGGGCTGGTCGGGCTCAAGCCCACCTATGGCCGCGTCAGCCGGTTCGGCTGCATGCCGCTCTCGTTCTCGCTCGACCATGTCGGCCCGCTGGCGCGCTCGGCCGAGGACGTGGGCCTGGTCATGCAGGCGATCGCCGGTGCCGATGCCAACGACCCCACCACCAGCGCGCGGCCGGTGCCGGACTATGCCGCCAGCAGCGCCGGGCAGGGGCGCCGCCTGCGGGTGGCGGTGGCCGAGCGCGGCCTCGACACCGAGCTCGAGCCGGAGGTGGCGGCCGGGTTCGGCCGGGCCGTCGAGCACCTCGCCGACGCCGGGCTCGACCTCGTGCCGGCCGCCGTGCCGTCCTTCACGCTCCTGAACGCCCTGCGCCGCCTGGTCATGCTGGCCGAGGTGGCGGCGCTGCACCGCGACCGGGTCGAGGCCAGCCGTGCCGCGTTCAATCCGCAGACGGTCTCGCGGATGGAGCCGGGGTTCGGGATCTCGGGGGTCGACTATGCGCGGGCGCTGTCGGCCCGGGCGCCGATCCTGCGCCGGTTCTGTGCGGAGGTGTTCACCGATGCCGACGTGCTGGCGCTGCCCACGGCACCGGCGACGACGCCGGGCATCGCCGCGACCGACACCGGCGGCGACCCGTACTTCATGGCCCTGGCCAACCGGTTGGGAACCCTGGTGGGGCCCTTCAACTATCTGGGCCTGCCGGCGCTGAGCGTGCCGATGGGGCTGGATTCGCGGGGCATGCCGCTCGGCCTGCAGCTGGTGGGCCGGCCGTTCGCCGAGGCCATGCTGCTGCGGGTGGCCCGCCGCTTCGAGGACGCGGCCGGGCCCGCTGCCGGCCCCGCGGGTCGCCGGGTGACCACGCAGGCCGCGGCCAGCCGGCTGCGGGCGGGCGAGTTCCGCGGCATCCTCCTGGCGCTGGGCGCCATGCTGATGTTCGGGCTCATGGACGCGGCCAGCAAGTATCTCAGCGCCCGCTATCCCACCCCGCAGATCATCTGGCTGCGCTACGTCTTCACCATCCCGATGGTGCTCCTGGTGCTGGCCCCGCAGGGCATCGCCCGCTCGGTGCGCTCCGCGCGGCCGGGGCTGCAGATCCTGCGCTCCTGCCTCCTGGTGCTGGAGATCGGGCTGGTCGTCTGGTGCTTCGGCCGGATGCCCTTGGCCGACGTCCACGCGCTCCTGGCCCTGACGCCGCTGGCGGTGACCGCCCTCGCGGTCCCGATCCTGGGCGAGCGCGTCGGTGCCAGCCGCTGGGCGGCGGTGGGCGTGGGGTTCCTGGGCGTGATGATCATCCTGCGCCCGGGCCTGGGCATGGTGCAGCCGGCCGCCCTGGTCGTCCTCGCCTCGGTGTTGCTCTACGGTCTCTATCAGGTGCTGACCCGCATGGTCGGCCGCTCCGACAGCGCCCAGACCAGCCTGCTCTGGCAGCTGGTCGTCGGTGCCGCGCTGGCGAGCCTGGTCGTCCCGTTCGCGTGGCGCACGCCCGAGCCGCAGCACTGGCCGCTCTTCGTGCTGGTCGCCGCCCTGGGCGGCACCGCCCATTACTGCATGATCCGTGCCCTGCAACTGGCGCCGGCGGCGGTGATCCAGCCCTTTTCCTACACCCTGCTGCTGTGGGCGGTGATCATCGGCTATGTCGGCTTCGGCGACCTGCCCGACGTCTGGACCCTGGTCGGCGCCGCGGCGATCGTGGCGGCCGGGGTGTACACGGCCGTCCGGGAGCACCGCTTGCACCCGCCGGCTTGATTGGCTTAGCTGGCACTCGCGCAATGGTGCGCAGGTCCGCGCGGGATGCCCACATGTCGCCACCACGGACCAGCCGTGAGCCCGTGACCGTCATCGCCGAGATGCGGTTCGATCCGGCCCACCGCGAACCGCTGCTGGAGCTCGCCCGCCAGCACGTCCGCAACACCCTGGCCGCCGAGCGCGACTGCCTGCGCTTCGAGCTGGTCGCACCCAAGGACGATCCCGGTGCCCTCGTGTTCTGCGAGGTGTTCGCCAGCGACGCCGCGTTCCAGGCCCATCGCGAGTCGGCGCACGCCGCCTGGTTCCGCGAGGCGCGCGCCCCCTTCGGGGTCGAGGCCGTCGTGCGCGAGCTGCGGTCGGTCGCACCCGCCTGGCCCGGTGCGGTCCTGTGCGCGACGCCGGTGCTCGCGGCGCACCGGGACCATCTGGCCGCGCTCACGGCGGCAGGGATCGAGGTCCGCTGGAACGACCGCGGCCGCATCCTCACCGAATCCGAGCTGATCGAGCGGCTGGACGGGGTCGCCGCCACGGTCGCCGGCCTCGAGCGCTACACCGAGCGCGTGTTCGCGGCCGCACCCGGGCTCAAGGTGGTGGCGCGCATGGGCGTCGGCTACGAGCATGTCGACGTCGCCGCCGCGACCCGGCACGGCGTCGCCGTGGCCATGGCCTTCGGCACCAACCACGACGCCGTGGCCGACCATGCCCTGGCGCTGATGGCCGCCGCCGCGCATCGCATCGCCGAGTACGACCGGCGGGTCCGCGACGGCAGCTGGGGCACCCTGCTGCATGGGCGCCTGCACGAGACGCGGGTCGGCGTGGTCGGCTTCGGCCGCATCGGCCGCGCCGTGGCCAAGCGCTGCCTCGGCTTCAGCATGGACGTGCTGGTCGCCGATCCGGTGGCCGACGCCGATACCGTGGCCCGCCTCGGCTACCGCCTGGTCGAGCTCGACGAGCTGTTGCGCCAGTCGGACTTCGTGACCCTGCACGCGCCGCTGACGCCCGAGACCCATCACCTCATCGACGCCCGGCGCCTGGCACTCATGAAGCCCGGGGCGATCCTGGTGAACACGGCCCGGGGCGGCCTCGTCGACGAGCCGGCCCTGGTCGAGGCGCTGCGCAGCGGGCAGCTCGGCGGTGCGGGGCTCGACGTGTTCGAGGTCGAGCCGTTGCCGGACGGGCCGCTGCGCCTGCTCGACCGGGTCGTGCTCACGCCCCATGTCGGCGGCCTCAGTGCTGCCTCGCTGCAGGCGATGGCCGCACGTTCCGCCGAGAACATCATGGCGCTCCTGCGCGGCCGCGACCCCGGCTCGGGCCTGGTGCTGAACCCCGAGGTGCTGGTGTCACAGGCCCGCGAATCGGGTACCGTGACGGTTTGACACCGCGCCGCCGCCGGTGCTACCCGGCCCGCTTCGGGCGCAGCGGCTGGCTGCAGCACCACCTCATCTGGACCGGGTCGAAGCGCCGTGCAGCTCATCCTCGACAAGGAAGGCACGAAGAAGCCGGTGCCGCTGCACGGCCCCGAGGCGTTCGCGGCGATGCGGCGGGCAGGGCGGCTGGCCGCCGAGACGCTGGACTTCGTCACGCCGTTCGTCGTGCCGGGCGTCTCGACCGGCGAGCTCGACCGCCGCATCGACGGCTTCATGCGCGACCACGGCGCCGTTCCGGCCACGCTGGGCTACCGCGGCTATCCCAAGAGCTGCTGCATCTCGGTCAACCATGTGGTCAATCACGGGATTCCCAGCGACGACAAGCGGCTGCGCGACGGCGACATCGCCAACATCGACGTCACCTGCGTGCTCGACGGCTGGTACGGCGACAGCAGCCGGATGTTCGTCCTCGGCGACCGCGCGCCGGTCAAGGCGCTGAAGCTGATCGACATCACCTTCGAGGCGATGTGGGCCGGGATCCACGCGGTCCGTCCCGGCGCCACCCTGGGCGACGTCGGCCACGCCATCCAGACGATCGCCGAGAACAACCGCTGCTCGGTGGTGCGCGATTTCGTCGGCCACGGGCTGGGCCGGGTGTTCCACGACTCGCCCGAGGTCAAGCACTACGGCAATCCGGGCGAGGGGCTGGCCCTGCGTCCGGGCATGCTGTTCACGATCGAGCCCATGATCAATGCCGGGCGGCACGAGGTGAAGATCCTGGCCGACGGCTGGACCACGGTCACCCGCGACCGCTCGCTGTCGGCGCAGTTCGAGCACACGGTCGGCGTGACCGAGGACGGGGTCGAGGTGTTCACCCTGTCGCCGAAGGGCTACGACAAGCCGCCCTATCCGATCTAGCCGGCGCGCGCATCGCGGCCCGGCGCATCCGCTTGCTGAGAGGCAGACCGAGCATGAGGCGAGTTCTCTTCCTGGGCACGGCACTGGCGCTGTTCGGCGCGAGCATGGCCGAGGCCGCCGACTCCAAGGAGCGCTTCCAGGCCTACGGACTGGGCCGGCTGACCTGCAAGCGGTTCGTGGAGGTTTGCGACACCAAGAAGGAGGACTGCCAGGTCGTCGCACCCACCTGGTTCGAGGGCTACCTCACCGGCTTCAACGCCCTGTTCGACGACACCTACGACATCCTGCCCTGGCAGCCGCCCGGGATCCTGGCCGAGTTCACGCTCAACGTCTGCCGGCAGAACCCGGACGCGCTGGTGCTGCAGGTGGCCAACGACCTGATCCGCCAGATCCTGATCCCCGAGCGGATCAAGGCCGCGGCCGACCGGGTGAAGATCGGCGAGGGCCAGGAGGCGGTGGCGCTGTACCGCGAGACCGTGCGCAGCATGCAGCAGCGCCTG
The DNA here is from genome assembly GCA_963769465.1 of uncultured Alphaproteobacteria bacterium. Lineage (GTDB taxonomy): Bacteria > Pseudomonadota > Alphaproteobacteria > Geminicoccales > Geminicoccaceae > Benzoatithermus. The sequence continues at coordinate 431,764 of CAVYMA010000042.1, forward strand.
GTCGACATGGGCTTCCTCAAGGGCGGCGTCGACGGCTCGTTCGGCCCGGGCACGAAGTCGGGCGTCGAGGCGTTCCAGAAGGCCAACGGCCTGCCGGCCACCGGCATCCCGGACATGCGGACCATGCTGGCGATGTTCTACGGCCGCCCGCAGCAGGAGGGTGCGGCCCAGCCGCAGGCCCGCCGCCAGCCCGCCGCGGCGCCGGCCGCCCCGGCTCCCGCCGGTCAGGCGCCGGCCGGACAGCCGCCGGCCAAGCTCGACCTCAACCTGGGCGGCCCGACCCTGCAGTAGCGGTCACATGCCGCCGATGTAGTTCGGCCCGCCGCCGCCCTCGGGCGTGACCCAGTCGATGTTCTGGGTCGGGTCCTTGATGTCGCAGGTCTTGCAGTGCACGCAGTTCTGCGCGTTGATCTGCAGGCGCTGCTTGCCGCTCGCGTCGGCGACGTACTCGTAGACCCCGGCCGGGCAGTAGTTCTGCTCCGGCCCGCCATAGACCGGCAGGTTCACCCGCTCGGCCACGCTCGGGTCGCGCAGCTTCAGGTGCGCCGGCTGGTCCTCCTCGTGGTTGGTGTTGGACAGGAACACCGAGGACAGCCGGTCGAAGGTGAGCTTGCCGTCCGGCCGGGGATACTTGATCGGCTGGAAGCGGTCGGCGGGCTTGAGGGCGGCATGGTCCGCCTTGTGGCCCAGGGTCCAGGGTGCCCGGCCGCGCAGGAGGAAGGTGTCGACGGCACTGTAGGCCATGGCCGGCCAGAGCCCCCAATGGAAGGCCGGCCGGATGTTGCGGACCTCGTACAGCTCGTCCCAGAGCCAGGACCGGCGCAGGAGCCTGGGATAGGCGTCGAGCTCGGGCTGCTCGTTCCCGCCCTGCAGGGCCGCGAACGCCGCCTCGGCCGCGACCATCCCCGACTTCATCGCGGTGTGGGTGCCCTTGATCTTGGGCACGTTGAGGAAGCCCGCCGTGTCGCCGATCAAAGCACCGCCGGGGAAGACGAGCTTGGGGATCGACTGGAACCCGCCCTCCGACAGGGCCCGGGCACCGTAGGCGATCCGCCGCCCGCCCTCGAGGAAGCGCCGGATCGCCGGGTGGGTCTTGTAGCGCTGCATCTCCTCGAACGGCGAGAGATAGGGGTTCTCGTAGTCGAGACCGACCACGAACCCGATCGAGACCAGGTTCTCGCCGAACATGTAGAGCCAGGAGCCGCCATAGGTGCGGCCCGTCATCGGCCAGCCCACGGTGTGGATCACCTGGCCCTTGATGTGCTTGGCCGGATCGATCTCCCACAGCTCCTTCACGCCCAGGCCGTAGGTCTGCGGCTGGACGCCCTCGCGCAGCTGGAACCGCTCCATGGCGATCTTGGTCAGCGAGCCGCGGCAGCCCTCGGCCAGCAGCGTGAGCTTCGCGTGCAGCTCCATGCCGGGCTGGAAGTTCGGGCCTTCCTCGCCCTCCTTGGTCACGCCCATGTTGCCCGTGGCCACGCCGCGCACGCGCCCGGCCTCGTCCTGGAGCAGCTCGGCCGCGGCGAAGCCGGGATAGATCTCGACCCCCAGCGCCTCCGCCTGCTCGCCCAGCCAGCGCACGACGTTGCCGAGGCTGACGATGTAGTTGCCCTCATTGTGCATCTGCGGCGGCGTCGGCAGCCGGAACGAGGAGGTCTCGGTGAGGTAGAGGAACTCGTCGCCCGTCACCGGCGTGTCCAGGGGTGCCCCGCGCTCCTTCCAGTCCGGCAGCAGCTCGTTGAGCGCGCGCGGCTCCAGGCAGGCGCCGGAGAGGATGTGGGCACCCACCTCCGAGCCCTTCTCGAGCACGCAGACCGAGACCTCGTCCCCCTTCTCGGCCGCGAGCTGCTTGAGCCGGATCGCCGCGGCCAGCCCCGCCGGGCCGGCGCCGACGATGACGACGTCATATTCCATCGATTCGCGTTCCAAGGGTGTCTCCGGCGGGCCTGGGGTCGGGGCTGCGAGGGCCGTAGCACCTCGGCGGCGCAGGGTGAAGGTAGGCGGACAATCGGTCTCGCCGAGGGGACCCGCCTGCGCTAATCCGGCGCCCGTGCGCCCGACCATCTCCCGACCGCCGCTCGACGCCCCGCGGCTGCGCGCCATGCTCGACGAGCTGGCGGCGCGCGATCCCGATCTCGCCGCGGCGATCGCCCGGCTGGGCTACCCGGCACCGCGCCAGCGGGATCCCGGATTCGCCACCCTGCTCCGGATCATCCTGGGCCAGCAGGTCTCGACCGCGTCGGCCGCCGCGATCTGGCGCAAGCTCGAGGCGGCGCTCGGCGGCGACGTGACCCCGAGCGCGTTCCTGGCCCTGGACGACGCCGCCCTGCGCGCCGCCGGCTTCAGCGCCCGCAAGGCCGACTATGCGCGCGGACTGAGCCGTGCCATCGCCGAGGGCGGCCTCGACGTCCCGGCTCTCGCCCATCTGGAGGAGGACGCCGCGGTCGAAGCGCTCGTCCGCCTGCGCGGCTTCGGCCGCTGGAGTGCCGAGATCTACCTCCTGTTCGCGCTCGGCCATGCGGACGCCTTCCCGGCCGACGATCTGGCCGTGCAGATCGCCTACCAGCGGCTCAAGGGCCTCGCGGCGCGACCGTCCGGCAAGGCCTTGCGCCTGCTCAGCGAGCCCTGGCGTCCCTATCGGGGTGCCGCCGCGGTGTTCTTGTGGCACTACTACGGTGCCGCCACCCTCGACGAGGGCAAGGCCCGTCCGGGCTGATCAGCGCATCAGGCCTTCCTGGGTCTCGCGCCAGGTGCAGCGCTCGGCGACGACCGGCGCCACGTGCGGGTTGCCGGCACCCTGGGCAATCAGGGCGCCGACCCGATCGTCCGGCCCATAGCCCGAGTGCGCCGCGAGGGGATTGGCGACATCGCCCAGGCCGAGCAGGGAGTTCACCGCCGCCACGTTGATCATGACGTTGGTCACGCTCGGGCACAGGCGCGAGTCGATGAACTTGTCGGCGAACTGGTCCGGTATGGGGTAGCTCATCAGGTCGTTCGGGATCCGAGAACGCGACGATCTGGGTCTCGGCGAAGAACCGGCCGGGCTTGGCCGGGGTCGGCCCGCAATAGGCGCCCGTCTGGCCCACGATCTGCTGCCCCTCGCGGCCGGCCTCGAGCAGCGGCAGCTGGTTGGAGAGCATGAACAGCTGGACCTCGCGGGCGCGGAAATCGTCGGCCATCCGCTTCAGGCGCGGGTCGGCGGCGATCGGCAGGTTGGTCAGCCGCTGCAGCGCGTCGAGCGTGGCGCGGCTGCCCAGGCTGTGGGTGATGATCGCGAAGTCGTCCAGCTCCAGGCGGCTGCCGATGCCTGGAAAATCAGGCCCGCACCATTGCCCCTCGGTCAGTTCCGGCAACTCGCTCCAGCCGCGCGACACCACCCAGCAGATGGACTGCCCGACCGACACCAGGATCGGCTCGCGCTTCTGGCCGGCATAGGCCAGGGGATCGGGCGCAATGTCGTTGACGAAGGTCCGCATCGCCTGGTTCACGGCGGCACGGCGCAGCACGTAGTCCTGCTCCTTGTCGAAGGCGAGCAGGTCCTTGTCCGGCTGGGTGATCGGCGACCAGGTCAGCTCGTAGAACAGCAGGTCGCGCCGCTGCGCGGTGTCGGTCAGGCGCGAGACGTTGATCTCGCCCAGGTTCTGGCCGGGAAATTCGGGATGGGCGATCACGATCCGCTTCGGCCGCGGGGCGCGGATCTCGAGGCCCAGTTGGGTCGCGAGGTTGTTGCGCAGGGCCGTGCCGTGGCCCGGCGCATGGGTGCCGATCCCATGCACGAAGAGCACCTTGACCTCGGGCCGGTTCGAATCGCCCTCGACGAACGGCGGCAGCTTGTCCTGGGCCTCCAGGAACGGCTCGATGCCCGGGAACGGCCGGCCCTCGACCTCGCAGCTGCGCGTGTCCTCGCCCGTCGAGCCGGACCCGTCCAGCACCGCCTGGGTCACGCCGCGCCCGAAGCTCTCGCAGCCGCCGAGCAGGGCGAGCGGCAGAAGTGCCGCGAAGATCCGCTGTCTGGTCGTGGCCATGGCCGTCCCCGCTCGATTCGATCGGATCGTCCTACCGTGCGGCCACCTCACCGCAAGCGAAGGCTCCGTGGCATCGGGTCGCGGCGGGCTTTACCGGCCGAACTCCGTCACCGCCACTCCCTCAGAAACGATGTTCCAGCCCTTCAATGAATGTCAGCGCCAGCACCTGTCCCTCGTCGAGGCGCGAGCGGGTCTGTGATGAATATGTCGGGCACGAAGCAGTTCGAGACGGACTTCGCCGACAGGATGCGGCGATCCTGAACCTGATCCGCGCCTGCGAACAGTGCGATCGACATGGCAAACCGGATGACCCTGCTGCGGGATCTGCCGATCGCGGACAGCGCCGGCGATACATTTCTGGCATTGGGGAAAGCCCAGCTGATCTCCAAGGATCTGGCCCAGTCGATGAAGAGCATGGTCGGCTTTCGCAACATTGCCGTCCACGAGTATCAGGAACTCGACCTCGCCAAGGTCCGGGCGATCATCGAGCATCGCCTGGATGATCTTCGCGCCTTCGCCAAGGCCATGCTGGCCGCGAGTACGGGCGCCTGAACCGGCCCCGAAACTTGTGTTCCCCGTGCGCCTCTGCTAGCTTCCGCACTGCACAAGAGCCTGCGGGCCTCCGCCGCTAACTCCCTCATCTGACGAGATTTTCCCTCGTGGCCAGCAACCTTCCGCCGCGCGCCTTCGAGATCGTCCCGATCGAGGAGGAGATGAAGCGCAGCTACCTCGATTACGCGATGAGCGTGATCGTGAGCCGCGCGCTTCCCGACGTGCGCGACGGCCTCAAGCCGGTGCAGCGGCGCATCCTCTACGCCATGCGCGACGCCGGCTACGATTTCGGCCGGCCGCACCGCAAGTCGGCGCTGATCGTCGGCGACGTGATGGGCAAGTACCATCCGCACGGCGATTCCGCGATCTACGACGCCCTGGTCCGCATGGCGCAGGACTTCTCCATGCGCCTGCCGCTGATCGACGGGCAGGGCAATTTCGGCTCGATGGACGGCGATCCGCCGGCGGCGATGCGCTACACCGAGAGCACGGCTGGCCAAGGTCGCCGACGCGCTGCTCGCCGACATCGACAAGGACACGGTCGACTTCCGGCCGAACTACGACGAGAGTCGCGACGAGCCCACCGTCCTCCCCGCCCAGTACCCGAACCTCCTGGTCAACGGGGCCGGCGGCATCGCGGTCGGCATGGCGACCAACATCCCGCCGCACAATCTGGGCGAGATCATCGACGCCACGGTGGCGCTGATCGACGACCCGGAGCTCGACCTGGCCGCACTCGCCACGATCGTCCAGGGCCCGGACTTCCCGACCGGGGCCATCATCCTCGGCCGCAACGGCATCCTGCAGGCCTACCGCGAGGGCCGCGGCAGCATCATCATCCGCTCCAAGACCCATTTCGAGGAGGTGCGCGGGCGCACGGCGATCATCGTCAACGAGGTGCCCTACCAGGTCAACAAGGCCCGGATGGTCGAGCGGATCGCCGAGGTCGACCGCGAGAAGAAGGTCGAGGGCATCGCCGACCTGCGCGACGAGAGCGACCGCCACGGCGTGCGGGTGGTGATCGAGGTCAAGCGCGACGCCGATCCCGACATCGTCCTCAACCAGCTGTTCAAGTTCACCCCGCTGCAGACCAGCTTCGGCATCAACATGGTGGCCCTGCGCGGCGGCCGGCCGGAGCAGCTGGGCCTGAAGGAGATGCTGGAGGCCTTCATCGGCTTCCGCGAGGAGGTGATCCTCCGCCGCACCGCCTTCGACCTCGCCGAGGCCCGCGAGCGCGCGCACATCGTGGTCGGCCTGGTGGTCGCCGTCGCCAACATCGACGAGATCATCGCGCTGATCCGCGCCGCGGCCGACCCGCAGGAGGCCAAGGCCGGCCTGATGGCGCGGCCCTGGCCGCTGGCCGACGTCCTGCCGCTGATCCGGCTGGTCGAGGTCGAGGACGAGGATGGCGGGCTCGCCGCCGACGGCCAGATCACGCCGGAAGGCTACCGGCTGTCGGAGGAGCAGGCCAAGGCCATCCTCGACATCCGCCTGCAGCGCCTGACCGCACTCGAGCGCGACAAGCTCACCGACGAGCTCAAGGAGATCGCGACCAAGATCGCCGAGCTCCTGCTCATCCTGCGCTCGCGCGAGCGGCTGCTCGAGGTGATGAAGGGCGAGCTGCTGCGGATCAAGGAGCTGTTCGACACCCCGCGCCGGACCTTCATCGACCTCGATGCCGAGCCCGACATCGACATCGAGGAGCTGATCCAGCGCGAGGACATGGTCGTCACGGTCACCCACAAGGGGTGGATCAAGCGCGTGCCCCTGGCCTCGTTCCGCTCGCAGCGCCGCGGCGGCAAGGGCAAGGCCGGCATGCGCACGCAGGACGACGATTTCGTCGCCCGCATGTTCGTCGCCAGCACGCACACGCCGGTGCTGTTCTTCTCCAGCCTGGGCCGGGTCTACAAGCTCAAGGTCTACCGCCTGCCGCTGGGCACGCCCCAGGCGCGCGGCCGGGCCATGATCAACATGTTCCCGGCGCTGTCCGAGGGCGAGAGCATCAGCGCCGTGATGCCGCTGCCCGAGGACGAGGCGACCTGGGAGACGATGAGCGTCTTCTTCGCCACCGCCCGCGGCAAGGTCCGGCGCAACGAGCTCGCCGACTTCATCTTCGTGCCCGGCAACGGCAAGATCGCCATGGGCCTGGACGAGGGCGACCGGCTGGTCGGTGCCGAGGTCTGCGACGACAGCCACGACATCATCCTGGCCGCCCAGGGCGGCCGGGCGATCCGCTTCCCGGTCGACGCCGTGCGCGTGTTCAAGTCGCGCAGCTCGGAGGGCGTCAACGGCATGGACCTCGAGGCCGGCGACGAGGTGATCTCGATGTCGGTGATCGACCATGTCGAGGTCGCGATCGAGGAGCGCGACGAGTATCTGCGGGTGAGCGGCGCCCGGCGGCGCCAGGGCGAGAAGGCGAAGGCGAGCCCGCAGAGAACGGCGAGCTGGTCCTGCTCACGCCCGAGCGGTTCGCCGAGCTCGAGGCCAAGGAGCAGCTCCTGCTCACCATCACCGTCAACGGCTTCGGCAAGCGCACCTCCGCCTTCGAGTACCGGGTGACCAACCGGGGCGGGCAGGGGATCATCAACATCGAGACCTCGCCCCGCAACGGCCGGGTGGCCGCGACCTTCCCGGTCGGCGAGGCCGACCAGATCATGCTGGTCACCGACAAGGGCCAGACCATCCGCATCCCGGTGCACGACATCCGCATCGCCAGCCGGAACACCCAGGGCGTCAAGCTGTTCACGACCGAACCCGACGAGCACATCGTCTCGACCGCGCGCCTGGCCGACGTGGAGACCGACGCCGAGGCGGACGATGCGGACGAGGCCGAGGAGTAGCGCAGCGGCCAGATGCCCTCTGTGCCGGAGCGCCGCGGCGGCGTAGAAGCGGCCCGCGGCCGGCGTTCGGGCGACACAGGCGCGAGGACCGGGACATGAGCCGGACACGCATCGGGATCTATCCGGGAACGTTCGACCCGATCCATCTCGGCCACCTCGACGTGATCCGCCGGGCGACCACGCTGGTCGACCGCCTGATCGTCGGGGTGGCGATCAACGCCGGCAAGGAGCCGCTGTTCACGCTCGAGGAGCGCACGCGGATGGTGGAGGCCGACATCGCGTCGCTGATGGCCGCCAACGCCCTCAACGGCGCGCAGATCGAGGTCAAGCCGTTCCAGACGCTGCTCATGCATTTCGCGCACGAGAACGGGGCGGACATGGTGATCCGCGGCCTTCGCGCTGTCTCGGACTTCGAGTACGAGTTCCAGATGGCCGCCAACAACAAGCGGATCTATCCCCGCATCGAGACCGTCTTCCTGATGGCGTCCGAGACCAGCCAGTTCATCTCCTCGCGCTTCGTCAAGGAGATCCACAACCTCGGCGGCGACGTGTCGAGCTTCGTGACCCGGGCGGTGATGACCAGGCTCGACGGCAAGCGCGGGCGGGCCGCCGACGCCGCCTGACCCCACCTTAGGAACCTCGCGATGATCACCACCCTGCTCGAGCCGCAGCTGCCCTTGACCATCTGCGGCATCGAGGAGCTCGATGCCCACAGCACGGCCCAGGTCACCCACATCCTCTCGATCCTCGATCCGGACTATCCCGATCCCCGCGCCTTCGCCGCCTACGACCCGCACCATCGGCTGACGCTGCGCTTCCACGACATCATCGGCCCCTGGCCGGGCTGGCAGGCGCCCGAGCGCGAGGACGTCGAGGCGCTGATCGCGTTCGGGGAGGAGCTGGACGAGGCCGGCGGGAACCTGCGCCACCTCCTGGTCCATTGCCACGCCGGCATTTCGCGCTCGACCGCCGCCATGGCGACCCTGCTGGCGCGGCACACGCCGCTCGGCGAGGAGGAGGGCATCTTCGCCCGCATCCGCGAGATCCGCCCGATCGCCTGGCCGAACTCGCGCATGATCGCCTTCGCCGACGACATTCTCGGCCGCGGCGGCCGCCTCAACGAGGCCCTGCGCGCGCATTACCGCTGGCAGGCCCCGCGGCGGCCCGACTTCATGGAGGAGCTCAAGCGCAACGGCCGTGGTGCCGAGGTGCCCGACCTGGCCGAGTGAGCCAACTCGCCGATTGATCCAGATCAAGGACACGGCACCGCGGCCGGGCCAATCTTCGCCTCCGGTCGGGCTTGACGACCGGCTGGACGGATCGGATGCGCGATGCCGGCGGAGCCCGCGGCGATCGGGGCGGGTGCGGAGTTCGACCCGGCCTCGAGCCTGCTGCTGACCGACCTCTACGAGCTGAACATGTACGCGGCCTACCTGGACGCGGGCATGACCGCGACGGCCGTGTTCGAGCTGTATTTCCGGCGGTTGCCACCCTGCCGGAACTTCCTGGTGGCGGCCGGCCTCGAGCTCGCCTTGCGCTTCCTGGAGAACGCCCGGTTCACGACGGCCGAACTCGCCTGGCTCGAGGCATCCGGCCGCTTCTCCCCCACCGTCCTGGAGCGGCTGGCAGCCTTCCGCTTCACCGGCGAGGTCTACGCCCCGCCCGAAGGCACGGTGCTGTTTCCCGACGAGCCCGTGCTGGGCATCGAGGCGCCGTTGCCCGAGGCCCAGCTGCTCGAGAGCCGGCTGATCAACCTCGTCCACTTCCAGACCCTGATCGCGTCCAAGGCCGCCCGGCTGGTCCTGGCAGCACCCGGCAAGATCCTCCTGGACTTCGGACTTCGCCGCGCGCACGGCGCCGAGGCCGGGCTGCTGGCGGCGCGCAGTGCTTATCTCGCGGGCTTCACCGGCACGGCCACGACGCTGGCCGAGCCGCTGTTCGGGATCCCGATCTACGGCACCATGGCCCATTCCTTCATCCAGGCGCACGAGGACGAGACCACCGCCTTCGAGCGGTTCGCCCGCGCGCGGCCGGCCGCCGTGACCCTCCTGCTCGACACCTACGACACCGAGCGCGCGGCGCGAAAGGTGGTGGCACTGGCGCCGCGCCTCGCGCGCGACGGGATCACGGTGGGTGGGGTGCGGCTCGACAGCGGCGATCTCGGCGCCCACGCCCGCGCGGTCCGGGCCATCCTCGACGAGGGCGGGCAGCGCCAGGTGCGGATCTTCGTCAGCGGCGGCCTGGACGAGGGCGCGATCCAGGCCCTGGAGGCGAGTGCGCCCATCGACGGCTACGGCATCGGCACCGAGCTCACCACCTCCGGGGACCTGCCGGCGCTCGACTGCGCCTACAAGCTCCAGGCCTATGGCGGCCTGCCCAAGCGCAAGCGCTCGGAGGGCAAGGCGACCTGGCCCGGCCGCAAGCAGGTCTATCGCCACGTGGACGGTGCCGGCCTCCTGACGCGCGACGTGCTCACCGTCGAGGGCGACGAGCAGCTGGGCCGGCCGCTGCTGGAGCCCGTGATGCGCGGTGGGCGCCGCCTGCACCCCGCCGCCGGCGCTGGCCGAGAGCCGCGCGCGCGCCGCCGCCGAGATCGCCCGACTGCCGGAGCATCTGCGCGGGCTGGAGCCGGCCGAGCCCCATCCGGTCGAGGTGGCGCCGGCCCTCCTGCGGCTGAGCGAGGCCGCCGACCGACTGATCTGCAACGGCCAGACGAGAGGCTGAAACCATGGCGCACGACACGGTCTGGGTCCTGGTCGCCGACGCGGCGGGCGCGCGCTTCCTGCGCATGGACAGCACGGCGCGCCGCCTGGAGCTGATCCGCAGCGAGGAGCATCCCAAGGGTCGCCGGAAGGCCGGCGAGCTGGTGAGCGACCAGCCCGGCCGCAGCTTCGATTCCACCGGTACCGGCGGGCGGCACGCCATGGAGCCCGACACCGACCTGAAGCGCGCCGAGCGGCAGCGCTTCGTGCGCCACCTGGCCCACGAGGTCGCGGCCGAGGTCGCCGCCGGCCGGCTCGACGGGCTCGTCGTCGTCGCCGAGGCGCGCCTCCTGGGCGAGCTGCGCGCCGCGTTTCCGGACGAGGTTACCGCGCGCGTGCGGCAGGAGATCCGCAAGGACCTGGCCGGGCTCGACCTTCACCGGCTGACCGAGCGCCTGGCGCCGGAGCTGTGGCCGGACGGCTGAGCTCAGCCGCCGACGAGCCGCTCGCGCGCCCGCACCGCCGTGTCCGGAAAGTCCGAGAACAGGCCGTCCACGCCGAGCTGGAAGAACTGGAGATACTCGGCCGTCGCGTCCGCCGCGTAGTCCTTGGCCAGGAACTGCGGCTCGTCGCGGAAGGTGTAGGGGTGCACCTTGAGGCCGGCGGCATGCGCGTCGGTGACGAGGCTGGTGGGCGAGCCGAGGACGCCGTCCTGCTCGGGCAGGATCGTCCGCTTCCACGGTCCGATGCCGTAGGCGTAGGTGGCGATCTCGGCCAGGGCCGCAGGCTGCATCAGGTCGCGGTAGGTGGTCGGCTCGCCGGCCTTGGCGAGATCGTAGGGGCGCGCGTCGAAGTCCTCCATGAGCTGGATCAGGCGCACCCGGGTCATGCCCTTGAGCTTCTTCAGGTTGCCGGTCTCGAAGCTCTGCACGAATACCGGCGAGGTCGGCTCGGTGAGGCCGTTGCGGTTCAACACCTCGACCAGCGCGGTGTCGATGTCGAGGCCCTGCTCGGCGAAGTAGGTCGGGTGCTTGGTCTCGGGGTAGATGCAGATCTCGCGCCCGGTTTCGGCCGTTGCGGCCTTGGCGAGGTCGATCACCTCCTGCAGCGTCGGCACCTCCCAGATCCCGTCCCAGGCCGAGGCGCGGAAGGCCCGTGGCTGCTTCGCGCGCAGGCTCTTGATCTCGGCCAGGGTGAAGTCCTCGGCGAACCAGCCCTCGACCGCCTCGCCGTCTACCTGCTTGGTCGTCTTCCGCTCCGGGAACTTGGCGGCGACGTCGGTGGTGGTACCGATCTCGGGCTCGTGCCGGGCGATCAGGGCTCCGTCCCTGGTCATCACCAGGTCGGGCTCGATGCAGTCGGCACCCATGGCGATCGCCAGGCGATAGGCGCCCAGCGTGTGCTCCGGGCGGTAACCCGACGCCCCGCGGTGCGCGATGACCAGCGGCCGGTCCTGGGTGGCCGCAACCGGAGCAGGAGAGGCAGCCATCACCATCGTCACCACGGCCATCGTCGCGAGCAGCGCATGCCGCATGATTGTCCTCCGGCGGTCGACCTTAGTCCATCCTGCCGAGGCTTCGTGACGGTAGGGCGACCGCATTGCGGCGTCGTAGTTGCGGTGTGGCGGATTTCCGGCTAATGGCCTCCCCGTTACTGACGAGTGACGTCCATGTCCACGCTCCGCGACATCCTGCCAACCGCGCGCTGGCGCTTCGGCTTCCGGTAGGGCCGGCGCCCGAACGCGGGCGCGCCCGAGCCGTCCCGCAAAGCGTTATCGTGATCGGTTCACTGGCTGCCGGCGACTGCCGGCTGCGGGGAAAATCATGGACATCTCCTTCGAGGGCGGCCTCGCGCAGGCGGATGCCGCCTACGACGCCCACGATTACCGGCGGGCACTCTCCCTCTATCTGCGTCTTGCCATGCAGGGTTGCATCCAGGCTCAGCGCCAGACCGCGATCATGCTCGACTTCGGCGAGGGTTGTCGTGCCAACCCGCAGGTCGCCGTCCGTTGGTACCGGATGGCGGCCGAGCAGGGCGACGCACTCAGCCAGAACAATCTCGCGGGCGAGTCTCGCCACCGGTGACGGCGTACGCCGGGACTTTGGCCGAGGCCGCGCGGTGGTTCCGGCGTGCCGCCCAGCAGGGTAATGGCGAGCCCAGGTGAGGCTCGGGGAGCTGTACGAGCACGGCAAGGGCGTGCCTCGGGACTGGCGGCGCGCGGTCCACTGGTATCGGCTTGCCGCCTTGCAGGACTGGCCGGAGGCCAACGACCTGCTCGCTCAACCTGCTCGGCCGCATGGCCATGGCAGCCGAGTAGACGGCTACGCTTGACCCGCCACCGGAGCCCCATGCGCGTCGACCTGTTCGATTTCGAGCTGCCGCCCGAGCTGATCGCGCAAGCGCCGATCCGGCCGCGCGACGCAGCGCGGCTGCTCCTGGTGGACGGCGGGCCACTGCGCGAGACGGTGGTGCGCGACCTGCCGACGCTTCTGCGCCCTGGGGATCTCCTGGTCCTCAACGACACCCGCGTCCTGCCGACCCGCTTCTTCGGCCGGCGCGGCGAGGTGCCGGTCGAGGTCACGCTGGTCGAGCGGATCGGCGATGCCGCCTGGTGGGCGCTGGCGAAGCCGGGCAAGCGCCTGCGCCAGGGCGACACGGTCGAGCTCGCACCCGGGCTTCGCGGCCACCGTCGCCGGCAAGGACGAGGAGGGCAGGGTACGCCTCGACTTCGCGCTCGCGGGCGAGGCCCTGCTCGACGCGATCCGCGCCGCCGGCGCCATGCCGCTTGCCGCCCTACATCCGGCGGCCGAAGGGCGGCGACACCCACGATGCCGGCCGACTACCAGACCGTGTTCGCCCGCCGCGACGGTGCGGTCGCGGCACCCACCGCCTCGCTGCACCTGACCGAGGAATTGCTCGCCCGCCTGGATGCGGCCGGGATCGGGCGCTGCTTCGTCACGCTCCATGTCGGCGCCGGCACCTTCGCCCCGGTCAAGGCCGAGGACACCTCGGGCCACCTCATGCACGCCGAATGGTGCGAGGTGCCCGAGGCCGCCGCCGCCGCCATCGCCGCCGCCCGCGCCCGTGGCGGCCGGATCGTCGCCGTCGGCACCACCGTCCTGCGCACCCTCGAATCGCGCGCCCGGCCCGACGGCACCGTGGCACCCGGGTCGGGCGACACCCGGCTGTTCGTCACCCCCGGCTACGCGCTTCCGCGTCGTCGACCTCCTGCTCACCAACTTCCACCTGCCGCGCAGCACGCTGGTCATGCTGGTGGCCGCCTTCTCCGGCCTCGAGCGCATCCAGGCCGCCTACGCCCACGCCGTCGCCGAGCGCTTCCGCTTCTTCAGCTACGGCGACGCCTGCCTGCTCACCCGGATGGCGCCATGATCGGCTTCGACCTGCTCGCCCGCGACGGCACCGCCCGCCGCGGCCGGCTCACGACCGCCTTCGGCACGGTCGAGACGCCGACCTTCATGCCGGTCGGGCACGGCCGCCACGGTGAAGGCGGTCACCTTCGACATGGTCAAGGCGACCGGTGCCGAGATCGTGCTCGCCAACACCTACCACCTGATGCTCCGCCCCGGTGCCGAGCGCGTCGCGCGTCTCGGCGGCCTGCACCGCTTCATGCGCTGGGACGGACCGATCCTGACCGACTCCGGCGGCTACCAGGTCATGTCGCTGGCCGAGCGCCGCAAGCTCGACGAGCACGGCGTCGTCTTCGCCTCGCACCATGACGGCAGCCGCCACGAGCTCACGCCCGAGCGCTCGGTCGAGATCCAGCACCTGCTCGACGCCACCATCACCATGCAGCTCGACGAGTGCCTGGCACTGCCGGCACCCGAGGCCGAGGTCGCCCGCGCCATGGAGCTGTCCCTGCGCTGGGCCGAGCGCTGCAAGGCCGCCTTCGTCCGCCGCGACGGCTACGGCCTGTTCGGCATCGTCCAGGGCGGCACCGACCCGGCCCTGCGCCAGCGCTCGGCCGAGGGCCTGGTCGGCATCGGCTTCGACGGCTACGCCGTGGGCGGCCTCGCGGTCGGCGAGCCGCAGGATCTCATGTTCGCCACGCTCGACGCCACCTGCCCGGCGCTGCCGCAGGACCGCCCGCGCTACCTCATGGGCGTCGGCAAGCCCGCCGACATCGTGGGTGCCGTCCAGCGCGGCATCGACATGTTCGACTGCGTCCTGCCGACCCGGTCGGGCCGCACCGCCCAGGCCTTCACCCGCCGCGGCACGGTCAACCTCAAGAACGCCCGCCACGCCGACGACCCGCGCCCGCTCGACGAGGAATCCGCCTGCCCGGCCGCGCGCGACTATTCCCGCGCCTACCTCCACCACCTGATCCGCTCGGGCGAGATCCTGGGGGCCATGCTCCTGACCTGGAACAATCTCTGGTACTACCAGGACCTGATGCGCGGCCTGCGCGCGCGATCGAGGCGGGCCGCCTCGCCGACTTCGCCGCCGCCTTCCACGAGGAGCAGGCCAGGGGCGACCTGCCGCCGCTGGCCTGATCGGCCCCCAGGCGCCCTAGCGCAGCGTGATCCGGGCCAGCGAGGTGCCCGAGCGGTCGCGCATCTCGAACACACCGCGCAGGCCGAAATTGGCGGGCGAGACGAAGGTGCCGCAATTGTAGGCCAGGGTGTTCCTGACGTTCGCCGCGATGCCGCAGGACCGGTTGGGCGGGAGCTGGGTGCCGCACTCGTTCACGACCAGCGGCAGCGCGGCGCCGCCCGGGGCCGAGATCTGCGGCCCGATCAGCTCGAGTGTCTGCGTGCCCGCATTGTAGAAGTAGCAGACGGCCCGGAACTGTGCCGGCCCCGCAAACAGCGATCCGCCGTAGATCCCTTGCGCGTTCGCACCCGTGCAAAGCGCCAAGCCCAGCGCCGCTGCGGCCGCAAACCTACGCATCGCCCGTCTCCAGGGTTGCCGATCATCCGCCACGGGTAACGCTTCATCGAGGCGAGGAACTGCTCGCATGGCCGTCCTCCGCTCAGCGCATCTCGACGCTGGCAAGCGTCTTGCCGGACCGGTCGCGCAGCTCGAACACGCCGCGAAGGCGCGTTCGAAGCGGAGATACGTCGACGCGGCAGTTGTAGGCCAGGTTGCTGCTGACGTTCGCGGCGATGCCGCAGGACCGGCCGGACGGGAGCTGGGCGGGGCATTCGTTGACGACCAGACGCAGCGTGGTGCCGTCCGGCGCCGAGATCTGGGGCCGCGTCAGACCTGCGCGAAGCCGCGCTCGCGTTGAAGAAGTAGCAGACCGCCCGAAACTGGTTCGGTCCCGCGAACAAGGACCCGGCGGCAAACTCCTCTCCTTGCGCGCTCGTGGTGAGCGCGACGGTCAGCGCCGTAACGGCAAGGACGGTGCGCATCGCCGGTCTCCACGGCTCGCGATGGCTACGTCGGCATGGTGAAGAATCAGTCAGCGAGGGTGTAGCTGGATCAATCCGCTGTCAACAGTGCTCCTGAGGCCAGGGGCGACCTGCCGCCCCTGGCCCGCGCCAGGTCAGGCGGCTCGGCGTGTCCCCGCCTGTTCGGCGTAGCACGCGCTCTCGAACGCGATGTAGCCGCCGAAGGAGGCCGGATCGCCGAAGGGCAGGATCTGCGTCGCCCAGAAGCCGCCGAGCCCGTTCTGCCGGTCGATCCAGTAGAACAGGTTGGCGAGCCCGGCCCAGCCCAGGGCACCGGCGGGACGGCCGGTCGGAGCCGTCTCGTCGTTGACCATGAAGGTCAGGCTCCAGGACTTGGACAGGCCCGGGAAGAACTCGGCGTCGTTCGACAGGGCCGGGATGACGCCCGGCAGCATCGTCACCTTCTTGTCGCCCAGATGGTTCTTCTCGGCCATCCGCACCGTCTCGGGCTTGAGCACCTGCCCGTGCGGCCCGCGCCCGTCGTTGAGCCACATGCGGATGAACTTCATGTAGTCGCCGACCGTGCCGTAGAGCCCGTGCCCGCCCATGTCGACCTCGGGCGGGGAGGGCAGCTCGAAGTCCATGGGCGTCAGCGAGCCGTCGGCGTTGCGGGCGTGCATCCCGGCGAGCCGTGCGCGCAGCCGGTCGTCGAGCGCGAAGGTCATGTCGCTCATGCCCAGCGGCTCGAAGACGCGGGCGCGCAGCACCTCGCCCAGCCGCTTGCCGGCGATCCCCTCGACCACCTGGCCGCACCAGTCGATGTTCGAGCCGTACTCCCACTTGTCGCCGGGATCGAACAGGAGCGGCGTCGTCAGCGCCGCCCTGGTCGCCGTCACGACGCTGGGCTGGCCCTTTTCCTGCGCCAGCCGGTTGTAGGTCTCGTTGAAGAAATCGTAGCCGAAGCCCGCCGTGTGCAGCATCAGCATCCGGGTCGTCACCGGCCGCTTGGGCGCCCGCAGCTTCGGCGCGCCAGCGGCGTCGAAGCCCTCGATCACCTGCAGCTTGCCGATGTCCGGCGCGTAGCGCTCGGCGGGTGCATCCAGGTCGAGCTTGCCCTCCTCGACCAGCTGCAGGATCGCCGTGCCGGTGATCGCCTTGGTGGTCGAGAAGATCGCGAACACCGTGTCGGTGGTCATCGCCTGGCCGCCGCCCAGCACCCGCTCGCCGGCCGCACCCTCGTAGACGTTGCGCTCGCGGTCGGTGACCATCGCCACCACGCCCGGGACGCGCGGCGAACCGCTGACCACGCCGTGCAGGACCGCGTCGAGCCGGCCCTTGAGATCCTCAGCCATGTTCTGCCTCCCTGATCTTGTCGTTCAGCGCATCGCGAAGCCGGCGTAGCCGGCCTCCGCCACCTCCGCGCATTTCTGGCGGTAGGTGCCGACGCCGCCCGTGTAGGACAGCACCCGCCGCGGCTTTCCGGCGACGTTGGAGCCAAGATACCACGAGGTGGTGCGCGAGATCAGGTGTGGCGCCGGCGGTCGCGTCGTGGTGCTCGACCCAGGCCTGCTCCGCCTCGGCCGTCGGCTCGACCACCTTGACGCCATGGTCGCGCATGTAGGCGATGCAGTCCGTGATCCACTCGGTCTGCTGCTGCAGGCAGGTGGTCATGTTGCAAAGGCCGCCGAAGGCGCGAGCGGCACGGCGGTGGTGAACAGGTTGGGATAGCCGTGGACGCCCAGCCCCATGGTGGTGCGGATGTCGCGGCCCCAGTCCTCCTTGAGCGAGCGCCCGTCGCGGCCGCGGATGTCGATCCGGGTCAGGGCACCCGTACCCGCGTCGAAGCCGGTCGCGAGGATGATGACGTCCAGCTCGTGCACCGTCCCGTCCGCGGTCTCGATGCCCTCGGGCCGGATCCGCACGATCGGGTTGTCGGCGACCGGCACCGCCTCGACGTTGGGCCGCAGGTAGACCTCGAGATAGTTGGTCTCGAGCGGCACGCGGTGGGTGCCGAAGCCGTAGTCCTTGGGGATGAGCAGGTCGCACAGCCGCTCGTCCTTGAGCCGCTCGCGCATCTTCCCGCGCACGAAGTCCGACACCTCCTGGCTCACCTGCTCGTCGAAGAACATCTCGGCGAACGAAGCGAGCCAGAGCTTGAGCGAGCCGTCGGCGTGGATCTCCTCGAGCCGTGCCTTGCGCTGCTCGGGCGTCAGCTCGGCCCAGCTCGGCCCGAAATCGTACTCGAAGCCGGTGAAGGTGTGAGGGATCGTGGCCTTCAGCTCCTCGAAGCGGTCCTTGTAGGCCGTCTGCGCCGCCGGGTCGTAGGTCGGGTTCTTCATCGGCAGGACGTATTGCGGCGTGCGGACGAACACCTTCAGCTGCCCGACCCGGTCGGCGATCGTCTGGATCACCTGGATGCCGGTGGCACCGATGCCGACCACGCCCACGCGCTTGCCGGCGAGGTCGACCGGCTCCCTGGGCCAGCGGGCCGTGTGGAAGATCGGACCCTTGAAGCTGTCCTGGCCGGGGAAGACCTCGGTCAGCGGGGCCGAGAGCATCCCGCAGCAGGTCACGAGGAACTGCGTGTCGATGGTCTCGCCGCGGTCGGTCTCGACCGTCCAGCGTCCGGTCGCCTCGTTCCAGACGGCACGGGTGATCGTGGTGTCGAACTGGATGTCGCGCCGCAGGTCGAGCCGGTCCGCGATGTAGTTCAGCCAGCGCTCGATCTCGGGCTGGCCCGGAAAGCGCTCGCTCCAGCTCCAGCCTTTGTAGAGGTCCTCCGAGAACAGGTACTGGTAGATGTAGCACTCGGAATCGAAGCGGGCGCCCGGGTAGCGGTTCCAGTACCAGGTCCCGCCCACGCCCGAGGCGTTGTCGTAGGCGCGGACCTTCAGGCCCAGGCCGCGCAGCTGGTGCAGCTGGTAGAGCCCGGCCACGCCGGCGCCGATGATGAGCGCATCGAGCCTGGTCGTGGCCGTGGTGCTGGAGCGGCTGGGTGCGAGGGCAATCTCGTCCATGGTCCTCTTGCCTTCCCTGGTCGCCGATTCGTCCATCACCTGCGGGTGAGGATCTTTCCGGCGTGATCGCCCAATCCTATGCTTCTATCGAGCTGGCGGTCTTGAACGCTTCGGGCAATCGCTTGAACGATCCGGGCGCGAGGGCCGCCGCCGGTCAGGGAGAACGAACGTGGTCGAGCCCATCGCGGCCGAGGACCTGCCCAAATGGGTCCCGGGAACGCTGCTCCGCCGCAGCGACGATCTCGGCTGGAAAGGCGTGAAGCTCCGCTCGTGGGCCTATCACGGCCAGGACGTCGAGATCCCGCCCATGCGCGACTTCCTGCTGGTCGCCTACCAGGTCGGCACCACGCCCATGCAGCGCCGCTTCGACGGCCGCTGGAGCCGGACCACCTGCGGCCCGGGTGCGGTCTCGCTGCTGACCCGCTCGCAGAAGTCGCACTGGCACTGGACCGAGGACGTCGACGTCACCCACCTCTATCTGTCGCAGGACTTCGTCTCCGAGGTCGCGGTCGAGGTCTCCGGCCGCAGCGTCGCCGACGTGGCCCTGGCCGACGTGCTGCGCGCCGACGATCCGCAGATGGCCCACGCCATCGCCGCGATCGCGGCCGAGGTCGACGAGCGCGGCCTCGGCGGTCCGCTCTACGTCGACGCGGTCGCCCGCCAGCTCGTCATCCTGCTGCTGCGCCGCTACGCCGCCTTGAGCTTCCGCCTGCGTGACCAGGAGGGGATGCTGACCGCGGCCCAGCGGCGGACCGCCCTCGACTTCATCGACGCCAACCTCGGCGAAAGCCTGCATCTGGACGCGATCGCCGCCGCGGTGAACCTCGGCGCCTGCACCTTCGCCCGCCAGTTCCGCCGGACGCTGGGGGCGACGCCCCACGCCTACGTCATGGCGCGCCGGCTCGACCGGGCGCGCCGGCTCCTGGCCGAGACGGCCATGCCGGCCAAGGAGATCGCCGCGGCGTGCGGCTTCGCCGACCAGGCGCACCTCACG
Source organism: uncultured Alphaproteobacteria bacterium (assembly GCA_963769465.1). Taxonomy (GTDB): domain Bacteria; phylum Pseudomonadota; class Alphaproteobacteria; order Geminicoccales; family Geminicoccaceae; genus Benzoatithermus. The sequence continues at coordinate 451,245 of CAVYMA010000042.1, forward strand.
CGGCTGTTCGCCCGCCGCTTCGGCGTGACGCCGTCGGCCTTCCGCAAGGCCGGGCCGGGGCGGGGCGGGGTGGTGCCGGATTGAACCCGCACCACCCCGCCCTTGCGCTCAGCGCAGTTCGACGTTGGTGAGCGAGGTGCCGCCGCTGGTGCGCATCTCGAACACGCCGCGCGCGGCTCCCTTGCCGGGGCTGACCGCGACCCGGCAATTGTAGGCGACGTTGTTCGCGACGTTGGCCGCGATGCCGCACGACCGTCCGGCCGGCAGCGTGGCGCCGCATTCGTTGGCCACCAGGGCCTGCGGCGTGCCGCCCGGGCTCGTGATCTGCGGCGAAGCGAGGGTGAGGCTGGTCGCACCCGAGTTGTAGAAGTAGCAGACCGCCCGGAACTGGGTCGGTCCCGCAAACAATGAGCCGGCCGAAAGGATCGCCTGCGCCTGCGCATCCACGGCAAGGCTCAAGCTCAGTGCGGCAGCGGCGAGAATCGTGCGCATCGCTTGTCTCCATCTCTGCTGATGATCGACGCTGCTGGGGTCGAGCCATGGTAGTCCATGCGGTCCCAGATCCTTGGCCGCATGCCGACTTACTTGAGCATGATCTAAGAAGAGCCGGTCCGATGCTGTGCGATAGCGCACAGCGTGGGAGCCTTTGCGCCGGCTTTACGCCCGCCGCCCGGTGCCCCATCCTCCGGCGCGTCGCAACAAGCTGGAGCGCCGATGCGCCTTTTGCCGGACCGGATCGGCCTGCGCACCGCGCTCGTTGCCATCGTGCTGGGCGGGATCGTCGCCTCGGCCACAGCCCTCCACCTCGCCTGGTGGCGCACCGCGACCTCGGTCAGCCGCGAGCTCGTCGGCACGCTCGAATCCCAGATCACCCAGACGGTGCGCCGGCAGTGGTGGGCCGTGGTCGGCGAGGTCGAGCGCATGTCGCAGGGCATGCGCGACCTGCTCGACGCGAGCTGGAGCGGCCTGCCGCCCGAGCGGATCATGCTCGCGGCGAGCCGACCCTCGCCGACCCTGTCCTGGCTGCTGCTGGTGCCGCCCGAGGGCGAGGTGATCGCGCTGGAGAGCCTGGGCGACAAGGCCTTGCGCCTCCTGCGCGCCGGTCCGGATGGCGTGGCCCGCGCGATGGGCACGGTACTCCGCCCGCATGCCGAGCCCGGCGGCGCGGCGACGCCGGCACCCGCAGCGCCTGCTGGTCCACGGCGAGTCCTGGCTCGCCACCGCCGAGGCTTCCGGGAATCCGTTGTGGGTCGACGTGGAGCGCACGCCGGATGGCGCGGGCAGGGCGGTGGCCTTCGCCGGCAAGGCGGCTCCGGGGCTGCTCGTCGGCATGATGAGCTATGACCGCTTCGCCCGCCTGCTCGGCTCGATCCCGGTCGGGCGCACCGGCGGCTCGTTCGTGGTCGGGCCGGAGGGCGAGCATCGTCATCTCGCCCGTCGCCGATGGCCGCAGCTTCGCGCCCGAACTCAACGCCGCCGCCGCGGCGGCCGGAGAGCGTGTCGCGGCCCGGCCGGCGGAGGGCCTCAACATCGAGGAGCAGGTCCGCCTCGAGGTCGACGGTGCCGGCTATGCCGTGGCGCTGTCGCCCTTGTGGTTCAAGGGCTGGCAGCTCGCCATCATCGTGCCCGAGGCCGAGTTCCTGGCCGAGATCGAGCGCACCATCCGCATGCTGGCGGTCGGCCTCGGCCTGTTCCTGCTCGCTCGCCGGCTGGCTCGCCGCGGTCGGCGCCCGCCGCTTCCTCGCCGACCCCGTGGCGCGGGTGGCCCAGGACGTGGCGCAGATCGAGCGCTTCGAGCTGGAGGGCATCGCCCACCGCCCCTCGCGCCTGGTCGAGATCGACCGCCTGTCCGCCGCCATCGCCCGCATGGCCGCCGGCCTCGCCGACTTCGCCAAGTTCATCCCGACCGAGCTGGTGCGCGGCCTGCTCGCAAAGCGGGATGCGCGCCGAGCCCGGCGGCGAGCGCAAGGAGCTCACCGTCCTGTTCGCCGACCTCGCCGGCTTCACCGGCCTGAGCGAGCGGCTGGGCGACGCCGTGGTGCCGATCGTCGGCCAGTTCCTCGAGCTCGCCTCGCGGCGGTCGAGGCCGAGGGCGGCACGGTCGACAAGTACATCGGCGACGCGGTCATGGCCTTCTGGGGGGCACCTTCGGCCGACCCCGACCAGGCCCTGCACGCCTGCCGCGCCGCGCTCGCGATCCAGGCCGGCATGGCAGCCGCCGCCGCCCGCGGCGAGCCTCTGGGCGAGCTGCGGGTGCGCATCGGCCTGCACACCGGCCCGGCCATCGTCGGCAATGTCGGCTCCTCGCGGCGCCTCAACTACACGGCCCTGGGCGACACGGTGAACCTGGCCTCGCGCCTGGAGGGCGTGAACAAGGTCTACGGCACCGCGATCCTGCTCAGCCGACGCCACCCGCGACCGCCGCCGGCGCCGCCATCCGCACGCGCGAGATCGACACCGTCGCCGTCTATGGCCGCAGCGAGGGCGTGCGCCTGTTCGAGCTCACCGGCCTCGCCGGACCGACCCGACACCCCGGCGCACGGCCCGCTATGCCCGAGGCCCTGGCCCTCTACCGCGCCGGCAGCTTCGCCGAGGCCGCCGCCCTGCTCGGCCGACGCCGACGACGGCCCGTCCCGCTGGCTCGCCGCCCGCTGCCGCGCGCTCGCCGCCGACCCGCCGCCGGCTTGGGAGCCGATCACCCACCTCGACGCCAAGTAAGGCGCGCCGCTTGGTCCATCCGCGACCGTCTTGTGGAAGCTTCGTATTCCCCTACCGGGAACTGCCGCGCTCGCGCCTCGTTTCCTGCCCGTCAACCAT
>CAVYMA010000043.1:0-40894 GCA_963769465.1 uncultured Alphaproteobacteria bacterium
TCGGCGTCGGGGCCATGGTGCTGAACATGGGCTTCGGCATGACGCTGGGCCTGGGGCGCGTGCCCGAGCCCTGGAGCTGGGCGGTCAACCTCGTGCTGCTGCTGCAGTTCGCGCTCGGGCACTCGGTCCTGCTCACGCCGTGGGGCCGGCGCTTGCTGGCCAGGCTGGCGCCGCGGCCGTTCGGGCAGCGACCTCGCACCCACCACCTACGTCGCCATCGCGGGCCTCCAGGTGCTCGTGCTGTTCGCGGGCTGGACGCCCTCGGGCGTGGTCTGGTGGCAGGCGCAAGGGCCGGTGCTGCTCGTGATGACCGGGCTCTACCTCGCGGCCTGGGCGCTGCTCGGCAAGGCCATGCTGGATGCCGGGATCTGGCTGCAGAGCGGGGTGATCGGCTGGTGGGCGGTGCTGCGCGGCACGCGGCCGCGCTATCCGGACCTGCCGACCGGCGGCCTGTTCCGCTGGGTGCGGCAGCCGATCTACGCCAGCTTCGCGCTCACCACCTGGACCACGCCGACCTGGACCCCGGACCAGCTGCTCGTGGCCCTGGTCCTGACCGGCTACTGCCTGATCGGCCCGATCCTCAAGGAGCGGCGCTGGCAGGGCATCTTCGGGGCGCGGTTCGCGGCCTATCGCCGGCGCACGCCCTACTTCGTGCCGGGACTGCGGCCGCCCGGCTAGTCCGCCTTCGCCCGCTCGCGCAGCGCGAATTTCTGGATCTTGCCGGTCGAGGTCTTGGGCAAGGGCCCGAACACCACCCGGCTCGGCGCCTTGTAGTGGGCGAGGCGGTCGCGGCACCAGGCGATGATCGCGGCCGGGTCGGCCTCCGCCCCGTCCTTGAGGGTGACGAAGGCGCAGGGTCGCTCGCCGAAGTGGGCGTCGGGCATGGCGACGACCGCGGCCTCCATCACCGCCGGATGGCGGTAGAGCGCTTCCTCGACCTCGAGCGAGGAGATGTTCTCCCCGCCCGAGATGATGATGTCCTTGGTGCGGTCCTTGACCTCGACATAGCCGTCGCCGTGGCGCACCGCGAGGTCGCCGGTGTGGTACCAGTCGCCCCGGAACGCCTCGGCCGTGGCGGACGGGTTCTTGAGGTAGCCCTTCATCACCGTGTTGCCGCGCAGCATGATCTCGCCCAGCGTGGTGCCGTCGGGCGGCACCTCGGCGAGGCTCGCCGGCTCGGCCACCATGATCTCGCCCAGGGTCGGGTAGCGCACGCCCTGCCGCGCCATCAGGCCCGCACGCTCGGCGAGCGGCAGTTCGGGCCAGTCCGGCTGCTCGACGCAGACCGTGGCGGGGCCGTAGCACTCGGTCAGGCCGTAGAGGTGGGTGACCCTGAAGCCCATGCGCTCCATGGCCTCGATGACCGCACTGGGCGGTGCAGCACCGCCGGTGGCGACCTCGATCGTGTGGTCGAAGCGGCGCTTCACGCTTTCCGGGGCGTGGACCAGCATGTTGAGCACGATGGGGGCACCGCAGAGGTGGGTGACGCCGGCCTCCTCGATCAGCGGGAAGATCACGGCGGGGTCGACCTTGCGCAGGCAGACATGGGTGCCGCCCACCGCGGTGACGGCCCAGGTGTAGGTCCAGCCGTTGCAGTGGAACATGGGCAGGGTCCAGAGGTAGCTGGACCGGCTGTTCAGCCCGAACACCAGCGCGTTGCCCATGGCGTTCAGGAAGGCGCCGCGGTGGTGGTAGACGACCCCCTTGGGGTTGCCGGTGGTGCCCGAGGTGTAGCAGAGCGAGATGGCATCCCACTCGTCGGCGGGCGGCTCCCACACAAAGCCGGGATCGCCCTGCGCCAGCAGCGCCTCGTAGTCCAGCGCACCCAGACGCTCGCCCGGGGCCGCGGGATCGACGATGTCGACGATGGCCGGCCGGGCGGAGGTCTGTGCCAGCGCCGCCTTGACCACCGGCGCCCATTCGGTGTCGACCAGCAGCACCTTGGCCTCGCCATGCTCGAGGATGAAGGCGATCGAGGCGGGATCGAGCCGGGTGTTGAGCGCGTTGAGGACGGCACCCGCCATCGGGATGCCGTAATGCGCCTCCAGCATCGGCGGGATGTTGGGGCAGAGCACCGCCACCGTGTCGCCGCGGCCGACGCCCAGGCCGCGCAGGGCGGAGGCCAGCCGGCGGCAGCGGCGGTCGACCTCGCCCCAGGTGAGGGACTGCTCGCCGTAGCGGACGCCGGTCCGCTCGGGAAAGACCGAAGCGCTCCAGGCCAGGAAGTCGAGCGGCGTCAGCGGCCGATGGTTGGCGCGCGTGCGCGGCAGGCCGCGGTCGAAGATGCTGGCGCCGGCCTCGGTCATCCCTGCCCCCTGCGGATGGCTGCGGACGGGAAATCTACCGGCTGGCGGCCGGCTGGGCGAGGGGCATGGCGACGGCCGGGGCGCGCACCGGCACGCGGCGGCCGCCTGCCACCGCCAGCCCGAGGATCAGCACCAGCACCGTGGCGTGGTAGACCGCGTTGAGCAGGTTCTGCAGGCAGGCCTCGGCCACGAGGTCGGCGACGATGGCCAGGATCAGCGCCCGCAGCACCGGGTCGGCGCTGTCGCGCGCCGCCTGCACGCCGCGGCGCACCAGGAGCGCCAGCAGCAGGGTCACGAACAGGAGCCCGGGCGGGCCGGCCTCGACATAGAGGCGCACGAACTCGTTGTGCGGCCATTCCAGGTAGGCGTCGCCGCCCAGCGCCGGGCGCCCGTCGGCCAGCAGCTCGCGCACCGCCCCCAGGCCCATGCCCCAGGGGTGGTCGCCGGCCAGGGTCAGCCACTGTGCGATGCGACACCAGGCGGCCGGAGCTGAAATCGCCCTGGCCGCCGACGAGACGCAGCCAGAAGCTGTCGTTCACCAGGAGGGTCCAGGCGAGGAACGCCAGGGCGAGGCCGAGGCCGGCCACCGCGAGGCGGCGCAGGGCGAGGTCGGGGCGGGCCGCACTCCAGACCTGCAGGAGGGCGAACAGCGCCAGCGTGAGCAGGGCGGTGCGGGTCGCGGTCAGGAACACCATGGCCAGGGACATCGACCCCAGGACCAGGGTCGCCAGCGCGGGCGGGCAGGGTCAGCCGGCGGCCGAGCCGGGCCAGTGCCACGATCAGGTGGATCAGGCTCAGGCTGCTGTGCATGACCACCGAGCCGGTGGGATCGTAGCGGACGATGTTCTCGTAGCCGCGCGCCACCGCGGCCGGCTCGGCGAACAGCTGGTAGAGGAAGGTCGCCACGACATAGGCCGAGAGCAGCCGCCAGACGAAGCGCGTGAGCTCTTCGGGCGGCAGGTAGCGGGCGAGGTTGGGCGCCGCCAGCAGGGCCAGGACCGGGAGCGCCAGCTTGGCGTCCAGGATCGCGAAGCTGCCGGCGAGGTCGGACAGCACGATGCCGGTGGCCAGGGCCGCGAGGACCAGCTCGGGTCCGCTCGGACGGCTCAGCCGCGGGCGGTAGAGGAACGGCAGCAGCAGGAGGACCGAGACCAGCGCGGTGAAGGCGAGGATCCGCTCCTCGGCCAGACCCAGCGCCGCCGCGGCCGAGGCCGACAGGGCGGCGAAGGCGCAGACCAGCACCAGGAGCGTGCGGACCAGCAGCGAGGCCATCGTTCGGCACCGAAATTGACAAGTCTATCAACTAATGGTTTAGATTTGCGCTGATGGCTACCTCTTTCAGCGAACCCAAGCTCAAGGCGTTCCCCTATCGGCCGGGCTCGCCGCGGGTGGCCGCCTGGATGCAGAGCTGCGCCTTCATCCTGGCGGCGAACTGGTGCCTGCAGGGCATGCGCGGGATGGACGCCAAGGAGCTGTCCTTCCGCCTGGGCCTGGAGGTCCTCGTCGCCGCCTGCCTCGCTGCGGCCCTCGCGCCCCTGACCGGGCCGGCCGCGGCGCTGACGGGAGCCGCCCTGGCGGCGCACACCATGAGCTTCACGCTCAACGGCCAGGTGTGGGTCTGCGTGCGCTACTGCCGCTGCTACCGGCGCGATCCGGCGGCCCTCGACGCGTTCCTGCGCGACACCGCCGTGCAGCTGCGCGCCCTGCCCTGGCTGCGCGAGGCCCTGTGCATCGGCTCGCTCGGGCGCGAGGGGGTGGTGCGCGGCGACCGCGCCGACCTCGACCTGCGCCTCCTGTTCCCGCCCGGGATCGGCGCCTGGCTGCGCGTCAACCTGCTGCTGCTGCGCCTGCGCAGCCGTGCCTTCTTCCGCCTGATACCGCTCGACCTCTATGCCTACGAGCGGCCGGAACGCCTGCGGCGCTTCGACCAGCGCGAGCGGCTGATGGTGCTGCTCGACCGGGACGGGCGGCTGGCGGCGGCCTATCCGCGCCGGGCGGTGCCCTGGCCGTGATCGAGCGGCGCCGCACCTGCTGGGCCTACTCGCCCGGCGGCCATCTGGCCGAGCTCGAGCGCGCCACCGCCGGCATCGCCTTCGCCGACCGGTTCGACGTCACCTTCGCCGGGGGGCGCCCGCCCCGTGCGCCGCCGCGCCGGACCTACTTCGTCTGCCACCCGCGCCGCTCGCCCTGGCGCACCTTGCGCACCATCGCGGGCTCGCTGGCGGTGGCCGTGCGCGAGCGGCCCCGGCTGGTGATCTCGACCGGGGCCGACGTGGCGGTGCCGATCTGCCTCCTGGCGAAGATCCTGGGCGCCCGGCTGATCTTCATCGAGACCGCGGGCGAGCTCGAGCCGACCCTGTCCGGGCGGCTGGTCTACCCGTTCGCCGACCTGTTCATCGTGCAGTGGCCGGAGCAGCTGGCGGCCTTTCCGCGCGCCGTGCTGGCCTCCGGTCCGTTGCTGTGATCCTGGTGGCGGTCGGGACCTTCATCCACGGCTTCGACGAGCTGGTGGCGGCGGCGGACCGTGCCGCCGCGACGCTGGGACTGGCGGGCTTCGCGCAGATCGGCCACTCGCGCGCGATCCCCGAGCACCTGGCCTGGGAGCGCTTCCTGCCGCCCGAGGCCCTGGCCGCCCGGATGGCGCAGGCGCGCGTCGTGGTCTGCCACGGCGGCATCGGAATCATCGGCGAGGCCATGCGCGCCGGCAAGCCGATCATCGCCATGCCGCGCCGGGGCCGGCCCAGCCGCGCCAGTCCGGCCGGCGATCAGACGGCCCTGGTCCGCCGTCTGGCCCAGCGGCACGGGATCGAGGTCTGCGACGAGCCGGAGGCGCTCGCGAGCCTGCTGCAGGTCCGGCTCGGCACCGGCCGCGCGGCACAGCCCTACGATCTCGTCACGGACGTGCCGCATCTGGTGGCGCGTTTCCTGACCACAACGGGTGCATCCAGGCCCTAGCAGGGCCAGCGGGGAACTCTCGGCGCCGGCAGAGGTTGAATAGGATTACGTCCGGGCCAATGAACGATTGGTTGGTGGCATGCGCCCCAAGACGCCGCATCGAGCGTGGGTCGAAAAGCCGCCCGCGGGGAACGTCCCGTCCGCCACGCTCCCGCCCGTGGCGGCCGGCGCCCGGCTCTGTGGCGCCTATGCCTGCTACTCGTCGGCCTGGTCGCCCGCGCATCGCGGCCAGATCATCCGCGGTGCGCTGCGCATCCGGAACGGCGATGGCAGTGGCCTGGAGGCGGCCTACAGCGAAACGCTGCTGGGCGATGCCATCCAGCTCGAGGGTGCGGTCGAGGTCACCATGGGCACCGTGCACATGCTGCTGCGCGAACCGGACACCGGCATGCCGGTGTTCATGGCGCTGACCATGCCCCCGGAACCGGTCACCGTTCTGGCCGGAATCATGGCCGGGCCCTGCTTCGTGGTCGACCATTCGCTGCCGACGGGCACGCGGATCGTGGCCATCCGCGTGCCGGCCGGGGCGGCGCTGGAGGCATCGAACCGCTACCTCCCGCCGGATGCCGCGGACGTCGCCGCCGATCTGCGGGCCTTGGGGGTGCCGCTCCCGCGGGCCTCGGGCCTCGACGACGTGCTCGCCGGCTTCCTGCCGAAGAGTGCCGACCAGGTCGACGACGCGGCGATCGCGGTCCTGCGGCGGATGCTGTGAGCGGGAGGCGACGCGCGCCGGTCAGGCGGCGGGCTTGCCGCCGAAGCTCAGCCGGCTTTCCTGGCCCTTGAGCAGGCGGCCGATGTTCTCGCGGTGCTTGTAGACGACCAGGCCGGCCACCAGCAGGTAGAGGCCGGCGGCCCACGGGTCGCCCAGGAGCCAGGCGGCGACCGGCGCCAGGCAGGCCGCGGCCATCGAGGCCAGCGACACCCAGCGCGTGGCCGAGACCACGGCGACGAACACGGCCAGGATGACCAGGAACAGCACGGGCGTGAGGCCGAGCACGACGCCGGCCGCGGTGGCCACACCCTTGCCGCCGCGAAAGCCCAGCCAGACGGGAAAGCAGTGGCCGACGATCGCCCCGGCACCGGCCAGCACGCCGCCCAGCGGCCCGAGCCACGCATAGCCCAAGGCCGTCGGCACGGCACCCTTGCCGAGGTCGAGCAGCAGGGTGGCCAGGGCCAGGCCCTTGCGGCCGGTGCGCAGGACGTTGGTGGCGCCGATGTTGCCCGAGCCGATCGCCCGGATGTCGCCGGCGCCGGCCCAGCGGGTCAGCAGGAGCCCGAACGGAATCGAGCCCAGGCCGTAGCCGGCGAGCAATGCCAGCACGAGGCTCCACATGCCGGCTCCGCCCATCTCGTCGCCCATCTCGCCCCCCCGAACTGGGCCCGACCTAGCATGCCCGGGGGCGCGGACCAAGCCGCAGGGATCAGATGGTCGATTCGGGCGGGGGCGGCTGCTCGTCGAGCCAGCTGCGGAAGATGGTGTAGCCCACGCCCAGGAGCGTGGCGCCCACGAACAGGCCGATGAAGCCGTAGGCGAGCAGGCCGCCGATGACGCCGACGAAGATCAGCAGGAGCGGCAGCCGGGCACCCTGGCTGATCAGGTAGGGGCGGATGAAGTTGTCGATGGTGCTGACGACGAAGGTGCCCCAGACGAACAGGAAGATGGCCATCCCGGTCTGGCCGCGATAGCCGAGCCAGACCACGACCGGGACCCAGACCAGCCAGTTCGGCAGCTGCAGGACGAGGATGAAGAAGGTCAGGAAACCCAGGAGGATGGGGCCGGGGGCGCCGACGATGACCAGGCCCAGCACGAGCAGGGCCGCCTGCAGGAAGGCCGTGAAGATGATCCCGGCCGCCACGCCGCGGATGGTCTGCGCGGCGACGTCGAGCAGGTTGAGATGGTGCACGCCGCCGATCCGGGCCACGAAGCGCCGCAGCACCTGGACGCCGGCCTCGCCGGTGACCAGCAGGATGGCGGCGATCACGATCGCCACCAGGAACTCGATCATGGCAAAGCCGAGGCCGGCACCGATCGAGAGGCCGTAGCCGGCCGCGGTGCCGATGTAGGGCTGCAGCTGCGCCAGGGACGCCGGCAGGTCGACCATCGCCCGGCGCCACTGCTCGTCCAGCTCCATCCCGACCACGGGCAGCTTCACCAGCCAGTCCGGCGGCTCGGGGATGCGGATGGTGGTGAGGTCGCGCATCAGCCCGGCCACGCCGCGAATGCCCTCGGCCAGGGAATCGACGAGCAGCGAGATCGGCACCACCAGGATCAGCAGGAGCGCCAGCGACACGAACACGGCCGCGAGCATCGCGCCGGTCGCCGAGAGAGCCCGACAGCCGGCGGTAGGGGTGCCAGATCGCGACGGCGATGATGATGCCCCAGAGCATCGGGCCGATGAACGGGCGCACGATCTGGATGCAGACGAACACCAGGGACGCCAGCAGCGTCAGCAGGATCACCCGCTCGATGAAGCGGTCCTTGAGGAAGTCGTTGCCCTGGTCCATCGGCTCGCGCGGTCCCTCGTCCGGCGACGAGGCTAGCACGGCCGGATCAGGGCGTGCGCGGCTCAGATCTCCTGCTGGTAGATGGTGCGACCGTCGACCAGGGTCCGCGCGACCCGGCCCTCGACCAGCCGGCCCTCGAAGGCGGTGTTCTTCGACAGGCTCTTCAGGCTGCCCTCGGTGATCTTCCACGGTGCGTCGGGGTCGAACAGGACGAGATCGGCCGGGGCCCCCTGGGCGAGCCGCCCGGCATCGAGGCCGAGGATCCGCGCCGGCGCCTCGGTCATGGTGCGCAGCAGGTCCAGCAGGCGCAGCTCGCCCTCGTGGACCAGCCGCAGGCAGACCGGCAGCATGGTCTGGACGCCGATCACGCCGCATGCCGCCTGCGCGAACGGCAGGCGCTTGCTGTCCTGGTCCTGCGGACAATGGTCGCTGGCGATCACGTCGATGGTGCCGTCGCGCAGCGCCTCGACCACGGCGCGGCGGTCCTCCTCGGCGCGCAGCGGCGGCGAGACCTTGGCGAAGGTGCGGTAGCCTTCGACCTCGAGCTCGTTGAGCGCCAGGTAGTGCGGGGCGGTGTCGCAGGTGACGCGCAGGCCGCGCGCCTTGGCGTCGCGGATCGCGGCCAGGGCGCCGCCGGTCGAGACGTGGGCGAAGTGCAGGCGCCCGCCGGTCAGCTCCAGCAGGCGCAGGTCGCGCTCGACCATGAGCGTCTCGGCCGCCGGCGGCGATGCCGGCCAGGCCCAGCCGGGAGGCGAGCTGGCCCTCGTTCATCACCCCGTGCTCGGCCAGCGCCGGCTCCTCGGGGTGCTGCACGATCAGCGCGTCGAAGCCGGTGGCGTAGGACAGGGCGCGGCGCATCACCCGGGCATTGGCCAGCGCGCGCTCGCCGTCGGTGAAGGCCACGGCACCCGCCGCCTTGAGCAGCCCGATCTCGGCCAGCTCCTGGCCCTCGAGCCGCTTGGTGATCGCGGCATAGGGGTAGACCTTGCCCAGCTTCACCTGCCGCGCGCGGCGGGCCACGAACTCGACCATGGCCGGATCGTCGATCGGCGGGTCGGTGTTGGGCAGGACGGCCATGCTGGTCACGCCGCCGGCCGCGGCGGCGGCGGCACCGCTGTCGATCCGCTCCTTGTGCTCGGCCCCGGGCTCGCCGAGCTGGACCCGCATGTCGACCAGGCCGGGCGCCAGGCACAGGCCCTTCGCGTCGATCACCTCGGCCCCGCCCGGGGCCAGGGCCACCGTCACGTCGGGGCCGAACTCGGCGATGCGGCCGCCGACGACCAGCAGGCCGCCGCGGCCGTCGAGCCCGGTGGCCGGGTCGAGCAGGCGGGCGTTGACGAGGACGACCGGGCGGCTCACGCGGCCTCGCCCCTTCGGTCGCGGGTCAGGACGTCGAGCACCGCCATGCGCACCGCCACGCCCATCTCGACCTGATCCAGGATGGCGCTGCGGTCGATGTCGTCGGCGACCACGCCGTCGATCTCGACGCCGCGGTTCATCGGCCCCGGATGCATGATCAGCGCGTCCGGCTTGGCCGCGCGCAGCTTGTCGTAGGTCAGCCCGTAGAAGTGGAAGTACTCGGCGACCGAGGGCACGAAGCTGCCCTGCATGCGCTCGGTCTGCAGGCGCAGCATCATGACGATGTCCACGTCCTCCAGGCCGCGCTGCATGTCGGTGTGAACGCGTCGACGCCGAAGCTCTCGATGCCGGCCGGCAGCAGCGTGGTCGGGGCCACCACCCGCACCTCGGCACCCATGGCGGTCAGCAGCAGGATGTTGGAGCGGGCGACGCGGCTGTGCAGGATGTCGCCGCAGATCGCCACCGTCAGCCCCTCGATCCGGCCCTTGCGGCGGCGGATGGTCAGCGCGTCGAGCAGCGCCTGGGTCGGGTGCTCGTGCGCGCCGTCGCCGGCGTTGATGACCGCACAGCGGACGTGGCGCGCCAGCAGCGCCACCGCACCGCTGTCCTGGTGGCGCACCACCAGCACGTCGGGATGCATGGCGTTGAGCGTCATCGCCGTGTCGATCAGCGTCTCGCCCTTCTTCATGGCCGAGCTCGCCACCGACATGTTGACCACGTCGGCACCCAGGCGCTTGCCGGCGAGCTCGAAGCTGGTCTGGGTGCGGGTGCTGCTCTCGAAGAACAGGTTGATCTGGGTGAGGCCCTTGAGGAGCTGCAGCTTCTTGTTGGCCTGCCGGTTCAGGGCGACGAAGCCGTCCGCGCGCTCGAGCAGGTCCTGGATCTCGAAGGGCTGCAAGCCCTTCGATGCCGAGCAGATGCTTGTGGCGAAAGGCGAGGTCGGAAGGCACCGGCTGCATGACGGCCGGGACTATGCCGCCGCCTCCCGGCTTGGGCAAGCGCGCAGGGTGGGCGCAGCGGTCGTCGCCACGACGGTGTGTCGGAACAAGCCGATGACCAGCGGCCCGCGGGCACTCTAACACCTCAAATAAAACGGCTGATCGCGCTCTAACAATTTTCAGTTGATGCCATGTCATCAGTAAGGGCGATCGAGCACCGTAGTCGTACCCGCGTGTGATTGATCCATATCAATGACGCCGCACGTCCATGTTCTTAGTATTATGCTTGAAGGTTCGGAAACTATCCACGCCGAGGGCAAAATGCGGACTTAATTCGCATTCAGGTTATAGAAAACAGACCTGATCGGTATCTTATAGCGAAATATACAAGGGCATCGTAAGATGTTGACCCGTCGTAGTCTGCTGCATTCTTCCAGTGCCGCGCTGCTCGCAGGCGTCGCCGCGCCGCGACTGTTGTTCGCCGCCGGAGATTCGGCGACGGTCGGTCAATGGTCGCCGGTCCAGAGCTGGCCATGCGTGGCGGTTCATCTGCACCTGCTGCCGACCAGCAGCCACGAATCCGCCAAGCTCCTGGCCTACGGGAACGAGACCAATCCGGTCAGCAAGCAGAAGGCCGACTACACCAAGTCCTTCGTCGTCGACATCCCGACCAACGGGCAGCCGCTCAGCAGCGTCATCAAGGTCGAGAACTTCGAGACGAACCTGTTCTGCTGCGGCCACACGTTCCTTCCCGACGGCAGGCTCATCACCATGGGCGGCCATGTGGTCCAGAACTACTACGGCTCGTCGGACATCAACATCTTCGAGCACCAGCCGACCTACCGGTGGGAGCTGCAGTCGGCGAGCCTCAACTCCGGGCGCTGGTATCCGAGCATCATCACCCTGCCCAGCGGCGAGGCCCTGGTGCTCAGCGGCACCATGGTCGGGAGCACCCAGCCCAACCCGCTGCCGCAGGTCTGGCAGACCGGCGGCGGCCTGCGCAGCCTGACGGGCGCGCAGCTGGCGCTTGAAGAACTACCCGAAGATCTTCGTCCTGCCCGACGGCAGGGTCTATCACGTCGGGCCGGAGCCGCAGACCAGGTTCCTCAACACCGCCGGACTGGGCAGCTGGCAGAACGGGCCCAAGCGCAAGGCCGCGATGCGCGGCTACGGCGTCGCCGTGCAGTACGACGACAACAAGATCATGACCGCGGGCGGCGCTTCGGGTGCGGGTCCGACCGCGACCGCCGAGGTGATCGATCTGAGTGCTACGGCGCCGCAGTGGCGCTGGACCAACCCGATGGCGTTCGCCCGGCGGCACGCCAACGCCACGCTGCTGCCGGACGGCACGGTCCTGGTCACCGGCGGCTCGAACTCCGCCGACTTCAACAACGCCGCCGGCGCGATCCTGGCCGCGGAACTCTGGGACCCGGTCACCGAGCGCTGGACCACCATGGCCAGCGGCGCCTCCCCGCGGATCTACCACTCGACCGCGGTCCTGCTGCCGGACGGCCGCGTGCTCTGGACCGGCGGCGGCTCGCCGCCCCCCAAGAACGGCAAGAGCAACAACAGCGCGGAGATCTTCTCGCCGCCCTACCTGTTCAAGGGTCCGCGCCCGAACGTGACCGGGGCGCCGGCGACCGCCAGCCTCGGCAGCACGTTCGACGTGAGCTGTGCCGACGCTGCGTCGATCGGAGCGGTGAACCTCCTACGGATCGGCTCGGTCACCCACACCTTCAACATGAACCAGCGCATCGTGCGGCTCGCTTTTGCCACCAAGAGCGGCGGCCTGCGGGTGACGCTGCCGTCCGACCGCAACCGACTGGTGCCGGGACACTACATGCTGTTCGCGATCAGCACCGCCGGCGTGCCTTCGATTGGACGGATGCTGCAGGTTGCGGCATAGCAGGATGCTGAGGATCGCTTCGTCGACAAGACCCGCGAGCGCTCTCGCCGCCAACAATTCAGAGGCCGGCCCGATCGGGGTCGGGAAGAACATGATCACGCACAGCGACCGTCGACCACGGCCCGGGTTCGGGCTGCGCGCTCGGACGGCCACCCTCCTCCTGGGGCTCGCCACGGTTGCGGCCGCGGCGGGCCCGGCGCCGGCCCAGGCCCAGTCCGCTACCGACACGGTCTCGAGCCGCATCTACAACCAGGGTCGGATCCCGGCGGTGATCCCGCCCTTCGAGACCTTCTGGAATCCGTTCGGGCGGGTCGGCGCCTACCAGCCCCGCGGGGCCGTGGTCACGGCCACCCATCCGTTCTTCCAGTCCCTCGGCACCAACGGCCGCTCGTGCGCCACCTGCCACCAGCCGCCCAGCGGCATGAGCATCAGCCTGCGCAACGTGCGCGCCCGGTTCAACGCGACCCAGGGCAAGGACCCCCTGTTCGCGCCGGTCGACGGGGCCAACTGCCCCGACGCCGTGGCGGGGTCCACGCGCCTGCGCGCGGCCTACTCGGTCATCCTCAACCGGGCCTCGATCCGCATGCCGCTGCCCTGGCCCCCGCGCAAGGCGGACGGGTCGGCAAAGCCGGTCGAGTTCGACCTCGCGATCACCGCCGATCAGGATCCGCCGGGCTGCAACACGGACTCCGTCCACGGCGTCGCGGCCGGGCGCGTGTCGGTCTACCGGCGCCCGCCCGGCGTCGCGCAGATGAACTTCAAGACCGTCCGCAGCAGCGGCAAGGGCAAGATCCTGCCGGGCACCTTGATGTGGGACGGCCGCGAGCCGTCCCTGGAGCAGCAGGCGATCACCGCCACGCGCGGCCATGCGCAGGCGGCCAAGGACCCGACCGCGGAGCAGATCAAGCAGATCGTCGCCTTCCAGACCGGCATCTTCTCGGCCCAGCAGTTCGATCGCCTGGCCGGCCGGCTCAACCGCGACGGCGCCACCGCCGGACCGGTGGCGCTCAGCAGCCAGCTGCCCTTCCCGGCCGGAGGCTTCCCCTTCATCTCATTCCAGAACTGGATCTCGGGCACCGAGGCGCGCGCCTCGATCGCCCGTGGCGAGGCGCTGTTCAACAGCCGCACCTTCCCGGTGAGCGGCGTGGACGGCTTCAACGACCGGTCGGACGTGGGCGGCGACCTCGACGAGGCGACCTGCAGCTCCTGTCACGGCGTGTTCGCCTCGGGCGGCGACTTCGTGCCCAACCCGCAGATGAACATCGGCGTCGGCGGCACCGGCGTCCTGTTCGGCGGCCTCCCGGCCGTGCTCGACCTGCCGCGGTTCACCCTGACCTGCCATGCCGACGCCCAGCCCGGCTTCGCCGGCTACGGGCCCATCGTGACCAACGACCCGGGCCTGGCACTGATCACCGGCAAGTGCGCCGACATCGGCCGGTTCACCGTGCCGCAGCTGCGCGCGCTGGCATCCCGCGAGCCCTACTTCCACGACGGCAGCGCCAGGACGCTGGAGGACGTGGTCCTGTTCTACGACCGCCGGTTCGGGGTCGGCTTCAGCACGCAGGAGATCACCGACCTCGTGAACTTCCTGGCGGCACTCTGAGACCAGCGTCGCGGCCGATTGACCCCTGACCTCCAGCCCGGCCATATGGCGGGCAAAAGGTCAGGGAGTGCCGCATGCCGAGCTTTGCGATCGTCGACAGCCACGTCCACCTCTACGACCCGACCTGGCTGCGCTACGGCTGGCTCGCCAAGGTGCCCCGGATCGACCGGCGCTACGATCTGGGCGACTTCGACCGCTGCCGCGCCCAGGTCCAGGTCGACCGGATCGTCTTTGCCGAGGTGGCGGTGGATCAGGGGCTGCACTTCGCCGAGGCCGCCTGGGTGCAGGGTCTGGCGGACGCCGATCCCCGGCTCGCGGGCATGATCGCCCACGCACCCATGGAGAAGGGTGCGGCGGTCGAGGCGGATCTCGACCGGCTGGCGCAGTATCCGTGCCTGCGCGGCATCCGGCGGCTGATCGAGACCGAGACCGACAACAGCTTCTGCCTGCGCCCGGCCTTTCTCGAGGCACTGCGCCTGCTCCCGGCGCGCGGGCTCACCTTCGACATCTGCGTCAAGCACTGGGGGCTGGTGTTCGCGATCGAGCTGGCGCGGCGCTGCCCCGAGGTCAGCTTCGTGCTGGACCATATCGGCAAGCCCGGCATCCGCGACGGCCTGGTCGAGCCGTGGAAGAGCCAGATCCAGCGGCTGGCCGAGCTGCCCAACGTCGTGTGCAAGCTCTCGGGCGTGATCACCGAGGCCGACCACGAGCATTGGACCAAGGACCAGGTCCGCCCCTATGTCGAGCACGTGCTGGACTGCTTCGGCTTTTCCCGGGTCATGTACGGCAGCGACTGGACCGTCTCGGAGCTGACCCACGACTATCCCGCGTGGGTGGCGATCCTCGACGAGATCACCCGAGGCTGCAGCGGCGACGAGCTCTTGGACCTGTGGCGCAACACCGCCATCCGCACCTACCGGCTGGACGCTCCGGCCTGACCGACCCAGCCGCACCCAGGGCCGAGCGCATCCGGGTCCGTGGCCAGGTGCAGGGCGTGGGCTTCCGGCCGTTCACCGTCCGGCTGGCCGCGGAGCAGGGGGTGCGCGGCGAGGTCCACAATGACGGCGAGGGGGTGCTGATCCACGCCGAGGGTGCGGACCTCGACCGCTTCGCCGCCGATCTCGCGGCCCGGGCGCCGGCCCTGGCCCGGGTCGAGGCGATCGAGCGCAGCCGGGCGGCACCGCGGCCGGGACTGAGCGGGTTCGCCATCCGGGCGTCGGCCACCGGCACCGTGCGCACCGCCGTCACGCCCGATGCCGTGACCTGCGCCGACTGCCGGGCGGAGATCGCCGATCCGCTGGACCGGCGGTACCGCTACGCCTTCACCACCTGCACCCAGTGCGGGCCGCGCTTCTCGATCGTCACGGGCGTGCCCTACGATCGCGCTGCCACCACCATGGCCAGCTTCGCGATGTGCCCGGCCTGCCGCCGGGAGTACGAGGATCCGGCGGACCGGAGGTTTCACGCCCAGGCCAACGCCTGCCCGGCCTGCGGGCCGCGCCTGTGGCTGGAGGTCGGCGGCGAGGAGCAGCCGGGCGACGCGGTGGCCGGCGCGGTGGCCCTGCTGCGGGCGGGTGCGATCCTGGCGGTCAAGGGCCTGGGCGGGTTCCACCTGGCCTGCGACGCCCGCAACCAGGAGGCCGTGCTCCTGCTGCGCGCGCGCAAGCGCCGGCCGGGCAAGCCGCTGGCGGTCATGGCGCCCGACCTCGCCACGGTGGCCCGCTTCGCCACCCTGTCGGCCGCCGAGGCGGCGCTGCTGGCCGGGCCGGAAGGCCCGATCGTCCTCCTGGAGGCCGCCGGCGAGGCCCTGGCGCCCGCCGTGGCGCCGGGCCAGTGGGCGCTGGGCTGGCTGCTGCCGCCGACCCCGCTGCATCACCTGCTGCTGCAGGCGTTCGGGGGGCCGCTGGTGATGACCTCGGGCAACCGGGCGGGCGAGCCGCAGGCGATCGGCCATGCCGAGGCGCGCGCGCAGCTGGGGCCGTTCGTCGACGGTTTCCTCCTGCACGACCGCGCGATCGCCCGCCGGCTCGACGATTCGCTGGTGCTGCCGGCGGCGGGTGCGGCCCGGCTGCTGCGGCGCGCCCGCGGCCATGCGCCCGCGAGCCTGCCCATGCCGCCGGGGCTGGCCGGAGCACCGCCCGTGGCCGCCTACGGCGCGCAGCTCAAGGCGGCACTCTGCTTGACCGCGGACGGCCGCGCGCTGCTGTCGCAGCACCTGGGCGACCTCGACGACGCCGCGACGGCACAAGAGTTCGCCCGGGCCGAGCGCGATTATGCTCTATTGGTCGCGACGGCACCGGAGGTCATCGCCTGCGACCTGCACCCCGACTACCGCTCGACCGCGCATGCCGAGGCGCGGGCCCGAGAGCTGGGCGCGCCGCTCGAGCGCGTGCAGCACCACCATGCCCATGTCGCGTCCGCGATGGCCGAGGCCCGCTGGCCGGCGGATGCCGGGCCGGTGCTGGGCGTGGTGCTCGACGGGCTGGGCCTGGGCGACGACGGCACGGTGTGGGGCGGCGAGTTCCTCTTGTGCGACTATTCGCGCTTTGCCCGCCTCGCCTCGCTGCGGCCGGTGCCGCTCCCGGGTGGCGACGCGGCGCAGCGGGAGCCGTGGCGCAACCTGCTGGCGCAGCTCGACGGCTGCGGCCTCGCCGCCGCGGCCGACCGGCTGCTGCCGGAGCGGCCGCTGGGGCTGCTGCGCGCGGCGGTGGCGGGCGGCATCAACGCGCCGCTCGGCTCCTCGGCGGGGCGCCTGTTCGACGCGGTGGCCGCGGCCGTCGGCGTCGCACCGGACCGCCAGAGCTACGAGGGCGAGGCAGCGATGCTGCTGGAGGGGCTGGCGCGCCGGGGGCTCGCCGGCGATGCGGCCGCCTATCCGTTCGCGACCGGTGGTGCCACCCTGGAGTGCGGGCCGATGTGGGCGGCGCTGCTGGCCGATCTCGATGCGGGCGTGCCGCGCGAGGCGATCGCGGCCCGGTTCCATCGCGGCCTCGCCGGCGCGGTGGCCGGGCTGGCCGGCCGGCTGGCGACGGCGCATGGCGCGCGCGCGATCGCACTGTCGGGCGGCTGCTTCCAGAGCCGCACGCTCCTCGAGCTGTGCCTCGCAGAGCTGCGCGACCGGGTCGTCCTGACCCACGCCAAGGTGCCGCCCAACGATGGCGGGCTCGCGCTGGGGCAGGCGGTGGTGGCCGCGGCCCGGCATCGGACCGGCCCGTGACGGGCATGGTGCCTGCAGGGCGGCCTCGCCTGCTGGCCGGGCTCGGGTCGGGCCGTGCATGAGGTCTCGCTGTGCCGGAGCATCCGCCGCCTGCTCGAGGATGCCGCCGCCCGCGACGGGTTCAGCCGGGTGCGCCGCGTGCGGCTGGAGATCGGGCGGTTCGCCGCGGTCGAGGTGGCGGCTCTGCGCTTCGGGTTCGCCGCGGTGATGCGCGGCTCGCTGGCGGAAGGTGCCGAGCTCGATATCATCGCCCTGCCGGGGCGGGCGCACTGCCGCGACTGCGGCGCCGAGGTGGTGCTGGACGACCGGCTGGCACCCTGTCCGGCGTGCGGCGGCGGCCGCCTCGACCTCGCCGGCGGCGACGAGATGCGGGTCAAGGACCTGGAGGTGGACTGATGTGCGGCATCTGCGGCTGCAGCGAGGTCGGGCACGCCCGGCTCGAGCATGACCATGGCCCTGTGCACGCCCATCCGCCGGGCCCGGCGCAGGCGCGCAGGGTGTCGATCGAGACCGACATCCTGGCCGAGAACGACCGCCATGCGCGGGCCAACCGCGCGCGGCTCGCCGAGACCGCGACGCTGGCCTTGAACCTCGTCTCCTCCCCCGGCTCCGGCAAGACGACGCTGCTCTGCCGCACCATCGAGGCGCTGGGCGGCCGCCACCCCGTAGCGGTGATCGAGGGCGACCAGCAGACCTCGCGCGACGCCGAGCGCATCCGTGCGACGGGCGCGCCGGCGATCCAGATCAACACCGGCAAGGGCTGCCATCTCGACGCCCACATGGTCGGCCACGCGATCGAGGACCTGGACCTGGCACCCGGGGGCGTGCTGTTCATCGAGAATGTCGGCAATCTGGTCTGCCCGGCCGCCTTCGACCTGGGCGAGGCCGCCAAGGTGGCGATCCTCTCGGTGACCGAGGGCGAGGACAAGCCGCTGAAATATCCCGACATGTTCCAGGCGGCATCGCTCGTGCTCCTGAACAAGATCGACCTCGCACCGCATTGCGACGTCGATCTCGACATGTGCGAGGCGCATGCCGCGCCGGGTGAACCCGGACGTGACGGTGCTGCGGCTGTCGGCCCGCACCGGCGAGGGCATGGCGGACTGGCTGGGCTGGCTGGCGAGCCGCCGCGACGCGCTCCTCGCCGGCGTCTCCGCGACAACTCCGCGGGGGCGGTGACGGCGATGTGCCTGGGCATCCCCGGCCTGGTGGTGGCGATCACCGATCGCGAGCGGATGACCGGCACGGTCGACGTGCTGGGCACCCGGCGCGAGGTCAACCTGATCTGCGTGGCCGAGCCCGAGGCGCTGGACGAGATCGTCGGTGCCTGGGTCCTGGTCCATGTCGGCTTCGCCATGAGCCGGATCGACCCCGCCGCCGCGGCGGCGACGCTGCAGGCGCTCGAGGAGCTGGGCGAGCTCATGGAGCAGATGGAGGCCATGCGCGCGTCCGAGGCCGCCCTCGGCGAGACCCGGCCGTGAGGTATCTGGACGAGTTCCGCGATCCGGCCCGGGCCAAGGGGCTCCTGGCCGCACTCGAGCTGGAGGTGGCCAAAACCGGTGCGACCGCCGCCAGGCCCTTGCACATCATGGAGATCTGCGGCGGCCACACCCACGCCATCTTCCGCTACGGGCTGGACAAGCTGACGCCGCCCGGGATCGAGTTCATCCACGGCCCGGGCTGCCCGGTCTGCGTGCTGCCGATGAGCCGGGTCGACGACTGTCTGGAGATCGCCGAGCGGCCGGGGGTGATCTTCACCACCTTCGGCGACGCGATGCGCGTCCCCGGCACGCGCGGCTCGCTCCTGCAGGCCAAGGCCAGGGGTGCGGACATCCGCATGGTCTACTCGCCGCTGGACGCGCTGGAGCTGGCGCGCCGCCATCCCGACCGCGAGGTGGTGTTCTTCGCGCTCGGCTTCGAGACCACGATGCCCGCCACCGCACTCACCGTGCAGCAGGCGGCGCGCGAGGGGATCGGCAACTTCCTCCTGTTCTGCAACCACATCCTGGTCCCGCCGCCGATCAAGGCGCTGCTCGACGACCCGGACATGCGCCTGGACGGCTTCGTCGGCCCCGGCCACGTCTCGATGGTGATCGGCACGCACGCTTACGACTTCGTGGCCAGGGACTACGGCAAGCCGATCGTGGTCGCGGGCTTCGAGCCGCTCGACCTGCTGCAGGCGGTGCTGATGGTCGTGCGCCAGATCGCGCAAGGGCGGGCCGAGGTCGAGAACCAGTATGCGCGGGTGGTGCCCGAGCACGGCAACCCGGCGGCCCTGGCCGCGATCGCCGAGGTCTACGAGCCGCGCGACGCCTTCGACTGGCGCGGGCTCGGCGAGATCGACCGCTCGGGCGTGCGGCTGCGCGACCGCTACGCCGCCCACGACGCCGAACTGCGGTTCGCGGTCGGCTACGGTGCGGGCAAGCGCTCGGGGCGCGAGGCCGAGCTCGCCCAGGGCTGCCGCTGCGGCGAGGTCGTCAAGGGCATGATCAAGCCCTGGGCGTGCCCGAAATTCGCACTCGACTGCACGCCCGAAACCCCCCTGGGCCCGCTCATGGTCTCCTCCGAAGGTGCCTGCGCCGCCTACCATCTCTATGCCGGGGTCCGCGAGCGGGGCGCCGACCGCCCTGCCGGAGCGGGCGGCTCCTTGACCACGGGGCGCCTGCGCGCCACGACCGTCGACCTCTCCCATGGCGGCGGCGGCAAGGCCATGCGGGCGCTGGTCGACGAGGTGTTCCTGGCCGCCTTCGGCGCTCCGGAGGGCGGGCTCGAGGACCAGGCGCGGCTCACCCTGCCGCCCGAGGCGGTGGGAGGGCGGCTCGCCTTCACGACCGACGGCTTCGTCGTCGATCCGCTGTTCTTTCCCGGCGGCGACATCGGCAGCCTCGCCGTCAACGGTACCGTCAACGACCTCGCGGTCGGCGGCGCCACGCCGCTCTGGCTCTCGGCCTCGTTCATCATCGAGGAGGGTGTCGCCGTCGAGCTGCTGCAGCGGGTCGCGCGCTCGATGCAGGCCGCCGCGGTGCGGGCCGGGGTCACGATCGTGACCGGCGACACCAAGGTCGTGGGGCGGGGTGCGGCCGACAAGCTGTTCGTGACCACGGCCGGGGTCGGCGTCATCCCGGCCGGCCTGGACCTTGCCGCGCGGCACCTGCGCCCGGGCGACGCCGTGCTCGTCAGCGGCTGCCTCGGCGACCATGGCGCGGCGATCCTGGCGGCACGCGGCGACCTCGCGCTGGACAGCCCGGTCGCCAGCGACTGCGCGCCGCTGGCCGGGCTGATGCGGGCCGTGCTCGCGGCGGCCCCCTCGGTCCGCTGTGCGCGCGACGCCACCCGCGGCGGGCTGGCCTCGGCCCTGAACGAGATCGCGGCCGCGGCCGGGTGCGGAATCGAGATCGACGAGCAGGCGCTGCCCCTGCGCCCCGCCGTGCGCGGCCTGTGCGAGATCCTGGGGCTGGATCCGCTCTACCTCGCCAACGAGGGTACCCTGGTCCTGATGGTGCCGCCCGGGGAGGCGCCGGCCGCACTGGCTGCCATGCGCGCCCGGCCGGAGGGGTGCGAGGCCCGGCTGATCGGCCGTGCCGTCGCCGACCATCCGGGCACGGTGGTCCTGCGGACCCTGTTCGGCGGCGGCCGCATCCTCGACATGCTGGTGGGCGAGCAGCTCCCCCGCATCTGCTGAGCGGGACCCGACTCGCCACTTTGCCACGGGGGCGGGCCATGTTCGAGCGCCGCGACTTCGGTTAGCATCACCAAGCTGCGGCATCGGGGTCGGTCACGACATGACGCTCCATACCAAGGATGAGCGAGACGGCGGGGACGCCACGGGGTCCGCGGCATGGGGCGAGCTCGTCATCGCGGCGCGCGACGGCATTCCGGCACTCCTCGGCGCGCTCGACCGCATGGGCTACGAGACCTACGGGCCGACCGTGCGCGACGGTGCCATCGTCTATGACCGCATCGAGGCGGCAGGCGATCTCCCGTCGGGCTGGACCGACGAACATGCACCCGGACACTATCGCCTCGCGCGACGCACCGACGATGCCCTGTTCGGCTACGTCGTCGGACCCCAGTCCTGGAAGAAGTACCTCCATCCGCCGACGCTGCCGCTCTGGCAGGCGCAGCGGGACGGCGACGGCATCAGCTTCACCTCGCCGCCGGCACCGCCGCGACCCTTCGCCTTCATCGGCGTGCGCGCCTGCGAGCTGCACGCGATCGCGATCCAGGACCGGGTCTTCCTGCAGGGACCTCATGTCGACGTGCACTACCAGGCGCGGCGGGACGGGGCGTTCCTGGTCGCGGTGAACTGCGCCGAGGCGCGCGCCACCTGCTTCTGCACGTCGATGGGCACCGGGCCCAAGGCCGAGGCCGGGTTCGATCTCGCCCTGACCGAGCTCGACCCGTCGGGCGATCACCGGTTCCTGGTCGAGATCGGCAGCGCCCGCGGTGCGGAACTGGCGGCCGGGCTGCCGCATCGCGCGGCCGGTGCCGCCGACCGCGCGGCTGCCGCCGCGGCCACGGCCAACGCGGTGGCGGAGATGGGCCGCAGCATGCCCGCCGAGGGCGTGGCCGAGCTGCTCGCGCGCAACCTCACCCACCCGCGCTGGAGCGAGGTGGCCGACCGCTGCCTCACCTGCGGCAACTGCACGATGGTGTGCCCGACCTGCTTCTGCACGAGCGTCGACGAGGACCTCGACCTCACCGGCGCCACGGCCGGCCGGACGCGCCACTGGGCGTCCTGCTTCGGGCTCGACTTCTCCTACATGCACGGGGGCAGCGTGCGCACCTCGCCGGAATCCCGCTATCGCCAGTGGATGACCCACAAGCTGTCGACCTGGTTCGACCAGTTCGACTCCTCGGGCTGCGTCGGCTGCGGCCGCTGCATCACCTGGTGCCCGGTCGGCATCGACATCACCGAGGAGGTCCGCGCGATCGCGGCCAGCGACGGTGCCGGAGGCGGCCGATGAGGACGTTCGAGGCGATCATCGCCGAGCACCCGTTCTTCCGCGGCCTGGATCCCGAGTTCTGCGCCCTGGTCGCCGGCTGCGGGCGGAACGTCGTGTTCGACGCCGGTGCCTACCTGTTCCACGAAGGCGAATCGGCCGAGCAGTTCTACCTGATCCGCCACGGCAAGGTTGCCTTCGAGGTCAGCGTTCCCGGGCACGGCGCCAAGCGGTTCCTGACCCTGCACGAGGGCGAGATCGCCGGTATTTCCTGGCTGATTCCGCCCTACCGCTGGTCCTACGACGCCCGGGCGGTCGAGCTGACCCGCGCCATCGCCCTCGACGCCGTCTGCCTGCGCGGCAAGTGCGAGGCCGATCACCATCTGGGCTACGAGCTGATGAAGCGCTTCGTGCCCGAGCTCGTCCGGCGGCTCCAGGCCGCCCGCCTGCAGATGTTCGACGTCTATGGCCCTGCGGCCTGAGCCCGCCCGCCCCGACCCGATGCGGCCGCTCCAGGCGACGGTGCTGCGCCGGCGCCGCGAGCTGGCCGACACCTGGACGCTCGACCTGGAGGTCGCCGACGGCGGCCTGGCCCCGGCGCGCCCCGGGCAGTTCAACATGCTCTGGGCGTTCGGCGTCGGCGAGGCCGCGATCAGCGTCAGCGGCCATCTGGAGGGCGGCGGGCCGGTCGTCCACACCATCCGCGACGTCGGCAAGGTCTCGGGCGCGCTGGCGCGGCTGCGGCCGGGCGCGCGGCTGGGCATCCGCGGCCCGTTCGGCAACCCGTGGCCGGTCGAGGCCGCTGCCGGCCACGACGTGGTGGTGGTCGCCGGCGGACTCGGTCTCGCCCCCTTGCGGCCGGCACTCTACCAGCTGTTCGCGGAGCGCGCGCGCTACGGGCGCATCGCCCTGCTCTACGGCACGCGCAGCCCCGAGCAGATCCTCTACCCGGGCGAGCTGGAGCGCTGGCGCCGGCGGCTCGACGTCAGCATCGAGGTCACCGTCGACCAGGCGGGGACCGACTGGCGCGGCGATGTCGGGGTGGTGACCAAGCTGATCGCCCGGGTCGGCTTCGATCCCGCGCACACCGTGGCACTGGTCTGCGGTCCCGAGGTGATGATGCGCTACGCCGCCGCCGCCCTGGGCGAGCGCGGGGTGCCCGACGCCGCGATCCATCTCTCGCTCGAGCGCCACATGAAGTGCGCGCTCGGCCATTGCGGCCGCTGCCAGCTCGGGCCCACGCTCGTGTGCCGGGACGGGCCGGTGGTGTCCCACGATCGGATCCGCCACATCCTGGCGCTGAAGGAGATCTGAGCTGGCCGCGAAGAAGCCCAAGCTTGCGGTGTGGAAGTTCGCCTCCTGCGACGGCTGCCAGCTCAGCCTCCTGGATTGCGAGGACGAGCTGCTGGCGGTCGCCGGCGCGGTCGAGATCGCCTACTTCCTGGAGGCGAGCCGGACCGAGATCGCCGGCCCCTACGACCTGTCGCTGGTCGAGGGCTCGATCACCACCGCGCACGACGCCGAGCGGATCAAGGACGTGCGCCGCCAGTCCAAGCGGCTGATCACCATCGGCGCCTGCGCCACCTCGGGCGGCATCCAGGCCCTGCGCAACTTCGCCGACGTCGGCGAGTTCATGCGCATCGTCTACGCCCGGCCGGACTACATCGAGACGCTCGGCACCTCGACGCCGATCGCCGCGCACGTCAAGGTCGACTACGAGCTGCAGGGCTGCCCGATCAACAAGCGGCAGCTGCTCGAGGTGCTGAGCGCCTTTCTGCTCTACGACCGCAAGCCCGCGGTGCCGAGCCACAGCGTCTGCGTCGACTGCAAGCTCAAGGGCAATGCCTGCGTGATGGTGGCCAAGGGCACCCCCTGCCTGGGCCCGGTCACCCGCAGCGGCTGCGGCGCCTTGTGCCCCTCCTACGACCGTGGCTGCTACGGCTGCTTCGGGCCGATGGAGAGCCCCAACACGCGCGCACTGGGCACGGCACTGCAGGGGCTGGGCCTCGATCGCCGCGACCCTCAAGCGCCTCTACATGACCTTCAACGTCGGCGCCGAGCCGTTCCAGGCCGAGGCGGTGCGGCATGACCGTTAGGACGATCAAGGTCGGCCAGCTCGCCCGCGTCGAGGGCGAGGGCGCCCTCAAGGTGACGATTCGAAACGGGGTGGTGAAGACGGCCGAGCTCAAGATCTTCGAGCCGCCCCGCTTCTTCGAGGCGTTCCTGCGCGGCCGCGCCTTCACCGAGGTCGCGGACATCACGGCCCGGATCTGCGGCATCTGCCCGGTCGCCTACCAGATGAGCGCCGTCCACGCCATGGAAGCGGCCCTGGGCGTAAAGGTCGGCGGTCCGCTGCGGGAGCTGCGGCGGCTGCTCTACTGCGGCGAGTGGATCGAGAGCCACGCGCTGCACGTCTACATGCTCAACGCCCCGGATTTCCTGGGCTACCAGAGCGGCATCGACCTCGCGCGCGACCATGGCGACATCGTGCGGCGCGGCCTGGCGCTGAAGAAGACCGGCAACGAGCTGGTAGCACTGCTGGGCGGGCGCGAGATCCATCCCATCAACGTGCGCGTCGGCGGGTTCTACAAGACGCCGACGCGGCGCCAGCTCGGCACGCTGCGCGGGCCGCTCGAGCGCGCGCGCGACGCGGCCGTCGCCACGGTGCGCTGGGTCGCGGGGTTCGACTTCCCCGACTGCGAGCGGGACTACGAGCTGGTGGCGCTGAGCCATCCCGACGAGTACCCGTTCAACGAGGGCCGGATCGTCTCGAGCCGCGGCCTGGACATCGCCGCCGAGGACTATCCGGCACATTTCGAGGAGCTGCACGTCCGGCACTCGACGGCACTGCACTGCCGGCTGCGGGCGCGCGGCAACTATTTCGTCGGCCCCTTGGCGCGCTACGGCCTGAACTCGGCGAAGCTGCCGCCGGCGGCAAGCCAGGCGGCACGCGAGGCCGGACTGGGCCCGGTCTGCCGCAATCCCTACCAGAGCATCGTCGTGCGCGCGGTCGAGCTGGTCTTCGCCTGCGAGGAGGCGCTGCGCGTCATCGACGCCTATGTCGAGCCGGAGGCACCCGCCGTACCGGTGACGCCGGGCGCCGGCACGGGCCATGCCGCGACCGAGGCGCCGCGCGGCATGCTCTACCACCGCTACCGGATCGGCGCCGACGGGGCGATCGAGGACGCCGTCATCGTGCCGCCCACCTCGCAGAACCAGGCCACGATCGAGGAGGACCTCATGTCCCTGATCGGCCGGTGGGCCGACCTGCCGGACGAGGACCTGCGCCTGCGCTGCGAGCAGACGGTGCGCAACTACGATCCGTGCATCTCCTGCGCCACCCACTTCCTGCGGCTCGACATCGATCGCGGCTGAAGGCGGCGCACCGGTGGCCCGCCGGGTGGTGATCGGCGTCGGCAATCCCGACCGCGGCGACGACGGCGTCGGCCGGGCCGTCGTGCATCGGCTGCGCGAGCGCGTCCCGGACGACGTGACGCTGCTGGAGCTCGGGGGCGAGGCGACGTCGCTGCTGGCCGCGATCGAAGGCTCGGCCCTGGCGATCCTGGTCGACGCCGCGGTGTCGCGCGGCCCGCCCGGGACCATCACGCGCCTCGACGCCCATGCCGGGCCGGTGCCCGAGGCGCCCGGCGGGGTCTCCAGCCACGGCCTGGGCGTGGCGCAGGCGATCGAGCTCGCCCGCGCCCTGGCGGCACTGCCGCCGCGCTGCCTCGTCGTCGCCATCACGGCGCAGGCGTTCGAGCCCGGTGCTGCACTGTCGCCGGCGGTCGCGGCGGCCGTCGACCCGGCGGCGGAGCTCGTTCTGGGCGAGCTTAGGGCTCACCAGCGGACATAGGGTCCGCGATAGCCGGTGAGCGTGCGGATATAGTCCAGGCGCGCGTGCGGGCCGGCCTCGGCGTCGGGGTGGGAATCGCGCATCAGGCCCTTGACCGCAGCCACCGAATCGAAGCCGCGGGCGTCGAGCCAGGACGCGACCTCGGCCAGCATGGTCCGCAGGTAGCTCGGCCCGTGCCGGAGCAGGGCGGAGGTGGTCATGGCGACGTCCGCACCCGCGAGCAGATACTTGAGCACCTCCTCCGAGCTCGCCACGCCGGTGCTCGCGGCCAGGGAGGCGTGGGGCAGGCGGCCGGCGAGCAGCGACAGCCAGAGCAGGCCCAGGCGGATCTCGCCGGCACCGCTCAGCGCCACGTCGTTGGTCCAGCGCAGGCGCGTGAGGTCGATGTCCGGCTGATAGAGCCGGTTGAACAGGACGAGGCCGTCCGCACCGGCGGCATCCAGCTGGCGGGCCAGGGCACCGAAGGCGGAGAAGTAGGGGTTGAGCTTGACGGCGACGGGCAGGGTCACGCGCGCGCGGACGGCTTCCAGCAGCCGCACGCAACCGGCATCGGCCTCGGCACCGCTGACCGAGGGATCGGCCACGATGCGCTGGATGTTCAGCTCCAGCGCCGACGCGCCGGCCTCTTCGATCAGCGCCGCATAGTCGAGCCAGCCGGCCTCGGTGACGCCGTTCAGGCTGGCGATGACGGGGATGTCGACCGCGGCACGGGCGCGGGCGACCAGATCCAGATAGTCGTCGGGACCGGTGTTGTACTCGACCGCGGCCGGGAAGTAGGAGCCGGCCTCGGGCGAGCTGTCGGCGCCGACGCCGGTCAGCTGCTCGAGCAGGCGCTCCTGCTCGCGGATCTGCTCCTCGAACAGCGACGGCAGGACCACCGCCCCCGCCCCGGCGTCCTCCAGCTGGCGGAGGCTGCCGACATTGGCGGCCAGGGGCGAGGCCGAGGCGACGACGGGGTTGCGCAGCGCCAGGCCGAGATAGCGGGTGCCGAGGTCCATCTGCGCCTCCTCAGCCCGGACCGTCGCCGGTGACGGCCGCGTCGGGGTGGAACCGGCTGCCGTCGCGGCTGGCCAGCGCCTCGTACTGGGCATACTTCTCGCGCGCGGCACTTTCGGCGGCGGCCAGGATCTGCTCGGCCTCGCGCGGGCGGATGGCGGCGAGGCTGCGGTAGCGCAGCTCGTTGTAGGCGTAGTCCCGGAGCGGCACCGTCGGGCGCGGCGAATCGAGCCGGAACGGCATCTCGCCGGCGGTGCGCATCGCCGGGTTGAACCGGAACAGCGGCCAGTAGCCCGAGGCCGCCGCCAGGTCCTGCTGGCGCATGCCGAAGCGCAGGTCGAAGCCGTGCGCGATGCAGTGGCTGTAGGCGAGGATCAGGGACGGCCCGGGCCAGGCCTCGGCCTCGCGGAAGGCAAGAAGTGTCTGCTGCGGGTTGGCGCCCATGGCGACCTGGGCGACGTAGACGTTGCCGTAGGCGATGGCCTGCAGCGCCAGGTCCTTGCGCGCGGTGCGCTTGCCGCCCGCGGCGAACTTGGCCACCACGCCCAGAGGTGTGGCCTTGGACGCCTGCCCGCCGGTGTTGGAGTAGACCTCGGTGTCCAGCACCAGCACGTTGACGTCGCGGCCGCTGGCCAGCACGTGGTCGAGGCCGCCATAGCCGATGTCGTAGGCCCAGCCGTCCCCGCCCACGAGCCAGATGCTGCGGCGGACGAGATGGTCCAGGACCGCCAGCAGATCGTCACGGTGCGGTGCCTCGGGCATGGCCTCGATGCGGCGTCGCAGCTGGGCCACCCGTGCGCGCTGCTCCAGGATCTCGGATTCGCGCACCTGCGGTGCGGCCAGGGCCGCCTCGACCAGCTCGAGGCCGAGCTCGGGCGCCATTTCGCGCAGGAGCTGGGCCGCCAGCTCGCCCTGCATGTCGGCGGCCAGCCGGAAGCCCAGGCCGAACTCGGCATTGTCCTCGAACAGGGAGTTCGCCCAGGCGGGCCCACGGCCCTCGGCGTTGGTGGTCCAGGGCGTCACCGGCAGGTTGGCACCGTAGATCGAGGAGCAGCCGGTGGCGTTGGCGATCTGCAGCCGGTCGCCGAACAGCTGCGACAGCAGGCGCAGGTAGGGGGTCTCGCCGCAGCCGGCACAGGCGCCGGAGAACTCGAACAGCGGTTCCAGGAACTGGATGCCGCGCACGTTGGCGAAGTCGACCCGCGCGCGGTCGTTGACCGGCAGGCCCTCGAAGAAGGCGATGTTGGCGCGCTCGGCGTCGAGCAGCGGCAGCTTGGGCGCCATGTTGATGGCGCGCTTGTCGGGCTCGCGCGGGCTGTGGGCGGGGCACACCTCGACGCACAGGCCGCAGCCGGTGCAGTCGTCGACGTAGAACTGCAGCGTGAACCGGCTGTCGGGATAGCCCCTGGCGTTGACCGGCGCCGACTTGAAGGTGGGCGGCGGCGGGGCCTCGCGATCGGCCAGCCGGACCGCGTCGTAGAAGCGGGCGCGGATCACCGAGTGCGGGCAGGCGATCGAGCACTGGCCGCACTGGATGCACAGGTCGGCCTCCCAGACCGGCACCTCGTCGGCGATGCTGCGCTTCTCCCACGCCGTGGTGCCGGTGGGAAAGGTGCCGTCGACCGGCATGGCGCTGACCGGCAGGCCGTCGCCCAGGCCCGCCAGGACCGGGCCGGTGAACCGGCGCACGAACTCCGGTGCGGTGAGCGGCACCGGGGGCGACCGGTCGAAGCGGCTGGTGGCCGCCGCCGGCACCGCGACCTCGCACAGGGCCGCCAGGGTGACGTCGACGGCGGTGAAGTTCTGGGCCACCACCTGCCGGCCCTTCCGGCCGTAGGTCTTCTCGATCATGTGCTTGATGCGCGCGACCGCCGCCTCGCGCGGCAGGACGCCGGAGATCGCGAAGAAGCAGGTCTGCAGGACCGTGTTGACCAGGCCGCCGAGGCCGGTCTCGCGGGCGACGCGCGAGGCGTCGATGACGTAGAGGCGCAGGCCCTTGTCGAGGATCCCCTGCTGCAGCGAGCGCGGCAGGCGGTCCCAGGCCTCCTCGGGCGGGTGCGGGCAGTTGAGCAGCAGGGTCGCACCCGGCGCCGCCAGCGCCAGCACGTCGATCTTGTCGAGGAAGCCGAACTGGTGGCAGGCCACGAAGCTGGCCGAGGCGATGAGGTAGGGAGCGCGGATCGGCTGCGGCCCGAAGCGGAGATGCGAGACCGTCTGGGCGCCCGACTTGTGCGAATCGTAGACGAAGTAGCCTTGCGCGTAGCGGTCCGCGTCCTCGGCCAGGATCTTCACGCTGTTCTTGTTGGCGCCGACCGTGCCGTCGGCCCCCAGGCCGTAGAACACCGCCCGGACGACGTCGTCGCCTTCGATCTCGAAGGCCGGGTCGTAGTCGAGGCTGGTGTGGGAGACGTCGTCGCGGATGCCGACCGTGAAGCCGTTGCGCGGCTCCGGCCGGGCCAGCTCGTCGAACACCGCCTTGACCATGGCGGGGGTGAAGTCCTTCGAGGCCAGCCCGTAGCGGCCGCCGATCACGCGCGGCATCGAGGGCCGCCGGCCCGCGGCCACGGCCTGCGCCAGCGTCGTCACGACGTCGAGGTAGAGCGGCTCGCCGGCCGAGCCCGGCTCCTTGGTGCGGTCCAGCACCGCCACCGAGCGGACGGTCGCAGGCAGGGCCGCCAGGAAATGCTCGGTGGAGAACGGGCGGTAGAGGCGCACCTGCAGCACGCCCAGCCGGGGACCGCCGGGGCCGTGCCGGCGCAGCCAGTCCGCGGTCGCCCGTGCCGTCTCGGCTGCCGAGCCCATGATCACGAGCACCTGCTCGGCGTCGGGAGCACCGTCATACTCGAACAGGCGATAGGCCCGGCCGGTGAGCGCGGCGAAATCGGCCATCGCCCGGGCCACGATCTCGGGCGTGCGCTCGTAGTACGGGCTGGCCGCCTCGCGCGCCTGGAAGAAGGTGTCGGGATTGTGGGCGGTGCCGCGGATCACCGGATGCTCCGGCGTCAGCGCGCGTGCCCGGTGTGCCCGGACCAGGTCGTCGCGGATCATCGCCCGCAGCTGGTCGTCGGCCAGCAGCGTCAGCTTGTTGATCTCGTGCGAGGTGCGAAAGCCGTCGAAGAAGTGGAGGAAGGGAATCCGGCTCTCGAGCGTCGCCGCCTGGGCGACCAGCGCCAGATCGTGCGCCTCCTGCACCGAGCCCGCGCCGAGCAGGGCGAAGCCGGTGGAGCGGACCGCCATCACGTCGGAATGGTCGCCGAAGATCGACAGCGCCTGGGTGGCCACCGCGCGCGCCGCCACATGGAAGACCGTGGGCGTCAGCTCGCCCGCGATCTTGAACATGTTGGGCATCATCAAGAGCAGGCCCTGCGACGCGGTGAAGGTGGTCGTCAGCGCGCCGGACTGCAGGGCCCCGTGCACCGTACCCGCAGCACCGCCCTCGCTCTGCATCTGGTGGACCACCGGGACCTGGCCCCAGAGGTTCGTGAGCCCGCCCGAGGCCCACTCGTCGGCGAGCTCGGCCATGGTGGAGGACGGCGTGATCGGGTAGATCGCGCAGACCTCGTTCACCCGGTAGGCGACGTGGGCGACGGCGGTGTTGCCGTCCATGGTCGCGGTGGCAGGAGTGCTGCGGCCGGTCATGCCACGCGCTCCGCGCCCGCCGGTTCGGGGATCATCGCGATCGCGTGGCAGGGACACTGCTCGAAGCAGACGGCACAGCCCGTGCAGCGCTCGTAGTCGTAGCGGTAGCGCCGGCCCGGCCCGAGCTTGACGATCGCCTGCTCCGGGCAGGCGGCGTAGCACTGGTCGCACTCGAAGCAGTTGCCGCAGGACAGGCAGCGGCGCGCCTCGTAGCGCGCCTCGTCCTCGCTCAGGCCCGCCACGGTCTCCACGAAGCCCCGCTCCAGCCGTTCCGCCACGGGCAGCTCGTGCTGGATGGAGGCCGGGGCGTCGGTGTAGATCGGCAGGTTGAGCTGCTCCAGGCGCACCACGGCATGCTTGGGCCCGGCCTCGACCGCCCGGCCGCGCAGCCAGGCGTCGATGTGGCGGGCCGCCTTCTTGCCATGGCCCACCGCCGCGGTGACCGTGCGGTCGCTGGGCACCATGTCGCCGCCGGCGAAGATGCCCGGCCGGCCGGTCATCATGCCGCCGTCCACGATCACCGTGCCGTCGCCGGTGAAGGCGATCTCGGGCACCCGGCGCAAGAAGCCGCTGTCGGTCTGCTGGCCCAGGGCCAGGACCACCGAATCGGCCGACAGGGTCTCGAGCTCGCCCGTCGGCCGGGCCTGGCCCTGCTCGTCCAGCCGCATCCGCTCGACGACGAGCTCGCCGGCACCGATCTCGCGGATGCTGCTGAGCCAGCGGATCTTGATGCCCTCCGAGAGCGCCTCCTCGGCCTCGAACGCCTGGGCCGGCATGTGGGCGCGGTCGCGGCGGTAGACGATCAGCGCCTCGTCGGCGCCGAGCCGGCGGGCGGTGCGGGCGGCGTCCATGGCGGTGTTGCCGCCGCCATAGACCACGACGCGCCGGCCGAGCAGCGGGGCGGCACCGGTCTCCAGATCGTGCAGCAGCGCCACGGCGTCGTAGACCCGGGCCGCGTCGCGCGCCGGGATGTCGACCCGCTTGCCGAGCTGGGCGCCGATGGCGATGAACACGGCGTCGAAGCGGCCCTCGGCCTGCTCGGCCAGCACGTCCTCGACCTTGTGGTCGAGGACGATCCGCACGCCCATGGCCTCGATCCGCCGCACCTCCTGCATCAGGTCCTCGCGCGGCAGGCGGTAGGCCGGGATGCCGAAATGCAGCATGCCGCCGGGCAGCGGGCCCGCCTCGCGGATCTCCACCGCGTGGCCGCGCCGGGCCAGATGATAGGCCGCCGACAGCCCGCTGGGCCCGCCGCCCACCACCAGCACCCGCCTGCCGGTCGCCGGCTCGGGTGCCGGCGGGCGCCAGCCCTGCGCGGTCGCCAGATCGCCCAGGAAGCGCTCGACCGCGTGGATGCTGACGGCACTGTCCAGCTCGCCGCGGTTGCAGTGCGATTCGCACGGGTGGTAGCAGACCCGCCCGTGCACCGCCGGGAACGGGTTGTCGCGCAGGATGGTCTCCCAGGCCTCGCGGTAGCGGCCGGCCTGGGCCAGGTCGAGCCAGGCCTGGATGTTCTCGCCCGCCGGGCAGGCCGCGTTGCAGGGCGGCAGCAGGTCGCGATAGACCGGTCGCTGCGTCCGGGTCGGCCCGGTGCCCTTCGCGTGGAGCAGGTCGACGACCGGGGTGAGGTCCGCGTGTCCCGAGATCCGGTGCATTGTTGTTCCCGCCCCCGCGCGGCAAGCCGCAAACGACCACAATCTCCCGCAAGACGACGGCCGGAACAAGGGAGGAGGAGCCGCCCGGACGGCCACGGGCATGGCCGTGGCCTGCGGCCTGGTGTCACCTGCGCCTGACAGTCGTCGCCACGAGCGGTGCGCGACGTCGGTGGCGACGGCAGCTAGGCGCTTGCCAAGCCGGCCGGAGCACCGCATGAGGCCGGACCAGCACTTTGCGAAGGCGTGCCGGATGCCCTGGACCATCGACGACCTCGACACGCCCTCGGTGCTGATCGATCTCGACCTGGTCGAGGCCAATCTGCGCCGGGCGCAGGCCTACGCCGACAGCCACGGCCTCAAGCTCCGCCCGCACATCAAGACCCACAAGATCCCCGAGCTCGCCCGGCGGCAGGTGGAGCTGGGGGCGGTGGGCATCACCTGCCAGAAGCTCGGCGAGGCCGAGGCGATGGCGGACGGCGGCCTCGGCGACATCCTGCTCACCTTCAACCTCCTCGGCCGCGCCAAGCTGCACCGGCTGGTGTCGCTGGCCCGCCGGGTCCGCCTGTCGGTCACGCTGGACAATGCGGTGGTCGCCAGCGAGCTCGACGCCGCCATGCGCGAGGCCGGGCTCGTCCTGCCGGTCCTGATCGAGTGCGACACCGGTGCGGAGCGCTGCGGGGTCCAGTCGCCCGAGGAGGCCGTGGAGCTGGCCCGGCTGGTGCGTGGCCTGAAGGGGCTGCGCCTCGACGGCCTGATGACCTATCCGGCCCGCGGCCAGGTGCCGGTGACCGACGCCTGGCTGGCCGAGGCCGTGGCCGGGCTCATCGCGGCGGACCTGCCGCCGGCCGTGGTCTCGACCGGCGGGTCGCCCGACCTGTTCCGCGCCCACGAGGTCAAGGCCGCGACCGAGCACCGGCCGGGCACCTACATCTACCACGACCGCGACCAGGCCCGCGCCAGCCTGGGCTTCGAGGCCTGCGCCATGCGCGTGCTGGCCACCGTGGTCTCGCGCCCGACCGACGGCCGCGCCATCCTCGACGCCGGCTCCAAGACCCTGTCCTCCGACCTGAACGGCCTGGACGGCTACGGCCTGATCACCGAGTACCCGCAGCTGGTGCTCGCCAAGTTCAGCGAGGAGCATGGCCATGTCGACTGCTCGGCCAGCAACGCGCGGCCGCGGATCGGCGAGCGGGTGACGGTCATTCCCAACCACGCCTGCGCGGTGACCAACCTGCACGACGTGGTCTACGGGGTCCGCGGCAACCGGGTCGAGCGGGCGTTCAAGGTCGAGGCGCGCGGCCGGGTGCAGTAGCACCCGGCCCGGGGCCGGCGGCTCAGGCGGCGATGCGCCTGGGCTCGTCCGTCCCGCTCCGGCCCTGCCCACCCAGGTACCAGCCGCCGTCGGACAGGATCGCCAGCTTCTCGCTGGAGAAGCCGTTGAAGCCGGTCTTCAGGGCGTTGGAGTAGGCGCCCATCATGCCGACCTCCACCCAGTCGCCCTCGTCGGTGTCGGCGGGCAGCCAGTGCGGCCCCGGCATGCTGTCGATGCTGTCGCAGGTGGGCCCGTAGAGGTCGAAGCCGGTCCGGCCGCCGTCGGAGGAGCGCGGCGGGCGGACCAGCCGCATCGGGAAGTGCGGGCCGATCCACTTCAGCTCGGCCAGGTTCCCGTAGACGCCGTCGTTGAGGTAGAGGCTGTCGTCGCGCCGCAGCTCGACCCGGGCCAGGGCGGAAGCGCCGTCGGCGACCAGCGCCCGGCCCGGCTCGCACTGCAGCCGGCAGGCGAGCCCGTGCCGCGCCACGGCCTCGCGGATCGTGGCCACGAACAGCTCGAACGCCGGCTCGTCGCCGAGATAGCGCGCCGGGAAGCCGCCGCCGACGTCGAGGTCGTCGACCGGCCCGACCTGGCGCACGACCTCGGCCACCAGCGCGATGGCGCGGCCGTAGGCCGCCGGATCGACGCATTGCGAGCCGACGTGGAAGGTGAGGCCCACGACCTTGGCGTAGCCGCGGGCGGCGCGGACCAGGGCACCGGCATCGTCGACGCCGACGCCGAACTTGCCGGTGAGCGCCAGCAGCGCGCCTTCGCCGGGCACGGCCAGCCGCACGAACAGCTCGAGATCGTCGGCACAGCCGGTGGCCGCCACGATCTTGGCCAGCTCGTCGGGATGGTCGAACACGAACCGGCGCACGCCGTGGTCGTGGTAGGCCTCGGCGATGGCGCCGACGCTCTTGACCGGGTGCATGAAGTGGCAGCGGGCCTGGGGCAGCAGGGCCCGGACCGCGCGGACCTCGCCGATCGAGGCGGTGTCGAACTCGCGCACGCCGCCCGACCACAAGGCGCGCAGGACCTCCGGCGCGTCGTTGCACTTGACGGCGTAGAGCACGCTGCCCGGGAACGCCGCCAGCATGCGCCGTGCCCGCGCCTGGATCAGGTGCGGACGCAATCCGACCACGGGATTGCTCGGGGTGACGTGAGCGATGAGCGCCGCAGCGCTGGTGTAGGTGTCAGCCATACCGACCTCCCAACCCCTGGAAGAGTTAAGCGATCAGAATGCCGCCGCCGCGCGCGCCGCTGTGCATAGGCCTCTTTTCGGATGGCTGCATATGGGCCATGGGGGTCGTCATGTAAAGACCTTTGTCCCCCTTATCGACCACATCCCGGGAATCGATTAAGTCGTTGTCCGGCTTTGGCCAAGCTGTCGTTTGGCTGCCACATGGCTGCCACGGCAGCCGGCATGCGGGGCTTGACCCGGCCGCGCGCCCGGTGCAGGTCGGTCGCCATGTTCTACCGACCCGACCAGCCCGACGCGCCGCGCACGGGCCTGCTCAACGCCCTGGTGCTGCCACGGCCGATCGGCTGGATCTCGACCGTCGACGCGGACGGGCGGCCCAACCTCGCCCCCTACTCGTTCTTCAATGCCGTGGCCTACCGTCCGCCGCAGGTGATGTTCGCGGCCACCGGCCCCCACGAGCATGGCGGCCTCAAGGATTCGCTGGCCAACATCCAGGCCACGGGCGAGTTCGTGGTCAATCTCGCGACCTGGGCGCTGCGCGAGGCGGTCAATGCCAGCTCGATCGGCGCCCCGCCGGGCTTCGACGAGTTCGCCCATGCCGGCCTGGACAAGGCACCGGCGGTGACGGTGCGCCCGCCCCGCGTCGCCCAGAGCCCGGTGCAGCTGGAATGCGTGCTGTCGCAGCTGGTGGAGCTGGAATCGCCTTCGCCGGAGCAGCCCAACCGCATGGTGATCGGCCGCGTGACCGGCGTGCACATCGCGGATTCGGTCATGGTCGAGGGCCGCGTCGAGCCGCTGCTGCTCGATGCGATCGCACGGCTCGGCTACGACCAGTATGCGCGGGTGACCGAGGTGTTCGCGATGACCCGGCCGCGCTGGCCGGCGGATGGCGGCTGAGGGCCGGATCCGACCCGCAGCCGCCACTGCTGCCTAGCGGTCCTCGTCCGGACCGTCCTCGTCGCGCCCGCCCCGCCCGGGGCCGTGCGGGCCGCGGTCGCCGTGCGGGCCACGCTCGCCGCGCCGGCGCAGCTCGTCGCGCGTCAGTTCGCCGTCGCCGTTGCGGTCGAGCGTCTCGACCACGTCGGCGAAGCGCACGGTGAACTCCTCGATGGTGACGCTGCCGTCGCCGTCCGCGTCGTGGGCCTGGAACTGCCGGACCATGGCGCGGCGCATGGCGTCCGCCCACAGCGCCTGATACTCGGCCAGGGCGAGGGCACCATTGGCGTCGGCGTCGAACCGGGCGAGGTTCGCCTTGCGCGACTCGTCGATCTCGGCCTGGGTGAGCTTGCCGTCGTCGTTGGTGTCGTAGGTCTCGAGCAGGCCGGAGCCCATCGAGCGGCCATGCGGGCCCCAGCCGCCGGCGATCGCGGCCCCGCCCAGGAGCGCCGCGCCGCCGGCCAGGCCGGCGAGGAGCAGGATGTTGCGTGTGCGAGCCATGTCGGACCCCTTCGTTGCTGATGACCGCACTAAGCGGCACGATCCTACCGCAACTTTGCCGCCGCGCGGCCGGCTTGTCGCGGGCTGCACCGGGGCGGGCCGCCTGCGACAGGGCGATACAATTTCCCGCTGGGTGCGGAAGGGCAGCACCGCATAGTCGGCCGGCCACGAGCACGGAACCCGGTGCATGAACGAGCTGCCGCACATCCTGGTGGTCGACGATCATCGCGAGATCCGCGACGCGCTGGCCAAGTACCTGTCGCGCCACGACTACCGGGTGAGCGCGGCCGACAGCGCGGCGGCGGCGCGCCGGGTGCTGGAGACCAGCCGCATCGATCTGGTCGTGCTGGACGTGATGATGCCGCGCGAGGACGGCTTTGCCCTGTGCCGCCAGCTTCGCGCCAAGGGCGACCTGCCGATCATCATGCTGACCGCCATGGTCGAGGA
Source organism: uncultured Alphaproteobacteria bacterium (assembly GCA_963769465.1). Taxonomy (GTDB): domain Bacteria; phylum Pseudomonadota; class Alphaproteobacteria; order Geminicoccales; family Geminicoccaceae; genus Benzoatithermus. The sequence continues at coordinate 36,273 of CAVYMA010000043.1, forward strand.
GACCGACCGCGTGGTCGGGCTCGAGCTCGGGGCCGACGACTACGTCACCAAGCCGTTCAATCCGCGCGAGCTCTTGGCCCGGATCCGCGCGGTCCTGCGCCGCGCCCACAGCCTGCCGCCCCAGCCCGAGCGCCCGGCGGCGCGCACGCTGCGCTTCGACCGCTGGCTGTTCGACGTCGCCCGGCGCGAGCTGGTGGGCGAGGACGGCGTGGCGGTGCCGCTCAGCACCGGCGAGTTCCTGCTGCTCTCGGTCCTGGTGCAGCGCCCCGGCATGGTCCTGACCCGCGACCAGCTGCTCGACCTGACCCGCGGGCGCGAGGCCACGATCTTCGACCGCAGCATCGACAACCAGGTCAGCCGGCTGCGCAAGAAGATCGAGCTCGATCCGCGCCGCCCGCAGCTGATCAAGACCCATTGGGGTGGCGGCTACAGCTTCACCGCCGAGGTGACCCAGCCATGAGACGCCTGTGGCCGCGCAACCTCGCCGGCCAGCTGGTCCTGATCGTGGTGGTGGGCCTGCTCGCCGGGCAGCTGCTCAGCCTCGCGATCTTCGCCGACGAGCGCCGGGTGGCGTTGCGCGCGGCCAACCGCGAGCAGGTCCTGGCGCGCACGGCCGGGCTGGTCCGGCTGCTCGAGGAGACCCCGGCCGCCCTGCACGGCCGCATCCTCGAGGCGAGCAGCGGTGCGTTCGTCCGCTTCCGGCGCGGTGCCGAGCCGGCGGTCGCGGACGAGGAGAGCTGGACCGGGCGCAACCCCGGTGCGGCCCAGCTGCGCCGGCTGCTTGCCGGCAATGGCGGGCGGCCGGTTCTGGTCGATTTCGCCGACGAGCGCCCGCTGGCCAACCTCGTGGGCTTCGAGCCCATGGACGAGCGCAGCGGCCGGCCGCGCTTCTGGCAGCGCCGGCGGCATGCGCCGGCCGCCCTGGTCGTGGCGGTGCAACTCGCCGACGCCAGCTGGCTCAACGTCCAGACCCAGCCGCAGCCGGCGCCCGGCTGGGCGCTGCCCACGCTGGTCACGCTCGGCCTCACCGCCGGGCTCGTGGGCCTGGGTGTGGTGCTCGCCGTGCGGCGCGCCACCCGGCCGATGACCCGGCTCGCGGTCGCCGCCGACGCGCTCGGCCGCGGCGAGGCGCTGCCGCCGCTGCCGGAGGCCGGTCCGGCCGACGTCCGTGCCACCGTGCAGGCGTTCAACCGGATGCAGGCGCGGCTGCGCCGGTTCGTCGACGACCGGACCCGGATGCTGGCGGCGATCGGCCACGATCTGCGCACGCCCATCACCTCGCTGCGGCTGCGCGCCGAGTTCGTCGAGGACGAGGACACCAGGAGCCGCATCCTGGCCACCCTCGACGAGATGCAGAACATGGTCGAGGGCACGCTGGCCTTCGCCCGCGCAGGACGCGGCCGACGAGCCGACCCGGACCGTCGACCTGTCCGCCCTGGTCGAGAGTACGGTACTCGACCTCGCCGATCTCGGCGCCGAGGTCACGCTTCGCCGAGGGCCGGCGCCAGACGCTGCGCTGCCGCCCGGTGGCGCTCCGCCGCGCGCTGCGCAACCTGATCGAGAACGCCGTGCGCTACGGGACGCGCTGCCGCGTCCGGATCGAGGGCGACCGCCACGAGGTCCGCATCCTGGTGGAGGACGACGGGCCGGGCATCCCGGAGGCGGAGCAGGAGCGGGTGTTCGAGCCCTTCGTGCGGCTCGAGGGCTCGCGGTCGTCGCAAACCGGCGGGATCGGCCTGGGCCTCGCCATCGCGCGCTCGATCGTGCGCGCGCATGGGGGCGACATCCGGCTCGCGAACCGCCCCGGGGGCGGGCTCGCCGTCACCGTAGCACTGCCGGCTGCCGCCGCCTCGGCGTGAGCCGGCTCGGACGATGCCGGGCCTGGGGGCGGCGGCCCGGGAGGACGAGATCGTCCGCCCGGGCCGCCTGCATGCAAACCCAACCTCCGCAGGTCCGAGCCAAGGAGTGCTGCAATGCACCATCACTGTTCGGCCGGGTCGCGGATCGCGCAAGCAAAACCCTTGCATGGCGGCCATGCGCTGCGGTCACGGCTGGTTGATCGCGCCTGCCGGCCGTGCCACCGATGCTGGGGAGAGCCGGACGCCCACCAAGGACGGGCGGTCCTCGCGGATCTGCGGTAGGGTCGGCGCACAGCATTGCGGGATCGAGCCGAGGATGCCGTTCCATCGAGGCCTGCGCGTCATGGCGGTCGCCGGCATCGTCGCCGCCGTCGGCGTCGTGGCGTCGCTGGCGCCGATCGGGTTCGGGCTGGAGGAGGAGATCGGCCTGCCCTGGCTGTTCGACGTCCGCGGGCCCCGCCCGCCGCCGCCGGAGCCCGTGGTGGTGCGGTTCGACCGGGACACGCTCTCGCGCCTGCGCGCCCTGCCCCGCGACCCCGCCGATTGGCCGCAGCCGCTCGCCGGCTGTGCCGAGCGCAACGGTGCCATCCCGGGGCTCGCCGACGCCACCCGACTGGATCGGCTGCCGCGAGGCGTCATGACCTGCCTGGTCGAGGAGCTGACGCGGCAGGGTGCCGCCGTGATCGCCTTCGACATGTCGTTCCGCCGCGATCCGAACCGCGAGTACGGCATCGCCGCCCTGGCACGCTCGCTGCGGCAGCATGGCGGCGTGATCCTGCTCGACCATGCCGTGCGCCAGCTCGGGCACGCCGCCACACCGCCGGGCGTGCGCCGCGATCCCGTGCAGGCGGACTGGCTGGAGGGGCCGCATCCGATGCTGGCGGCGGCCGCCGTCGCCACCGCACCGTTCCTGCTGCCCCGCGGCACGTCGCGGATCCACCAGTTCTGGGCCTTCAACCCGGCACTGGCCGGTCCGACCCAGATGCCCATGCGCGCGCTCGAGCTGCTGGCCCTGCCGGGCCTGGTCAACCTGATGCGCGCAACCAACGAGCGTGTCCCGGCCGACCTGCCGGCGGCGGAGCGCCTCGAGCGGCTGACCGGCTGGTTCCGCGCCCAGGTGGCCGCCCCCGACGGCGGGATCAGCGAGAGCGAGCTGGCACGGGTCAGCGCGGAAGACGCGTTAGCCCTGCGCGCGCTCAGTCGCGCCTATCGCGGGCCGAATGCCTACTATCTCAACTTCTATGGCCCCCCGGGCACCGTGCCGTCGCTCTCCGCCGCCGATCTGCTCACGCCCGAGCCCGACCGGATGCCCGTCGTCGCCGACCTGCGTGGCCGGGTCGTGTTCGTGGGCTATCAGGAGCTCGCCATCCCGCTCGCGGGCGACAGCTTTCCGACCGCCTTCCGCAGCGCCGACGGCGTCGACATGGCCGGCGTCGAGATCCTGGCGACCGCGTTCGCCAATCTGCTCCACGACCACACGCTGCGGGCCCTGCCGGAGTGGGCGCGGCTGGTCCTGGTGGCACTGCTCGGCTGCGCCTTCACGCTGGCCAGCTGCCTGGGTGCCGTCTGGCGCGGCATCGCGGCGACGCTGGCGCTGGCCGCCGCCTATCTCGGTGCCGCCACGGCGGCCTTCGTGCTGGGCAATGTGTGGCTGCCGCTGGTGGTGCCGCTGCTCGGCCTGCTGCCGCTGGCGATCGGCCTGGGCCAGGTGTTCCGGTATGTGGGTGCTGCCCGCTGGCTCGGTGTCTACGCCCCGCACCAGGTCAGCCGCAGGCTGCTCGAGGGGCGCGACTTCTCCTTCGCCCCGCAGAACCGCGAGGTGACCGTGATGCTCACCGACATCGTGGGCTTCACCAGCATGGCCGAGCAGAGCTCGCCGACCGTGGTCACCGACTTCGTCAACCGGCACTTCACCATGCTCAACCGCTGCGTCGAGGCGGAGGGCGGCACCCTGGCGCAGTTCATCGGCGACAGCGTGATGTCGTTCTGGGGCGCGCCGGAGCCCCTGCCCGACCATGCGGCGCGCGCCTGCCGGGCGGCGCTGGCGATCGGCCGCGCCCTCGAGGACGAGAACCGGCGCCGGGCCGCCGAGGGCCTGGCCCCGGTCCGGCTGCGCGTCGGCATCAACAGCGGCATGGTCGCCGCCGGCAATGTCGGCGCACCCGGCCGCAGCAACTACGGCATCGTGGGCGACACCGTGAACGCGACGCAGCGCATCGAGCAGCTCGCCAAGACGGTCTGCACCGACGACGCGACCATGGCGGTCCTGGTCAGCGAACGGACCCGCGAGCTCGCCGGCAGCGCGTTCGCCTTCACCCCGTCAGGCGAGCATCTCCTGCGGGGTCGACGCCAGCCGCTGATGATCTACCGCCTGACCGGCACCGTATCGCAACGGTCGCCGGCGGAGGTTCGGCCCGACGCGGACCGGCCGACCGCTGCGTGAAATCGCCCGGCGGACCACGCGCCGGCCCGCCAGTTGACCCAATGCCATTGACGCCCGACCGGCTACGGTACCACCCTAGGGCACGCCTCAGCTCAGCAAAGAACGCGAATGGGCGAGTTGCCACAAACGCGGCGGAACATCGGCCCGCGACGGGCCACGGGTTGCCTCGCCGGCGCAAGCGCGGCGCTGGTCGCACTCGGCCTGTTGATCCCCAGCGCCACGCTGGCCGCGGAGGACTGCCGCGACGCGGCCGGCCGGGTCCTGCCGCCGGTGGCCCACCTGGTCTCCAGCGTCGGCGATGTCCGCGTCGATGGCGGCCT
>CAVYMA010000044.1:0-5111 GCA_963769465.1 uncultured Alphaproteobacteria bacterium
CCATCGGCTGAGCCGACGTCGGGCGGTCGTGAGGGGCAGTCACGCTGCCGCGGCTTCACACGTCAGCATTGATAATGACTGACCGGTCAGTTATAAGATCGGTCATGACCAGGATGCCCCGCCGCCGCAAGGAAACCCGCCCCGCCGAGTTGCTCGATGCGGCGCTGGCGGTGTTCGCCGAGAAGGGCTTCGCCGCCGCGCGCATGGAGGACATCGCGGCCCGGGCGGGGGCGGCCAAGGGGACGGTCTACCTCTACTTTTCGAGCAAGGAGGCGGTGTTCGAGGCGCTGGTGCGCACGCTGATCGTGCCCAACCTCGACCGCGCCGAGGCCGTGGCCGCCGACCATACGGGACCCGTGGCGCCCCTGTTGCGCCAAGTGGCCCCCGTTCTGGCCGGAATCATCCGCGACGGCCGGCTGGTCGTCCTGCCACGCCTGCTGATCGGCGAGCTGCACAAGTTCCCTGAGCTCGCCCGCTTCTACAAGGCCAACGTGGCCGACCGGGCCCTGGCCCTGATCGCACGCCTGCACCGCCAGGGCGTGGCCACGGGCGAGTTCCGGCCCCAGGACAGCGAGGCCGTGGCCCGGCTGGTCGTCGCACCGGTGCTGATGATGGCGGTGTGGCGTGCGGTGTTCGCGCCGCACGAGGCCGAGCCGTTCGACCCGGCGCGCGTGCTGGACGCGCATGTCGACACCCTGCTGCGGGGGCTGGCGCCGTGAGGCGGCTCGCTGGCCTGCTCGGCGCCTGCCTCCTGCTCGTGGCCTGCGACGGCGGCGAGGAGGGCTGGCTGCACGGCTATGCCGAGGCCGAGTATGTCCGGCTGGGTGCGCCGGCCGCCGGCTGGCTGGAGGAGGTGCCGGTGCAGCGCGGTCAGACGGTGGCGGCCGGCGACCTCCTGTTCGCGCTCGAGGCCGGGCGGCAGCGCGCTTCGGTCGGCGAGGCGCGGGCCATGCTGGCGCAGGCCGAGGCCCAGCTGGCCGATCTCCGGCTCGGCAAGCGGCCGGAGGAGATCGCCCGCATCGAGGCCAATCTCGCCGAGGCCAAGGCAGCACTCACCTACGCCGAGCGCGACCTCGACCGCCAGGCCAAGCTCGCCCGGCGTGACTTCGCCGCCGAGGCGCGCTTCGATCTGGCCCGCTCCGCCGCCGACGAGGCGCAGGCGCGCGTCGCGGCCATGGCGGCCGAACTCGCCACCGCCCACCTGCCGGGCCGCGACGACCAGATCGCCGCCGCCGCCGCGCAGGTGGCGATGCGTGAGGCCGCCCTGGCCGAGGCCGAATGGGAGCTGGCCCAGCGCACCGTGCGGGCGCCCATGGCCGCCCTCGTCGACGACCGGGTGCGCGACCGCGGCGAATGGGTCGATGCGGGCGGGATCGTCGTCAGCCTCCTGCCGCCGGGCAAGGTCAAGGTCCGCTTCTTCGTGCCGGAGCCCGAACTCGGCCGGATCCGGCTCGGCCAGACGGTCGAGCTACGCTGCGACGGCTGTGCCGACGGGATGACCGGCACGGTTCGATTCATCGCGCCCGAGGCCGAGTTCACCCCGCCGGTGATCTACAGCGTCGGCAGCCGCGGCAAGCTCGTCTTCATGGTCGAGGCGTGGCCTGCGGAGGGCATGGCCCTGCACGCCGGCCAGCCCGTGGACGTGCGCCCGCGATGAGCCCGGTGATCGACGCGCGCGGGCTGGTCAAGCGCTTCGGCCAGCGCACCGTGGTCGACGATTTCAGCATCCAGGTCCAGCGCGGCCAGATCTGCGGCTTCCTCGGTCCCAACGGCAGCGGCAAGACCACGACCATCCGCATGCTGTGCGGCCTGCTCACCCCCGACGCGGGCGGCGGCACCTGCCTGGGGCACGACATCGTCAAGGAGGCGTGGGCGATCAAGCGCCAGGTCGGCTACATGACCCAGCGCTTCAGCCTCTACGAGGATCTCAGCATCCAGGAGAACCTCGACTTCATCGCCCGGCTCTACGCGATGGACCGGCGGCGCGAGCGCGTGGCCGAGGCCCTGGAGCGGCTGGGGCTGACCAACCGCCGCGACCAGCTGGCCGGAGCCCTCTCCGGCGGCTGGAAGCAGCGCCTGGCACTCGCCGCGGCCGTGCTGCACGAGCCCGAGCTCCTGCTGCTCGACGAGCCCACCGCCGGCGTCGATCCCAAGGCCCGGCGCGAGTTCTGGGACGAGATCCATCGCCTCGCCGCCGAGGGCATGACGGTCCTGGTCAGCACGCACTACATGGACGAGGCCGAGCGCTGCCATCGCATCGCCTACATCTCCTATGGCCGCCTGCTGACCGAGGGCAGCATCGAGGAGGTGCTCGCGGGCTCGGGCCTGGTGACCTGGCGGGCGGAAGGGCAGGGGCTCGACGCGGTGGCGCAGGCGTTGCGCGGCCGGCCCGGCGTCGAGATGCTGGCCCCGTTCGGTGCCAGCCTGCATGTCAGCGGCACCGACCGGGCCGCGCTGGCGGCGGCGATCGCACCCTGGCGTGGCGATCCCGGGCTCGCCTGGCAGGAGATCCCGCCCTCGCTCGAGGATGTCTTCATCCATCTGATGAGCGGCAGCCGGGACAACTACGCATGACCGGCCGCTGGTTCTCCTTCAGGCGCCTGTGGGCGATGATCGTGAAGGAGTTCATCCAGATGCGCCGGGACCGGCTCACCTTCGCCATGATGGTGGGCATCCCGCTGATGCAGCTGACCCTGTTCGGCTACGCCATCAACACCGACCCCAAGCACCTGCCCACCGTCGTTCTGGCCTACGACCACAGCGATCTCACCCGCAGCTTCGTGGCCGCCCTGCAGAACAGCGGCTACTACCGGGTCGTGCGCATCGCCGGCAGCCGCGGCGAGGTCGACGGCATGCTGGCCGGCGGCGAGGCGCTGTTCGCGGTCACCATCCCGGCCGGCTTCACGCGCGCCCTCCTGCGCGGCGACCGCCCGCAGCTCCTGGTCGAGGGCGACGCCACCGACCCGGTCGCCACCGGCAACGCGCTCGGAGCACTCGGGACCCTGCAGCAGCGGGCACTCGCGCACGACCTCAAGGGCCCCTTGGGCAAGCTCGCCCGAAGCGAGCCCGCCTTCGATCTGCGCATCCACCGCCGCTACAATCCGGAGGGGCTCACCAGCTACAACATCGTCCCGGGGCTGGTCGGCACCATCCTGACCCTGACCATGGTGATCATGACCTCGCTCGCCGTCACCCGCGAGCGCGAGCGGGGCACCATGGAGAACCTCCTGGCGATGCCGGTCACCCCGCTCGAGGTGATGATCGGCAAGCTGCTCCCGTTCATCGGCGTCGGCCTGTTCCAGGTGACCATCATCGTCGGCGCGGCACTGGTGCTGTTCGGCGTGCCGATGCTGGGCAGCCTCGCCGCCCTCTCGGCCGGCCTCCTGGTGTTCATCGCCGCCAACCTCGCCCTGGGCTTCCTGTTCAGCACGCTGGCCAGGAACCAGCTCCAGGCGATGCAGATGTCGATCTTCTTCTTCCTGCCCTCGATCCTGATGAGCGGTTTCATGTTCCCGTTCAAGGGGATGCCGCAATGGGCTCAGGTCATAGGCGAGGTCTTGCCGCTCACCCATTTTCTCAGAATCGTGCGCGGCGTCATGCTCAAGGGCAACGGCTTCGCCGAGGCTTGGCCCAATCTCTGGCCGCTGGCGCTGTTCCTGGTGGCCGTAGCGACGCTGGCGGTCCTACGCTACCAGCGCACGCTCGACTGAATCCAATGTTAGCGTACGCGCACGGCGCACTTTACCTTGTCGCGCTGGAAGCGCCGAACAAGATCGCCTTGAAAGCGCAGAGATCATCCGTATAGGTTGCCCTGGGAGCGTCGGACGAACCGACCGACAGTTACTCCCGCTGTGCAATTGCCAATACAAAACTGCGGGAGACACAGATATGGCGACCGTGATTGGCACGGCAGGACCGGATGTCCTGCGCGGCGTCGCGACTGACGCGGTGAGCTTCATCGTCGGTGATCCGTTCACCGCCGAGGCCTTCTTCGACCCCACGCCCGGCAGCAGCTTCACCTTGAGCAGCGGCCGCGGCGGCAACGACCTGATCCTGGGCACCAGCAGCTATACCTATGGCTATGGCGATGCGTACGCGATGGAGGGGACGGGGCGTGGCGGCAATGACCGCCTGATCGGCGGCGTCGGTCCCAACGATCTGATCGGCGATGCCTACAACATGCGCGGCTCCGCCGTCGGCGGAAACGATTATCTCTCCGGCGGCAGCGACTTCGACGATCTCGCCGGCGACGCGGACCTGATGACCGACGATACGCGCGGCGGCAACGACACGCTGTTCGGCGGCGCCAGGAATGACGACATCTGGGGCGATGCCCTGACCATGCGCGACAACGCCCGCGGCGGCAACGACCGCATCGATGCGGGCGGCGACGACGACGGCTTCGTCTACGGCGACGCCAGCGGCATGGAGGACCAGTCGGTCGGCGGCCACGACGTCGTGCGCGGCGGCGAGGGCGACGACGTCATGCATGGCGACGCCAACGGCATGGGCGACAATACCCAGGGCGGCAACGACATCCTGCATGGCGATGCGGGCAACGATTCCTTCGAAGGCGACGCCAGTTCTTTCTACGGCACCGGCACGGTCACCGCTGGCGACGACCGCCTGTTCGGCGGCACCGGCGACGACAGGATGTTCGGCGACGCGCGCAGCACATCCACGACGGCGCTGTGCGGGGACGACCGGCTCAAGGGCGGCTTCGGCGACGACGAGCTGTGGGGCGACATCGCGACGATCAGCGAGGGTGGCAGCATCACGGCCGGCAAGGACACGTTCGTGTTCATTCTCGGCGGCGGCAACGACACGGTCGGCGACTTCAACGACGGCCCGACCGGGGCACAGGACCGGATCGATCTCCGCTGCTATTCTGGTCTGGACGGATTCGCCGATCTTACCGGCTTCATCGTCCAGTCCGGCGCGGACACGGTGATCGACCTCGGCCTCGCGACCGGTCAAGGTGCTGGACTGGACACGATCACGCTGCTCAACACCACGGCCGGCGACTTCGGCGCCAACGACTTCCTGTTCTAGCCGGGCTTCGCGCAGGGCGGCGTTCGTTCGCTCACGGGTTTGACCGCGGCAACCTGCGC
>CAVYMA010000045.1:0-70273 GCA_963769465.1 uncultured Alphaproteobacteria bacterium
CGAGGGCACCGCCGCCGAGTGCATCGCACTCGAGGAACGGATCGCCGGCCGGTGGGGCCTCGAGTTCTGTACCGTCGCGCCCGCCGTCGAGGATGTGCCCCTCCCGCTCGCCACCCTGGCCGGCGCCGGGGGCCACTGGCTGCATCGCGTGCTCGAGGCCGGCCGGGTGTCGCTGATCGGCGTCGGCCATGGCCGAACCCTGGCGGCCGTCGTCGCCAACCTGCCGCGTCTGGCACGGCCGGGTGTCCGCTTCGTCTCGCTGCTGGGCAGCCTCACCCGCCACGCCGCCGCCAACCCGTTCGACGTCATCCATCGGCTGACCGAGATCACCGGGGCCGAGAGCTATTTCATGCCGGCCCCGTTCTTCGCCGACAGCGGCGAGGACAAGGCCGTGCTCCTCAGCCAGCGCAGCATCGAGGCGGTGTTCGCCCTGGCGCGCGGGGCCGAGCTGGTCGTGGTCGGGCTGGGCGAGGTCGGACCCAACTCGCATCTCCTGACCAGCGGCATGATCACCGCCGAGGAGTTCGGCGAGCTCGAGCGGGCCGGTGCCGTCGGCGAGATCCTCGGCCGGTTCCTGGATGCGCGCGGCCGGCCGGTGGCGGCCGCGATCAACGATCGGGCACTGGCGCTGCGCCTGGAGGACCTGCCCGGCCGGCAGGTGGTCGCCATCGCCGGCGGCCGCGCCAAGGTGCGCGCCATCGCGGCCGTGCTGGAGAGCGGGCTCCTGACCGGCCTGATCACCGACGAGACGACCGCCCGCGAGCTGGCGGCATCCGGCGTCAGGGCGGAGGCGCCGACGGCGACGCTTCGATCCTCGACAACGACCACAGGGAGAGCTGGTCATGTATGACAAGGAACGCGATCTGATGCGGGCATTCGCCCGCGGGCGGCTGGACCGCCGCGAGCTCCTGCGCAGCGCCGGCCGGATCGGCCTGGGTGCGGCTGCCGCCGGCTACCTGCTCAACGAGGCCCAGACGCAGGCGCTGGCGGCCGATTTCGACTGGATGGCCAACAAGGGCAAGACGGTCAACCTGCTGCTCAACAAGCATCCCTATGCCGATGCGATGATCGCGAACCTGGACGCGTTCAAGCAGATGACCGGCATGGACGTGAAGTACGACGTCTTCCCCGAGGACGTGTACTTCGACAAGGTCAACGCCGCCTTGTCCTCGGGCAGCGACCAGTACGACGCCTTCATGACCGGCGCCTACCAGACCTGGGGCTACGGCCCGGCCGGCTGGATCGTCGACCTCAACGAGTTCATCTCCGACTCGTCCAAGACCAACCCCAACTACAACTGGGACGACGTCCTGCCGAACCTGCGCGCCTCGACCTCCTGGTCGGGCGTGCCGTTCGCGGCCCTGGGCGGCGACGGTGCCAAGCAGTGGGCGATCCCATGGGGCTTCGAGCTCAACTCGATCGCCTACAACAAGCGCATGTTCGACGCGGCCGGCATGAAGCTCGCCGGCAACCTGCCCGAGCTCGCCGAGCAGGCCAAGGCGATCAGCGCTTCCGGCAACGGCGTCTACGGCGTCGGCGTGCGCGGCAGCCGCAGCTGGGCCACGATCCATCCGGGCTATCTCTCGGCCTTCGCCAACTACGGTGCCCAGGACTTCGCGGTCGAGGGCGGCAAGGGCAAGGCCTCGATGAACAGCGCGGCCGGCAAGGAGATGACCGCCTTGTGGGTCAAGATGATCCAGGAGGGCGGGCCGAAGGACTGGGCGACCTACACCTGGTACCAGGTCGGCACGGACCTCGGTGCGGGTGCCTCGGCGATCATCTACGACGCCGACATCCTGGGCTACTTCATGAACGGCGGCGAGAACAAGGAGCGGGGCAATCTCGCCTTCTCCGCCTTCACCCCGAACCCGGCCGCCAGCGCGCCCACGCCCAATGTCTGGATCTGGTCGCTGGCGATGGCCAACGCGTCCAAGCAGAAGGACGCCGCCTGGGCGTTCATGCAGTGGGCGTCCAGCACCGAGCACGGCCTGTTCGGTGCCCGCGAGATGGACTTCGTCAACCCGGTGCGCGCCGTCGGTCTGGAAGGACGAGGGCTTCCGCGCCCGGATCGCCAAGTCCTACCCGGGCTATCTCGAGCAGTTCGACGCCTCCTCGCCCGGCTCGAAGATCTACTTCACGCCGCAGCCGCTGTTCGAGGCGGTGACCACCGAGTGGGCGGCGATGCTGCAGCAGATGGTGGCCAAGGAGGTCCCGGTCGACGAGGGCCTGGACCAGCTGGCGGCCAGCATCGACGAGCAGCTCAAGCAGGCCGGCCTCGGCTGACCTTCGACCTGGCGGGCGCCCTTCGTGGCGCCCGCCACCCCTCGAGCAGACGCGGCAGCAGCACCCCATGGCGACCACCGCCGGCATCGCGATCCCGAGCGTCCCGAAGCAGAGCTTCGGCCGGGCGGCGCTGCCCTATCTCCTGTCCCTGCCGGCGCTGCTGGTCTGCATCGGGATCCTGATCCCGTTCGGCACCGCCGTCTGGTACTCGCTGCAGCGCTACAACATGAACCTGCCGATGATGCGCGGGTTCATCTGGTTCGACCAGTACATCCAGCTGTTCCAGAGCAGCGCCTTCTGGAACACGGTCCGGGTCTCGCTGCTCTATGCCGTGCTCACCGTCGGCGTCGAGCTCGTCCTGGGCCTGGGCATCGCGCTGCTCCTGCGCCGCTCGACCTGGCTCAACAACACGCTCTCGATCGCGCTCCTGCTTGCCGCTGATGGTGGCACCGGCGATCGCCGCCCTGATGTGGAAGCTCATGACCCATCCCGAGTTCGGGATCTTGAGCTACCTGCTCACGCCTGGTCGGCATCACCGATTTCCGCTGGGCCTCGGCACCGTCCACGGCACTGTTCACCGTCATCCTGGTCGATGTCTGGGTCTACACGCCGTTCATCATGATCCTGCTGCTCGCCGGCCTGCGCTCGCTGCCGCGGCAGCCGTTCGAGGCGGCCGAGCTCGACGGGGTGCCGGCGAGCTTCGTCTTCTTCCGCATCACCCTGCCGATGCTGATGCCCTACATCATCACCGCCGCCCTGTTCCGGATGCTCGACAGCATCCAGCAGTTCGACATCGTCTACGCCATGACCCAGGGCGGGCCCGGCAACGCCACCCTCCTGTTCCAGGTCCAGGCCTATCTCGACTTCTTCAAGAACTTCAACGTCGGCCGCTCGGCCGCCATGCTCATGGTGCTGTGGCTGATCGCCAACCTGATCTCGACCCAGTTCATCAAGCATTGGCTGCGCCTGCGCGAGCGCGCCCGCGGCGGGAGCGCCTGAGATGGAACGCAGCGGGCTCGGCGGCCGGATCCTGCGCGGTGTCCTGCTCACCGCCGTGGTCCTGTTCTTCCTGTTCCCGCTGTTCTGGGTCGTCTTGATGTCGTTCCAGACCAACGAGACGATCTTGCGCATCCCGCCCTCGCTGTTCTTCGAGCCCACGCTCTCGAACTACACCGCACTGATCTCGGGCAAGCTGGTGACCAACGCCGGCACGCTCGAGCTCGCCTTCATGAACAACCTCCTGAACAGCGTGATCTTGAGCACGGCCTCGGTCGCCGTGGCCCTGGTCCTGGGCGTGCCCGCGGCCTACGCCTTCGCGCGCTTCAAGTTCCGGCTGGGCGAGAACATCGCCTTCACCCTGCTCTCGTTCCGCTTCGCGCCGCCGCTCCTGGTGCTCCTGCCGCTCAGCCTCTACTTCCGCCAGCTCGGGCTCACCGACACCTGGGTCGGCCTGATCTGGGTCTACCAGCTGATCGCCCTGCCGCTGATCTTGTGGATCGTGCGCGGCTATTTCGAGGACATCAGCCCGGACATCGAGCACGCCTACCGCATCGACGGCCATGGCTGGTGGCGCACCTTCACCCGGATCGCCCTGCCGCTGGCCCGGCCCGGCATCGCGGCGGCGGGCCTGCTCGCCTTCATCTTCTGCTGGAACAACTTCGTCTTCGCGCTGATCCTGGCCTCGGCCGACAAGCAGCCGGTGACCGTGGGGGCGCTCGCCTTCGTCACCGCCTCGGGCATCCAGTACGGCCAGATCGCGGCCGCCGTGATGCTCTCGATCATGCCGACCCTGCTCCTGGCCCTCTACGCCCAGCGCTACCTGGTCGAGGGCCTCTCGCTCGGCGCGGTGAAGGGATGAGCGCACCTGTCGCGCCTGAGCCTGAGCGACGTCGCCAAGCGCTACGGCAAGGCGGCCGTCCTGGACGGCGTGTCGCTCGAGGTCGAGAGCGGCGAGATCGTCGTGGTCTGCGGCCCGTCCGGCGGCGGCAAGACCGTGCTTCTGCGGCTGATCGCCGGCACCGATTCGCCCGACCGGGGCGATATCCGCATCGACGGCAAGTCGGTCCTGGGCCTGGGTGCCGAGCAGCGGGACGTCGGCATGGCGTTCCAGAACTTCGCCCTCTACCCGCATCTGACCGCCTTCCAGAACATCGCGAGCCCGCTCCAGGCGCGCGGGCTCGCCACGAGCGAGATCGACCAGCGGGTCCAGAAGATCGCCGCACTCCTGCGGATCGGCCATGTGCTGGGCCACGCCCCGCGCGAGCTCTCCAACGGCCAGAAGCAGCGCACCTCGCTGGCCCGCGCCCTGGTGCGCGGTCCGGGCGTGCTGCTGCTCGACGATCCCTTGCGCAACGTCGACGCCAAGCTGCGCTACGAGATGCGCCTGGAACTGCCCCGGCTCCTGGCGAGCTTCGGCTCGGCGGTGATCTACGTCACCCAGGACTATCGCGAGGCCATGGCGCTGGGCCGCCGCATCGCCGTCCTGCGCCAGGGCCGCTTCGAGCAGATCGGCCCGCCCGCCACCGTCTATGCCGACCCCGCCAATGTCGAGATCGCGCGCCTGTTCGGCGATCCCACGATCAATCTCTACCGCTGCCGGCCGCAGGACGGGGCCGTCGCAGCTGTTCGGCGACCGGGTCCGGGTCGACGGCATGGGCGATCTCTCCGGGCCGCGAGATCATGATCGGCATCCGGGCCGAGGACGTCGAGATCGCCACCGAGCCCATGCCCGACGCCGTGCCGGCCGAGCTCGACGCGGTGACCCCGCTCAACGTCCGCGCCGTGCTCTACCTGCGCGGCCGCGACGGGGCGGAGCTCCTGGCGACCGTGGCCGAGGACGACGCACTGCGCTTCGGCCGCGGCCATCGCGCGGTCTGGGCGCGGCTGCGGCCCGAGCGCTTCCTGGCCTTCGACCCGGCGACGGGAGCACGCCTGTGAGGCGCGGCTTGAGCCTGGAGCGGCTCACCAAGCTCTACCGCTCGCGCGGCAAGGCGGCCGTGCTCGCCGTCGACCAGGTCGACCTCCAGGCCGGCCAGGGCGAGATCGTGGGCCTGCTCGGCTCGTCGGGCTGCGGCAAGACCAGTACCTTGCGGATGATCGCGGGCTTCGAGGACGTGTCCTCCGGTGCGATCCGCGTCGGCGAGCGGCGCGATCCAGGGCCTGCCGCCCAAGGACCGCGGCGTCGCCATGGCCTTCGAGGGCTATGCGCTCTACCCGCCCTTGACCATCCGCGACAATATCGGCTTCGCGCTGCTGCGCGAGCGCCGGTCGCGCGAGGAGGTGGCCAGGCGGGTCGGCGAGATCGCGGCGCTGCTCGAGATCGGCGACATCCTGGACCGCTATCCGCCGACGATCTCGGCCGGGCAGCAGCAGCGCACCAGCCTCGCCCGCGCCCTGGTCCGCCGTGCCGACATCTCGCTGCTCGACGAGCCCATGTCGCAGCTCGAGCCGCAGCTGCGGGCGATCCTGCGCGCCCGGATCAAGGACTATCTGATCGAGCACAAGATGACGACCGTGTTCGTCACCCACGACCAGACCGAGGCGATCGCACTCGCCGACCGGATCGCGGTCATGGAGCAGGGCGTGCTGCAGCAGTACGCCCCGCCGGCGGCACTCAAGGAGCAGCCCGCCAACCTGTTCGTGGCGAGCTTCATCGGCGAGCCGCCGATGAACATCGTCGATGCACGGCTGGCGTCCGCCGCGGACGGCGGCGGCCTCGTGGCCGCCTCGGCCGACGGCCGGCCGGCGTTCAAGGTGCCCCTGGCCGCCGCGGTGGCGGCACGGCTGGTCCCGTCCGATGGCGGCGTTCAAGCTCGGCATCCGCCCGCACCGCGTGCTGGTCGGCGACCCGAAGGGGCTGCCGGCCACGGTGATCTCCAACCAGTGGCTGGGCGACCAGGCCCATCTGGCGCTCGACCTCTCGGGCTGCTTTCTCGTCGTCGTCGCCCACCGGCCGATCCCGGCCGCGGTCGGCGGCACGGTCCCGGTGACGCTGCCGCCCGCGGCCATGCACCTGTTCGACGCCGCCAGCGGCAGCGCACTGCTGCACGGCCTGGACGCGCGCGAGGCCGTCGCGGCATGACCCGGGACGTCATCGTCGGGGTCGATGCCGGCACCTCGGTGATCAAGGCCGTGGCGTTCGACCGCGACGGCGGCGAGATCGCCGCGACCGGCCGGCCCAACCTCTATGTCGACCTGCCGGGCGGCGGCGTCGAGCAGGACATGGCCCGCACCTGGGAGGACACCGCCGCCGTCCTGCGCGACCTCGCCGGGCAGGTGCCCGACCTCGCCGAGCGCATCGTGGCGCTGGCGGTCACCGGCCAGGGCGACGGCACCTGGCTGATCGACGCCGCGGGCGAGCCGGTCGCACCCGCCTGGCTGTGGCTCGATTCCCGTGCCGCCGCGATCGTGCGCGAGTTCGACCGCAACGGCGTGCGGGCGCTGACCTACGGCCACACCGGCTGCGGGATGAACGCCTGCAACCAGTCGGCCCACCTGGTCTGGCTGAAGCGGCACGCCCCGCATCTGCTCGCCCGCACCGCCACCGCCTGCCACTGCAAGGACTGGCTCTACTTCAAGCTCACCGGCGAGCGGGTGACCGATACGTCCGAGGGCACCTTCACCTTCGGCGACTTCCGCACCCGCGCCTACGTGCCCGAGGTGCTGGGGGCACTCGGTCTCACCGCCGAGCAGCATCTGCTGCCGCCGATGCTGGACGGCAGCCGGGTGACCCATGCCCTGACCGCGAGTGCGGCGGCCGCCACCGGCCTGCCCGCGGGCCTGCCGGTGGCGCTGGGCTATCTCGACGTGCTCTGCACCGCCCTGGGTGCGGGGATCTACGAGCCCGGCCGGGCGATCGGCTGCTCGATCGTGGGCTCGACCGGCATGCACATGCGCTTCGTGCCGGACGCCCTCTCGCTGCGGCTGGGGCCCGAGCCCTCGGGCTACACCATGCCCTTCCCGGTGCCGGGCAGCGTCACCCAGATGCAGTCCAACATGGCCGCGACCTTGAACATCGACTGGGTGGTCGACCGGGCCCGCGAGGCGGCCGAGCTGCTGGGCCATCCCTTCGACCGCAAGACCACCCTGGCGACCCTGGATGCGCGGGTCCTGGAGGCGCGGCCGGCGGCGGCCCTCTACCATCCCTACATCCACGAGGCCGGCGAGCGCGGGCCCTTCGTCGACGTCAACGCCCGCGCCCAGTTCACCGGGCTCTCGATGCGCACGACCTTCCTCGACCTTGTCCGCGCCGTCTACGAGGGCCTGGCCTTCGCGGCGCGCGATTGCTACGCCGCCATGGGCCACGTGCCCGAGGAGATCCGGGTCGCCGGCGGTGCCGCCCGCTCGAAGGCGCTCAAGACCATTCTCGCGGCCGCCCTGGACGCCCCGGTCCGCGAGAGCGCGCGCCAGGAGGCGGGTGCCGCCGGGGCCGCCATGATGGCCGCGGTCGCGGTCGGCGTGTTCCCCGACCTCGCGGCTGCCACCGACCGCTGGGTCAGGCCGCTCCTGGGCGATCTGGTCCGACCCGATCCCGCCCTGGCCGCGATCTACGCCCAGGCCTTCCCCGCCTATGTCGCCACCCGTGCGGTCATGCCGCCGGTCTGGGCCGACCTCGCCGCCATCCGCACCGGAGCCAGCGCATGACCGAGATCGCGATCGTCGGCGATCGCTTCATGCTGCCCGACGCGTTCGTTTCCGCCCTGCGGCCGGTCGTCGGGCCGGCAGCTTCCTTGCGCACCCTCGAGCTGCCCTGGCCCGACGAGCCCATGGTCCACGGCTATGCCGGCTCCGGCCTCGACGGCCTCAAGGAGTATCAGGGCGATCCGGACGCGATCGCGGACTTCATCGGCGACGCCGCGATCCTGGTCGACCATCTGGCCCCGGTGACCGGCGCCATGCTCGACCGGCTGCCCGCCCTGAAGCTGATCGCGGTCAGCCGCGGCGGGCCGGTCAACATCGACATGGCGGCCGCCCGGCAGCGCGGCGTGGCGGTCGTCAACACGCCCGGCCGCAACGCCTCGGCCGTGGCCGAGTTCACCATCGCCGCGATCCTGGCCGAGACCCGCCTGATCCGCGCCGGCCACGAGGCGCTGCGCCAGGGCGTCTGGCGCGGCGACCTCTACCGTGCGGACCTCACCGGTACCGAGCTGTCCGAGCTGACCGTGGGCCTGATCGGCTACGGCCTGATCGGCACCCGCGTGGTCAGGCTGCTCAAGCCGTTCGGCTGCCGCATCCTGGTCTGCGACCCCTACCAGGAGCTGGCGCCCGAGGACGTGGCCGACGGCGTGGTCATGACCGACCTCGACACGCTGCTCGCCGAATCCGACGTGGTGAGCCTGCACGCCCGCGTCACCGACGAGACCAGGGGCTTCCTCGCGGCCCCGCAGTTCGCGCGGATGAAGCGCGGCGCCTACTTCGTCAACACGGCCCGCGGGCCGATGGTGAACTACGACGACCTCTACCGCGCCCTGGCCAGCCGGCACGTGCGCGGCGCCATGCTGGAGACGTTCTGGCAGGAGCCGCCGCCGCCGGACGCGCCGCTGCTCCAGCTCGATAATGTCACGCTCACGCCGCACATTGCGGGGGCCTCGACGACCACGGTCCGCATCGCGGCGCGGATGGTCGCCGAGGAGGTCCGCCGCTGGCTCGCGGGCGAGCCGCCACTCAATCCATGTTGACCATCGCCATGCCGGACGGGAAACGCCGATGAGCAAGGAAGAAGTGCAGAAGCGACGCGACATCGTCGCTGCCTGCCTGTGGATGAACAGCTCGGGCCTGAACCAGGGCACCTCGGGCAACATCAGCGTCCGCCACGGCGACACGATGCTGATCTCGCCGTCGGGCGTGCCCTACGAGCAGCTCGAGCCCGAGGACATCGTCGCCATGACGCTCACCGGCGACTATGGCAGCTACCTCGCCAGCGGCGCCAACGTGCCCTCCTCCGAGTGGCGCTTCCATCTCGACATCATGCGCGCCCGCCCCGATGTCGGTGCGATCGTCCACACCCACTCGCTCTACGCCACCGTCATGGGCTGCGTGCGCAAGGACATCCCGGCGGTGCACTACATGATCGCCGCCGCCGGCGGCCCGAACATCCGCTGCAGCGCCTACGCCACCTACGGCACGGCCGAGCTGTCCACCGCGGCCCTGGCGGCACTCGAGGACCGCACCTGCTGCATCCTCGCCAACCACGGCATGATCGCCACCGGCCCGACGCTGGCCAAGGCGCAGTGGCTGGCGGTCGAGCTCGAGACCATCGCCAAGCAGTACTACCTGACCTTGTGCATCGGCGGCCCGGTGATCCTGAGCGACGCCGAGATCGCCCACGTCCAGGAGCGGTTCAAGAGCTACGGGCCCCGGCCCAAGACGGCACCCGCCAACGAGAACCGCGGCGAGCCGCAGAAGAAAAAGAAGAAGAAGGCCTGAGCGCCGGGCCGCCCATGGAGCTGTTCGACCTCCTCGTCGTCGGCGGCGGCGTCAATGGTGCCGGCATCGCCCGCGACGCCGCCGGGCGCGGGCTCAAGGTGCTGCTGTGCGAGCAGGACGACCTGGCGCAGGGGACGTCCTCGCGCAGCGGCAAGCTGGTCCATGGCGGGCTGCGCTACCTCGAATACTACGAGTTCCGGCTGGTCCGCGAGGCGCTGATCGAGCGCGAGGTGCTGCTGCGCGCGGCACCGCACATCATCTGGCCGATGCGGTTCGTCCTGCCGCACGTGCCCGAGATGCGGCCGGCCTGGCTCGTCCGCCTGGGGCTGTTCCTCTACGACCATCTGGGCGGCCGCAAGCTGCTGCCGCCGACCCGCGCCCTCGATCTGCACCGCGATCCCGAGGGCCGGCCGCTGCGGCCCGAGTACCGCAAGGCGTTCGAGTACTCGGACTGCTGGGTCGACGACGCGCGGCTGGTGGTGCTCAACGCCCTCGACGCCCGGGCCAAGGGCGCCACCGTGCTGACCCGCACGGCCCTGGCCAGCGCCCGGCGCGACGGCGACGAGTGGCTGGTGGAGCTGGAGGACCGGCGCGACGGCACCCGCCGGCGGCTGCGGGCGAAGGGCATCGTCAACGCCGCCGGACCCTGGGTCGAGCAGGTCCTCGGCGGCGCGCTCGGCGTCAACAGCAGCCGGCGCGTGCGGCTGGTCAAGGGCAGCCATCTGGTGACGCGCAAGTTCTGGGAAGGCAGCCAGGCCTACCTGCTCCAGAACACCGACAAGCGGGTCATCTTCGTCAATCCCTACGAGGGCGACCTCGCCCTGATCGGCACCACCGACATCCCGGTCGAGGGGAGGCCGGAAGACGCGGCGATCGAGGGGGCGGAGGTCGACTATCTCCTGGGCGTGCTGGCACGCTACTTCCGCGATCCGCCGGGCCGCGCCGACATCGTCCACACCTTCAGCGGCGTCCGCCCGCTCTACGACGACAGTGCCGAGAACCCGTCGGCGGTGACCCGCGACTATGTGTTCGACGTCGAGCCGAAGCAGCCGGAGGGCCAGCGCGCCCCGCTGCTGTCCGTGTTCGGCGGCAAGATCACCACCTACCGCAAGCTGGCCGAGCACGCGCTCGACAAGCTGGCGCCGTTCTACCCCAAGCTCGGCCCGGCCTGGACCGCCACGGCGCCCATGCCCGGCGGCGACATGCCGGACGCCGATTTCGCGCGCTGGCTCGCCGGGCTGCGACGGGCGCATCCCTGGCTGCCGGAGGCCCTGGCGCTGCACTACGGCCGGCTCTACGGCACGCGGGCCGAGGCGCTGCTCGACGGCGCGCGCGGCATGGCCGATCTCGGCCGGCATTTCGGCGGCACGCTCTACGAGCGCGAGGTGCGCTTCCTCCAGCGCGAGGAGTGGGCCGAGACGCGCCGAGGACATCCTCGAGCGGCGCACCAAGCACGGGCTGCACCTCAGCGAGGCCGAGGCCGCGGCATTCGGCCTGTGGCTGACCGCGCCGGCCCAGGAACGGGCGCGGATCGACGCCTGAGGGGCGGGTCTACGCGACCTGCGCCGTGTTGAAGGTGGCGATGAAGTCGCTGAGCCGGTCGCCCTGGATCAGGATGTGGTCCTTGAGCACCCGCTCGGCGCGCTCGCTGTCGCCGGCCAGGACCGCGTCGACCACGGCCTGGTGCTCGGCCAGCGACACCGCGACCCGCGACAGCGCCCGGAGCTGCAAGCGGCGGTAGGGCTTGAGCCGGTCGTGGAGCTGGCGCGCTCTGCTCGGCCAGGTAGCCGTTGTGCGACGCGTCGTAGAGCACGTGATGGAAGCGCTCGTTGGCGTAGTAGTAGGCGTCGGCGTCGCCGGTGCGCGCCTCGCGGCAGCAGGTCTCGTGCGCCTCGAGCAGCCTGGCGCGCTCGGTGTCGGTGAGCCGCCGCGCGGCCAGGGCGCCGCAGGCACCCTCGAGCGCCGCCATCACCTCGAAGCGCTCGATCACCTCGCGCAGGCTGAGCGAGGCGACGAAGGCGCCGCGCCGGGCCTGCAGGTCGACCAGGCCCGCCGAGGCCAGCTGCATCAGCGCCTCGCGGATCGGCGTGCGCGACACGCCGAAGCGCGCGGCCAGGGTCTGCTCGTCCAGCCGCTCGCCCGGGCGCAGGCTACCGGTGACGATGTCCTGCTCCAACTCGTCCCTCAGCGCATCCGCCCGCCGCATCCAGCCGCCTCGTGCTTGCTCTGCCGCATCCTAGCGCAGGCATTCCGAATGCGAAACCGAGATCGTAGTATACAAGATTATTGACTCTGGATGCAGACATGGGAATCATGCACGCACAGGGATCGCCTAGGGGAGGAAATCCGATGCCCTCGAACCGACGCACGCTTCTCGCTTTCGGCGGCGCCACCCTATGCCTCGCCATGGCGCTCGGGCCTGTGCCGGCGCCGGCGCAGTCCTGGCCAGAACGGCCGGTGACCTTGATCGTGCCGTTCCCTCCGGGCGGCGGCACCGACACCTTCGCCCGGCCCCTGGCGGCGGCGCTGGGCGAGCAGCTGGGCCAACAGATGGTCGTCGACAATCGCGGTGGGGCGGGCGGCACGCTCGGCGCCGGGACCGCCGCGCGGTCGGAGAACGACGGCTACACCCTCTTCCTGGGCGCCGTGCACCACGCGATCGCACCGGGCGTCTATCCCAAGCTCGCCTACGACATCGAGAAGGACTTCCAGCCGATCGCCGTCGTTGCGGTGGTACCGCAGGTGGTGGTGGTCAACCCGGACCGGGTCAAGGCGGCCACCCTGGGCGAGCTGGTCGAGGCGGCCAAGGCGAATCCGGGTGCGATGACCTACGCGTCGGCCGGCAACGGCACCTCGCACCACCTTGCCGGCGAGCTGTTCAAGGGCATCACCGGGACCGACATCCAGCACGTGCCCTACAAGGGTGCCGGACCTGCCCTGCAGGACCTCATCGGCGGCCAGGTCGACATGATGTTCGACGGGCTGGGCTCCTCCGCCGGCCACATCAAGTCCGGCACCATCAAGCCCCTGGCGGTCGCGGGCAATGAGCGCTCCCCGATCCTGCCCGACGTGCCGACCGCCGCCGAGGCCGGTCTGTCCGACTATGTGGTCTACACTTGGTACGCACTGTGGGCTCCAGCGGGCACGCCCCAGGAGATTGTCGATCGTCTCGTGGTCGAGGTCGCCAAGGCGCTCGATTCCGACAAGGTGAAGCCGGTCTGGGCCGCGCAGGGGGCCACCCCCGGCGCGCTCACCCCCGATGCGATGGCGGCCTTCGTCTCGGCCGAGATCGCGCGCTGGGGCAAGGTCGCCGACGACGCCGACATCAGGATCGAGTGAGCCCGGCCCGACCACCGGCTGAAAGGGTGCCGACGGTGAACGCGAGCTTCTTTCAGGATCTCCTGGGCAGCATCGCCGAGCGCGGCCGCTCCCTGATCGAGCGCTCGGGCGGTCGCCCGGCCGGGCTCGCCGCGGCGCAGCCGGCCACGCTCGAGGCCCTGTGCCGCGACCTGCTCTCCGGGCGCGGCGAGGCCTCGGGCGTGGCCCTGGCCCGCCAGCTGCTCGACCTCTACGGCCGCTCCGCGCCCGAGGATCGACTGGCGTTCTTCGGCCTGCTCGCCCGGGACTTCGGCCCCGACCGCGAGCGGCTGCGCGCGGCCTGGCTCGACTACGACGCGGCACCCACCCCGCCGCACCTCCAGGCCCTGCTGCGCGCGGTCGAGCCGCCGCGGCAGGAGCTGTTTCGCCGGATCAACCTGGCACCCGGCGGCACGGCCGGCCTCGTGCGCATGCGCGAGGATCTGATCAAGCTGGGCGGCGACGATCCGGACCTCGGCAGCGTCGACGACGACCTCGCCCACCTCCTCTCCTCCTGGTTCAACCGCGGCTTCCTGGTTCTGCGCCACATCGACTGGTCGACGCCGGCCGACATCCTGGAACGGATCATCCGCTACGAGGCGGTGCACGAGATCCAGGGCTGGGACGATCTGCGCCGCCGGGTGCAGCCCGGCGACCGGCGCTGCTTCGCCTTCTTCCACCCGTCGATGATCGACGAGCCGTTGATCTTCGTCGAGGTGGCGCTCACCCGCGAGATCCCGGCCTCGATCCAGGGCCTGCTCGCCGAGGAGCGCGAGATCGTCCCGCCTCGGCGACGCGACGACGGCCGTGTTCTACTCGATCAGCAACTGCCAGCCCGGCCTGCGCGGCGTCTCGTTCGGCAACTTCCTGATCAAGCAGGTGGTCGGGGAGCTGTCGCGCGAGCTGCCCTCGCTTGCGACCTTCGTCACCCTCTCCCCGGTGCCGGGCTTCGCCGCCTGGCTGCGCAAGCGCGGGGCGACACCCGAGCTGGCCTCCGGCTGGCAGCGCGACCCGCGTCGCCGCCGAGCGCGCCCGGGGCGAGCTCCTGCCGCTGGCCGCCGCCTACTTCCTCGCCGCCAAGGGCTCGGGCGGCAAGCCCGTCGACCCGGTGGCCCGCTTCCATCTCGGCAACGGCGCCCGGCTGGAGCGGCTGAACTGGCTCGGCGACACCTCGGCCAAGGGCCTGCGCGAGGCGCACGGCCTGATGGTCAACTACCTCTACGATCTGCGCTACATCGAGGCCAACCACGAGGCCTTCGCCAACCACGGCACGGTCGCCGCGGCCGAGGCCGTTCGCCGCCTCCTGCCCGCCACCCCGCCTGCTCCGGAAAAGGTCGGATGAACGAGAACCTGTTCGAGATCTTCCGCCGCGGCTTCCCGAGCGATCTCGATCGCGTCTTCCTCGAGCGGCCGGACGGCAGCACGCTCAGCTACGGCGACCTGCTCGATCTCTCGGGGCGGGTGGCGCACGTGCTCCAGGATCTGGGCGTACGGCCGGGCGACCGGGTCGCGGCCCAGGTCGAGAAGAGTGCGGAAGCGCTCATGCTCTATCTCGGCTGCCTGCGCGCCGGTGCCGTCTACCTGCCGCTGAACACGGCCTACACCGAGGGCGAGATCCGCTACTTCCTGGGCGACGCCGAGCCCGCTTTGTTCGTCTGCCGCCCGGAGCTCG
Source organism: uncultured Alphaproteobacteria bacterium (assembly GCA_963769465.1). Classification (GTDB taxonomy): domain Bacteria; phylum Pseudomonadota; class Alphaproteobacteria; order Geminicoccales; family Geminicoccaceae; genus Benzoatithermus. The sequence goes on from CAVYMA010000045.1 coordinate 14,738, forward strand.
CCGAGGCGATGGCGGCCTCGGGCCGCGAGATCGGCGTGGCGCACGTCTTGAGCCTGGGCGAGCGCAAGGATGGCAGCTTCTGGCCGCTGGTCGAGGCCGCGTCCGGCCCCGGCACCGACGTCCCGCGCGGCCGGGACGACCTCGCGGCCTTCCTCTACACCTCGGGCACCACCGGCCGCTCCAAGGGCGCCATGCTCAGCCACGGCAACCTCGCCTCCAACGCGGCGACGCTGCGCGACGCCTGGCGGTTCACGGAGCGGGACCGGCTGCTGCACGCGCTGCCGATCTTCCACACCCACGGCCTGTTCGTGGCGACCAACATCACGCTCATGGCCGGCGGCTCCATGATCTTCCTGCCGCGGTTCGACCTCGGCGAGATGATGCGGCTCCTGCCCAAGGCCACCACGATGATGGGCGTGCCGACCTTCTACACCCGCCTCCTGTCGCGGCCCGACTTCACCCGGGAGCTGGTGGCGCACATGCGCCTGTTCGTCTCCGGCTCGGCACCGCTCTCGGCCGAGACCCACAAGGAGTTCAAGGAGCGCACCGGTCACGCCATCCTCGAGCGCTACGGCATGACCGAGACCAACATGAACACCTCCAACCCCTACGAGGGCGAGCGCATCCCGGGCAGCGTCGGCTTCCCCTTGCCGGGGGTGGAGCTGCGCGTCACCGACCCCGAGACCGGCGCCCTGCTGCCGCAGGGCGGGATCGGCATGATCGAGGTGCGCGGCCCCAACGTGTTCAAGGGCTACTGGCGCATGCCCGAGAAGACCAAGGCCGAGTTCCGCGAGGACGGTTTCTTCATCACCGGCGACCTCGGCTATGTCGATCCGCGCGGCTACGTGTTCATCTCCGGCCGCGGCAAGGACCTGATCATCTCGGGCGGCTTCAACGTCTACCCGGCCGAGGTCGAAGGCGCGATCGAGGCGCTGCCGGGCGTCGCCGAGGCCGCGGTGATCGGCGTGCCGCATCCGGACTTCGGCGAGGGCGTGGTCGCGGTGGTGACCGCGCGCCCCGGGGTGCAGCTGGACGAGAAGCCGATGCTGGGGGCCCTCACCACCGAGCTCGCCAAGTACAAGCTGCCCAAGCGGATCCACGTGGTGAGCGAGCTGCCGCGCAACGCCATGGGCAAGGTGCAGAAGAACGAGCTGCGTCAGCGCTACGCCGGGGAATTCGTAGCCGAGGCTTGAGCGGCGCCGTCGACCTTGCCATCGCGCCGTGGACGGGCAAGATGCCGCGATGCAGCATGACATGGCGCCCGGCAGCCCGTTCCCTCTCGGTGTCACCCTGGGCGAGGACGGTGCGAACGTCGCCGTCTTCTCCGCGCACGCCGAGCGGATCGACCTCTGCCTGTTCGACGCCGCGGGCCAGCGGCAGACCGCAAGCCTGACGCTGCCCGAGCGGACCGATGGCGTGTTCCACGGTTTCGTGCCGGGGATGCGGGCCGGCCAGGTCTACGGCCTGCGGGTGCATGGGCCCTGGGCGCCCCGGCACGGGCACCGCTTCAACCCGCATCGCCTGCTGCTCGACCCCTACGCCAGGGCGGTGACCGGCAGCTTTCGCTGGGAGGGGCCGAATCTGGTCGATCACGCCGACCCGCTGGCCTTCGATCCCCGCGACAGCGCTGCCCTGGTGCCCAAGGCCGTGGCGACGCCCGGTCCGGCACCGGCCGGGCAGGGTCCCGACCAGCCCTGGGGCTCCACCGTGCTCTACGAGGCGCATGTCCGCGGCCTGACCCGGCTGCATCCCGAGGTCCCCGAGCGCCTGCGCGGCACCTATCTCGGCCTCGCCCAGCCCGCGGTACTCGATCATCTGGTGCGCCTGGGCGTGACCGCGGTCGAGCTGATGCCGGTGTGGGCGTTCCTCGACGAGCTCCGCCTGACCCGGCTCGGACTGCGCAACTACTGGGGCTACAACCCCTACGCCTTCATGGCGCCCGACCCGCGCTACGCCGTCGCCGACCCGGTGGCCGAGTTCCGCACCATGGTCGACGCACTCCACGGCGCCGGCATCGAGGTCGTCCTGGACGTGGTGCTCAACCACACCGCCGAGACCGACCATCTCGGGCCGACCCTGTCGCTGCGCGGTCTCGACAACGCCACCTACTACCGGCTCGATCCCGCCGACCCCAGCCGCTACCTGGACTGGGCCGGTTGCGGCAACAGCCTCAATCTCGGCCATCCGCGCGTGCTGCAGCTCGCACTGGACGCCTTGCGTCACTGGGCGGCGCTGGGCGTGGACGGGTTTCGCTTCGACCTCGCCCCGGCCCTGGGCCGCGACCTTGCCGGCACCTTCCGGCCCGACGCGGCACTCCTGCAGGCGATCGCCCAGGACCCGGTCCTGGGCGGCCTGAAGCTGATCGCCGAGCCCTGGGACCTGGGGCCGCACGGCTACCGGCAGGGCGAGTTCCCGCCGCCGTTTGCCATGTGGAACGACCGCTTCCGCGACTGCGTGCGGCGCTTCTGGCGGGGCGACGAGCGCGTCCTGCCCGAGCTCGCCGGCCGGCTGCTCGGCTCCGCCGACCTCTACGAGGCCTCGGCCCGCCGGCCCTGGGTCAGCGTCAACCTGGTCACCAGCCATGACGGCTTCACGCTGGCCGACCTCGTCAGCTATGGCGGGCGGCACAACGAGGCCAATGGCGAGCACAACCGCGACGGCCACCACGACAATCTCAGCGCCAACCATGGCGTCGAAGGCCCGACGGCCGACCCGCATATCCGCGAGCTGCGCGCGCGGCAGCGGCTGAACCTGCTGGCCACGCTGCTGTTCGCGCAAGGCACGCCCATGCTGCTCATGGGCGACGAGCTCGGCCGCACGCAGCAGGGCAACAACAACGCCTACTGCCAGGACAACGAGCTCAGCTGGATCGACTGGCCCGGCATCGCGCCGGACGACCGTGCCTTCGCCGATCTGGTGGGCAAGCTGGTCGAGCTGCGCCGCACCCACCCGCTGCTGCGCCAGACCCGCTACCTGCACGGCGAACCCACGGCCGACGGCCGGCCCGACGTGACCTGGCTGGCGCCGGAGGGCCGGACCATGACCCACGCCGACTGGCACGAGGCGCGCCGGCGCTGCTTCGGTGTCCAGCTCGCCGGCGACGGGCGCCTGCTGCTGATCCTGCTCAACGCGGACGCCCATCGCCATCGCTTCGTCCTGCCGCGCCGGCAAGGCGGGGCGGCGTGGCACGTCCTGGTCGACACGGCCGCGCCGGAGCGCGCCGGCAGCGCCGGCGATGCCCTGTCCCTGGCCGCGCACAGCCTCGCCCTGCTCGCAGCGGACACGGGTCTCGATGGCTGACGCCGGCGATAGCCGCGCCGCATCGACTTGCTAGCGGGACGGCATTTCAGCGCGGGACGCCGTGGGCGCACAACCGGGACATCGAAGCGCCACGCCGGAGTCCAGTCCCATGATCGCCGACCTGACGAGCCGCCTTGCCGAGCGCCCCGTGCCCACGGCTCTCCTGCTGGCGCGGCTCGCACTGCCGTGGGTGCTCGCGGCCTACATCGTCTACATCCTGATGTGGTACCTGCCGTTCAAGTTCTACCCCGAGAGCTACCTGTTCCAGGTGCTCGAGGACTCGCTGGGCCTGCCCTGGTTCGAGCCCGGGTTCCGTTACTTCACCGGCGGCGTCGAGGCGGTGGCCTGTCTGCTCCTGGTGATCCCGGGCCTGCAGGTCGCCGGGGCGGCGGTCGCGTTCGCGACCATGGGCGGCGCCATCCTCCTGCACCTGTTCACGGCACTCGGCGTCGACCCGTACAATGACGGCGGCAAGCTGTTCACCGAGGCCTGCACCAACTTCGTCTTCGCCGCGATCATCCTGTTCCTGCGCCGCGACGAGATCCTGCCGCTGCTGCGGCGGCTGGTGACCGATCCGCGCTACGTGCGGCTGACCTCGGGCGCCTGATCCTCGAACTCGGGATCGACCGGCACCCGCCAGCCCTGCACCAGCCGGTTGGTCTCGTTGGCCATGCCCACCACCGCGATCAGCTCGCCCAGCATCGCGGTGGTCATGCCCTTCCTGCGCGCCGAGGCGCCGTGGCTGGCGATGCAGTAGTCGCAGCCGTTGCTGATGCTGACCGCGAGATAGACCAGCTCCTTGGTGAGCGGATCCAAGGCCCCGGGCCGCATCACCTCCTTCAGGGAATCCCAGGTCCGCCTCAGCGAGACCGGGTCGTGGGCGAGGTACTTCCAGAAATTGTTGACGTCGGGCACGCCGCGCGTCGCCATGATGTCGTCGTAGACCGCGCGCACCTCGGGCGACGCGTCGGCGTGCTCGATCGGCTGGACCATCGGCTCAGACCAGGGCGAACAGCCTGGCCGGGCCGCCGGTCGCACCCTTCACCTTGGGCGCACCCACCAGCAGCGTGGCGCCGGTGGCCGGGAGTGCTCCCAGGCCGGCCATGCACTCGATGCCCCAGCGGTTGGTCGGCAGCCAGCCATAGTGGACGGCGAAGTCCTTGGAAGCGCCGTGGTCGAGCGACAGCGTGTCGACGCCGATGCCCACCACCTGCCGGCCCTCCAGGAGCATGGTCGCGGCCTCGGGGTGGAAGCCCGGGAAGTGCATCACGCCCTCGGCGTCGGCGTTGCGGAACTTGTCGGTGGCGACATGCTGGTCCCAGCCGCTGTGCATGGCGACGCAGGCACCGGCCGGGATCGGGCCGTTCTTGGCCTCCCAGGCCTTGATGTCGTCGGGCGTCACCTGGGCATCGGCATCGTCCTGGGCGCGGCCGGCGATGTCGATGACGCAGAGCGGGCAGACCAGGTTCGCGGCCGGGATCAGGTCGACCGTCCAGCCATTCTCCGAGAAGTGGAACGGCGAATCGATGTGGGTGCCGGTGTGCTCGTTCAGCGTCCAGATCTTCAGGTTCAGCTTCTCCTTGGCGTAGGTGTAGAGGTCCGCGATCTCGATCCCGGGCTTGCCGAAATAGGTCGGGAACTCGGGCGAGATCGTGTGGGTCAGGTCCACAGCACTGGCGAAGCTGCGGCTTTGCGCCATGGCCTGCGGGGCCGTGAGCGTGACGGCGGCCGCCGCCATGGCACCGGCGCCCAAAAAGCCGCGACGGTTGAGGCCGGACTGGACATGCTGCAGGCAACCCGGAACGCACATCGGCGAGATCCCCCCTGAAGGCTCATTCTGGTCATCCAAGGGGCTATGGCCATGCGGCGTCCGGGTCAAGCGGCTGCAACAGATCGGCGCGGTCCACTCGGTGCTCTGGCCAACGGGAAGGTCGGCGGCGGTCGGACCTTGCCCGGACGGAGGCTGGCTTTGGCCATGGCGGCGCATAGGCTATGGTCGAGCCGAGCGCCACACCAGATAAGCAAACGCTATGACCACGCTGCGCCAGCTACGCTACCTCACCGCCCTGGCCCGCCGCCGCCATTTCGGGCGCGCCGCGGAGGAGTGCGCGGTCAGCCAGCCGGCGCTCTCGGTGCAGATCCAGGAACTCGAGGCCGGCCTGCAGACGGCGCTGGTCGAGCGCGGGCGCGGCCGGATCGCGCTCACCGCCGAGGGCGAGGAGATCGCCCGGCGTGCCGCGCGCATCCTGGCCGAGGTGGCCGACCTCGAAGACTATGCCCGGCACCGCACGCGCCTGCTCACCGGGCCGCTGCACCTGGGCGTGATCCCGTCGATCGCACCCTACCTGCTCCCGGCGGCACTGCCGGCGCTGCAGGCGCGCCACCCGGCGCTGGAGCTGCGTCTGCGCGAGAGCCAGACCGCGGTCGTGGTCGACGAGCTGCAGCGCGGGCTGCTCGACGTGCTGGTGCTGTCCCTGCCCCTGGACGTGCCGGAGATCGAGACCATCCGCCTGTTCGACGACCGGTTCGTGCTCGCCGTGCCGGCCACGCACCCGCTGGCCCTGCGCCCGGATTGCACCGCGCAGCTTCTCGCCGAGGAGCGGCTGCTGCTGCTCGAGGAAGGCCACTGCCTGCGCGACCAGACGCTGAGCTATTGCCGCGCGGTCGATCGGGGTCCGCTCGCCAGCTACGGTGCGTCGAGCCTGTCCACCATCATCCAGATGGTCGCGAACGGGCTGGGCATCACCGTGCTGCCCGAGATCAGCCTGCCGTTCGAGGCGCACGATCCCAGGATCAAGCTCCTACGCTTCCCGCCACCCGAGCCGACCCGCGCCGTGGCGCTGGCGTGGCGCCGTTCCTCGCCGCGCAAGCGCGATTTCGTCGAGCTCGGCAAGCTGCTGACGACGAGCCGGCCGCGACCTCAGGACCGGCCGGCGGTCACCGGCAGCCGCGGCTCGGCGGCTTCGGGGAAGATCCCGCCGCAGACCAGCCCGGCATAGCGCTGCTCCATCGGGCTCAGCTCGCGAAAGTAGGCGCCGAGCGCGATGTCGCAGGTGGCGGCCATGGTGGCGCGCGCCTGGAGGTCGTTCATGGTCCGGCGCTGCTCGACGGCGACGGCGCCGTAGGTCTGCACTTCGGTGCAGGCGGTCGCGGCGAGGAGGCAGGCGATGGCGATGGCACGCATCAAGCATCTCCTAGGGCATGTATCCTAGGTAGATTATCCTAGTTTGGCCGCGAAGGCAATGGTTTCAGCCGATCAGCCGCTCCAGGCTCTCCAGCCGGTCGGCCTCGGCGGCGGGCTTGTCCCAGCGGATGCGGTGGATGCGGGGAAAGCGCATGGCGACGCCGGACTTGTGCCGGGTCGAGCGGTGGACGGAATCGAAGGCGACCTCGAAGACCAGGGCGGGCACGACCTCCCGCACGGGGCCGTAGCGCCGTGTGGTGTGGTCGCGGATCCAGCGGTCGACCGCAGGAGCTCGGCGTCGGTGTAGCCGGAGTAGGCCTTGCCGACCGGGACCAGCTCCGGTCCCGACGGACCGTCGCGCCAGGCGCCGAAGGTGAAGTCGGAGTAGAAGCTCGAGCGCTTGCCGTGGCCGCGCTGGGCGTACATCAGGACCACGTCGAGCAGCTGCGCGTCCCGCTTCCACTTCCACCAATGGCCCTTGGGCCGCCCGGCGAGATAGGGGCTGTCCTTGTGCTTGAGCATCAGCCCCTCGATCGGCGTGCCGCGCACGCCGCCGCGCAGACGCTCGAGGTCGTCGGGCCCGGCGACCTCGACCAGCGGCGAGACGTCCATGCGCGGCGGCCGCTCGCGGGCGAAGAACGCCTCCAGCCGCTGGCGGCGCTGGGCGAAGGGCAGGGCGCGCAGATCCTCCCGGCCGTCGAACAGGATGTCGTAGAGATGGACGAAGGCCGGGTAGTCCTCGAGCATCCGCGGCGTCACCGCCTTTCGGTTCAGGCGCTGCTGCAGCTCGTTGAACGAGGCGACGGCACCCTCCCGCTTGACCAGCAGCTCGCCGTCCAGCACGCCCGCGAACGCGACGGCCTCGACCAGGTCGGGGAAGGTGTTGGAGATGTCGTCGCCGCTGCGCGAATAGAGCCGTACGCCGCCGGCGGTGGCGGCGATCTGCACCCGGATACCGTCCCACTTCCACTCGGCGAGGTAGCTGGCGAGGTCGGCCGCAACCCTGGCGACGTCCTCGCCTTCCACCGGATGAGCCAGCATCAGCGGCCGGAACACCGGCGCGTCGTCGGCCGCGGGCCGCGGGCCGCGGCCGTCGAGCCAGGCGAACAGCGTGGCGTAGGGCGGCGCCAGCCCATGCCACACCTCCTCGATTTCCGCCGGCTCCTGGCGGCCGTACGCGGCCAGCGCCAGCTTGGCCAGCCGGGCAGAGGCGCCCACGCGCAGGCCGCCGGTCACGAGCTTGAGCAGCGCCCAACGGCCGGTGGCGTCCAGCGTGTCGAGCCAGCCCGCGACCAGGGCCGGCAGCTCGGCCTTGCGCGTGGTCGCGAGTGCGGCCACCACCTCGTCGAGCTGGGGCCACGGCCGCGCGCCTTCAGGCTCGGGCCACATCAGGGCCGCGGTCTCGGCGAGGTCGCCCACGAAGTCGTAGGACCAGCCGAACAGCACGGGATCGGTGCGGGTGGCGACCAGCTCGCGGATCAGGCCGGCCTTGGCATGGGCGAAGCTGAGTGCCCCGGTCAGCGCCGCCAGCCCCCAGCCGCGGTCGGGATCGGGGACGCTGCGGAAATAGTCGACCAGCAGCGCCACCTTGGCGTTGCGCTGCGGCGTGTAGAGCAGGCGGTCGAGCAGGTCGGCGAACGGCTTCACGCGGTGGGGCTCTCCCAGCTGTCCGGTGCAGCGGCAAGATGGCCCGCCCAGGCCGGACCGGCAAAGGGCAAGCACGGAAACCGTGGCGGGCGTGGCCGCGTTCGCCTAAAGTGACGCTGCCGCCTTCGTGCCGGCGCCGCCGCGGAGCCTGCCGCCCCACATGGATGTCCTGTTCCGCCTCGGCTACCGCACGGCCTACGCCGCGCTGCGGGCGTGGTGGCTCCTACGCCGACCGCAGGCCCATGGAGCGGCGGTGGCGATCTGGCACGGCGACGCGCTGCTGCTGGTCCGGACATCCTACCGCCCGCGGCAGCTCGACCTGCCCGGCGGCGGCATCGGCCGGGGCGAGGCGCCCGCGGCTGCCGCCGTCCGCGAACTGCGCGAGGAGACCCGCATCGAGGTCGAGCCCTCCGCCCTGGTCGACCTCGGCGAGTTCCACTACGCGGACGGCAGCCGACGGATCACCGCGTTCCTGTTCGCCTGGCGTCCGCGCCTCCCGGTGCAGGCGGTGGTCGACCGGCGCGAGATCGTCTGGGCGGGGTTCGTGCCCACGGCCGAACTGGCACAGGCCGAACTCGGCCTGCTGCCGCGCCTCTACCTCGAAGCCCTGCGTGCTCAGGTGCCGAGCGGCACGCGCCAGATCTCGCGCGCATAGTCGCGCACGGTGCGGTCGCTGGAGAACCAGCCCATGCGCGCGGTGTTGAGGACCGCCTTGGGCCACCAGGAGGCCGGCTGGGCGTAGGTTTCTTCGACCTTGCGCTGGGCGGCAGCATAGCTGTCGAAGTCCGCCGTGACCCGGAAATGGTCGAAATTGGCGAGGTCGTCCAGGAGCGGGCGGAACCGGCCGGGGTCGTCGGGCGAGAAGTGGCCCGACTCAATCAGCTCCAGGGCACGCGTCAGCCGCGGGCTCGCCTCGATCACGGCGCGCGGCGAGAACGAACCCTGGCGGGTGCGCGCGACCTCCTCGGCGGTCAGGCCGAAGATGAAGATGTTGTCCGGCCCGACATGCTCGAGCATCTCGATGTTCGCACCGTCCAGCGTCCCGATGGTCAAGGCGCCGTTCAGGCCGAACTTCATGTTGCCGGTGCCGGACGCCTCCATGCCGGCGGTGCTGATCTGCTCGGAGAGGTCGGCGCCAGGGATCAGGATCTGCGCCAGGGACACGTTGTAGTTGGGCAGGAACAGGATCTTGAGCCGGTCGCCGACCTTGGGCTCGCCGTTCACGACGGTGGCGACGTCGTTGATGAACTTGATGATCAGCTTGGCGCGCATGTAGGAGGGTGCCGCCTTGCCGGCGAAGATCTTGACCCGCGGCACGGCGGGTGCGGCCGCACCGTCCACGATGTCGGCGTAGGTCGCCACCGCCTCGAGGATGTTGAGCAGCTGGCGCTTGTACTCGTGGATGCGCTTGATGTGGACGTCGAACAGTGCCTCGGTCGGCAGCACCATGTCGTGGCGCTTGGCGATGAAGGCGGCGAGCTTCTCCTTGTTGCCCTGCTTGATGGCCGCGAAGCGGGCCTGGAACGCCGGATCGGTGGCGCGCGGTGCCACCTCCTGCAGCCGCTCCAGGTCGGCGACCCAGCGGGCGTGCCCCAGGGTCTCGGTGAGCAGGTCGGCGAGCTCGGGGTTGGAATCCAGCACCCAGCGGCGCGGGGTGACGCCGTTGGTGATCGCGGTGATGCGGTCGGGAAACAGGCGATGCAGCGAGCGGAACACGGTCTGCTTCATCAGGTCGCCGTGCAGGGCCGACACGCCGTTGACCTTGCGCGCACCTAGGAACGCCAAGTGGCCCATGCGGACGAAGCGGCCATAGCTTTCGTCGATCAGCGAGATGTCGCTCAAGAACGGGTCCTCGAGGTTCGGCCGGCTGCGCAGCTCGCCCAGGATGTGGGCGTTGATCTCGTAGATCAGCTGCAGCTGGCGCGGCAGCAGGCGCTCCATGAGCTGCACCGGCCAGCGCTCCAGGGCCTCGGGCATCAGCGTGTGGTTGGTGTAGTGGATCGTGCCGCGCGTGATCGTCCAGGCGGTGTCCCAGTCGACGCCGTGCTCGTCGATCAAGAGCCGCATCAGCTCCGGCACCGCGATCGCCGGGTGCGTGTCGTTGAGCTGGATCGCGGCCTTGTCGGGCAGCGTGCGCAGGTCGGCATGGTGCGAGAGATGACGCCGGATGATGTCCTGGAGGCTGGCCGAGGTGAAGAAATACTCCTGCTTGAGCCGCAGCTCCTGGCCGGCCTCGGTGGCGTCGTTCGGGTAGAGGACCCGGCTGATGCTCTGCGAGAGGGTCTGCTCCTGCACCGCGCGCATGTAGTCGCCGCGGTTGAAGGCCTCGAGGTCGATCAGGTTGCCGCTCTGGGCGGACCACAGGCGCAGCGTGTTGACGTGCCGCCCGCCCCAGCCGACCACCGGCGTGTCGTAGGCCACCGCGAGCACCCGCTGGCCGCCTTCCCAGGTCCGGACCCGCTGGCCCCTGGCGTCGCGCTCTTCGCGGACCTGGCCGTAGAGGCGGATGGGGTAGACCGATTCCGCCCGCTCGAACTCCCAGGGGTTGCCGAAGGCCAGCCAGTCCTCGGGCCGCTCGACCTGCCAGCCGTCGTCCAGGCCCTGCTTGAACAGGCCGTGCTCGTAACGGATGCCGTAGCCGTAGGCGGCGATGCCCAGCGTGGCCATGCTGTCGAGCAGGCAGGCGGCGAGGCGCCCCAGGCCGCCATTGCCCAGGGCCGCGTCGGGCTCGACCTTGAGCACGGCCTCGGCGTCGACGTCGAGTGCGGCCATCGCTTCCGCCGCGGTCTGGTAGAGGCCCAGATTGCGCAGGGAATCGGCGAGCAGACGCCCGATCAGGAACTCCAGGCTCAGATAGTAGACCCGCTTGCGGTCGGCGTCGTAGACCGTCCGCGTGGTGGTCATCCAGCCGTCGACCAGACGGTCGCGCACCGCCAGCGCCAGGGCGACGAACCAGTCGTGGCGCGTCGCGTTCTGCGGATCCTTGCCGACCTGATAGATCAGCTTGCCGAGAATCACCTTGCGGAAGGCTTCCGGGTCGAGGCGCAGCGAGGTAAGGCCGATGGCGGTCATCACGTTCCCCAGGATCGGCGGCCGTTGCCCAGTGTCCGGGTCAGACTACCGGCCGCCCTCTTCCTCGCAAGATCCGGGCCGCATCAGGGAGCCACGCGTCACATGATCGGTCCGACATCGTGTTCCTGACCGGCCGCGCCCGGCTCGCGGGCGTCATGGGGTGGCCGGTGAGCCATTCCCGTTCCCCCAGTCTGCATGGCCACTGGTTCGCGCGCTACGGCATCGACGGGACCTACGTCCCGCTGCCCGTGCGGCCCGAGGATGTCGAGCTGGCCTTCCGCGCCCTGCCGCGCGTGGGGTTCCTCGGCTGGAACGTGACGGTGCCGCACAAGGAGATCGCCTGCCGCCTGGTCGACCAGCTCGACCCGATGGCGGAACGCATCGGGGCGGTGAACACGGTCCTGGTCGATCCGGACGGTCGGACGAGAGGGCTCAACAGCGACGGCATCGGCTTTCTCGCCAACCTGCGCCAGCAGGCGCCGGACTGGCGGCCCGAGGACGGGCCCGTGCTCGTCCTGGGTGCCGGCGGCTCGGCACGGGCCGTGGCCGCGGCACTCCTGGACGCGGGCGTGCCGGCCCTGCGCCTCGCCAACCGCACGCCGGTCCGTGCGGAGGGCCTGGCCCGCGAGTTCGCGGCCTTCGGCCCGGCCACGGCGATCGGCTGGAGCGAGGTCGGTGCGGCGCTGCGGGATACCCGGCTCCTGGTCAACTGCACGAGCCTCGGCATGACCGGGCAGCCGCCGCTGGAGCTGGATCTCGCGGCGCTGCCGGTGCCGGGGGTGGTGGCGGACCTGGTCTACGCGCCGCTGGAGACGGCACTCCTGGCCGAGGCGAAGCGGCGCGGCCATGTCGCGGTGGAGGGGCTCGGCATGCTGCTGCAGCAGGCGGCGACCGGCTTTGCCCATTGGGGCGGCGTCGTGCCCGAGGTCGACCAGCGGCTGCGCGCCGCCGTGCTCGGCAACGGTTAGGCCGGCTTTCCGGGCGGCACGTTGAACACCTCGAGGGTGGTCTCGCCCCTGGCCAGCCGTGCCTCCCAAGCCAGTTCGGCGCGCACCATTGCCTGTGCGGGCGGCAGGCTTGCGGTCAGCTCGCCGGCCGGGATCACGACCAGGCCGTCATCGTCGCCGAGGACCAGGTCGCCCGGTGCCACCGGTATGCCGCCGAAGACGACGGGCTCGTTGACCGAGCCGCGCTCCATCGAGGACGGCCCTCGTGCCACCGCGCCACGGCTGAAGACCGGGAAATCGTCGAAGGCGGCGAGGCTTGCAAGGTCGCGGACCGGGCCGTCGACGACCACGCCCGCGATGCCCTTGCGCCGCGCGGCGCCCGAGAGGAGCTCGCCGATCATCGCCGCATCCATGCGGCCGCCGGCCGCGATGACGATCACGTCGCCGGGTGCCGCCGCGGCGATCGCATGATGCACCGGGCCGTAGTCGGCGGCCTCGCACCAGGCGGTCACCGCGGGTCCCGCCAGCCGGGTGCCGGCAGCGAACGGTCGCACCGGACGGATCGCCGGATCGACCAGGACCCGGCCGCGGAACAGGTCGGCGGCGATGGTGGTGGGCACCGCGGCCCAGGCCTCGACGTCGGCTTCATCGAGACCCGGCCCGCGGCTCCGGACGAGCGTGGGCACCGGGGCGGTCAGACGACCCGGGTGCGCACGTTCACGTTGCCGCGAATGGCGTTGGAGTAGGGGCAGACCTGGTGCGCCTTCTCGACCAGTGCCTCGGCGGCCGCCTTGTCGACGCCCGGCAACGCGACCTCCATCTCGACGTCGAGGCCGAAGCCGCCTTCCGAGCGCGGGCCGATGCCCACCGTCGTGGTCACGCTGGTATCCGCCGGCACCTTGGCCGGACCGCCCTGGGAGGCCACGAACTTCATCGCTCCGATGAAGCAGGCCGAGTACCCGGCCGCGAACAGCTGCTCGGGATTGTTGCCCGGGCCGCCGCCGCCGCCCAGCTCCTTGGGCGTGGACAGCTTGACGTCCAGCGTGCCGTCCTTGGTGGCGGCGTGGCCGTCGCGGCCGCCGGTGGCGGTGGCGGTGGTGCGGTACTTGACGTCGACCGGCATGTTCGTCCTCCCTCGTGACGCCTCCTTACGCTGCTACATCCATCCGGCGCGCGGGTCACCGCCAAAAAAGGCGCGCCGCGGTCAGCGCCGGAGCAGGAAGCCCTGGCCCAGCGGGTCCCCGGCCTCGCGACGGAAGCTGGCCTCGCCGGTGAAGTAGGCCTCGCCCGCCACCTCCACCACCACCGCCGGGTGCGGCCCCGCTTGCGTCGTGGCGAGCACGCGCCCCAGGAACTCGCCGCCGGTGATGCTGCGGAAGCGGCGGGCCTCGCCGGTCGCGACCTGGCGGCGGCGGTGCATCAGGGCGAGGCGGGCGGTCACGCCCGACCCGGTCGGGCTGCGGTCGACCTGACCGTCGGCGAACACGCAGACATTGGTGGTGACCGCGTCGGGGCGCGGGTCGGGATCGTCGGTCAGGATGATGCCGTAGAGATAGGCGAGATCGGGGTCGTCCGGATGGGCGATCGGGATCTGCGCCGAGGCCGCCGCCTTGACGGCCATGGCCGCCTCCACGAGCTGGGCCACGGGGCTTTGCAGGAGGTCGAGCCCCAGCGTCGACGCGGGCAGGATGCCGTAGAACGCGCCGCCATAGCCGATGTCGAGCGTGAGCGGGCCGAACCGCTGGCTCACGGCCACCGCGTCGCGGGCAAGCGCGAAGGCCGGCACGCTGGAAAAGCGGACCCGGCCGGACCGGCCGCCGGCGACCTCGACCGTGGCGACCACGAGGCCGCAGGGGCACTGGATGCGGACCTCGGTCTCGGGCTCGCGGCGGGCGACGAGCCCGTGCTCGACCGCGAACCGGCCGAGCGCGATCACGGCATGGCCGCACATGGTCGAGTAGCCCTCGTTGTGCAGGAACAGCACGGCGAGATCGGCTCCGGCGAGGTCGGGCTCGACCAGGACGGCACCGTACATGTCGGCATGGCCCCTGGGCTCGGCCATCAGCATCCGGCGCAGATGGTCGAGCTGCTCGCGGGCGTAGCGCCGCTTGTCGAGGATCGTGGCGCCCCCGGATCGGCGGGTAGCCGGCGGTCACGATGCGCACCGGCTCGCCGGCGGTGTGCATCTCCACGGTGGTGATCGGCTGGTCGATCTGCATGCCCTGGGCCTTCCGGGCGGACGCCGCACGGACCAGGCCGCGCCGCTGGAACATGAACGGGAATTCACCCTAGGGGGCTTGATCCGGCGGCGGGAGCTGAATAAGACGCCGTGCGCTGCGAATTGCGCTCATGACAACGTGGTGAGACAGGAGCTGTCGTCGATGACCGAGATGGTCCGGCTCGACCGGCTGGCCAAGCGGTTCGGCCCCGTGCACGCCGTGGAGGAGCTGAGCTTTGCCGTGACCCGCGGCGAGGTCTTGGGATTTCTCGGCCCGAACGGTGCCGGCAAATCGACGACCATGCGCATGCTCACCGGCTTCATCACGCCCACGGCGGGCACGGCCCAGGTCATGGGCTTCGACGTCGTCCGCCAGCCGATCGAGGTGAAGCGGCGCGTCGGCTACCTGCCCGAGGGCGCGCCGCTCTACGGCGACATGACCGTGCTGGCCTTCTTGCAGTTCGTCGCCGAGATGCGCGGACTCGCCGGCGACGACCGCAAGCGCCGCATCGACGCCGCGATCGGCCGGACCGAGCTCGAGGAGGTGGCGCACCGCCCGATCGAGACCCTGTCCAAGGGCTTCAAGCGGCGGGTCGGCCTCGCCCAGGCGATCATGCACGATCCGCCGGTCCTGGTGCTGGACGAGCCGACCGACGGTCTCGACCCGAACCAGAAGCACGGCGTGCGGCAGCTGATCGCCGAGATGGCGGGCGAGAAGGCGATCATCATCTCGACCCACATCCTCGAGGAGGTCGAGGCCATCTGCACCCGGGCGATCATCATCGCCCGCGGCCGCGTGGTCGCCGACGCCAAGCCCGCCGAGCTCAAGCGGCGCTCGCGGCACCACAATGCCGTCCGGGTGACGGTCAACGCCAACCTGCAGCCCAAGCTGCAGCCGATGCTGGCCGCCCTGCCGGGCGTGCAGTCGGCGGAGATCGTGGGCGCGGTGAACGGCGTGGCCAGCCTGCTGGTGGTACCCCGGGACGGCGGCCCCATCGTCCACGAGGTCGGCGATCTCGTGCGCCGGTCCGGCCTGGAGGTCGACGAGATCGTGGTCGAGCAGGGGCGCCTCGACGATGTCTTCCGCGACCTGACCAGTGCTGCCCACTGAGGGACTTGCGAGCGTGTTCCATCCCGTCCGGACCATCTTCGCGCGCGAGCTGCGGGCGTATTTCGCGACGCCGGTGGCCTACGTGTTCATCGTCATCTTCCTGGCACTCACCGGCTCGATGACCTTCTTCATGGGCGGGTTCTTCGAGCGCGGGCAGGCCGATCTCGCCCCGTTCTTCGCCTTCCACCCCTGGCTCTACCTGTTCCTGGTGCCGGCGATCGCGATGCGGCTGTGGGCGGAGGAGCGGCGCAGCGGCACCATCGAGCTGCTGATGACCCTGCCGACCACCACCTTTGCCGCCGTGCTCGGCAAGTTTCTGGCGGCCTGGGCCTTCGCCGGCATCGCCCTGCTGCTGACGTTCCCGATGTGGCTGACCGTGAACTGGCTGGGCGACCCCGACAACGGCGTCATCCTGGTCTCCTACCTCGGCAGCTGGGTGATGGCGGGCGCCTTCATCGCCATCGGTGCCTGCGCCTCCGCCATGACCAAGAACCAGGTCATCGCCTTCGTCGTCGGTGCCGCCGCCTGCTTCCTGTTCCTGATGAGCGGCGTCGACCTGGTGCTGGCGGCCTTTCGGCCCTGGGCGGCGCCGCTGGTCGTCGACACCGTGGCGTCGTTCAGCTTCCTCAGCCATTTCGGCCAGCTGATGAAGGGCGTGATCGATCTCTCGACGGTGATGTTCTTCGGCTCGCTGATCCTGGTCTGCCTGATCCTCAACACCCTTCTGGTCGATCTCAAGAAGGCCGCCTGAGAGGCCGCAACCCATGGCGCAGTTCCGTCTCGACCGTCACAAGCTCACCGTCGCCGGCATCGTGCTGGCGGTCGTCCTGTTCGTGGCGCTCAACATCTATGGCAGCCTGAGCCTGCGCGGCGCGCGGCTCGATCTCACCCAGAACCGCCAGTTCACCCTGTCCTCCGGCACCGAGCAGCTGCTCGCCAAGGTCGAGGAGCCGATCACGCTGCGGTTCTACGTGTCGCGGGCGCTGCGCGACGCCAACCCGTTCATCGGCTCCTACGGCGACCGCGTGCACGACCTCCTGCGCACCTACGCGGAGGCGTCGAACGGCAAGATCCTCGTCGAGTATCTCGATCCCGAGCCGTTCTCGCCCGAGGAGGACCGGGCGGTGGGGTTCGGGCTCGAGCCGGTGACCCTGGATGGCGGCGGCAGCACCGGATACTTCGGCATCGCCGGCACCAACAGCACGGACGATGTCGACGTGCTGCCGATGCTCTCGCCGGAGCGCGAGCCGTTCCTGGAGTATGACCTGACCCGGATGGTCAGCAACCTCGCCAATCCCGACAAGCCCGTGGTCGCCATGGTCACCGGCCTGCCGCTCAATGCCGATCCGACCGCGCAGTATCGGCCCTGGCAGGTGATGCAGGAGCTGAATCAGTTCTTCGACGTGCAGCTGCAGGAAGGCGACGTCGACCGCTTTGCCGACGAGGTGGACGCGCTCCTGCTGGTGCATCCCCAGGCGCTCAGCGAGAAGACGCTCTACGCCATCGACCAGTTCGTGATGCGCGGCGGCAAGGTCCTGGTGTTCGTCGACCCTCATTCCGAGGCGCAGGCGATGCGCCAGCAGCAGCCCGGCATGCCCGCGGACACCTTCTCCGACCTCGAGAAGCTGTTCCCGGCCTGGGGCGTGGCGTACGACCCCGAAGTCGTCGTGGGCGACCCGCAGACGGCGCGGCAGGTCGGCTTCACCAGCGGCGGACGCGATCAGGTGGTCGATTACCTGCCCTGGCTGACCCTGGATCGCAACCACCTCGCCGAGGGCGACGTGGTCACCGCCGAGCTCAACCGCGTCAATGTCGGCACGGCCGGGGCGATCGCCGCGCGCGAGGGTGCGACCACCAGCTTCACCCCGCTCATCCGTTCCAGCGCCGCCGCCATGGCGATTCCGGCCGACGACGTGCGCCGCTATCCCGACCCGCTGGCGCTGCTCCGCGACTACCGGTCCGGCGGCCAGGAGCTGGTCCTCGCGGCCCGGGTAACCGGCCCGCTCAAGTCGGCGTTCGGCGACCAGCCGCCCGAGGACGTGGTGCACGAGCCGGCGCACCTGGCCGAGGCGCAGAGCCCCGCCCAGATCATCGTCGTCGCCGACACCGACCTGCTCGACGACCGGAACTGGCTGAACATGCTGGGCCAGCAGGTGGCGATCCCGGTGGCCGACAACGCCAACCTGGTCGCCAACGCGGTGGACAATCTCGTCGGCAGCGAGGCGCTGATGAGCCTGCGCGGGCGCGAGGTCACGCTGCGGCCGTTCACCAAGGTGGCCGAGATCCGGCGGGCCAGCGAGGCCCAGTATCGGGCCAAGGAGCAGGAGCTGCTCCAGCGCCTGGACGAGCTGCAGGACAAGCTGAGCTCGCTCCAGGTGGCCGAGGGCGAGGATCCGAGCCTCTTGAGCGACACGCAGCGCAAGGAGGTCGACGGATTCCGCAGCCAGCTCCTCGACACCCGCCGCGAGCTGCGCGACGTCCAGCTCGCCCTGCGCCAGGACATCGAGGAACTGCGCAACACCACCCGCTTCCTCAACATCGCCGCCGTGCCGTTGCTCGTGGCCGTGGCGGCGATCGTGATCGCCATCGTGCGGCGTGCCCGCTACCGGCGCCGCTTCGACCAGGCGGCCGCCTGAAGCCACGGGAGCCAGCCATGTCGCCCAAGAGCCTCGCCATCCTTGCCCTTGCCACCGCCGCCAGCCTCGGGCTCGCGGCTTATGCGGTTGACCAGCGCGACCTGCCGATCCGCTCGCAGGCCGCTGGCGGTGCCCTGTTCCCGGACCTGCTCGACCGCCTCAACGAGATCCGCGAGGTCCGCATCGTCGGGCCGGACGGGACCCTCACCATCGTGCCCAAGGACCAGGGCTGGGCCCTGAACGAGAAGTCCGGCTACCCGGTCGACCCGGCCCAGCTGCGCAACCTCGGCCTGGCACTGGCCAACCTGCAGCTGGTGGAAGCCAAGACCGCGGATCCTGCGCGCCTGCCACGCCTCGAGCTGGAGGAACCGGGCGGTACGGACGCGAGATCGCGGCTGGTCGAGTTGAAGGGCCCCGAGGGCTCGCTGCTGGCCTCGGCCGTCATCGGCAAGGCCAGCCCGTCCCTTTATGGGTCCGGCCGCGGGGGCGTGTATGTGCGCCGGAGCGGCGAGAACCAGGCCTGGCTTGCCGCCGGTGCACTCGACGTTCCGGGCGATGCCATGCTGCTGATCGGCCAGGACGTGGTCGACGTGCCGGCCGATCTGATCGCGCGGATCATCCTGCAGCCGGCGGGCGCAGCGCCGATCACGCTGGCACGCGCGGACACCGCCGCCGAGTTCACGGTCGATGCGCCCCTGCCGGAGGGCCGCAAGCTGGACCCGGTCAAGGTGGAGTTCCTGGCCAGCGCCCTGACCGGGCTGACCATGACCGACGTCCAGCCCGCGGCCGATGTTCCGGATGGTGCCCAGCGCAGCCAGTTGCGCTTCGAGACCTTCGACGGCGCCGGAATCGACGTCGCGGTGGCGACGGTCGGCGAAGGCGAGACTGCCCGCCGCTGGCTCACCCTCCACTCCAGCGCGCCCGCCAGCGCGGCGGATCCCACCGCGTCGGCGCCGCCATTGATCGAGCGGGTCCGCAAGCTCGACGGCTGGGCCTACGAGGTGCCATCCTACCTCGCCGAGCGCCTGACCGGCGGGCTGGACCAGCTGCTCGCCGAACCGACCCCGGCCTCCTGAGGGACAAGGCCCGCGGCGCCCCGGGACCGCAGGGGCTCAGGGGCAACCATGCTCCGCCCGGACTTGCGTGGTCGCGACCGGTGGATCTTGCCTGGCCGAACGTGGGACGCGGTTTCACGGCGGGCCAGCGGCAGCTGCGGATGGACCCGTACCGGCCGGAGAAGCTCGCCATGGCGCACCGCAGGCTCAGGCGGCGGCGTGCATCTTGCGGGCCGGACGGCGCCCGGGCCGGAATCGCTCGACCAGCTCGGCGCGCGGCATCGGCCGGCCGAACAGGTAGCCCTGCACCTCGTCGATGCCCATCACCCGCAAGGCCGCCATCTGTTCCTCGGTCTCGATGCCTTCGGCGCAGCTCTTGATCCCCAGGCTCCGGGTCATGCCGACGATCGCCAGGATGATCGCCTCGCCGCCGCGGTCCAGCGCCTGGACGAAGGAGCGGTCGATCTTGATCTTGTTGAAGCGGAACTTGGTCAGGTAGCTCATCGACGAGTAGCCGGTGCCGAAATCGTCCATGGCGAGATGGACGCCCATGTCGACGAACTGGTTCATCATGGCGTTCGAGCGGGCATTGTTGGCGAGCAGGACGCCCTCGGTGATCTCGACCTCCAGCTGTGCCGGCGGCAGGCCGGAACGACGCAGGGCGTTGGCCACCGTGTCCAGCAGGTCGTCGTCGATGAACTGGGCCGGCGACAGATTGACGGCCACCTGCACGTCGCCCCACTCGGCCGCGTCCTGGCAGGCGCGCTCCAGCACCCAGCGCCCGATCTGCGCGATCATCCGCGTCTCCTCGGCGACCGGGATGAACAGACCCGGTGCGATCAGCCCGTGCTGCGGGTGACGCCAGCGGATCAGCGCCTCCACGCCGGAGAGCTCGCGCGTCCGCGCGTTCATCTTCGGCTGGTAGAACACCTCGAACTCGTGGTTCTCGATCGCCTTGGCCATGTCGCGTTCCAAGGCCTTGCGGGCCTGCAGGCGCGCATCCATGCCCGGCTCGAAGAAGCGCAGCGCCGAGCGGCCGTCCTCCTTGGCTCGGGTCATCACCATGCCGGCCATGTGCAGGGCGCGCTCGGCGGTGTCGGCCTCGCTGGGCAGCATGATGGCGGCCACGCTGACGCTGACGGCGAGCTCCTGGTCGGCGACCTGCATCGGCTGTGCGAGGGCCTCCTGCAACGACTTGGCCAGCGGCTGCACCGCCTGCGCATCGGCCACGGCCGGGCGGACCAGGACGAACTCGTCGGCCCCCAGGCGCGCGACCACGTCGCCCGGCTGGGCGAGGTTGGTCAGCCGCTGTGCGACCGCGCGGATCAGCCGGTCGCCGACGATGGGTCCGTGGACGTCGTTGACCTCCTTGAACCGGTCGACGTCGATCAGCAGGAACGCGGCGAGCTGGCCGCGGCGGCGGGCGGCCTCGAGCAGCCGTCACGGTGCCCTCGATCAGGCCCTGCCGGTTCAGGGCACCGGTCAACGCATCGTGGCCGCTGAGGAACTCGGCGGTCTTGCGCGCCTCGATCTCGACGGTGACGTCCGTGGCGGTACCGCGCCAGCCGACCAGGCGTCCGTTCGCGTCGCGCGTGGGCTTGCCGGATACCCGCAGCGCGCGCGGACGACCCTCCAGGTCGAGGTAGCAGCGCGGGATGCCCCGGAACAGCTGCTCCTCCCGGAGCGCCTGGTCGAGATCGCCCGACCGGTCCTCGCCCGCCATGGGCAGCAGCAGCTCGGTGATCGGCCGGCCCTCGATGTCGCCCAGCGCTATGCCGGTCAAGGCGATGAACCGGTCCGAGATCCAGGTGAGCCGGCCGGCGGCATCGGTCTCGAAGATCCAGTCCGAGCTGGCGTCGGCGACATCGCGAAAGCGGCTCTCGCTCTCCACGATCGCGAGCGTCGAGGAGCGGCTCTGCCGCAGGGCCGACCAGCCCAGTGCCGCCAGCAGGAGCAGGGCCACGCACAGCGACGGTGCCAGCGCCACGACATAGTCGGTCCCTGGCCGTCGCGACTGCCAGGACACGATGCCGACCGGCAGGGCTCGCTCGCCGCCGGGTCGGCCGGCCCCGCGAGCTCGAGCTTCGTCGGCTCGTGCGCGCGTCGGTGCCGTCACGAACGGCAGGCCGTCGCCGACCCCGGGCAGCCGTACCGCCAGCCACGACCGCGGCCGGACCGGCTGCATCTCGAGCTTCGCGACATGCGGTGTTGCCGGCAGCAGCGCGGGCGCCACCTCGAAGTCGATCGTGTCCACCCCGAGGGCCGGGCGAGCTCGTTCAGCCATGCCTTGGTCAGGCTGCGGACGACCACCAGGACGAAGGGGGTGCCGCTCGGGCGCGGGCCGTCCCAGGTGGCCTCGGGGACGATGGCCGACGCGGACATGATGCCCAGGCGGGCACCGCGTCATCGGCACGTAGGCGTGGACCGCCTCCGGCTCGACCCCGGCGACCCGCACGCGGGCCTGGGCGACCACGGGCCGCCAGAAACTCGTTCCCCAGCGCCGAGGCGATGTCGACGTCGGTCCTGACGCCATTGTGCGACGCATAGAAGGTAGTGTCGTCCGGTGCGACGACGAAGGCCAGATCGTAGGCATGGGTGCTGTACAGCACGGCACCCAGGCGATCCTCGGCCCATGACAGGTCGCGCTGCAGCTCGATCGAGAGGACCGCTTCGTTCCACCAGGCATAGTCCTTGACCACGCGGTCGAGCTGCCGCGCCCGCACGTCGAGGGCCTCCTCGACGACGTTGCGGGAATGGTGCTCGGCCTCCCGATCGAGCTTGCCGGCGTTGAACTGCATGAGGGCCGCGAGCACGCCCGCGGAAATGAGCAGCAGCACGGCGACGGGCAGGATAAGCTGGCGGTGGATCGCGATCGCGCGGCGCGACGCCATGCCGTTCGCGGCGATGACCTTATCCTGCATCTCGGCTCCCGGTCCCCGGATCTGGGCGAGCGGCCAGCCCGCCGTCCATCGGCCAGGGTCAAGGTTACCGACGCGGGGTTAACGACCTCCTAAGCTCGCTCGCCCACCGGCATTGGCACCGCACGAGCCGGGCTGTGGCGCCGAGGGCACAGCGTCCTGCGGGCCCACGATGTTCGGGAATAGGGTGGCTGAGGCTGCGTCTGTAGGTCAGGCGTGCCGGACTGGAAGCGAAGGTCGAATTTCCGACCCCAGCTTCGCCGTGTGCCGAATGGGGGATGACCTTTGGTCGAGTGTCGCCCGATGATGCGAGATCGAGCTCGTTCGCCCGATGTTGTCGGCCCACCGGTCGGTACGCCAGCGTTTCCGCCCAACCGTTTCGGCTCCGCCGGCACGTGCGCCGGCGGAGCCTCCCTTTTTGGCGGCCCGAGTGCTAGGATGGCGGTTGCTTGTGGTGTTTCGCCATGAGCCGCGTCGGGCCCATGCCGCGATCGTCGGCCCGCGACCTTGTCGGATCGCCCGTGCGGGGCATCCGCAACAATCGGCGATCCGCGCACGCGGATCCAACTGACGGCGGAATCATCACGCATGCCCAGCCCCAAGAACGCCAACCGCGCCGACGACCCGCTGATGGCGGACATCACCAGCCATCTGGCGTCGCTGCGACGCTACGCGCTCGTCCTGGTCGGCGATCCCCACGAGGCGGACGACCTCGTCCAGGAGGCCCTTGCCAGGGTGCTGGCGCACATGCGCACCTGGCGGCCGGTGCGCGACCTGCGCGCCTATCTGTTCACGACCTTGCACAACGTCTTCATCAACTCGACCCGCAAGCGGCACAACCGTGCCAGTCACGTGCCGATCGAGGACGTGCTGGGTACGCTGTCCTCGCCAGCGACGCAGTCGCGGCGACTGGAATTCCGCGACCTTCTCCAGGGTCTGGCGGCATTGCCGGAGCAGCAGCGCGAGGTGCTGTTGCTTGTTGGTCTCGAAGGGATGAGCTACCTTGAGACAGCCCGGATTCTAGACGTGCCCATCGGAACCATCATGTCCCGTCTTTCCCGCGGCCGCGAAGCGTTGCGTCAGCTCATGACGCACGGCGCGGTCGCGCGGTTGCGTGTGGTAAAGTAGCCATGTCATTGCATGAATCCGCCGGATCGCTGAGCGATGCCGACCTGCATGCCTTCGTCGACGGCGAGCTCGACGGTCGGCGCTACCGCCAGATCGTGGCGCTGCTCGCCAACGATCAGATGGCCGCGGAACGGGTCAACGGCTACCTGCGCCAGCAGGGCGAGCTGGCGGCGTTGCGCGAGCAGCTGTCCGACCTCGAGCCGATGCAGGACGATCTCACCGCGGAGCTGACGCGCCAGCTCACCGCGACCGTGCGCCATCAGCGCCGGGTGCGCTTCGGTGCGATCGGGTCCGCACTCGCCGCCTCGGTGCTGCTGGGCGTGGTGGGCATGTGGGGCCCGGACCCGAGTGTCGTGGCGGAACGGCTGGCGTTCTCGCGGCATGTCGCCGAGGCCGGGCCGCAGATGCTCTTCGGCCGCGATCCGCTCAGCGGGGCAGCGCAGCTGGCAACCGCCGCGTCCGGCGAGCCGCCGCTCAAGCTCGACCAGCAGCTCGCCGCCTACTCGATCCGACGCCCGGATCTCGCCGCGCATGGCCTGCGCTTCGTAGGCGGGGACGCGCTGAACGGCGGCGAGGCGCCGTCGGTGCGGCTGGTCTACGCCGATGACGACGATCGCCGCGTGTTCATGTTCGTGGGTGCGGTCGGCAGCGGTGCCGATGTTGCCCTGACCGTCGTGCCCGAGGGGCATATCTCGTTGAACTGGCGGCGCGGGAACTTGGTGTTCGCGCTGATCGGCCCCAAGGACAGCGACCAGCTGCTCGAGGTGATGGCCGCGACCAGCGAGCTCCTGGCGATCCCGCCAGCGGACAGCGCGGATGCGCCGGCGATCGTGGCCCAGCCGGCGACGCCGGGCATCGTGACCGGCGATTCCGGCCCGGCCGTCGCGGTACAATCGGTCGATGGCGGGATCGGCCACGCCGAGGGGGCTGCCGAGTCGGGTCAGTCTGGTGGCGGAAGCCTTCCCCTGACCCCGGTGATCGCCGTCGAGGGCGTGACCAACCCGCTGTAGCGCTTCCCGCCAGCTGGGTAGGCTGTGGCGACATGGCTGCCGCGCCCCGGTCACCCGGGCAGGTAGCGGCGCCTCAGCGCGGGCATGAAGGGCAGGAACAGGCGGCGCAGGGGTAGGGACAGCACGGCCTCGACCACCAACGCCCGGCGTTCGGGGCTGCGGCTGTCGAGGAGCGTCTCCAGCCTCGCGGTCGGGCCACCCGGATCACAGCGGCGGGCCAGCGCGAACGCGGTACGCAGTGCGCGGCGGTCCGCGCGCTCGACGCGCAGGCGAAGATCGTCGGAGGCGGGACCGTCCCGAAGCCTGGCCAGCAGCCGGTCGCGCAGGTCGGATCGCCGGGCCCAGGGCGCGAGGGTCCGCAATGCAGCGCGCAGTTCCCCCCTGCTCGGCAGTGCGCCGACCTCGGCGGTCAGGCCGAGCTCGTTCAGCAGCGACGGCCCGATCATCGTCCCGGTGAAGATGCCGACGCCCACGAACAGCATCGCGGCCGTGGTGGCGAGGAGCAGCGTCAGCTCGAGACTGTCCGCGTCCGATTGCACCGCCAGCAGCACCACGGCACCGGCCGCCATGCCCATGGGATAGCAGATCCCGTCGGAGAAGGCCCGAAGCCGCGCCTGCAGCCGTGCCGGCACGGCCGCGACGTTGCTCGCATGCACCGGATCGAACAGGGCGTTGGAGGCGGCCTCGGTGTAGGCGTGCGCGACCAGGATCGGCCAGAGCGGGGGCCCGGTCGATCCGTGCGGCTCCGTTGCGTGGACGCCCAGCAGCTGCAGCGTGGCCAGGGCACCCAGCGGGAACAGCACGCTGCGCCAGGCCGGCGGCACCCACCGGGTGGCCGGGCCCGAGAGCAGGAGGATGCAGGCGAACTCGACGAGCTGCAGGACGGCGAAGATCCGCGCCAGCTGCGGGCCGAGTTCCGCCGGCGGGTACAGCTCCTGGTAGCGGGCGAGGCACATGAACTCGGTCAGCGACCAGACCAGGGTGAGCAGGAAGGCGGCGGCACCCAGGGGCGGCCCGAGCGGATTGGCCAGCACTTCGCGCCAACGGATCTCCGGCGCCGGTGTCGCCGTGTCCGCGTCAAAGAGATAGCTCGTCCACCGCGGGCCGGATCGCGCGGTCGCCCGCGCGCAGCGCCATCAGGGCGCCGAGTGCCGCGCCGAGGGTGCCGACGGTCAGTGCCGCCGCGGGTCCGAGGACAAGCAGACGCTCGACGGCCAGGCCGCCGGCAAAGCCGCCGAGTGCGGTGGCGAGGCAGATCCACACGGTCGCACGCCGCAGCTCCGGTGGCGGCAGCCAGGCAGCCACCACCAGCCAGAACACGATCTCGGAAGCGATGTTGTAGAGGTGCGCCAGGATCAGCAGGGCCCAGGACGACCCGGGCACGTCGCCGGCGAGGCCCAAGGCCAGCGCCAGCGTCGCGGCGATGCTCGCCAGGAGCAGTCGAACCAGCGACCGGGCCGGCGGCAGCCGCTCGAGTCGCGGGGCCATGGCCACCGCGCTGCCGGCCGCGAGTGCCGCCAGGCCGAGATAGACCCAGGCCAGCTCGGCAGCGGGCCGTCCGGCGAGGAAGCTGGCGCTGCCGACGGTGAACAGGACCACCTTGGCGGCGGAGATCCAGGCGCCCAGCACCGCCGCGCGCACCCCGGGGGTGAGCGCCGGCATCCGCCGCGCCCGCCGCGCCCGCAACCCGCGGCGCCTCACGCGGCGGACCGCTGCACCGCCGCCGACACGACACCGAGATCGAGATAGTGCCGCCGCAGCCAGGCGGGCAGCAGATGGAACGGGCCGATCACGCGCCGGCAGGTCGCGCTGCCGCAGGCGCAGGCCATGAGCTCGTCGCGGCCGAGCAGATGACAGGAATAGTCGTAAGTGAGCTCCTCGCCGGCGGCGAGGTCGCGGATCGCCACGAAGCGCGCACCCGGACCGGTGATCATCCAGCCGCCCGACGGCGCGCAGGAATGGTTGAACAGGTCGTCGAAGCAGCCGCGCGGGGGCAGGAACAGGTCATGGTCGAGCTGGAACAGGTCACGCTGCCGGTCCCAGCCCTGCGCCAGGGCCGCGGCCAGCGGCAGCGCCCGACTGCGCAGGGTGCCGTCCTCGTCGGCAACCAGGACCGCACCGGCGGCGACCCCCCTGGCCGTGAACACCCCCAGACCCTTGGCGCCGGCTTCGCCGACATAGAGGTAGGGGCAGGCGGTGAGCAGGGCGAGCCGGCGCCGCGGCTCCGGCACCGTCGCCGGCTCAGGCCACGCGGACATTGGAGAAGCGC
This sequence comes from uncultured Alphaproteobacteria bacterium, assembly GCA_963769465.1. Lineage (GTDB taxonomy): Bacteria > Pseudomonadota > Alphaproteobacteria > Geminicoccales > Geminicoccaceae > Benzoatithermus. The sequence continues at coordinate 41,233 of CAVYMA010000045.1, forward strand.
CAAGGGTCCGAGCGGTCGAGCCGCTCCGGGAACAGACGGCCGCGGCCGGTCAGCGGGGTCCAGTCGCACCATGCGCCCACCACCCGGCCGAGATAGGGCCGCGCGGTCGCGAGCACCCGGCGGAAATCGAGCGCCTCGGGCTCGACCAGCCCCATGTCCGGCCGGGCCGCGGCGGCCGCCATGCCGCCGAGGATGCCCGCCGCCACCTGGAGCGTGGTGGCGTTGGCATGTGGGAGGATCGCCCGCGCCTCGGCGATCGACAGCTGCGAGCCGTACCAGTAGGCGCCGCGCGGATGGCCGGCGAGCAGCACGCCGAGTTCGTCCTGCCCGGCCACGATGTCCTGGGTCAGCACGCGCTGCCGCGGCTGCGGCTCGAAGCCGCGCCCGACCAGCTCGTGCACCGACAGCACCGAATCCGGGCAGGGGCGGTAGGCGTAGTGGACGGTCGGCCGGTAGACGATTCGCCCCTGCTTGCGCAAGGTCAGATGATCGGCGATCGACAGCGATTCCATGTGGGTGATGAGAAAGCCCACGAACGGTCCGGCCGCCGGCGTCCAGCTGCGCACGCGGACGTCCATTCCCGGCCGGAGCAGGTAGATCCCGGGGCCGTCGCCGGGCGCGTGCCGGCCGTCGCGCGGCAGGGCACCCTCGCCGGTGCCCCAGCCCAGCTCGGCCGGCTGCGAGCCCTCGCCGAGAAAGCCGTCGACCGACCAGGTGCCGACGAACTCGTCGGCTGCCTTGGGGATGTGTCCGACCTGGCTGTCATGCTCGGCGATGTGGATCGTGCGCACGTCGAGGTTCTGGAAGAGCCGCGCCCAGCCGGCAGCCCCGGCCGCCGGGCGCGCCCGCAGGCCCACCTCGCGGGCAAGCTCGAGCGCGGCGGCCTTGACCAGCTGCGACACGAGGCCCGGATTGGCGCCCTGGCAGATCACCGCGGTCGGACGGCCGGGCCCGAGCTCACGCGCGAGTGCTAGAGCCCTGGCGCGGAACGCCTGGTTCGACCGTTCCGCCGCGCTCAGGCTCGGGTCGGTGTAGCCGCCCGGCCATGGCTCGATGCCGGTGTCGAGGTAAAGGGTGCCGTGGCGCGCGGCGAGACGCACCAGCTCCAGGCTGCAGACCTCGACCGAGAGATTGAGCAGGAAGCCGCCCGGCCGCAGCATCGGCGACAGCGTCGCCTGGAGATTGTCGGGCGTGAGTGCTGCCTCGACGAAGGCGATGCCCAGTGCTGCCGCGACCTCGCGGCCGCGGCCATCCGCGGCGACCACGGTGATGCGATCGGGCCGCAGTCCCAGGTCGCGGATCAGCAGTGGCAGGACGGTCTGGCCGACCGTGCCGCAGCCGACCATGACCAGGTCGCCGATCGGCGCCACCCCGTTCTCGCCTCGTCGCACGCCCGTCCTCCATGCCGCGATCCGAACCCTGGCCAGCATGACCCGACATGACTAACGGACGGTTAAGGCGTGTCCGGCGGCCCTCCTTGCGCCCAGGTCACCCGCTCCAGGCCCAGCCAGCCGGCGAGCAGGTCCAGCTCGGGCCCCAGCGCATCCAGCACCGCTGGACGGTCGGCACCAGGTTCGACATGGGTCGCCACCACACGCAGGCACGCCGCCTTGCGGTCGCTGCGCAGGTCGACCCGGGCCACCAGCCGGTCCCCCAGGAGGAAGGGAAGGACGTAGTAGCCGTGGATCCGCTTGTGCGCGGGTGTGTAGATCTCGAGCCGGTAACGGAAGCCGAACAGGCGTTCGGTCCGCTCGCGCTCCCAGACCAGGGAATCGAACGGCGACAGCAGCGCCCGCGCCTCGATCCGCCGGGGCAGCCGCGCCGCCGGATCCAGCCATGCCGGCTGGGCCCAGCCCTCGACCCGGACCGGCAGCAGCTCGCCCGCCTCGGCGAGCTCGGCCAGCCGCGCCGGCACGTCGGCGGCCTCGAGGCGGAAATAGTCGCGCAGGTCGCGCGCCGTCGCGACCCCCAGGGCCTGCGCCGCGCGACGCAGGAGCTCGCGCTGGGCTGCGTGCGGATCGGGTGTCGGTGCCGCCAGGACCGCCCGCGGCAGAGTGCGCTCGGGCAGGTCGTAGATGCGCTCGAACCCGCGGCGGGTGGCGGTGGTGAGCAGGCCCGCCCAGAACAGGAATTCCAGCGCCAGCTTGCCCTCGCTCCAGCCCCACCAGCCGCCTTCGCCGCGCCCGCCCTGGGTGAGTTCCCCGGCAGAGAGGGGTCCACGGTGGCTCACCTCGGCCAGCACGGCGTCGACGAAGGCCGCACGCTCGCGGGCGAACCTGGCGATCCCGCCATAGATTCCCTGGCCGGCTCGGGCACGCTCCATGCGCCAGCGGAACAGCGGCTGGGCCTCCACCGGCAGGAGCGACGCCTCGTGGCCCCAATACTCGAACAGGCGGCGCTGCCGGCCGGCATAGGCCAGCCGGTCCAGCTCCTCGCGCGGGTAGGCGCCGAGCCGCGAGAACAGGGGCAGATAGTGGGAGCGGACGACAGCACTGACCGAATCGATCTGCACCAGGCCCAGCCGGCGGAGCTGGCGGAGCATCGCCGCGCGGTCGGTCGGGCCCGCCGGTCGCGTGCCGGCGAAGCCCTGGGCCGCCAGCGCCATGCGCCGGGCCGCGGCGGCGGAGAGCGTCTCCGGACGGCGCACAGCCTTCAGGTGGCGCCGGCCCCGCCGCGCATGGCCGCGTCCCACCGCCGCTGCATTTCCGCGGGCGCCACCTCCTCCTTGACGGTGGCCACGAACCAGCTGTGGCCGAACGGGTCGGCGATCATGCCGCTGCGTTCGCCGTAGAACTGGTCGCGCACCGGCCGCACCAGCGTGGCGCCGGCCGCGACGGCACGGGCGACGACCGCATCGCAGTCGTCGACATTGAGATGGAGTTTCACCGGCGAGCCGCCGATCGAGGGCGGGCTGAGCGCACCGAAATCCGGCCACTCGTCCGACAGCATGACGATGGCCCCGGCGACGTCCAGCTCGGCATGGCCGATCCGCCCGTCTTCGGCGGTCAGGCGGAACAGCTCCACCGCCCCGAACGCGGTGCGGTAGAAGTCGATCGCGGCTGCTGCATCCTTGACCGTGAGGTAGGGCGACAGGGCTCTCGATCCTTCGCTCATCGACCGTCTCCTTGCAGTTGCCGTCAAATTACGTTACGTATCGTTTCGTATTCCTGAGGACGACGGATGTCAACCATGCCATGACCACCGACCAGCGCCTGCGCGGCCGACCGCGGGACCCGGCGTTGCGCAGCGCCATCCTGGCGGCCGCCCGGGCCCTGCTCGACGAGGGCGGGCTGACCGCGGTCACCGTCGAGGCGGTGGCACGACGGGCCGGCGTCGGCAAGCCCACCATCTACCGCCTCTGGCCCAACGCGCCGGCGGTGGCGATGGCGGCGTTTCTGGAAACGGCCGCCCCGCCGGCCCCGGCGACGGCCGAGATTGCCCCGATCGAGGCGCTACGCGGGCAACTCGCCGCCATCGCCGCCGCCTTCGCCGAGCGCACCGGACGCAACGTCAAGGCGATGATCGCGGCGAGCTTGGGCGAGACCGAACTCGCCCAGGCGTTCCGCAACCAGTTCATCGCGGCCAGCCGGGCGGAGGGCCGCGCCCTGTTGCAGCGTGCCATCCAGACCCGGGAACTGCGCGCCGACCTCGATCTCGAGGTCACCCTCGATCTGGTCTACGGGCCCCTCTACTACCGTCTGCTGGTGGGTCACGCACCCTTGGACCGGCGCTTCACCGATGCGCTGCTCGACCAGGCGCTGCGCGGGCTCGCGGCCTGAGCCCGGCAAACCCCGGGCAAGCAAAAGGCCCGCCCCGCGGTGCGGGACGGGCCTCGTCGCTTCGAACGTCGTCCGGGTCAGTCGACTACTTGGACAGACCCAAGGACCGGAGCAGGGACTTCCACCAGCCTGTGCTCTGAGGAGCCGGGGGGTGCGCCGGGGCCGCGGGAGCCTGCCTCACCGGAGCCGCCTGGGGCGGCTTGGGGGGGGCGGGAGCCTGCGCGGGTTCCGGCTTTGGTGGAGCCGCTGATTCCCTTCAACCAGCCTGGAAGGGATGGTGCGACTTGTCCTTCTTCTCGACCATGGTGCGGGCGGAGGGCTCGCCACGGACCGCGCGCTCGATCGAGAGCTTGGTGGCCTCGTAGTTGTACTGCTGGATCTTGGCGTCGTCGTTGGCTTCCCAGTGGATGAACACGCCCACCGAGATGAACAGGTCCTCGGCCTCGGCCTCGGGGATGGTCCCCTCGGCGACGGCGTCGGCGACGGCCATGGCGACGGCGCGCTGGGCCGGGCCGAACATCTGCACGGCCTGCTTGGCGTCCTTGATCGTGACCTTGTTGAACATCACGGTCGCGGGCTTGACCATCAGGTTCGGCTCGAGCACGGCCAGCAGGCCGTTCACGCCTTCCTTCTGGTTGGTCAGCGTCATGCGCGAACGCCGACTCGGCGGCCGAGCCGCGCGGCCCGATGATGAGGTCGATGTGCGCAACCTCGTTGCCGTCGCCGACCAGCGCCTCGCCGACCAGCAATCGATCAATCTTAGGCATGGTGCCTCCCTCGTACGGGGTAATTACACGAGCGGTGTTGCTGGCACGGACGCAAGACGAGCGCAAGCACGAAGCGCGGCCGTGGAACCTGAGGTCGCATGACAAATGTCTGGTATGATTGAAAAATTCTATGACTCGATGACAAGAGTCAGGTCATCGCGGTGGCGAGGGCCGATGCGAAATGGGCTGCAACGGTAAGGTCCGCCGTGGTGCCCGGATTGATTCCGCGGCGCTTGAAGTCCCGGTCGACCTCCAGCAGTCGCTCCAGGGCATCCGGCGGCGACGCCTGGCTGCGCAGCATCCGGTCGAGAGCCGCACCCTCGCCCTGCAGCCGTCGTGCCGCCTCCGGCCCGTGCTTGCGCTGGACATGGCTGTCGGGAAAGGCCGCGAGGAGCGCCAGGTAGGTGCGCCAGTACGGCCCAGGGCTCGGGCCAGCCGGCGGCACGGCAGGCCGCAAGCCGCTCCACGCCGACCTCGAACAGGTCGGCGTAAGCCCGTGACGTACTGCTGCGCGATCCGGTCGCGCCCGGCCGCCTCCTGCATGGCCTCGCGCAGCGTGACGTGCGGCTCCTCGGTGACGTCGTGCCGCTCGCTGCGGCCGAGGCCGCCCGGCGACGGCCAGCCGGATGGCCCGGTAGGCGGCCTGCGCGTCGCGCCGGTCGAGCCCTTCCAGCACGCGGGCGAGGGCCGGCCGCAGCGGGCCGCGGCCCTCGGCCGCGGCCGCCAGCGGCGCGCACAGCAGGACGATGCCGAGATTGGTGTTCTGGCCGCAGGCGGCCCGCGTGGCCTCGACCGCCGCCAGGATCCGGGCACCGACGCCGAGCCCGGGCTCGGCGAGACGGGGGGCGGCTGCCTCCGCGCTGACGACGAAGTCCGCGACGGTCATGCCGTGCCCGTCGGCATAGTCGTGGACATTGCCGGGCTTCGGTGCCGCGAGCTCGGCCCGGCAGGCGGCGAGAAACAGGGCGGCGATCCGCTCGGGCGTCAACCCGCTCATGGCGCCGGCCGCGCCTGCCGCCCGATGCGACGGGCCAGATGGGTCGCGAGATGCCGGGCGATGTCCTCGCTGGTCACGGCCTGCAGACCCTGCCAGGCCGGCATGCTGTTGACCTCCAGGATCTGCAGGTCTCCGTCCCGATCCTCGATCAGGTCGACGCCCGCATGCTCGGCACCCACCGCGGCCGCGGCGGCGACGGCGAGCTGGCCCAACCGGCCGGACAGGTGGATCGGCTCGGCGAGGCCGCCCCGGCCGATGTTGGTGACCCAGGTGGCACCGCGGCGGCGCATGCCGGCGACGGCATGGCCATCCACCACGAACACGCGCAGATCGCACCAGCCGGCGCCGGGACCGGGGACGAACCGCTGCAGGTAGAAGACGCCGCCCAGTTCATCTGGCGCCGGGCAGGTCGTCCGGGCCGGCCAGGAGCCGCAGGCCGCGGCCCTGGGCGCCGAACAGGGGCTTGAGCACCAGGCGGTGGCCGGCCGCGGCCTCCGTCGCGCACAGCTCGCGGGCGGCCTCGGGCGACTGGAGCGCCCAGGTGGGCGGGGTCGGCAGCCCGCGTGCCGGTCAGAAGGAAGCTGGTCATCGCCTTGTCGACGCAGCGCTCGATGGCGCGGGCATGGTTGACCACCACGACGCCCAGCGCCTCCAGCGCGTGCAGCATGCCGAGGCGCAGCGTCACCTGCTCGAAGCTGCCGGCCGGGATCGAGCGCACCAGGGCGGAACGCGGGAGTTCGTCGAGCCCGCTCAGCCGTGGCCGTCCGCCACCGCCCAGCACGAAGCCCAGATCCTGGAAGTCGGCCCGTGCCACGCTGAGCCCCAGCCGTTCAAGTGCCTCCCGCAGGCGCGCGCCGTGCCAGCCCTCGGGCCGGCCGCCCAGCACCAGGACGTCAGGCGGCGCCATCGCCGAACGACTGGGCGAGCAGGTCCGGGGCGAGAGCCCCGGCGGCAAAGCTGCGGCCGCTGTCGAGGCACGTCACCTTGACCCGCGCCGGGCTGAACAGCATCGGGTCGATCTTGTAGAAGTCGTGCCCGGCATCCTTGAAGATCCGCGCGAACGGCTTGCCGTAGTCGCGCGAGGCCGAACTCGGCAGCCTGGTCGCCAGGTCCTTGGCCTCGTCCTCCGGCCCGGTCACGAACAGCTGCACCTCGCCGCCGAACAGGATGGCGTCGTTGGTGCGGCCCATGGCGGTGAGGAAGTCCGGCGACGGCGGCGGCAGCGGGGCCGTGCCCAGCCCGTCGCGCACCCGCGCCAGCGGAAAGCCCAGCGCGTGGACCTTGTGCATGGCGACCTCGAGCACGCGGGCGGTGATCTGGACGGCACCGGCGAGGCTCGTGGTCGGCGTCAGCACGAAGGTGAGCGCCGCGGGGGTGAGGCCGCAGTCGGCCGCGACCCGGGCGATCAGCTCGTCCGGCGGGACGCGGTCGGTCTCGAGCACGAAGAAGCCCCAGAACGCCTCGCTGTCGGTGTAGGCGAGCTCCCCGAACAGCTCCTCCTTGGCTGCCCGCGCCCGCCCCGGGCCGGAGGCCATGGCGAAGTAGGCGCCGTCGCCCTCGCCGTGGCTGAGGCTCCAGCCGGCATACTGGCTGGCCAGGCAGGCGGCGACGGGATCGCCGGTGGCCACCGTCACCTGGAACGGCCAGTCGGCGAACGGCGAGCCGGTACCGATCTCGACCCGGCCGAGCCCGCCCAGGCAGATCTCGGCGATGCGGCGGCCGGCCTCGATGCCGCCCGGCACCTCGATGCCGCCGTCGACGATCGTGGCGCCGGCCTTGGTCCGGTGCACCCCGAGCCGCAGCGACGGCGCCTCCCGGCACAGCCGCGCCAGCAGTGGCTGGGTGAGGCGGCCAAGGCTGGGCCAGCCGCTCGCATCGACCTGTTCCGTCACGCCGCTCATCACCGTGCCGCCTGTGAGTATGTCATCATGCCACCGTCATAGCGGACGGCGGCGGGCCCACAAGGCACGCTGGCCCCGCGGATCGAGGTGCCCACCGCCTCGGCGCGCGCCCGCAGCAGGCCCTCCAGCTGGTCCGGGTCGGCACCCTGCGCGAGCACGGTGCAGATCGGGCCACCGCGGCGGACGAGGGTACCGGGCGGCGTCCGGTCCGCGGTCCAGTCCGCCCAGGCAAAGCTTGCCGGAACCGCGACGGTGCGGTCGGCAAAGGCGATCAGCGAGCCCGATCCGACGGATGGTCGCTTGCGGCTCGGGCAGCGTCCGGTCGCGGCAGGCTGCGACGTGGAGCGCGAAGAGATTGCGGCCGAGTGCTGCGCCGTAGGCGTCGAGCGAGCCGCCTGGGCGAGGGTTCAGCTCCAGCACACGGACGGCATCGCCCGCCACCAGCGCGTCGACGCTGGCCAGGCCCTGCAAACGGCAATGTGCCGCGAGGGCCAGGGCGGCCCGCTCCAGCGTCCGTCCGGCCGTGGGCGAGATGCCGGCCGGTACGACCATGCCGCCGAACCGGTAGCGGCGCCCGGGAAGCGGCGCGGTGATCTGCCGGCCCATGGCCAGCACCCGGGCATCGCCGCCGCTGCCGAGCAGCAGGGCGGAGACGGGCACGCCCGCGCTCCAGCGCTGCCAGTACCAGCCGCGCCCCCGGGGCGGGCGATGCCGCGCCCGCCGGACATGTCCGCCGCCGGCGCCGCCGGTCCGCTTGCACAGCCATCCGGTGGGATCGGCCGGCCGGGCCAGCCGGATCTCGGGATGGGCGATGCCCAGTGCGTCGGTCATCTCGCCGCCACGCCGAGGGATCCTTGATCCTGCGCACCATGCCGGCCGGGTTGCCCAGAAGCTCGCGCCCCTCGGCAAGCTCGGCCAGCAGATCGGGGACACGCTCGAACCCGGAGCCCCAGACCAGGGGTATGGGCGGCGGCGCCAGGCGGCGCGCGGCGGCGAGGAGCGCGCCGCGATGCAGCCGCCAGGACGGGTCCACGGGGATGCGGCACCAGGCATGGGCCGCGGCGCGCGTGTCCAAATCGCCGAACGCGTCCAGCACGATCGGTGCATAGCCCGCGGCCCGCGCGGACTGGGCAAGCGCCCGGCCGGACAGGGCGCAGATGAGGACCGGCTCAGCCGGCCGCATGCCGCCGCGCCGCCTCGAACGCCTCGGCGACACCGAGATAGCGGCGTGGATCGGCGTTGCGCATCGAGGCGAGCAGCTCGTGCTCGGTCTTGAACTTGACGTTGCCCACGGCGAGCGCGCCCACGCCCACGCCCGAGGTACCGGGAATGGGCGTGCCGTCGGCGAAGGCGTCCACACCCTCGAGGCCCGACGGCGGCACGGCGTTCACGTCCAGAGCCACGCGCAGGCGCCTGGCGGTCGCGAGCTGGGCCGTGCTCAGGATCTGCGTGCCGGCCCGGCCGGCGGCCAGGATCACCTCGGCCTCGGCGATCACGGCGAGCTTGCCGGCATCGTCGCTGCCGTCGGCCGCCGACATGGCGACCCCGAAGCGCTCGCCGAACTGGTCGCAGGTGGCGGTCACGCGATGCAGCCCGTCATAGCCGACCAGGGCGACCTTGGCGCCGGCCTGCGCCGCGATCAGGGCGGCGATCCGGCCCACCGGGCCGGTCCCGCCGAACACCGCCACCTGCCGGCCGGCAAGCTCGAGACCGGCCGTCCGCAGATGCTTCTCGACCACCGCGATCATGCCCGCGGCGGTGGTGAAGGCGCCCGAGGGATCGGCCATGACGGAGATCTCGAAGTGGGGCGGCACCATGGCCTTGCGCGCCGCCTCGAGCATGTCGATGGCGAGCAAAGGCTCGCGCCCGCCGACGAGCACCGCGGTGCGGCTGCCGTTTTCCGGTGCCCGGCTGAAGATCGCGTCCTGGACCAGCCCCGCCACTTCCTTGAGATCGACGTCCGTGTAGGGGACGATCACGTCGAAGCCCGCGTCCGTTGCCATGTTGACGTCGAACGGGCTGACGTTCTTGAGCGGCGTCACGAAGTGCAAGATCGTCTTGGGCTGGGTCATTGGGGCCTCCACGGTGCGGTGCGCGTCCTATGGCACCGCCCGCGACCGCCTGCCAAGCCGCCCCTGTCAGCGCGACTTGACGTCCGCACCGCGATTCCGACCGCGCGTGACCATGAAGCGCAGGCGCTCGAAGCGGTTGCCGAAGCGACGCTCGGCCTCGCGGCAGATGCCGGCGGCCGTGTCCGCGTCGGGCAGGATCGCGAACCCGGTGGGCCCCCACGAGCTCTGGCCGACGCCGGCGACACCCGCCTCCTCCAGCCAGGCCAGGACCGCGCTCACGGCCGGGCTGATGAACCGCCCGTTCTGCGCCGGTGCGAAATAGTCGCCCACCTCGCGCTGGATCTCGCCGATCGCCGGCCCGGCGGCGGCGAGATCGGCCTCGGCGATCGCCGGGCAGGAGCTGCATCACGACCAGCCGGCACAGGCGGCCGGCGAGTTCGGTCGAGTAGGGCGGGAGCCGGCGGAAGGCGCTGTCCTCGCCGCTGCCGTGCAGGCCCTCGCTGGCGAGGTCGAAGATCAGCAGCAGGCGCCAGTCGGCCGGGAACTCCAGCCGCGCCACCACGGGCGGCGGCGCGTCGTCGGGGCCGCGACCGCCGTCGAGGATGAAGCCGCCCTGGTCGAACGCGCCGATGCCGATGCCGGAACGGGTGCCGCGCTGGAGCAGCGTGGCGATCTCGCGCGACGTGGCCGGATGGTTCACGAGGCGGGCCGCGGCGGTGCCCAGCGCCAAGGGCCAGCTGGGTGCCGGAGCCGAGGCCGGCATGGGCCGGGATCGTCCGGTCGATCACGACCTTGACCGGCGGCAGTCGCCATGCCTCGGCGAGGCGATCGAGCATCGTGCGCGTCCGCGCCACCTCCGCCTCGCCCTCGACCGCGACGGTTTCGGCACGGGTCAGGCGCAGCTGCGTCTCGAGCCCCTCGATGGTCAGGCCGAGGCTGCCGAACCGCCGGCCCAGGCCGCCCTCGAGATCGAGGAAGCCCAGATGCAGGCGCGCCGGCGCCCGTACCATCACCTCGGTCACGGCAGCTCGGCCCGGCTCGGTCAGAGGATCAGTCGGCGACGGCACGATGGCAGACCGCCTCCAGGCGGTGTCCGTCGGGATCGAGCACGAAGGCGGCATAGTAGTCGGCGTGGTAGTGCGGCCGCAGGCCGGGCGCGCCGTTGTCGCGCCCGCCGGCCGCCAGTGCCGCGGCGTGGAATCGCCGCACCGCGGCACGGTCCGCGGCCTGGAAGGCCACGTGCTGACCTTCCGGCGACACCGGTGCGGGGCCGGGAGGCTTGCCGGCACCGATCCAGAAGGCCGGCTCCGGCAGGTCGGCGGGTCCGTAGCCAGCACCCACGACATCGGGTGCGTCCGCGATCTCCATCGCCACCTTGTAGCCGAGGGCGCCCAGGGCCTTATCGTAGAAGGCGCGCGCACGCGCATAGTCCGACACGGGCAGGGAAATGTGATCGATCAAGTCGGGCGCTCCGCACTGGCCATTGAGCCCAGTCTAGCCGAGGCGGGCTTCGCTCTCTACGTCCACTGGCCGTTCTGCAAGGCCAAGTGCCCCTACTGCGACTTCAACAGCCATGTCCGCGCCGGCGTGGATCATGAACGCTGGGCTCGCGCGCTGGTGGCCGAACTCGACCACTTCGCCGCGCTGACGCCCGGGCGCCTGCTGGGCTCGATCTTCTTCGGCGGCGGCACGCCCTCGCTGATGGCGCCGGCGACGGTGGCCGCGGTCGTCGAGCGCGCCGCCTTGCGCTGGCCGCTCGCCGAGGATGTCGAGATCACGCTCGAGGCCAACCCGACCTCGGTCGAGGCGGAGCGCTTCCGCGGCTTCCGCGCGGCCGGCGTCAACCGGGTCTCGCTGGGCGTCCAGGCCCTGAACGACCGCGACCTGGCCCTGCTCGGCCGCGAGCACGACACGGCGGAGGCCCTGGCCGCGGTGGAGCTGGCAGCTCGGGTGTTCCCGCGGCACTCCTTCGACCTGATCTATGCCCGCCCCGGCCAGACCGTCGCGGCGTGGCGCGCCGAGCTGGATCGCGCGCTCGCGCACGCCAACGGCCATCTTTCGCTCTACCAGCTGACCATCGAGCCCGGGACGCGCTTTCACGCCCTGGTGCGGGACGGAGCCTTGATCCCCCTCGATTCCGAGCGCCAGGCATCGCTCTTCGAGCTGACGCAGGCGCACCTCGAGGATGTAGGCATGCCGGCCTACGAGGTCAGCAACCATGCCCGCGCCGGGCCACGAGTCGCGCCACAATCTCGTCTACTGGCGCTACGGCGACTATGTCGGCGTCGGCCCGGGCGCGCATGGCCGGCTCAGCCTGGACGGGGCGCGGATCGCCACCCGGACCGAACGGGTGCCGGAGCGGTGGCTCGCCGCGGTGGAGGCCGCGGGCCACGCCGAGGAGCCGCGCGAGACGATCTCGACCGAGGCGCAGCTCATGGAGCTGCTGATGATGGGGCTGCGGCTGCGCGAGGGCGTTCCCGTGGCGCGGATCGAGCGGATCGGCGGCCGGCCGCTGCGCCAGTGCGTCGACGCGAGCGGGCTCGACCAAGGCCTCGCGGCCGGCTGGCTCGAGCTTGGCGACGGCCGGCTGATCGCCACGGCTGCGGGCCGGCAACGCCTGGACGGGCTGCTCCGCGCCTTGGTCTAGCCAGCCTCGGGCTTGTCCGGCGGCCGATCGCCACCCATCATCGGTGACCATGCGTACCGCTCTCGGCTTCCTGCTTCTGTTCCTTCTGCCGGTCCTGCTGTCGGTGGGCTTCATGGTGTCGGCCCGGGCCGAGCATTGGAGCCGCGCGCGCTGGGACGCGACCGGTCTGGCGCCGGCGCCAGACGAGCATGGCGACGCCGTGGTGCAGGTCTACGCAGCGCGGACCTGGGGCTGGAAGGGGGCGTTCGCGGTCCATTCCTGGATCGTGTTCAAGCCCGAGGGCGCTGCCAGCTACGAACGCTACGAGGTGGTGGGCTGGGGCGTCGGCCAGGGCGCATCGGCCGTCCGGCGCAACCTGCGCCCGCCCGATGGCCGCTGGGCCGGCAACGACCCCACCCTTGTCACGGATCTGCGCGGTGCCGAGGCCCAGGCGCTCGATTCCGGCGATCCGGGCGGCCATCCAGGCTTACCCTTACGCCGACGCCTACGTCACCTGGCCAGGCCCGAACTCCAACACCTTCGTCGCCTGGATCGGGCGCGAGGTCCCGGGCCTGCGGCTGACCCTGCCGTCGACCGCGATCGGCAAGGATTTTCTCGGCGGTCAGCTGGCCGCCCGCACGCCGAGCGGTACCGGGCTCCAGTTCTCGCTCGGCGGCCTGCTCGGCATTGCCGTTGGCGTCGAGGAGGGATTGGAGTTCAACCTCCTGGGCCTGGTGATCGGCATCGACCCCAAGCGCCTGGCGATCAAGCTGCCGGGCCTGGGCCAACTCGGCATGGGCTAGCGTTCGCGCAGATGCTAGCAGGACGCGTGCTCGCGCCCGCGAGCGGAGACTGAACCGCATGTATGCACCAGACGCGCCGAAGCGGCGCCATGACATGATCACGCTCAATCAGCTGCGTGTGTTCTGGGCCGTCGCGCACAGCAATTCGCTCACCCGCGCCGCCAAGCAGCTGGGCGTCACGCAGCCGGCGCTGTCGCAGCAGCTCGCCAAGCTCGAGACGGCACTGGGCGGCCAGCTGTTCGATCGCGTGAACAACCAGCTGGTGCTCAGCGACGCCGGTCGCTTTCTCCTGCGCAAGGCCGAAACCGTCCTGGCCGAGATCGACGAGGCGGAGGCAGGCCTCGCCGACTACAACATGGGCCGCAAGCGCCGGATCGCGGTGGGGGCCCTGGCCTCGATCGCCCGCACCATCGTGCCGGAGGCCTATCGCCTCGCGCTGGAGAGCGTGCCCGACCTCGAGCTCGACCTGCACGAGCTGGCCCCGGCGGAGGCGCTGGAGCAGCTCTACGGCCGCAACCTGCAGGTGGCACTGCTGTCGCCGGTCTCGTTGGCCGCGAACCGGATCTCGTTCAGCCGTATCGAGCTGGCCAGCGATCCATACGTGTTCGCCGTCCCGCGCGGGCTCGACCTGGGCTGCGTGACCGACCCCGACTGGGACCTCACCGCCGAGCAGCGGCGCGTGCTGAACCGTACGATCCAGTTCAATTTCGGCAATCTCCACAACCAACGCGTCGATGAATGGTACCGGCGCGTGCTTCCCCGCCATCAGGTGGCCGCTTGGTGCCGAACCTACGAATCCGCCCTTGCCATGGTCCAGGCGGGACTGGGCGTGGCCCTGGTGCCGCAGCTCTGCACGCAGCTCGGCGGCAAGGCTGCCTACGACGTCGACCTGCACGCGGTGCCGGAGATGGATCGGCCGATCGTGGCGCTGATCCCGCCGCAATACCGGCGCGCCCAGCCTTTCGCGGCCTTTCTCGAATGCCTCAAGCGGGCCGCTGCCGGCCTTGACTTGCCGCCGTTGGGCCGGCCGCCGCCCTTCCTAGGCTCCGGCCGTCCGTCGGTGGAGGCGCGGGTGGAGGCATAAGCCTCGGGCTATGCCACCGAGAAGTGGCCGGAGGCGGGTGCCGATGCCACATGAGGTTGACCGGTTGCGATACCGGAACACCCCACTCAGCAGGGAGCTGACCATGACGAAGAAGGTTTGGCAGGCGCCGAAGGTCGAGACGACCCCGGTCAGCATGGAAGTGACGATGTACCTGCCGGCTCAGGCCTGAGCAGCTGCATTCGAGCCGTCGCCGGTGGAGCATAGGGCATGCAGGTCCGCGTGCTGGGTGCCGCCGCCGGCGGCGGCTTTCCCCAGTGGAACGCCAACAGTGAGGCCTGCCGGCGCGCGCGTGCCGGCGACCCGGCGGCCCGCCCCGCTTCCCAGGCGTCGATAGCGGTTTCGGCCGACGGCCGACGTTGGGTGCTGGTCAACGCCTCGCCCGACCTGCGCCAGCAGATCGAGGCCTCGCCGCCCCTTCATCCGCGCTCGGGCCTGCGCTCCTCGCCCATCGCCGCGGTGGTTCTGACCAACGCCGACGTCGACGCGATCGCCGGGCTCCTCCACCTCCGCGAAGGCACGCCGTTCGCCCTCTACGCTCACGATCGCGTGCTCGACGTTCTGGACGCCAACCCGGTGTTCGACGTGGTGAACCGCGAGATCGTGCCGCGCCGCGGGCTGCCGGTCGAGCTGCCGACGAGCCTGGCCGACGCCGGCGGCGAGCCGCTCGGGCTGGAACTCCTGCCGTTCCTGGCGCCCGGCAAGCTGCCGCTCTACCTCGAGGGCAAGGCCGGCCCGGCGCTCGACACCGCCGCCATGGACGGCGATTCGCTGGGCCTCGAGATCCGTACGCAGAGCGGCGGGGTGCTCGTCTACCTTGCCAACTGCGCGCGTCTCACCGATGCGCTGCTGGAGCGGATCGCCGGCGCCGAACTCCTGTTCCTGGACGGCACGCTGTGGCGCGACGACGAGATGATCGGCCAGGGCGTGGGGACCAAGACCGGGCGCCGCATGGGGCATATCAGCATGGCCGGTCCCGAAGGGGCGATCGCCCGGCTGCGTGACGTCCCGGTCGGGCAGCGCGTGTTCATCCACGTCAACAACACCAACCCCGCCCTTCTGGCGGACAGCCCCGAGCGCGCCGAACTGGAGCGCGCCGGCTGGCTGGTCGCCCATGACGGCATGGAGCTGAAGCTGTGACCAAGGCCCGCTACGGCAATCTGCAGACCGCGGACGCGCTCGAGGCGGCGCTGCGCGAGATCGGTGCGGAGCGCTACCACATCCTCCATCCGTTCCACCGACTGCTGCACACCGGCAAGCTGGACCGCGGTCAGGTGCAGGCCTGGGCGCTGAACCGCTACTACTACCAGAGCCGGATCCCGATGAAGGACGCGGCCCTGCTCTCGCGCTGCGAGGACCGCGAGCTGCGCCGCGAGTGGCTGGTGCGCCTGCTCGACCACGACGGCATGGGCGATCAGGAAGGCGGCATCGTGCGCTGGCTGCGCCTGTGCCAGGGCCTGGGCCTCGACGCGGACTATGTCCGATCGGAGGAGGGCATCCTGCCGGCCACCAAGTTCGCCGTGGACGCCTATGTCCGCTTCGTGCGCGAGCGCACTCTCCTGGAGGCCGTCGCCTCGTCGCTGACCGAGCTGTTCGCGCCCAAGATCCACGAGGAGCGGATCCCCGGGCTGCTCCAGAACTACAGCTTCGTGAGCGAGGAGATGGTGGCCTATTTCCGCCGGCGGCTCGACCAGGCGCCGCGCGACGCGGGCTTCGCGCTCGCCTATGTGCGCGAGCATGCCGACACGCCCGAGAAGCGGCTGGCGGTGGCCGGTGCCTTGATCTTCAAGTGCAACGTCCTGTGGGCGCAGCTCGATGCGCTGAACCACGCCTACGTCCTCGGCGGCGGCATACCGATGGATGCGTTCCGGCCCGGAGCGTGACGATGCCGGCAGGGCCGCGGCATGAGCCTGGAAGCGCTCGACGAGGCCGACCGCGTGGCGCTGCCCGTCTGGGTGCGCCTGCACTTCGACCGCGTGCGTGACCGCTGGGTGCTGCTGGCCCCCGAGCGGGTGCTGTTCCCCTGCGCCACCTCGGTGACCGTCATCGAGCGCCTGGGTGCGGGGCGCGACGCTGGGCGAGCTGGTCACGGCCCTGGCCGACGAGTTCGAGGCACCCCGCCCGACGATCAGCACCGATGTGCGCGCCATGCTGCAGGGTCTGGCGGACCAGGGCTTCCTCGCCGTGGAGAGCCGGCATGGCTGACGTCCTGCCCGGCCGCCGCGATCCGTGGACCGAGCCGCCCATGGGGCTGCTGGCCGAGCTCACCCATCGCTGCCCGCTGCAGTGCCCCTACTGCTCGAACCCGCTGGAGCTGGAGCGGGTCAGCGGCGAGCTCGACCAGGCCGAGTGGTGCCGGGTCCTGGACGAGGCGGCGGGCCTGGGCGTGCTCCAGGTCCATCTGTCGGGCGGCGAGCCAACGGTGCGGCAGGACCTGGAGGCCATCGTCGCCCATGCCCGTGGACTCGGGCTCTACACCAACCTGATCACCGCCGGCGTGCTCCTCGACGAGCGGCGCATCGCGACCCTGCGGGACGCGGGGCTCGAGCATGTCCAGCTCAGCCTGCAGGGCGCCGAGCCCAAGGTCGCCGACCGGGTCGGCGCCTACCGCGACGGTCATGCCAAGAAACTCGTGGTGGCGCGGGCGATCCGCGCGGCCGGCTTGCCGCTCACCGTCAACGCGGTCGTCCACCGCCAGAACCTGGACCAGCTCGAGGCGATGGTGGCGCTGGCCCTGGAGCTGGGCGCCCACCGGCTCGAGGTGGCGCATGTCCAGTATTATGGCTGGGCCTTGCGCAACCGGGCCGCACTCATGCCCACGCGCGAGCAGCTCGACGCCGCGACCGAGATCGTCGACCGGTCGCGGCGCACCCTGCGCGGCCGGCTCGCCATCGACTATGTCATCCCCGACTACTGGGCCAAGCGGCCCAAGCCCTGCATGGGCGGCTGGGGCAGCACGATCCTCAACGTCACGCCGTCCGGCAAGGTGATGCCCTGCCACGCCGCCGCCTCGATCCCCGGCCTGCAGTTCACCTCGGTGCGCGAGCGACCGCTGCGCTGGATCTGGCAGGAGAGCCCGGCCTTCCAGCGGTTCCGCGGCACCGACTGGCTGCCCGATCCCTGCCGCTCCTGCGCGCTCAAGGAGGTCGATTTCGGCGGCTGCCGCTGCCAGGCGATGGCGCTGACCGGCGACGCCACGGCGACCGATCCGGCCTGCGAGCTGTCGCCGCTGCACGAGGCGATGTTCACCGTGGCCCACGCCGAGTCGGCGGCGGAAGCACCGCCCTTCGTCTACCGCCGGCCGCGCCGCGACAACCCGACCGAGACGCCTGCCCGGCTGGTCCCAGCCGGGGCGTCCTGAGCCTCAGCCGGTGGCGCCGCTGCCGCCCGGCTGGCGCACGCGGATGTTGTTCATCACGTAGCTGACGCCGCGCACCGCCTCGGCGAGGTCCTCCGCCCGCCGGCGGGCGGCACGGCCGTCGACGGTGCCGGTGAGCGTGACCTCGCCGGCAGCTCTGCTTGGGGAGCAGTGCGCTGGCGGTTGCCGGCACCGGCGTGGTACGACCTGGAGGGGAACGAGGAGTCGGGTCGGTCATCCGCATGCCGCTGAAGCGTCGACAATTGCGGCCGCACGTCCTCGACGCGCAGGCCCGCGGCCACGCCAAGCGTCTCGCGGACCAGTGGCGTGCCGCGGGGCTCGCGGTCGACGTCGTGGAGTATCTGGACACGCGGGCCGAGGCGGGCGGCTACACCCTGACCGCGCGCAGCGACGCCTCGGTCCTGAGCTGCCGCTGCCAGAGCTGGGTCGTCGGCAGCTGGCCGTGGCGCCGGCGCTCCCTGTGGACCATCGCGGTCAGCACGCGCACCGCTACGGGCGAAGGTGCGCGCCTGCAGGAGGTCGGCACGACGGCGGCCTGGGAGCATCAGGCCGCCTGGGACGGGGTGCAGCGATGGATCGACGGAGCCGAAACCCTGGCAGCGGACCTGGACGTCGCGTTGGCGGGCCTGGAGTAGGCCGCGGGCCGGGCGAGGCTACGCCTCGACCTTGCCGATGAACGGCAGCTCGCGGTAGCGCTCGGCATAGTCGATGCCGTAGCCGACCACGAACACGTCGGGGATCACGAAGCCGATGAAGTCGACCTCGCCGGCCTCGACCTCGCGCCGTGACGGCTTGTCGAGCAGGGTGCAGGTCCAGACCTTGGCAGCACCCCGCTCGAGCAGGAAGGCGCGGGTGAAGGCGAGGGTCCGGCCGCTGTCCTGGATGTCGTCGACCAGCAGCACGGGCTCGCCCTTAACGCCGTCGGGCGCGTCGCCCATCAGGCTGACGATGCCCGAGCTCGTGGTGCCGCTGCCGTAGCTCGACACCCGCATGAACTCGATCCGCGGGCTGCAGCCGGCCTTGCTCAGTGCCCTGGCGAGATCGGCCACGAACACGAAGCTGCCCTTGAGCAGGCCCACCAGGGTGAAGTGCCGGGGCAGGGCCGCGGCGATCGCCTGCTGCCAGGGCCTCGACCCGGGCCTCGACCTCGGGCTCACTGAACAGTGTCGCGACCTTCGCCTCGCTCATCGTGTCCTCGCCGCACTCCGCCGTTCGCGCCTAACCCTCGATCAACGCCACCAGTCCTTCAAGCAGCGTCGATCGGACGCGGCGGGCAGCCTCGCAGGTGCAGGTGAACCGGCAGCACCGCGTCGACGGCACCGGTCCCGGCCACCAGCGCCGGCGAGCCCGCGAACACGCCGCAGCCGGCAGCACAGTCGCCCACGGCCACCAGCCATTTCGGGTCGGGCGTGCAGTCCCAGGTGCGCAGGAGCGCCTCGCGCATGTTCAGCGTCACCGGGCCGGTGACCAGGAGCACGTCGGCGTGGCGCGGGCTGGCGACGAAGCGGATGCCGAAGCGCTCCAGGTCGTAGACGGCGTTGTTCAGCGCGTGGATCTCGAGCTCGCAGCCGTTGCAGGAGCCGGCGTCGACCTCGCGGATGCTCAAGCGAGCGGCCGAGCCGGCGGCGTGCCGCCCCGTCGAGCCGCTCCGCCAGCCCGCGCAGGAGCTCGTCGGAAGGCCGCGGTGCCGGGATGGTCGCCGGCCGGCGCAGGAGGCCGCGGAGCAGCAGCCGGCTCACAGGTCGTGCCCTGCGTAGGAGCAGTTGAAGCTCTTGTTGCACAAGGGGAAGTCGGCCACGATGTTGCCCTCGACCGCCGTCTCCAGGAGCGGCCACTGGAACCAGGACGGGTCGCGCGGGTGGCAGCGGCGGACCGTACCGTCGCCGCCGAGCTCGACCCAGACCAGCACGTCGCCGCGAAAGCCCTCGACCAGGCCCATGCCCTGCCCCGCGGCCGGCGTGACCGGCGCCGTGATGGGACCCTCCGGCAGGTCCGCCAGGATCTGCTCGATCAGGCTCAGGCTCTGCTCGATCTCCAGAAGCCGGATCCAGACCCTGGCGTTCACGTCGCCGTCGCGGCGCACCGGGACCTCGAAGCGCAGGCGGTCGTAGGGCGGGTAGGGCAGGGCCTTGCGGCGTGTCGAAGGCGCGCCCCGAGGCGCGCCCGACGAAGCCGCCGGCGGCGAAGCGGCGGACGAAGTCGGGCCGGGCGATCCCGGTGCCGACGGTCCGGTCCTGAAGCGAGGGCAGGCCGTCATAGTGGAGCGCCAGCTCGGCCACGCGCGCACGCAGTCGCGCCACCAGCCTGCGCAGGCGTTCGGCCCCGGCCGGATCGAGGTCGACCGCCATGCCGCCCGGGACGACGCGGTCCATCAGCAGCCGGTGGCCGAAGCAGGCGTCGCAGGCCTGCAGGATCTCCTCGCGCAGCAGGCCGCAATGGGTGTGGATCAGCGCGTAGGCGGCGTCGTTGCAGACGAAGCCGAAGTCGCCCACGTGGTTGGCGATCCGCTCGAGCTCGGCCAGCAGCGCCCTGAGCCAATGGGCGCGGGGCGGGGGTTCGGTGCCGGTCGCGGCCTCGACCGCGCGGGCGAAGGCCAGCGCGAAGGCCACCGTGCTGTCGCCCGACACGCGGCCGGCGAGGCGCGCGGCCCGGGCGAGGTCGGCACCCTCGAACAGGCGCTCGATCCCCTTGTGGACGTAGCCCAGCCGCTGCTCGAGACGGGCGATCGTCTCGCCGTTGGCGGTGAAGCGGAAATGGCCGGGCTCGATGATGCCGGCATGGACCGGGCCCACCG
Organism: uncultured Alphaproteobacteria bacterium; assembly: GCA_963769465.1. Classification (GTDB taxonomy): domain Bacteria; phylum Pseudomonadota; class Alphaproteobacteria; order Geminicoccales; family Geminicoccaceae; genus Benzoatithermus. The sequence goes on from CAVYMA010000045.1 coordinate 61,453, forward strand.
GGATCTGGTGCAGGCCGTCGCCCTCGACCGGCAGGAACGGATAGGGTGCCTTGGCGGCGGAGCGGCTGGCGGGCCACAGCCCATGGTCGAGCCAGGGCCGCGGATCCGGGCTGCCCTGGGCGTCGAGGCCCCACAGGTCGCGGATCGCCCGCTCCAGGCGCAGGGCCGGCGGATGGACGGCACCCAGGCTGGGATAGCGCCCGCCATGGGCGACGATGGAGGCCACCGCCATGGTCTGGATCTCGGGCTCGTAGGCCACGGCCAGGACGCTGGTGTCGACGGCGAACAGGCCGAGCAGCTCGAAGCGGCCATCGGCGAAGCCGGCGGCGAGGTCCAGCCACAGCTCGGGCGTCACCTGGAAGCGGGGCCAGGGGCGATGGCCGGGTCGCGCGCGGACCGACCCAGGAGCTCCAGGAGATGGCGGCGGACGCTCATCCCAGCAGGGCCGCCACATGCTCGAACCAGCGCACCAGCGGTGCGGGCAGGTAGACGCCGGCCACCAGCACGAGGGCCAGGTGCAGGAACAGCGGCACGTAGGAGCCCTTGACCGGCACGCCGGGATCGCCGGCCGGTCCGAACAGGATCGCCCTGCAGGCGAAGCAGGAGGGCACCGACGGCGATCATCAGGCCCAGGACGAGCGGGATCGCGAGCAGCGGCTGGCGGGCGAAGGTCGAGCTCACGACCAGGAACTCGCTCATGAACACGCCCATCGGCGGAAAGCCCATGATCGCCAGCACGCCGACGGCGAGGCCGAAGGCCAGGAGCGGATGGGTCGTGGCGAGGCCGGTGATCCGGTGCAGCTTCTGCGTGCCCTTGACCTGCGTCACGTGCCCCACGGCGAAGAAGATCGCGGACTTGGTCAGGCTGTGCATGGTCATGTGGAGCAGGCCCGCGAAGTTCGCGACCGGACCGCCCATGCCGAAGGTGAAGGTGATGATGCCCATGTGCTCGATGGACGAGAAGGCGAACAGCCGTTTGATGTCGCGCCGCCGGTAGAGCATGAACGCGGCGAAGATCAGCGAGACCAGGCCCATCGTGACCATCAGCGGGCCCGGCGCGAGCACCCCGGGATTGGGCGCCATCACCATCTTGAAGCGCAGGACGGCGTAGATCGCGACGTTGAGCAGGAGGCCCGAGAGCACGGCCGAGATCGGCGTCGGGCCCTCGGCATGGGCATCGGGCAGCCAGGCATGGAGCGGGACCAGGCCGACCTTGGTGCCGTAGCCGACCAGGAGAAAGACGAAGGCGAGGTTGAGCAGGGCCGGATCGAAGCGCGCGGCCTCGGCCATCAGGCGCGTGAGCGACATGGCCGGCAGGCCCTCGCCCAGGACCGGCTGGGCGGCGAGGTAGACCAGGATGGTGCCGAAGAAGGCCAGCGCGATGCCGACGCTGCCCAGGATGAAGTACTTCCAGGCGGCCTCGAGCGCCTCGGGCGTGCGGTAGATGCCGACCATGAGCACGGTGGAGAGCGTCGCGAACTCGACCGCGACCCAGAGCAGGCCGATATTGTTGGCCAGGAGCGCCAGGTTCATCGCCCCCATCATCGCCTGGTACATGGCGTGGTAGAAGCGCAGATAGGCGGGCGTCAGGCGCCCGGTCTCCAGCTCGTGGCCGATGTAGCTGGCCGAGTAGATGCTCGTGGTCAGGCCGACGAAGGTGTTGAGCACGATCAGGTAGACGTTGAAGTCGTCGACCAGGAGGTAGTCGCCGGGCTCCGGGCGCACGCCCAGGAGGGTGACGGCCGCAAGGAAGGTGAGCGCCGAGGCCAGGACGTTCAGCCGCGCCCCCAGATGCCAGGACGGGACCAGCGCCAGCAGGAGGGCCGCTCCCGCCGGCACGCCGCAGCACCACCAGCAACGGGCTCATTCGCCGCGGAACCGGTCGAGGGCGTGCACGTCGACCGAATCGAAGCGCTCGCGGATGCGAAAGACGAACACGCCGAAGACGATGAAGGCGATCAGGACCGAGAACGCGACCGAGAGCTCGACCACCAGCGGCATGCCCTTGGCCCCGGCGGCGGCCAGGATCAGCCCATTCTCCAGGCTCATGAAGCCGATCAGCTGACTGACGGCGTTGCGCCGGGTGATCATCATCAGGAGGCCGAGCAGGAGCACGGCCAGGGCGAAGGCGATGTCCTCGCGGGCCAGCACGTCCGCACTCGCGGTGACCGGCATGGTCACCAGGATGGCCAGGGCGGTGAGGCCCAGCCCGGCCAGCATGGTGAGCCCGGTGCCCACCGCCTGTTCGATCTCGCGGTGCAGCCCAAGCTGGACGACGATCCGGTGCAGCGCGATCGGGATCACCATCCCCTTGAAGACCAGGGCGATGGCGGCCGTGACGTAGAGATGGGGTGCGGCCTGGATCCAGGCCTGCCAGGCCACCCCGGCCGCCAGCAGCAGGGCGTGGATGGTGAAGGTGCGGATCAGCGCGAACATGCGGTCCTGGTAGAGCAGCATGAAGCTGACCAGGACCATGCCGCCGGCGAGCAGGTGCGCGATGTCGAACTGCAGGCTCGCGCTCACATCGACCTCGACACGAACAGGAGCAGCGTGCCGAGGAAGCCCAGCATCAAGGCCCCGCCGAGGAACTCGCCGACGCGGAACACGCGCATCTTGGCGATGGTGACCTCGAACACGGTGAGGCAGGTGGCCAGGAGCGCCAGCTTGGCGAGGTAGACGGCGAGCCCCTGCAGGATCGCCGAGAGGCCCGCGTCGGAGCCCTGCGCCATCCCGAACGGGAAGAAGATGCAGGCGATCAGGGACAGGTACATGGTCAGCTTGAGTGCTGCCGCCCACTCGATCAGCGCCAGGTGCCGGCCGGAATACTCGAGGATCATGGCCTCGTGGACCATGGTCAGCTCGAGGTGGGTGGTGGGGTTGTCGATCGGGATGCGGCCGTTCTCGGCCAGCGCCACCATGATCAGCGCCACCAGCGCCAGGCCCAGCGACACCCGGATGCCGGGATCGTGGGTCAGGACGTAGGTGGCGATGCCGGAGAGCTGGGTGGACCCTGCGAACAGGGCCACGGTGAAGGCCATCATCAGCATCGCGGGCTCGGCCAGCGACGCGACCATCATCTCGCGCGAACTGCCGATGCCGCCGAAGCTGGTGCCGACGTCCATGCCGGCCAGCGCCAGGAAGAAGCGCGCACTGCCCAGCAGTGCCACGATCGCGATCAGGTCGACGGCCCAGTTGAAGATCAGCCCGGTGGCGAAGGTCGGCACCAGGGCCGCCGCGACCCAGGTGACGGCGAAGATCAGGTAGGGTGCGGCCCGAAACAGCCACGAGGCGCTGTCGGCGACGACCACGTCCTTGCGGAGCAGACGCAGAAGGTCGCGGTAGACCTGGAGTGGCGAGGGCCCGCGGCGGCGCAGGAGCCGCGCGCGCAGGAGCCGCATGCAGCCGAGGAGCAAAGGCGACAGCAGCAGGAGCAGGAACATCTGCACGCCCTGCAGGCCGAGGTCGCGGATCAGCGCCATAGCGCCACCACGCCGAGCAGGGAAACCAGCGCGCCGAACATCATGGTGAGGTAGCGGCGGACGGTGAGGTACTGGAGGAAGTTGAGCCGGTCGGCGATCCGCTCCACCAGCGCCGCCGTCGGCCGGTAGAGCCAGTCCCAGATCAGGTCGTGCCAGGTCACGGTGAGCCGGGCCGGGCGCAGCTCGCCGGGTGCGGGCATGTCGACATGGTCGCGCGCCCGGAACAGCGACCTCGCCGAACACGCGCCGCAGCGGCTGGGCGAAGCTGCTGGCCGAGTACTGGCCCAAAGGCACGGGCTCGGGAAAGCCGCAGTCCCAGGCGCGCCCGATGCGCGAGGCGCGCGAGCCGAAGCGGTGGACGAACAGCGCCACCAGCGTGGCCGAGACCAGGATGAAGACCAGCAGGATCAGGCCATTGTAGGAGCTCTGCGCCGCGTCGACCGGCACCAGGGAGAGCCAGCCCTGCGCACCCTGCGAGGGGAGGGCCACACCGTCGAGCTGGGCCACGACCCGGCCCGCCAGGTCGACCACCGGGCCGGGAACGATGCCGATCGCCACGCAGCCGATCGCGGCGGCGATCATGGCGCCCCGGCTCCACGGGTCGACCTCGTGCGCCGCCTGCGCCGCTTCGCTGCGCGGGCGGCCGAGGAAGGCGATGCCGAAGGCGCGCACGAAGCAGGCCGCGGCCAGCGCCGCGGCCAGGGCCATGAGCGCACCCACGGCCGGGGCGAGGAAGCGCAGCACGCCCTCGGGCAGCTGCGGGCTCGCCAGCACGGCCTGGAACAGCAGCCACTCGGAGACGAAGCCGTTGAGCGGCGGCAGGGCCGAGATCGCCGCGGCGCCGACCAGGAAGCAGGCGCCCGTGACCGGCAGGCGATGGATCAGGCCGCCCATCCGGTCGAGGTCGCGCTCGTGCGTCGCGTGCAGCACGGCCCCGGCACCCATGAACAGGAGGCTCTTGAACAGGGTGTGGTTGAGCGCGTGCAGGAGGGCGGCCGACAGCGCGATCGCCGCGGCCGCAGGCAGGCCGGTGGCGAGGAAGGCCAGGGCGAAGCCCAGCGCGATGAAGACGATCCCCAGATTCTCGACCGTGCTGTAGGCGAGCACGCGCTTGAGGTCGGTCTGCAGCAGCGCGTAGAGCAGGCCGAGCACGGCGGTCGCCGCGCCGACCAGCATCAGTACCGCACCCCACCACCAGGCGGGCGGGCCGGCGAGGTCGAACAGGATGCGCATGGCGGCGTAGACCGCGACCTTGGTCATCACCCCGCTCATCAGGGCGGATACATGGCTCGGCGCCGCGGCATGTGCCGGCGGCAGCCAGACATGCAGCGGGACCAGGCCCGCCTTCGACCCCGCGCCGACCAGCGCCAGCGCGAGTATCAGGGCCTGTGGGATCAGCTCCGGCGGGCGCGCACGGATACTGGCGAAGTCGTAGGCACCGCCCGGGCCGGCGAGCAGGCCCATGCACAGGAGCAGCGCCGCCGTGCCCAGGCTCGCCATGACGAGGTAGAGATAGGCGGCGTCGCGCGGTCCCTTCGCTTCATGGTCGCGCAGCACCAGCGCCCACGAGCTGAGCGACATGAACTCCCAGGCGAGGAGGAAGGTGAACGCGTCGTCGGCCAGCAGGACGAGATTCATGCCGGCCAGGAAGGCGGGGATCAGCGGCAGCACGCGCCGCGGCGCGGTCTCGTCGCGGGCGTAGCCGAGCGCGTAGACGCAGGCGAGCACCGCACCGAGATCCACCACGAGCATGAAGAAGGCGCTGAGCGCGTCCAACCGCAGATGCATGCCGATCCAGGGCAGGCCCAGGGGCAGGGTCAGCGTGGCCGGCCCTAGGCCGGAGACCAGGACGCCCAGCCCGATCGCCATCAGGCCCGCTGCCGCGCAGCCGCAGCCGCCATAGACGACCAGATGGGCGCGCGGTCGGGCACCGAGCACCGAGCCGAAGACGGCCAGGAGCAGGAGGATCAGGATCAGGCTGCCGGCGGCGGTCAGCACGCCCTACGCCCGATGGCCCAATGGTTCACTCCCCGCACCTTGTAGAGGTACGAGCGTCTTACGCGCCGGCCCCGGCGGCGGCAACGCGGGCGGGAGACCGCGGCCTGCGACTAAGTGCTTTCTCCGCCGCGGTCGCGCTGCTGCAACAGACGGTTGAACGCGGCCAGGGTCTCTTTGCTGACGTGGTGCTCGATGCCCTCGGCATCGGCCCGGGCGGTCTCTTCGGCGACGCCCAGCGCGCGCAGGAAGCGGTAGACGATGCGATGGCGGCGGCGGCAGTGCTCGGCGAGGTCGCGGCCGTCCTGCGGTCAGGAAGATCGACCGGTAGGGCTCCGAGCGGACCAGACCTTCGCGCTGGAGGCGACTGATCGCGTTGGTCACCGTCGCGTTGCTGACGCCCAGCCGGTTGGCGAGGTCGACCGCGCGCGCCTCGCCGGTGGCGTCGATCAGGTCGGCGATCAGCTCGACATAGTCCTCCGCGATCTCGTTCCGATGGTCGCTGCGGGTGCGGTCGAAGCCCTCGGCCTGCGTGTCCGCCTCCGGAAGGCGCGCGCGGTGCATGGGTGTGGCCATCTCTTCTCTCACCCGGCCGACGAGCGCGGCGGCATGTCGGTGGCAAGTGCGGCCACATCCCCGGACGCGCGGCGCCGGCGGGCGACCGCGACCAGCCCGCGCCCGGGAGCGAACACGAGGGCCGCGATGAACATCATCGCCTGCACGAGCACGATGCAGGCCCCGGTGGCACCGTCGAGGTGGAAGCTCGCGATGGTGCCGATGGCCGAGGCCGAGGTGGCGACCGCCACCGCGATCGCCAGCATGCGCTCGAAGCTGTCGGTCAGCAGGTAGGCCGTGGCCCCCGGTGCCACCAGCATCGCCACCACCAGGATGATCCCCACCGCCTTGAGCGAGGCCACGATGGTCAGTGCCAGGAGTACGAGCAGGCCGTAGTGGATCACCCGGACCGGCAGGCCGATGGCCCGGGCATGGTTGGGGTCGAAGCAGTAGAGGAGCAGGTCGCGGCGCTTGAGCAGCACGATCAGCACGGTGCCGCCGGCGACCACCGCCGTCTCGATCAGGTCGCGCAGGCTGACGCCCAGCATGTTGCCGAAGAGGATGTGGTTCAGGTGCTGGTCCGTCTCGACCTTGGTGAACAGGACGAGGCCGAAGCCGAACATGCCCGAGAACACGATGCCCATCACCGTGTCCTCCTTGATGCGGCTGTTCTCCTTCAGATAGCCGGTGAGCAAGGCGCAGGACAGGCCGGCGGTGAACGCTCCCAGCGCCAGCGGCAGGCCCGCGGCGTAAGCCAGCACGATGCCGGGCAGTACGGCGTGGGAGACCGCGTCGCCCATCAGGGACCAGCCCTTGAGGACGAGGTAGCAGGACAGCACGGCGCAGACGGCACCGACGAGCAGCGCCACGATGAGTGCCCGCTGCATGAACGGGTAGCTCAAGGGCACGATCAGCCAGTCGAGCATGGCGGTCATGCCACGGCCTCGACGTTGCTGAGCCGGCGGCGGCGCTCGGCCAGGGTGCCGTGCTTGGGGGCGAGGAAGAAGGCGGCCAGGAAGATCAGGGTCTGCAAGGTGACGATCACGCCGCCGGTGGCGCCGTCGAGAAAGTAGCTGAGATAGGCGCCGACGAAGCTGGTGCCCGCACCCATGGCGACGCTGATGGCGATCAGGCGGCCGAACCGGTCGGTCAGGAGGTAGGCGGTGGCACCGGGCGTGACCACCATGGCCACGACCAGGCAGGCGCCAACGGTCTGCAGCGCCGCCACGGTGCAGGCGCTGAGCAGGGTGAAGAACAGGATCTTGAGCCGGAACGGGTTGAGCCCGACGCTGCGCGCGTGGCTCTCGTCGAAGAAGGTCACCATCAGGTCCTTCCAGCGCAGCGTCAGGATCGCGAGCGAGACGGCCGAGATGATCGCGACCTGGACCACGTCCTCGTCGGAGATCGCCAGGATGTTGCCGAGCACGATGGTCTGGACGCTGACCGAGGTCGGCCAGATCGAGGCCATGAGCAGGCCGAGCGCGAACAGTGCCGTGAACACGACGCCGATCACGGCATCCTCGCGCAGTCGCGTGCCCTGCTTCACCGCCGCCATGCCGAGGGAAGCGAGGCCGCCGGCGATGAACGCACCCAGTGCGAAGGGCAGGCCCAGGATGTAGGCGCCGGCCACGCCCGGCACGATCGAATGCGCCAGCGCGTCGCCCATCAGGGACCAGCCCTTGAGCATCAGATAGGCCGAGAGGAAGGCGCACACCCCGCCGACCAGGGCACTCACCCACATCGCCTTGACCATGTACTGGTAGTCGAACGGGATCAGCAGCTCCGCGATCATCCCTCGCGCTCCCGGCCTTCGGCCGCGGCATCGTGGTAGATCACGAACGGCCGCTCGTCGTCGGTGAGCACGGTGAGCGTGCGGGTGTCGGCATCGTCGTGCAGGGCGGGGCCGCCCAGATTGAACCGGCGCAGGACACCGCCGAACGCCCGCTCGAGATTGGCCTGGGTGAAGACCAGGGCCGTGGGGCCTGCCGCCAGGATGCGCCGGTTGATCAGCACCACCTGGTCGCAGAAATCGGGCACGCTGCCGAGATCGTGGGTGGAGACCAGCATCAGGTGGCCGGCCGCGCGCAGCTCGAGCAGGAGGGCGATGATCGCGGCCTCGGTCTTGACGTCGACGCCGGTGAACGGCTCGTCGAGCAGGATGATCCGGCCCTCCTGCGCCAGCGAGCGGGCGAGGAACACCCGCTTCTTCTGGCCGCCGCTGAGCTCGCCGATCTGGCGGGTGCGGTAGGCGGTCATGCCCACCCGCTCCAGCGCCTCGTCGACCTTGCGGCGGTCTTCGCGCGTTGCCATGCGCAGGAAGTTCATGTGGCCGTAGCGGCCCATCATGACGACGTCCTGGACCAGCACCGGGAAGTTCCAGTCCACGTCCTCGCTCTGCGGCACGTAGGCCACCATGTTGCGCTTGAGCGCCTCGGCCACCGGCATGCCGCCGAGCAGCACAGAGCCGCGGGTCGGCCGCACGAAGCCCATCAGCGCCTTGAACAGGGTCGACTTGCCGCTGCCGTTGACGCCGACCAGAGCGCAGATCGAGCCCATGCCGAGCTCGAACGAAGCCCCCTCCAGCGCCGTATGGCCGTTGCGGTAGCGGACCGTGAGGTCCTGGACTGCGATGCCCGGCCCGCTCGGCGCCGGCAGATCCGAAGCGATGTCCATGACGCCAACCTCTCCGCCTGCTGCCTCGCTCAAGCGGCGAAGCCCTGGGCGATGGTCTCCACGGTCACCTTGAGCAGGTCGATGTAGGTCGGCACCGGCCCGCCCTCGGCACTCAGCGA
>CAVYMA010000046.1:0-30261 GCA_963769465.1 uncultured Alphaproteobacteria bacterium
GCCATGGCGATGCTCTCGGTGGACAGCTCGGTCGCCAGCCGCCGCAGCTTCGGCGGCACCGCACCCGAGCGCGTGCTGGCCGCGGTCGCGGCCGCCGAATCGCGTTTCCTTGCCGCCTAGCCTCGGTTCGGCTTGACCGCGCCGGCATCGGCGGAGGAAACCTGCTGCCGTCGTAACGATCCGGGAGGAGAACCACATGCACGCCTTGCGCTACCTGTCCGCCGCCGCGCTCGCCGCCATCGTCGCCACGCCGGCTCTGGCCCTCGAGGCCAAGAAGCAGGTCACCGTGGCGGCCACGCCGGCCGAGACCTGGGCCGCCATCGGCGACTTCTGCGGCATCGCCGCCTGGCATCCGGCCGTCGAGGCCTGCGTGATCGCCGAGAAGGACGGCAAGACCCTGCGCACCCTGTCGCTCAAGGGCGGCGGCACCATCGTCGAGGAGCTGGTCGCGCGCGACGAGGCCGGCATGAGCTACACCTACAAGATCCTCGAGAGCCCGCTGCCGGTCGCCAACTACGAATCGACCATCGACGTCGAGGATGCCGGCGGCACGACCATCGTCTGGGCCGGCACCTTCGACGCCAAGGATGCGTCCGACGCGGACGCGGTGGGCGTGATCGAGGGCATCTACCAGGGCGGTCTGGACTCGCTGGCGGCCAAGGCCAAGCCCTGAGCGGCCCATCACGTCCCTGCGGGCGCGCAGGGCGTCGTTTGCGGCGGGCGTGAGCCTGCGTTAGCATCATCCGATGATGCCGACGCCGATCTCCACCCTCCGCCGGCGCGCCCTGCCGGCCGCCGCTTTGGCCCTGGCGCTGGTCGGGCTCGCCGCCTGCGGCCGCAAGGGCGACGTCACCGACCTGCGGCCGCCGCCTCCGCCCCCGGCCGAGCAGCCGGCGCCGGGGAGCGGCGGTTGAGCGCGTTCCGCTATCTGCGCGGCGAGCTGGCGGTCGACGAGCGTCCCCTTGCGCGAGGTCGCGCGCAGCGTCGCGACACCTTGCTACGTCTATTCCGCCACGGCGATGCGCGAGCGGGCGCGGGCCTTCCGCGAGGCGTTCGCGGCCGAGCGCGCGCTGATCTGCTACGCGGTCAAGGCCAACAGCAATCTCGCGGTGATCCGCCTGTTCGCCGAGGAGGGGCTGGGTGCCGACACGGTCTCCGGCGGCGAGATCGCCCGGGCGCTGGAGGCGGGGGTGCCGCCGCAGCGCATCGTCTATGCCGGCATCGCCAAGACCGACGACGAGATCCGGATGGCGCTGGCCACCGGCATCCTCCAGTTCAACGTCGAGTCCGCCCAGGAGCTGCGGCGGATCGGCGAGCTCGCTGCCGCCATGGGCCTCGCCGCACCGGTGGCCTTGCGCGTCAATCCGGACGTCGACGCCGGCACGCACGAGAAGATCAGCACCGGCCGCAAGCACGACAAGTTCGGCGTCCCCTACGAGGAGGCGCCGGACCTCTACCGGCTCGCCGCCGGCCTGAAGGGCGTGCGGCCGGTGGGCGTGCACCTGCACATCGGCTCGCAGATCGGGCGGCTGGAGCCGTTCGAGGCCGCCTACCGCCGGGGTGCCGAGCTGTTCACGAGCCTGCGAGCCGAGGGCATCCCGCTGCACCGGCTCGACCTCGGCGGCGGCTTCGGCGTGCGCTATCTCGACGAGCCGCGCGTTGAGGCGCAGGCCCTGGCCGGGCTGGTGCGCCGCGTGACCGCCGGCCTGGACTGCGAGCTCCTGTTCGAGCCCGGCCGTGCTCTGGTCGCCGAGGCGGGTGTCATCGTGGCCTCGGTGATCTATCTCAAGGAATCGGGTGGCCGGCGCTTCCTCGTGCTCGACTCGGGCATGCACATCCTGATCCGGCCGGCCATGTACGGCGCGCACCATCCGGTGCTGCCGGTACGCGAGCCCGAGCCGGAGGCACCGTTGCTGCCCATGGATGTTGTCGGACCGATCTGCGAGAGCAGCGACATCCTGGGCCGCGATCGGCTGCTGCCCGAGCTGGGGTCGGGCGATCTGGTGGCGATCACCGGCGCCGGCGCCTACGGGGCGGTGATGGCGTCGGGCTACAATTCGCGCCCCAGTGCTGCCGAGGTGATGGTGGAAGGCGACCGCGTCGCCGTCATCCGCCCCAGCCTCGGGATCGAGCGGCAATTCGCGGACGAGCGCATCCCCGACTGGTTGGGGCGCCCGGCCCGCTAGGCTGGAGACCGGCATGAGCAGCGGCGATCCGCGGCAGACAAGAGGGTTCCGCCTGCGGGTCTGGGCCGCGCGCGCGGTCGTGACGCTCGAACGCTGGTGGCCCGCGGTGTGGCCGGCCCTGGCGGTGATCGGCGCGTTCGCCGTGCTCTCCCTGTTCGGCCTCTGGCTGGTCCTGCCCCTGCCGCTGCATCTCCTGCTGCTGGCGGCGTTCGCCGCGGTGCTGGGCTATGCCCTGTGGCAGTCGCGCGCCGCGTTCGCGCTGGCCTCCCGGCAGGCCGGGCTGTCGCGGCTCGAGCAGGACAGCGGGATCCCGCACCAGCCGCTCCGCGCCCTCGACGACAGCCTGCCCGGCGACTTTTCCGATCCGGCCACGCGCCGGCTGTGGACCCTGCATCGCCAGCGCCTGATCGACAGCCTGGACCGGCTGAAGCTGAACCCGCCCCGCTCCGACCTGCCGCGCCGCGACCCGTGGGCCGTGCGCTCCGCCCTGCTCCTGGTCCTCCTGGTGGCCCTGGTCCACGCCCGCGGCGACATCCTCCCGCGCCTGGGCAGTGCCTTCCATTTCGGCGCGCGCACCGCCCAGGCGACCCTGCCGCCCAGCGTGGACCTGTGGGTGACGCCGCCGCACTACACGCGGCGTGCGCCCCTGGTCAGCGAGCAGACCCGGGGCGTCGCCGGCGCTTGCGGTCGCGACCGGCAGCGAGGCGCGCGCCCAGGTGCACCACCTGCCCGAGGGTGCGACCGCCGAGGTGCGTCTATGGCGAGGCCAGGACCCCGCTGCAGCCGCTGGGGCCGGGCAGCGGCGAGGTCGCGCTGTCGCTCGACCGCGACGCGTTCCTGTCCGTGCGCGATGCCGGCGGCCAGGAGATCGCCGGCTGGCTGATCGACGCCGTGCCCGATGCCGCCCCCACCGTCAGCTTCGTCGGCGAGCCGCGGGCCACGCACCGCAGCGTGCTCAAGATCGATCTCGAGGCCCTGGACGACTATGGCGTGGCCGAGATCGCCCTGCTCCTGGCGCCGCCGGGCAGGGAGGGCGAGACCGAGCGCCTGGTGCTGCTCAAGCCCGGCAACCAGCCGCCCAAGGTCGCCACCGGCACCTACCAGGATCTCACCGCCCATCCCCTGGCCGGGCTGCCGGCCACGCTGCGGCTGGAGGCGCTCGACGCGATCGGCCAGCGCGGCCAGAGCGGGCCGCTGGAGATCACCCTGCCGGCGCGCGAGTTCCGCAACCCGCTGGCGCGTGCCATCATCGAGCAGCGGCGCAACCTCGTGGCCGCACCCGAGGACAGCGACGAGGTCGCCGGCAGCCTGGCTGCCCTGGGCGACACCCCCGCGGCCCAGCAGCTGCCGACCGCGGTGCCGCTGACCCTGCGGGTGGCGGCCGCACGGCTCGCCATGAACAAGGGCGATGCGGCCAGCCGGCGCTCGGTGGTCGATCTCCTGTGGGACCTCGCTCTGTTCATCGAGGACGGCTCGCTGTCCATGGCCGAGCGCAAGCTGCGCGACCTGCAGCAGCAGCTCCAGGAGGCGATGGACCAGAACGCCGAGGACGCCGAGCTCGAGCGGCTGATGGAGGAGCTGCAGCAGGCGATGGACGAGTTCCTGCAGGAGCTCACCCGCCAGGCCATGGAGCAGGGCCAGCAGCCGCCGTCGGAGGCGATGCAGCAGCCCGACCAGAACAGCCAGACCGTCGACCGGCGCGACCTGCAGGAGATGCTCGACCGGGCGCGCGAGCTCATGCGCAGCGGTGCGCGCGATGCGGCGCGCGAGATGCTGGCCCAGCTCCAGGAGATGCTGGAGAATCTCCGCGCCGGGCAGCAGCAGGCCCAGCCCTCGCAGGGCGAGCAGATGCTGAGCGACCTGCAGAAGATGATCCAGCTGCAGCAGAAGCTGCAGGAGCGCAGCTTCGAGATGAACCGCGAGCAGCGCCAGGGCCAGCAGGGTCAGCAGGGCAGCAGCAGCAGCAGGGCCAGCAGCAGCAGGGTCAGCGACAGCAGGGCCAGCAAGGGCAGCAACAGGGACAGGAGCAGGGCCAGCAGGGGCAGCAGGGCCAGCAAGGGCAACAGGGACAGATGGGCCAGTCCGCCGCCGAGCAGGAGGCGCTGCGGCGTGCCCTGGGCGAGCTGATGCGCCGCATGGGCGAGGCCGGGATGGAGATCCCGCGCGCCCTGGGCCAGGCCGAGATGGACATGCGCAACGCGCGCGGCGCCCTGCAGGAAGGCCAGCCCGGCGAGGCCGGCGAGTCCCAGGGTCAGGCGATCGAACTCGATGCAGCAGGCCGGCCAGGCGATGATGGAGCAGATGCAGGAGCAGATGGCCCGGCAGCAGGGCGAGGGGCCCGGCGGGCAGCCCCAGGCCAATGGCCGCCGCGGCCGCGATCCGCTCGGCCGGTCGACCCGCAACGACGGCGGGATGGACACGCGGGGCGTCGAGGTGCCCGAGGAGAGCGACCTCGGCCGGGCGCGCGACGTGCTCGAGGAGCTCTACCGGCGCGCCGGCGAGCGCGACCGCCCGCCGGTCGAGCTCGACTACTATCAGCGCCTGCTCGACCGGTTCTGACCGCTTGCGGCCGATCGAGCGGCCGTCGCCGAACCGCGACGCGCGGCCGGCGGATGCGGCGATCGACATGCTGGTCCTGCACTACACCGGCATGCGCAGTGCCGCCGAGGCGCTCGACCGGCTGTGCGATCCGGCGGCCAAGGTCAGCGCCCACTACCTGATCGACGAGGACGGTACCGTGGTGGCGCTGGTCCCCGACGAGATGCGCGCCTGGCATGCCGGCGTGAGCTGGTGGCGCGGCCGGTCGGGCCTCAACGACGTCGCCATCGGCATCGAGCTCGTCAATCCCGGCCACGCCTGGGGCTATCGGCCGTTCCCGGCGCCGCAGATGGCCGCACTGGTCGAGCTCGCCGGTACCCTGGTCCGGCGCTGGGGCATCCCCGCCGACCGGGTCCTCGGCCACAGCGACGTCGCGCCGGCGCGCAAGGAGGATCCCGGCGAGCTGTTCGACTGGCCGCTGCTCGCGCGCGCCGGGCTCTGCCTGCCCGTGCCCGAGGTGCAGCCGGAGCCGCCGGACGCGGCGGCGGCCGCGGCGGCGCTGGCGGCGTTCGGCTATCCCGGTGCTGCCGAAGGCGTGCCCCTGGCCACCGCCTTGCGCGCCTTCCAGCGGCGCTGGCGGCCGGCCTGCTGCGACGGGATCCTCGATCCGGCGACCATGGGTCTGGCAGGCGCGGTTGCGCGCTTGCGGCGCGACCGGCCGGCGCCTACCTAGGTGGCGGCTGCAGGCGGCCGGATGGCCGCTCCCGCCCTTGCGGCGGGGGAGGAAAGTCCGGGCTCCATGGAAACACGGTGCCGGGTAACGCCCGGCGGGGGCGACCCCAGGGAAAGTGCCACAGAGAGCAGACCGCCCGCCGGGGCCGGCTTCGGCCGGCCTGCGGGCAAGGGTGAAAGGGTGCGGTAAGAGCGCACCGCGGCGGCGGCAACGTCGGCGGCATGGCAAACCCCACCGGGAGCAAGACCAAGTAGGGGCGACGGCGCCAAGGCCCGCGAGGGCGGACGGCGCAGGCCGGTTTCCAGGCCGGTCGCCCGGGTCGGTCGCGCGAGGCCCGCGGCGACGCGGGTCCCAGAGGAATGGTCATCACCCGGCCCTCGGGCCGGGGACAGAACCCGGCTTACAGGCCGCCTGCGCCGCCTGCCTGTTCTTGCCGCCACCGGCCTTTGCAAGATCTTGCGCAACTTATCCACAGAACAATCCGCGATCGGCGTTTTTCCTGCCGTGGCAGGTCCTTACGCCGCAACGCTGGAAAATCCCTTGACCTTCGCGGGGGTCGACGATAGCCTGCAGCAGCTTGGACGGGACCGATTTTCGCTTGCGTGTCACAGTAAATCAGCTGGTCTCGTGCGGTGTTGCCCGCCGTGCGAAGTTCCGCGACATGACATGCAGGTTTGGACAGCGGTGGCCGGCGGCTCGATCCTGATCCCCTTCTTGCCCGGGTGCGGTCGGACGAGTGTCGTGCTGGTTGCCTGCGGTGTTGAGGCTTGCGGTGCTGATCTCGTGTTTACTTGCCCGTTGAAACCAAACGAGACGGTGCCGACTGTGGAGACTTGGTCCGGAGTTTCGGACTGCTCGACGAGCGTCTGATTCCCTGCCCGAGGTCTGCGGCGGCCTGTTGATATCTTGGCTGTGGAAAAGTCGAGTGGCCCATCGGCCCGTTCTGCTCGCTCAGGCTGTGGACGCCCTGCGTCTGCGGAAGGATGGCGTCTACGTCGACGCGACCTTCGGCGGCGGCGGGTACACCCGCGCCATGCTCGCGGCCGCGGCGTGCCGGGTGATCGCCTTCGACCGCGACCCCGATGCCATCGCACGCGGGCTCGCACTGGCCGCCGCCCAGCCGGCGCTCACCCTCCTGCACGCGCCGTTCGGCGACATGCGCGCGGCACTGGCCGCGATCGGCGTGACGTCCGTCGACGGGATCGTGTTCGACCTCGGCGTCTCGTCGTTCCAGCTCGACCAGGGCGAGCGCGGCTTCTCGTTCCAGGTCGACGGGCCCTTGGACATGCGCATGTCGCGCAGCGGGCCCAGTGCGGCCGATCTGGTGGCCGATCTGCCGGAGGGCGAACTCGCCCGGCTCATCTTCAGGCTCGGCGACGAGCCGCAGGCGAGGTCGATCGCCAGGGCCATCGTCAAGGCGCGCGCGGCGTGCTGCCCTGACCACCACCGGCGCGCTCGCCGCCCTGGTGGCGCAGGCCAAGGGCGGGCGGCAGGGTCCGCGCGATCCGGCGACCCGCACCTTCCAGGCGCTGCGCATGGCCGTGAACGACGAGATGGGCGAGCTCGAGCGCGGTCTCGTCGCGGCCGAGGCGCTGCTCCGGCCGGGCGGACGGCTGGCGGTGGTCTCGTTCCATTCCGGCGAGGACGCGGCGGTCAAGGAATTCGTCAACCGCCAGGGCGGCCGGCAGGCGCAGCCCTCGCGCCACCTGCCGCCGGTGGCCTTCGCGCCGCCGCGCTGGCGCTGGGTCAAGTCCGGCGTGATCAAGCCCGATGCGGCGGAGCTCGCGGCCAACCCGCGCGCGCGCTCGGCCCGGCTGCGCGTGGCGGAGCGGCTGGCCGGGGAAGCCGGCGCGTCGGGTGCCGAAGACGGGGAGGGAGGCCCATGGCCGCTCGCCGCGTGAGCCTCGGCTACATCGTCTCGGCGGCGATCCTGGCGGTCGGCGCCGCCGCCGCCACGTTCCAGCTGAAATACGCCGTGCGCGAGCTCGAGGGCGAGCTGGCGCTCACGGAGCGGCGGATCGAGCAGGAGCGCTGGGTGCTGCAGGCGGTCCAGGCCGATCTCGAATACCTGACGCGCCCCGACCGCATCGTGCTGCAGGCCGGCCAGCTCGGCATGGTGGAGGTCCGCGGCGGGCGCCTGGTCGAGGTCGCCCGGCTGCCCGACTGGCAGCAGCTGCAATGGTCCAAGGCGCCCATGCCGGCCGTCCTGCCGTCGGGCGTCGCGGTCGAGCTGCGCGGGCGGCCCTACACGCCCGCGGCCGAGTTCGACCTGGGGCTCGACTGATGGCGATGCGCCCCCTCGATCCGGCCGTGCGCGGCGTCGACCCCAGCCTCGCCAAGGGCCGGTCCCGGCTGAAGGTGGTCGGGGCGGTCTTCGCCCTGGCCTTCTTGAGCGTCGGGCTGCGCCTGATCGACATGGTCGGCTGGCAGTCCGGGCGCACGACCGACGCGGCTGCCGCCACCGCGGCGCCGCCGGTGACCAAGGTCAGCCGTGCCGACATCGTCGACCGCAACGGCGTGGTGCTGGCCACCAACCTGCGCGTGCCCGGCGTCCATGCCGATCCGTCCAAGCTGCTCGACAAGGCCGACGCCGCCCGGCGGCTGGCCGCGATCCTCCCGGGCGTGGATGCCACGGAGCTGCAGCGCCGGTTCGAGACCTCGCGCCGGTTCGCCTGGGTCAAGCACCGGATCACGCCGGAGGAGCAGCGCGCCATCCTGGAGCTGGGCCTGCCCGGGGTCGAGTTCCGCGCCGCCGAGCATCGCGTCTACCCGAAGGGCGGCCTCGCCAGCCACGTGACCGGGTTCGTGAACATCGACGGCAAGGGCCAGGCCGGCATCGAGCGGTCGCAGCAGCAGCGGCTGATGAGCGGCGAAGGCCCGCTCGCCTTGAGCCTCGACCTGCGCATCCAGCAGATCGCCCGGCAGGAGCTGCTGGACGCCCATCATCGCTTCCGCAGCATCGGCGCCAACGCGCTGGTGCTCGATCTGGTCACCGGCGAGCTGCTCGCCATGGTGAGCCTGCCCGACTTCGACCCGAACCGCGTCGGCAAGACCGACCGGATCGAGTATCTCAACCGCAACCTGGCCGAGGTCTACGAGCTGGGCTCGGTGTTCAAGATCCTGACCATCGCCGCCACGCTGGACACCGGCAAGGTCAAGCTCAAGGACCGCTTCGACGCCACCGGCAAGCTGGTGATCGGCCGGCACCGCATCGGCGACGACCACGCCAAGAACAAGTGGCTCTCGGTCTCGGAGATCTTCGAGTACTCGTCCAACATCGGCACCGCCCGGATGGCCTTCGCCGCCGGCGGCGCGCCGATGCTGGAGGAGTTCTTCCGGCAAGGTCGGCTTCTACGAGCCGCCCGGAATCGAGATCGCCGAGGTGGTCCGGCCGCGCACGCCCAAGAAATGGGCCGAGGTCACCGTGGCCACGACCTCCTTCGGCCACGGCATCGCGGTAACGCCGCTGCAGTTCGTCGACGCCGTCGGCGGTCTGGTGCGCGACGGCACCCGCGTTCCGCCGACCCTCCTCAAGCGCGATCCGAACACCCTGCCGCCGCGCACCCGCTACGTCGCCGAGGACACGGCGGAGGTGCTGCGCTGGCTGATGTGGCTCGCGGTCGAGCACGGCACCGGGACCCGCGCCAACCTCGACAGCTACGAGATCGGCGGCAAGACCGGCACCGCCGAGAAGCCCAAGGGCGGGCGCTACAGCCTCGACTCCGTGCTGGCCTCGTTCGTGGCGGCGTTCCCGATCGACGATCCGCGCTACGTCGTGTTCGTCTCCCTGGACGAGCCCAAGGGCGATGCCGGCACCTACGGCCTGCGCTATGGCGGCTGGACCGCAGCACCGGTCGTCGCCGCCATCGTCGACCGGATCGGGCCCCTGCTCGGCGTGCCGCCGAGCGGCGAGGAGGTGGCGCAGGCATACCGGGCACGACTGGCCAAGCTCCATCCGGAGAAGGTCACCACCCCACGGCGGGAGGCGAGCCTTGCGCTTGGCAGCGCTGTGCGATGACCGTGTCCACCTGCGCGGCAGCGGCGAGGTCGAGATCGGCGGCCTGAGCCTCGACTTCGCGCAGCGTGCGGCCGGGCGACCTGTTCGCGGCGATGCCGGGCACGCGCGCGGACGGCCGGCAGTTCGTGGCCGCGGCACAGCGCGCCGGTGCCGTCGCGGTGCTGGGCGACCGCGAAGCGGTCACCGCCACCGACCTGCCCGCCCTGGTGGCGGACGAGCCGCGCGCGGCGCTGGCGCGGGTCGCGGCGCGCTTCTACGGCCGCCAGCCGGCCACCGTGGTCGCCGTCACCGGCACCAGCGGCAAGAGCTCGGTGGCCGTGTTCACCCGCCAGCTCTGGGCCGGGCTCGGGCTGCGCGCGGCCAGCCTCGGCACGCTGGGCCTGCAGACCTCGAACGCGGCCGGCGACGGCAGCCTGACCACGCCGGACGCGATCACGCTGCACCGGATCGCCGCCGACCTCGCCGCGGACGGCGTCGAGCATCTGGCGATCGAGGCCTCCAGCCACGGCCTCGACCAGCACCGGGTCGACGGCCTGCGCCTGGCCGCGGCCGCGTTCACCAACCTCAGCCGCGACCATTTCGACTATCACGGCAGTGCCGCCGCCTACTACGCCGCCAAGCGCCGCCTGTTCGGCGAGCTGCTGCCGGCCGGCGCCACGGCCGTGCTCAACGCCGACATCCCCGAGTTCGCACGACCTCGCCGGGCTCGCGGTCGATCGCGGCCAGCGGATTCTCGACTACGGCACCGCGGCGCGGGCACTCCGTCTGGTCGGCCGCACCCCGACCGCCGGCGGCATGGAGCTCGAGCTCGAGCTGCTGGGCCGCGGCCATCGCTTCGCCATCGACCTGGTCGGCGCGTTCCAGGCCTACAATCTCCTGGCCGCCGCGGGCCTCGTGCTCGCCGGTGGGGCGCCGGTCGAGGCCGTCCTGCCGCTGCTGGCCGGCCTGCGCGCACCCCCCGGCCGGATGCAGCTCGTGGCCCGGCACGCCAGCGGTGCCGCGGCCTTCGTCGACTACGCCCACAAGCCGGAGGCGCTCGCCAAGGCGCTGGAGGCACTGCGCCCGCACACCGCCGGCCGGCTGGTCGTGGTGTTCGGCTGCGGCGGCGACCGCGACGCCGGCAAGCGGCCGCTGATGGGCGAGATCGCGGTCCGGCTCGCCGACGAGGTGATCGTCACCGACGACAATCCGCGCAGCGAGGCCGCCGGCGGCGATCCGCGCGCAGGTTCTGGCCGCAGCGCCGGGTGCGGTCGAGATCGGCGACCGCGGCGAGGCGATCCGCGCCGCGTTCGCCGGGCTGCGGCCGGGCGACACGCTGCTCGTCGCCGGCAAGGGCCACGAGACCTACCAGATCGTCGGCGACGAGGTGCTGCCCTTCGACGATGCCGAGGTGCTGCGCGACGAGGCCAGGGCGTCCGGGGGCGAGCTGGCATGACGGCAATCTGGACCGCCGAGGAGGTGGCCGGCGCCACGGGCGGCCGGATCGCCGGCGACTGGGTCGCCTCGGGCGTCTCGATCGACACCCGCACCCTGGCGCCGGGCGACCTGTTCGTGGCCCTGGAAGGCCCCAACCGGGATGCGCACGATTTCGTCGCCGACGCGCTCGACCGGGGTGCCGCCGCCGCCGTGGTCAGCCGGATCCCGGAAGCTGTCGACGACCGCTCCGCCCTGGTCCTGGTCGACGACACCCAGGCCGCGCTGGAGGGCCTCGGGCGCGCCGGGCGGGCGCGCACGACGGCCCGCATCGCCGGCGTGACCGGCAGCGTCGGCAAGACCGGGACCAAGGAGGCGCTGCGCCACGTGCTGGCGCGCCAGGCACCCAGCTACGCCAGTGCCGCCAGCTACAACAATCACTGGGGCGTGCCGCTTGAGCCTCGCACGCCTGCCGGAGGCCGCGAGCTTCGGCGTGTTCGAGATGGGCATGAACCATGCCGGCGAGATCGGCGCCCTGACCGCCCAGGTCCGGCCGCACGTGGCGCTGATCACCACGGTCGCACCGGCACATCTGGAGTTCTTCCCCTCGGTCGAGGCGATCGCGGACGCCAAGGGCGAGATCTTCCAGGGCCTCGAGCCGGGCGGCGTCGCGGTGATCAATCGCGACAACGAGCACTATGCGCGCATGCGTGCCCATGCCGAGCGCTCCCGTGCCGGGCGGATCGTCACCTTCGGCCGCCATCCGGCGCGCGGACTGGCGGCTCGACGACCTGCGCCTGGCACCCGAGCACAGCGAGGTCGTGGCCGTCCGCGGCGGCCGCGCGCTACGCCTACCGCCTGGGCATCCCCGGCGAGCATCTGGTCCTCAACAGCCTGGCCGTGCTCGCCGTGGCCGAGGCGCTGGGTGCCGACGTCGCGCGCGCGGCCGGGACGCTGGGCGATCTGCGCGCCTCGGCCGGCCGCGGCGAGCGGCGCCGGATCGACGCCCGCGGCGGCGAGGCGCTGCTGCTCGACGAGAGCTACAACGCCAACCCCGCCTCGATGCGGGCGGCCCTGGCCGTGCTGGGCCAGTCGCCCGGGCCGGCGGATCGCCGTGCTCGGCGACATGCTGGAGCTCGGCGAGATGGCCGGCGACCTGCACGCGGGCCTCGCCGACGCGGTCGAAGCGGCCGGCATCGCGCTGGTCTTCACCTGCGGCCCGGCCATGGCGCGGCTGCACGACGCATTGCCGGCCATGCGGCGCGGCGCCCATGCCGACGACGCCGCCGCCCTGGCACCGGCCGTGCGCGACGCGCTCCGGCCGGGCGACGTGGTGCTGGTCAAGGGCTCGCTCGGCAGCCGCATGGCGCGGGTGGTGGCGGCGTTGACGGGATCGGGCGTGCCGGCGGCGGCGCGGGCGGCATCATGAGGACCTCCCCCTGATGCTCTACACCCTGCTCTTCCCGCTCGCGGACCAGATCGGCGCGTTCAACGTCATCCGCTACATCACCTTCCGCACCGGCGGGGCGGTGATGACCGCACTCCTGGTGAGCTTCCTGATCGGCCCGGCCCTGATCCGCTGGCTGAAGAAGAAGCAGCGCGAGGGCCAGCCGATCCGCCTCGACGGGCCGGAGAGCCACCTCCTGACCAAGAAGGGCACGCCCACCATGGGCGGCGTGCTGATCCTGCTGGCGCTCAGCACCGCGACCCTGCTCTGGGCCGATCTCAGCAACGGCTATGTCTGGGTCGTGCTGCTGGTCACGCTGGGCTACGGCCTGATCGGCTTCGCCGACGACTACCTCAAGCTCACCAAGCGCTCGAGCGGCGGCCTGTCCGGGCGGCTCAAGCTGCTGGGCCAGGGCGGCATCGGGCTCGTCGCCGCGATCGTCCTGATCCAGCTCGGCACCGCACCGCAGGCGACCGGCGTCGCGGTCCCGGTGTTCAAGGACCTGATCATCCCCTTGGGGCTGGCCTTTCCCGCTGTTCGGCGGCCCTGGTGATGATGGGCTCCTCCAACGCGGTGAACCTGACCGACGGGCTGGACGGGCTGGCCATCGTGCCGGTGATGATCGCCGCCGGCAGCTTCGCGCTGATCGCCTATCTCGCCGGCAACGCGATCTTCTCGGGCTATCTCGGCATTCCCCACGTCCCCGGCACGGGCGAGCTCGCGGTCTTCTGCGGCGCGATCGTCGGCGCGTCCCTGGGCTTCCTCTGGTTCAACGCGCCGCCGGCCATGGTGTTCATGGGCGACACCGGCTCGCTCTCGACCGGCGGGGCGCTGGGTGCGGTGGCGGTGGCGGTCAAGCACGAGCTGGTGCTGGCGATCATCGGCGGGCTGTTCGTGCTCGAGGCGGTCTCGGTCATCGTCCAGGTCGCCTCGTTCAAGCTCACCGGCAGGCGCGTGTTCCGCATGGCGCCCGCTGCACCACCATTTCGAGAAGATGGGCTGGCAGGAGCCCACCATCGTCATCCGGTTCTGGATCATCGCCATGATCCTGGCGCTGGTCGGCCTCTCGACGTTGAAGCTGCGATGACGGGGCTCGAACGCTACGCCGGCCGCAGGGTGGGCATCCTCGGGATGGCCCGCAGCGGCATCGCCGCCGCCCGCGCCCTGGCCGCCGCCGGGGCCGACGTGGTGGCCTTCGACGACCGGCCCGAGGCGGTGGCCGACACGCCGTTCCGCGCCGGCCGGCCCGCCGACGTGCCGGGCCTGGCCCTGCTCGTGCCGAGCCCCGGCGTGCCCCTGACCCACCCGCGGCCGCACCCGCTGATCCAGGCCGCCCGGGATGCCGGCGTGCCCGTCCGCGGCGACGTCGACCTGTTCGCCGCGGTGCTGGGCCCGCGGCCGATCGTCGGCATCACCGGCACCAACGGCAAGTCGACCACCACGGCCCTGGTCCACCACCTGCTCGCCGCCGCCGGCGTCGACGCCGTCATGGGCGGCAACATCGGCCGGCCGGTGTTCGAGCTCGATCCCGGCCCGGTCGGGCGGATCTTCGTGCTCGAGCTGTCCTCCTTCCAGCTCGACCTGTGCCACGCGCTGCGCTGCCGGGTCGCCGTCTGGCTGAACCTGACCTCCGACCATCTCGACCGCCACGGCGACCTTGCCGGCTACGTCGCGGCCAAGGAGCGGATCTTCCGCAACCAGCAGGATGGCGACGCCATCGTCATCGGCGTCGACGACGCGCCCAGCCGCGAGGTCGCCGCGCGCCTCGTGGCGGCCGGGCGCAGGCCGGTGACGGTGACGGTCATGGGCCAGCCGGACGCCGCCATCGCCGTGGCCGACGGCCGCCTGGTCGAGGGCGGGGCCGAGGTCGCCGATCTGCGCCCGCTGCAGAACCTGCGCGGGCGGCACAACTGGCAGAACATCGCCGTCGCCTACGGCACCGTGCGCGCGCTGGGCCTGGCACCGGACCGCGCGCTGGCGGGCCTCGCCAGCTTTCGCGGCCTCGCCCACCGCATGGAGGAGGTCGCCCGCGCCGGCCACGTCCTCTGGGTCAACGACAGCAAGGCCACCAACCCGGATTCGGCCGAGAAGTCGCTGGCGAGCTTCGCCAACGTGTTCTGGATCGCCGGCGGCAAGCCCAAGCCCGGCGGGTTCCGCAGCCTGCGCCCGGCCCTGGGCCAGGTGCGCGCGGCCTACCTGATCGGCACGGCCGCCGGCGAGATCGCCGCCGATCTCGGCGATCTCGGCGCCGATGCAGGAGGTGCGGCACCCTGGAGGCCGCGGTCCGCGCCGCCAGCGCCGCCGCCCGCGCCCAGGACGGCCAGGAGGCCGCGGTGCTTCTGGCGCCGGCCTGCGCCTCGTTCGACCAGTTCGCGAATTTCGAGGCGCGCGGCGAGGCGTTCCGCGCCCTGGCCCGGGCGGAGGCCGCGCGATGATCTTCGTCCCGCGCACGGACCGCTCGATCGTCGGCAACTGGTGGTGGACCGTCGACCGCACCATGCTGGCCGGCGTCGCGATCCTGGCGCTCATCGGCACCATCCTGATCTTCGCCGCCAGCCCGGCCGTCGCCGAGCGGGTGTTCGGCGCCGAGATGCACTTCGTCAACAAGCACCTGATGTTGCTGCTGCCGGCGAGCCTGCTCCTGGTCGGCGTCTCGATGCTGGCGCCGCTGGGGGTGCTGCGCCTGGGGATCGGCATGTATGCCGGCTTCGGGTGCCTGCTCCTGCTCACCCTGTTCTTCGCACCCGAGGTGAAGGGTGCCACCCGCTGGCTGCCGATCCTGGGCTTCCCGCTGCAGCCGAGCGAGTTCGTCAAGCCGGCGGTGGTGATCGTGGCCGCCCATCTCCTCGCACGCCGCCCGGGCACCGGCGGCCTGCCTGGCCACGACGGCGGCGGTGGCACCGGTCCTCGCGGTCCTGATCCTGCAGCCCGACATCGGCATGACCGCCGTGGTCGGTGCGGTCTTCGGCATCCAGCTGTTCGTGGCCGGGCTCACCTGGTTCTGGGTGCTGGCGCTGATCGCGGTGGCGGCCCTCGGCTTCTGGCAGGCCTATCTCTGGCTGCCGCACTTCGCCGACCGCGTGAACGACTTCTTCGATCCGGGCTCGCTGGGCTACCAGATCGAGCGGGCCCTGCGCGCCGTGGCCGAGGGCGGGCTGTTCGGCCGCGGCCCGGGCGAGGGGGTGCAGAAATGGCACCTGCCCGACGCCCACGCCGACTTCATCTTCGCCGCCACCGCCGAGGAGTTCGGGATTGTCGCGTGCCTGGCCCTGGTGGCATTGTTCGCGTTTCTGATCCTGCGCGGGCTGTGGCGCGTGCAGCGAGACCAGCGACCGCTTCGTCCAGCTCGCCGCCGCCGGCCTGATCGCCGAGTTCGGCCTGCAGGCGCTCATCAACATGGCCGTCAACCTCAACCTGATCCCGACCAAGGGCATGACGCTGCCCGTTCATCAGCTATGGCGGCTCGTCGCTGCTGGCGCTGGCCATCGCCATGGGCATGCTGCTGGCGCTGACCCGGCGCGGCGCCCGGCTGCAGATCCCCGCACGCCTGGAGTGGCGCGCGTGACCGGCCCGATCCTGATCACCGCCGGCGGCACCGGCGGCCACATGTTCCCGGCCCTGGCGCTGGGTCGCGCCCTGGCGTCGCGCGGACGTGGCGGTGACCCTGCTCACCGACAGCCGCGGTGCCCGCTATGTCGGCGCCGAGCTGCCCTTCACCGTGGTCAGCGCCGGCAGCCCCTCGGGCGGGATCGGGGGCACGCTCAAGGGCCTGGCGCAGCTCGCCCTGGGCCTGGTCCAGAGCCTCGGCGCCCTGCGGCGCGCCCGGCCGGTGGCCGCCGCGAGCTTCGGCGGCTACGCCTCGGTCCCGGCGGCCCTGGCCGCCGCCATGAACCGGGTGCCGCTCCTCGTCCACGAGCAGAACGCCGTGTTCGGCCGGGCCAACCGGCTGACCGCGCGCTTCGCCCGCGCGGTGGCGCTGAGCTTCGACGCCGACGGCCGAGGTTCCGGCCCGGCCGGGCCTGCGCCGCCTGCTCACCGGCAATCCGACCCGCCCCGAGTTCGCCGGCGACGCCGGCGGTGGCACCCGCCTCGGACCGCTTTCGCGTGCTGGTGCTCGGCGGCAGCCAGGGTGCGCGGATCTTCAGCGACGTCGTGCCGGCCGCGGTGGCGCTGCTGCCGGCCGAGCTCCGCGCACGGCTGGTACTGGCGCAGCAGTGCCGGCCGGAGGACCTGGAGCGGGTCCGCGCGGCCTATGCCGAGCTGGGCTTTCCGGCCGAGCTCGCGACCTTCTTCGCCGACGTCCCGACCCGGATGGCCGCGACCGACCTCCTTGTCAGCCGGTCCGGCGCCTCGACCGTCGCCGAGCTGCTGGCCCTGGGCCGGCCCTCGCTTGCTGGTGCCCTACCAGCACGCGGCCGACGACCATCAGACCGCCAATGCCCGCGCACTGGCCGAGGCCGGTGCGGCCATCGTGGTGCCGCAGCCCGAGCTCACCGCGGAGCGGCTGGCGGCGGAGCTCGCCGGCCTGATGCGCTCACCCGCGCGCCTGAGTGCGATGGCCGACCAGGCCCGGCGGCTGGCCCGCCCCGACGCGGTCGAGCGCCTGCTCGACGCGGTCCTGGCCCTGGCAGGGGAGCATCGCCCATGACCATGGTGCCCCACACGGTGGGGCCGATCCATTTCGTCGGGATCGGCGGCATCGGCATGAGCGGGATCGCCGAGATCCTGAGCAATCTCGGCTACACCGTGCAGGGCTCGGACATCGGCGACAGCGCCAACGTCCAGCGGCTGCGCGCGGCAGGGGATCGCGGTGGCACTGGGCCACGCCGCCCAGAACCTGGGCAAGGCCAAGGTGGTCGTGGTCTCGACCGCGATCCGTGCGGACAATCCCGAGCTGGTGGCGGCGCGTGCCAGGCGGCTGCCGGTCGTGCGCCGTGCCGACATGCTGGCCGAGCTGATGCGGCTCAAGCGCTCGATCGCGGTCGGCCGGCACCCACGGCAAGACCACGACCACGGCGATGATGGCGGCGCTGCTCGACGCCGCCGAGTTCGACCCGACCGTGGTCAATGGCGGCATCATCAACGCCTACGGCACCAACGCGCGGCTGGGCCAGGGCGAGTGGATCGTGGTCGAGGCCGACGAGAGCGACGGCAGCTTCCTGCGCCTGCCGGCGACGGTCGGCCGTGGTCACCAACATCGACCCCGAGCACATGGAGCATTACGGCAGCTTCGACGCGCTGCGCGCCGCGTTCCACGCCTTCGTCGAGCGCGTGCCGTTCTACGGCTTCGCCGCCCTGTGCATCGACCACCCCGAGGTCCAGGCCCTCTACGGCCGGATCACCGACCGCCGCGCTCGTCACCTACGGCTTCAGCCCGCAGGCCGACGTCCGCGCCCTGGCGCCCATGGCCGAGGCCGACGGCGAGGTGTTCGACGTGGTGCTGCGCCCCCGCAACGGCGAGGGCGAGCGCCGGCTGGAGCGGCTCCACCTCTCCCTGCCCGGCCGGCACAATGTCCAGAACGCGCTGGCCGTGATCGCGGTCGCCCGCGAGCTCGGCATCGCCGACGAGGTGCTCCGCCGCACGCTCTCGGGCCTGGAGGGCGTCAAGCGCCGCTTCACCCGCACCGGCACGGTCGACGGGGTCGGCATCGTCGACGACTACGGCCACCATCCGGTCGAGATCAAGGCGGTGCTGCTGACCGCGCGCGCCCGGACCAAGGGGCGGGTGATCGCGGTGGTCCAGCCGCACCGCTACACGCGTCTGGCCAGCCTGTTCGACGAGTTCTGCACCTGCTTCCACGACGCCGACACCGTGCTGGTGGCCCCGGTCTACGCCGCCGGCGAGGCCCCGATCGAGGGTGCGGACCGCGATGCCCTGGTCGAGGGCGTGCGCCGCCGCGGCCATCGCGACGTGCGCGCCGATCGAGGGTCTGGACGATCTCGTGCCGCTGGTGGCCGAGCTCGCCCGGCCGGGCGACCTCGTCGTCTGCCTGGGCGCGGGCAGCATCACCCAGTGGGCCAACGCCCTGCCGGGACGGCTGGCCGCCGCCGAGAAGGGGGCGGGCGAGGCATGAGCGCCTGGCACGAGACCCTGCCGCCGCCGCGCGGCACCCTGCGCCGGGACGTGCCGCTCGGCGCCCTTGACCTGGCTGCGCGTCGGCGGCCCGGCCGAGGCGCTGTTCCAGCCCGCCGACGCCGACGATCTGGCCGGGTTCCTGGCCGCGCTGCCGGCCGGCGTGCCGGTGGTGCCGATGGGCGTGGCCTCCAACCTGCTGGTGCGCGACGGCGGCATCGACGGCGTGGTCGTGCGCTTCGGCGGGCCGCTCGCCAGGGTCGTGGTCGAGGACGGGCTGATCCTGGCCGGTGCCGGTGCCCTCGACCAGCGCGTGGCGCAGGAGGCGCAGCGCGCCGGCCTGGGCGGCCTGGAGTTCCTGATCGGCATTCCCGGGCACCGTCGGCGGTGCCGTGCGCATGAACGCCGGCGCCTTCGGCGGCGAGACCAGGGACCGCCTGGTCTGGGCCGAGGCGCTGGACCGCGGCGGCCGCCTGCACCGGCTCGCCAACGCCGAGCTCGGCTTCGCCTACCGCAGGAGCGCTCTGCCGCCGGACTGGATCGTGGTGCGCGCGGCGTTCCGGGGCGAGCCTGCCGAGCCGGACGCGATCCTGGCCCGCATGAACGCGATCCGCGCCGAGCGCGAGGCCGCCCAGCCGCTGCGGGTCGCCACCGGCGGCAGCACCTTCAAGAATCCGCCCGGCCACAAGGCCTGGCAGCTGATCGACGCCGCCGGCTGCCGCGGCCTGCGCCTGGGGGCGGCCATGGTCTCGGACAAGCACTGCAACTTCCTGATCAACACCGGCGGGGCCACGGCCGACGAGGTCGAGCGGCTGGGCGAGCTGGTGCGCCACCGGGTGCGCGAGCACAGCGGGGTCGAGCTGGAGTGGGAGGTGGTCCGCATCGGCCGCCCGGCGAGCCTGGAGCTGGCGGCATGAGCCGGCACGTGGCGGTGCTGATGGGCGGGCTGCTCGGCCGAGCGCGAGGTGTCGCTGGTCTCGGGCGAGGCCGTGCGCCCGGGCGCTCGAGGAACGGGGCTACGCGCGTCACCCGCATCGACGTCGGCCGCGATCTGCCACGACGTGCTGGCCCGCACCCGGCCCGACGTGGTGTTCAACGCGCTGCACGGCCGCTACGGCGAGGATGGCCGGGTGCAGGGCCTGCTCGACCAGCTGGGCCTGCCCTACACCCATTCCGGCGTGCTGGCCTCGGCACTCGCCATGGACAAGCCCATGGCCAAGCGGGTGTTCGCGAGCGCCGGCCTGCGCTGCCCGGAGGGCGTCGAGACCACCCTGGCCGAGCTCATGGCCGATCCGCCCCTGCCGCCGCCCTTCGTCGTCAAGCCGGCGGCCGAAGGCTCCAGCGTCGGCGTGGTGATCGTGCCCGACGACGATCTGCGGCCGCTGAGCGACCGCAACGACGTCGATCCCGACTGCCGGCTCCTGGTCGAGCGCTACGTGCCGGGGCGCGAGCTCACCTGCGCCGTCCTGGGCGACGAGCCGCTGGCGGTGACCGAGATCCGCCCCAACGACGGCTTCTACGACTACCGCGCCAAGTACACCGAGGGCTTCGCCTCGCACCTCGTCCCGGCCCCCCTCTCGCCCGACCTCTACGAGACCGTGATGGAGGCGGCGCTGCGGGCCCATCGCGTGCTGGGCTGCCGCGGCGTCAGCCGCGCCGACTTCCGCCTCGATCCCGAGCAGGGCGACGCGGGGCTCTACCTCCTCGAGGTGAACACCCAACCCGGCATGACGCCGCTTGTCCCTGGTGCCCGAGCAGGCCGCCTATCGCGGCATCGCCTTCGCCGACCTCGTCGTCCGGCTGCTGGAGCAGGCACGATGCGACATGTGAGGCGCCTCGTCCGTCCCGGTCAGCCGCGGAGCTCGCGCCGGCGCCCGCCGCAGCGGCTCTGGGTGCTCCGTCTGCGCCGCGTCGCCCTGGTGCTGCTGCCGCTGGCCGTCCTCGTCGGCGCCGGCTTGCTCTTCATGCGCTCGAGCACCGCGGAGCGCTGGGCCGATACCGTCCGGCACGGCGGCATCGCGGCCACGGTCGATGCCGGCTTCGTGGTCCGGCGCGTCTACAGCGAGGGCCGCGCGCTCGCCGACGAGGCGGCGCTGACGCGCGCACTCGAGCCGCACTACGGCCAGCCGATCTTCGCGGTCGGCCTGGACCAGATCCGGGCGGAGGTCGAGGCGCTGCCCTGGGTGCGCTCGGCCAGCGTGGCGCGCCGGCTGCCCGATACGATCTGGGTGCGGCTCGAGGAGCATCGCCCGATCGCGCGCTGGATGGACGGCAACCGCCAGGTGCTGGTCAGCGACGCGCAGGAGATCTTCAAGGTCAAGAACGCGGCGCGCTACCGCGAGCTGCCGCTCCTGTTCGGCAAGGGTGCCCCGGCCCGCTCGCGCGAGCTTTTGGAGCTGGTCGCGAGCGAGCCCGTGCTCGCCAGCCACGTCACCGGCGCCCGGCTGGTCGGCGGCCGGCGCTGGGACGTCTACCTGGACGGCCGGATCGAGGTGCGCCTCCCGGCCAACCGGTCGCTGGCGGCCTGGCGCCGCCTCGCCCAGGAACAGAAGGCCTCGGGCGTGGTGTCGCGGGCGGTCACCTCGATCGACCTGCGCAGCCCCGACTGGCTGACCCTCGAACTGCCCGACGCGGCCCTCGGGCATGGCAAGGAACCCCGCGCATGAGCTTGGCATCCGGTACCGCATGGCGCCAGGTCTTGGGCAGCGGGCCGTGGCGGCGCGGCCATGCCTTCGGGGTGCTCGACATCGGCTCCAGCAAGCTGTGCTGCTACATCGCCCGGCCCCGGCCCGGCCATGGCGTCCAGCTCCTCGGCCGCGGCTACCAGCTCGCCCAGGGGCTCAAGCTGGGCGAGATCGTCGACGCCGAGGCGGCCGAGGAGTCGATCCTGGGCGCGCTCCACGAGGCCGAGCAGCAGTCCGGCGAGACCTTGCGCGAGATCTACCTCGCGGTCAGCGGCGGCCGCCCGCAGTCGGCCTATGTCCGCATCGGCTGCTCTCTCCACGGGCGCGGCGTCACCGACACGGACATCCAGCTCCTGCTCGACCGGGCGCGGCGCGAGGCGACGACGCCCGAGCGCGAGGTCCTGCACGCGGTGCCGGTCGAGGTCGTGGTCGACGGCGGGCGGCCGCTGCGCGACGCCAGCGGCATCGCCGGCCAGCGGCTCGAGATCATCGCCCACCTGGTCACGGTGGCGGGGCCGGTCCTGCGCAACCTCCTGGCCTGCCTCGAGCGCTGCCACATCGAGGTCAAGGGCGTGGTCTCGGCGAGCTACGCCGCCGCCATCGCCTGCCTGGCCGAGGACGAGGCCGAGCGCGGCTGCCTCGTGCTCGACTTCGGCGGCGGGACGACCGGTCTCGCCCACTTCGCCGGCGGCCGGCTGACCCTGGTGGGCCAGGTCCCCTATGGCGGCGACCACATCACGGGCGACCTCGCCTACGGCCTGTCGACCAGCCGCCAGCACGCCGAGCGCATCAAGAACCTGTATGGCGGCACCCAGTTTCGGAGCTGCGACGAGGGTACGCGCATCGAGCATCCCCGGCTGGGCGACCATGCCGAGATGCCCACCGGCGAGGTGCCGCGCACCCGCATCACCGAGATCGTGCGCGCCCGCTGCGAGGAGATCCTGGCCCTGGCGCGCCATCGCCTGGACGAGCACCGCGAGCTGGTGCAGAGCCGACCGCCGCGTTCCATCGTCATCACCGGCGGCGGCAGCCAGCTCGAGGGCCTGGAGGATCTGGTCCAGGAGGTGTTCCGCCTGCCGACCCGCTGCGCCCGGCCGGTGCCCTGGTCGAGCGCCCGCCAGGACGAGCCCTGCTGCGCCACGGCGGCCGGCGCGGTGGCCCTGGTGCTCGGCGACGATGGCGGCCTGGGCTGGCGCGATCAAATCGAGGTCTCGGTGCTCTCGCACCGTCTTGCGAGACTTGGCCAATGGTTTAGAGAGAACTTCTAGCGCTCTTTCGAATCGCACGGTCGGATACTTGCCCCCGGCCGGCACCATGGTGCGAACCCAACAGGGTCGCCCATCCTGTGGAGGAGAAAAGATGACCATCAACCTGAGTCTGCCCATCACGCACGAGCTCAAGCCGAAGATCACGGTGGTCGGCGTGGGCGGCGCCGGCGGCAATGCCGTCAACAACATGATCACTTCGCACCTCGAGGGTGTGGAGTTCGTGTCGTGCAACACCGACGCCCAGGCGCTGGCCGCCGGGCTCACCGACCGCAAGGTCCAGCTCGGCAACACCATCACCCACGGGCTCGGCGCCGGTGCCCGTCCCGAGGTCGGCCGTGCCGCGGCCGAGGAAGCGCTGGACGAGATCCTCGACCAGCTCTCCGGCAGCCACATGGTGTTCATCACCGCCGGCATGGGCGGCGGCACCGGCACCGGTGCGGCCCCGGTGATCGCGCGCGCCGTGCGCGAGCAGGGCATCCTGACCGTGGCCGTGGTCACCAAGCCCTTCCACTTCGAGGGTGCCCACCGGATGCGGCTGGCCGAGGCCGGCCTCGCCGAGCTGCAGCAGTATGTCGACACGCTGATCGTCATCCCCAACCAGAACCTGTTCCGGCTGGCCAACGAGCGCACCACCTTCGCCGACGCCTTCCAGATGGCCGACCAGGTCCTCCACATGGGCGTGCGCGGCGTGACCGACCTCATGGTCATGCCCGGCCTGATCAACCTCGACTTCGCCGACATCCGCACCGTGATGAGCGAGATGGGCAAGGCGATGATGGGCACGGGCGAGGCCGAGGGCGAGAAGCGGGCGATCGAGGCCGCCGAGGCCGCGATCTCCAACCCGCTGCTCGACGACGTCTCGATGCGCGGCGCGCGCGGCGTGCTGATCAACATCACCGGCGGCCTCGACATGACCCTCTACGAGGTCGACGCCGCCGCCAACCGGATCCGCGAGGAGGTCGATTCGGACGCCAACATCATCTTCGGCTCGACCTTCGACAACTCGCTCCAGGGCCGGATGCGGGTCTCGGTGGTCGCGACCGGCATCGACCTGCCGGCCGAGCGCACCACGGCCGCCCAGTCCTCCGCGCAGGAGCCGGTGGTCGAGCCGCCGCGCGTCGTGGCCGGCGGCTTCCGCTTTCAGCCACAGCGCACGCAGGCGATCCCGCACCCCAACAGCGCCGCCCGCTCCACGGCTCGCCGTCCGGGCGAGATCAGCCCGGCAGCACATCTCCGGGCGGCCAGCGAGCAGCCGATCGAGCTCCACCTGCCCCAGGCCGACGATTTCGGCGCCCCGGCCGCCGAGGCGCCGCCTCCGGTCCAGCCGCGCGCCGAGGAGCGCAGCGGCAACCTGTTCTCGCGGGTCAAGGAGTTCGCCTTCACCCGGACCACCGAGCGCGCCACCGAGCGGCATCCGCCGCGCTTCGGGGACCGCGCGCAGCGCCCGCAGGTCGACGGCCAGGCCGGCCTGTCGGGTAACCAGGACGAGCTCAGCGACATCCCCTCGTTCCTGCGTCGCGAGCGCGAGCGCGTCGACGGGTGACACGGAGTTAATGTAAAGCCTCAGCTTGCGGTCGTAACATTCCGCAAAGACTTGTGACTTGTGAGCGCCCGCCTCTCCCGGCAAACGGGAAGGCGGGCGCTCCTGTTTCCACACCTCGAGGGTGGTGCGGGATCGGCCTCGTCCAGCGGTCGTGGGCAAGCGGCCGGCGGCAAGGGCGCGGCGGAACTGAAACCCGGTGACGCGAAGGTCCCGAAGATGCGGCAGCAACGGACTCTTCGTCATACGATCGGCTGCGCTGGCGTCGGCCTCCACAGCGGCGCCAGGGTAGCCGTCACGCTCCGCCCTGCGGCGGAGGGCTCCGGGATCCGGTTCCGCCGCGTCGACCGCCCCGGCGCGCCGGCGATCGCCGCACACCCCGACAACGCGCACGCAGCCGACGGGGTGACCATGCTCGGCACCGCCGATGGCGGCAGCGTGCGGATGGTCGAGCATCTGATGGCGGCGCTGGCCGCCTGCGAGATCGACAATGTCCTGATCGACACCAGCGGCTCGGAGCTGCCGTTCATGGACGGCAGCGCGCAGGCCTTCGTCCGCCTGGTGGAATGCGCCGGTGCCGTCGAGCAGGACCTGCCGCTGGGCCGGCTGGAGATCCTGCAGCCGATCGAGGTCTGGTGCGCCTCGGGTCGTGCGCGGCTGGAGCCCGGCCACGGCCTGGAGATCATCGTCGAGCCGCCCGACGGTGCCGTCGGCCCCGACTTCGCGCTCCTGGTCTCGCCCGACCGCTGCAAGCGCGAGCTGGTGGGTGCCCGCGACCGCGGTGCTCCCGATCGCCCGCGCGGCCTCGAGGAACGGGTGCGCCACCTCGCTCTCGACGCGCTGGGTGCCCTGGCCCTGCTCCCCGCCGCCCTCAGCGGGCGCTACGTCGAATCCAACGCCGGACCCGCCCTGCGCTGCGCCCTGCTGCGCAAGCTGCTCGCGGAGCGGCGCAGCTGGCGCTGGATCGGCAGCGGCGCCGACGGTCGCCCTGCCCGGGCGGCCCTGCCCATGGCCTGGGCGACCTGACGCCGCGCGCGGCTCAGTGCGACAGCAGCACCGGCAGCGTCATCTGCGCGAGCAGCTGCCGCGTGGCGCCGCCCAGCACGGTCTCGCGCAGCCGGGAGTGGCCGTAGCCGCCCATCACCAGCAGGTCCGCACCTTCCTCCGCCGCCTGCGACAGCAGCACGTCGCCGATCGGCAGGCCGCCGCCCGGGGTGCTCTTGACCTCCACCTTGACGCCGTGGCGGGCGAGGTGGGCGGCGATCTCGGCGCCGGGCGTGCCGTCGTTCAGCTCGGCCTGGTGTCCCGGGTCGACCACCAGCAGGGTGCTGTGCGTCGCCGCGGCCAGCAGGGGCAGCGCGTCGTGCACGGCCCGGGTCGCCTCGCGCGAGCCGTTCCAGGCGATCAGCACCCGCCGCAGCGCCGTCGAGGGGGTGCCGGTGTGGGGCACGATGACCGCGGGACGCCCGCTGGCCATGAACGCCGCCTCGGCGAGCGCGGTCGTGTCCAGATCGGCGTCCTGGGCGTCGGGCTGGCCCAGCACGCACAGGTCGACATGCCTGGCCGCCCGGGCGAGCACGGCCGGCAACCGGTCCAGCGGTGCGGTCACGCGGCTGGTGACGATGGCGATGCCATGACGCTGTGCCGCCTGCCGGACCGTTTCCAGCACGGTCTCCATCTCGCCCTCGGCCTCCGCCACCTGCCGCTGCATCAGCTCGGCCGGGATGTGCACGCCGACCAGGGCCGGGATGAACGGCTCGGCCACGAGTGCCAGCCCGGTCACGCGGGCGGAAAAACGCGCCGCCAGACCAAGGGCCCAGTCTAGCCGGCGGGCCGACGCCGGACTACGATCGACGTGCACGAGAAGATCCTTGATGGACATCCATTCTCTCCCACCCTGCGACCGGCGCAGTCCGGATCCAGCAAAGCTCCGAACGCGACCGATTGCATTGATCCAGATCAGTCCGTTCTAGAACAGGGGAACAGCCGGCGTTGGTCGATTCTCAGCCGCAGGAGATCGAGCTCAAGCTCGCCGCGACGAGCGAGGCGATGGACACGCTCATCGCCAGCCCGTTGCTGCGCGGCCACGCCCGCAGCTCCCTGCGCTCGCGGCAGCTGGTCACCACCTATTACGACACGGACGACCATCGCCTCAGCCGGCGGCAGCTGGCGCTGCGCGTGCGGCAGTCCGGACGCAAGTTCGTGCAGACGCTCAAGACCGCGAGCGACGGCCGCGGTGCCGAGACCGTGCGCGGCGAATGGGAGGTCGAGCTCCCCGACGCGACGCCGCACCTGCCGGCGTTCAACGATCCGGCGGTGCTCGATCTCACCGGGCTGATCCTGCCCGACGAGCTGCAGCCGACCTTCGAGACCCGCTTTCGCCGTCAGGCGATGCTGGTCGAGTGGCCGGACGCGAACCGGCAGCCGGCGCAGATCGAGATCGCGTTCGATCGCGGTGCGATCCGGGCGGGGAGTGCCGAGCAGGCGATCTGCGAGGTCGAGCTCGAGCTCAAGCGCGGCGAGCCGCGGGCGCTGTTCGAGCTCGCCCAGTCCCTGCGTGCGCTGGCCCCGCTCCGGCTGCAGCCGCAGGACAAGGCGGCGCGCGGCTACGGGCTGGTCACCGGGCGGCCGCCGGCGTGGCGCAAGGCGCGCGCGGTCGAGCTGCAGGACACGATGACCGTCGAGGACGCGCTGCAGGCGATCCTGGGTGCCTGCATCGGCCACTGGCTGGAGAACGAGGCCGCCACCCGCGACGCGCGCGATCCCGAGGGCCTGCACCAGATCCGCGTCGCCCTGCGCCGCCTGCGCTCCGCACTGGCCCTGTTCAAGCCCGCCCTGACCGCCCAGGCGCGCTCCGACTGGACCGCCGAGTTGCGCTGGCTCCTGGGCCCCCTGGGCCCGGCCCGCGACCTGGACGTGTTCGCGACCGAGACCCTGGTGCCGGTGGGCGAGGGCCGGCCCGGGGATCCAGCGCTGGCACTGCTCGCCGAGATCGTCGACGACGCCCGCTGGAAGGCGCATCAGCAGGTCCGCGAGACGCTGGCGGCCGACCGCTACGCCGACCTCGCCTTCAACCTCGCCTGCTGGGTGGCCTGCCGCGGCTGGCGCCAGGGGGCCGACATCGACGTGCTCCTGGCCCAGCGCCGCAACGTGCGGGACTTCGCGGCCGAGACGCTGACCCGGCGTCACCGTCAGGTCCGCAAGCGCGGCCGCCACTTCGCCGCCCTCGATCCCGTGGCCCGCCACGACCTGCGCATCCTGTTCAAGAAGCTGCGCTACGGCACCGAGTTCTTCGCCTCCCTGTTCCCGGGCCGCGAGTTCGACCGGTTCAAGGCGGCGACCGCCAGGATGCAGGACCTGCTCGGCCACATGAACGACGTGGCCGTGGCGCAGCACGTGGTCGACGACCTGCTGGCGGGCACCGAGCCCGGCGTGCGGCAGCGGGCGGCGGCACTGGGCGGCGGCCAGGTGCTCGGCTGGTACGCGCACGGCGCGCGCGAGCTGGAGCCGCGGGCGATCGAGGCCTGGGAGGCGTTCCGCGCGGCGGTGCCGTTCTGGCCCGAGCCCGCCAAGTCGGCTTGACCGGAGACATGGATGCTTCGCGTTCTGGTGACCAACATCAAGGGCGGCTGCGGCAAGACCACGATCGCGACCAACCTCGCCGCGGCCTTCGCGGCCGGCGGGTTCGCCACCGGGCTCGCCGAGGTCGACCGCCAGCGCTCGAGCCTGACCTGGCTCAAGCTGCGCGGCGACGCAGGGCCGTCCGATCGCGGGCCTGGACTGGCGCAAGGAGGTGGGTGCGGTCCCGCCGGAGCTGCGCCGGCTGGTGATCGACGCGCCGGCCAACCTGCGCATGCGCCATGTCGACGAGCTGATCGCCGAGGCGGACCTGGTCGTGGTGCCGGTGCTGGCCTCGGTGTTCGACGAGGGCAGCACCGAGCGCTTCCTGGCCAAGCTCGAGGAGCTCAAGCCGATCCGCAAGGGCCGCAAGAGCGTGGCGCTGGTCGCCAACCGCCTGCGCCCGCGCTCCAAGGCCGCCCAGCGCCTCGAACTCGTTCCTGCAGCGGCTGGGCCAGCCGGTGGTGGCCCGGCTCGGCGACCGGGCGGTCTATGGCGAGCTCGCGGTCCAGGGCCTCAGCGTGTTCGACATGGACGGCCATCTGGTGCGCCCGGTGCGCGAGGAGTGGCGGCCACTCCTGAACACGATCGAGGATATCGCCTGAGGCCGGGCTGGCGGTGCCGGCGCAGCTTGGCTAAGGTCCGCGCCCAATGATGGCCGACGGCAACCCGACCGATCCCCACCAGCGCAAGGTGACGCCGATGCGCTCGAGCATCTTCGCCATACGCTGGTTCCCGCGCGCCGCCTGGTTCGGGCTCGTGCTCGTGGCCGCGGTCCTCACCGGCTGCTCCGGCGACGACGCCGAGACGCTGCCGCCCGATCTGCCGGCCGAGGAGCTCTACGCGCAGGCGCAGAACTTCCTGGCGGAGGGCAACTTCAAGGAGGCGGCGAAGTCGTTCGAGGAGGTCGAGCGCCAGCACCCCTACTCGCAATGGGCCACCCGCGGCCAGATCATGGCCGCCTACTCCTATTACGAGGCCAACCAGTACGAGGAGTCGGTGGCGGCCTCCGAGCGGTTCATCGACCTGCACCCGGGGCACAAGGACGTCGCCTACGCCTACTACCTGATGGGCATGTGCTACTACGAGCAGATCTCCGACGTCGGCCGCGACCAGGAGATGACCGCAGCGCTCCCAGGAGGCGTTCGACGAGCTGATCCGCCGCTTCCCCGAGAGCGACTACAGCCAGGACGCCGAGCTCAAGGTCGACCTGATCCGCGACCATCTCGCCGGCAAGGAGATGGAGATCGGCCGCTACTACCAGCGGCGCGAGTTCTGGCTCGCCAGCATCAACCGGTTCCAGACCGTGGTGGAGCAGTACCAGACCACCACCCACGTGCCCGAGGCCCTGCACCGGCTGACCGAGAGCTACCTGGCGCTGGGCATGACCGACGAGGCCCAGGCCTCGGCCGCGGTGCTGGGCTACAACTATCCCGGCAGCGACTGGTACGAGCGCAGCTACGCGCTGCTGCAGGGGCAGCAGCTCGAGCCCAAGGCGGACGGCGGCTCCTGGCTGAGCCGGGTGTTCTAGGGCAGGCCGCGGCAGGCGGGCCGATGCTCAAGAGCCTGGCCATCCGTGACATCGTCCTGATCGAGCGGCTGGAGCTCGCCTTCGCGCCCGGCCTGTCGGTGCTGACCGGCGAGACCGGGGCCGGCAAGTCGATCATCCTCGACGCGCTGGGCCTCGCCCTGGGCGGCCGCGGCGACCGGGGCCTCGTGCGCGCCGGTGCCGAGCAGGGCTCGGTGGTGGCCGAGTTCGACACCGGATCGGACGGCACCTTGCGCGAGATCCTGGACGAGAACGCGATCCCGCCCGAGGACGGGCTGATCCTGCGCCGCGTGGTGACCGCGGACGGCCGCAGCCGCGCCTTCGTCAACGACACGCCGGTCAGCGGCACGCTGCTGCGCCGGATCGGCGATCTCCTGGTCGAGGTGCACGGCCAGTTCGACCAGCGCGGCCTGCTCAACCCCCAGGCCCACCGCGCCATCCTCGATGCCTTCGGCGGGCTCGTCGCCACCGCGGCCGCCGTGCGGGACGCGCATGCCGGCTGGCGACAGGCCGCGGCCGAGGTCGAGACCCTGCGTGAGCTGGTCGCGGCGGCCCGGCGCGAGGAGGATTACCTGCGCCACCGCGAGCGCGAGCTCGCCGACCTCGCGGCCGTGCCGGGCGAGGAGGAGGAGCTGGCGCAGCGTCGCCACGCGCTCATGAACCGCGAGAAGGTGGCGAGCACGCTGGGCGACGCGCTCGCGGCACTGGCCGGCGACGGCGGGGCGCTGGCGCGGCTGGGTGCCGCCGAGCGGCGCCTGGAACGCAGTGCTGGCCTGGCCCCCGACCTCCTGGAGCCGGCCGCGGCCGCGGTCGGCCGGGCGCTGATCGAGGCCGGCGAGGCGGAGGCCGTGCTCGAAGCCGCCCTGCGCGACCTGAGCGAGGATGGCGGGAGCCTGGATCAGGTCGAGGAGCGGCTGTTCGCCCTGCGCGACGCCGCGCGCAAGCACCGCGTCGCGGTCGACGCGCTGCCCGGGCTGCTCGACGAGACCCGTGGCCTCCTGCAGCGGATCGACGCCGGTGCCGGCGACCTCGAGGCGGCCGACCGCCGGGCCGCCGAGGCGCGCGACTCGTTCCTGGCGGCCGCTCGCCGCCTGTCGGCCGGCCGGGCGACGGCGGCGGCACGGCTCGCCAAGGCGGTCGAGGCCGAGCTGCCGCCCTTGCGGCTGGAGCGGGCCAAGGTGCGGGTGACGCTGG